>NZ_JACVMU010000005.1 GCF_014529985.1 Leucobacter sp. cx-42
CCCCGCCCGGTTTCGCGGTTGGGTATACTTTTATTCCCGGCCGTGGGGGGGGGGCGCGCCCCCCCCCCCCCCCCCCCCCACCACTGTGCGCTGTGGACTAGGCCGCGATCTTCCGCGCTGCCTTGCGGGCGTGAATCAGCGTACCAATCAGAATGAGCAGCATGCCCGCGACAGCCCAGATCGCCAAGGTCCACCACTGCCCGGACGTAGCCGCCTCGGGGAAGTAGTTGATCGACTTGATGAGGTTCACTAGCGTGCCAGTGGGCATGTGCGAGCCGATAGTGGCCATCGTGCCGGGAAGGAACTCAGAGGGAACCATGACGCCGCCCCAAGGCGTGCCAATCAGCATCACCAAGATGACGCCGAGGCCGGCTCCGGCTTTGCCCAGGAGGGATCCGAATCCGGAAATTGCGCCGGAGATGGCGAGCGCCGCACCCCCGAGCGCGAGGGCGTTCAGCCAGTAGCTGCCGGGAAGCAGATCGAACCACGGGCCGAGCACGGCTGCGCCCACGAGGCCAACGCCGATCGCACCAACCGAGATCGTGATGATGCGGTGCGCGGGGCGCCGAACCATGAAGATCGAGAGCATGCCGCCCATCATGCCGCCGATGAGCGCGGGGAGCATGGAGAGGTTACCGGCGAAGGCGTTTCCGCCACCGACCACATCGGTGACCGTGACGGGGAGCGGACCGTTCTCCTTCATGCCGGCTGCGACCTGGCCAAGCATCTGCGTCACCTGGGCGTTGCCTGCTGACGCGGTCATAAACTCCACGCCGTCAGCGCCGATCGCGATGCCACCGAGCACCTCGCGCTCAGCGATCGCCTGTTCCACCGCCGCGCGGTCGTCGAGTTCGGTGAAGAGGAAGAGATCTTCCTGCTGCGCCGTGAGCGCCTGCTCGATCTGCGCGACCTGAGCTTCGGGGCCTGCGATCGCGAGCGAAATATCTTTCGGGGCCATCTGGCTCATGGGCCAGAGGAACGCGGAAGCAAAGAGTCCGCAGACGACGGCAACAAGGAGACCCGGCATGAGGGCCTTTAACCATTCGGGTCGCGCAGGCTTGCTGCGATTGGGAGCAGCCGCCTTGGGCGTAGTAGATGTTTGCGCCGCTTCGGGATTCTGCACCGGGTTTACGCCAGGCGCTTCGAGGTTGGCTTCAGCCATTTTCTGATTCCTCAACTGTTGTGCGAGTTTTGTGAACTGTTTCACTATAAACTCAACAGCCGTTGAATTCAACATACGTTGAATTCGTTTTGACCGGCGATAGACTGAGGTCATGACCGAGACCTCGCCCGAGCAGCCAGCGAAGCGCCCCAGCGGCCGCCGCACCGGAAACGCATCGACCCGCGAAGCGCTCCTCAAAGCAGCAGTCGAGACCTTTGCCGAGAACGGCTTCGAGGGCTCAACGCTGCGCGCGATCACTGCAAAAGCGGGCGTAGATGTCGCACTCGTCAGCCACTTTTTCGGAAACAAACAGGGCCTCTTTGACGAGGCCGTACTGCGCCAGAGTGAGCAAAACCTGCAGCGAGTGATCAGCTTCACGCCGGGCGATGAGCCAGCACAACAGCTCCTCGAGATCTACCTCGACATGTGGGAAAACCCCGCAACAGCGCTCACCGTGCGTGCACTGTTCCGGGCGGCCTTCGAATCAGAAGACAACCGCGCCCGACTGCAGGCACTCATCTCAGAGACACTCAAGTCGGGGCTTCAGCTCATGGCAGAGCAGCGTGGGCCAGCCGCACTCGCCCAGCTCGAACAAGACCCCGCACTCGTTTCCGTGCGCACCCAGCTGCTCGGCGCACACCTGCTGGGAATCGGCATCAGCCGCTACATCATGCAGATCTCGCCGCTCGCCGACCTCTCCCGCGAAGAACTCCTCGCGCAGCTGGTTCCTGTCATTGAGGCGTACTTACCGTAACCACGCGGAGGCGGGCTGGTCGGGCGCCGCGATGTGTCGAGTGAACCCCGCGAGATGGGCCTGTTCTGTCGAAAACACCAGTTTCTTCGCACAGAAAGGGGCCACCTCGAGAGAAAGGGCCAGTTTCGCGGAGTTGACGCGCGAAAGCCCGAGGGAAGGCAAAGCGAAAGCCCCCGACTCAAGTAGTCAGACTACGAGTCGGGGGCTTTCACTGGCGGAGGGTATCGGTTTTCGACCGAAGCCCCATACTTCCCTTTATTCACATCGAAAAATAGTTTCAATGCCTCAGGCAAAGCGTAAAAGTATAGTTGGAAGTATAGTTAGGAACTTTCGTCTACCGCTCTCCTCGACCGTCTTATCGCCGTCGTTTACGCGGCTCAAGTTCAGCCAAGAATCCGCCCGTTAGTTGGGAATATTGGTGGAACAGCTCTTCAAGCACCCGTTCATCAGTGGCATTGGCTCGGAGACCGAGAGCATTCAGAGTTGCTTTATCAAGACGGGCATGTGCTTTACGGAGCTTCGTCGGCATCGAGAGCCTGTCATACAGGTCACCGAGCGAAGCTTCTGGGAACTCCGCACGAGCCTCAATGACAGCCTCAGCACTAGCGGCGATTTCCTCTTTCGCCGCGTCGTCAGCCTGGGGGAATGGGAAGTTATTGTAAGTAATCGTGTTCGAGATTCTCGGGTCTGACTTAATCCGTCCCGAGACGGCATGCGTCCACACGTTGAATGGCCGGGACATCAGCCAACCGAAGGTAAGCATCGAACCGTCAGGTATGACGGAGAGTGCGTTATTGATGATGACTTCAGCGGGCATTAGACCCATCGGAATATAGTCACGGTTCTCTGAAGTGTGGAGCGGGACCGCTATGTAGTCACTTTCAGGCTGTCGAATTTCTTGAAACTCGGAGGCCCGTTTGGCATCTTCAACCGTTTTTGCTTTGGATGAGTCTAGACGCATCTCCCGCACCGCTGTGATGCGTTCCCGCAAGACCGTTGAGTTCTTTAAGTCAGAAGGGCTCGCCTCCACAAGCCACAAGCAATATCGTTCTGTTCCTTCTATCAGTTCCTTCGCCCCGATTATTCTGCGGAGGTATTTCGCGGCGATGAAATCACTTTCGCGAATGCTTTCAGCATCTGTGATGGAAATGTTTGAGAGATGCTTGCCGTCGGTGGGTTTACTCCCGTAATCCATTTCTTGAATCTGAGGGTTCAACGGTTTCCTTCGCACACTAATGAGCACGTTCTCTGCGTTGAGTAGATACGCGTTGATATTTTTTACGGTTTCAAGTTCTGGCTCAGATTTTGGTGTTTCGTATGTCCATAGCTGTCGTGATGCGGATTTTGGGAGTGATGAGAATCCGATGATGACTGCGTGAACTGATGCGACCTTGCCGCCTTCGTTCCACCATGCGAACGACCGGTGGGCGAAGTCAATTCCGAGGCCCATTTTGTAGAGCTCGCCCCAAAGAATGGGTGGCTGTTGGCCTTGGGTGATTGAGTTCGTCGACACAAAGGCAGCTCGTGCCTTTATGTTGCGGATGTATTTTCCGGCGAGATAGAACCAAGATGCCACATAGTCGAGATTTCCAAGGCCTTTTACGTTGCCCCACACGAGCTTCTGGTCGACACTCTGTTCAGCGTTTAAGTCTGTTGCTGCCACAAATGGGGGGTTTCCCATGATGATGGTGTTGTCATCAATTGGGCATACTTCGTCCCATGCCGTTCGTAGGCTGTTGCCACAAACAATATTGGCACTCTCTTTAAGTGGAAAACGGTTGATTGGTTCGCCTATTACCTCTGCGAGGGCGAGGTTTGCTTGACGGTCTGCGAGGAACATCGCGACTGTTGCGATTTGCGAGGACCACTCTTCGTATTCGATTCCGTGAAACTGTGTGAGTTTGACGCGAACGCCATACTCTGCCGTTCCCGCGAGTCCGACGTTTCCTTGACCGCCACGAATTTCCTGAATTCGTGCCACCATTTTCAACTCAAGTTCGCGGAGTCTCTTATAGGTAACAATGAGGAAGTTGCCTGAGCCACATGCTGGGTCAAGATAGTTCTTCTGGCCGAGTTCTGTTCGGAGTGCTTCGAGTTTCTTCGGGTCGTCCCATGCTTTCCGCATGCGTGATGTGTAGTCGTCAAGGAAGAGTGGGCGAATAACCTTCAGAATGTTTGCTTCTGAAGTGTAGTGTTCGCCAAGTGCGTGACGATCTTCTTTGCTCTTGACGGTTTGGAACATCGCCCCGAAAATAGCGGGTGAGATGGTTGACCAATCGTATCGGCACGCGTCGAGGAGAGCTTCACGCATTTCTCGGTTGAAGTAGAAGGTTTTGAGTCGCTCATGGAAAAGCCCGCCGTTAACCCATGGGAATAGCGATATTCGCTGAGGGAGAGAAGGTGGCCGCTGTGAGGTTTCGCTGTCGAGCGTCTCGAATAGTTCCTGTAGCCAAGGTCCGAGGTCTGAGCCGTCTTCTCTGCTGTCTTCGACAATTTCCTCAAAAGCTCTCGGTTTGTGCCACATTTGGGTATCATCGCCGAATAAGAGGAAGAGGATGCGAACGAGGAATACCGAAAGCTGGTGACCTTCGTGTCCTTCTTTCTCAAATGCCGCGTATAAGTTCGCCATTTTCTGGACTGCGTGCTTGTCAGCTTGAGTTTCGTTAATCGCGGCACGGTGCGAGTAGTCACGGAACACGGCATTGACGCGATCCAAGTTTTTCGTCAAGTCACCGATGGGGAACTCAACTGTTTCATCGAGGAGAATGTTGACGATTCGGATTCGAGCGAAGTCTGAAACGATAACGTAAGGGCTTCTTAGTTTGGCGTCGAGAAGCATCATGTAGCCACGTGCTTGCTTTTCGGCCGCGTCTAAGCTTTTACCTGCTGACTTGTGCTCGATGAGGGCAACACCACCCCATAACACGTCAATGAACTGGACCGATTGAGTCGCATGATTCTTCACGGCATGCTCAAATTCGATGCCTGCGTTCATAAGATCACTGACTCCAACTACCTTATGGAAAAAGTCAGACCAAAAAGACTGTGCTTGTTGTTTCTCTTGGGTAATGGCTGCCCATTTGTCAGAGAAATGCTTCGCTGCGAGCCTCTGCTCGGCTATATCCAAACCCATAGCCCGAGCATATCGAGCAAATTCAGGCGAAGCACCCAAGAGATCAGTTACGACTATTCGGCTACGCACCCGTTGTTTACCCCCACAGGAACGAAATATCCTCTCTACCGAGGCAGCGATTCGTTACCAAAAGGTGCTTTCTATGCGATCCCCTAGAGAAGTCCATTTGGGATACATTTGTCATCTAATGGTGGTATCTCTCAGACAAAGGACATCATGAAGACAAGAAAAGGCCTTTTGCTCACCCTCGGAGGAATTTCCCTTACAGCGGCATTGACGTTGAGTGGATGCGGTGCCGTTGAGGGAGCACTTGAAGCCATTCAGGGAGACCAAGTCGAGGGGGCACTCAGCACAGAAGCACCTGAGCCTGTCTGGAGAGCGGAAATTCAACATGCCACGCCTCAGGTCGCAATTTCCCAAAACGCCAACGTGGCAGTGACCTACTTCATTAAGGACGAAGCACTCATGCTTGGCGGCTTCGACCTGAAAGATGGAAGCGAGCTATGGGCTTACCCGGCGAACACCGGGTCACAAACTAATAGCTATCCGCTCAAGATTCGGACGCTCGTGGACAATGGAGAATCTTTTGTTCTGAACATACTTGATCCCGTCGACGGTCCTGCTGACGATTCTGGCCGTTTCGACCGGTCGCACCCATTACAGATAATTAACATCGCCTCCGGCGAAGTCGCAGCCACGACCGAACCGGAGTATTGGGTAGGGACCTGGGCGACAGTTTGCCTCGACGAGAAGAAGGCTTGCGTTCCGGCAAGGAACGGTGATGTTGTCTCGACGCTCAGCGTCTCCTCACGGGGAGAGGTGTCTGTAGACGAAGCTGTGTCGGTGTTCCCGGGCTATGCCTTTATTGACCGCGTTGATGACGACGGAACGTTCATCGGCGAGACGAAGGAGGGCGTCCCAACTTTTGGTCTCTTCCGGGACAACGAGATCAAGTGGAGCAGGCCAATATCAGATCTCGGGGTTTCCGATCTGCGGCGATCAGACAGCCGTGTCGGGTATGAAGATCTCAACATTGTGACAAGCTTTTTCAATAAGGATGGAACAGAAGTAGTCGGCCAAGGGGAATCCGATGTGCTCACCATTGCTAGCCGCATGATTGACGTAGCTCCGATGAAGGACAGCGTCGGACACTTCTCGACGCTTGCTCTTGACACTAAGACAGGTGAGACTCTCTGGGAAGCCGAAGGAACTCCCTGCTTAAACGGCGTCGCTGTCATGTGTAGCGGCGAATCCACTATTCAGGAGAAGCAGGGTCGTTGGGATTACCTTCCTTCCACCCAAGCCGTATGGCGATTCGAGCCTATGACCGGAAAGAAAATCTGGGAAACGGAGGTTGAAAAGCTGACCCTTCTTGACAACGAAGGGTGGGAAGTCCCTCGCGGAAGCTCCATACAGGTCATCGCTGTCGGTAATGATCATAAGCTCATCGATCTGGAGGACGGCACCCTTTCAGCACCGACCGCCGAACAAGTGTTCCGCTGTGAAGTCTCGGGGCCGGACTATAAAGCTTACGAACGCTCAATTCCCGCGGAAGGAAAGATTACTTGGACGGGTAACAAAAGCACAGTGGGATGTGGTGTAGAAAGCAACGATATCCCCGTTAGTGGATTCTCGAAAGCGGTCGCTGTCACAGGTTCGCCACGTCCCTTTGATGCTTCTGAAGATTGGGATGTTTGGGATAAGCAGGTTCGAGTAGTTTCCACCATGGATGGACTTGTCGCTTACGAGTTCTGACACGGGAACTCACGAGCCACGTTTTCACGACGGTTCAGCGGTTCACAGTCTAGGGCCGGTCACCTTCAGTTGTTTGAGGTGACCGGCCCTTTGGCTGTCCGTAGTTCTTGAGGCTGAGATTGTCAGATGTTTTTCTTCAGACTGACGACAATTCCTCTGTCGCACGAATAGCTCTTACCTGATACTTACCCACACACGGGGCATGTGTTCACGCCTGAGATCCGTGTTCTTTTTCTGTTGAAGAACTGAACCTTCCGGGACATGGCTCGGCTACTTTCGCAGCCCAAAAATCGGTGATGATCAAGACGTCATTGTCGGTGTATTCCGCCTCGCTCTGATCAAGAAGCTCTTTAATACCCTCGGATAGCTCGCTTACCTCGTCGGAACACCTTTCACACACAGCCCCGCCGTGGGAAGGCGGTTCTTCTTCAGCCTCGAAGAATGCCATATACAGGTCATCCATCCGTGTGTCGATGAAGTCTTGTGCCTTTTCACACAGGAACGCGTCAATAAGACCCCCGGAGAGGCTGTCCGTGCGAGCGGCCGCGATGAGTTCATTCAATTCGGTCATACGGATAATCGTCCGGGTTTCAGACAATCCACGTCAAGGCAACCGTCAAGCCAAATATTCAGCCTGACCAAACGCTTCAATTTCGGTCCGGTCGTAACCCCTGAGGATGCTCAATGATTGGTGCTGAGAAACGCGAGCAATACGTTCGGCGGGAATGCTCTTTTGTGAGCTGAGCGTAATAAAGGTTGACCGAAGCGAGTGCGAAGAGAAGGCTTCCGAGCCGGTGCGTGAAACAATTTGTGCGGAGACAAGGGTGTCTCTCAGTAGCTTGGTGATGGATACGGCAGGGTGTTTCATCTCGGTGTGCTTGACCTGTTCGCCCCTCATGACCGGGAAGAGCGGGAACTCAGGGTTCGCCTCACGAGTGATGCCTTGAGCTTCAAGAACGCTCAACCACGCGTCAAGAGCCTTCACGGGGCAGATTCGAGAAGAAGGTGCGGCTTTTACCGGAATATCAACCCCGTTCGCCGTTTGGTCGGTTTTTGAGAAACGGACCCGGAGAAGCAAACCGTCATAAGTGCGGGTTCGATTTACGTCCTTAAGCTTCAGCTCACTGATGGAACTGGCTCGTAATGCGGCGGCAATGCCAACGGCAATGAGTGCTCGGTCGCGAACAGCCCGTGGACGCGAGTCGTCTCTCAAGTGAGCGTGAACCTGATGGAGCTGTTCAACCGTGAAGGCGTGAGCTTTATGCGGGGTCTCTTCACGTGCGTGACGACGAGTAAGGCCCGCCAAGAACTGAGAGACAAGCTCACCGTTAAGAAGCCCGAGAGCAAGCGGCGAGCGGCGAGAAGCATCGAATTTTAGTGCCGAGACAGTCTTGTTGATCGTTGAGAGAGTGACCCTCTCATCCTTTCGTTCTTGAAGGTAGCTCAACAGCTGTTGTGTGAAGAGTGAAGCATCAAGCTGACCCTCTTCGCCTTCAGGGTAGAGTGCCCACCCTTTTTCACTGAACCGAGACTGAAGGGTTGTTAAGGCTTGGGTATAAGCGAGCTGAGTAGAAGGAGCGACGCTCGCATCAAGAGTGCGAAGAACTTCTGACAAGTTGTTGATGGGTGCGACTTCAGTGTTCACGGTGGACCCCTTTCGATGATGATTTCATCTTCCCTTGGACCACCGACAAAACTTAAAGAATGAAACTTAAAGAAGGACAGTTCTTTAAGTTTGTGCCGTCGCTCAGCTCACGGAAGAGCGTTGCGGGTCAGCATGTGTTCAGGGGGAGGTGTTGAACGTTCAAGCTTGAAAACAGTTCGCTCAGGTGAACGGCGGGGCTTGAACTCGTCGCGGCTTCCTGAAGAAGAAACATCAGCTCGGGCGTCGTCTTCTTCACTTCAAGCCATTCCTTAGGGTCAACCACCGCTAATGGCTCTACGGAAACAGCTCGCCTACTCGCTTTCTTAGAAGCCCGAAATTCCTTCACGCGGTATCGCTGTAGAAGGCTCGGCGTTACGCGGTAGAGATGGATACCCGAGAAGAGAGCTTCGAGGTTTTTCCACAGGGAAACAGCCCCAACCGGAACCGGAAGCCCTTGAGCATGAGCTTTTGCGGCGTCAATAAGTGGGGCGAAGAGGCTTCTACCCTGAGTTCTCTCGGACCCGTCATTTGTTTTCTCAGACAAGCTTCCTTTGGGGAGGTAAGAGCTGAGGCGGGTGGCTGCGTTTTCGGAAGGAACTACGGAGACAAGCTGTTGGTGCTTGAGCCGCGAAGTGAACCCATGCTTCGCCAACACCCTACTCCACCGGCCATGAAGGGAGTCCTTTAAGGCTGTCACTCGCGGGTCAGCGTCAGGTATTACTTCTTCAGTGAAGAGAAGGAAATGAGCATGAAGGTTAGCTCTTATTTTCTTCCAACCAAGTTTTGGGTGGGGGTAAAGCGTCACCTCAAGACTTGAGACACGACCAAGAACACCAAGCTTTGAGGCTTCACGAACCCATACATTTCCCACGAATGTTCGCATCAAGGCTTCGCGAACGGCTTTCAGCTGTGTGGAGAGGGTCCAATCCTCCCAAGTGTTAGCTTCTACCTCGTGAGTATATTTCTCTTGGAGCTGAGCAATCAGATGCCGCCGTTCTTGATTTGACGCAAGTGGCATATTTTTTATCTCTTGATACTCCGGGAGAGAGCGGACCGCGATAGCAGAATTTGAGAACCCACGCGGCGAAGAGATGAAATCACTCTTTAGAGTAAGAGTTCCAAATAGAAGGCCACCGCCCGTCTCAAAGTGTTGAGTCAGCATGTGCTTCAACTCTTCAGAGTTTTGAGCTGAAGCGGAAGCGACACCTTTTGGGCAAGTAGTAGGAGAACACTTCTGAGTTCTCGACGCGGCAATAAATGAGGCTCTTGGAGTCGTGATTTTTTTAATCACTTGACCTCCGCTCTGTTGCCCCATCACCGGAGCTGAACCACAATATCTCCCCCCAACCGTTCCTGCTTTCAGGTTGAAGAATTGGTGTAGCTCTTCACGGGAGAGGCTCACTTCCTCCAATGATGATGCGGATGATGCGTTGTGCTCTGAGGCGTTGAGGGTGGACAAATGGACAGCTTTCTTCGGTATTTAGGGTGAGTTCTCCAATCAGGTCAGGAGCGGACAGAGGGAGGTGGTGGGCGTTATAAGGTCAAGTGACAGTTATTCAGTCGGAATTCCCTTGTTACGGCGGCGGGTGCGAATCTCGCTTTCACTGAACCACGTCTCAGTAACAACTTTCAGCGTTCGCGAACCTTCCATAATGGTGATTTCCGGAAGGTCCGAGAGAGTTTCACGAACGTGTGCGAGAGCTTCAGCAATCTCTTCCAAAGTCACTGAGCGAGGAGAATTCGGCTGTGACGGGGCGGTCAGTAGAGCGTCAGCGAACCGGAGATATGCGACAGGTTTTCCGGAGTTCCTGAATGACTCAGACGAGCGGACGGCGGTTTCGCTGTTATACCAAGTGCGGACACCACTCAGGATGAAACCGCGTTCAGCGAAGAACGCTTCAACCTCGGTTTTTATGCGTCGGATGTTGATGATGACCTTCGGGGGTGTAGACGAAGTGATGAGCGAATTATCGCTTGTGAGTGTGGGATTGGGCATGGGAGTATTCCTTTCTTATAGAGACCTCGAAGTGAGGTCGTCACCTTCTAATATCGGCAGCTGAAGTCGAAGCATGTGGGCTGTATTAGTCGTCACGCGACACCGCCCTGAGCACTGAAACTTCAGGTGAGTGTGAACTGCCGCAGGAAGCTTGGTCACTCGCCCAAACGGTTACAGGAGAGCTATTAATGGTGTCCTGTTGTTGAACCCGGAAGTCGCCGGTGAAGCGGTTCTTAGCGGTGAAACTGAAAGGGTGACCGGGGTCACTCGCCCAATGGAAACGAAGAGTGGACGGCTTCTTCGCTTCCCATTTGTCCCATTTCCATGAGGCGTCAAAAAACTGATTCTTCGAGTTCGGGTCACGGTTCTGTGGGTTCAGGGGCGTTGCCCCGTCAGTGAGCGAGACTCGCACTTCCTCGCCACGGACAGCTTTGACAGCTTCACCGGTGATTTTTAGGGCCGGAAAAACAACCGTTACAGGGTCACCGTTCCGCATGACCGTCAACGGGCCACTTTGTCCCGCCACCTTGATTTTCCCTTCGACTCCGCATTCCCACAGTGAGGAAACACAGTCAGCCGGACGGAATTTCGCACCCGCTCGTAAACCCTCTTTTAGGGGCGGTATTGAGTCACACGCGTAGGTGTATGGAGTCAGGATGGTGTCATAGCCCGACTGTCCGCAGTCCCACCGTGGAGTGTGCTCAACCCAAGACGGGTAACCCCATTTTTCACAGCCCCGGTAGTCGAGTCGCCATTGAAGGGAGTAATAGCCGTAGAGGGGGTCGCCGCTTGGTTTTGTGCCTGTGCGAGCGGTAAAGCTTGGTGTCCATGACCCCGCCCATTTTTCAGGAGAAGAGAGGTTGACACCTCGCGACACATACCCTGTTGTCGAGGTGACGGTTCCTTCACCAAGTGTTTGAGCGGTGACTGTAGAGAGGGAATGTCGGAAGTCGCCTTGACCACCGGTATAGATTTTCGCGACTGATTTTCGCGACTCGACTACCGGGTCGCTCGGGTAAACGCATCGCTCCCCAATCAGCTTTATGGTGGGGTTTCCAAGGCTGTTCCACCCATTTTTATATATCTGAACCCAACCGACAGGGGAACGGTCGGGAAGGGGTGGGCAGATGTTCTTCCATGGAACTTTCCCGCAGCTTGTCGCCGTTGTGGGGAAACTGATGCTTGAAGTGTTTCCGTAGAAGCCACAGGGAACAAATTGGGTTTCGATTGTAGGGTCCACCACCCCACCGTTACTTGACGGCGGCGACGCTACGATATCTGAACCGTCGGATTCAACGGTTGAATTTGTTGGAGCCGTGGAAGAAACGGAGCAAGACGGAGCGGGTCCACATTCAACCGCGAACGCGGGAGCGGAGATAAACAACAAAGAAGCGAAGACGGTCGTGCTGAGCGACAGGAGGGCGAAGGCGAGGACCCTCTTCAGCGGGGTAGAAGTGAAACAGTATTTGAGCATTGACGGGTGGACATGAGCGAGAGGTTTTTCTCTTAGTTGATGTCGATTCCTTCCTCTTCAAGCATCCGAAGAAGGTCATCTGACGCGGGATAACCGCACGTCAAGAGGACCCATTCCCCGGTGTCGAGCTTTACAGCATCGGTGCTGTTCGCGGGCACAATCGCAGTGTTGATGCTTGTCGCTTGACCCACTTCGGGGTCTTCAGCACAGGTATGTTCAACACCCCCAATCGTGAGAGTTGAGACACCTTCGGGAAGCTCATAACGTTCCTGAATGACGTCTTCTGTAGGAGTCTCTGTGGGAGCAACAGACGATGATGATGCCGGGTCGTCGGAGGTCTTCTCGGCGGGAGAAGACACAGTGCTACAACCCGCGAGCACTAGTGCTGTGAAGACAGTTAGCGTAGCCACGCTGATTGTCTTCGGCGTAGGGAGGTTCATAAAGGTTCCTTCTTTCTTGTATTTCCATAGTGACGCAAACGGGCGACAATTTGGTCGAAACGGCGATTTTGGGGCGTCTCAACTTTGAGTATCGGTAGAAACAGCCCCTCCAACGCCGGGTGGCTTAAAGCTTCACGCCCTCAGGGATAACATATTCAGCTTCATCCGCCGCGTTAGGTGTATACATCGACCGAATCTCTTCGATGAGGTCGTCAGAGGTGTAGAAGAATCGCATCATCGAGAAGGCGTTCGTTTTGGCGTCAAAGCTATATGCGAGACCCGCCGTTTTATAGTTGTTCGCTGAGCTTGGATTTTCAATCGCTTCAGGGTGGACACCTGACGCTGAGAGTTCAGCGGCATCCATACCGAAGAGCGTGGAAGCGTCAGCTTGTTTAGAAAGCCTCAAAGCAGTTTTCGAGAGGAAGTTGTCACGAAGAACCATGGACTCTTTCGTTACTTCCTGTCCATAGGCATACACGAAGATACCTTTGCTTCGGCCCTTGACAAGGATATTACGGAGCAAACGAATCGTCTCTTTGTCAGCTTCCTGAAGCATCGCTAGCACTTCATCAATGACAAGTAGCAGGAGGGGAGCTTGGGTCGAAGGAGTGAAGCTTCGGCCTTTCAGCTTCAAGATACGGTCTTCCATACGGCGTGAGACTTCACGGATGGTTCCCGCAATTTCATTTCCGTCTACAGCGACTCGCCATGAGCGATTTTCCTCTTCAACTTCGGTGAGGAAGAGAGCATCTGAGTAGCGTTCCAACTCGGTGAATTTCGGGTCAACACCATAAATCTCAACGAGGCCCTGAAGAAAGAATGATTCCTCACCCTCAGGAGCGAGCAGGTAGTGGTTCAGGACCGCGTTTACAGCGGAACCCTTACCTGAGCCTGAAGTGCCGACGAACAGGCTCTGTGACAGTGGCATATGGACCACCTCAGCTTCAGCGTTGAGTCCAACAGCGATATTTGCCCAAGACCGGTCTTCCATGGGGTAGTTCTTATAGAATTCCGCAGCGTCTAATGGGGCGGAGAAGAGTGGGTTGTTAGCGGTGCTTGGAGTAATGATGACACGGTGAAGCCCGCCTTCCGAGAAAGACGAATCTTTCCGAATTTCAGCCCACCCGAGTTCGTGTTGAATGTCACTCATGAGTTTCTGTAGTTTTTGTGGGTCAGCGAGAACGCGGAACGTAATCAAGTAACTCTCAATCGACGTGTCTTTTTTCGTGGCATCCACAATGAAGCTCTTCACGACACGGGAGCGGGTTCTCTCGTCAACAGCTTTAGTTTCAGGGTTTGTGAAATCACGCTCAGGAGCATAGAAATCCTTCAAGTGAGAGGAATTTGCGAGAGCGGCAACAATCGCTTTCACTTCCCCGCTGTGCGAGCGTTCCTTGAGCTTGAAGCCAAGGAAGATAGGGAGTGAAACCACACCTATAAGAAGGGTGATTCCGCCCAAGAACCCAAAGAAGCCTGAGTTAATGAGCTTCAGTGAGAAGGGTAAAACAACAGCGAAACCGAGGACGGCTGAAGCTACAACGGGGGCCACCCGAAAGAGCTTCACAATCCCCTTCACGACGTGCTTCAAGAAGAGTATTAATAGCCCGCCTAAGGCGAGAGCGATTGGGATAAATGGCATGATTGACCTTTCTGTAGTGACCGCCGATTTAACGGTCACCCTTAGATATCGGTCGTTTTCCAAGGTGGCGTCCAAATTTGAGACGCCACTCGACTTAACCCTCGCGGCTCTTCAGAGTGGGTGGAGATTTAATAGCGTCGAGGATGCTCTTCACCTGTTCTTGCTCAGACACAGCTGTAGTGACACCGGTGTGAATATCTTCTACGCCCCCGTCGTTGGCCCACCCAAGAAGGGAACTCACGACGAGTAGAAGAGCGGTGGCGGTGATGGTGATTTTGTTAAGAATAATTCGTGCGAACATTGTTTTTCCTTTGGTATTTAAGTCTCGATTTGAGGCTTCTACTTAATAGCTAACGGATGATTTTTTCGCGGCGAACATTTTCTGTCGTTTCTTGGTTTTTGTCTCTCACTGTTTCCGTAGAAACAATGTTGGGCCTACGCCGGTGACTCTCTTACCGGCGTAGGCCCAACAGGTTAGAGAAGCTAGCTAGAACTTTCTTAGCTTCTTCTTCCTCACGACAGGCGGAGGCGAGGGTCGAGCTTCTGATACCTGAGCTTGGGCTTGGATAGTTTTCCGGCGGGCTTCTAAGAACTCTTTCTCAGCATGCTTCTTGGAAGAGGGCGAAGAACGCGTGATGCTAGGAGGCGGAAGTTTCTCATGTTTCCGTGAAGAGGGTGTTTTGTTTACAGTATTGGTGTCGGAGGCGGCAGACTTCCCGGCGACAAGCTCACGCTTCGCAATAGCGAGAATTTTTGCTTCCTTCTCGCCGTATTCTTCCGAAGCTTGTTCACGAAGAAGCTCCATCAACTCGACCCGAGCCTGATTTAACTCGGGCAGTTTCCCGGAGGCTCTGTAAGCCGGGAGAGCCTGTTTCGCTCTCACGAGGCTGTGAAGAATCTTGAACCCCTCAGGTGAGCGAGCCTTCAGAGCTTCCACGTCAGAAACAGTTTCTGTAGCTAGTAAAAGAGCTTCGCTCGGAACCGCTTTCTGTTCTTCTTCAGCTTGTTTTAAGAGAGCTTTAGAGGAGGGGTATCGGGAAATCGCATTTTCAAGGGCTTCAAGCTTTCGCTTCTCTAAGACCGCATGAGCGGTCGTTAGCCGACGAGAGATTTTAGGGGGAAGCTCACCTTCCTCATATGAAGAGGCAAGCTGTTGAGCTGTTTTCAAGGCACCTTCGGCCTTCTTCAGCTCAACTTGAGCGTGAGTGTAACAACGGAGAGCGGGTTTTTTTTGACACATGGTTTTTCCTTCGAGGTAGATGAGCCGGAGATGACTCACCCGTAAATATCGGCATCTCATGGCGGAACGTGTCAGAGCGTCTTTAACGACAATGAAGAGGGATGAGTTCCCAAGCATCGTCAGTGCTGAGGAGCATTGGCTTCTCTTTAGTGGACGGACGAATCTCTTCGCCGTGTGGTGGAACAATCCACCAATAAACCTCTAACCCCGTCATTTTTTTGGTTTCTTTAACCTTCGAGAACAGGCGACGGCGGTCAGCTTGAAGTTGAGGGTTTGAGGGGCCACCCCTAAAAAAGGAAACCGGTTTCACTTGAATGAAGTAGCTCTCTAAACCTTCTACCCAAGAGAGGGCGAAAAGGTCAGCTCCATAGCGAGCGTCGGCTTCAGAAGTAAGAAACTCCACTTCCTCATACCCGCACATGAAAGCGTTAATGAAGGCTCGGATAGCATCTTCGTCTTGATAGCCGGTAAAGGTTCGGTCACAGAGGAAAACAGCGGTGAGGAGGAATGCGGTGGCGAGAGGTGAGTGGCGACCATCAACAGACTCAAGGCCCATCTCAACGAGTCCTTCAGCACAGAATCGCATGTGGTCTTCCTTCGCTTCAAGATAAGCAAAGAGCAAATCATCGGCAGAGAGAGGGAGAGTCTTCTTGAAAAAGTCGCCCATACTTCCGGCACGGTGAGGGGTTTGGTTTCGGAAGTCGGGCCGGGAGTTCCATAAGGTTCTCTCAACATGACGGTATTGAGTCGCGAGTGAACGGCGATATTCAGCGGGGTAAAGCTCGTAGAGACGGCGAATTTGTTCAGTCGTTGGGGTGATAGTCATGGGTGTTGTTTCCTTCACCCTTGAATATCGGCAGTTTTCTCGAAGTGAGACTCAAAATATTTTCAAGCCACAAAAGCTTGGGGAACTGAGTGACCCCTTCCGGGAATACCTCGGAAGGGGTCACTTAGGGTGAGTGGACTTATTCGCCCGCACCTTCTTCGCGGCGAAGAATTCTCGTTAGTAGTAAGCCACCACCAAAGAGTGACAGCAATCCGCTCGCGGCAAGGAATGAAATATACGAATCACTACCTGTCTGAACTAAACGCTCGGCGGTGGAAGGGTGTTCTTCAGGGCTTGGCGTGTCAAAAGTCCACTTCCTTGTGACGCCGTAGTCGTCGTCGTCAATGCTTGGGCCGGAAGGAACTTTGGTGATTCCCTTGTCAGGCTCTTCTACCGTTGGTTCTTCCGTGGTTGGAGGGGTCTTATCTTCAGGCTCTTCTACCGTTGGTTCTTCCGTTACCGGAGGTGTTTCCACCGAGCAGTCTGAAACCCCGTCATTTGGAAGCCTCAGAGGGCCTCGTTCGTCAGCGGGGCAGACAGCGGCAAAGTAGCGTTCAAGAAGGAATGGCATTTTTATGTAGCCGGTTTCTTGGTCAACTATTAGGTCCGCGTCACCAACCACGACTGAACCCTGAGGACTCTTGACATAAACAGCGAAGTCGTTGAAGTTCACGCCGAGCCGGAAGTCACGGGTTTTCGTTGACTTCCACTCGCCCGGAACGCCGGTTGGTTCCCACCCCTCACCAATAACTTCGTATGAGACCCCCGGATTGGAAGCATCAAGCTGAAGGTAAGCGGAGGCTGTCAGCAAGCCTTCGGGAGTGATGCTGTCACTCTCGAAACGGATGTCCGGGTGAGCTATGCGAATCTCTGAAGGCTCGTAAGTGAGCCACCATGTGTGGGTCTTCTGACCGGTCTCGAAAATATAGCCTTCGTCTGCGACCGCATCAATCCTGAAGAGCGAATATTTCATTCCGGTTGGAGTATAATCCGTGGAGTGCTCTACGAGCTTCCATGTGAAGTCGAGTTCTTCCTGCGGGAACTCAATATCGTCTTGAGTGAACCCATGAACTGACGGAGCTGAGGGGCGAGGAATCGGCGTCAGCATAGCTTCGCTTGGGTATGAACCTTCAAGCGTGAAGAATATTTCGGTTTCGCCGTTCTCGAAAATGAAGCCGTCAAGAGGCGTGGCCGTCACAAAAAAGGTATATGAGATTTCACCGTGGCGAGCTGAAGAGAGAGAATTCGTGAGTGTGTAGCTGACACCCTCACTCTCAGGGAAGACAACTTCAGCACCTCGTGGCCCCTCAATTACTGACGGTTCTTGAGCGAAGGTGACGGTCAGTTCAGGTGACTCTACAGCATCTTGAACAACCTCTTCCGCACCCTCGGGTTCAACGGTGGTCTCTTCCACGACGGCGGGTTCGGCGGGTGGTGGCGTGTCTAAAGCAAAAGCTGTTGTGACCGGTGTGCTGACAAGCAGAGCCGTCAAAGTTAGAGCTGTGGTGGATGTAGTGATGAATTTCATGGGGTTCCTTCTTTCTAGGTATTTACTGAGCGTTTGGCTCACCGTAAATATCGGCTAATCGAAGGGATTTGAGCATCTTAATTTCAGACACAAAACCACCCCATTACTCAGTAGTGAGTAATGGGGTGGTTTAAGAGCGGGGCTGAAGGTGATTTAACCCGTGAGGACGAAAAGCACCCGAGCCACCACGGCGAGAGCCAAGGGGACGGAGAAACAGAAGACTACGAACCACCGAAGCGGCGTTCCACCAAGACTTTCGCTCAAGACGAAAAAATCCCCACCATGTTGACGGTGAGTGAAAATTGTTTTCCCGCCGCTAAGGGTTAAAAAAATACCGAGCGAGAAGGCAACCGGCCCGGCAAGAAAAGGAAAAAAGAACAACCCAACTACCGCGACTGTCGCCACAATGAGAAAACCAAGTGAACGGAGGGAGTCACCTTTCCACACGGTGAAAAGATGATTCCAAAGCCCAATGAGGCTGACGGCGTAAATAGCGACAATGATGAGGGCGGCGGCCGCCGGGCCGGGAGCTGTTCCACCTGTCATAAGCTCAGGCGGGGCGATTAAAAGAACAACACCCCCGAGCCACAGAGCGAGAGTTAGGAAAATTCGAGCGGCGGGAAAAAATATGAAAAGCGTGGAGAGGGCCACAAAAATACCAAGAAGAACAAAAAGAATAAACGGGGTGTTCACTTTAGGGGTGACACTCAGAACAATAAGAGTCGGGCCGAGAGCAATTGGGCCTAGATACCCGCCAAAAGCGGTCACAATCGCGGCAATCCGAGAGTCCGTCGTCGTGAGACCAAAGACTTCGGCTTCAGCCTCACGACGAAGAGTAATCCTTAAAGGAAGCGTTCCACCCACGGTGAGGGCGGCGAGCGAATGGCTCACTTCATGGACGATAGTCTCTACAACCTCAGGGAGACGCCTGAGTCGAGCGTTAAAAACTACTGCTGCTACGGCGAGGATGCCAAAAAGAGCATAAAGGATGACGGTAATAGGGGTGCTTAGTTCAAGATTCATGTGGGGTCCTTCAGTATGAATTGAGGGGCCTGAATGGACACCTCATATAGAGGTATCGGTTCGTTTCGGGTGAACCAAGCAGAATTAATGGAGGGGACGGAGATTTCTCTCACATCCCTTCACCAATCGAACCTGAAGGGTCAACGCCTACGGGCGAAAAGACCTCCACGTTTCTGAGTTCGCTCTTCTTGAAGCTGAGCCTTCAATTTCTCTACTTCGAGCTTCAACGCTTCAACAGCCTGTTCCGCCTTCTGAAGCGGTGAGAGTTCCAACGTGGATACTTTCTCAGCCGAGAGCCACCCGAGCTGAATCAAGACCACCACCGGGATACTCCACCCTGAGGATGTAATTTCGACGCCGAGCTGTTCAAGACGCGTTCGGTTGTAGCGGAAGCGACCTTCCGAGAAACCGGTTGCGGTCGCGGCTTGGGCGAGCGAGAGGGAAAGATTTTCAGTGGTGAGAGCAGTGACAGTCATGAGCGGGTTCCTTTCAGAAGAGGAGAGTCCTTTGTAGGGGGTGGGTGTAGTTTCTCCCGGACCACCGACACTCACATAAGGCATCGTTTTGCCTCCCATTGCTAAACCTTATGCCTCCAAAGTCTCACAATGAGGCCGCAAACGCCCCCTAACGCCACTCTCAGGGGGTTTTGCGGCACGTATGGACCATTGGGTGCCCTAGATGATTTAATGCCCTCAGATGCGATTTTTTCTCATTTTTGCTGACAGAAGCATTTTTAACCCCTCCCCTACAAAAACACCCCTCAGCCTGAGGACTCATGAACAGGCGTTGAACCCCTCCCCTTCAGAATCAACGTATCGACGGAATTAGAGGGGACGAAAACGGAGAAGCTCTCTCATTTCTCGTCCCCTTAATTCCGTATACAAAATCAACGGAATTACAGTCGGGACAAATTGGCCGATAACTAAGGTGACCGTCACTCGGCGGTCACTACAGAAAGGAACACAAATGTGTCGGTCAAAACAGCAGGGTGGACAAAGATGCCTCCCGCACTTGAAAGAAAAGCTCGGCCCCGCAGAGAGAAAAAGCGAGAGAGCGGTAGCCATGCTTGAACGAATCGAGCAGCAGCTTATGGACGACTCTTCACTCTCACCTCGCCAAAAGGAGAGGCTCGAAGAGAAGAAACAGGAAGCCAAAGCTTCGGTTGAGGGAGCACAATCATGGCTCAAAGAGCTGAAGAACCTGATAGAAGTGCGGGAAGCAGTTAAAGCAGAAAGGGAGCAGCGAGCAGCAGACAAACTCCAAGAAAAGGCTGACGCAGTTCAGGAGAGAGAAGAACACGGGCGGCGGAAAGCAGCGAACAGCGGTCAGACAAAACGCCCGTCACAGCGACTCGCCCTTACGGAGCTTGAGCTTGGCGACCTGAAGGCAGAAGCGAAAGCATCAGGCATGACGGCTACCGCATTCGTGGCGGGGCTGTTTAGCTCACCCCCTTCATACCGAAACGTCAGAGCTGAAGACGAAAACGCGGGGCTATACAACCTCACAAGCGGTGAAGGTAGCGGAAAAGTGGGCAGAAAACCGGTGAGTAATAGAGCTTCCGTCGAGAACTCTCCAAATATCTCAATGCGGGGAGAAGCTCTACTTCGAGCTGAAGCGGAGGCGAGAGTCTTCAAGCTCAGCCTCAGCGACCTCATCCGGAAAAGAATCATGAGGCAGGACCCCCGCGAACGCGGGCGTCACCTCGGAAAAATCTCTCAAGAAATAGCGGTGGCGGAATTCATCCAAAGCGAGAAAGCGTTAAAGAATGAAGCGACTGTTGAAGACATCGAAGCACACTACGAAGCTCTCATTCAGGAGGAGATGGAGGTCCTTCGCCAAGAGAAATGAGGCCCTCTTGTCTCAACACAGAAGAACCCCTACACCTAAAGTTACAAGGTGTAGGGGTTCTTCTTTATGAGGCAGCTACTTCTCGACGGTCGAGAGTAGCTTCACGGCATCGAGCACGACAGCCTCAGAAACCACTAAATCTCGCAGCTCGGCGTCGTTGAGTTCACTCGCGGCCTTCAGCAGCTGAAGCGTCTCACTCAAATTCTCGACCTCCGGAAGAGCGATAGGGTCAGGATGCGGCCCTGTGCCTTGAGGGGCTTGTGCGAAGACGGCGTGAACAGCAGCAACGCCCGCAAATTCTTTCGCTGAAGCGGAAATTATTTCAAGCGATATTAGGTGGTCACCTTCTGAAGTAAGGTCCACACCGTCTACCTGAAATTCCTTCGACGCGTTTTCGACCGTCGAGTTGAGGTCAGCGAACGCTTCAGAGCCTTCGACTATCACCATGCGACACTCAGGGTTGCCCCACGAAACGCTCTCGCCGCCTCCCGCTACCTGTGTGTGTGAGGTTTTCAGAGCATACAGGCTTTCAAGAGACGGAGAGGAGGTGAGGTAAGTCATTCCATCTCCCTTCAAGCACGCGAACCGAGGAGCGTTCGTGAAGTCTTGGCGGACGGTGATGAGAGCTTCGATAGGTTTTTCTTCCACAACGGCGGGTTCGGCGGGTGGTGGCGTGACTTGTGCCGGGGTTGGAAGAGTTCTTAAAGCTAAAAAGAGAGCCAAAATGGTCAGAAGAAAAACGACAGCTACGGCGAAGAGAAGTCTCTTAATTGAAGTTTTCCTTGGCTCGCCCGGTGCGGAGTTTGGCGGCAGAGGCGGGAAATTAGGTGTTGGGGCAGTCATGAGAGGGTTCCTTTTCGATAGAGATGATTGCCTCTCAAAGAGAGAGGCAACCGTAAATATCGGCACTTCCTCGTGAGGCGGGTGAAAGCGGGCGGGGCACCCTCTTCGCCTTAGAGCAGCCCGGTCGAGAAAGCCTCTACTTTTGTCCCTACGCATTTCCGTATAAATCACTTGAGACAAAAAGAACCCCCTCTCAAGATGCTGTCAGACCTTGAGAGGGGGTTCTTTATACCGAAGGACGGAGAAGCTCTATAGCGTCTCCACCCTTCAATATCGGCATTATTTGGGGGTGCGGGACTTCAGTATTTCCTCCGCGAGAAAATGAAGCTCATGGAAGTTGTCGCTCGCTACACGCTCAAGAAGCTCACGTGGGCACCTCGGATTCTCCAAGACCGCTTCAAGGACTGTCATGAAAGAAGTTGAGTAACCCAAGTAGCGAAGAGCGTCTTTGGAAGCGGTCGGACTCTCAGCTATTTCAAGCTGTTCTATGAGGTCGAGTTGATGGATTGGTTTAGTCATTCTCCTACCCTCACGCCGCTTCGCCGTAGGCTTCAAGCACCGAAGCAATTTCCGGTGAAATATGGGAACGGAGGCCAAGCGTTTGCTCCTCCGTGAGAGTCCACCCCTCAGGAAGAGTGAATCGCCCATCCTCAATCAGCAGTTCAAGAAGTTCGCAGAAGCGAGGGTGCTCGGCTATGTAGTGGAGCACGGATTTATCTCTCCGGTCTGAAAGCTCTCTCTCGGCCACCACCTTTAGGGCGGCGAGGCCACAGTTGGAGTGTCTCACAATGACTCGGCTAGCGGTGACGCCTTCAAGCCTTTGAGCTATAACGGTGAGGGCACCTTGCGGGGTTCTCTCGTTTGTGAGCAGGTGGAAGAACGTGAAAATACTTGTGTCCTCACGCTTAGCGAGGGTGAGCAGGTTCACTTCGTCGGTTTTCCGTGAGCGGGCGATTAGCATCTCTTGAGCCTCAGTCAAAGCTTGAAGAGGGTGAAGTCTCCATTCAGGAAGAGCGAGAGCCTCCTCGACCGTTCTTGGTTCCACCGTTTGGTAGCCGGTGTAGCCTTCACTTCCGCATTCCTCAGAATCCCACTCAACAATCGTTGAGAGTTCTTGAGGGGTGAAGTTCGGGGTGATGATGTTTCTCATTGTGTCTCCTTCGAGGTAGTAATTAACCGCCGCTTTTCTGAGAGCGGAAAGCGGCTTAATTAATACCTAACGGGGCGTCTCAGAAAGAGGCACAAAGAAGGACTTTTTAGGTTTTCGGGTGTATTTGTCCCCACATATTTCCGTATAAATCAAGTGAGACAAAACACAAAACCGCCCCACTCAATTGTTCAAGTGGGGCGGCGGGGAAGCCTAGATTATGTGAGGGGTTTAATCTATGCCTCTTCTACGCTTGTGGCTCAGCATAAAACGATTCAATTACAGCGTCGTAACATTCGCACTCGCCTCCGCATTCATCGAGTTCACTATGAAGCCATTTGTCAAGATTCTCGACGAGATACTCGCTCAAAGCATTAGAAATTAACCTGTCATTCTCGACACCCTCAGCGAGGAGCTGGGTGGTGGTCTGAATTCCTTGAGTCATATGGGTAGAGTTTGGGTGGATGCCGAGGTCATACATGGCATTTGGTGAAAGGTCACTTCTCTTCGCGATAGCTTCCCGAATAGCCTTACTCTCGGGTGTGTAAGGGGCGGCGGTCTTGAGAAGATACTTCAAGGACTCATTTGGAAAGGTTTCGTCTGAAATCTTCAGCAAGAAAGTTTCTGAAGAGCAAAGGTCCCCCCTTCGTAAGAACGCCTCTACCGAGGTCGGAGCGTAGCCTACCTCTTCGAGGAGTTGGAATGCGAAGAAGAGGTCGATGGTTTCATCGCTGAGCATTTCGTTTATTGTCATTGTGTTTTCCTTTGGTATTTAGTTTTGGTGGACTCCTCTCGATTCGATTGGTTGTCTGTTATATATCTAACGGCGTGTCTCACTACGAGACACAAAAACGTTCTTTTGAGGTTTTCGGGACAAAGATACGGCTTCACTCAATCGTCGAGCGGAGCCTCTCCCGCGAAGGGCTTCACCGAACGATGGAATTGAAGATGAAATCGAACGCTTCCTCACTCAAATCGAGGTAGTCGAAATATCCACTCCTTGCTTCAATCTCACCCCAAATTGCCTCTACAGCGTCTTCATGAACCTCTTCATCACCACGGCAGTCCACGCCCTCCTCCTCGTGCTCCTCACAGCCACAGCTTCCGCTTTCCCACTCACCCAAGATGTAGTAGTAATAATCGTGAAACGCATATTCAACGACGAAGTAGGGGGGATTTTCAGCCGAGTCCAAGCCAAGCTCAACTTCCTTCAGCATCACAAATACAGCTTCACAGACAACCTCACGAGGCAGCTTGTAAAGAACGTCGAGGGTATCAAAGTATGAGTATGAGAACGGGTCAATGTATTCTCTTTTTACTGTGGCGATGAGGTCGCGAACGGCTTTATTAGTTGTTAATGCTTTCAATTTTTTCCTTTTCTATTTCTGTGTGTATGAACTCCCTTCGCTCGGGATTTCGGATTTGAGGGGCCGGTTTGACCCTTCTATTTCATAGTGACAGGTTTCGAGAATCCTCACGTTAAAACAGCGTTTTTGAGGCCTTTCGAGAAAACGCTTTTTCCAAGAACCGCAGAATCATGCGGTTTTGTCTCGGATTTGTCCCTAGCGTTTATACGGAATTGAGGCCGGGACGGAAGCGGAGAAGAGAACGACCGGGCCGCGAAGAAGCTCCATCGCGGCTCTATAGCCCACTAACGCGTGAGCGGTGTAGAAGTTCAATCCTCTACACCGCTCACGCGTTCGGGGTTAGGCGTCTGTTGGTTGAACCCATCCCACGATTTCGACCCCTTCGGGCCATGCCCACAAGTCAGGCATAAAGTTCAATAAGTCCAAGGCGTTGGCGGCTTCAAGGTTTGGAGTTACCCCGCAGCGGAGGAGCATGCTCATGAGGGCGTTGTGGTAGTCCGGCCTTTTCTGTGCCGCAGCTCGGACAGCTTCAGATTCATCAAGGGAGAGAGCGACAAGAACGTCCGCATCTAAAGCGGGCCGGGCAGCGACAGTCAGTCGCACGTCAACGCTTCGGTCTTGAGCGAGGAGCAGGAGGTTTTCACGAGTCAGCCCCGCGTTCCCGGCGAGCATCATCATCACTTCAGGTTCATCACCGATGAGAGCGTTTTGTTGTTCGCTCGTGAGAGTGGCTTGAGCGGCTGCTTCGATGCGGTCTTCAAGGTTGGTCGAGCTAATAAGAGTATTCATGATGGGATTCCATCCCTGTGCGTGTAACGGGTTGCTCATTATAGGCATCCACCACCGACACTCAACCTTCGAGTGTTCTCGCTTGAACGCACCTGTCTACCCATGGGGAGCAATCGTCTTCGGGGTGGTCGCATTCGCCAAGCCCGTTTTCGAGTCGCCATAGTCGGTCCATAGTTTCCGGGGTGGCGAGGTTTTCCGGCAGGTGCGGGCGAGAAGAAGGCATCGCACCTGTGAGGGCGTGGTGGGTGAGGAACGCTGTCGCTTGGTCGGCTTCGGTTTCACCATAGCGGGTCACCGTTTCGAGCATGTAGGTGGAGGCGTGAGCTGAGGCGAGGGCGGCTTCCCGCACTGTTTCGTCTTCATCACTCATGAGCGGGTAGAGCGTTTCAGTATCTCGTGAGCATGTCGCTACACGAAGCCTCACAGCGGGGAAATCGTGTTGTGCGAGAGCTTGTTGAGTTTCTCTGCTGACGACGGGGTTTCTGAGGGCGGTTTCAATAAGCTCAAGAAGGGCCGGGGGGTATTCGTCTTCATTGAGCTTTGTAGTCCACACGCCACTGTTTCGGAGAACATTGTCGAGTGCTTCGGGAGAAGACGCTTCACGAGCATAGGCCGTGTGTGGGTGTAAGTCCGAAGCCATATTCATCCCGTTTCTGTCCTCAAACGTTTCCGTATATTTCTTTCAGAATACTGAAGCGGCCAAGAATCTGTGTGTTCTTAGCCGCTTCAGTTTCAGTTCTTGGCGGGGCTACCCGGCGAAGGTTGAAAGGGTGCCGTCATCATAAAGCTCAATACGCTGCGTAACCCCGGAAGGGTCACGCACCTCGTAAAAATCCTTCGTCACGGTGAGGCTCGGAAGCTCGGCATCTGAAGAGGTATAACTCAGCACCTCACCCCCAAAGGCGGCATACACCGAAGCGTAGTGAGAGGTGTCGATGTCTGACACAGACTCATATCCCCAAGCGGGAGAGGTATCGACCGGGATAGGTGTGGTGGTGAGTAGAGCAGTGGTGAGTAGAGCAGTGGTGAGTGTGAACATAATTCTTCCTTTCTGTTGTGAGATGGGTTCATCACTCTTAGTTATCGGTCGCTCACTTTGAGATTTGCGATTTGGTGACGCTCGCGTTCTACCGGTTTGTGTTGGGACGCTTCCACACCCCCATACATAGGGCGGAACTCGACAGGAAACCGCTCACAGATTCAGGCAGGAACGTTTCAGGCAGACAGGAACTTGTCGCGGACAGGAACTCGAACGCGAACCGAAGGGAAGCGTGAAGAGTGGATGGTCGTGGCGAGTGGATGGTCGGCTGAAACGTGGATGCTCGAATCGGTGAGCGGTGGACGGTCGAGTGGAGTCTCATGTATGGGGGTGTGGAAGCCTGGGTATGTAGACTTTTCACCTTTTCCTTTCGACCTTTTGAGCACATCTCTTAAGAGCGTTGAAGACCGGGTGGAAGTAGTTGCTGAAACGTGGGTTGAGTGAGGGTAGAGGGGTATAAGCATGAGGGTGGAATCTCAGAGTGAGAGTTAAAAATATCCGTTAGGAATACCAAGAACCCCCTGAGGCTGACTGGCGAAGGTCGCTGGGGGTTCTTGAGGGAAGGTTTCAGCGTTAGATGCGGAGTGAGGACTCGGCCTGGCTGACGATGCGTCTCAGGTCATCCTGTGAGCGGTGGCGGTAGACGTTGTGGGCACTCACGGTCGAGTGACCAAGGATGAGTTTCGCGTCTTCCACCGATGTTCCCTGTTTTGCGAGGTAGGTGGCACAGATATGTCGGGTCGCGTGTTGTGGGAGTGTTTCAGGAATGAGTTCTTTCTTCTGTTTGCCAAGAAGAGCATTGGTGTTGCGGAGAAGAGCATGCCAAGCGGCGTTGTCACTCTTTTGAGTGGTGGGACGCCCGGTCTTTGTGGGGAACACGAGGACCCCCATCTTGTCCACGCCTTTTTGGATGTAGGGCTGTGGAATGAAGGATGCCTGTTTCCGGAGCGTTTTGAGCTGTTTGAGGTGAGCTTTCGCTATGAGGGTTAAGGCTGGTGGGAGCGGGATGATTCTCACGCCGCCGTGTTTTGAGCGGCTGGTCTTTGTGGAGTCATCAATGAAGTATTTCCCGGTGCGGAGTTTTTGTGGGCAGCGGTGAGCGAATTTCTCCCCGCATGGGAACACTCGTGCTTCACCCTTCTCACCACAGCCGTGAAGATGCCGGTCGAGAGCGAGGACTTGTTGAACGACGACTTTGCCGGTGCCGTTTCGGTCGAACACGAAACAGTCGTCGGTCAGCCCGAGGACCTCTGACTGGCGAAGGCCAAGCTGTGTGGCAAGAAGCCACCTGAGTTCTTCTTGAGTGGTGGGACAGGTCGAGCGAAGATGCTCGATAAGAAAATTCCCCCATTCGGCTTTGACGTCGAGTTCTTTATGGATGAGGCGTGGAGTTTCGAGGTCTTCGACGGGATTACTCGTGACAATTTCTTGAGCCTTCGCATACTTGAAGAGCAGGCTCAGGAGGTTTTTGACGCTTCTGATGGTTTTCGCCCCGAGCGTGGGAAGGGTAGCGAGGTAAGCCTCGTATTCCATTCCTGCGTGTTTGGCTCGCTCTTTCATCCGAACCTTCCCCACGCGTCCAAGGGAAGCGGGAGTATTCGGGAGGGTGTCGTTTAAGAGCTTCGTGAGGACTCGCACCGTGACTTGCTTCACAGGGATATGGCCAAGATGCGGACCGATATGGCTGTTGATGATGCCGACGTAGGCGTCGAGGGTGGATTGGGCGAGGGTGCCCGTTCGCACTTTGGTGAGGCGGTCTTTCTTCCACATGTCTACGAGTTCGAGCATGGTGATGGATTGGGCTTGGAGTTCTGGGTCTCGGATTTCTTCGTCGAGGCGTCGTTGAAGTGAAGGGTCCGACCATCCTTGTGAGGCGACGAATTCGGCGTAGGCGAAGTTTCGTCGCACGAGGGCTAAGTCAGCGGTCTTCCCGTATTTGACGATGGATTTGACGGGTTTTTGGGTGACGGGGTGTCGGACTGTGATGGATGCGGCCCATCCAATGGTGCTGCCGTCTGCTCGTTTTCGGAGGTAGACGCTTCCTTCTCCGTCGCGGCGGCGTTTAGGTCCGCGATGTAGGGGTGTTGATTCCATTGGGGAGTTCCTTGGGATGGGCGAAAAGTATAGTTAGTTATATAGTTACAGGCTTCCGACTGGGATGGAAGTGCTGGGTGGTGGTTGGGTGCGAAATTGTTGATTTCATCAGGGATTTAGATACGAAAAAGCCCCCTACCGAAGTAGGGGGCTTTTTGCTGAGCGGAGGGTAGGAGATTTGAACTCCTGAGACGGGATCACCGCCTGCTTGTTTTCAAGACAAGTTCCTTCGGCCGCTCGGACAACCCTCCGCGAACGAGCTTAGCAAAACTTTTTAGCCGAGCAGAACCGGGAAACGCTCACGAAGCGCAAGAAGTAGCCCGTCGTCGAAGACCGAGGCCGTCGTACGAGTCGCGGCGTTACGCACCTCTTCGCATGCCTGCCCCATCGCGACGCCCTCACCGAGGCGGCCTGCCCAGCGCAGCATTTCGATGTCGTTGCGTCCGTCACCAGCCGCAAAAACGTTGCCCTGACTGACATCCATGCGCTCGCGCACGACCTCGAGCGCGCTCGCCTTGGTCACGCCTGCGGGCGCAATGTCCAGCCATGACGTCGTGCCAACGACGTAGGAGACGTGGGTGAGACCGAGCGATTCGACGGTCTCGAAGAACTTTTCCACGTTCGCGTTCGGCGACACGACAACGACGCGCGAGGCGTTGACGTGCAGCAGGTCTTCAAAGGCGACCTGCTTCTGCTCCGAGGGTAGTGTCCCCGCGGGGATCTGCTCGGTGTAGAGAAACCCGCCATCGGCGAGTTCGACCGCGTAGCGGGCGTTGAACAAGTGGGGGCGGATCCGCAACAGCGCATCAGTCGGATCAAACGCCTCGACGATCTCACGGCGGTACGCACGCGTCGCGAGTGGATCGCGCTTAAGCGTCACCGCACCGTTTGCCGCGATGACCCACTCTGCCGCGATGCCGAGACGCTCGACAATCGGCAGGGTGGCGTCCACCGAGCGCCCAGTCGCAACGACGACCAGGTGCCCGGCGTTATGGAGGGTGCGGATCGCCTCAAGCAGATCCTCTGAGATGTGACCCTCTGATGGGTTGTCATCTGCGCCAGGCATCTCGTGCCCGAGGACGGTGCCGTCGAGGTCGAGCGCAATGAGGTGTCGTTCGTCTGAGCGAAGCGATGCCGCCAAAGATTCCTCCTACTTGGTGTCTCCCGAGGTTGCTGCGCCTGCGGTGGGCTCGAGTACTTCGAGGCCACCGAGGTACGGGCGAAGCACCTCAGGAACAGTCACGCTGCCGTCAGCGCGCTGGTGAGTTTCAAGGATCGCTACGATCCAGCGAGTGGTCGCGAGCGTGCCGTTCAGGGTCGCGACGTGCGCGGTCTTGCCGGTCTCGGTGCGGTAGCGCGTCGAGAGGCGGCGTGCCTGGTAGCTGGTGCAGTTACTCGTCGAGGTGAGCTCGCGGAACGTGCCCTGGGTCGGAACCCATGCCTCAATGTCGAACTTCCGAGCCGCGCTCGAGCCGAGGTCGCCAGCGGCAACGTCGATGACCCGGTAGGTGAGGCCGAGCGCCTGCAGCATCTCCTCCTGCAACGCGACGAGGCGGTCGTGTTCCGTCTCTGCGTCCTTCGGATCGATGTAGACGAACATCTCCAGCTTGTTGAACTGGTGCACGCGCAGGATGCCGCGGGTGTCCTTGCCGTGCGAGCCAGCCTCGCTGCGGTAGCAGGTCGACCAGCCGGCGTAGCGGAGGGGGCCGCCCTCAAGATCAATGATCTCGTCTGCGTGGTAGCCAGCGAGCGCGACCTCGCTCGTGCCGGTCAGGTACAGGTCCTGGTTCGGCAGGTGGTAGACCTCGTCAGCGTGCTCACCGAGGAAGCCGGTGCCCTGCATGATCTCGGGCTTCACCAGCGTCGGAGTGATGAGCGGCGTGAAGCCGTGCGAGAGTGCACGGTCAAGCGCGAGGTTCATGAGCGCGATCTCGAGGCGAGCGCCCACACCGCGCAGGAAGTAGAAGCGAGCGCCCGACACCTTTGCGCCGCGCTGCATGTCGATCGCACCGAGCATCTCACCGAGCTCAAGGTGGTCACGGGGCTCGAAATCGAAGGTGGGAACCTCACCAACGGTGCGGAGCGTCACGAAGTTCTCTTCGCCGCCCTCGGGAACACCGTCGATCACGAGGTTCTCAATTGCCAGTGCCGCCTTCTCGAAGACCTCAGCGGCCTCCTTCGAGCGGGCATCAGCGGCCTTGACCTTGCCAGCGAATTCCTTCGCCTCGGCAGCAGCGGCAGGCTTGTCTTCCTTTGCTGCGGTCTTGACCTTGGCACTGACATCTTTCTGAGCAGCGCGGAGGCTCTCAAACTCTGCCAGTGCGGCGCGACGGGCAATATCTGCCTCGATGGCACGATCAACCACCGACTCGTCGTTGCCACGCGCTCGCTGGGAGCGCTTAACGGTCTCGGGATCGTTGCGGAGAAGTACGGGATCGATCACACCCCCAAGCTTAGAGCCTGCAGCCGGGCATCTGCTTGAAAGATGCACAACCTACTACTCTTATAGCCATGTCGAGCGAGCAGAACGAGCCCATCCCTCACGCAGCAGTGGTGTATCAGCCGTTCAAAACCGATGTCGACGCGTTGCGGATCGCCGTGTCGATCGCCGAGACCGACGCAGGCTGGGGTCCGACGCAGTGGTACGAGACCGCGAAGGAAGATGCGGGCACGAGCGCGGCCCAGCGCGCCATCAACGAGGGCGCCGCTGTTGTGCTTGGTGCGGGCGGCGACGGCACGATCCGCGCCCTGGCCGAGGGAATGCGTGGGACCGGGGTCCCGCTCACGATCGTTCCACAGGGCACCGGCAACCTCCTCGCGCGCAACCTGGGTGCGCCGCTTGATGACATACAGAATGTCGTGCGGGCGGCATTCCAGGGCGCGGATCGCCCCATCGATCTTGGTGTCCTCAACATCGTCCGGCCGGACGAGTCTGAGGAGGAACATGTCTTCCTCGTGCTTGCGGGCATGGGTCTCGACGCGCGAACCATCTCGGTGACGAATCCGAAGCTGAAGAAGAAGGTCGGCTGGCTCGCGTATGTGAGCGCCGGTCTGCGCACCATGGTCAAGGAGAAGCCGCTCGAGGTGCATTACTCACTCGATCAGGGTGCGGTGAAGTCGCTTCGCGTATTCACGGTGATGATCGGTAACTGCGGCCTGTTGCCAGGCGGCGTACACCTCATTCCCGACGCAAAGCTCGACGACGGCCTGCTCGATGTCATCGTGTTGAAGCCGCTCGGCCCGTTCAGCTGGTTGAGCATCTGGCGCAAGATCGGCCTCGAAAACGGCGTGCTCTCGAAGAGCCGCTTCGGTCGCCGCTTCATCGACCTCGGCCGTGGCCGTCGTGCGGTGACGTATTCGTTGGCGCGGAAGTACGCGCTGTCGGTTCCGCACCCCGAGCCGGTACAGCTTGACGGTGATGACTTCGGTCTGGCCGTGCAGGTGAGCGGATCGGTTGACCCGCGCTCACTCGTGCTGCGTGTTGATCCCGAGTGGGTGCCCGAGGGCTAGGTTACGGAACCGAATCAAGCTAAGCACGAAGCCGCATCGACAGCGCTTCTAAGTCGTGCGTCTGCTCAGAGGACGACGACCCGTCATGAGTGGAAGAACAAGTACTGCAATTATTCACAGGAACAACTGAGAACTCCTCGATGTGGGTGTAGGCCAAGCCAGCTTTAAACACACGCGGCCAAGAATCAGAATTCCCAGCAGGTTCGAGGTCAGCAGCTCCGTCAAGGTTTTCCAGCGCTCTCGCCAGTAGTTCTCGCGCCAGCAGGACATGCGAAGGAAGATGGCCGAAGGCTTCCCGAGTAAATCCCATATTGAGCTTCCTTGTTGTCTCAATGAAATCGTCGGTTTGAGTCAATGCTTTGTGCTGCCACTGTCTTGTATGGAAACACCAGAAGCATCCATCAGTGCCCACCGTGCGAAGGGGACCGACTCGGAGATGCCTCGCTTCGAGCACAATTGCGCAGTAGGCCCGTCGCGAAGGCACACATGTTTCATTAATAAAACGCTCAGCGTCCAGAATCGAGACTCCACTAATCGGCACAATCACACTCTCCCGGCGCCAGGTCTCCGGGAACCAGATTTGTTCCCACAAATGAACCTCGACATTGAAACTGTCTTTGAGAAGCTCTGCCACTTCTTCGCCGAAACGGTCTCGCACGAAAACATCAATTCTCATTTTCACAAGCGAACTCCTATGCAAATGGCTGAGGGTACGGGTTAATTTCCTCATATGGACGTTTCCCGAAACCCATACGATCCGGCGCATCGTAGAGGCGTTCATGAGCAAGGAAGCGTGCGGAATGAACGAATGACAGCGGCATCAACTGCGGGACAATAGCCTTCACAACATGTATTCCGGCCGCCTTCGCTTCCCTCGTTGTAATGTCTGCGACCACAACCTCCATTTCGGCTTGCGCCAGACGAGAGAGCACAAATCTCAATTTCTCAATCGCAGAAGGAAACTCGTACACGGGTAGATCGTTGAGACGTACCTTCTCCACATCTCTTGTTTCACTCAGAAGGAAATCAAAGACATGAGCTTTCGACTCATGACCCATGTAGAGCGCTCCGTCGTACACCGTTGTAAACTCATCAGGTTTTTGGGGTGGAGTTTGGTTCCCGCTCAGGCCTAGTTGCGAAGCAGCTAATTCCCGAAAGATCTTTAGGATCGATGTACGAGGATTTAGATTCGCATCGCACATCACCACCGTTCGCAGAGACTTACTCCGCTCATTTACTTCGACGCAATACACCGTAGGAATTCCTAGATTGGTTGTGGCATCAAAAAAGTGAAGCATTCTGCCTCGTTCACGCGCCTTGTTCAGCGACCGTTCAATTTCTCTGTCCTGCCCCTCTAAGTCAATCTCCGGAAGCGTAAGACGTTGCAACCAAACCAACGAAATTGCGTCTCGTTCCACCACCTCGAGAATCCCGTTTAGGACTGCGGCTTCCAAAGTCGAATGCGCTGCAGCTCCCGTAGAGATAGGCAATGTGAAGCATTCATCTGGGGTAAGAGGCGGGACGTTCAGCCAAACCAGCACCGCTGGCACCCAAGTTGACACGCCTTTTGTGAACGACCAGGCCTTTGCCCACCGGATTGTTGAGTCGGACTCGTAAGAACGAACTGGGCAGAACACGGATGCCATTTCGTTGGGCGTGCAGGTAGGAAGCGTTGCCATATCTAGAACATGACCATCCAGCTCATTAGCGGTAGCCCAACGCAAGCCAATCGGAACTGCACAATTTGCATGCCTTTCAATTGCTTCCACCGTCGCTATTCCCCTGGCAAGTTCTGAATCGAGCCCGCCTCCAGAACCACCAACATCCAATGACCTCGTGTTGGAAACAAAGCCGCGCACATTTGTTGTCCCGGCCCCGAGATCACCGAGACTTGCACCAAACACTTGATATGGATAGCCAGTTGGAGAAATTCGGTCAACGCTAGCAACGAGTCCTCCTTGCGCTGACACGATCTTGAGTACACGCTCAAAGTCGGTTTGGGTCAAAGGTCTCAACGCTCTCGATCGTCCCAAACGAATAGCCGAGCTGAAAGCATGGCTGCGCAGATCGCAGTTCCACCCATTAGCCCCCAATACAAAGCGAACTGGCCCGGATTCAAAGCCTCGCTTGTCAAATCGGCCGAGGCAACTCTCGTGTACCAAGTCGTTGGCAAAGCATTCATGGCCCACGTCAACCAGATCGGCAGCAATTGCGGCGGAAGAACCTGACCTGACGCCAAAATCGCAGTCACGGGGAGTATCGCGGCTACATTATTCACAGTTTCTGCTCGCCGTGACCGCGCCGCAACCAAATATGCAAGCGCAAAAAACACGGTCAGCCCTAACGTCATTGACAGTAGGAGCCGTGGCAGCTGAGTCCCCTGTGCATAGCCAGCAATGGCGGCCACGCCGAAGATGGTTCCAATGACGACCAAGCCATAGATCAGGCGAATCGGAGTTTGGGCCAGAATAAAGGTCAGCTTGCTCACTGGCGTTGTCCCGAGCAGCCTAAGCGAACCGTTCTCACGCATTCGAGTAAGCGGGACAGAAGTTCCCATAAATGCGATTGCCATCAGCCCAAGCGCTGACAGCGCAGGCAGATTAGTGCGGAGAAGGTCTATATATGGGTCGCCTAGGTCATCCTGCACTGTGAGTTTCTCAGCTGGAACACCAATGCTCTCAATCACAGCGATGATTGGAATCCATATCGGTTTTTCTACGCTACTCAGCAAGATAGTCATGTTGCCCTGTGCTTCTTGCACCGTGACATTGGCTCGGCCGAGGTCTTGCGCTATTTCAATTCCTGCAGCGCGAAACGCGGTCTCAAGTTCAACAGCGCTAGGTACGGTTTCTCCAATGGCGACAACAGGGTCCACCCGTTTGCTCACATTGATCGTGTAGTTCAAGCCAAGTATTAACAACAAGAAGAACACAAACATGAACAGTATTGAGAACGAACCTTTTTTGTCTCGATAAAGATCCTTTGCGCTCGCAGTAGCGAGCTCAACAAATGCTGAGCGCGGCGCATAAGCGTTTTTAACCATGGTCTTCCTTAGCGTTGTCGCCCGCAGGTAGGTCTTGAACTATCGAAAGGTAAAAATCTTCAAGGCTTGGAGTTTCAATTCGAAATTTCCTTCCCCGAACCTGACTGTCACGAACCAAGCTCTGAAGAAGACCGTCCGGGTCTGCGGACTCAACCTGTACGCTCCAGCTTTCTCCGACATTCTTAGCGCTCACTGAATTCGCGCCAAAGAGCTCGTACACCTTTGTAAGCGCCTGCCTCGTGGCAACTTCAAAAAGCAATTTAGAATGCGTTTTTGCGCTTTCGATGAGACTTTTTGGTGAACCATCCGCTTTGATCTGTCCGTTCACCAGGATCACGACACGATCGCATGCTTGCGCAGCCTCACTCATGTCATGAGTAGACACAAGCACTGTCGTACCTGATTCGCCAAGCTCCTTAATGAGAGCAACAAGCTGTAGCTTCGCTTCTGGGTCAAGGCCGGCAGAAGGCTCGTCCAAGATCACCAGTTTGGGTTTACCGATGATGGCTACGCCAAAGAGCAGTCGACGCCGCTGCCCTCCTGACAAGTTTTCTACTCGGGAGTCTTCCTGGGCGTTTAATCCAATTTTCGCGATCATTTCAAACACATCACAAGGATCTGCATGAAATGAAGCATGAAGCCGGAGCGTTTCACGTACCGTGAGTGCTCCAAATACATTTGCCGTTTGCGGCTGGATGGAGACTAGCCTTGTCATTAATCGGCGTTCTTCGGAAGGGTTTAGCCCCAACACCTTCACTGACCCTTCAGTGACCTTCCGAAGTCCCGCAACGATTTCCAAAAGCGTAGATTTGCCTGCACCGTTCGGGCCGAGTACCCCCACCACTGTCTCCTGTTCGATACTGCATTGCAAGCGGTTGAGGACAGTCCGGTCTCCGTAAGTCTTGACTAGAGACTCGAGCACGACAGCTGGCGCTATATCTGTCGCAGACATAATGGTTGTCATGCCAACTCCTCACATTTTCGGACGCGTTTAGGCATTCGGGTCATGCCAGTTGGACCAATAGAGAAACCCAACTGACTCTGACTTCAACGTAGGTATTACAGAGTCTCGGCAGCAATCGGTTGGTGCGCGTTGTTCTCTCATTGCCGAAAACTGACGATAGAGGCAACCAGCTCACTGATTGGTTCTTACAGGTGTAAGGTCGACGGCCGCTATGACGAGATGTGTACGTGTTTCGCGACAGAGCGCTGCATAAATCGATTTGCCATTGAATTTTCGGGGCCCAGAAATTAGCTTCTAAAAACGGTCATCGCTTCCACCTAATTGATGTCCGGATCATCTGCGGCGTTGATGCTAATTCAATGCTTCGGCGAATAGTTTAAGGAGTCAAATCATGACTGAAAATGAGTTGGTATCGGTTGAAGAGCTGTCTATCGAAGATCTCCCCAACACCGTGTCTCCCGGGGTTAGCAGTGCGGGTACGTTCTCCACATTCTCATGCGCCACAGGCTCAGCTGCAACAGGAAGCTGCCTGAGTACCTGGCGGGCATGATTCAATATCTTTCGCGAAGGCCCCGATAGACCGACTTCGACTTGCAATCTTGCCCAATGAAATGGATCGAGGTGCCTTTTCTTCAACTGAAGACCGGTATTGAGATCATTGTTGGTGCTGAAGGACGTCTCTACATAGAGGTGCCAGGCGAAACCTATCTTTCCCTGAGCAAGCCCAGTATCGGCCTTTTGGAGATACTTAAAGACGGTGTCAGCGGTCAAGAACTCTTTAACCGTTTTGGCGTGTTAGAGGTAAGTAGCGAGGGAAAGAGACTCGCAGATCTACTTGAGATTCTGCAAGACTATTCGTTGCTCAACCTTTCCCCTAATGATGAACGTCTGCGAAGGCGTCAAAAGGTCCATACCACTCTAGGGCTTGATTTCTTCAAGCGGATTCCCATCCGTAATGCACATTTTCTCGCGCGATTTGGGCAATCCGCTTCCGATGTCCCGCGCGTCTATTTGTGGGTCTGCATTTGTGTTTTGGCCGTTGCCACTTTCTTCGCTTGCGCAAACGTCTCACCGCCAGCTGCTCCGCCGCAAGTTCAGCAGCTCCTAGTAATCGCCCCCTTGCTACTACTCCAATTGGCAATTCATGAAGCATTCCACGCATTCGCCATGGGGTACTTCGGACTCCCTGTGACAGACGTAGGCATTGGCCTGATGTTCTACGTCATACCAACAGGGTACGTAGATCGGTCGGCAGCGGTCCTCCTCCCTTCCAGAGCAGATAGAGCGCTAGTTTCTGCGGCCGGGCCGGCAGTGGATCTCGTGGCACTGACTGTGGTTGGAGCCACGAGGGAGTTCAGTAATGAACCATGGGTCGCCCTTTGGACTTGGCTTCAGATATTCCAGTTAGGAGCATTGGCAGTGAACCTCAACCCACTTTCACGCAGCGATGGGTATTACATGTTAGAAGCCTTGACAGGCCATACAAACCTCAGAACGCACGCGCTAAGACTCATCTTCCATGACATAACTAGAATTCCTCCGCCAAATTATCTAGTTGGTGTCAGTAAACAGCGACATTTCGCGTACTACCTCTACGTCGTTTCAATTCTGCTCTACGCCGCCTTCAGCTTCACTCTCGTTATCACGGCGGTGTTATATGCCAGCGGCTAAGCCTGCACTAGGTCCCACCGTCATGAGGAAAGCCTCGTTGCCGCTGAACGCCTTGGACTTCGTCCAAGCCGAAACAGTCCAATCCCTTGATGATGTAGCTGCAGCAGAGGAGTCCCTCTTGGCGTCCAGCTCGACTTTGTCCTCTCGGATATTCTCGGTTGTCCCAGGGAGCAACCCTCAAGTTCGTCGTGAGTTGCTCTCTCTCCGCCGCAAGACAAAGAGTCGTTTCAGCCCCTCCACCAGTGAGATCGAAACTGCCACACGCACGGGCCTGCGATCGGTCCTTGAGAGTTTCTTGCGCGACCTTAATAGATGGAATGCGTCTACTGAAGCTCTATCGCGTGCAATCAGGAAAGATGAGCAAGAGGTCCGGTCGTCGCTTATCCGCTCGTTAAGGTCTTCATCCGTAAGCGACGCATTGGCTGTCACCTCCGACAGTTTCGCATGCAAATTACAATTCGCGCCGCTCCGCCCAGGGCAGAGTTCTACTCGCTCAGCGATCAACTACGTAGTTCGCGCAACCTTGAAACCCACACCGCTTTCAAGCTTCGCCCACGCTTCATACCCAGGTGCAAAGCTTGGAAAGCGGACCCAACTTGCGCCGCACGTAGACACAGCGTTGATTTCTGCTCTTGTAGAACGATTCGGTGCATCTTTATGCCCAGCTTTGTCCGTCATACGTCACAAGAAACTGAATTCTCAGCTCTTTGGACTCACGGAATCAGTATCCGCACAATCCTCGCTAATCACAACCAGCCTCAAGAACATCACCTGTCATGAAGCGGAGGTCATGTCATACGTATCCAATCAGGCGGCAAGCGATATGCTCAGCGATTTCAGAATTAGAAGGCTCTTCGAAGCGGGTCTCCTCAGAACCAGTTTCAAACAGCTAACAGGTCATTTGACTCATTTAGACAAAAATACTCGGGCGGATGTAGAAGAGATCATTCGCATGAGAAATATAGTGCACGTGACCGCAAGGAAGCTTTCCACCTTCACCGGCTTTCGGAAGAAAGCTGAGCTTTCTTTGATACGGAATCAGATTGGTTCACTCTTCCAAAAACTAGCGTTCCCAGCACCACGTGGCCCGTTTATTCACGAATCAAGCGTCATCGAATGGCGCCCCTCGAAGTCCGGGAAAGATTCAGCGGTCGCTACAAGCCTTGTAGCGGTCGCGAAGGAGCTGGGAAAACAAGTCTTTCTCTCCAGTGCATACGAGCTTCTGGCTAAACGGCTGCAAGGCTACGGCGGGCGATTGAATCTAGAGGCTTTCCTCTGGGCGACTTTGGCTGACCAAACCTTCATGCGCCAGTTACACCAAGCATGGGCATCGAACAGCGTTGGGCGCCCGATGCATCAAGTGCAAATTAGCGGCAGCGTGCCCTCACCCGCAGCAATCCTCAGTTACCAGCATTCGAGTAGCAGCAACGTACTCATCCTGAACAATGTTTTCCCAGCCGACTACGGTCTACTTGCGAGGTATTACATCGACTCTGACAAAGCCAACAGGGATGCGCTTTCAAAAGCTCGCACGGAACTAACCGCATTCTCAGAACAGCAATTCTCAACAGGCGTGACCGTGTTGTCATTTCTTCCAATTGCGAATTCTTCGCCGCTTCACGCCTCTATGCCAACGCCTTCGAATTGTTTCACTTTATGCTCTTCCACTCATGAGAATGGCCAGTTGACCGCCAGTGACCTGTTCATACACTGGGATGCATTCTCAAACACCATCCAGCTGTCCAGATCCGACCATTCAAAAATCGGAATCTCTTATTGGGGTGTAACGCCGCAATGGACGCATGACGACCTAACAAGGGTTCTGCTCAGCATTGCTAACCCTTGGGCGAACTACCACCCTGCCGCGCTTAGGGGGAACCCTCTCATCCGCACAACCCAGTCGATGGGAGTTCATGGTTCTTCACACCCGCGTCAGACTCTCGGAAACATTGTGCTTCGTAGACGCTCATGGACATTGAATCTCTCAGATTTTCCAGACCTCGGAGGTCACGAAACAAACGTAAGCCAGCTTCTAGCCGTAGAAAAATGGCGCGTTCGCCATCAGCTACCCACCGAAGCCTTCGTCTATCTGCCTACGAAGAGTCTGTCCGATCTTGGCCAGCACAAACCATTTTGGGTCTCGCTGCGGTCTCTTTACTCAATCCATCACTTCTGTCAGATGGTTCGCAATGTTTCAGACGTCTGGTTTGAAGAGGTCTTGCCAGAAAGAGGGAAAGGATCTACACGTTATACGGAAGAACGACTCACTCTGATTCAAATTGCTAGGGCGGAGACCAATTGAGCTGGCTCTTCCTAAAGATCTACCCTGCGTCCCCTTCAGAGTTGTCTTCACTATTAGGAGTTCTAGGTCCCCTAGTCCTGGCCCACATTAGAAATCCAAATCTACAGATCACGAGATGGTTTTTCTTACGGTACGCGGACTTCGACGGGGTTCATCTACGGTTCCGGTTCAGTTCTTCAGATTTAAGAAGCCTTGATAACTTGTATCGCCTACTCAAATCTGATTGCGCCAGGCTAGGCGCGTCAGCCCAATCAGACGTGTATGAGCGAGAAGTCTCTAAGTGGAGTTCGACATACATAGATTCCGCTGAAAAGGCGTTCCAGAGCACAAGCATGGCCGTATTGCAGCTACTTTCTATGCCTAAAGCAGAATCTCTCCGGCAAAAACAACTCATGTTGCGCGCCTACTTCGAAGCGACAAAGTTCGCTTGGTCACCTACCAACGAGATCTGGCAAGGCTTCTGCCAAACCCATCAAGAGTGGTGGGGCGCACGCAATCCTCTTCCTGTTGTTGGGAAAACGCCAGCATTCTTCTCGCAGCAAGCGGCAACGTCCTGGATTCCGCACGCTGTGATGCTCTCACAATTAGAAGATGTCCTCCCCAGACCACCGAGTTACTACTTCCATCATCATCTCCACCTCATTGCAAACCGGCTAGGGCTAATTCCAATTGAAGAGGCTGCCGTCGCTTTCTCCGCAAGACACAGAACTCCCAAGGAGGGAGCCAAATGAATTCAGTACCGTCCGCTGCGGTCTCATCGCAAGAAGACCCGCAAATGCAGTTACCGACTTTCCCAGCAATTTGCCCCGGGTTGCCGACGACCTGTGTGGACAATACGCTGGTAGTTGACGGCTTGCTCTCACGACGTTCCATCAGTGGAGAGATCATCCGCTCTTTAGGTTCCAAGGTCTTCAGTGTGTTAGACGGCGCCACACACATCGCGGAGCTCCCGAAGCTACTCAATCTGAGCGCTGCCTCGTGTCACGAATTCCTCTTCCAGCTTTTCACTGCGGGTTTACTCCTCGACGGCGAACTCGGGGAGTGGGAAAGCGACCCACTGCTGAGCTTTCTACACCGAGCCACCGATCAAACGCGGAAGAACAGTTCTGGAACAATTGGCCTTTCGAACCTCACAAACGCAAAGATCGCGATCCTCAGCCAAGATCCCACGCTCAAAGCAACGCTCGAGAACAGGCTAGTTTCTGGCTATGGGGTGTCGATCGTCCACAATTGGGTCGCTGTCACTCGCGTTGATCTACTGGTGATGCTCCTCACCAATAGTTCGGCTAAGGACTCGAATTGGAATGATGCCATTCGCGACGCACATGAACAAGGGATTCCGATCCTCCCGGTGCATTTCGGTAATAGTGAGGCGTTGATCGGACCGTCATCGTCGTTTGACTATGGTCCTTGCCCAATGTGCGGCGGACACACATGGGACTATTCATTTCCTAGTGAAAAGTACCAGCCCCTCCTACTCGGGCTGGTCGAGCAGCAAATCTCACTTCTGGTCGCCGGCGTTGGAGCCGCGCAAAGTGAAAACAACGGAATTCATATTCACGGTTCACCGTTCAAGACTGATGCCGTCGTTGCCGTTCCGGAGCCCGGGTGCACCATCTGCCAAGTTGCTCCTTCCACAGCGAGCAACCCTATTTGGAGCTATATTTTCGAGTCGAGCGTTGCTATTCCACCAGCTCGTGCCCGACGCCCGCGGGGGCATCAAAAGCACTATGAGCCGAGTAACGCTTTACTCCAAGTGGAGCAGCGAACCCCTGTCCATGGCTCCCCCGAAGTACTGCTTCCTCATCATTTGATTCGAGATGTGCATCTTTTCAAAGGTCTAAACGTGGACTCTCTTGCGATCCTCTTGGAATACTCGTTCGGGATCAATCGAACTCGGTCGTCAGCCGAGAACGCTATCCGCAGATGGGCTCCAAGCGGCGGGAATCTTGGCTCGCCCCAGGCATATCTCCGAGTTGCAGGCTTTCAAGATTTGCCTAATGGAAGGTACTTCTATAACGCTCTGAACCATTCTCTTGTCCCGATCATGGACACCAACAGTTGCGGCTCAACTGAGCTAGAGATCCTCATATCGGGAGAAATTTCCAGGACCTGGAAAAAATACGGAAACTTCGGCTATCGAATAGTGCATTTCGATACAGGTATCGCAATTAGCCATCTCACAACGATCGCTAGCGCTTTCGGGCTTGCCGTGAAGAACGCCCAGGCATGGGAAGATCAGCATCTTGCTGACGAGTACGCACTCGATAGGAACTCTCAGGTTGTTACTGCACAGATGGACTTCAGAGAGGACCCCAAAGAATGAAGACATCGCTAGACCTATATCTGGGGCTCTCTGCTTCAGTTGAAGCTGCTTCCTTGGAAATCGTAGATCTACTTCAGCGCCAGCCCTCAACCGATGCTGCCGGTAATAGCGCGTCCGGCTTTCAACTAAGTGCTCTGCAAAGCCGTCGAGCAGTCAAACGTTTCACCACTAGTACGATAAAGCAGAGCCTGCTCACGACCATTTCGCAACGGGTCCAACAGCTCGACCAAAACCTATGGCCCCGACAGGCAATAGAAGTTCCACTTCAAAGCTTTGTGATTGCGCGGAACGTTGAAAATGCAAGTCCGGGAATCTATAAGATCGATGTATCAGGACTCGAATTGGCAACAGAGCACCGTAGCATTGACGTCCAAGAGTTCGTGTTGCAGCCGGAATTTGCAAGTGCTGCCGCGATTGTATTCCTCATTGGCTCTTTAAAGTCCGCGCACGAACTAGACGGAGATCATGGCTACCGGCTGTTGCTTGAGCGGTCTGGGGCTGCTGCGGAGGTTGCGTGGATGTCCGCGGTCGAAAACGGCGTTTCTGGCTCAATATTTGCGGGTTTAGTTCCGTCTACACTCAAACAGCTACTGGGTGTTGACGGATTCAAACGCGTCCAAACTATCGCGATCGCGATCGGCTACCCAACAGAGGAACGCTCCGCAGCGACGTAAACAATGTGTTGATTCTACGCGCGTGACCCGTCGACGACGTCGCTCAGCCAGTCGCGAGCCTCGCGGAACGAGTCATCGCTGTGCCCTGCGGCGTATGACGCCGACAGGCGGTCTGCGCGCGGGTACGAGCCGAGGAATACGACTCGGGGGCTGAAACGCTTCACGCCGAGGATCGCGTCTGCGACGCGCTCGTCCTTCACGTGGCCCTCTGCGTCGATGACGAAGCGGTAGCGGCCCATGCGGTCGCCGATGGGGCGTGAGGCGAGCAGGGTGAGGTTGATGCCGCGGGTCGCGAACTGCTCGAGCAGCAGCAGCAGGGCACCCGACTTGTCTTCGGGCAGCTCGACGATGAGCGAGGTTTTGTCGGTGCCGGTCGGCTCTGCGACAGGCAGCACGCTGCTGACGAGCACAAAGCGGGTCTGCGCGTCGGGGTTCTCAGCGAGACCAGACGCGAGCACCTCAACGTCGTAATGGTCTTCGATGCCGGGCGGTGCGATCGCCGCGTCAATATCGGCGTTCGATTCAAAGAGGTCGACAACCGCCTGCACGTTCGAGGGCGCGGGGATGTGCTGGTGTGCAGGCACGTGCTCATCGAGCCATGCGCGGCACTGCCCGTAGGCGACGGGGTGGCCGCTCACGACGCGCACGTCTTCGAGCTTCGTGCCGGGTCGCACGACGAGCACGAAGTTCACCGAGACGAGGTACTCGCCGATGATGCGCAGGCCCGGGATGGTTGCGAGCGCGTCTTGTGCAACGGTGACGCCACCGTCGATCGAATTCTCGATCGCGATCATCGCTGCGTCGCTCTCGCCGCTCACGACGTCTTGCAGTGCCTCACCGAGGTTGGCGACCGGGTTCCAGTTCTGGCCGACCGCTTCTGGCACCTGCTTGAGGGCAGCCTCGGTAAACGTGCCGGCCGGACCGAGGTACGAGTAACGACGGAGGGGCACAGCGTTGTTCGAGGACATGCTCACCAGCTTATTCCCCCAGCACGCGACCCACGAGTGCCTGCGCCGCCTGCTGCACCTCAGCGAGGTGTTCCGCGCCGCGGAACGACTCTGCATAAATCTTCATGACGTCTTCGGTACCCGACGGCCGCGCGGCAAACCAGGCGTGCTCGGTCTGCACCTTCAAACCACCAATACCCGCGCCGTTGCCCGGCGCTTCGGTGAGCACAGCGACAATCGGGTCCCCCGCGAGCTCGGTGGCGGTGACGTCGTCGGCACTCAGAGCGGCGAGCTTCGCCTTCTGCGCAGGCGTCGCCGCAGCGTCGATGCGAGCGTAGGCGGGAGCACCGAAGCGCGTTTCAAGCGCCGCGTAATGCTCTGACGGCGACTTGCCAGACACCGCAAGAATCTCGGCCGCGAGCAGCGCGAGCAGGATCCCGTCCTTGTCAGTGCTCCAGGGGGTGCCGTCGAAGCGTAGGAACGATGCGCCAGCGCTCTCTTCGCCACCGAAGACGACCGTACCGTCTGACAGCCCAGGAACGAACCACTTGAAGCCGACGGGTACCTCGAGCAGCTGACGCTCGTGTGCCGCGACGACGCGGTCGATCATCGCAGACGACACCAGGGTCTTACCGATGCCGGCGGCGGTCGACCACTCGGGACGGTGCCCAAGCAGGTAGTCAATCGAGACTGCGAGGAAGTGGTTCGGGTTCATGAGGCCAGCGTCACGGGTCACAATGCCGTGGCGATCGGCGTCAGCGTCGTTACCGGTCACGATTGCGTAGTCGTTGCGGAACGCCTCCACCGTCGACATGACGTGCGCCGACGAGGGATCCATACGAATCTTGCCGTCCCAGTCGAGGTGCAGGAAAGCCCACTGCGGGTCAACGCCTGGGCCAAGCACGGTGAGGTTCAGGTCGTACCGTTCAGCAATCGCGCCCCAGTATGCCTGGCTCGCGCCGCCGAGCGGGTGCGCGGCAATCGCAATGCCAGCATCGCGGATCGCAGCCATGTTGATCGCCTCGCCGAGGCTCTCGACGTACGCGCCGAGGTAGTCGTAGGTCGACACCGCGTCAGCGTCGCCGCGCGTGATGTCAGTGCCTGCTTCGAGGAGTTCATTCGCTCGCCCCGCGATCCACCCGGTGGCGTCGGTGTCTGCCGGGCCGCCGTGGGGCGGGTTGTATTTGAAGCCACCGTCAGCTGGCGGGTTGTGGCTGGGCGTCACGACAATGCCGTCAGCGCGCGCGGGATCGTCGGCCGCGAGGTCGCGGTTGTGGGTGAGGATCGCGTGGCTGAGCGCCGGGGTCGGGACGAACGTCGCGTCCCCCTCGCCAGCGGGAACAATCACGTGCACACCAGCAGCGACGAGCACCTCGCGCGCGGTCGTCTCGGCGACCGCCGAGAGGGCGTGCGTGTCAGCTCCGATGTAGAGCGGACCGGTGATGCCCTGCTCAGCGCGATACTCGGCAATCGCGAGGCTGATCGCCGCGATGTGCGCCTCATTGAACGACGCCTTCAGCGCCGAGCCGCGGTGGCCAGAGGTGCCAAACGCGACGCGCTGCGTCGCCACAGCGGGGTCGGGCACCACATCAAAGTACGCAGCTCGCAGCGCCTCAACGTCGATGAGGTCTTCTGCGATGGGCGCTTCGCCAGCTCGTGCATGCATGGCTTAAGTCTGCCAGCCGCCGCTGACATCACGGTTCAGACGACTCGGCGAGGCGAACACAGGCCTGAACGCGTCCGTGTTTGCCAACCGTTCACCTTTCCGGCGTAATGTAAACACTATGAACACGCAGGCATCGCACCGCGAGAACATCGAATGCTGGCTGACCGACATGGATGGCGTGCTCGTCCATGAACAGGCCGCAATTCCCGGCGCCGCAGAGCTCCTTCAGCACTGGCGCGACACTGAGCAGCCCTACCTGGTGCTCACCAACAACTCAATCTTCACCGCGCGCGACCTCTCCGCTCGCCTCGCAGCTTCGGGCATCGATGTCCCGGAAGACCGCATCTGGACGAGCGCGCTCGCGACCGCAGCGTTCCTCAAGCAGCAGAAGCCAGGCGGATCCGCCTTCGTCATCGGCGAGGCAGGCATCTTGACTGCGCTGCACGACGCGGGCTACATCATGACGGAAACTGATCCGGACTTCGTGGTGGTCGGCGAGACCCGCAACTACTCGTTTGATGCGATCACGAAGGCGATCCGCCTCATCAATAACGGCGCACGGTTCATCGCAACCAACCCAGATGCGACCGGGCCGAGCCCCGAGGGCCCGCTGCCCGCGACGGGCGCAATAACTGCACTCATCACCAAAGCAACCGGCAAGGAGCCCTACATCGTGGGCAAGCCGAACCCGATGATGTTCCGATCCGCGCTCAATAAGATTGGCGCGCACTCACACAACACCGCGATGATCGGCGACCGGATGGACACCGATATCGTCGCGGGCATGGAGGCCGGACTCCACACGGTCTTGGTGATGACCGGCATCTCGGATCCCGCGGAGATTGAGAAGTTCCCGTTCCGCCCTGATGAGGTGCTGAATTCGGTGGCGGATCTCCTAGTCCGCTGAATACACCCGGTAGTCGAGGGACTCAGCGAGTGCAACCAACCGGTCGTAGCTCTCGGCCGGGACGATAAAGAGGTGGTAGCTGTCGCTCTCGGTATCGAGGATGGCGAGCGCGAATCCTGACATCTCGCAGAGGTTCGAGATCGCGCTCAGCGCGGTCATCGTGTCGTCAGCGGTGCCCGTCTCTTCAATTGCGATCTCGGCGGTGGTGAGGGGGTAGCCGAGCTTCTCGAGCGCAGCATCAAGCTGCGCAGTGATCTCTTCTGGCGCCTCTTTCCAGTCGATGTATGCACCGTACTCGAACGGGGTCTCGTACCCGACGAGCCAGTACGCAAAGATGTCACGGATCTCCTCGGATCCGAGCTCCTCGTCTGCTTCGTAGCCGAAGTCAGCCAGCCACTCGCGGTGCTGCGCACTGAACGCCGCGGGGTCGGTCGCGAGCAGAGTGATGTCTGTGGCGACCTTGGCGTCACCGTTTGAGATGATCGCCGCCATTTCGATAAGCGGCGAATAGTCGATGGGTGCAGCCGCAGACGGTGATGCCCCGGCCGCCTGAGGCTCCTGTGCAATTCCAGGCTTTTGCTTCTTGAAGAGGTCGAAGAATCCCATGCGTTCACCCTATGCGGGAGGATGACGCTTAGCCAGACGCAAAACACGGGGCTCGTGCGGGATGCACGGGCCCCGTGTTCAGACGGGTACTGCGTCAGTCGCGGCGAGCGCTACTTACTTGCTGAGGCGACGTGCGCGACGCATGGTCAACACGCTCGCGCCGCCGAGCAGCATGGTCGCTGCGAGTGCGATGAGCCAGCTGTTCTCAGCCCCACCGGTGTTCGCGAGTGCGGGCGCATTAGTGGCCGCCACGACCGTTGCGGGCCGCTTGTTCACGATCCCGACGGGCGTGCTCTGGAAGTCGTCCGTGCCGTCCATCGGGGTGCAGGGACCCTCGTGATCGCCGGGCACCTCGGTGTCAGGATCGATCGGGGTCGAGGGCAGCTCGGGTTCTTCCGGAATCTCTACATCAGGGTTTTCGCCACCGGGATTAATGTCAGAGCGGCACTTCTCAATGAAGGTGGTCAGCCGCACTGCGTCACGTTCGACCTTTGTGTTCAGCAGCGTGACAACGTAGTCACCGTCGACAACTGACGAGAAGGCAATGCCTTCCGCTGTGGCGGAGGCGACAAACGTGTCGTGCTCCTGTTCGGTGCCCTCGTGCGAAACGGTGTACCGGTACTCGTGGCCGATCTGCAGGTTCGAGAAGTTGATCATGATGCGGCCGGACAGGGTTCCATCGGTGCACGCACCGGGATCTGCGGTGAGTACGGGCGGGGTGTACTCCTCGAATTCATCATCAATCTCGGCGAACGTGCAACCGTTGAAGGTGACCTGCGCGGTGAGAACCTCGTTGGCAGAGTCAGCGGGCGTGAGCGTCAGCGTGAAATCGCCAGGCTCAGTCGAGTGCAGGGTGAATCCAACCGCGTCGCCGCCACCGATGATTGCGCCGTTCGCCGCGACGTTCACGGCGTCGCCGGCAGCGTCAGCTGCGGTCAACGTGTAGGTTTCACCGCGCACAAGACCATTGGCGGTCAGCGACCCGGTGCTGCCAGCAACGAGTGCAGTTTCGACGGTCGTGCCGTCAGGAAGCTCCAGCGCAACGCACTCCTGGTTGAGCACGATCGAGGTGAGTGCGGGCTGAATCGGGGTTGCACATACGGGTACCGAAACCGCGGCAGAACTCGATGCGCCATCAACGGTGACCTGCACCGTGTATGAGCCAGCGCCCGGGACTGGAACCGTCATGTCGCCATTCTCAGTCACGGCGACAGTGTCGACCTCACCAGCAGCGTTGCTCACAACAACGGTGCCAGCAGCACCTGCAGCAATGTTGCCAACAGTCACTCGCAGCGAAGCCTCACGGTCAGCAGCAGCGGTCAAGCAATCAGCGTCAGCAACAACCGACACGGTCGGAACGGGCTTCACTGGGGTCGCGCACTGCGCGATCTCGACAGCGCTCGACGCGATGAAGCTGCCGGCAGTGATCGTGACCGTGTAGGTGCCAGCGCCGGGAACGAGCACGGTCGAGTCACCGTTGCGCACATCACTGAGCGTTGCGGTGAAACCGTTCGGCCCGCTGACCGACAGGTTGGTGACGCGTCCCTCAGGCACCTGTGACAGTGTTGCGGTGATCTTCGCCTGGCGCGCACCGTTGGCTGCGAGGCAGTCTGCGTTGCCGAGTACGGTCAGCTCGGGGTTCACCACGGGGATGCCGGGCTCGATGACCGACGCACACACAGCGACCACGATCGAGGTCGTCGACACGGTCTTGCCAGCAACGATCAGCTGCGCTGAGTACGTGCCAGCACCGGGAACCTCGACGGTGATCTCACCGTCTCGCAAGCCGGTCACGGTCTTGCTGAACGTGTTCGGCCCGGTCACAGTGAGCTGTGCAGCGGGGCCGCCGGTGATCTCGCTGAGCGTTACGCGGATCGTTGCCTGACGGCTCGAAATCGGTGCGGTGCAGTCTGCGTCGGCTGCATAGCTAGCCTTCGGGGCGAGCACGACAGGCGGCTCTGCCTTGCCGTCGCACTTTGCACCGAATACTGCCTGGCCCTTTGCATCCCAGTTCAGGCCTGCAAAGCTCACCGGCTTCTTCTTGTAGGTACCGGAGAACGGCGGAATGATGTCTTTCCCGTGGAAACCGTGACCGTTCTTCGCAATGGAACCGTCCTTGGTATCCAAGAACGAATTGATGCTGACCTCGTTCAAGACGTACGGGTTCTTGGCGCTCGACGTCGCGTGGCAGAGCGAGATCTTCTTGATCTCGCCGTCATTACCGCTGTTGCCGTTGTTCCCGCCGAAGGTAGCTGGCGACGACGCGGGGGTGTCGACCGAGCGCGACACTGCGCGCGCAGCGGGAGCGTCTGCCGCCGGCGTCTGCGCCGCGGCCTGATCTGTTTCGGAAGCCGCGGGAGCCGCGATGTCAGCATCCGTTGCTGCCTCAGCGGCTTCCTCCACCGCGGGCTCCGCCACGAGAGCCGCAACCGCGGATTCCTCAGCTGCGGGAGCCGCAGCCGGAGCTTCCTCGGTCGCAGGCGCCTCGGCTGGCGCAGTCTCAACGATCTGCTCCGCGGTCGTCGCAGCGATGTCGTCGAGCGCGTATGCGCTCACGGTCCCCGGACCGACGATGAGCGCCGCTGCTGCCACGATCGCTATGGCACCCTTGCGGAGTGACCGCAGTGCGCCCTTCTGGCTGTTATCCCCCTTGGATACGGCCTTACCCATACACATTCCCCTTGAACACGGCCACGCCAGATGCCGCGGTCAATTTCGGGCATCAGCGCATGAAATTGGCCAATCGTAGGATTGAGATTAGGTCGGGCACACAGGCCTTCACATCGGGAAAATTTACGTATCTTTCAGAAAAAATACCTGTTTAGTCTGCAAATCCGCGCCGTTCGCGCGCTGCCCACGCCCCGAGCTCGTCTCGGTTGGTGACACCGAGCTTCGTGAACACTCGCGCAAGGTGCGTTTCGACGGTGCGCGCAGAGATGTGCAGGCGATCCGCGATGAACTTACTGGAGTATCCAAGTGCCGCAAGCGACATCACTTCGCGCTCTCGCACGGTGAGTTCGACGGTTGCGGGCGCCGGCGGCGGGAGGTGCACGCCGAGGCCAGCGAGCATCCGTTCCTCGGTTTCGCCCATTTGTCCCCGAGCATTTGGGTGCGGATCAGCAAAGCTCTTCATATGTGCAATGACTGCGTGCGCTTTTGGCGATTGAATATGCACGGCAAGCCAGGTTGCGCGGTCGAGATCAGCGATAGTCACCTGGCCGCGTGCGCACACCGCAACGTGCAGTGCGTGCAGCTCGATCTCGTGCAGGTTTTCGCCGCGCGCCCAATCGAGCGTTTTCCTTGCCTGTTGTTCGAGGTCTGGCATGTGCAGCCACTGCTTGGTGCGCAGCGTCAGCAGTTGGACGAAGCCGTCCAACGCGCGGCTGATGCCGCGTGACTGCACCGAGGCACCCTGGAGCGATTGCAACGCGAGCGCACGATCGCCAAGTGCAGCCGCAGCAAGGGCGCGGATCGCATACGCCAACGGCAGCATGCCGTAGCTGTCGTAGGTGCTGAGGCCGTTGAGCAGCCGTTCCGCTGCGCCGGATGCGACGCTCCAATCTCCCTCTTCAATCGCGATCAGCGCGTTGCCCGCTTCCAGCACGACTGGCGTCTCACCTGGCGCACGCCCTTCGAACTCAACGATGGCTTCATGCGCTGCAACAAGATCGCCGCTGTAGATCAGGCCGAACATCCAGGCACACGAAATCAGCAGCGACGTCTCTGGCTCACTTGCTGGCCCAAAGGAGTGCAGGTTTCGCACGACGGAAATTTCGGCAAGGGCCTGGCCAGGCTTGCCCATCTGCGTGAGAATCATTGCGCGGATCGCGCTGCCGAGCGCCCCCGACCACATGTCGTCGTGACTCGCGAGGTAGTCGTCTGGCAGGACGATGTCGACCGCTTCGGACAGCCGTCCGATCCAGGCCAGCACCAGCGTGCGCACGCTGCGCAGATAGCCGTCAAGTTCGGGGCTGTACCCACCGTGGCTTGCATCGAGCGCATCGAGTTCTGCAAGGATGTCCTCTTCCGGACGCCCCTCTGTCACGTGCCAGAGCAGGAGCTCCACGCGAATATGTGCGAGTGAAACGACCGGGATTTCGTCGAGATTCTCTGCCCGCGCCAATACTCCAGCTGCGCCCGAAATCGCCCGTTCAAGGCCGACCTCATCGCCCTCGTACCGCGCGATACTCACGGCCACGTCGGCGCTCATGACAATCTGCGCTGGCGTCGCTTCTGGGCTTGCGATGACATGCTGCGCGAGCCTGAATCTCATGCTCGTATCGTCGCTTCGCTTCAGATACTCAAACGCAGCCCAGATCCATGCAAACGGAAGCTCTTTACCGGCTGAGATCCCGAGCAGCACCAAACGCAACAGCCGGTCCGGTTGATACAACGGATCAAGATGCGCCAAATCATCTCGCACCGCTGCGAATGCGCGGTCGAAAATCTCGTGCCGGGTGTTCGGCAGAATTGTCTGCCGAATCGACTCCCCCATCATCGGGTGTCCGATGATCAGCTCAGTATCGATACGCGACTGACGGCGTGAGATGACGAAATCTCGTTCCATGAGCGTACGCAGTGCGCGCGCATCGAGCGCACGCAGAATCGCAGGTTCGGAGACAGGCTCCAGCAGTGCAATCTCCTGGAGCACGTCCCATTCCGTTGGGTCGCAAATTCCTTCGATAGCTTCGGCGAGTTCACGGGGCGCGGATCCGTCAAACGACGTCGTCCAAGCCCCGTCCCGCGAGCGACGAATGCGTCCTTTCCCTTCGGCTTCAAGGGCGAGCATCGAGAGCAGGTAGGTGTTACCCCGAGCTGTTGTGTGCCATCGGCGCAGGGTCGAAGGCACAATGTTGCGCACGCCGAGGAGACCCGAAAGGAGACGATCCGCCTCCGAGAGGGTCAGTGGCTTGATCGCGATCCGCACGAGCTTGGTGTTCGTTGTCCACTGACTCAGGGCGCCGGTCACGCGTGCGGCAGAACCAATCACCGAGATGCCGGGCATGCTGTGCAGGAACATGAGCGTCGCGAGGTCGCGCGGGCGGTACATGTCAACGTTTGGCGCGATGAACAGAATGCGGTCGCGGTGTTCCGCCGCGGCCTGTTCCTTGAGCGCAGCACCAACCGTCTCGGCGCGATAGGACGGGTCTTCGCCCTCGATCGCGTGGTCAGGGAACGCCGTACCGAACACCGACATGAGTCCCCCGCGCGGAGGCGTCGGCAGCTTCACGACGAGCGTCGGATTTTCCTCGCGAGACGCCACAATGTCAGCAGCTTCTTCTGCGAGCACGGTCCTGCCGCTTCCGGCTTCTCCCACCAGCACCACAAAGGTATTGGGGTCGTTCAGCTCATCAAGCAGTCGACCCAGACGCTCCGGTGCGACCTCTGCCGCACCCACCAAACGACTTGAACCCAGTACGGCCTCGTGTGTGCCGTAGGGATAATCCGAGCGCATTCCGCACCCTCCAAACGCAATACTTCCTGAGAATAAGCGTTACACGCATATTCTTCCCCGGAAAGAAGATAATTCACATTTGTCGCCAAAGCACTCATAAGTTGGCATTTGGCGAGTAGTCGCCATAGCTTTCAAACAGTCAACAAACAGTGTTAGCGTGCGCCGCCAACTGGAAGCGCGTTGCCTGCTCGATGGCGACTGCGTAAAAACTACGTATGTCGCTTAACTGAGGGCTTCGCGCATTCGCCCCTGCGCCAACCTCGACGCAGACGCAGACGCAGACGCAGGTGAACCCGAGCTCTCGCCCGGGTTCACCTACCCTCACCTAGTTCGAGTCAGTCTCAGCTACCGTCGACCGTGAGGCCGGTAGTCATTGCCCTTCGACCGGTACCCGGCGAGGACAGTGATGCCACCGATCAGAGCGACTGCTCCAGCCATTGCAGCCCACATGGTCCCAGCCTCACCACCGGTCACCGCGAGGGTGGCTGGTGTAGTGGTGACCTGCGTCTTCGGTGTGGGATGGGTCACCTTGACCACCGGTGTCACCGGTACTGGCTTCGTGGGCGGATCGACGGGAGGCTCAACCGGCGGCTCCGTGTCACAGGCCGCGACCGTTGCATCTGCGCTGATCACAATGTCGGGGAGCTCCTGGTTTTGCAGCACGACCGTGTAGGTTCCTGCCGCGGTGAGCGGCACGTTCCTCGTCGCGGTCTTGCCGTCTGCCACGAACGTTGTCAGCACTGGTTCGTCGCCGGTGCGGGTTACGGTGAAGTTGTACTCGTTCGCGTTGATGAGCTTGGCGAGCGAGACTTCGAGGACCGATTCCGCATCTTCCGAGAAGCACACGGTGCCGATACCGATGGTCGGGTCTTCGTAATCATCCTCCTCAGGGTCGACGTCCTTGATCTCACAACCGGTGAAGGTGAAGGCGGTCGACATCGTCGCTACTTCGTCGCCCTCGGCAATGAGTTCGAGCGTGAAGTCACCCGTCGCGTTTCCAAGAATTGCGAGCGTTGCCGTTGCCTGGCCACCTACGACCGGTCCCACAATTGCTGGGATCGGCGTCCCGTTCGAGTCCCGCACGAGGGCGATGTAGTTCTCGCCTTCGGTGAGCCCGGTGAGCTGGAAGGCCCCGGACGATCCGCTTCGCACCGTGCCAACCACACACTGCAGTGTGACAGTGGTCGGGTCTGCCTCAGCCGGCGGCTCTTCGTCACAGAGCTCGATGGTGACGTCAAGCGAGCTCACGACTTCGTCGCCAAGCATGAGCGTCAGGTGGTACTCGCCGGAGTCACCCAGCGTGAAGGTTGTCGTGCCATCACCCAGGCCGGTCAGGCTCTTAGTGAAGCCGTTCGGGCCGGTGACCTCAATGCTCACACCAGCGCGGCTGTTGACCTTGCTGACAAGCACTGCGAGCACTTCTTGCGTGGACACCTCGGCATCGATGCACTCAGGCGTTGCCGACAGCACCATCGCTGGCGGATCGACTACTGGTGGAACCTCATTACAGTCGTTCTCGAAGATCGCTTGACCGTCAGCGTCCCAGTTCTGGCCGACGACGGTGATTTCTTCACCATCAACAGTGAAGGTGAAGTCATTGAAGATTGACTGTGGGTTGGCTGTCGCGTAGCCGCCTGCGAACTCCTCGCCAGTGACGGTGCGCTTTTCCCATCCGGCCTCGTCCGAGATGAAGTGACAGACCTGAGTTTCACCGACGTAGACGGGCGGCTCTTCTTCACAGGCTTCGAAGGTCAGCTCCATCGAGCTGACGGTCACGCCTGCGAGCTTCAAAATCAGGCCGTACTCACCTGGCGAACCAAGCGCGAACGAGGTGACTCCGTCACCGAGGTTGTTCAGCGTCTTCGTGAAGCCGTTGGGGCCGTTCACCTCAATGCTGACACCGGCACGTCCCTGTACCTTGCTCACCAGCACAGCAAGCATCTCCTGCGTGGTCACATCAGCGTCGATGCACTCAGGTGTTGCCGACAGCACCATCGCTGGCGGTTCTACCTCTGGGGGAAGCTCCTGGCAGCCATTCGCCAGAATCGCCTGGCCAGCAGCGTCCCAGTTGAGGCCCGGATAAGTCAACGTCTGGTGCCCCTGCTTCACCGTGAACGGGGGAATGATGTCTCGGTTGCCCTGATGGGAAGTGTGCCCCTGGGAAATAATGCTGTTTGCGTTCGAAGTCAGCGGCTTCGCCCACCCCTTTTCCTGGCCTCGCCAATGACAGAACGTGATGTTGGCATCGTTGCCACCACCGCCGGTCTTTGCCGTTGCGGGAACCTGGGTCTGCGTCTCAGCAGGCGCAGCGGTTCTGGCCGCACTCGACCGTGTTGCCGGGGCAGCAGTATCGGTGCCTGCGTCATCTGCGTTGTCCGTTGCCGGTGCAGCCGGCTCGTCAACTGGGGCAGGCGCCTCCTCGGCGGGCGCAGCAGGCTCCACAGGCGCTGCAGGTTCAGGCTCAGGTACCGGTTCCGGGGCTGGTTCTGCCGCGGGTGCCGGCTCAGGCTCAGCCTCCGCAGGCGCGTCAGTAGCGGGTGCCGCAGCCGGTGCAGCTTCTGGCGCTGCATTCCCTGCGTCAGCTCCCGCAGCCTGCCCCGCGACGGCCTGATCCGCCCCCTCATCAACCGCGTATGCGGCGAGCGCTCCTGGCCCAAATGCCAGCGCGCCAGCGCCGATCAAGGCGATGATGCTGCGTCGCAGCGTTCGCCAGGTGACCCTTCTTCGTGCGTCCCGTTCGTGTCGTCGAGCGCTCATGATCTTTCCCTCCACAGGACCGAGCACAAGGTCTCAGTCGTGTCGGGAGCCTGCGCATGATTTCGGTCATCCGTGGAAGGAGGTTACGTATCAGGCTGTCTCGAAAACATCGTGGCAAACCACGTATATTGCCTAGCTGTCGCGGCGCCACCGTTCTCTGGATGCCCACGCGCTCAGCTCGTCGCGGCTCGTGACTCCGAGTTTCTGGAACACACGCGCGAGGTGCGTCTCGACGGTTCGGAGGGCGATGTAGAGGCGATCCGCGATGAATCTGTTGGAGTAGCCCAGCGAAGCGAGCATCATAATCTCGCGCTCGCGTGCGGTGAGGTCAGACGTCGGAGGCGGCGGGAGGTGCACACCGAGGCTCGCAAGCCGCCGCTCCTCTGCTTCGTCAACGCGCACTGGCCCGTCATCCCGATGCGCGAAACAGCGCATGTGCGCGAGCATCGCATCACCCTTCGCTGTCCCCACGACATCAGCGAGCAAGCTGGCACGCGCAATCTCCTCGCTGGTCGCCATGCGTCGTTCGCACACCGCAACGTGCAAGGCCTGCAGCTCGGTGTCAGGGAGCTGCTGCTCGCGCGCCCACTCTGCGGCTTGGCTTGCTTGAACGGCAACGAGCGGATCTCGCACCCACTGACGAGCGCGGAGCAAGAGGATCCGTGAGATGCCGCCTACCGCACGGCCGAGCCCGTTCGATGTCTTTTCTGCGAGGGTGATCGAACGCTCGGCAAGGTTGTGATCGCCGAGCGCTGCCGCAGCGAACGCCCGCATCGCGTACACGACGGGGAGCACTCCGTACACGTCCCGCTCGTTGATCCCATCGATCAGGCGTTCTGCCTCGCCGAGGGCGACGTTCCACCGTCCCTCTTCGAGTGCGATGAGCGCCGCACAGCCACCGAGCAGCACGAGAAACTCTCCCGACCGCAGCGCGCGTTCTTCCATGTCTGCGAGTGCTTCGTGGGCAAGTTCAACGTCACTGTTCGCGACCAGGGCGAGCACCCACGCGAATGACACCAGCTGTGTCAGTTCAGTGTGGCTGGTGAGTCCGACGCCGTGCAGCACGCGGATCGCCGTCACCTCATCGACCGCGGCTGCTGCCTCACCGCGTTGGGTCAAGATGAGGGCGCGGATCGTGCTGCCGAGTGCGCCTGCCCCCTCTGAGTCTCCGTCATGCGCATCATCGGGTTGCTCGGTGGCGGCGAAGGCTTCCCGCAACCTGCCAGTGCACGCAAGCATGAGTGCCCGCATGCCTCGCACATACTTCGTCCCCTCGCCGGCCCCCGCTCGAGATCGGGACTCGACTTCCGAGAGCACTTCGAAGGCCCGAGTCGGCTCTGCGTCGTGCATGAGGTGCCACAGTGCGAGCTCCGTGCCGACATGAGTCGCGACGGTGAGGGACAGGCCGGAGGTTTCGTCGCCCTCTGCGAGCGCCGCTTCGGCGGCACCTACCGCAGAGGCGTAGGCGTCGAGGTCACCTGCAAGCCGAGCGACGCTGATCACCACGAACGCACACTCAATGCGCTGTTCTGCCGTTGACTGCGAGCACGCTATGACTTCCTGCGCGATCCGCATCTTCAGCATGAGTTCGCCACTGTACTTCGTCGATTGGAACGCAGACCACAGCCACGCGATCGGCACTTCCCGTTCCACCGCAAGCGCCAGCATCACCAACCGCAGCATGCGCGCTGGTGACTGCAACAGATCGTACTTTCCGTACTCCTGCTCCAGGGTGTCGAGCGTCTCGTCGAAGACCTCGTACCTGCGCTGGGGCAAGATCATTGCGCGGATCGAATCCGCGAGCATCGGATGGGCGATCTCAATAGCGTTTCCCGCTTGGTGGTGCGAACTCGATGCCACAAACCCGTATTCAATGAGCGCCTTGAGCGGCGCCGCCGGCATCCGCCGCAGCAGTGCCATCTCGGACAGGGGTTCGAGCAGGGAAATGTATTCGAGCAGCGCCCATTCGTCGGGATCGCACACCCCGGCGATGGACTCTCCCAGGCCACGCAACGGCGCCTGAGTATTCTCGTTCACCCATGCGCCGTCACGGGAGTAGTGGATGCGACCCTGGTACTCCGCCTCGATCGCAAGCATCGACAGCAGGTAGGCGTTGCCGCGCGACACCGCGTGCCAGCGGCGCAACGTCGACGGCACGATGTGTGGCACGGCGAGCAGCTGCGCCAGCATGCGGTCGGTTTCTTCCACCGTGAGCGGCGGCACAGGCAGCCGTACGAGATTGGTTCCGGCAGTCCACCGGTTCAGCGGGCCGGTCAACCGTGAGGCTGTCGCGATGAGCCGCACGTACGGGAGCCGCTGCAGCAGCATGAGCGTTGCAATATCGATCGGCAGCGCAAAGTCGATGTTCGGCGCAATGATCAGGAGGGGCTCGCCCTCGGCGACACCGCCCAGTTCCTGCAGTGCCGCAGCAATGCGGTCAGCCCGCACTGCGGGGTCGTCATCCCCGAGATCTACCTCGGGAAACGCGATACTGAACACTGACACGTAGCCTGCGCGAGCGGGTGGCGGGAGCTCGACCACTCGCCACGGGTGTTCGGCCAGCGTGGCAAACATCTCTGCAACGTCTTGGGCAAGGCGGAGCCGGCCGCTCCCCTGCGACCCCAGCAGAAGCACGCTCGCATTGGGCCGCGCAATCTCATCGTGCAGTCGCTGCACACGGTCGGGCGCGATGACCGCCGCGGAAATCATTGGCGGGAAGCGGCTCTCTGCCGCACCGCCAGCTTGGAAGTGCTGTTCACGCATTTTGTCCCCCCTACGAAACGCGCTTGGTGGTTCACAAGGGTTACACAGAGCGCTCAAAACACACAGATGTAGTCCAACGCCTGTAGATACAACACGTGTAAACCGCAGAAACTGCGAAGAAGTTGCGTGAAATCCACAGAAAACAACAGGGCGGACAAGCCGCTGCATCACACGCAACGCCTTGTCCGCCCTGGTTCGTGGCAGCTCAGCTGCCCACAATTCGGCTCACCCGATTACTTCTGCTTCCGCCCCTTCAGCGCCTTCGTTGCCATCTGAATAATGACAATGACGAGCAGCGCGGAGAACGCGATGTTCGACCACATCGGAGTGATGTACGTGGCAACGATCGAGCCAAGCGGTGAGCAGACACTTGCCGCAATACCGAGCGGCACCGCAGCGCGCAGGTCAACATTCTTGCGACGGAAGTTGCCAATCGTGCCCGAGATCGAACCGGGGATCAGCATGATGAGCGAGGTGCCCTTTGCGACGAGGTCGTTCGCGCCGAAGAAGAACATCAGCACGGGCACAACGATCACGCCGCCACCAACACCGAGCAGACCCGACAGAATGCCGGTCACGAAGCCCACCACGATGAGCGCTGCGCCGCTGATGAGCGTGATGGTGACCTCAGAGTCACGCGACGGAACAATGAACCACAGACTCACCACAACGAGCACGAGGAAGCCCATGAAGATCCAGCGCAGCACACCGGTCGGGATCCGCTGCAGCAGGTAACTGCCGAGCTGCGCGCCACCGATGATACCGATCGCAAGCAGCAGCGCCGCGATCCAGTCCACGTGCCCCTGCACCGCATAGGTAATGCCACCAACGATTGCCGCCGGCAGGATCGTAGCAACCGACGTACCCGCCGCGAGCTTCTGCTGGTACCCGAGCACGAGCACGAGCAACGGCACGAGCACGATACCGCCACCGATACCGAACAGACCCGAGAGCATGCCGGTCAGTGCACCGAGGAGGAGCAGGATAAATACGGGCTGACGCTTATGAGCGACGTCAAAGTTAGTCATTGATTTCGATCTTCTTCTCTATCGGTTAGGCAGGAACGACGATTGCGGATCCATCAGAGCGCGGATCGCTCGCGGCCGTATAGCCGGTTGCGATGCCTGCACTGCGATCAACGCGGATCACGTTCGAGTGCCCAAGGTCCTCGTCGTATGGTCGCACCACGTTGAGCGCGAAGCCAGCGGCTTCGATCGCCTCACGGGCAACCAGCGGGACGTCTTCTTCAATGGTGACGCGTACGGGCGCATCGCCAATAACCTCATCCACCATCCAACGCGGTGCATGGGTTGCCGTGCTGGGATCCGCGCCCTCGATCATGCGCTGCAGCAGCTGGGTATGAATCTGCGGCTGTGCCGCGCCACCCATGGTTGCGGGAACGTAGGCGATCTCTTCGCCATCAAGCACGAGCACCGGCATAAGCGTGTGGCGCGGGCGCTTGCCCGGCTCGAACGCGTTAGGCGATGCAGGGTCGAGGGAGAACGAGGTGCCGCGGTTCTGGAAAATGATGCCGGTGTCGGGCTCAAGAATGTATGAGCCGAAGTCCCAGAACACGGAGTTGATGAACGAGACTGCCCAGCCGTCGGCGCTGATCGCCGAGAAGCCGACCGTATCGCCGCTTGCCTTTGCCTCGCCGCGGAGCGGACCCGCGGGGGCTTCAGCAGCAACGAGCTCGGCGCCGGTTGCGCCACCGAAGGTCGGGTCCGAGAGCGAGGCGGTGCGCACGAGATTGGCCTCGTAGAACGCACGCGACAGCTCACCTGCACCTGCGCCAAGGGGATCCGCGATGCCAGCGGTGATCTCGTTCAGCGCACGCAGGAGCATGAAGCCCGAGGTGTTCGGCGGGCCAGTGAGCACGCGGAGGCCATTGAACTCGGTCTCAATCGGCTCGCCCCAGAAGGGACGGTAGCCCGCGGCATCCTCGGCGGTAATCTTCGAGCCGCGCGCAGCAAGGCCTGCGATCCAGCGCTGCGCGAGTTCACCCTCGTAAAACTCGTCCGCACCGTTCGCGGCGAGCTGCGTGAGCGATGCCGCGAGTGCGGGCTGCGTGAGCGTTTCACCCTCGGCGAGCGGGTCGCCGTTCGGGTAGAAGATGGCGCGCGCGCCGGGATCCTGATCAAGTGTCCCCTGCGCATCGCTCAGCGCGCGTGCGACCGAGCGCGAGTTAGGGAAGCCCTGCTCAGCGTGGCGGATCGCGGGAGCGAGATGATCCGCCCACTCGCGGGTCGCGCCGAGCTCGTGCAGTGCCTGCCAGCCACGAATGCCACCTGGCACCGTGATGGTATCGACGCCACGCAGCGGGAGTGCCTCGCCGTGCTTCTCGCGCAGTGCCTCGAGCGTCTGGCCGCTCGGCGCGGTGCCGGTCGCGTTAAGGAATCGGACCTGACCGTCTGGGCTGCGCACGATCGCAACCAGGTCACCACCGAGGGCAACGTTGTTCGGGTAGACCACGCAGAGCGTAGCCGCCGCGGCAATTGCCGCATCGATTGCGTTGCCGCCCGCCTCGAGTACGGCAGCGCCGGCCTCGGTTGCGAGGTGGTGTGACGCTGAGATGGCTCCCTTAGGCATCGTCATGGTCCGTGATTCCTATCTATTCGTCGCGCCCGGCAAGGGCGATCTGGTGCGCAATATCGAGTACGTGGTCGCGTGCCGCCTGTTCAGCAGCATCGCCGTTTCCGGCCTCGATTGCCTCAAAGATGAGGCGGTGCGCACGGCTTGAAGCGCTGCGTCGGTCGCTCGTTTGGTACCGCTTGGCACGGCTCGGAGCGATCTGCTGCGCAAGCTGCTCATTGATGAGGGCAAGCAGCGGGTTATGCGTGTACTGCGCAATGGTCTGGTGGAACGCCCGGTCGAGCTCTGCGTAGCGCTCGTTCGAGGTTTCCTTCTCCATCGCCTCCACGAGTTCGCGCAGCTGCGCGATATCGCGCGGCTTGGCGCGACCGGCGGTCAGGCGCGCGATCGGCGGCTCCAGAATTGCACGCAATTCCATAATGTCGCGGATCTCAGGATCAGCTGCGGCTACGGCAGCGCCGATGCTCTCTGCCATGGGTGACTGCTCGCCAGGACTCAGCACGATTGTGCCGCGACCAGGCTTTCGGTCGATCAGCCCGCGGTTCTCGAGCTCGCGAAGTGCTTCGCGAATCGAGACTCGCGAGACTCCCAGATGCTCTGCGAGTTCGCGTTCGGGTGGCAGCCGATCTCCCGGGGCGAGTTCGCCGTCGAGGATGAGCCGTTCGAGATCAACCGAAAGGCGATCTGGCAGTGAGAGCGTCGTTGCTCGCGAAATGCTTGTCCAGTCCATCGCCCCTCCTTCTGTTCGTGTGTGGAATGTGCCGCGAAACCGCTGCACCGTAACTCTGGCAGATGCGGCATTGACTTACGTAAGAGTGAGCGGGTATCTTCACATATTAATTGATTAGTTGGTCAGACCAACTGTCAATGATCCTAGGTTCGTAGCTCGTGCTCCGCAAGCTACAACACAACTGAATCGGAGAAATCAAAGTGGCTTTCCCCTCAATCCTTAAGCGTGGCGCTGCAATCGGCGCCCTCACCATCGCGTCGGCGCTCACCCTCACCCTCACGGCGTGTGGCGGAGCACCGGCGGCGGAAGAGTCGACCAGCGACGCAGTCGTCCAACCGCCCGCGATCATCACCGCCGGCAACCTGACGGTCTGCACCGGTGATTCACCTCCCAACATCTTCTACGACGAGAACAACGAGCTGCAGGGCGTCGAGATCGACATCGCGAACGGCCTCGCTGCTGAACTTGGTGTGAAGACGAAGCTTGAGGAGTACAACTTCTCGGGTCTCATCCCCGCGCTCCAGGCAAAGCAGTGTGACGTCATTATGGGCTCGCTGTACATCAAGCCTGAGCGCGAGGAAATCGCAAACTTCGTACCATACCTCTTCTCGGGCACCGGTGCTGGCGTCACCAAGGAGAACCCCAAGAAGGTCACCGGCTTTGATCAGTCGCTCTGTGGCATTCGCGTCATCGGCATCAGCGGTGCAACCGGCGGCGACTCAGCAACCAAGCTCTCGGAAGAGTGCGTCGACAACGGCAAGCCCGCAATCGACCTCACGCTCGTCGACGATGCAGCAGCTGCTGTGCAGCAGGTGCTTGCCAACCAGGTAGACGCGTTCGTTGACACCTCGGAGATCATGAGCTTCTACGAGACCCAGTCAGAGGGCGACTTCGTCATGATCGGCGACCCCTTCGGCAAGATCCGCATCGGTGCAGCAACGCTCAAGAGCAACACCGAACTCAATGACGCGCTCGACACCGCATTCACCGCAATGGTTGACAGCGGAAAGTACAAGGAAATCCTCACCACCTGGGGCGTCGCGGCCAACGACATCACACTCGGCGAATAAGTAATTCGGTGCGGGTGGGGCCCAGCCTCACCCGCACCACCTTCAACGAAGAAGACGGAACACCATGAAATTTGACTGGGCATACTTCTGGCAGAGCCTGTTCTCGCCAAGCGAGAGCTTCCTCAATGGCCTCGCACTCACCATCCTCATCTCGGTCGTCGCGATGGCGCTCGCGCTCATCCTTGGCCTCCTCATCGCCCTCATGGGCCGCAGCCGCTTTGTGGTGCTGCGACTCATCTCGAGCCTGTATGTCTGGATCATTCGCGGCACCCCACTCCTCGTGCAGCTGGTGATCCTCTACACCGGCCTCGCTGCAGCAAACATCTTTAGATTTGAAGATGTCTCAGTCGGATTCCTCATCAAGGGCGCCGTCCAGGCCGCGATCATTGGCCTCATGCTCAATGAGAGCGCCTACATCTCGGAGATCGTCCGCGGCGGCCTCGAGTCGATCGAGAAGGGCCAGACCGAGGCAGCACTGTCGCTCGGCATGACTCCGATGGGCGCCATGCGGTGGATCATTGTGCCGCAGGCGATCCGCGTCATGGTTCCGCCGCTCGGCAACTCTTTCAACGGCCTCATGAAGAGCACGTCAGTGCTCTCGATCATCGGCGTTGCCGAGATGTTCCAGGTTGGTGGCACGATGGCTTCCTCGACCTTCAAGGCGTTCGAGATCTACATCGTCGTCGCGCTGTACTACTTGCTCCTCACGACAATTTGGACGTTCATCCAGACGTGGATTGAGAACAGCCTCAACGCACGTGCCGGCCTCCCGAAGGCACCCTCGGTCTGGAAGCGCTTGTTCGACTTCCGCGTGAAACGTGACAGCACCGCACCCAAGTCTCCCCTCTCTGTCCAGGAAGGAGCAGCAGCATGACGCTCTCCGAATACACCACCCCCGTCTCGGTCTCTGATGGGCCGATCGTGCGCACCGTTGGCGTGAATAAGTGGTTTGGCGAACGCCAGATTCTCACTGACGTTTCGGTGGAAATTGCACGCGGCGAAGTCGTCGTTCTCGTCGGCCCCTCTGGTGCAGGCAAGACCACCTTCCTCCGCACGCTCAACCGCCTCGAGCCGATCGAGGGTGGCCACATCTACGTCGATGGCGAGCTCATCGGTGAGCGGGTCGCCAACTCAGGCAAGACCGTCGAGATCTCGGCGAAGGCCCTCGCTCGCCAGCGCTCGGATATCGGCTTCGTCTTCCAGCACTTCAACCTCTTCCCGCACATGACCGTGCTGGAGAACATCTGGCACTCCCCCGTGCGCGTGAAGGGCGAGAACAAGGCGCAGGCGATTGCGTACGCCAAGGAGCTCCTCGACCGCGTTGGTCTCGCAGACAAGGCCGATGTGCGCCCCCGTTCGCTCTCGGGCGGCCAGCAGCAGCGCGTGGCCATCGCGCGTGCGCTCGCGATGCGCCCCTCGCTCATGCTCTTCGATGAGCCGACTTCAGCGCTCGATCCCGAGATGGTTGGCGAGGTGCTGCAGGTCATGAAGGATCTCGCAGCTGCCGGCATGACCATGATCATCGTGAGCCACGAGATGGGCTTCACACGCGAGGTCGCAGACCGCGTGATCGTCATGGATGCGGGTCGCATCATCGAGCAGGGCGAGCCCGATCTCGTCTTCACCAACCCGAAGCACGAGCGCACGAAGCAGTTCCTCTCGAAGGTGCTGTAACCAGCTCTCACGGTGCGGGCGCGGGGTCATTTCGACCTCGCGCCCGCACTTTTTTACGTGTGGGGCGGATCCGCTCGCGCGTCTTTGCGACTCAAATTGACCTCCGCCAGCCAACCCTGTAAGTTCACTTATTGATTAAGCAGTTGGTCAGACCAACTAATCAACTTGCTTGCACCGGTCGCAACTTCCATTGCGATCGGCCAGACAGCGGATCGCAACCAACCGATCCGCCAAGTTCATCTCGGAGTATCAATGACGAACCCCCAGTCCGGCGGCGCGAAGACCGCGCCCCACACGAAGGCACCCGACACCGCCACCGTTGGCGTCACCCGTGCCCTCAACGTCGTCTCCCGCGACGCCAAGCCGAGCGGCCTGCTCACGCTCTCGGGCGTGGAAATGTGGGAGCGCTTCAGCTTCTACGGCCTGCAGGTGCTGCTCGCGTACTACCTCTACTACTCGCTCAGCGATGGCGGCCTCGGCCTCCCCCAGCCCGTCGCACTCGGCATCGCAGGTTCGTACGGCGGCCTCGTCTACATCTCGCAGATCATCGGCGCCTGGGTTGCCGACCGCGTGCTCGCTCCGAAGTACGTCGTGCTCGTTGGCGGCACCGCGATCCTTGCGGGCCACATCATGCTCGCGGTCGTTCCCGGCCTCATCGGCCTCATCATCGGCCTCGCCCTCATCGTCATCGGCACCGGTGGCCTGAAGGTGAACACCACCATGATGGTCGGCGCGCTCTACCCCGACGGCGGCGCACGCCGCGACGCGGGCTACGCGATCTACTACATGGGCATCACCATCGGCGCGTTCGCCGGCCCGCTCATCACCGGCGCACTGCACCAGTCGTGGGGCTTCCACCTGGCGTTCGGCGCTGCGGCAGTCGGTATGGCATTCGGCCTCGGCCAGTACATCTTCGGCATGCGCCGCCTCCCAGCGAGCACCGCGGTCGTGCCGAACCCGCTCCCCGCAGCACAGCGCGCAAAGTGGATCATCATCACCGTCGTTGCCATCGGCCTCATCGCGATTGCGGTCATGACCGGTCTGATCCGCCCCGACAACATCAGCAGTGTCGTTGCACTCATCGTGCTCGTGGCAGCGATTGGTCTCTTCTCGATGCTCCTCACGAACAAGCAGGTCACCCGCAGCGAGCGCGGCGCAATCGTGAAGTACGTGCCGGTATTCCTCATGAGCCTCGTATTCTGGACCTTGCTCTTCCAGCTCTTCACCGCATTCGCGGTTTTCGCCGACACGAAGATCAACCTCACCATTGGCTCATACACGATGCCCCCGAGCCTCATTGTGACGCTCGAGAGTCTCGCAGTTGCGGCGGTCACCGCGCTCCTCGCATTCATGTGGACCCGCGCACGCTCGACCCGCATGGAGCCCATCACCAAGCTCGTTGTCGGCATCATTGCAATGGCAGCTGGCGCTGCAGCAATCGTGCCCTTCAGCTTCGGCGCCGGTCAGTCGATGCCGCTCGTCATGGCGCTCCTCGTGATGGTCTTCTTCGCATTCGGCGAAGCACTTTTCGCGCCCTCGGCACTGTCATTCACCGCAGAGTTGGCACCCAAGGCAGCAAGCTCACAGATGACCGCGCTCTACTTCCTCACGATGGCTGGCGGATCGACCCTCTCGGGTTGGATCTCGCAGGCGTACCGCGAGGGCGCTGAGGCGCAGTACTTCGGCACCGTTGCGATCATCTCGATCATCGCTGTTGTGGCGCTCGCGGTCGCGTACCGTGCGATCAGCAAGTCGGTCGCGAAGCGCTAACGGATTCACCGGTTCACTGACCGGGTGCACCGTCCTAGTGCGCTGCCCTGGCACGTGAACACCCGCACCGCTGCTCCCCGAGCGTTGGATGTGCTGCTTGCATTCCAACGCTCGGGGAGCGGTTTGCATTAGATTGCCTTAGGCTTTTGCTCGGCACTCATTAGACTTAGGTTTCTCGCGGAGAGTTCTTTGCCTCTCCCACGACAATTTGTCGCATCACTCAGGCATGCTTCACGACGCTGGCGTCGCGAGACAGAACGGAAGAACACCAATGACGGGTCATCCACAGCGCTCAGCACGCGATACCGAAGTCTCGCCACAGCGCACGATGCGCAGGCGCCCAGGTCTTCTCGCGATTGCGCTGGGTCTCATGCTCTCGCTCGCTGGTGTTGCAGCGCCTGCAGGCGTTCCCGGCGCGGCAGCCGCTCCCCCAGAACTCGAGCTCATCACCTCAACGAGCACGCTCAACATGACCGCTGCCAGCCAGTCAATCACCTACGTCGCGACCGTGAAAAATGCCACCGACGCAAAGGTCACGGACGTGGATGTGAATTTCCATGATTCCAGCACCTTTGGCGCGTTTTCGTACTACCCGCCCGCACTCACTGCACTCGAGCCGGGCGAGTCAACATCGTTCATTGCGACGTATCGCGTCACCCAGCCGGCAATCGACGCGCTCAGCGTCGAGCTCTCTGCTTCCGCTACTGCGAAGTCCACACAGAGCGGCACAAGCCAAATCATCTCCGCGAGATCAACTCCCGTGACGCTCACGACCGTGGCCGACGCCAAGTTCGACTACACCGTTGCCTTTGACCGTACGTATACCGAGGCGACCATGCCGTTCCCGGGAGACAAGGCAAATCACGTGTTCACGGTCACGAACACCGGCAACCTCACAATCACCGGTTTGGACTACCAGTTCAGCACCGGAAGGTGCACGTTCCCAGATGCGGTCGGTCCGTTCGCGACCGAGAACCTCCCCATCCCTCCAGGAGCAACAAAGACCTTCAACCTCGCCCACACCATCACCCAGGATCAGATTGATTACACCCCGAACGACTGCGTTTTGACGCTTCGGGCAAACACCAGCGCAGGAGCTATCCCTACGCCGAGTGGCAAGCAAAGCGCGCTGCCAGCGCTCAAATTCCGGGCTGCAACCGTCACCCTCACAACAGATCCGATCGCTCCAGATATGTTCCGAGTCGGCGCCGAGATTACCTTCAGGTTCACTGTCACGCATACTGGCAACACAACTTATCAGCGTCTCGACCTCACCGAAGGCCCCGATGCTTTCTCAGGAGACGGAGCTTTCACAGGGCCCGCCATCAAGCAGTTCGATGACCTTCTCCCCGGGGGTTCCGGCTCAACCACGGCACACTACACACTCACTCCAGAAGACATTAAGCGCGGCTACCTCACGTACGCTCCAAGCGCGGCGATCGGCGCCCAGAAGATCGCGATCGAGCCGATCACCTTGCCGAGTACGCCCACACCGAAGCTCACGGTAGGTGTATCGGCGGATCGTTCCAAGCTCACCCAAGCTGGCGAAACTGTCAAACTGGCGTTCACCGTCACCAACGAAGGCAACGTCACCATCCCTGACGCGCAGCTCGCCGACCTCACGTCGACCGGCACCGGCACATTCAACATCATTTCTGGTTCCCCCGCGCTTCTCGCTCCTGGCACGTCACAGACATTCAACGTTGAATACACCGCATCTCAGGCCGACATTGACTCACAAGCTGTGTCATTCTCGGCGACCTCCACTGGCACGCCTCCGAGTAACTGGACGCTGCCCGCGGGGAACGTGAGCTCCGTTACGCTCGCGTCTGTCCAGACGCCGAGCCTTGACACGCAGCTCACCGCTGATATCGACGTAGTAACCCAAGCCGGGCAGCGGGTTGTGTACACTGCCACCGTTGAGAACACGGGAAATGTCACGCTCACGGATGTGTTCCCCGAGACCCAGGCGTTCTCAGGCGCGGGCACGCTCCCCGCGTTCGTCGGCCAGCCGGTCACGCTCGCGCCGGGTGAATCAGCATCGTGGGAATCCACCTATGCGGCCACAGCTGCAGACTTGGCACTCTCGTCCATTGCCCACACCGCTGCGGTGATCGGACTCGATCCGAATGGGGCTCAGGTGGCGGGTGATCCGCTGACACTGTCGCTCGACGTGCGCGCAATCCCCGAGACCACGCCTGGGGATGGCGACGATCCTGACGGGAAGGACCCAGACCCCGAGACACCTGCCACTGGCGACGGCGGCCCGAACACCGCCGGTACTGCTGACGGCACGAAGGCTGGCGGATCCGCCCTCGCCAACACCGGCAGCAACGCACCGAACAGCCTCGGCTTCCTCGGCGCATTCGTCCTCGCAGCTGGCGCGCTCCTCCTGGTCCGCGCGAAGGCCCGCAAGGCACGCTCCGCACGATAAGCACCGCGGAGACACAAGAAGGGGAGCAACTCAGTGAGCTGCTCCCCTTCTGCGTTACCGGGCGGGCGTCGAATCGCGACGCCGCGCCGGAAGTATTACTGCGGGTCGAGACCGAGGTCGTCGAGGCCGATTGCGTAACGGTACTCGTAGCCTGCCTCTTCGATGCGTGCCTTTGCGGGCGCCTGACGGTCAACCACTACGGCAACGCCGGCGACGATAGCGCCAACCTTCTCGAGTGCCTCGATGGCCTTGAGGGGCGATCCGCCGGTCGTCGAAGTGTCTTCAACAACGATGACGCGCTTGCCATCAAGATCGGGACCCTCAACCTGGCGGCCGCGGCCGTGGTCCTTGGGCTCCTTGCGGACGACGAACGAGTCGTACACTTTGCCGCGTGCAACACCCTGGTGCATGATCGCCGAAGCGATGGGGTCAGCGCCCATGGTGAGGCCGCCAACTGCGACAACGCCATCGACGTCGTCGATGAGGTCGAGCATGACCTGGCCAATGAGCGGAGCCGCGCGGTGATCAAGGCTCAGCTTGCGGAGGTCGATGTAGTACGTCGCCTTCTTGCCGCTGGTGAGCGTGAAGTCACCGTGGAATACGGCCTCGGTCGTAATAAGTTCAATGAGCTGATCGCGTGCGGTGGTCATACCCTCAATTCTACGTTGCGTTTTGCCGAAGAACATCGGGGCACAAAAAGACCGATGGCCAGGTCACTGAAGACCTGGCCATCGGTTACGCGCGAGGCGCCGGGAACGGGGCGCGGATCGCGACTACTTCGTGGGCGCTTCTGACTCGATTGCGCTGTCTGCGTCAGCATCTGCTGCCGCCTCAGCGTCGACATCGTTGTTGTCGAACGCGAGGCCCTTGCGGGGCGCGTTGTAGAGGTCCATGTCGATGATGCCCTCGCGCTTTGCGACGACAGCCGGGACGAGCGCCTGACCTGCGACGTTGAGCGCGGTGCGGCCCATGTCGATGATCGGGTCAACTGCGAGCAGCAGGCCGACACCCTCGAGGGGCAGTCCGAGCGTCGACAGCGTCAGCGTGAGCATGACGGTCGCGCCGGTGGTGCCTGCGGTTGCAGCCGAGCCGACAACCGAGACGAGCACGATGAGGAGGTACTGCACGATGGTGAGCTCAATACCGAAGAACTGAGCGATGAAGATCGCTGCGACGGCGGGGTAGACCGCTGCGCAACCGTCCATCTTGGTGGTCGCACCGAGGGGCACGGCGAACGATGCGTAACCGCGGGGTACACCGAGGTTACGCTCGGTCACGCGCTGGGTCAGGGGCAGGGTGCCGATCGACGAGCGGCTGACGAAGCCGAGCTGCACTGCGGGCCAGACGCCCGAGAAGTACTGCTTGATCGAGAGGCCGTTGGCCTTGACGATTGCCGGGTAGACCACGAACATCACGATGAGGAGACCCAAGTACAGGACCGCAACGAACGAGGTGAGCGAGCCCATCTTGTCCCAGCCGTACTGTGCAACCGCGTTACCGATGAGGCCGAGGGTACCGATCGGAGCGATACGAATGATCCACCAGAGCACCTTCTGGATGATCGCGAGCGCCGACTCAGTGAAGCGGATGAAGGGCTCAGCCTGTGCGCCAATCTTGAGTGCAGCAATACCCACAGCAACCGAGATCACGATGATCTGGAGCACGTTGAAGCCAGGGCTTGCGGTGACCGCGCCTGCTTCAGCGTCGAACGACGCGTTGACCGAGAGGCCAAGGAAGTTCGAGGGAACGAGGCCGATCAGGAAGTTCCACCAGGTACCGACCGCGTAGGGGTCACCGGTCTCGAGATCCTGCGATGCCGAAGCACCGGGCTTCAGGATGACGCTGAGCACGATACCGACGGTCACCGAGATGAGTGCGGTGATCGCGAACCAGAGCAGGGTCTGACCGGCGAGACGTGCCGCGTTCTTCACCTTGCGGAGGCCGACGATACTCGACACGATTGCGGTGAAGATGAGCGGGACAACCGCTGCCTTCAGCAGCGAAACGTAGCTGCTGCCGATCACCGAAAGGGTTGCCTGGAGGCCGTTGGGATTGCCCTCAACGTCGGGGCCGAGCGAGCGGGCCAGGCCGCCGAGCGCGAGACCCACGACGAGTGCCGCCAGAATCTGCCAACCGAAGGAAGTGACCCACTTGGGCAGCTTCCGCTTCTTCACTGCTGCTGTCTCTGCAGACATGTTTTCCTCTCAGTTCCGGCTCTGCGCACACGTGAAAAACCCGGGCAAGACCCGCGTTTGAACGTGACCGCGCCACGGCCGGAGTGACCGTACGCTGTGTGTTCCCGACGGGCTCCCCCGGAGCCGATCGCGCTGCCCGCGTGCAGTGCGCGCACTGGTGTGACGCAAACTGCCGGACTAACAAGAAAGACAATAGCACCTATTCGCTTAGCTTATTTCTTGCATTACAAATAGTTGCACGGCTGCGGGGGCGGCGCGCACTTCCTTTACCCCGCATAGGCTTTGCGCCCATTGGGGAGCGCGCTCTCCCTGCGCTCCCCCCTGCGCCCACGCGCAGAAATCGAGCTTCGGTCAGACGGTTTCGGCGTTTTCCGCCCTACCAAAGCAACTTTTTCTGACCAGGCAGGAGGCCGGGAGCACTCACCCAGCCAGCCCCGGTGCGGCACCTCCTTGTTGGCAAGGTTGGGTGCAGGCCCAACCGCGGCAGCCGCTTTGCGAGGTTCCGCCACCAGCAAGGGCACACCTTGGCGCTGCCGCGGGCGAGCCTCGGCTCGTCCTTGCCGAGGGCTTGTTGCCTGGCGCAGAGATCCGCCCACAGGCCAAGAATCCCGCCTCCCGTCGGTATGCAAAAGTGCCTTCGGTATGCCGAAATCACATGAATCTCGCATACCGAAGGCACTTTTACATACGGACGGCAAAACTACCGGCCGGATTCCAGCCCGCCGGAGAACCGGAACCTTAGCCGCGCACCTCATCCTGGTACGGAATGGTCGGCATGGTCTCGGTCGCAGCACCATCAATGTTGAGCGCGAGCGGCCCACCGTGCTGTTTGCGACGCACGACGTACACGATGATGCCCACCGCAAGCCACGCACCACCGAGCACGTAGGTGAAGGGCGCGAGCGAGGTCCAGAGCCAGACAATCGACGCGAAGCCGATGAGCGGCATGACGAGGTTGCGCAGCAAACCCCAGCCGCGGCGCAGCTTCAGGTCAACGAACAGCACCTTGATGGTGGTGAGGTTCACGAGCGCGAACGCTACAAGTGCGCCGAAGTTGATCATGTAGACGGCCTGATCGAGCGTAATGAAGAGCGCGACGAGCGCGACCGCGGACACCACGAGCGCTGCAACGTACGGGGTGCGGAAGCGCGGGTGCAGCTTCGCAAAGAACGAGGGCAGGATCTTGTCGCGACCCATCGCGAACAGCACGCGACTCACGCTCATCTGCGCGGCAGCGCCACACGTGACGAGGCCAGCGATGTTGATGATGACGAACGCGGCCATGAACCAGTCGCCGCCAGCCTGCTGCATGAGCTCGGTGCCGGCTGCGTCGAGGTTTTCGATCTGGGTCCAGTCGGGCATGATGAGGCTGCCGGCGATCGCGAACGCGAGGTAGCCGAGGCCTGCAACGAGGGTTGCGAGCACGATGCCGCGGGGCACGGTGCGGCGGGGATTCTTGGTCTCTTCCGACAGGGTCGCGACACCGTCGAAGCCAAGGAAGACGAAGGACAGCAGCGCGGCGGCTGACAGGATCGGCACAATGCCAGCATCGCCGATCGACAGCGGTCCGGTGATTGCTTCAACGCTCACCTCGGGCGCGTTCACAATCGCCAGCACGAGGAATCCGAGCACGAGCAAGATCGACGCCGTGATCACCACTGAGTTCAGGCGGCGGATCCACGAAACGCCAACCACACTCAGCACCGCAACGATGACGATGCAGATGAGCGTTCCCATCCAGGTCGGCACGCCACCGAAGAGACTGTTGAAGTAGAGACCGAACAGCAGGAAGTTCACCATTGGCAGGAACAGGTAGTCGAGCATCATGACCCAGCCGGTCAGGAAGCCGGTGACTGAGCCGAAGCCGCGCGTCACGTAGGCGTAGGCGCCACCGGTGATCGGCACATGCGAGGCCATGCGGCCGTAGCTGTGCGCAGTGAAGAGCATGATGATGATTGCCGCAACGTACGCCGCGGGGAGGTGGCCGTCACTGATGGCTGACGCGGGGCCGTACACCGAGACGACCGAGAGCACGCCCATCGAGGTGAGGCCGTACAGCACGAGCGCCGGGAGGCCCAGCTCTCGCTTCATGGTGCGTGGACGCTGTGCTTCTTCGTTCGTTGAAGTTGCGGGGGTGGTCATACTCAGACTCCTTTGTGCGCTGTGACTGCCCGGGCGGATTGTTCATCGGCCCCGTTGGATTGTATGCCAAATGCCCCCATCAAACGCAAATCGTCACGCGAAGATCACAAATGATCACCATTTTGGAATACCAAGTGGAGTCAAAACCAGCTTTCGGGCATGATTAACTGTCGGCTCTACGAACACTCGTGAGCCCCTCAGAACGGACTGGTGCAAATTGGCGAATGACCGCGTGCTCGATAGCGATACGGCCGAGCAGAGCACCCAGACCGTGCAGAGCCGCGGCGAGGTTGTCTACGAGTGGGTGCGTGAGCGGATCATTGACGGCCGGCTTCCCACCGGCAGCCGAATCCGTGAGCGTGATCTCGCTGAGGAGATCCAGGTGTCGCGCATTCCGATCCGCGAAGCGTTCCCGCGCCTCGAAGCGGAGGGGTACATTCGCACGATCCCGCGCCGCGGCGCGGTCGTCGCGCCGATGGGGCTCCCCGAGGTCAACGAGGTCTTCGACGTGCGCGCATCACTTGAGGTGCTGGCGGCAAAGCTTGCGGCGCAGCGGTGTGCCGATGGCGCTGACGGTGCGGTCGTGATCGACGCACTCGCGCGCGCTGAACGGGCGGTAGAAAGCGGGGCCGTGAAGGACATCGCGTTTGCCACCGCCCAGTTCCACAGCTCCATTGTTGAGCTTGCGGGCAGCGCCCTGCTGTCTGACCTCATGGTGCCGGTGCAGGGCCGTGTGGCCCGCCTGTTCAATCTCGCGAACGATCGCGATGCGCTTGATCTGCACCGCGAGCACTACGACCTCGCAGATGCGATTCTCAAGGGACAGGTCACGCGCGCCTGTGCGCTCGCGCTTGCGCACGTCGAGCACAGCCGCGCGGACACTGTCCCGCTGTTTGAGCTGGCGGATCCGCGCCCCTAATTCCCCCGCGGGAACAGCGGCGGGAACAGCTCGCCAAGGTTTGCCTTGTCACCGAGGGCGTCGCGCTGGACATACCCGGCGCGGAGCTTCTCGAAGATCCGCTGCCCCTCGGCGCGCAAGGCGCCAAGGTCGACACCGGGCAGGGTGCCGTCGCGCATGACGACCCGGCCACCGACCATGCTGAAGTTCGCGTCGCGCCCCGTGCCAGACAGGGTGAGGGTGCGGAGCGGATCGTCGATCGCGCCCATCCGGAAGTCGGCGAGCGAGAACGCGACAAGGTCGGCGGTGCGACCGACGCCGATGCGACCGAGGTCCGGGCGCCCCAGCGCGCGTGCGCCACCGAGGGTCGCCGCCTCAACGTACTCGGCGAGCAAGCCCATGCCGAGGTCATTGTGCTGCGCCTTCGAGAGTTGCACGCCGGTATCAATGGCGCGGATCAGATCAGGCGGGAACGAGTCAGACCCGAGGGCGATCGTCACGCCAGCTTCGAGGTACTGCGAGAGCTTCTCGAGCCAGAAGGCATACCGCGCGTTAGTGACCGGGCAGTGCACGATACTCACGCCGGCTGCGGCGAGCGCGGCAAGGTCGCCGCGATCCTCGCCGTGCACATCGGGGTGCACGTCGAGGTAGACGCCGTGCGCGAGGATGAGCCGCTCGTTGAGCAGCCCCACGCGCTCCAGCAGACCGAGCGGGGTCGCGTCGCGCTCCGCCCGCAGAATGTCGATCTCGGAGCTGAGTCCCTGCGTCGCGTGCACGCGCACGAGCACGTCCCGCTCGGCAGAGAGCTTGGCGGTCGCTGCGAGCACTTCGTCGGTGACGGTCTCCACCCGGCACGGTACGAGCACGCCGGTAATGAGCGGATCGGCCAGCTCGTCGACGGAGTCGAGGAAGCGGGCAGCATCCGCGAAGGCGGCGCGACCCTTCTGCTCGTCCCAGTGGATGACGTGTGTGCCGTCAGCTCGCGTGACGTGCACGCCCGAGCGGTACGAGGGGCCGAGGAAGACGCGGATCCCGAGCTCGCTCGCGGTATGGGCCGTGTCGAGCATGTCATCGTGCGTCTCTGCCCAGGCACCGTGCACCTCGGTCGAGATCGGCATCGCCGAGGTGATGCCGTGCAGCAGCAGCTGCACGAGACCGTACCGGCGCAGAGTGCTGCGCTCGGTATCGGTGAGGACCGCCTGTGGGTTGCGCGCGAACTCCTCCGACCAGTCGAGGCGCATCTCGTGCTCCGGGGACCACCACGAGTCGAGGAGCAGGTGATCAATATCCACCAGCCCCTCAAGGTCGATGAGCCCCGGCATGAGCACGCTCTCGCCAAGGTCAATGACCTCGGCCGCGTTGGCCGCGAGCGCATCGCCCGCGGCGCCAGCAGCGACGCCAGCGATGCGGTCACCGTCAACGAGGACGACCGCATCGCGCAGCTCAACAAACGGACTCTCGTCAGGCGAGACGCCGACGGCCCCCACGACCGTCGGCCCCTCCGCTTCGACGATCACGTACGCGGCACGAATCGCTTTCATGACGCCAGCTGCTCTCGTCGAGTCGGCTTCCAACCAGGTCCCGGCACCGCCGCGCGGAGTGCGCGCGTGTAGGGGTGCGTCGGGTTCGCAAGGAGTTCAGCGGTGTTGCCCTGGTCGACGACCTTGCCGTTCTCCATCACGAGCATGCGCTCCGAGATCTGGTTGACGACCGCGAGGTCGTGCGAGATGAAGAGGTAGCTCACCTCACGCTGCTGCCGAATGTCGGCGAGCAGGTTGAGGATCTGCGCCTGGATCGAGACATCGAGCGCGGCCACGGCCTCATCGAGCACGATCACCTTAGGTTCGGCAGCAAGCGCGCGAGCAATTGCGACGCGCTGGCGCTGACCGCCGGAGAGCTCGCGCGGGTAGCGGTCGAAGAACCGCTCGGGCAGTCCGACCGCGTCAAGAATCTCCTGTGCCTGCGCCCGCGCACTGCGTGAGGTGTCGCGCGAGTGCAGCTTCACATTCGACGCGATGACATCGCCGATGTGCTGCCGACCGTTGAGCGACGAGTACGGGTCTTGGAACACGTACTGAATCTCGCGGGCCCGCTCACGGCGGGATGCGAGGCTGCGGGGTGCAGCTGTCACGTCCTTGCCGCCGAGCAGCACCTGGCCGCTCGTCACGGTCTCGAGGCCAACGATCATGCGTGCGACGGTGGTTTTGCCTGACCCCGATTCACCCACGATCGCGAGGCACTCGTTCGGCATGAGCTCGAACGAGACCCCGTCGACGGCGACGACGCCCTCGCGGTTCTTGCTGCCGCGTGCGGCCGGGAACACCTTGCGCAGGTCGGCGACCTGCACCAATGGTGCCGCGGCGCTCACCGTTTCCGATGCATGAGCGCTCATGAGGCAGCCCTCTCCTTCAGTTCCTGGTGTAGCTCGGCGTTGTACTCAAGCACAGGCAAGCGATCACGTCGCTCGTCAATGCTCGGGCGGGCGCCCAGCAGCTCAATCGTGTACGGGTGCGTCGGCGCCGAGTACACGTGCGAACCCTGCTCGACGATCTCGCCCGCGTACATGACCGCGAGACGGTCACAGCACGCGTTCGCGAGTTCGAGGTCATGGGTAATGAAGAGGAGCGACAGATCGCGTGCGCGACGCTGCTCGTCCAAGATCGCCATGACGTCTGACTGTGCGGTGACGTCGAGCGCGGTCGTCGGCTCATCGGCGAGGATCAGCCGTGGTTCGGCGAGCAAGACGCTCGCGATCATCACGCGCTGCAGCAGGCCACCAGAGAGCTCGTGCGGGAACTGCCGCAGTCGCTGTTCTGGGTGACGCACGCCCACCTCGTCAAGTAGCTGCACGGCACGACGCTCGGCCTCCACGCGGGAAACCCCGCGGTCGCGCACGAGCGCCTCCGTGAGGAAGTCACCCACTGAGTGCACCGGGTTCACATGGGCGCGCGGATCCTGGAAAATCATTCCCACGTCTGCTGCCCGATACCGACGGAGCCGTTCGCGACCCATGTCGAGCACGTTCTCGCCGTCGAAAATCACCTCGCCGCGCGTGGTGAAGCCTGGCGCCAGCATGCGCATGATTGCGCGAGTGGTCAATGACTTGCCTGAGCCCGACTCCCCCACGAGGCCGAGGGCCTCGCCACGGTTGAGCGTGAAGCTCACGCCGTTGAGCAGGTGCAGCTGACGATCTCTGGTGTTGAGATTCGCGTGCAGCGAGTTCACTTCGAGCAGTACATCGCTCATCGTATTCTCCTGTTGTTCGAGGCGAGGCGGTCACCGAGCACGGTGATGCTCCACACGATGAGGACGATCGTGAGACCGGCGCTAATGGCTTCCAATCCCTGGCCGCGCAGGAGCGAGTCGAAGCCGCTCTTCACCATGAGGCCGAGATCTGCCGTCGGCGGCTGAACGCCAAGACCAAGGAACGACACCGCAGCGAGGTCAATGACCGCGAAACCGAGCGATGACACCGCCTGCGCCACAATGATCGGCTGTACATTCGGCAGAATCTGCTTCAGGCTGATGCCGATGCCCGACTGGCCCTGCAGCCACGCGGCCTGCACGTACGGCATACCGCGCTCACGCAGCGCCGCACCGCGCACCACGCGCGCAACGTAGGGAATGTAACCGATCGAGAGACCGACCACGACCGTCGGGAGGTTCGGGCCGAAGATCGCGACCGCGATGAGCGCGAACACGATGCCGGGCACCGAGAACAGCACGTCGAGGATCCACGAGATGACCGTGTCAACGCGGCCACGGTTCCACGCCGCAATGAGCGCAAGCGTCGTGCCCACCACGGTCGCGATGAGGATCACGAACGTGGGGCCGATGAGCGTGATCCGCGCACCGTACATGAGGCGCGAGAGCAGGTCACGACCCAGCGCATCAGCGCCGAGCAAGTGGGCGCTGCTTGGACCGGAGAGCGCGGCGAGGAGATCTGGATAGTCCGGATCATACGGCGCGACCCACGGCGCGAGGAGCGCAAGCAACGCAATGATCGTGAGGACCGCGGCCGCGGCCACCCCCGTCACGCCGAGCAGACGGTACGCGCGTGTGACCGGTCCGGGGCCATCATTGGCCACGCGCCGAAGCGCGATCTGAGTAGTACTGAGGGTCGTCACTGCTTGCTTCCCAACTGAATGCGCGGATCGATGATCGTGTACAGGAAATCAACGATCGCGTTGATAACAACAAACGCCAGCACGAGCACGAGAATCACTGCCTGCACGACCGCGAAGTCACGCTGCAGGATGGCACGCACCAGGAGCGAGCCGAGACCGTCGAGCGCAAACACGTTCTCCACAACGACCGCACCAGCGATGAGGGTCGCAACCGTCAGGCCGAGCACCGTCGTAATAGGAATGAGGGCGTTGCGCAGAATGTGGCGGCGAACGATAAGCCCCGGGCGGAGGCCGCGAGCAACGGCGGTCTGCACGTGCTCGCGTCCCTCCTCCTCGAGTACCGACGCACGCGTGATGCGTGTTTGGTAGGCGGCGCTCGCAACCGCGAGCGCGATGGCGGGCAGGGTGAGATGGACGAGGGTGTCCATGCCGCCCGATCCGCTTCCATTCGTGGGGAACCAGCCAAGACCCACCGCGAAGACACTGATCAGTGCGACACCGATCACGAACGCGGGAGTTGCGAGGCCGAGCGTGGCGACGGTCGTCACCAGCTGGTCCACCCAGCCGCCCTTGAGCGCGCCCAGCAGGCCGAGGCCCACACCGATCACCGCGATGATCAGGGTTGCGAGCGCGATCAGCGCGACCGTCGTACCGATGCGGCTGCCCATGAGGTCGAGCACCGGCTGGCGGTACACGACCGAGTCGCCCAGGTTGCCCTGGAACAGGTCGCCGATCCACGCGAAGTAGCGCACGAGGAAGGGATCATCGAAGTGATACTGCTCGGTGAGACGAGCGACCTGTTCCGGGGTTCCGCCGCGCGGGCCGAGAACGAAACTCAGGGGGCTGCCTGGCGCCAGGTACATCATGCCGAACACCGCGAACGATGTGACAAACAGCACCAGGAGCAGACTGCCAGCCCGCTTGAGCAGGAATACGGGGAGGGACACGGTTACTCAACACCGCCGATGGTGGCAGCCCAGGGGTAACCGAGGTACGCAGACGAAGCCGTCGCGCCCGAGATCTTGTTGTTCTGGACGAGAATGACCGGGAGGTCACCCATCGGCAGCCACGGAAGATCTCGCATGACGTTCGCCTGCGCGGCGATCGTGTGCTCGGCACGCTTCACAGGATCGAGCTCTGCACGAGCTGCCTTCAGCTCGTCAGCTGCGCCGTCGTACTTGATGAAGTTGTTCGTACTTTCGGGAGTGAACGTGGTGTAGACATCGAGCGGATCACTGACGTTGCCGTAGTACGTCGTGAAGAAACCGTCGAGACCCTCACGCGCCTTCGGGTCGAAGTAGACGTTGCCGAACTGCTCAACGGGGATGACCTTGGTCTCAATGGTGAGGCCGATTGCCTGGCCTGCAGCCTGGATAAGGTTCGCGGTCTGCTCGTGCACTGCCGAAGAACCCTGCACACCGAGCACGATCGGCTGGCTGATGTCAGCGCCAGAGTCAGCGAGAATCTTCTTCGCCTGCTCGATGTCGGGCTGCACCTCGAAGCTCTTGAACGCCTCTTCAAACTTCTTCGCTGCCTCGCCCTCACCGAAGTACGCGGGTCCGGTCAGCACAGCCGAGGGAATCGAAACACCCTGGAACACGACGTCCGAAATTGCTTCGCTGTCGATCGCGGTGAGCAGCGCCTGACGCACTTCGGGCTGCGAGAAGGTACCGGTCTGCTGGATCGCACGCAGCGACCAGAAGATGTACGACTTACCGAACGAGATGGTCGCGTCGCTGTCCTGGAGTTGGCCGAGGCCAGCAGGCGGCAGGTAGAAGAACTGACCATCAACGTCGCCCGAACGGAGCGCGTTGACCGCGGTCGACTCGTCAGCGATGAAGCTGAACGAGAGCTTCTCAACCTTGGGAACGAGGTTCTTGTCCCAGTAGTTTTCGTTCTTCACGAGATTGATCGACTTGCCGGGCTCCCAGCTGTCGAACTTGAACGGACCGGTGCACATGATGCCGCCTTGCGGCGTACCGAAGGTCTCACCGGCCGCCTCAGCCGCGGCCTGCTGCACGATTGCGCCCGCCGCACTCGACATGCCCTGCTCGAAGAGCGCATCTGGCTGGCTGAGGTTGACGGTCACCTCACGGTCGCCGGTCTTTTCGACCGAGGCAACGTTGGTGAAGTAGTCACTCCAGTAGGTGCTCGACTCTGCGCCGACCTGGCGGCCGAGTGAGTACACGACGTCATCGGCGGTCAACGGGGTGCCGTCCCAGAACTGCACGCCTTCACGAATCGTGTAGACGTAGGTCTTGTCGTCTGGCGCGGTGACCGACTCCGCGAGGGCGTTCTCAATCGAGAGGTCTGGCGTGATGCGGGTGAGACCCTCACAGGTGTTCGAGTCGACCGTGTTCTCGGCGTAGTTGAACGAGAACATCGGGTCGAGCGACATTGGCTCGTACGGGAGGTTCCAGGTCACCTTGTCGACCGGCTTGGTGCCGGCAGGTGTGGTGTCGATGAGGTCAGCAGAGCTGACGTCGAAGAGGGGCTTCGCTGTGGCATCGCCGCCGGTGCTGCCGGCACCGCTCGAGCAACCGGTGACTGCAACAGCCGAGACTGCGACAGCGCCCAAAAAGGCGAGGGATCGTTTAGACACAAGGACTCCTTTGTTCTGTGGTGGTACTGCAAAATCTGGGCTGGCGGGGCAGCCATTGCCCCGCCAGCTGGTCAACGTCGCGACAGTGTGACGTTGACTTAGGCTCGCTCAGTGGCGTGGTTACAGGTGTGCGGGCACCGCCACCCCACGGCGCACAACGCGCTTCGGCGATGGGCGGTCAACCACGAGCTGCGCCACATTCGGGACATCGAACTCGAGGAAGCTGTCGGCCGATCCGCCACCCACGACGTCGGAAATTCCGAGCATCTCGCCGCCGGCGACAGTGGCGAGGGTGAATGCGCGCTCGAGCTCGGCATCGGTGATCGCGCCAGTGCGGTACGCGAGCAGGTGCGCGCGATCGATCATGCTGCCGGTGCCGAATGGGCTCCACGAGTCACGTACGCCGTCCGAGCCGGCTGCGAGGCGCACGCCGTGCCGCTCGAAACGGTCGATGTTCGGGACGGGATCGGGGCCAAGGGCGCAGGTGGCGATCCAGATGCCGGCATCGGCAACCGCGTCGAGCGTCTCACCGAGACTCGGCAGCGACTCGTCACAGAGCGCGAACGCATGTCCGATGGTGACTCGGCCCTGACGTCCACCAGCAATCGTGCGACGGGCGATCTCGCGAATCTCAGCGAGGCCCTCCTCACCGCCATCGTGCAGGTGGATGTCAAGATCGCGACCAGCACGGTCTGCGAGACCAAAGATCGCGTCCAGGTGACCGTGCAGGTCACCCTCCACACCGATGGGGTCGATGCCGCCGACGAGATCTGCGCCCGCATTCAGCGAGGCCGCCATGACATCAAGCGCGCCGGGGTCGGTGAGGAGGCCGAACTGCGGAAACGCGACGATCTGCACGTCGAGGAACTGTGAGAGGCGCTCTGCAGCAGCACGCACGCCTGCAACGTTGCGCAACCCCAGCCCGGTTGACACGTCAACGTGCGCGCGCATTGCAAACGTGCCCTGCGATACCGCGTTCGAGAGGAGCGCGAACGCGCGTTCCTCAACACTCTGCTCAAAGCCGAACTGCGTAGAACGATCGTTCTCAATGAGGTCGGCGAGCGTCGCCGCTGGACGGCGCGACATCCACGGTCCACCCCATGAGGTCTTGTCTGGATGAATATGCGCGTCGACACAGCCCGCGGTGCGGAGCGTGCGAGCGGGGGGATTCACCGTCATTGGAGACCCTTTCGTAAGAATTGCGTGGATTTTGTCCCGCGTGAGATAGCGGAAACCCACTTGTCAGACATATGATAACCATATAACTTAACCGATCTGCAAGGATGAATCCGTGAGACCAATACAACGACGCTCTCTCGTCGACACTGTTGTCACTGAGATCGAGCAAGAAATCCGTGAAGGCCGCTGGGTAATTGGCGACCGACTTCCCTCTGAAGCCGAGCTCACGGCAGCGCTCGGCGTGAGCCGCCCGTCGGTGCGCGAGGCGATCCGCTCGCTCGTACAGACGGGACTGCTCGAAACCCGCCAGGGCGACGGCACCTACGTCATCGCCACCGACCCCACCGCGGTCGCGCTGCGTCGCGCGCTGGACTCCGCCGATAGCCGGGAAGTGATCCGCGTCCGTCGTGCGCTCGATGCGCTTGCCGCGCGCGAGGCCGCGGTCGCGCGCTCGCAGGAAGAGATCGATCAGCTCACCGCGCTGCTCGAGGCTCGTCGTACCGCAATCAAGGCAGGCGACCCGAGCGCATTCGCGGAGGCAGACGTCGCATTCCATCTGGGTATCGCAGAGGCTTCAGGCAACCGTTTACTCGCTGGCATCTATGCGAGCTTTGATGGCTCGCTGCGGGAATCAGTGACGGACGCTTCGTGCCTCACTGAGGGCGCGGATCCGGACAAAGCCGACATGCACATCGCCCTCCTGCAGGCCATCATCAATTCTGACCCCGACGCTGCACAGGATGCGGCGATGGGAGTCCTCGAACAGCAGGAGCAACTCCTCGATGAACGCCCCTAGCCGCCTGAGCCGTCGACAGGGAGTCGCGGCCGGCGTCGTGGTCATCGCTCTCGGACTCAGCGTCCGGTTCCCGATTACGTCAGTTTCACCCCTGCTCGCCGACATTGGCGAGCACTACCACCTTTCGCACACGGGGCTCGCTGCGCTCAGCGCGATCCCCGTGTTGCTGTTCGGCCTCGCGTCGCCGCTCGCACCGTGGCTGGTTTCACGCCTCGGCCTGGAGCGCACGCTCGTCGTGCTGCTTGCGGCACTCACCGGCGCGACCGCGCTGCGACCGCTGAGTACGCCAACGCTCTTCCTCGGCACGGTCATCATCGGCGCCGCCATCGCCCTCGTGGGTATCGTGACACCACAGGTGATCCGCCAGTCATTCCCCAAGCGCGGCGGATTCTGGACCGGCGTCTACACCACCTCATTCGGCATCAGTGCCGCCTCGGGCGCGGCACTCGCCGTGCCGGTCTACAGCATGCTCGGGGAGAACGTTGCGTACGCGCTCGCCAGCTGGACTGTGCCACTGCTCATCGCGTTCGCGCTCGTGCTGAGTCTCGCTCCGCGCGGTCGCGCGGGTGCTGACGTCGGTGTCGGCTCCTCCCCCGTGGTGTCTCCCACGGCCTCGGGCGCGGATCAGCCCCGCGAATCCATCTTCCGCGCCAAGGGCCTGTGGCCAGTGACCGGCTTCTTTGCATGCCAGGCACTCATCTACTTCTCGTTGACGGCATGGCTCCCGACCATTGCGGCCGCGCGCGGCATCGACCCCACCCAGGCAGGCCTGCTGCTTGCGTGGCTCAGCGTCGCTGGGCTGCCCGCGTCGCTGCTCGCACCGACGATTGCTTCGAAGGCGTCGTTCCGCACGGCGCTCGTGGTCATCATTGCGTCGCTGTCAGCGACGGGCCTCGTCGGGCTCGCGGTTGCGCCCATCTCCCTCGCGCCGCTCATGATCGCGATTCTCGGCATCGCGCAGAGCGCCGCATTCGGCCTCTCCATTGCACTCATCGTGTTCACGGCGCCGAGCGCAGCGGCAACCGCCTCCTTCTCTGCGGTCAGCCAGGGCATCGGCTATCTCATCGCCGCTATCGGCCCGCTTGGTCTCGGGCTGCTCGCTGACACCGGCATCACCTGGACCGCAATCTTGCTGATGCTTGTGGCTGCCTCGGTTGGCAAGCTCATCTTTGGCGTGCTGAGTACGCGCGCTTCGCGGCAGGTGGCGCAGGCGTAGCTCCCGCGGTTGCCGCGCTTGCCGCCCTTGCCGCCCTTCGTCGTCGGTATGCAAATGGGCCTTCGGTATGCGAAATTCTTGTGATTTCGTCATACCGAAGGCCCATTTGCATACGGTGGAGAGGTTGGGGTGGCCGCGCTCTTGTCTTCACCTAGAGATCGACCGCAGTGAGGACGTTTCGGCCCATTTCGCCCTGACGACAGAAGATTTCCAACCACGGCAGCCCGTTGGCATCGGCTAGACGTCGGCAAACACCGGTCTGTGGGACTGCCGCGGGCGACTAGTCGGTCACCCTTGCCTGTGGCTGGTCTGTTGCAGCACGGATCGCCTCACTCATCGCACCGTAGATATGCAATCGGCCTGCAATATGCGAAATACGAGTGATTTCACCATATTGCAGGCCGATTGCATTTGGACGGGAAGTGCGAGGCCGAAGCCCCCACTCTCCTACTTCACACTCTCCAAGAAGTTTCGAGTGCGCTGGCGCTGCGGGTTCCCGAGCACCTCCTCCGACGGGCCGGCCTCTACGACGACGCCACCGTCCATGAAGACGACCTGATCCGCCACATTGCGCGCGAACCCAATCTCGTGCGTGACGACGATCATCGTCATGCCGTCGCGTGCAAGCTCTCGCATGACGTCGAGGACGTCACCGACGAGTTCCGGATCGAGCGCCGAGGTCGGCTCATCAAACAGCATGAGCTTGGGCTCCATCGCGAGCGCACGGGCGATCGCCACGCGCTGCTGCTGACCACCCGAAAGCTGTGCGGGGTAGTGCTTCGCGAAGTCTGCGAGTCCCACGCGATCGAGCAGTTCGAGCGCGCGAGCCTTCGACTCCGCGCGACTCTTCTTTGCGACGCCGACCGGCGCCTCCATAATGTTCTCCAACGCGGTCATGTGCGGGAACAGGTTGAACTTCTGGAACACCATGCCGATGTGGCGGCGCTGCTGCGCGATCTGACGCGGCGTCATTTCGTGGTTGCGCTCGCCAGCACGACGGTATCCGATGAGATCGTCGTCGACGATGATGCGACCGCCGTCGATGGTTTCGAGGTGGTTAACGCAGCGCAGCAGCGTCGACTTTCCTGAGCCTGACGGGCCGAGCAGCACGGTCACGGTGCCGGCTGGCACGGCGAGCGAAACATCGCGCAGCACCTGGTGCGCACCGTAGCTCTTGCGAACGCGACGGATCTGCACGAGCGGATCGGCTGCCTGCGCGCCAGCTCCGGCTTGGGTGCCGGTGGCGTGGGTGGCAGTGGGGCGCGGATCCGCCACAAGGGTCTCCTGGCTGGTCATACTCCGACCACCTCCGTTACCTGGGTTGGGGGCGCGGGCTCCGGGCCCGGCTTGCGTGCGTTGAGTGCTGCCTTGATCCGCTGGATCGGTGTCGGCGGCAGGTTACGGCTCGAGCCACGGCCGAAGTGACGCTCGAGGTAGTACTGCGGGATCGAAAGCAAGCTCGTCATGAAGAGGTACCAGACGCTCACGACGATGAGCAGTTCGACCTGCTTGAGGTTCGACGAGGAGATGATCGACGCCTGCGTGTAGAGCTCGAGCACGGCGATGACCGAGAGCAGCGAGGTGCTCTTGAGCATTGAGATGAGCTCGTTGCCCATGGGCGGGATGATGACGCGCATCGCCTGCGGCAGCAGCACGCGGCGGAACGTGTACAGCGGCGACATACCCAGCGAGTATGCGGACTCACGCTGGCCTTCATCGACTGACATCATGCCGGCGCGCACGATCTCCGAGGAGTATGCGGCCTGGTTCAGGGTGAGCGCGAGCAGACCCGCGATGAGGGGCGTGACGAGGGTGTTGGTGTCGATCGACCAGAACACGATGTCGGTGAGCGGGACGCCCAGGCGGATCTGATCGAACAGCAGTCCAAGGTAGCCCCAGAGCACGATCTGCACGAGGACCGGAGTGCCACGGAAGGCCCACACGTAGAACCACGCGACCGAGGTGAGCACGGGGTTCGACGAGAGTCGCATCGCCGCGATGACAATCGCAAGCAGGGTCGACACGATCATCGACACGACCGTGATGAAGATGGTGAGTCCAACACCCTGGAGGATGCGCGGATCAAACAGGAACTCGCCTACCGTCGCGAAGTCAAGGTTGGGGTTCGTCGCCACAACGTAGATGAACCACGCGACCAGGGCGATGACGACGATCGCGCTGATCCAGCGCCAAGGCCGGCGGAGTGGGACGGCTTCGACGTCGTCCTCGGTCGAGAGCGGCGCCATCGCTTCGATGGGGCGCTCAGTCAGCGTTGCGCTCATTCGGCATCCTTACCCTGGTTGATCTCAGCCGACTCGACGGCGTACGCGCCGATGCTGTTGCGATCGAGGACCTCCTGGTAGGTGCCTTCATCGATGAGCGCCTGCAGCGCCTGCTTGACCGCTTCAACGAGCTCGGTCTCGCTGTTCAGCATGCCGATGCCGCTGTAGACGGGGTTGAAGCCGGCGGGGTTCTCGGGGTCGCGCACGATCTCGAACGCCTTGCCGTCGTCGGTCGTCGCGACAACGTACTCTGCGACCACCGCGTCTGCGGTGTATGCCTGGCTCTTGCCAGCGCGCAGCGCGGTCTGTGCGTCGAGGTCGTTGGGCAGCTCCATGACGTTGATGCCGCAGTCCATTGCGCGCAGCAGGTCACCCTGAATGGTCGCCTTCTGCACCGAGACGGTCTTGCCACAGAGATCCTTGACTCCAGTGATGCCGTCAGGGTTGCCCTTCTTTACTGCAACCGCGAATCCGCCGTAGCTGTAATCAACGAACGACAGCACCTTCTGGCGCTCGGCGGTGTCGTTCATGCCGCTCATAATGAGGTCGTTCTTGCCTGCCTGCAGCGACGGAATCACCGAGTCGAATGCCTGCTTGTTCAGGCTCACGTCAACCCCGAGCTTCTGCCCGAGCAGACGACCCAACTCAGGGTCGAAGCCGATGGCACGGTTGTTCTCGTCGTACATCGCCATCGGCGGGAACGGGATGTCAACGGCGATGTTGATCACACCCTTGTCGACGATGCGCTCGGGAAGCAGCGCGGTGAGATCCTTGTCGACCGTTGTCGAGATCTCATCGCCGACGGGGAGATCACTGCCGCCGGTGCTGCCGCCCGTGGAGTCGGTGGATCCGCCACCCGAGCAACCAGTGAGTGCGAGCGCGAGCGCAGCCGAGGCCGCAAGCAAGGTAGAGGTGAGGGTCTTCTTCTGAATCTTCATGGGGTGTTCCTTACGTCGTTGTAGGGGAAGCTGTGAGTTGTGTTGCGGCCTCGCCGCTGGGATGAGCCTCTGGGATTCCGCTGGACTCGTCGGAGATATGTAATCGGCCGTCAATGGGCCCAAAATGTCGCCAAACAACATATTGACGGCCGATTACATATGCACGAGAGGTCGGCGTGAAGCCGAAGCCGAGGTCGAGGCCTGAAGCGAGGAGCTAGCCGGGCGACCGGGCCCGCTAGCCGATGGCCGGGGCGTGGAGCGCGAGCAGGTCCGCGTAGGTTTCGCGGCGGGCGACCAGGCGCGCCTGGCCGTCGCGCACGAAGACGATTGCGGGGCGAAGCGCACCGTTGTAGTTGTTCGTCATCGTGTACGAGTAGGCACCCGTCGTCGCCATCGCTACGAGGTCGCCAACGTGTGGTTCGGGCATGGGAGCGCCGTCAATGAGCAGGTCGCCTGACTCGCACTGGCGACCAACGAGCTGGACGGTGTCGGTCCACGCTTCGGGCAGGCGGTTCGCAAGCACTGCCTCGTAGCGCTGCAGCGTGAGGGCAACGTCGAGCTGATCTGCCATGCCACCGTCGATCGCGACGAAGACGTCGCCGGTGCGCTTGACGCTCACGACGCGGTAGAGGGTGACACCTGCACGAGCGACGACGGAGCGACCGGGCTCGATCATGATCCGCGCCCCTGCAGGAAGGTGCTCGCGCGCCGCAGCAACGATCGCGTCGAGGTAGGCACCGACCTCGGGGGCGGTCTCGTCGTAGGTGTACTTGACGCCGAGTCCGCCGCCGACATCGTAGGTCTCGAACTCACCGACGGTCGAGATGTTCTCGACGGCCTGCGCGAACTGGCGGGTGTTGAGAATCTGCGAGCCGATGTGCAGGTGGACGCCCTCGAAGTTCATGAGCGGGTGTGCCTGCATACGAGCAATGGCGACCTTGGCCTGGTCCATGGGCAGGCCGAACTTCGAGCGATCGCCGCCCGTTGCCTGCGATGCGTGGGTCTCTGCTTCGACGCCGGGAATCACGCGCAGCAGGAGCGACTGGGGGCGCTCAAGCAGACGCTCGAGGCGGTCGAGCTCGTCGTTGTTGTCGACGATGATGGTGCCGATGCCGGCGTCGAGAGCCATCTTGAGTTCGGCGTCGGTCTTCGCGTTGCCGTGGAAGTGGAGGAGTTGCGGATCGACTCCTGCGGCGAGCGCAAGCTGCAGTTCGCCGCCACCTGCGATGTCGATTGCGAGGCCTTCTTCTGCTGCGAGCTTGTACATCGCGACGATGGGCAGCGACTTCGAGGCGAACAGCACCTGCGAGTTGGGCCAGCGCTCTGCGAGCCCGTCCGAGAAGCGGCGCGCCTGGCGGCGGAGACCTTCCTCGTCGATGATGTGCAGCGGAGTGCCGAACTCTTCGGCGAGCGCGGTGACCGAGACGCCACCGATTTCGAGGGCGCCATCTGCCGAGCACGAGGATTCTTCGGGGAAGATGCTCCAGAGCTCTTCAACTCGGGTGCCGTCGAATGCGGGCTGGTTGCGTTCGGTCATCGGTGCTCCTTCGCGCCTGGTGTGGTTGTGCGTCCCTCAGCCTACGCAGGCTTTTTCGCTCACACGTTGGAGAAATCGGTTAGATTTATTTCATGAACACAGGGGTTCCTCCAATCTGCGCGCTGTCTCATGCGAACGAGGCGCACGAGGCGTATGACGCACGCGAACCGCACGAACCGTACGACGCACCCGACGCGCACGAGTCACCCGACGGCTCGGGACCTGACACCCCCTCGCTCCTGCTCAGTGAGCTCATCGAGCACCTTGGCAGGCACACCGTCACCCCGCTCGGGCGCGTGGATCCGACCGGCCGTGTGCTCGGCACCGAGTTCTATGACGCGCTCGACGAGCTCACTGATGCCCCCGGCGGGCTCCTCATCGTCCCCTCCGGCACGCACTTCGATGCCTCACACCTTGCGGAGCTTGCAGCCGCCATCGCCGATCTCGACTACTGCGCGATCGCGATGAAGTGCCTCGATGAGCACGAACCGGTCCTCGCGGCGATCGCCGAGACCGCTGGCATCCCGATCCTGCGGGTTGCCCCACGCGTGAGCTGGGGACTGTTCGAAGCGCTCGTCGGCCGGCTGCTCGGCGAACAGCGCCGCAGTGAGGACGCTCACTTTGATCGCGGCGCAGAACCGCTCTTCGCGCTCGCCAATTCCCTCGCTGGTTTGTTCGGCGGATCGGTCGCCATCGAAGACCTCGGCCGCCGCATCATCGCGTACTCCTCCGTGCCAGGGCAGGCCATTGACTCGCTCCGTACGCGCGGCATTCTCGCGCGGCGGGTTCCTGCGTCACCGTTCAATGAGGATCAGTATCGGACGGTCATTCGTTCCGAGGAGCCGATCAAGTATCCGCAGCTGGATGACGAGTTGCCTCGCGTCGCCTATGCGATCCGCGCCGGTGCACTGCCGCTCGGTACGATCTGGGCGATCTATGACTCTGAGGTGGATCACCTCACGCCCGAACAGGTCGAGCGTGTGAAGAGTGCCGGCGCGATTGCGGCGGCCCACATGCTCGACGATATTCGCGTGCGGGAGGCGGGTCAGATTCCGCGCGAGGAACGGTTCCGCACCCTCCTCTCAGGCACAGACGTGACCGGCACGGAGTTCACTGAGCTCGGTATCCCCGATGAGCGGGGCGCTCAGCTGCTCGCGTTTTCCCTCGGCGAGAACGACCACCCCGCGACCCTCGCCCAGCTGCGCTCATCATTGCAGCGCCAGCTCTCCCTGCTGCACCCGGAGTCGGTCGCCGTCGCCCGCCGCGGACGCGTCTATGCCATCATCGCCGACGCCCCGTACGAGCAGGTGCGGCGGCTCGTCGATCCGCTGGTGCCGATGTTCGATCGCCTGATTGGGCCGGGCATCACGATCGCGCTTCCTGGGCGCGCGCAGCGCCCCAATGAGATTGCGCGCCTGCGCGAGCAGGCGGACGTGCTGTTCGAGACTGCCGGGCGTCTCGGGGGCGCGGATCGCATCCTCACCGTCGCCCAGCTGCGCCCACAGCTTGTCCTCGACCGCGTGGCTGGACTCATGGCGCAGGAGTCGGCGACGCTGGTCGATCCGCGCCTGTCATCACTCGCCGCGGAGCACCCGCAGCTCGCCGAGGCCGTTCTCCACTGGTGCCAGGCGTTCGGCAACATTACCCGCGCTGCCCGCGAACTCGGGGTGCACGAGAACACCGTGCGCCACCGCCTGCGTCGCGCCGAAGAGATCGCGGAGCTCCCCCTCGGCGACCCCGACATGCTCCTCGTGACGTGGCTGCAACTGCGGGCGCTGCCCTAGCTGCAGCCCCACCAACCGCCCATCCCCACCAACTGCCAGAACTGTGCCGTAGATATGCGATCCGCCGTCAATACGCTGTTTCGGCCACTATTTTGCATATCTACGGCCGATTACATATCTACGGCAACTGGCGGGAACCCACACAGCTCCCCGAGCTACTCTTGCCACATGCCGGAAGCACAGCCACAGCACCCACTCGACGACCTCATCGCGCTCGCACAGCAGCAGGCTGCGCGCGGCCCACTCGTCGCACTGACGGGTGCTGGCATCAGCACAGATTCTGGGATCCCGGACTATCGCGGTGCTGGCACCCCGCCCCGCACACCCATGAGCATCTCGCAGTTCATGACGGATGAGATGTACCGCCGTCGTTTCTGGGCTGGCGCCCGAGTGAACGCAGCGCGCCTCGACCGCCTCGAACCAAACCCGGGCCACATCGCCCTCGCCGAGCTCGAGGCGAGAGGCAAGGCCACGGGCGTCATCACCCAAAACGTCGACAACCTGCACCGCCAGGCCGGCTCACAGCAGGTCGCTGAGCTCCACGGGAACGGCGGCGTCATCCGCTGCATCGACTGCGGCGAGCGCTGGACACGCACCGAGATTCTGTCCCGCTTCGACCGCGCGAACCCCGGATACGCCGCTCGTCACCGTCTCGCCGGAACCGAGATCGCGCCCGACGGTGACGCCCTCGTTGAGGATTTCGCCGACGTCACCGTTCCGGTCTGCCCGATCTGCCAGGGCACGCTGCGCCCCGACGTCGTGTACTTCGGCGAGACCGTGCCCACGGCCGTCTTCGACCACGCACTCGAACTCCTCACGAGCGCGAGCCTCGTCATCGTTGCGGGCACCTCGCTCGCGGTGAACACGGGCATGCGCCTCGTGCACCGCGCGGAGCGCCTCGGCATCCCGCTCGCAGTCATCAATCGTGGCAAGACCGCTATCGATGATCGGCCATCGGTGCAGGCGCGGATCGACTCCGGCACCTCCGAGGCCCTCACCGCCCTCGCTGCAGCGCTCTAACCCTCAGCCCAACCAAAACTCTTCACCCACAGTCAGAGATCGAGCTTCGGTCAGACGAAATTGGGAGAAAACGTCTGACCGAAGCTCGATCCCTTACGCACCAGAAATGGAAGTGAAAGAGGGCGCGAAACGGTGGAGCTAGCCGAGCACCGGGGCGACGCGCAGCGCCTCCCCGCCAGCCTCGAACGCCGTCGCGTATGTGAGCAACGCTGGATCGTCGTAGGCCGCACCGGCGAAAGTGAGCCCGACGGGCATCTTGATGTCGGCCATGAGCCCCATCGCGACCGTCACCGTGGGCAAGCCGAGGTGGCGCAGCGCGTAGTTGCCGTGCGAGAAAAAGACGCCGTTCGACCAGGCGCGATCCGCCGCCCGTTCGTCTGTATCGGAGTTCGCGGCCCCGACATCTGCGTTCGCAGGGAACACGATCGCGTCGTAGCCGTTGTCGCGGAGCCACGACTCCACGAGTTCCTCGCGCAGGGCGATGATCGCGCGCAGGCCCCGGGCAAACTCGGGGTGGGTGCGCGGATCAGCGAGGCCGGCACGGGCGCTCTCCACAATCCCGCGGAACCGGTCGTTGTGGTCTCCCACCCGCTCATACCGATCGGGGAGTTGTCCCTCGGGGGTGGGGTAGATCCGCGCCGAATCTACGACACCGAGGTTCGGGATCGCAGGGTCGCCGTTCGCGCGCAGGAAATCGTCCCAACCGAACGCGAGGAAGTGGTTGAACTCGATCGCCGACCAGTCAGCGGGCAGGTCACCGAGGCTGCCAAGGAACTTGGCGCCGGGGCGATCGCCCTCGTACCGCGTGATGAGCGGGAAGTCGCTCTCGACGACCTCGGCGCCGAGGGCCTCCAGGCGGGCGCGAGCCGCCTCCCACAGGCGCAGCACCGAGGGGCGCACATCGACGGGGTAGGCGGGATCGGTGCCGAGATACATGCGCGGGACGGCGAAGCGCTTACCGCGCAGCGGGGCATTCGCGGCCGCACCGATGCCCGCGCCGGGGCCTGTTTCCGCCGCGAGCGCGACGTATGATTCCGGTCGATGCGTACTCGGCAACGGCAGCTCGACGACGGACTGGTTGCGCCAGAAATCACCGCGGGTGACGGGGTCGTCCTGCACGAGCACGTCGAGCAGGCGCAACATGTCGGGCATCGATCGCGTGTGCGGGACGACGACATCGCGGGCGGGGAAGAGCGGCCAGTTTCCGCGGATCGACAGCACACCCCACGACGGCGTATACGCACAGAGCGCGTTGTTTGAGGCGGGGCTGCGCCCCGACGAGACGGTCTCTTCTCCCATGCCAAACATGGCGAAGTTCGCTGCGGTCGCGACGCCGGAACCGTTCGAGGATCCCGACGCGTACGCCGCCGCGAGGAAGTCGCGGTTGTAGGGGCTTTCGGCACGGCCGTAGAGCCCGCGCTGCATGCCGCCATCTGCCATCGGGGGCATATTGGTCTTGCCGATGAGGATCGCGCCTGCGTCGCGCAGGCGACCAACCGTGAAGGCGTCCCACTGGGCGATGAGCCCGCCGAACGCAGGCGAACCTGCCGCGACCGTGAGGCCCGCAACCATGTACGAGTCCTTCACTGTGTACGGGATGCCTTCGAGCGCCCGCTGCGTGCCGGCCGCCCAGCGGCGATCGGCCTCGGCGGCTTCCTCAAGCACGCGCTCGTTCGCGACCACAATCGCATTCAGGCCGTCGGCTCCGGTGTCGTGCTGCTCGATGCGATCAAGGTACTGCTGCGTGAGTTCCACGCAGGTGATCTTGCCGGCCGCGATGGCCGCGAGCGTATCGGCGATGTTCGCCTCATACGCGTCAAAAATTTCAAAGGGTGCGGTAGGCGCGACTGCAATGTCGGGGCTGGCCATGTGTCTTCACTTTCATCTTGCGGGTGCGCACTGACGGCGCACTGGCGGATCGTGTCAGCTTGGAACGATCCGCGCCCACCGAGCGGCAATGCCCGGCAGATTCAGTCTGGCAGGCGAGATGCCCCGTTTCCATGATCGTTTGGCGCCGTACTGGGCATTTTCGCTGTGCAAATGCACTTAGGATGAAAGTATGGCTTTGTCCCCCGAAGCGCCCAATGATGTGAGCGCCACTGCAACACCCCGTTCGACCGCCGGTTCGATCGAGTCGACCGCCGCGCCTGGCACCGCTGCCACGCTTGCCGCACCTGCCAGCTCCGCCTCCTTCAGCGTCGAGCCAGGCTGGCTCGAGCTCCTCGACCGTTTGGATGCCGAGTCGCTGACCGAGATCTTCCTCTCGCGCATCACGGAGATCGACGGCTACCAGGCACCGCCGTTGCCGCGGTCTGAGATCCGCCGCACGGCCGTGCTGTCGTTCATCGCGATCCTCGACGGTCTGCGCTTCGGTCAGCTCGACGATGCCGTCGCGATTGCCACCGACGTCGGCGTCTCGCGTGCTCGCGCAGGGGTCTCGCTCAGCTCGCTCCTTGAGGCCGTGCGACTCGACTTCGCCGTCCTCTGGGATGCCCTCACCGCGGTCGCCGAGGTCGAAGATGCCCAGGTCATCGTGCGGCACACGAGCATGATGCTCCGCATTGTCGACGGGTACGTCACCCAGACGCAGAATGCGTATATTGCTGAGGCGCAACGGATCCGCGAAGAGTCCGCCTCCCTCCGTCGCGAGCTGTTGGAGTCGCTGTTCAGCGCGCTGCACACGTCGCCGGAACAGCTCAACCTCCTCGCCCGCGAGCTACAGGTTGAGGTCGCCACTCCCCTGCTCGTTGCCGCCGCCATTGGCAACGACGCGGTCGCGTTGCACGTGGAACTTGCCGAACTCGAACGCCGCGGCTGCGTGGTCCACACCCACTACCTCGACGGCGCCGTCATCGCGTTCCTCCCGGCCGCCACCAAATCGCGCACGCACGACACCATGTGCTTCGCACGCCTCTCGGAGCTCCGCATCGGACTCACGACCGCAGCTGACGGCCTTGCTGGCTTGCTCGCAGGGGCGCGGATCGCCCGTGACCTGGCACTCGCCCTCAAGCCGGATGAGCTCAAGGCCATGACGTGGGATCGCGGCTGGGCCCGCCTCGCAGCGCACGAACTCGCCGCATCAGGGAAGCCGCTCATGGCCGACATCGATGCCGCACTCGCGGAGTGCAGCCCCGCGCGGCGCGAGCGACTCCTCGAGTCGGTGCTCAGCTACCTGCGTACCGGCAGCATCGCCGACTCCTCGGCCGAGCTCTTCTGCCACCGCAATACGCTGTCGAAGAACCTGCAGCAGTTCAGGGAGATCACGGGCATCGACCCGACGATCCCCAACGAGGCCTCGCGCCTCGTGGTCGGCTGGGCGTAACCAAAAAGCCTTTCATCCTCGGTATTGAAAAGTGCCTTCGGTAAGACGAATACCCCGATTCCAGTCTTACCGAACCCACTTTCCCCTACCCACCAGCACGGCTGAAACCCAACTCCGCTTGCTTCTCTAGCAGCCGGCCCAGCGTGCACAGTGAGGCAACAAACCACAGGCAAGGTTGGCCGTATACCCAACCGCGGCAGCACCTTACGGGAGTCCCTGCCCAGACCCAGCACACCCAATATGGTCTGCCGTGGGCGAGCTGCGGACGCCCTTGCCCGGGACCAATCGCATTAGGCTGATTCGACCTCGGTGCGCTTGCCAGTGCCCCAGATACTTGAGATGAACAGCGAGATCACGACGGCCACACACACGATTGGCGCCAACCGGATTATCAAGCTGAGTGACACCCAGCCAACGAGCATCAGGTTGCCGCCGAAGGTGGCCGGAGCGTCCGCAGGGCTCGTCGATACCGGCCCGAGCAGCAGGCTCACGCTCGAAGCAAGAACGACCCCGACGAGCAGCACCACGAGATCGACAACGAAATAGCCTCCGCGAGAGAGGAACATCTTCACCGTGATTGCCCGGCTCGCGAAGGCGATGACCGCAATAACGATGATGCCAATGATCGGGCCGAGGCCAAGCAGGTCGTGCGGCTGCAGGATGCCGCCATAGGCCCCGGCGATCGCGTCGCCGCCGCGGCCAAGGTTGAGATTCACCAGCCACAGCATGGTGCCGAGCAGCAGCCAGGAGATCGCCGAAGCTATCGCTTCGCGCTTCCAATTTCTATCCCGCATGGTGGCTCCCTGTTCAGCTTCGTTGCTTCACCGCGTCGCGCCTCGACGCGCTTCCCTCCAGGGTATGCAAAAAAGACCTTCGGTCAGACGCCTTCCGAAGAAAGCGTCTGACCGAAGGTCAAATCCACTACCGAGGCGGCCGGAGAGGCGTCGGCGGTAGGGGCTGCGGGAACGTCAGCGGCTTAGTAGCCGACGCCGCTCGGCGACGGGGTTGCCGAGTCGATGACGAGGTGCAGCAGTGCGGGGCCGTCGAAGTCGAGTACCGACGCGACGCCCTCTGCGATGCCGTCTGCCGAGTCGAGGCGCACGCCACGGCCGCCGAACGACTCGATCCACGAGACGAAGTCAGGGTTGACCATGTCGGTGCCCGAGGGGCGACCGGGGTACTGACGCTGCTGATGTTCGACGATGGTCGCGAACTTGCCGTTGTCGACCACGACGAAGAGTGCGCGTGCGCCCTGTGCGACGAGGGTTGCGACCTCCTGGCCGTTCATGAGGAAGTCACCATCGCCGCAGATAGCGACTGCGTGACGATCAGGGAAGACGAGCGCCGCTGCGACTGCTGCGGGAGCTGCCATGCCCATTGCACCGTTGCGCGAACCCACCATGCTGTTGGGCACGTTGTGGGTGAGCTGGCGGTGGCCCCAGATGGTCGCGTTGCCTGCGCCGTAGGTGAGCACGCGATCTTCGCTGAGCTGGCGCTCGAGCTCGTCAAAGACGAGCTCGAGGTCGACACCCTCAGCGACGGGCGAGTGCTCAGTGACTGCGGTGAAGTGGTCCTGGCTGGCGCGCAGCGCAACGATCCGCGCCCCGTCACGGTTCCCCGCAACGTTGGCGAGCGAACCGAGTGCCGCAGCGAAGTTCGCGGGAGTCGACGCGATGAACTGGTCGACGCGGCCTGCGTGCTGCAGGAGCTCAGCGTCGGTGCCGACGATGACGGTCTCGGTGTCGAGGCCAACGGTGTAGCCCTCGCTCATGACGTCGCTGCGGACAGTGCCGACTGCGACGAACAGATCTGATTCACGGAGCGCATCAACGATGCTGTCCCGGCGGCCGTAGCCAACCCAGCCGATGTACCCGGGGTGGTTGTTCGGGACGGCGTCATAGTTGCGCCAGTCACCGGCCACCGGAATGTGGTTCTCGAGCGCCCAGTCGACGAGCTCGCGACCGGTCTCGCCGAAGAAGTCGTCGCCGCCTGCGAGCAGGAAGGGGCGCTCCGCCTTGAGCAGGCGCTCGCGCAGCTCAGCGAGATCCGATGCGCTCGGTGCGGGCTGTGCGATTGCGCGCGGCGGAACCGCAGTCTTCTCGGTCATCTCGCGGAGGAGATCCTCGGGCAGACCAACCACGACGGGGCCGGGACGACCCGAGCGTGCGGTGTGGAATGCCTGGGCGACGATTTCTGCAGCCTGGTCTGCGGTCTCGATGGTGAAGACGCGCTTCACGGTCGAGCCGAACCAGCTGTCGATGCTGAATTCCTGGAACGATTCGCGGCGGCGATCTGCGAACGGTACGAGGCCGATGAAGCAGACGAGCGGGGTCGAATCCTGGTACGCGCAGTGTGCGGCGATATAGAAGTTTGCTGCGCCGGGGCCACGGGTCACCATTGCGACGCCGGGGCGTCCGGTGAGGCGGCCCTCTGCGAGCGCCATGAAACCTGCGCCACCCTCCTGGCGGCATACAACGTTCGTGATGTTCGAATCGTAGAGACCGTCGAGCACGTCGAGGTAGCTCTCGCCGGGCACGCTGTAGACGCGGGTAACGCCCTCTGCCGCGAGTTGGTCGACGATGAGATGTCCTGCCGAGCGCATACGAATTCCTCCTTGAATAAACACTTCGAACGTAGAGTTCTCATTAATATTCGCAACTTGCCTGGCCGACAACCACGACGAATCGCGCACGATTCTTTCGTCGCCCGTGTGCATATGCACATTTGGGTGCGGATCGCTGATGCGCACCCTGCCCTGGCCCGCAGCCCCTACAGCGTCCGACCGGGCCGATCGCTGATCTCGGACCACGCGAGTACAGCTGTCGCTGCTTCGACCGGCACCGTGACGTCGATGCCGGTCAGCTCAGTGAACTTGTTTAGCCGTTTGAGCACGGTGTTGCGATGGTAGAACAGTGCCGCTGCCGTCTGCTGCACGCTGCCGGTCTCGAGGAACGCGATGACCGTCTCCTGCAACCGCTCACGCTCAGCATCTGGCGAGTCACGAAGCGCGTTGGCGAGCCGGCCTTCGAGATCGATGCCCTGGGTGAGGAGCGCTCGGCGAGCAAGCTGCGGGAATCCCTCTGACAGGTCAATCGTGCGCCGCACATCGGGGTCTACGGTTTCGAGCAGCGTCGTGAGCATCGTGACGGTACGCGGCAGGCAGGCGAGGCCATCCACCCGGTTTGCGCGAGCGCAGCGCAGGCCGACGAGTGCCTGTTCGATCTGCGGCGGTGTCTCGTCACTCGGCCAGAACGCGACAACGCTGCCGAGCGAGCGGTAGAAGTAGAAGCGCGACCGGCGGAGCGACGAGGCGAGTTCAAACAGCGCGCTGCGGGTCTCCTCTTGGTCGGCGACCAGCACCGTAAATGCGGCTGCACCGTTGCAATCGAGCTCGCTCGCAACCCACGCCACAGACGCCGCGCTCGGCGACCGGAACGAGAGCAGCCGCCCAATCGCGACCTGGCGATGGTTCAGGCGGTCCTGCGCGAGACGCAATTCTTCCTGTCGATAGTGCGTCATCGTGGAGTTCGAGAACACCTCGACTGCACGCCAGATCGGCTCGACCTGCTGCGCAAGCATGAGGACGGTGTCGGCGCCGCCAGCGCTGTCGGAAGCGTCGATTTCACTCGCGAGTTCGAGCAGCCGTGACCAGAGGACGTTGAAGTCAGACTGCATCGCCATCGTCAACGAGTCGGCTGGCACCTGCTGCTGCGCGCGGCGACGGCCGAGGGTCTCGGCGAGTTCCAGAAGCGCGCCAGGCGTCTCGCCCGTGCGAATGCTCTCGATGAGCAGGCCGAGCGACTCCGTGGCCATCGCTTGCAGATCCTCGCGCCCCACCAGCGCACCGGGCTCATACCCCGATGCGAGCCGCACCTGCGAGAGGTAGGTCTCGGTGAGCTTGGGCAGATCCGCCTCCAAGCGATCCAACAGCGCGTCCCAAGATTCACGCTGGTGTGGTGCCGATGCTGCACTGGGATCGCTCATACCCAGCACATTAGCGGGCACACTGCCAGGAAACGAAACGAGCCCGGACCGCACGCAGTGCTGGCCCGGGCTCGTCGATCCGCCAATTAGTTCACGAGGGTGTGCGGCTTCTGGCCCGAAAGCACCAGGGTCACGTTCTCAGCGGGAATCTCTGCGTACTCGCGGAGGGTCACCTCGCTGCGGAACGCAACGTGCGGGGTGACCTGCACCAGCGGGTGCGCTACAACGGGGTTGTCAGCTGCGGGCGGCTCGACGTCGAGCACGTCGAGGAACGCTCCACGCAGGTGACCCGAATCGAGGCCAGCGAGCAGTGCAGCGTCGTCAATGAGCTCGCCACGAGCAACGTTTACGACGTACGCGCCGCGGGGCAGCTTCGCGATATTCTCAGCGTTCAAGAATCCGTGGGTCTCATCGGTGAGCAGCGCGTGCAGGCTCAGCACGTTCGATGCCGCAAGCAGCTCGTCGACCGAGTCAACACGGGTGACGCCGGGCTCCCACGCATCAGCGGGAACGAACGGATCAAAGGCAACAACGTTCTTGAAGAACGGCAGCGCGCGGCGCGCAACCTCGCGCGAAATGCGACCAAGGCTGAAGAGGCCGAGGGTCTGCTCCGAGAGGCGGGTCGGCAGCGGAAGCACCGAGTAATCCCACTCGCCGCCCTTGACCTGCGCGACCGCGGGAGCGACCTCGCGCAGCATGCCGAGCATGCCAGTGAGCGCGTGGGTGGCAACCTCTTCGCTCGCAGCGCTGAGCATGTTGCACACGTCGATGCCAAGCTCGCGCGCAACCGCGGTGTCGATCTTGTTGTAACCGACAGCCATCGTCGCAATGACCTTGAGGTTCGGCATCACACGCAGGGTGTCAGCCGACAGCTCAATGAAGCTCGCAATGATGCCGTCTGCGTCCGCAGCCTCTGCGAGGAGCTTCTCAACGCTCGTGCTGTTCAGCAGCACCGCCTCGTGGCCTGCACGCTCGAGCACCTCCACTGCGGGGGTCGGGTCAAGATTTGCCCAGTCGGTAATTGCGATCTTCGCCATTGGGATGCCTTCCGTATCGGGAACGGGCGTGCGTACGCCCGCAGTAAGTGCAGTAAGTACAGGGAGTGGGCGCGGATCACGGCAGCAATGCCGATCCACACAGTCCGAGCTTCCCACAGCGTTTCACACCAGCCGGTGTGCGTGTGCACACCGAACTGGCAGATGCTGGCGGCAAATGATGCCTGTATGCAACGCCAAGACAAGACAGTATCGATGAGGAGCACGCTGCAACGCGTGCAACAGGGGCTCACTGCCACCAGTCGCTCAGCAGAGACGCTTGAGCGGGCCGGCGAAAGCCCTCCCTGTTCAATCAAAGGAGACTGACTCGACATGAGCTCAACTGCCCAGTCCACCGCTGCGGAGACTAATTCGCACGCAGATCGTGAAACAGCCACGGTCAACGTCATCAGCGAGCGCGACGCAAAGCGCGCTTCGATTGGTGCCCTCATCGGCAACGTCCTTGAGTGGTACGACTACTTCCTCTTCAACACCGCAGCAGCGCTGGTCTTCAACGTCCAGTTCTTCGTGAGCGACAACGCGGCAACCGCAGCAATGGCATCGTTCGCGACGCTCGCTGTTGGCTTCGTGGTTCGCCCGCTCGGTGGTCTCTTCTTCGGCGCACTCGGTGACCGCATCGGCCGCAAGTCGGTCCTGATGATCACCGTGACCGGCATCGGTGTTGCCACCGGCCTCATCGGTATCCTGCCGACCTACGTCTCAATCGGCATCTGGGCACCGATCTTCCTCATCGTGCTCCGCATGGCGCAGGGCGCCTTCATCGGTGGCGAGTGGTCGGGCGCAATGACCCTCGCGGTCGAGAACGCTCCGCTGCACATGCGTGCACGCATGGCGGCACTCCCCCAGCTCGGTTCGCCTATCGCGACCCTGCTCTCGTCGGGTGGCTTCTTCCTCCTAGCGCTGTTCCTCAGCCAGGACAGCTTCGACTCGTGGGGCTGGCGTATTCCGTTCCTCCTCGCTATCCCGCTCCTCGTGCTCGCGATCTACATCCGTAAGCAGATGCACGAGTCGCCGGTCTTCAAGGACCTCGAGAAGTCGGGCGACCGCGAGAAGACCCCGCTCAAGACCGTCTTCGTCAAGGGCTGGAAGCACCTCCTCATCTCGATTGCTGCAGCACTCCTCGGTACCGCTGGCTTCTACATCATCACCACGTTCGTCATGAACTACGGCACCCGCGTCCTCGGTATCGAGCGCAACGTCATCCTCATGGCAACCCTCATCGGTGCAGTATTCCAGCTCGGTGCGGTGATCCACGCTGGTCACCTCGGCCAGAAGTTCGGTGCAACCAAGGTCATCGTGTGGTCGGGCGTGCTCACCATCATCGCGGCGTTCCCCTGCTTCATGCTCATCGAGACCACGAACCCGGTCTTCGTGACCATCGGTGTGATCATCGGTGTCTCGCTGCTCACCTACTCGTTCGCAGCGGTCGGCCCGGTCATCACCGGCCTCTTCCCCAGCACGATCCGCCTCTCCGGTGTTTCGGTTGGCTTCAACGGCGCAAACCTCATCTCGGGCTTCACTCCCCTCGTGGCAACCGCGCTCGTCACTGCAACCAACGATGCTTGGTGGCCCGCAGCAATGCTGCTCGTCCTCTTCGCAGTACTCAGCGTGATCGGTGGCCTCCTGGCTCCGAAGTTCAGCCAGCAGTACGAAGGCTACAAGCACTAAACACCCCTGACTCCGCTGGGCGCCGATCCCACACGGCGCCCAGCGGCTCACTCCCCACCAGACTTCTCAAGGAGCCCCGCATGAAGCTCGACATGCTCATCACCGCAGAGACCATCCTCACGATGGACGTGTCTCGCCCCACTGCCACCGCCGTTGGCGTCATCGGCGACCGTATCGTCGGTTTCGATGACGAGGTACGTGGCCTGGACGCGGATCGAGTACTCGATTTCGGAGCAGCATGCGTGACTCCCGGACTCATTGACGCCCACTGCCATACGTCGTGGTGGGGTCTCGGTCTCACCGCGGTCGACCTGAGCGTGCTCCGCGGGCTCGACAGCCTCTACGCCGCAATCGAGGCTGAGGTTGCTCGCCTCGATGCGACCGGCGACAAGACCGCGTGGGTACACGGCACCGGCTTCAACCAGGCGCACCACGGCGGACTCTTCCCCGATATCGCGCGCCTCGACGAGATCACCGGCGACCGCGCACTCTATCTGCGCCACACTTCCGGTCACGCGGCAATCACGAACTCGGCAACACTTCGCCTCGTCGGAGCGTTTGACGAAGGTTTTGAGAACCCCGTCGGCGGCGCCGTTGTGCGCGATGCAAACGGCTACCCGACCGGACTCATCGAGGAGTCGGCTCAGGGCCTCGTCCAGAGCCTGCTCCTTCCCTATGCTTCCGACCGTCTCGTTGAGGCGCTCGAGGCGGCAACCTCGCGCTACGCCGCTGAGGGAATCACGAGCTTCACCGAGGCTGGCATCGGTGGTGGCTGGATCGGCCACAGCCCCGCAGAGGTTGCCGCGTACCAGTCGGCAGCCGAGCAGGGACGCCTCCACGCTCGCGCTCAGCTCATGCCAACGCTTGACGCCCTGCACCCGATCTCGGCAAACGTTGCCGACTTCAAGGGCGAGGGCAACGGCACCGGTATTGACCTCGGCATTCGCTACGGCTTTGGCGACGACAACGTGCGCTTCGGCCACGTCAAGGTCTTCATGGACGGCTCGCTGCTCGGCGCAACCGCCGCGGTGACCGAAGACTTCTGCGGCCACCACAACCACGGCAACCGCGGCTACCTCCTCAACGACCCCAAGGTGTACCGCCAGCAGGTCATGGGCGCATACCGCGCAGGTTGGCCCCTCGCGCTCCACGCGATCGGCGACGCCGCAATCGACCTCGCCCTCGATCTCATCGAAGAGGCGCAGACCACCTACGGCCGCTTCCCGCAGCCGTGCCGTGTCGAGCACTTCGGCATCGCTCGCCCCGAGCAGCTCGAGCGCGCTGGCGCACTCGGCGTCGCAGTGACCCCGCAGGCTGGCTTCATCAACGCGTTTGGCCAGCAGATGGCGGATCAGGTCGGCGCTGAGCGCGCCGACTGGCTCTACCGCGGCCGCTCGATCATCGACTCGGGCATCATTCTTGCGGGCTCTTCGGATCTCCCCGTCGCAGACAACAACCTGCGCCGCGGCATGCAGTCAGCGGTTGACCGCATCACCGAGGCGGGCACCCTGCTCGGTGCTGACGAAGGCATTACCCCGGAAGAAGCTCTCCGCACCCACACCGAGTGGGCCGCCACGGCGACGGGTCAGATCCGCGAAAAGGGCACGCTCGAGCGCGGCAAGCTGGCTGACTTCGCAGTCTTCTCGGCATCGCCCCTCACCGCTCCCAACATCGCGCAGCTCGATATCGTCGCCACCATTCTCGGCGGCGAGCTCAGCTACGACGCACGCCCGTAATACGTTTCACGTGCAACACGCACTCTGAAAGGATCGCAATGACTGCGAACATCAGCACCCCCGAAGCGTTCCTCGCTGACTGGAACGTCCACAGTAAGTTTGGCGCCGTCGAAGGCACCGGTGGCGTCGAGCGCCAGGCAGCAAGCGTGGCCGACGGTGAACAGCGCAAGTGGTTCGCCCAACTCCTCGAGCAGCACGGCTTCACCGTGCGTCACGACGCAATCGGCAACCAGTTCGGTCTGCTCGAACTCGTCCCTGGCGCACCCTACGTGCTCACCGGCTCACACATGGACTCGCAGCCAACCGCTGGCCGCTTCGACGGCGCATACGGCGTTATGGCTTCGGCGCACGCGTGCTTCCGCATCGCAGAAGAGCTGCGCGCCGACCTTTCGAAGGCACGCTTCAACCTCGCAGTGGTGAACTGGTTCAACGAGGAAGGCTCGCGCTTCAAGCCCTCCATGATGGGCAGCTCGGTGTTCACCGGCAAGCTCGACCTCGAGACCGCGCTCAACACCCCCGATCCCCGCGGCGTGACCGTGCGCGAGGCACTCGGCGCGATCGATGAGCTCGGTGATGCAGCGGATCTCGCCGCACTCGCTGACATCTCTGTCGCTTCGTACGCTGAGATTCACGTGCAGCAGGGCCGCAGCATGGAAGAGGACGGCGTCACCATCGGCCTCGTCAACGCGACCTGGGGCGCTCGGAAGTTCGAGTTCAAGATCACCGGCGCGCAGGCTCACAGCGGATCGACCCTCATGGCCGACCGCCGCGACGCACTACTCGGGGCAGCCCGCCTCATTGTCGCTGCGCGTGACCTTGTCGATGAGTTCGAGCCAGGCATCCTGCACACTGCGTGCGGTGAGATCAACGTCTACCCGAATTCTCCCGTCGTGGTTGCGAGCGACGTGCAGCTCCTCTTCGACCTTCGCTCGCCAGACGCAGACGTGCTCAACCGCGCGTACGCACGCGTCATGGAAGAGGTCGAGCGCGTGCAGCAGCGCGACCGCGTCGAGATCGAGATCGTCGCTGAGCACAGCTGGGACCAGAACCCCTACCCCGAGGACGGCCTCGAGCTGGCCCGCCAGGTAGCCGAGGATCTCGGTCTCACCAACGACCGCGTCATGACCGTCGCTGGCCACGACTCGACCAACATGAAGGATGACGTCCCCACGATCATGCTCTTCGTGCCGAGCGTTGACGGCATCTCGCACAGCCTCGAGGAGTTCACCCGTGACGAGGATCTCGTCGCAGGCGTCGATCACCTCACCGGGGTCGTGCGCCGCCTCGCCGCTGGCGAGCTCGCTCACTAGCCCGCAAAGCATTTAGCCCCGGTAGCAAAAAGCGCCTTCGGTCAGACAGATTCTTGTGTTTCTGTCTGACCGAAGGCGCTTTTGCATACCTAAGCTGACTGGTTCACGCGCGCTGCCTCGCTTGCCCGCACCAACCGTCGCGAGGCCAAGCTGCCCTTGATTGCACGCAGCGCCCACAGAATCGCGACCAGATCAACGACCTCCTGCAACCATGCGCCAACGAGGGCGGGCAGGAAGCCGAACGCCGCGAACAGCATGAGGCCCACGCTGATGATCATGCCGGCCCAAATGCTCTCGAGCGAGATGCGGACGGTGTCTCGGCCGATCCGCACCGCGTCAGCGACGCCGGCAATGCGGTCGAACCGGTTCACAACGTCCGCGGATTCGCTCGCCGCCGTCGATCCGCGCGCCCCCATCGCGAAGCCGACGTCGGCAACCGCGAGCACGGGCGCATCGTTCAGGCCATCGCCCACCATGATGAGCGGGCGCGGCTGCATCTCGGAGACGATGCGCACCTTGTCACTCGGCGTGCACTCGGCGTGCACCTCGGCGATGCCGACCTGATCCGCCATCGCACGCGCCGTCGGTTCCACATCACCCGTGATCATCGCCGTGCGCGTGATGCCGAATCCGGCCAGGGTCGCGAGCATCGGCGCCGCGTCATCGCGCAGCTGGTCGCGCATGATGAGCGCACCCACGAAGCGGTCATCGAGCGAGATGTAAATTGCGAGCTCGCCCGCTTCGAGCGGGGCACGGGTGAGCGCGGGTGCGAACTGCGCGATCCAACTGGGTTTTCCGACGCGGATCACCCCCGCTCCAACCCGCGCCTCAACACCGTTGGTGGCACGTTCTTCGGCTTCCGTTGCGGGAAGGGTCTCGAGGCCACGCTCCTGCGCCGCCGCGACAACCGCATCAGCCAGGACGTGCGAAGAGTACACCTCTGCGGATGCCGCGAGCTGCAGCAGCTCGTCATCGGTGAAGCCCGGCTCTGCGAGGATTCGACGGGGCTCCGGGTTTCCCGTCGTCAGCGTGCCCGTCTTGTCGAACGCCGCCGAGCGCACGCGCGCGAGCTGTTCGAGCACCCCGCCACCCTTGACGATGAGGCCGGCCTTCGCCGCGCGACTCATGCCGCCAAGGAACGCCACCGGCGCCGCGATCAGCAGCGGGCACGGCGTCGCGACGACGAGCACCTCTGCGAAGCGAGTGGGGTCGCCGCTGATCCACCAGGCGACGCCAGCAATGGCAAGCGACACGAGGGTGAACGGGATCGCGTACCGGTCAGCCATGCGCACCATGGGTGACCGGCTCTCCTGCGCTTCCCGTACCAGTGCGACGATCTGCTGGTACTGGCTGTCTGCCGCCGTGGCCTGGGCACGCAGGAGCACCGCGCTCGACCCGTTCACCACACCACTGACGATCGTGCTGCCGGCCTCACGTTCAACCGGCAGGCTCTCGCCGGTCACGGACGACTCATCGAACTGCGCGCTGGCTGTCATCAGCTCCGCATCGACCGGCACCAGCTCACCGGGACGAACAAGGAGGAGGTCGCCGATCTCAATATCGGCCACCGGGACGGTTTCGGTGCGCTCCTCGGAGATCTCGATCTCGTCGATGTTGTCATTCGGATGCACGCCGGTGATCCGCGTCGCGAGTTGCGGGGCCCGGTCGAGCAGTGCCGTGAGCTCACGCTGGGATCGGTTCTCTGCGTAGTCCTCGAGCGCTTCGCCGCCGGTGAGCATGAGCACGACCACCAAGGCGGCCCACGGCTCCCCCACAAACACCGCGGCGGTGATCGCCGTCACCGCGAGGATGTCGAGACCTGCCTTGCCCTTCAGCAGTGAGCGGATCATCTCCACCGCCTGCCACGCCGCGATACCGAGCGCGTAGATACTGACAATGCGCGGGGCGAGGTCACTCGCCGGGGTCGCGAGCATCACCAGGCAGACGAGGCCGACCAGAATCGTGCTGACCACCATTGGGTAGCGCTTGAGGGCCGTGCGCAGGAAGTTCATAATTTCATCCTGGCCTGCGGGCGCGCTCGGGTCAACGCTGGCGGCCGCTCGCGCCTGACTCGTAAGCAATCGGCTGGAGGCAAGGCTGGGCACCCGCCCGGCCGCGGCAGCCCCCTGGGTTCACCTCTCGACGGCGTACTTCTGTCCAGGCTGCGGCGGTTGCCGTCCGGCAACCTTGCCTTCGGTTCGCCACTCACGGCTTCATCTTCCACGGCATCACCTCCGGTTGTGGCAGCCAGCGTTGATCGCGCGCATAACCGCGTCCTGTACCGCTGGCCACTCGTGAATGATCTGCGTGTACCCAAATCTCAATACGGTGTACCCAGCGGACGCGAGCGCTGCGTCATGGGCGTTGTCCGCATCGCGTTGCGGACCTACATGGGTGCTTCCGTCGATCTGCACGACGAGTCTCTCGCCCATGAGGAAGTCCACACGCTTTCCGATCAGCCAGGTCTGAGCCCGAATAGGCACACGCAGCCATCTCATGCGGACTCTGAAATAGGTCTCAAGCCCAGAGTCTGCAAACTGGCTAGTTCCCGCGAGCACCTGTTGTGCCCGCTTACTGAGCGGTAATGATTCCAGGTATCCCCGAACGACCAGCCGCTTGTTCAGCGCGGAGTCCCACACTGCAATCGCTTCCTCTTTCGGCTGGCAGTGAGCAACGGTTGCGAGCACATTTGCCACGGTGTCCTCAAGCGCGAATTTAGGTCTCGCTTCGACCGCTCTGCAGTAGTGCACGCGGTCGCCCTCGGCCCGAACTTCTCGCCCAGGTCGGGGCACAGCGAAGTGACGGGGATCTGGCTCTCGCACCCAGAGGCCCAGCCTCGTGGCTTGGGAAACGCATGTGATCGTGAGCGCGTTCCGAGCGGCGTACTTCAACGCCTCCTCGGCGTCTGGCGAGGCGATCCAACCTCGTTTGAGTCGGATGAGTTCGCCGCCTTTGATCGCCTTCCGTATTTGGTAGTCAGTCATGCCGGCATCATGCAGTGCCGTTGTTCTGACCACTCCTTTTGATTCCTGCAGTAGCTGTCTATACATGCGTACAGGCTTCCACCGCAGGCAGGACCAAATTCCCTGCCTACCCAGTTTGTGGAGAAGAAGGCCCCAATTCCTAATTGCCCACGTTGTGAGCAACGGCAGCGCACCCCGGAGCCCCTTCTCCACCGTAAGAAATCGAGCAACGGTAAGACGGTTCCGGCAGTTTTTCCCTTACCGAAGCCCCTTTTCAATACCGAACCGAAAATGGCCACACCACCCAACGCAAAAGACCGGCACGAACACGTCGTACCGGCCTTTCAGCTTGAGGTGGATTACGCCTTGGCGGATCCGCCCCCTGCAGCAATGTGCTTATGGTGCTGGATGACCTCTGCGACCACGAAGTTGAACCACTTTTCAGCGAACTCGGGGTTGAGATGCGAGTCGATCGCAAGCTCACGCAGGCGGGTGATCTGACGCGCTTCGCGATCCGGGTCGGATGCGGGCATCTCGTGACGAGCCTTCAGCTCACCAACCTGCTGGGTTGCCTTGAAGCGTTCAGCAAGCATGTGAATGAGGGCGGCGTCGATGTTGTCGATCGTCGACCGTAGGCGGCCGAGCTGCTCGGCAGGCGTCAGTTCATCCATTACAGACCTCGATTAGTCGATGAGGTCGTGAAGTACCACGACCTGCTCGCGCTCGGGGCCGACGCCAACAGCCGAGATACGAGCGCCGCTCATCTTCTCGAGCGCGATGATGTAGTTCTGTGCGTTGACGGGAAGCTCCTCGAAGGTGCGTGCACCCGAGATGTCTTCGCTCCAGCCGGGGAACTCTTCGTAGATCGGCTTCGCGTGGTGGAAGTCGGTCTGGTTCACGGGCATCTCGTCGTGGCGAACGCCGTTGACGTCGTACGCGACGCAGACGGGGATCGTCTCGAGGCCCGAGAGCACGTCAAGCTTGGTGAGCACGAAGTCGGTGACACCGTTGATGCGCGCTGCGTAGCGAGCGATCGGTGCGTCGTACCAGCCACAGCGGCGGGTACGGCCGGTGGTGGTGCCGTACTCGTGACCGACGGTTGCGAGCATTTCGCCCATCTCGTCGAAGAGCTCGGTCGGGAAGGGACCAGCACCAACACGGGTCGTGTATGCCTTGACGACCGAGATCACACGGTCGATGTTGTGCGGGGGCAGACCCGAACCGGTCGATGCGCCACCAGCGGTCGCGTTCGACGAGGTCACGAAGGGGTAGGTGCCGTGATCGATGTCGAGCATCGTTGCCTGGCCAGCCTCGAAGAGGATGGTCTTGTCAGCGGCCATTGCCTCGTGCAGGAGGAGACCGGTGTCGCAGACCATCGGCTCGATCATCTCGCGGAAGCTGAGGAGCTCCTCAACGACCTCGTCAACGCCGATTGCGCGGCGGTTGTAGATCTTGACGAGAACCTGGTTCTTGAAGTCGAGTGCAGCCTCGACCTTCTGACGGAGAATGCTCTCGTCGAAGAGGTCCTGGATGCGGATGCCAACGCGGTTGATCTTGTCAGCGTATGCCGGGCCGATGCCGCGACCGGTGGTACCGATCTGGCGCTTGCCGAGGAAGCGTTCGGTCACCTTGTCGAGCGTACGGTGGTACGCCGTGATGACGTGCGCGTTCGCGCTGAGCTTCAGGCGTGAGGTGTCCACTCCGCGGCCGTTGAGCGCGTCGAGCTCCTGCTTGAGTACCGCAAGGTCGACGACGACGCCGTTCGAGATCACCGGCACAACACCCGGGGTCAGAATGCCCGAGGGGAGCAGATGAAGCGCGTACTTTTCGTCACCAATGACGACGGTGTGCCCGGCGTTATTACCGCCATTGAACTTAACGACGTAATCGACGCGGCTACCGAGCAGATCGGTTGCGCGTCCCTTACCCTCGTCGCCCCACTGGGCACCCGTAATCAACACTGCGGGCATCTCAGCCCCTTCCTTTGCGGTCAGCAGTTACCGAGCCAGTCTACCTGGCTTGCGACTCTGGCGTATTTGAAACGTTTTCATTTACGGTTTCGGCCCCGACGGGCCTGTCCGCGATGAGTTAGGCAGCGAGCAACCGATCCGCCGCCCAGCGCGCCTGCAATGCAGGCTCGGGGCTGCCGGTGATTCCCGCGGTGACCATGGCACCTTCTGCGAGCAGATAGATTGCGGTGGCCTCGGGCGCGGATCCCCCAGCCTCCTCAACCAGACCAGCGAGATATGCACGGAAGCGCGCCTTGTGGCGCTGCACCTCTGCGACGACTTCGGGTGAGGTTCCGCCGAGCTCGCCGAACGCGTTGATCCACGCGCAACCGCGGGAGCCTTCGCCCGCAAGCCACTCAGTGAGCCAGTCGAATACCGCGAGCACGCGCGCACGCGGCACGATCTCCCGATCGACGCCAGCAGCAAGCGCTTCGTGCCAGCGGTCATCGCGGCGCTCAAGCATCGCGACCGCGATCTCATCTTTGCTGCTGAAGAGTCTGTAGATCCGCTTGAGCGACAGGCCTGATTCGGCCCGCAGCGCGTCCATGCCGACGGCCTGGTAGCCCCGCGCATAGAACAAGGTCTCCGCGGCATCGAGGAGCTGGGCCGTTCCGTGGTCTGTCGACATTTCGTGAGGCCTTCCACTTGCATTGAGAATGGTCGTTCTCTACGATAGCAAATCATCAGAGAACGAACGTTATCAACAAGTTGGAACCCAGGAGACCCGCATGGAAACCCCAGCTCAACCGAGGTTCGCGAGCAAGGCACCGATCCGCCCACCAGTGGCGACCCTGCTTACCGCGACCCTGACCGCGACTGCGGCGCTTGCGGTGCTCGTTGGCCTCGGGATGGTGTCCGGGCATCTGCTCCTCATCCCACCCATGGCGGCGAGCATGGCGCTCATTGCTGGTGCGCCGACCTTGCCACTGTCGCAACCCAGGAACGTCATTGGTGGGCAGCTCATCTCGGCACTCATTGGAGTCGGAGTCGGCACCATAAGCAATTCACTGTGGGCCGCAGCGATCGCGGGCGGGCTCGCGCTCGGGGCGATGCTGGCGCTGCGCTCGGCACACTCGCCAGCAGCTGCGACCGCGGTCATCGGCGCGCTCGCGACGGATCAGCTGGTGAGTTTTGTGGCGTGCGCAGGGCTCGGCGCCGTGGTGCTGGTGCTCTTCGGAATGCTGCGTGGGACACTGCGCCGCACGCCCTATCCCGCGTACTGGTGGTAATTCGTGGCAAATTGCCCGGCACATCGACGGCATATGCCCTGGCGCTTCGCTTTACAGATCGGATAGTGTGGCGAGCATGGCGCGGTTTAGTCCCCTTGAGTGGCCGGTTCTCCGGCAGCTGCGCTCGAACGATAAGTTCGGGCGGGGCGACGCCGTCATGTCGCAAAAGTCCCGCGATAAGACCCCTCGTACCGCTACTGCCGATCGCGTCGTGCAGAGCGTGTGCCCGTTCTGTGCCGTTGGTTGCGGCCAGAAGGTCTTCGTCAAGGACGAAAAGGTCATTCAGATCGAGGGCGATCCCGATTCGCCGATCTCGCGTGGCCGCCTCTGCCCGAAGGGTTCGGCGAGCGAGCAGCTCGTGAACTCCGCAACCAGGCAGACCGAAATCTTGTACCGCGCACCCCGCTCTCGCGAGTGGCAGCCGCTGTCCCTCGACACCGCGATCGACATGATTGCGGATCGCTTCCTCGACGCCCGCAAAAAGTGGTGGCAAGACGTCGACGAGCAGGGGCGTGCGCTCCGCCGCACGATGGGCATTGCTGCCCTCGGCGGCGCGACCCTCGATAACGAGGAAAACTACCTCATCAAGAAACTCTTTACGGCGGCTGGCGCGATCCAGATCGAGAACCAGGCCCGTATTTGACACTCCGCAACAGTTCCCAGTTTGGGAGCTTCGTTCGGCCGAGGCGGCGCTACACAGCCGCTGCAAGATATGGCCAATGCGGATTGCATCGTCATCCAGGGTTCCAACATGGCCGAGTGCCATCCCGTTGGCTTCCAGTGGGTGACTGAAGCGAAGGCTCGTGGCGCCAAGATCATCCATATTGATCCGCGCTTCACGCGAACTTCCGCAGTGGCTGACAAGCACGTGTCGATCCGCGCAGGATCAGACATTGTGTTGCTCGGCGCGCTTATCAACTACGTCATCGCAGGCGATCACTGGCTGCGGGACTACGTTGTGGCGTACACGAACGCGGCGACGATTGTGAGCCCAGAGTTCCGTGACACGGAAGACCTCGACGGCTTGTTCTCTGGCTACGACGAGACGACTGGCAAGTATGATCAGTCGACCTGGGCGTACCAGCGCACCCAGAAAAAGGGTGACGCTGAGCTGGCTGGCGACGAGCGCTACCTGCGTGACGAGACCCTGGAGAACCCGCACACGGTGTTCCAGATCCTCAAGCGCCACTTCGCTCGCTACACGCCTGAGATGGTGCGCGAGACCTGTGGCATCTCTGAGGAAGACTTCGCGTACCTTGCGCGCACGATCACCGAGAACTCGGGCCGCGACCGCACGACCTGCTTCGCGTACGCGGTTGGTTGGACCCAGCACACGATGGGTGCGCAGTTCATCCGCACGTCGGCGATTCTGCAGCTGCTGCTCGGCAACATGGGCCGTCCCGGCGGCGGCATCATGGCGCTGCGTGGTCACGCAAGTATCCAGGGCTCGACCGATATCCCGACGCTCTTCAACCTGCTGCCCGGTTACCTCCCCATGCCGACCGTCGACAAGACGTCGATGACGGAATATGTGGACGCGATCCGCACCCCCGATCAGGTCGGTTTCTGGAGCGAGGCCGAGGCGTACACCGTGAGTCTCATGAAGTCTTGGTGGGGCGACAAGGCAACCGCTGAGAACGACTGGGCATTCGACTATCTGCCGCGTCTCGATGGCCCTCACGGCACCTATCAAACGGTCGCGAAGATGATGGCCGACGAGATCGATGGCTACTTCATCTTTGGCCAGAACCCGGCAGTTGGATCGGCGCACGGCCGCATGCAGCGCCTCGCGATGTCGCACCTGAAGTGGCTTGTGATCCGCGATTTCGCGATGATCGAGTCGGCCACCTGGTGGAAGGACGGCCCCGAGATCGAATCGGGCGAGCTGCGCACGGAAGACATCGAGACCGAGGTCTTCTTCATGCCTGCCGCGAACCACGTCGAGAAGTCGGGCACCTTCACGCAGACCCAGCGCATGGTGCAGTGGCGCCACCAGGCGGTCCAGCCGCCCGGACAGGCGCAGAGCGAGCTTGATTTCTTCCATGAGCTTGGTGTGCGGATCCGCGAGCGCCTCAAGGACTCGACCGATCCGCGCGATCGTCCGCTCCTTGACCTGACCTGGGATTACCCGGCGGATGCCCACGGCAACCCCGACCCCGAGGCAGTGCTCGCTGAGATCAACGGCTTCCACGTCACTGGCGAGAACGCCGACAAGCCACTGTCTTCGTACACGGAGATGAAAGCCGACGGCTCGACCTCTGGCGGCTGCTGGATCTACACCGGCGTTTACGCTGACGGTGTGAACCGGTCGGCGATCCGCCCCCGTAAGGACGATCAGTCACCCGATGGCGGCGATTGGGCGTGGGTATGGCCCGCGAACCGACGGATGCTCTACAACCGCGCTTCGGCGGATCCCCAGGGCAAGCCCTGGAGTGAGCGAAAGAAGTACGTCTGGTGGGACGAGGACGCGAAGAAGTGGGTCGGACACGACAACCCTGACTTCCCCGTTGGGCTTGCGCCCGACGCGCGCCCCGAACCTGGCGCAACCGGCGCTGCCGGCCTGTCTGGAACCGATGCGTTCATCATGCAGGCCGACGGTAAGGGCTGGCTGTACGCTCCGAAGGGGCTTGCAGATGGCCCGCTGCCGACGCACTACGAGCCGCAGGAGTCACAGGTCGCGAACCCGGTCTATGACCAGCAGCGATCGCCAACGCGAGTCACCATGAACCGCACTGACAACCTCAGTGCGCCGAGTGACATCGAGCCTGGCGCCGAGGTGTACCCGCACTCGTTCACGACCTACCGGCTTACCGAGCACCACACCGCTGGTGGCATGAGCCGCTGGCTGCCGTACCTTGCGGAGCTGCAGCCCGAGATGTTCTGCGAGGTCTCACCCGAGCTCGCAGAGGAGTACGGACTCGAGCCGTACGGCTGGGCGACGATCATTTCGCCGCGTGCCGCGATCGAGACCAAGGTGCTCGTGACGGACCGCGTGAAGGCGCTCGAGATCGGTGGCCGCACGGTGCACCAGATCGGCCTGCCGTATCACTGGGGCGTTGGCGGCGACGCCGTCGTCTCGGGTGACGCTGCGAATGACTTGCTCGGCATCGCGATGGATCCGAACGTCCTCATCCAGGAGTCAAAGGTCGGTGCGTGCGCGATTGTGCCTGGCCGTCGTCCGCGCGGTCAGGCGCTGCTCGATCTCGTTGCCGAGTACCAGCAGCGCGCAGGCATTACGGTAGAGACAGCGATCAGCCCGCACGACGATGCGGCGTATGCTGAACCGCAGCAGCCAGACGTCGAAGGGGACAGCGAATGAGTGGACACCTCACTGAGTCGCATCATCAGACCCGTGACGAGCACAACCACAAGGGCTTCTTCACCGACACCTCGATCTGCATCGGCTGCAAGGCGTGCGAGGTCGCGTGTAAAGAGTGGAACCGAAACCCGGCAGACTCCGACTGGAAGCTGTCAGAGTCGTCGTACGACAACACCGGTTCGCTCGGCGCAGACACTTGGCGCCACGTCGCCTTCGTAGAGCAGGGCAAAGAGAAGATCGAAGCGGCCCGCGAGAGCGGTCGCAAGCTCATCGGCCTCGGCATGCCCTCGATCGGTGGCCCGAAGCCGCGCGGCACGAACGCGTTCCTTGAGCGCGGCGACCTCGGCGACGGTGACCTCTCTGGCCTCGACACGAAGCCGCCAGATACGCCAGACTTCCGCTGGCTCATGTCTTCTGACGTGTGCAAGCACTGCACCAATGCCGGCTGCCTCGATGTCTGTCCAACTGGCGCCCTGTACCGCACCGAGTTCGGCACGGTCGTCGTCCAGGAGGACGTCTGCAATGGCTGTGGCACCTGCGTCGCTGGCTGCCCCTTCGGCGTGATCGAGCGCCGCAAGGACGGCATCGCACAGCCCAAGACCAACCGCGACTTCACGCCTGGCGAGCAGGCCGCGACGCCAAACGTCGGCGTCGCTCAGAAATGCACCCTCTGCTACGACCGTCTCACCGACGATCAGACTCCCGCGTGCGCCCAAGCATGCCCGACGACGTCGATCAAGTTCGGCAGCAAGGAAGACCTCGCGAAGATCGCGCGCGCTCGCGTCCGCGAACTGCACAAGCAGGGCCTCACCGAGGCTCGCCTCTACGGCGCGAACCCGAAGGACGGCGTCGGCGGAACCGGCTCGGTCTTCCTCCTGCTCGACGAGCCTGAGGTGTACGGCCTGCCGCCCGATCCGCGGGTCGCGACGGCTGATCTGCCGCGTATGTTCAAGCGGGCCGCGATTGCTGCGGCCGGCATGGTGGGCGCAGTTGCCCTTGCATTCATGGCCGGAGGACGTCGGTGAGCATCTCTGAGTACGACGCGTACCGCCCGCCCGAGGGGCCGCGGAAGCGCGGCGGCAAGCGGAAGCGGCGCGGGGGCGGTTTTGGCGCCGGTGGCGGAGCTGGCCGTTCCGATGGTTCGCGAGAGATGGCGATGGTTCCCGAGGTCGAATTTACCTCGTACTACGATCGCCCGATCGTCAAAGCTCCGCCGTGGGAAGCCCCCATCGGCATCTATCTTTTCCTCGGTGGTGTTGCTGGCGGATCGTCTCTGCTCGCTGCCGGAGCGCAGTTCACGAAGAACGCCAAGCTGCGTCGCAACAGTCGCCTCGCGGCCATCAGTGCTGCGGGTCTTGGCGCGGTCGCGCTCATTGTCGACCTTGGCCGGCCGGAGCGCTTCCTCAACATGTTCCGCACCTTTAAGGTGACGTCGCCCATGAGCGTTGGCTCGTGGATCCTTGGCGCGTTCAGCGCCGGCGCCGGTGTCGCCGCCGTCGCCGAGGTGGATCGCATGACCAAGCGTAAGCTGCCGCTCGGCCCGCTGCGTCCCGTCCTGAAGTTCGTTGAGGCGCCAGCTGGCGTTGCCTCGGCAGTCTTCGCTGCGCCGCTCGCTGCCTACACTGGCGTGCTGCTGTCTGACACCGCGAACCCCACCTGGAACGCCGCGAAGGAAGACCTCGCGTTCGTCTTCGTGAGCTCTGCGAGCCTCGCTTCCGGCGGACTCGGCATGATCACGACCCCGGTCGCCGACGCGAAGCCCGCACGTGTACTCGCCGTCGCTGGCTCGGCAGCCGAGCTCGTCGCATCGGAACTCATGGAGCGCCGTATGGACCCCGTCGCCGCAGAGCCCCTGCACCACGGCACCCCGGGCAAGATGCTCAAGTGGAGCAAGTACCTCGCCGCGGCCGGTGGCCTCGGCGCGCTGCTCGGCGGGCGCAATCGTGCGGTCGCCGTTGCCTCTGGCGTGACGCTGCTTGCGGCCTCGGCTTTGACCCGCTTCGGCGTGCTCGAGGCTGGCTTGGAGTCGACCAAGGATCCGCGCTACGTCATCGAGCCGCAGAAGCGTCGCCTCGAGGAGCGCCGTCGCCGCGGCATCGTCGACGACTCGATCACGACCGCCGGGTAGTGCTGGGGCTTCGGCCCGCGCCCGCCTCGCGCCCCATTTCGCCTCGGTCAGAGATCGCAGCTTCGGTAAGACGTTTTTACCCGATTTCGTCTTACCGAAGCTCGATTTCTTACCCACGCGAACGCTGTGGCGCGGCCCCAATCCCCCAGCTATGAACCCCTGAAGCTTCGGCCTCAGGGGTTCTTTCGTTTCCCTGTTCCTGGGCGCGGATCGGTGCCTCGCTGCCACGATCCGCCCATTTCTCGTCATCTTTTGCCGCTCTACGCCGAACTCCGGTTCATCGCACGTCACCCCATTGATCGGGCGTGTAAACGGGAGGAATATCGACAGCCCTCGAGGTTTTCATATCCACACGTTCGCAAGGGAGTGAACACATGAAACAGAAGAAGCGAATCACAGCGCTCATGGCAGGTCTCGTCCTCGTTGGTACCTCGGTGTTTGGTGGCGTCTCGGCGGCTTCGGCCGCCACTGTATACGTCGAAGGCGGCAAATGGCATTACGGGTTTTTCGAGCCCTCAAGCACGATCTTTGTCTTTTCCGATTTTGACCACGCCAGAAAGAAGCATCGTTCAACAGCCTGCAGCAATTACGGCTGCCGCCACGACACTCGAGGCCCAGGCATCAGATCTCACGCGCAGATTCAGGCGACTGGATCATTGTTCCGGGTAAGCAATACGGCCTATTACTACGTATTTTGATCAGCCTTGTGCTGACCGGCCACCCCAGCAGCCCGAAACAGAATCTTGAAGGGGCGAGATGAATCTACGATCCTCTCTGCCAGGGGTTTGGAACATCGCACTCACTCTCGCATGGTGCGCCATTCTGACCTCATGCAGTTTTGCTGTGCCCGCAGACCCGGAAGGCGCTCCACTTTCACAGCCCAACGACATGCCTGAGTTTTCGGGGCCATGGGCTGACCTGTTCCGCGATGAGTACTCGCGCGCGCCGAACGATGAGATTCGCGGCTATCTCAGTGACGAAGTCATTAGTGAAGCTGAAAATCAGGCCGTGACGGAGGCCTTTCGAAAATGCATGAACTCCCGTGGCCTTACGTTTGATGACTTCGAATACGACGGCTCCTACCGCTTCGGGTATACACAGGTGAGCGGCCCCGACGAAGCAAACGAGATTGCAACCGACTGCGAGATGAGCACTGGCGCGGATCAGGTTTCATTTCTGTACCACCAGATAAAGCTCAATCCCGAGAATACGGATCGCAATCCAGACATCGCAGCTTGTCTGGTTCGCGCCGGTGTAGTGCCCTCCAATTACACCGCAGACGATTACAAGGACTACCCAGTGTGGGAGCAGGCAATCACGAAGGTGGACGCTGCGAAGGCCACGGAAGAAGCGTGCAGACGAGACCCCTCAGGAGCTTTCCGTGGCTAACATACACAAGGCGATTGTTGCCATTACGCTGCTAGCGGTTGGGTCGACACTGACGGCATGTAACGGGCCCGGCACTGGCCAGCGCCAGACCTCTTCAGAAGAGGTCGACTACTCCCATATCACTGACATGCCTAACTTTTCAGGTCCATGGGCAGAAGAGTTCCGGAATGCCTATGCGAAGGCGCCCAACGATGAGATCAGAGCCTACCTTCGAGACGAGAACATCACCGAAGCAGAAAAACAAGCTGTAACCGAGGCATTTCGCACTTGTTTGTCTACGCAAGGCGTTGGGTTTACAGATTTTGACTTTGATGGCGGATTCTCCACGACGTTTGAGGGCGTAAGCGGATCCGAGGAAGCTAACAGAGTCACGAACGAATGCGCTGCGAACAGCGGAGTTGACGACGTGATCTTCCTGTACTTCCAGGTTCGAGCGAACCCCCAAAACCGTGATCTCAGTCGCGAAATTGCCATGTGCATGGTTCGCTCAGAAACGGTAACGCCAAGCTTCACCGCTGAGAACTACAGGTCAAATGAGATCGAAGGCTTCGCGGCCTCCGACGTAATCGCGACAAGAGAGGCACTACGTGAGTGTCAAGCCGCACCATTGGAGGCCTTCAATGACTAGCCGATTCAACATTGCCCCGTTTCTTGTCGCGCTGATTGCGGCGGCTGGCCTACTGACGGCCTGTAGCGGGCCGGGCATCGACCAAACCCAGAGTTCGTCCGAGGAGACCGACTATTCCCACGTCCCCGATATGCCTGATTTCAAGGGGCCGTGGGCTGAGGACTTCCGTTACGCCTATGCCAGGGCAGCGAATGAGAAGATTCGCGACTACCTGCGCGATGAAGTCATCACAGAAGCGGAGAAACAGGAAGTCACCGAAGCCTTCCGGAATTGCATGGTCTCGCGCGGTCTCACCTTTGACGACTTCGACGACGATGGAAGCTACTCTTTCGAATTCGCGGCAGTAAACAACCCCGATGAGGCAAACGAGATCGCGAACAACTGTGAGAACGAGACCGGTGTCTTCGAAGTAGTGAGCATGTATTTCTCGATACGCGCTAACCCGGAGAACAAGGATCAGACGCCTGAAATCGTCGCCTGCCTTATTAGGTCGGGTGTCGTCCCTCGTGACTACACGGTGGAGCAGCGCAAACAAAGATTGATCGACGACTACGCGATTGTCGACGAATTCGAAGCCTGGGAAGCAGACCAAGCATGCGAAAAGGACCCAGAGGGAGCATTCCGTGACTGAGAAACGAACCGGCCTCTTCGTAGGCCTGGTGATCGCCGCAGTTCTTGTCGTTCTGGCAGGTGCGGTCGGCGGGCAGTACCTGCTCCCGCCAAGACCGCCAGCAACCCTGCAGCCAGCGGCCGCAGCGCAGTCCTTCGCCGTCGAGACCGCAGAGTTCGACGACGCTCGCACCGTGCAGGTCGCGTTCGACGCGGGCAACGAGACCGCCCTCACTCTGCCCGGTGGCGGCCGCATCACGCGGAGCGCCTGCACCGCCGACGGCACCCTGAAATCAGGCCAACTCGTTGCCGGCGTCAACGGCCAGCCCGTCCTCGCGCTACACACGTCGACCCCACTCTGGCAGAGCCTCGCGCCCGAGTCGGAGGGTGCTGATGTTGACGCGATCCGCGTCGAATTGGCGAGACTCGGCGCAGATCTGAATGCGACCGGCACAGTGAATGATGCCGTACTCGAAGCGGTCGCACGCAAGCTGAACCCGGACGTCGATGAGGACGATCTGCCCAAGCTTGAGGCAGTGCCGAGCGAGCGGATCATGTGGCTCCCGGCTCCGGAAGTGACGATGCGGAGCTGTTCCGCGGCCGTGGGCGCCACGGTCGAAGCTGGCGCGGAATTCGGCAAGGTCAAGGGCAGCCTGACAGGTGCGCGGATCGAGTCCCTCCCGCTCGACCTTGCGCCCGGTGCCCGCACACTCAAGGTGTCTGGCGTGACGGTCCCCGTCGACGACTCCGGGGCCGTGACTGATGCCGCGGCACTCCTGGAACTCTCCGGCGTTTACACGCGCGGCACTGAGGAAACGGATGGGGCGGGGATGGGATCCGCCAATTCGAACGACACGAAGAAGCCCAGCGCGCCAGGCGTGCTCGCGCTCGTGGAAAACTCGGCGGTGAGTGCGGTGCCGCCCGCCGCCGTGTTTGGGGTGAGCGATTCGGGCGGCTGTCTGACGGCGCAGGGGTCCAGCTTCGCCATCAACATCGTCGGGTCGCGGCTCGGCAAGACCTACTTCACGCCGGTGAATGCCGAGGCAGCGTTGCCCACACGCGTTGACGTGCCGAAATCTACGGACCGCACATGCGCGGAGAAGTGAGCGCCGGGCTGACGGGGCCGAGCATGGGTCGGTCGCTCCGGTTCGCCGGGCTGGGGCAGCGGTTCAGCGAGGCGAACCCTTGGCTGTTTCGTGAGCTCACGGCGGAGTTTTCCGGCGGCGAGCGCTGCGCCATCGTGGGACCGAGCGGCAGTGGGAAGAGCACGCTGCTATCGATCGTCGCCGGCTGGCTCGCCCCGACCGAGGGCGCCGTCGAGCAGGCGGGGCTGGCGCGGGTGCAGTGGGTGTTTCAGAATCCGCACGGCGTCGCACGGCGGGCCGCGATCGATCACGTTGCACTGCCATTGCTCGCGTCGGGTGGGCGGATCGCTGACGCCGACACCGAAGCCGCCGACATCTGCGCAGTCGTTGGCCTCTCGCACCTCACCGATCGGCGACCGTTCTCGATGCTGTCAGGCGGCGAGGCGCAGCGGCTCATGCTCGCGCGTGCCCTCGCGGTGAAGCCTGACCTGCTGCTCGTCGACGAGCCGACCGCGCAGCTCGACCGGCAGAGTGCGGCGACGGTGAATGCCGCGATCGCTTCGATTGGCAGCGCGGGTGGCATCGTGCTCATCGCTACCCATGACCCAGACACCGCGGCTGCCTGCGACCGCATCGTCGACCTTGCTGAGTTTGCGGCGGTGCCAGAGTGAGGGCCGCCGCAGTTCTGCGTGAGGCCGCGCGCGATGTCGGCACGGGGACGTCGAAACTCCTGCTGTATTTCCTCGTGTACCTCGCGGTGCTCGGGCTACTTGCCGCGCATGAGGTGTCCTCGGTTGCCGCGGTGATTGACGCGGCGCAGAAGTTCCAGCAGGCGGGCGCGAATGTGCGGATCGTGTCGTCCTCTGGCCGTGTCGACGGCGCCGCCTGCGTTGCGCTCGCCGATAACTACGACGTCACTGCCGCTGCGGTGCGGCAGCTGCCGGGGCAGTTTCGGGCGACGACGATGCGATCGGTTCCGCTGTCGCAGTACGTTGCGACGCCAGGGATCGAGCAGGTCCTCGGGGTTGAGCGACCCAGTGGCGGGGCTGACGAGGTCGGCGGATCAGACACCGGCGTCTTCGTCGGCAGCCAGGTGCTCGACCAGTTCGGCGAGGGCTTGCAGACGCTCGCCGGTGAGCCGGAGGAGCTCGTGATTGCGGGAGTCTTCCCCTACCCCGACGACGGACGCATGGCCGGGTACGGGTTCGCGGTCGTGATGCCAGAGCCAACGTCGTCCGAGCCATACGACGAGTGCTGGGTGAAGTCTTGGCCGGAGCTCCCCGAGGTCAACGGGTTGCTGCACTCGGTCGTCATCCCCGCGGACAAGCCCGACGCACCCTCCCCCGATCTGAGCCAGCTCAACACCACCCTCGGGCGCACCTTCGACGGTGCTGCGATGTTTTCGAGCCGCATGAGCCGGTTCGACCCCTACCTCGCGCTCATCACGGGAGCCGCGATCGGTGTCTTCGCGGTGCGGTCGCGGCGGCTCGAACTCGCTTCCGCGCAGCACGCGGGTGTGAGCCGCGGCGTACTCACTCGGATGCAGCTGCTGCAACAGGCGGTCTGGGTGACGCTCGCGAGCGGTGTGACGTTTGGCGCAACTGCGGTGTTCGCGGGCTACTACCCCGACGACGTGGGCAGCCTGCTCGGCATCGCCGCACGCGTCATCGGGTTGGGCGCTGCTGGCGCGCTCGCTGGGGTGGTGGTTGCGACGGTGACGATCCGCGAGCGGGCACTGTTCATCTACTTCAAGCAGCGCGAGTAGCGCGAGCAGCGCGAGCAGCGCGAGCAGCGCGAGTAGCGCGAGCCGCCCGCCCCGTTCGCTTCGGTCAGAGATCGAGCTTCGGTAGGGCGTTTAAGCCCGAATTCGTCTTACCGACACTCGATCTCTGACCGAGGAGAAGTGGGTCGCCCGGGAGGCCGGGCCGAGCAAAGCAGGGCCGAGCAGCGGCGAGCCGGGCGCGGGGCGCGCGGGGCAGCGCTCACTAGCGGACGCGGATCCCGCTCCCCGCCGTGATCTCACCAATCACGGGATGCCCGGGAATCTCACCCACCACGAGCAAGCCGCCCGAGGTCTGGGCATCGGCGAGCAAGATGAGGTCGTCCTCAGTAATGCCAGCGTCGGCGGTCAGGTGGGGGCGGACCCAGTCGAGGTTGCGACGTGATCCGCCGGGAACGAAGCCCTCTTCCAGGGACGAGCGGGAGCCGTCGAGCAGCGGAATCGCGCTCATGTCGAGGGTCGCACCGACGCCGGAGGCGCGGCACATCTTGTAGAGGTGTCCGAGGAGGCCGAAGCCGGTGACGTCCGTCGCAGCCCGCACGCCAGCAGCAACCGCAGCGGCCGCGGCATCGCGATTGAGCTGGGTCATGTTCGCGATGGCGTGCTCGAAACGCTCACCCGTCTGCTTGTGGCGGTTGTTCAGCACGCCGACACCGATCGGCTTCGTGAGCGTAATGGGCAGGCCGGCGACGGCCGCGTCGTTACGCATGAGCTTCTGCGGATCAACGACGCCGGTGACCGCCATGCCGTACTTGGGTTCGGGGTCATCGACGGAGTGTCCGCCGGTGACGGGGCAGCCAGCTTCGGCAGCGACGTCGAGTCCGCCGCGGAGAACCTCGGTGAGGAGTTCCATGGGGAGCTTCTCGCGGGGCCAACCGACGAGGTTAATCGCGGTGATCGGGGTGCCGCCCATCGCGTAGATGTCGGAGAGCGCGTTTGCTGCTGCGATCCGCCCCCAGTCGTAAGCGTTGTCCACAACGGGAGTGAAGAAATCTGCGGTCGAAAGTACCGCGAGGTCGTCGCGCACGAGGACGGCGGCAGCGTCGTCACCGTCATCGAGGCCAACCAGGACGTTTGGCGCTGTCTGGCCGACCAGACCGCGAACCGCATTCTCCAGCTCGCCCGGCGGAATCTTGCAGGCGCAGCCACCACCGTGCGCAAAGCCGGTCAGTCGAATGTTGTCCCCATTAACAGTCATGTCTTGACCCTATCGGGCGGCGCGGGCAACCCGCGAGGGTGTGTAGGATCCTCAGTGGAAGCGTCTGGTTCCTGGTGGTGCCCCCGGTCTTCAAAACCGGTGAAACCGAGTATCTCGGTTTGGCGGGTTCGATTCCCGTCCGCTTCCGCCAGTTTTATCCCGGTTCCGGTGCCGCTTTCGCGGGGCGCGGATCATCGACCGCAAGGTGGCGAGCGAATGAGCACGACGACGAACACTGAGTCGAGCACCGACCCGCGCCGCCGCATTCCGCGCACGGATCAGCTCCTCGCACTGCCAGCGGTCGATGACGCACGCACGTGGCTTGGCGAGCAGGCGATTCGCGCGATCATCACGGACGCGCAGGGGCGAGCTCGCGCGGGAGAAATCACCCCAGAGGCTGTGAGCAACACTGTCGCCGAAGCACTCGCCGCGGCCTCGCCTGCAACGCTCACCCCGGTGATCAACGCGACGGGCGTCATCATCCACACAAACCTCGGCCGCGCTCCCCTGTCGGACGGCGCAATCCGCGCGGTGACGCGGGCTGCGGGATATGCCGACATCGAGATGGACCTCGGCACGGGTCAGCGCAGCGGCCGCGGTCTCGGTGCGAAAACCGCCCTCCTCGAAGCCTGCCCTGCCGCGGAGGACGCGCTCGTTGTGAACAACGGTGCCGCCGCACTGCTTTTGGCGGTGACGGCGTTGGGCGTTGGGGCTGATCCGCGCACGCCCGGCACCGTGGGCGACATTGTCGTGAGCCGCGGTGAACTCGTGGAGATTGGCGCGGGCTTCCGCCTGCCTGACCTCATGGAGACGACCGGCGCGCGGCTGCGCGAGGTTGGCGCGACGAACCGCACGCACCCGGCAGACTACGAGCGCGCGCTCGGCGCGGGCATCGGCTGCGTACTCAAGGTGCATCCGAGCAACTTCAAGGTCGAGGGCTTCACCTCGGGCGTCGAAGTTTCCGAATTGCGTGCGTTGCTCGATGCGCACGCGGCTGCTGGCGGCGCTGACGGCGGGGCAAACGGGGCGCGGATCCCCCTCATCGTCGACCTCGGCAGCGGCCTCATCCACCCCGAGTCTGTCATCCCAGACGAGCCCGACATCACCGCGGCGCTGCAGGCCGGCGCCGACATCGTCATCGCGAGCGGCGACAAGCTGCTCGGCGGCCCCCAAGCTGGCATTCTCTACGGCACGAAGGCGGCGATTGAGCGGCTCGCGAAGCACCCGTTGGCGCGGGCTGTGCGTGCCGACAAGCTCGCGCTCGCGGCGCTTGAGGCGACGCTCCGCGGCCCGGAAACTCCGGTGCAGGCAGCGTTGCACGTGAAACGTTCCGAGCTGCGCGGTCGCGTTGAGGCGCTTGCTGCCGCGGTCGCTGAGGCGACCGGGCACACGTTCGAGGTCGTGCCGCACGACGGCCGCGTCGGTGGCGGCGGAGCCCCGGGCGTCCCACTTCCAGGCTGGGCACTCGCGCTCCCCGAACACTGCGCGGCACCGCTCCGCGCGGGCGCGACGGCGGTCGTCCCTCGCACGGCACAGGGCAGCTGCCTCATTGATGTGCGCTGCGTTCCACCGCACCAGGACGCCGATCTCGCGGCCGCGATCGTCGCGGTGCTGCGCGCACCCGAGACTGAACCCGCCGCCTAACCATGTACGTTGTCGCTACCGCCGGACACGTCGACCACGGCAAGTCCACCCTCGTGCACGCGCTCACTGGCATGCAGACGGACCGCCTCGCAGAAGAGCAACGCCGCGGACTCACCATCGATCTTGGTTTCTCATGGACCACCCTGCCCTCGGGCCGCGATCTCGCGTTCGTCGATGTGCCAGGTCACGAGCGGTTTCTTGGCAACATGCTCGCGGGCGTTGGCCCGGCGCCGGTCGTGCTGTTCGTCGTTGCAGCAGACAAGGGCTGGCAGGCCCAGTCCACCGATCATCGCGATGCGGTGGCGGCGCTCGGACTCTCGCGGGCGGTGTTTGCGATCACGCGGGCGGATCGCGCCCCAGACCAGGTAACTGAGGTCGCTGCGGCGATCCGCGCCGAGTTTGCGGGTACTCCCCTGGCCGAGGCGCCGATCGTGCCCGTCGGGATTCCCGGCGACGGCACGGCACCAACCGGTACCAGCGACCTGTTAACAACGCTCAACACGGTACTCGCGGACGCTCCCGCTCCGCGCACCGACACCCGCGTGCGCCTGTGGGTGGATCGCGCGTTCACCGTCAAGGGTTCCGGCACGGTGGCGACCGGCACCCTCACGGCAGGCGAGTTGGCCAAGGGCGATGCGCTCACCGTCGTCAGCGAGTCTGGGATCCAAGACACCTCGGTGCGTGGACTCCACAGCCAGAACGCGGCAGCCGACCGCGTCGCTCCGTACGCGCGAGTCGCGGTGAACCTGCGAGACGGGGTCGCAGGTGCAATCGGCCGCGGTGACGCATTGGTCACCCCCGATGCCTGGTGCCTCGTGGACCAGATCGACGTGCGCCGCACCATGGGCCAGCCGTTCGCCGATGGCCCGCAAGAGCTCAATGTCCACATCGGCACCGCCGCCGTGACCGCGCGCGTGCGCCCCTTCGACGACGACCACGCACGCCTCACTCTGGAGCGACGGCTCCCCCTCGAACTCGGTGACCGGTTCGTACTCAGGGCGCCCGGCAGCCGCTCGGTATTCGCCGGCGCTACCGTGCTCGATCTCGAGCCGCCGGAGCTTGGCCGCCGCGGCGCTGGCCGCGCACGGGCCGCCGCACTTGCTGCCTTGCCAGTGAGCGGATCTCCCCTCGCCGACGTTCGCCGCCGCGGCGCCATGCGGGTCACCGACCTGCAGCGCTTCGGGCACACTTCGCTTGCGGCTGTGCCGCAGCTCGCGCCCGATGCACCGCACGAAGAGCGCTTGCTCGAGGTGCGGATCGGCGAGACTCGCTGGTGGATCCACGGCCCGGCGCTCACCGCCTGGGTGCAGCGGCTTCGGCGGGCGGTTATCGAGCAGCGTAAGCACGACCCGCTCAGCCCTGGCCTCCCCCACGGCGCAGCGCGCGACGCCCTCATACGCGCAGTCGCGAAGCCTGGCACAGCGGCTGACACAGCGACAGACCCTTCGGCAGACGCACCGGCAATGCCAGACGCATCGCTCCTCCCGCTCGTCGCGCACCACGCGAAGCTTGAGTCGGCCGGCGGTGTGCTGCGCGAACCTGGCGCGACCATCGATCTTGGTCCAGCGGAGAAGGGCGTGGCTGCGCTGGAGCGCGGCCTTCGCACGCAGCCGTTCGCGGCTCCGGAGGCCGACGACCTCGCGCGCCTCAAGCTTGGGGCGAAAGAGCTCGCAACCGCAGAGCGTGCTGGACGACTGGTCAGACTCTCAGACGGGGTCATTCTGCTGCCACAGGCCCCCGCGCTCGCGATGCAGCGGCTCGCGGCGCTGCCCCAGCCGTTCACAACGAGCCAGGCGCGGCAAGCGCTGGACACCACACGACGCGTAGCGATTCCCCTGCTTGAGCTACTCGACGCGAAGGGTTGGACGCGACGGGTTGACGGCACGCTCCGTGAGGTTGCACGGCGTTAGTCTCCCGTACCCCGCTCCGCAGTCTGCCGCCGTGCTTCGATCGCGTCAGGCCCATACTGTTCAGGGTGCTGCGCCTTGTACGCGAGGAGGTCGCGCACGTTCTTCTGCACGACCGTGACCGCAAACACCGTCATCGCGAAGGTCATGCCATACAGCCCGTTCTCACTCGGCAAAAGCGGACTGTTCCACAGACCCCACGCAAGCAGCACGATGCTCAGCCCGAGTCCAAGCCACGAGACGCCGAGATACAGCGAGGTCACGGGTACACCCTCGTGACGGTCGCGCACCGACTTCTGCAGGCCGACCGCACTCACGACGCCGAAGAAGAACGCGCCAAGGAAGAAGCCCTTCTCGAAGGGTTCCATGTCTGCCCGCCACAGACTCACGAAGTACACGACGACACCAAGCGCCAGCGCGGCCCATGATGCGCCGATGAACGCGCTCGTTGGTCTGCCAAATTGTGCCCGCTGGGCGGGGCTGTTTTCTATGGTCATGCTGAAGGCTCCTCTGTTCGAAGGTGGTTCAGCGTAGCCCTGTCATTCAATCGCAGTTCAAGCCCAAACGCGCGATGGCCCCCAGTTCACGCCAGGGTCGTCAACAGATGCACAGCGAGCCAGAGGAGCACACATTCCGAGCACGCAAAAGCCCCCGGAAAGCCAGTGTGGATAACTGTCTCCGGGGGCCTGCGTACGATCTCCCGCGCGGCCCGCACAGGACCTGCGCACGGAAAGCGCACGCGCGAGCAGAACTCGCTAGAGCGCTTCGATTGCGGGGATCGCTTCCGGATCCGCGCCATTCAAAAACTCAGTGAGGCGCTCGACCTCGCCGGTCTCACCGATTGCGGCGGCGCCACGGCGCAGCGCGTACAGCGCACGCAGCACGCCACGGTTGGGCTCGTGCGACCAGGGAACGGGGCCGGCTCCGCGCCAACCCGACTTGCGCAGCGAGTCGAGACCGCGGTGGTAGCCGACGCGAGCGAAGGCGTACGCCTCGATCTCGCGGCCAGCAGCCGATGCCTCATCTGCGAGCAGTGCCCACGCGAGGGGCGACTCGGGGTGTGCGCGCACGATCGACTCGAGCGAATCGCCAGCGGCGAGCGCGCCCTGCACCGAGGTGTCCTCGGCGAGGAGCGTCGGCTCGGGGCCGAGCAGGTTCTGCCCGATCATTAGCGGAAGTTCACGAACTGCAGCGCGACCTCAACATCTGCACCCTTGAGGAGTGCGATGGTGTCCTGCAGATCGTCGCGGCTCTTCGAGGAGACACGCAGTTCGTCGCCCTGGATCTGGCTCTTGACCGACTTCGCGCCCTCGTCACGAATGAGCTTGTTCAGCTTCTTCGCGGTCGCCTGGTCGATGCCTTCCTTGAGCTTCGACTCGATGCGGTATTCCTTACCGCTCGGGTAGGGCTCGCCGGTGTCGAGTGCCTTGAGCGAGAGTCCGCGCTTGATGAACTTGGACTGGAGCACGTCGAGCACTGCGTTCGCGCGCTCTTCGGTGTTTGCCTTGATCATGATCGTCTCGCCCGAGAGCGACACGTCAGCACCAACGCCCTTGAAGTCGTAACGCTGTTCGACCTCCTTGCGGGCCTGGTTGATAGCGTTTTCGACCTCCATCGAGTCGATCTTGCTCACTACGTCAAATGAAGAATCAGCCATGTCTCAAACTGTACCTTGTTGCGCTCTGCCCGTCCCCTCAACCCCGCGAAACCGACCGTTTCTGCCGAGATCGCCCCTTTCATGCGTATGAAAGGGGTCGCTGTGCAAGAAACGGCCATTTTCGCGGGGTTGGGGCGCGGGTCGGGGCGCAAGCAGCGCGGATCCACCCAGGGCCACGCGCACGCGTCAACACAAACCAAAAGCCCCTCGCAGAAGTCGAACTTCTGCGAGGGGCTTTCCCTGTGGCGGAGGATAGGGGATTTGAACCCCTGAGGGCGTTAACCCAACACGCGTTCCAGGCGTGCGCACTAGGCCGCTATGCGAATCCTCCATGCTGGCGCGTGCACCAACAGGAGACCACATTACCCGAACTCGCACCGGCGACGCACATCGACAATCACAGAAAACACAAAGCCCCTGTTCACAGTACTTTTTCTCATTTCGGTTTGAATTATCACAGAAAGGTAACGCATACTGGTCAAGTTGTTTCCGCGACCGCGGGGACCGAAAACCGTTGAGGAGTCCACCAGGTGCGTTCACCGTTTAAGCCGCTGATTGTCGGAGTAGTCGCGGTCACCACCTTCTCCCTCTGCGCGGCACCTGCGTTCGCAGCAACCGGCTCTTCGGACGCTGTGGACTACTCGACCACCCCGACCTCAACGGTGGCGGCTGTACCCGCAGCACAGACGTTTGAAACCACGCAGTTCGATTTCGAGGCTGACCAGCCTTCGATCCTCGAGCTCACCTCTATCTCCGGCAGCGCCGGTCACAACTTCGACGTCGACAAGGCAATCGCCGCTGCAGAATCGGAAGTTGGCACGAGCCGCGCAACCGGTTGGAGCGCCCCAGGCGAGTGCATCCAGTCAGCACGTCGCTGGCTTCTGGCGGGCAACGCGTACTGGGACGGCGGCAGCGACCCCGTCAGCGCATACCGTGACGCAGTGCGCCTCGGCATCTCCGACGCACAGCCCGGTGATGTTATTCAGTACGAGAGCATCGACTCCCCCACCTCATGGGTTTCGGGCGTGCACACGCTGCTCATCACCGGCGTGAACGGCGATGGCACGTACACGATCATCCAGTCGAACGTTCCCGGCGGATCTGGTCTCGTCACCAAGGTTGAGAACTGGACCCCCGAGCCTCCCGCAGGCTTCCAGACGGTCGTCTGGCGCTTCTAAGCACCAACGTGCGGCGCTAGCTACACTCGCACACACAGACGCAAACGAGCCGCTCGGCCATCACCACCCGAGCGGCTCGCTCTTTTCTCCCTCCTCGCGCGCCGCATTACTTACGCGCAAGAAGTCTTTTCACTCGAGGCGCCACTTCGGTCGCGAGCAGCGTCAGCGACTCAATGAAGTGTTCCTGCGGCAAGCCACCGACGTCCATCTGGAGGAAGTGGCGCGTGTGCCCCATGTGCCCGTGCAGCGACGCGATGCGCGCCGCAATCTCATCTGGCGCACCAACGTAGAACCCACCGAGCGGGCCAGTCTGCGCCTCGAACGCACTGCGCGGCTGCGCCGGCCAGCCCCGCAACTTGCCCATTTCAAGCGTGAGGTTGTGCCAGCCGGGATAGAAGCGGTCGAGCGCCTCCTGCTTGGTCGGCGCGATGAGGCCGAGCGCCCCCACCGACACCTGCACGCGGTCTCCCGCGTGCCCGGCCTGCTCCGCTGTCTTGCGGTAGAGATTCGCGAGCGGCGCGAAGCGGTGCGGTCCGCCGCCAATGATGCCGTACGACACGGGGATGCCGAGGCGTCCCGCGCGAGCCGACGACTGCGCATTGCCGCCCGTGGCAAGCCAGATGGGGAGCTTCCCAGCAGCCGGACGCGGGACGACCGCAAGCTGGTTAAGCTCCGGGCGCACCGATCCGCGCCATGACACGAGGCCATCCTCGCTCTCGTTGATCTTCAACAAGAGGTCGAGCTTTTCGGAGTACAGCCGGTCGTAATCTTGGAGGTCGTAGCCAAAGAGGGGGAAGGTTTCGACGGAGGATCCGCGCCCAGCGGTAATCTCCACGCGACCGCCACCGGAGATCGCATCGGCCGTGGCGAACTGCTGGAACACGCGCACGGGATCGTCCGTGCTGATGATGCTTGCGCCGCTGCCAAGAATGATCTGTGTGGTCGCCGCCGCGGCCGCCGCGATGAGCGTGCCGGGCGAGGAGGCAGGCATGCTCATCGTGTGATGCTCACCGATGGCAAAGTAGTCGAGGCCCACGCTGTCCGCGTGGACGATCGCGTCGAAGAGATTGCGGATCGCTCCCGCGGTATCCGTCTGCTCGCCGTCGGCAGTGAACTGCGTATCGCCGAAGCTGTAGGCGCCAATCTGCATGGTGTGCTCCTGGGTTGAAGGGTCTGTGTCGTTATTGCTGGGCCGCGCAGTGCGCGTCAGCGAGGTCGCGGAGCTCGGGTGCCGTGTGGCGCGCGCCAAAGAGCGCGGATCCCGGCTGGAACAGCACGCCTGAGGCGAGCGGCCCGGTGGGCACGGCATCAAAGCCGATCCCGTCGATGAAGCTCGCGACCGCGGCGACGGCTTCCGGATCGTCGCCCGCGATGCCGAGCGCCCTGCGCGCGGGATCGCCAGCAGGCGCATCTGGTCGCGCCTCGAGTTCGATGTCGTGGTAGCCGATGTGGTTGAGGGTTTTCACGAGGGCGGATCCACTGAAGTGACCGCGCACCACCGCGCTGGTGCCTGCCCCGCCGTCGGCTGCCGCCTCAGCGAACTCAGGAAGCAGGCCGTCGATCGGCTCCCAGTAGTTCATGGTGTCGATCACGACCTTGCCACGCAGCAGCTCTGCATCGACCGTCGTGTGCTTATGAAGCGGAACAGCAACGACCACAATGTCGCCGTGCTCCGCCGCTCCACGGGCATACATGGCACGCGCGCCGGGGGTCACGATCTCTGCGAGCAGTTCGAGGTCGGCAGCCGGCCCAGAACTCGCGATCGCAACGTCATACCCCGCGGCGATCGCCACCCGCGCAATGGCGGATCCGACCCGCCCCGCACCCAGGATGCCGATCTTCTGCTGCATGGTTCACGCTCCGTTTAGTCTGTGATGCGCGCCTCCGTGAGGCCGCTCCGCCGGTAGCTCCGGCCTGCTCACTCCAGCATGACCCCGCCTTCCCAAAACTGCGAACACCGCGTAAGCTACTTACTAATAGTTAGGAGACAGACGTGACCGAGCACAGCATGTTGCACACCAACGAAGAGGAATGCCGCCGTTTCCAGTCAGCGGCAGAGCTCGCTGGCCGAAAGTGGAATGCGGCGATTCTGCTCGCTGGCGCGCGCGGCGCACGCCGCTTCTCCGAGTACCAGCACCTCATCAATGGCATCTCTGATCGCCTGCTCTCTGCGCGCATGAAGGAGCTCGAGGGCGAGGGGCTGGTGCGGCGCGAGGTGCAGCCAACAACGCCCGTCACGATCACCTACACGCTCACCAAGTCAGGCCTGCAGCTCATTTCACTGCTGCACCCGCTCGTGAACTGGAGCCGAGAGCACACCGAAGAACTCACGCGAAACGTCGCGCCGACGACTGCAGCCCCACTCGCGTCATGAGCAGTTCATAGAGAAAAGCTAGCTGCGAGGCTAACCTGGTGACATGAAGAAGTTTGTCACTACGTTTACTCTGATCTCTTCTGCCGTTCTGCTCGCCGGATGCTCCAGCGCAGCCGACCCCTCCGACACCGCAGCCGGATCGGCCGATACGAACCCATCAGCCCAGCAAGACACCGGCGCCAATGACGGCACCTTCTCGATCGAGAAGATCACCTCGTGCGACCAGGTCGCCGAGGCCGTCGCCCCGTACATCGAAGGCCTGGTACCTCTCGAGGGCAGCAACGTCAGCTCAACAAGCGTCTACTGCTCGTGGGGCAGCGGCGAGGCAGGCACCGACCTCTCTGACATTCGCGGCGTCGATGTCACACTCACCCCAACCCCAGAGCAGCCTGACTTCAGCATGCTTCTCGACATGAAGGGCACCGAAGCACTTGCAGACCCCTGGGTTGCGGAGCAGGGTGGCACCGCCTTCGCGCACACCGTCGACATTGGTCTCGTTGTCACCATCGGCACCACGGTCTGGGTGCCTGGCGTAGAGGTCTCCATTGCTGGCGGAAAGTGGGATGGCGTTCCATCGCTCGACGGCCCGGCAGGCATCGAGGTCGCGAAAGCGCTCCTAACTCAGTAGCTCGTCGAGGCCAGGCACCTCGTGGGCGAGTCCGTGACGCTCAGCACGGGCCGAGATCGCCTGCTCGCGTAAGAACACGAGCAGCTCGACCGGACCCGCCATCGTCACGGGCTCTGCCCAGAGCGCCGCACGGTCAAGCCCGCCCATCCACTCTGCGACGCGCACACGATCGCCGCCGATGAGGCGGACGCGATCCGCCGCAATGCCCTCACCAGCCGTCGGCCCGCTCACTGCGATGCGCGCAAGCCAATCGTCATCAGTTTCACGGGAAACATCGATGCCCTGGGCATCGAGGAAGGCGAGAAGCTCGCCCGGCAGCACTTCCCCGGTCGACACCTCAATGGGCGATCGAGCGAGGAATGCGGCAGCGAGCACGCGGGTGAGGCCGACGACCGATCCGCCCTGCGCGAGGCGCACCTGGACAGCCACCGGCCACGCGCGGCGCACGTTGCGCTCAATGCCGAGCCCGATCTCGTCCTGCACAACACCGAGGTCGGTGCGCCAGGTGAGCTGGTCGTCGAGGGCCGCACGGCGCAACTCGTCAAACGATTCGTAGGAAATGTCGGCCTGCAGCAGCTCAATGAGGCGCCCGATCTCGGGGTCGAGGCCGCGCAGGTGCAGGGTGTCGCTGCGGGTGCCGCGGCGACGGGTCCAAGATCCCTGGCCTACGAGCCAGTGCGGGCCGCCGCTGAGCACGGGGAGGCCCATGACTGAGTCATCCCAGCCGCCACGGGGCTGACGCTCAATCACATGCGAGCCGATCGGTCGGTTCAGCATGAGCGATGCCGCGCTCACTTCTTCCAGCCAGGTCTCGATCTCACGCGCGTCCCACGACTGGATGCCAGCTGCGGCGCCGGTGCCGAGGGCGTTCTGCTGCGAGATCGCCTCGCTCAGCATGGAACTCGTCGAGATACCCAGCACGGGCATGCCAACCGCGTCGACCCAGAACTGCGATTTCGGCGAGACACCGATGCGCACGCCGGGGCTCCACAGGCGACCGTCCTCGCTGAGGAGGCGCGGCTCAACGAGCCATTCCTCACCGCGACCAAGCTCCGTGAGCGCGCGCAGGCCCGCCGTTGAGGGGGCGACCGTGAGCGGTCCGACGTCGTAGGCGAGCGGATCCGTGCCCGCTGCTGGCCGCGCAACGTCACCGACGCGCAACGAGCGCACGGCATCTGCGAGCGATTCGCGGAACGCCTTCGAACGGCCGACACTCCCGAGCAGAATCGCGCGGTTCATTGACGCGAGTGAGCTGCCATCGGCGCGGAACGCCGAATCCACCAGGTCAGTCACCGCGCGATCAATCTCGGCGGTCGGCGTAATGAGCATCGACGAGCCAGACACGAAGTGGCCCTCAACGCGCAGGTCGGGGCGGTGGCGCGCAAGCTCACGACCGAGCGAGCGGCGCCCGAACACGACCGCGCGATCGACCATGGGGCTCGCACCGAGTGCGGCCAGGGTCTCCTCGACACTCAGACCAACGACGCGGATCGCACCGGGCGTCAGCCCGCCAGCTTCCCACTCCTCAATGCAGGCCTGGGCAGGGAACACGAGCGCGGCGGGCACGGCCCACAGCACACCGCTGCCTGCGGCGAGCGCGGCGAGCACCGCACCCGACTGCACGCCGAGCGAGGCCTGTTCGTCACCGAAGACGAGCACGAGGCGGTCTGGCACGAACGTCGCGCCGCGCATGGTCTGGAGCGCTTCAGCCTGCTGGGCGGCGTAGCGGGCGGCATCAATGATGAGGTTCACCTGCGCGTCGAGCACGCGGGCGGGAGCGCCCGTCGCTGCTGCAAGCTCGGTGAAGATGCGGTCGCGGGCTGCTGCGGTCGCGAGTCCGGCACGGCGCAGGCGCACGGCGCGGATCGAGTGCGACTGGCTCGCCCACTGAGCGGCTGACTCGCGCGCTGCGGCTGCTGCCGCTGCGGGATCGAGGTCTGCGGCCGAGAGCGCGATGGTCGCGTCGGCTGCCTCGGTGCCAGCGGTCACGGACGCGGATCGCACGAGCAGTTCACGTACCCAGGTGCGGTTTGCGGCGACGCAGGCGTCGGTGAGCGGTTCATTCGCGAAGCCAGATGCGGAGACCGCGGGAATCGTGCGCGCTGGGGCGAACTCCTCGAGCGTGATCTCGCCCGTCTCCTGGTGGTTCAGGCCGAGTACGGCTGCCGTCAGGCCGCCGGTGTCGAAGCGGGTGGTCTCGTCTGGCGCCTTATAGAACAGGGCGCTGTCGCGTTCGCTCGGGTCCCACTCGCGCGCACGGTGCTGCGTGCGGTGCGAAGCGGGGGCTGGCAGCTGCGCAAGGTCAGCAGATTCCAGGAATGCTGCGTCGGGGTCTGTTGCGAGATCCGCGGCCGCAAATTCTGCGATGTACCCCACGAGCACGTCGATTGCGCCCGCGTGCTCGCCACGGGGCAGCAGGGGCAGGTGGAGTTGCACGTCGGCGTGCGCACGAAGCTCCTGCGCGAGCTGCGGCTCAACACCGCTCCGCAGCCGGAAGCTGTACAGCGCCGTCGACTCCTGCACCTCGGCAACTTCGACCGCTGCCGCCGCGATGCGCGCGTCTTCGGTCGCGATGACGGGGCGGATCACGGCCGCACGTCCCGGATGCAACACCAGCTCAATGAGCCGCAGGAATTGGGCGTCAGCCTCGACCTGATCTTCGATCACGGGAACGGCAAGGCCGGTGAGAATCGAGCGGATCCGCTCGCGCGCCGCCACCTGCGACTGACCAATGACCACCTCAAGTGGTACGCCACCCTTGGCAACGTGCGACTGCGCGAAGCAGTGCAGTTCTGCGTACAGCTCGCGCGACTCAGGGAGGTCGCTCGGTAGGCGGACGCCGAAGCGGAGACGCTTGGCGTCTTCGTTGCCGAGCACGCCGCGCACGATCGTGGGCAGCACGCGCACCCACGCAAGATCGGTTGGCTCAAGCGTGAGCGTGACGTCGTGGTCAACGGCAGCCTCCGCGAGCGGTTCAAGCGCCGCGATGGCGAGCGCAGCGTCGGCATCAATCGCCCACTCTCCCCCGCGTGCGCGTGCCACGAGTCGGCCCGGATCAATTGCCACCTGATGCACGGCAGCATGCTCAATGAGCGCCAGGAGACGCTGAACCTCGGTCGCCGTGCCAGCATTGCCGTGGATCGTGTCGCCAAGCAGCGTGACGACCGGCTCGAGGCCGTCGTCTGTGATCGCACGCAGGAGCTCGGTCACGCCGGTGAACTTGGCAGGGTTCGTCTTCGTTGGCGCTGTGACGCGCACGGTCGCGATCAGCTCAGACGCGCGGCCAAGCAGGTGGCGGCGCGCAAGCGGCTTCACGAGCCACGGCAGACCGAACGACACCGTGCCGCTCGCGCGCAGCAGCAAACGATCCTTCATCGGCATCGAATCAGGGATGTTCTGTGACGCATCGCGCAGGCCATTTGCCGCGGCAAACGCGTCTTCGGTACCGAACAGCACCTCGACCAGGCGGTTGACGAATTCCCGCTGCGATGGGTCGCCTGCGATGCCGGCGAGCAGGTTCGCGTCTGGGGTGTCGGCGGATCCGCCCACCTGCCCAGCCTCCCGCCACCGTGCCGCGCGATCAACAATCGCGGGTACGCTTGCCGCCCAAGGGAACACCTGCTCTGCCATGTCTTTACCCTAAAGCGCGAAGCGACACAGAGGGGCGCGAAACACGCGGATGTTCGCTGTGTGTTCTGGGGCGCTCAGCTCATCCCGAGCGTCCCGCGCAGCGTCGAGTGCGCATACGACTGTCTGAAGACCCCGCGCCGCTGCAGTTCAGGCACGACACCGTTCACGAAGTCTTCGAACGATGCGTGGTAAAGCGCAGGGAAGATGATGAACCCATCGGCCGCCTCGGTGCGGAAGAGGTGTTCCAACTCGTCAGCGATCGATGCCGGTGACCCAACCAACTGCGGATGCAGCTGGTTCATTGCCTGCTCAAGCGCGAGGTCAGCGACCGTGAACGAGCGCCGTTCACTCACCGCACGCAGCATGTCCTCGAACCCGGTGCTCCCGGTCGCCCCGCGATGCGCATCGAGCACGTCGACGGCCGATGCCGCCAGGTCGAGCGAGTCTGCGTGTAACAGTCGCTCAAGCTTCGTCACGGCTGCCGGGAGGTCAATGGCTGCGCGAAGCTCCGCGAGCTTCGCTGCCGCCGCCGCATCAGTGGACCCCACGATGGGCTGCACGCCTTGCAGCACCCTGATGGAATCTGGGTCACGTCCGTAGTCACGCTGCGCGCGTTCTCGCAGTTCGGTGCGCAGTTCGCGCATCTGCTCGGCAGAGTCGCCAATCGCGAACACGACTTCTGCCCAGCGAGCCGCAAAGTCACGGCCACGCGGCGACGACCCCGCCTGCATGAGGACAGGCTCACGCTGCGAGCTGCTCGGGAGCGTGAGCGGGCCGCGGGAACCGAGCCCCGCGGGGATGCGGTGCACACGATCCGCATCCACAAATTCACCGCTTGCCTGATCGAGCACCAGCGCATCGGGTTCCCACGACTGCCACAGCGCCCGCACCGCCTCGACGACCGAGTCGGCATGATCGTAACGGTCGGTGGGCGACGCGATTGCCGCGTGCCCCATATTGCGCGCCTCAGCGTTGGTCGTCGAAGTGACAATATTCCACGCGACCCGACCGCCAGAGAGGTGATCAACCGACAGCAGCTGGCGCGCGATCGCATACGGCGGCACAAAACTCGTTGATACGGTCGCCCCGAGCCCCAAGTGGGTCGTTGCCGCGGCGACGTGCGAGATGAGCGTCACCGGGTCAAAGTAGATACTCCCCTTGCCAGCCGTGCGCAGCGTCGTCGCGTACTCGCCGTGTCGGTCCTCGGGCACCGCGAGCGCATCCGCAAAGAACATCATGTCGAAGCATCCGCGCTCAAGGATGCGCGCGAGGTCAGTAAAGAACCTGCCGCTCAGCCAGTCAGTGCGCGAGAGCGGGTGCCGCCAGTTCTCTGCGTACTGGCTCGTTGGCGGGTTCACCATCGCCACGAGGTGCATCTGCGTCATCGCGCTCCCCGGCTCAGTCGGTGATCGTGGTCGGGCTGTTGAGCGAGACCGTAAGGTGCGTGGTGACGTGCTGCACGACCGCGCCAACACCGATCCAGCCATTGGCCGCGGTTGCGAGCACATCAGCAAGGTCGCCGTCGAGTCGCGTCGCGAAGTGGTCTGAGCCCGAATACACCCCGGCCTGCTTGGCTGACTCAATCGCCTCATAGATGGGCGTCATGTGATCGCCCGTCGAATCGCCATCAAGCAACGGGTACAGCGACCAGTGCGCACGAGCCCGCACCCCAGTGCGCTCAAGCGTCACCGGCGCAGCCCCCAGTGCAGCAACGCCAGCTGGCAGCGCGCACGTCAGTTCGCCAGGGCAGCCGCGCGAGAGCAGAATCGTCGCCGACAGGTGCACGCCGGTGGCTGCGGCCTTCGCGATGACCTCGTGCAAGAACTCGAGCACTCGTTGCTCGGCGCCGCCGATGAAGGTCGAGATGTCAGTGGTCTCAATGGTGAGCCCATCACGGTTCGCTTCGGCGAGGGCGCCCAGGATGATCCGCACGTAGTCAGAGTCGTAGACCGACAGCGTGAAACGGGCGCCGACGCCGTACTGCTCCGGTGCAAGTGCTGGGGCTGGGGCTGGGGCTGACGCTGGTTCTGGTGTCGAAGTCGATACTGGTGCGATCACACGATCAACCATAGGGGATTCACGGTTTCGGCGACCGGTCCCGATCGGTGCCGAGCACACGGCGCATGCGGGTTCTGTTACGGTGAGCACACACGGGAGTCCGGTAGGCCGGGCTGAGAGGAAGGTCATCAACCTTCGACCGTCGAACCTGATCTGGATCATGCCAGCGCAGGGAGACACTCTTCTACTTACCCGTGCCCAGTGAACACTGAAAGGGCACGCACATGCGTCACCACACACTCAACACCGGTCGCATCATTGCGGCTACGGCGGCAATCGCCGCCGCAACCCTGGCGCTCTCCGGGTGCAGCGCCAACACCGCTGACGCTGCCGGCGCTGCCGACGGCTCGGCAGAAGCCGTCACCTTCGCCCTGGACTGGGCGCCGAACACCAACCACATCGGCGTCTACGTTGCCGAGGCAGAGGGATACTTCGCAGATGCCGGCCTCGACGTCGAGATCCTGCCGTACGGCTCGACCTCTGCCACGCAGCTGGTCTCGGCTGGCGAAGCAGACTTCGGCATTGGCGGACAGTCTGGAGTGCAGATGGCTCGCACCTCAGGCCTCGATGTCATCTCGGTCTACCGCGTGACTCAGACCGACACCGGACGCCTGGTGGCGCTGAACGACCGCACAGACATCACCAGGCCGAAGGATCTCGACGGCATGGTCTTCGGCGGATTTGGCGCACCCCTCTTCCCCGCGCTTGCGAAGTCAACGATTCAGGGCGACGGCGGCGCAGGCACCTTCGAGGAGGTCGTACTTGATACCGGCGCATACGAGGCGCTGTCGCAGGGGCGGATCGATTTCACGCTCTCGGTCGCCACGTGGGAGAACCTGCAGAACGAGATCGACGGCCACCCCTACCAGGCTTGGCGATACCAGGACTTCGGTGTCCCCGAACAGCAGTCGACCGGCATCATCTCGAGTGATGCGTACCTTGCAGAGCACCCCGATGCAGCCCGCGCATTCGTTGGCGCTGTGGCGAAGGGCTACCAGTTCGCCGCTGACCACCCTGAACAGGCCGCCGAAATCCTTATCGACGCGAACCCTGACACCTTGGGCACGGCTCGCGAGCTCGTGCAACGCAGCGCCAAGCTCATGGCCGAAGACGGCTACCTCGTGCAGGAGGGCCACGAGATCGGCGCGGCACACCCTGACGCATGGAACGGCTTTGGCAAGTTCCTCTTCGATGGCGGCTTCTTGGCTGATGCTTCGGGAAAGCCGGTGACGGTTGAACCCGACTGGAGCACCTACTACACCGACGAACTGCTCAAGTGACCCAGCCGCGAGGTGCACGGGTGGCAGCCGTTGTGCTGCCACCCGTGCTCGCGTGCTGCCTGCTGTTTGGCGTGTGGCAGGGGGTCACGCAGGCAGGGCTGGTTCCGCCAGAGCTGTTGCCGTCCCCCACGAGGATTGCCGAAGCCGGATTCGCTGAGCGTGACGCACTCTTGCGCCACCTGGTGCCCACGCTGACCGCCACCGTTGTCGGATTCGGGCTTTCGGTGGCCGTCGCATTTCTCGCGGCGGCACTCCTCGATTTCTCGCAGCTGTTGCGGCGGGCAATCTTGCCGATTCTTGTCGTGAGCCAAACGTTGCCACTCATCGCGCTTGCCCCACTCGTGGTGCTCTGGTTTGGGTTTGGCCTACTTCCGAAGGTGCTCCTCGTTGCCTTCGTCACCTTCTTCCCGATGGTCGTCGGCCTGCTTCGAGGGTTCACAGAGGCTGACCCTGAAGCCGAAGCACTGCTGCGCTCGATGGGGGCTGGAAGGTGGCAGGTGTTTCGCCTGATCCGCCTCCCGGCAAGTATTCCGTCGTTCTTCTCAGCGCTCCGCATCTCGATCACCTACGCCGTGGTCGGAACAATCTTTGCCGAGTATGCGGGTGCGGTCGCAGGACTCGGCGTGTACATGCAGTCAGCGAAACATGTGTTTCGCACGGACCTGGTGCTTGCGGCGGTCACGATGAGTTCGGTGCTGACGCTCACCCTCTACGGGGTCGTGATGCTCATCGAACGCGTCACCGTACCGTGGCTCAGAATCGAACGGGGGAAGGTCGCATGAGCGCGCAACTACTCGAGCTCGATGGCATCTCGGCCGGATTCGGTAGCCATCGCGTGCTTGACGACCTGCACCTGCAGGTTGCACCGGGTGAAATCGTGGCGCTGGTTGGCGCGAGCGGAAGTGGCAAGTCCACACTGCTGTCGCTCCTGACGGGCGCGGTGCGCGCGAGTGCGGGCGAGATTCGCTACGGCGGCGCCGTAATTGACCCGGCAACGATGGGAGCGCACCGACCCTTTGCCGCGATGCCGCAGCGCGACGTGCTGCTGCCGTGGCGCGACATGGTGGCGAACGCGAGCATCGGGCTCGAGGTCGCTGGCGTGCCCAAGCGGGAAGCCCGGTCGCGCGCAGCCGAGCTCTTCGCTCCCTTCGGGCTCACGGGAAGCGAGGCGCAGTTTCCCCGACAGCTCTCGGGCGGCATGCGGCAGCGGGTATCGTTCCTGCGCACGGTCGTACAGGAAAAGCCAGTGCTCCTGCTCGATGAGCCGTTTGGGGCGCTCGACGCGATCACCCGCGACGATCTGCAACGGTGGCTCCTGGCGATCTGGGAACAGCATGGCTGGAGCATCCTGCTCATTACCCACGACATTCGCGAGGCCGTGCGCCTTGCCGACCGTGCGCTCGTGCTCGGTCGGGCTGGCGAGGTCGGTGGGGCGCGGATCGTCGCAGAGGTCCCGGTCTCCCGAGACATTCCACGCGACGACCGGTTCGTACTCGACCCTCGGGTGCCGGTGCGCGAGTCTCAGCTGCAGGCAGCGCTCGGCAGCGTGCACGCACGAGACGCGACCGCCCCCGGCCGCGCAGACGAACGCGGGAGATAGCCAAAAGACGGGCCTGCTCCTTCGAGCAGGCCCGTCTTTTGGCTATGGCGATGTTACGAGAGCAGCGCGCGATCGTCGAGCTGTGCGCCCTTGATCTTCGAGAACTCTTCAAGCAGGCCAGCAACGGTAAGCGTCTTCTTGCGCTCGGGATCAGCCGAGAACACGATGCGACCCTCGTGCATCATGATGAGGCGGTTGCCGAGGGCGAGCGCCTGCTCCATGTTGTGCGTGACCATGAGGGTGGTGAGTCCGCCCTGGCCGACGATGCGGCCGGTGAGGTCTGTCACGAGCGCCGCACGCTGCGGGTCGAGCGCAGCGGTGTGCTCGTCGAGCAGCAGAATGTCAGGGCTGGTGAAGCCAGCCATGAGCAGCGAGAGTGCCTGGCGCTGGCCGCCAGAAAGCAGGCCAACCTTTGCGGTGAGGCGGTTCTCAAGGCCAAGCTCAAGCGACTTCAGGTCTTCACGGAAGCGGTCACGCTGGCCGCGCGTCAGCGCCGGGCCAAGGCCACGGCTCTTGCCACGGCGCACCGCAAGCGCAAGGTTCTGCTCGATCGTGAGATCAGGCGCGGTACCCGCCATCGGGTCCTGGAACACGCGGCCAACGTACTTGGCGCGCTGGTGCTCCTTGAGCTTATTCACGCGATTGCCTGCGATATCAATCGTGCCAGAGTCAACCGAGTAACGCCCCGAGATGGCGTTGAGCAGCGTCGACTTACCAGCGCCGTTCGAACCAATGATGGTGACGAAGTCGCCCTGTTCGAGAGTCAGGCTGATCTCATTGAGCGCGCGGCGCTCGTTGACGGTGCCAGGGAAGAAGGTCTTGGAGATGCGTTCAATCTGCAGCATGTCGATTAGCCCTTCGCGTTCGCAGCGTCGATTTTGATGTTCTCGGTGGTCGACGGAGTCGAATCATCGAAGAGTGCGGTGTCGCGGTCCTCTGCGTTCGAGACCTTGCCGCCGCGGCTCCAGAGCGAAGGAACCTTCTTAAGGAAGCCCCAGCGCGGCAGCAGCAGCGCAGCGATCACGAGCAGCGCAGTAACGAGCTTCATGTCGTTGGGGTCGAGGCCAGCCTTGAGCGCCAAGAAGATAATCATGCGGTAGAGCACGGCACCGAAGATAACCGCGAAGGTCGCGACCCAGATGAAGCGCTGACCGAAGATCGCCTGGCCGAGGATGACCGACGCGAGACCGATGAGGATGAGGCCAACGCCCATGCTGATGTCGGCAAAGCCCTGGTACTGAGCAACAAGCGCGCCACAGAGCGCGACGAGGCCATTCGAGAGCGAAAGCGTGAGGATCTTCGTGCCGTCGGTGCTCACACCGAAGCTCGAGATCATGGGGCCGTTGTCACCGGTTGCCTGGATTGCGAGGCCGAGGTTCGTCGACAGGAACCAGTCAACGATGAGCTTCACGATGAAGACACCGGCGAAGATGATGAGGACGCTCCACCAGCTCTTGCTGATGCCCGCGTTATCGATCGGGGTGAAGACCGTGTCTGCGCGAAGCAGGGGCACGTTTGAGGTGCCTGCGACACCCTCCTTGGTGCTGCCCATGATCCGCAAATTGATCGACCACAGGCCGATCATCGTGAGGATACCGGCGAGCAGACCATCGATCTTGCCCTTGGTGTGCAGCAGACCGGTAATGGCACCCGCGATGAGGCCGACACCGAAGCCAGCTGCGGTCGCAAGGACAGGATTGAAACCGAGCACGATCATCGACGCGGCGGTTGCGCCACCGGTCGTGAAGCTACCGTCAACGGTGAGGTCAGGGAAATTCAGCACACGGAAGGTCAGGTAGACCCCGAGTGCCATCACTCCGTAGAGCAGGCCGAGTTCGAGCGCACCGATCATGCGGTTGTCCTATTCATAGTGTTTTCCCGAGCGGTTACGGGCTTCTTCGTGCGGCGGTCACAGGAGTCTGGGTCACGCCGTATGTCTGTAAATAAGGGTACCGGCCAATCGCAGATTACGACGGCCGGTACCCCTGATGGTGAGCTTGCGCTTACCGCTGGTGATGTTCCTGCCGCGCCTGCGCGACGGGAACCACACGCAACGTCTTACTTCGAGACGTCGGTGCCCTCAGCGGTGATCGACTCGGGCAGCTCGATGCCAATTGCCTTCGCTGCAGCCGAGTTGTAGGTGCTCGCGAGAGTGTCAGCGAACTCAACCGGCATGGTTGCGGGCTCAGCCTCACCCTTGAGGATCTTCACTGCCATTGCACCGGTCTGCTTGCCGAGTGCGAAGTAGTCGATGCCGACGGTAGCGAGTGCGCCACCCTCAACGGTGCCAGCCTCTGCAGCGATAACGGGAATCTTGTTGGTCTCTGCAACCTTGACGAGCGACGCGATGCCAGCAACAACAACGTTGTCGGTGGGAACGTAGAACGCGTCAACCTTGCCGAGCGCCTCAGCTGCCGACGAGATGTCTGCACCGGTGGTGACGGTCGAGGTCTTGATCTCGAGGCCGTGCTTCTTCGCAACTGCGGTTGCGTTCTTCACCTGCACCTCGGAGTTCACCTCGCCCGAAGCGTAAACGATGCCAACGGTCTTTGCGTCGGGCTTGATCTCCTTGAGGAGCTGGAACTGCTGCTCGAGTGCTTCCTCGGGAACAGCGTCGCTCGTGCCGGTGACGTTTGCGCCGGGAGCCTCGTTCGAAGCAACGAGCTGCGCCTCAACGCCGTCGGTGACAGCGGTGAAGAGCACAGGAACCTCGGTGATCGAGTTCACAGCTGCCTGCGCCGAAGGCGTTGCAACTGCGAGCACGAGGTCGATGTCCTTGTTGCCAGCGAAGCTCTCAGCGATGGTGCCCGCAGTGGGAACCTCAGCCTGTGCGTTCTGCTCGTCGAAGACAACGGTTTCGCCCTCAACGTAGCCAGCCTCCGTGAAGGCCTCCTTGAAACCTGCGGTCGCAGCGTCGAGTGCGGGGTGCTGCACGAACTGGCTGATGCCAACGGTGACCGAGTCTGCGCTTGCCTCGGAACCCGAGTCAGTGCTCGCGCAACCGCTAAGCGTGAGAGCGGCAGCAGCAGTCAGACCGACTACTGCGAGCGCGCGACGTGAGAAAGAAGTCTGTCGCATGGGGTGTGGATCCTTACGGGGTTAGTCAACGCCACGGGAAATCTCCGAGGCTGAACGGCCGCAACTCGCTCCCAACGGGACCAGCGCGTGCCGTCATTGCACACGTCTAGGACCGCAGGACTGTCGCCACCGCTGCAAGCATCGTATGCGCGAAGACACCACGGTTTCAAATGCCTGAGCAACCGTTTTGGAAACGGTTGTCGTTTTGTGATGCGGCGAGCGCGCTAATACCCCGTTGCGGACAGCACTTCCGCCTTCGCAATTGGGTTGCATTTAAGACCTTGCCGAATGCAACAGTATTGCGAGACGGAAGCGAGGCCCGCCACCGAACCCGTTAAGCTACGAACTTCGCGGCAACCTCGAGCACTGCGTCATTTTCGACGGGAAGGCCGATCGAAATACGTATTCCGTCACCGGGGAAGTAGCGAACAGAAATGCCTCGCTCGGCAAACTGCGCCGCAAGCTCGTCGCTGCGCCCACCAGCGGGCAACCAGACGAAGTTCGCCTGCGAAGGCACAAAGGGGACGCCGAGCTCTGCGAGCTGTGCTTCCATACGCTCGCGCTCTGCAACGAGCTGGTCGACGCGCTCTTGCAGTTCGCCCTCTGCGTCGAGCGACGCGAGCGCGCCCTCCTGAGCAAGTGCCGAGACCGCGAACGGAATCGAGACCTTGCGCAGGTCGTCTGCGAGCTCAACCGGAGCAATCGCGTAGCCGATGCGCAGGCCGGCAAGACCGTAAGCCTTCGAGAAGGTGTGGAGCACGACAACGTTCGGGAACTTGCCGAAGTAGTCGATGCCGCGGGGTGACTCAGCGCCGCGGTCGAAGTGCGTGTACGCCTCATCGACGACCACGACAACGTTCTCGGGCACGCGGGCAAGGAAGCCCTCGAAGTCTGCGCGATCCACCACCGTGCCGGTCGGGTTATTCGGGTTGCAGACGAAGATCAGGCGCGTGCGGTCGGTGATGGCGTCGGCCATCGCGTCGAGGTCGTGGCGCGCACCAGCGTCAAGCGGCACCTCAACTGGCACCGCGCCCGCCGAACGCACGAGAATCGGGTAAGCCTCAAACGAACGCCACGCGAACATAACCTCGTCGCCGGGGCCGGTCACCGCGTGAATGAGCTGACCGGCAACCTCAACCGAGCCCGAGCCAAATACGACGTTCTCGTACTGCACGCCAAAGCGCGCAGCGACCGCCTCACCGATTGCGACAGCGCCGTGATCGGGGTAGCGGTTGATCGCCGCTGGCAAGCACGCCTGCACGCGGGCCGCCACCGAGGGCAGCGGATCGTACGGGTTCTCATTCGACGACAGCTTTGCGCTCAGCCCATCGTGGCCAACGGGTGCTGGCTTACCGGGACGGTATGCAGCAACGTGTTCGAGGCCGGGGCGTGAGGGCAGTGACATTGTCGGCTCGCTTTCGCAGGAGAGCCCGGCGCCGAGGTGCCGAGCGGAGAAGATGGGCGTTGCAGCCAGGCTACTCCCCCAGCTCTCCTGCGAAGCCGCGATTGCAGAGTTTTACACAGCCTGCCCGTACTCGCCGGTCGCCACGAGAATCGCGCGACCAATGACAGCGTCACGCATCATGAAGCCCTGAACAGCCGGGGTGACATCTGCTGGCACATCGATGTGAGCAACGTTGAGCGCGTGGACCACGAACCAGTAGTGGTGCACGCCAGTGTGCTCGGGCGGCGCAGCGCCCGTAAAGGCAGGCTCGCCCTTCTCATTGCGGATCATGTAGGCGCCTTCTGGGAGATCCGCGCCCCCGATCGCCCCAGCATTGGCCCGCAATTCACGCACATCTGCGGGAATGTTCGCCACTGCCCAATGCCAGAAGCCTGAACCGGTGGGAGCGTCTGGGTCGTACGACGTGATCGCGAAGCTCTTCGTCCCCTCAGGGACATCCGTCCAGGAGAGCTGCGGGGACTGGTTCGATCCGCCGGCATATTCTGCATACAACTCAGCGGGCATCGGCTCGCCCGTTTGGATTGTCGTGCTCGTGAGGGTGAACTCCGGCACCTGGCGCATGAGCGCATAAGGGTTCGCGGGACCGCGGCTAGCAACCTGGGACATCTGACTCTCCGAATTCCGTCCGACTCCGGCCACCTCGCCGGAAGGGGTCACAACTATACTGACTCATACTGTGCTTCCTCGCGAGAGCGAACCCATACGAAGCCAGTCACACCAGCGTCAATCACGAGCATTCGTGAGTACAAGGAGGCGAAGCAATGGCTTCCACAATGGGATCAGAACGTGCGCGCGGCGCACTTGCGTACCTTCGACGCCAAATCACCACCGGAACTTGGCCAGTCGGCAGCCGAATTCCCATCGAGCCAGAGCTCGCTGAACAGATGGGCGTCGGCCGTTCAACCGTGCGAGAGGCTGTGCGCTCACTGGCGAGCGTCGGCATGCTCGAGACCGCTCCGGGACGAGGCACGTTTGTGCGATCGGCAACCCCGACGAGCTCGCTGCTCAACGAGTTCCTCAACGACTTCACACTCGAAGAGATTCTCAGCTACCGCCGTGCGCTCGAAATCGAGGCAGCACAGCAGGCTGCGCTGCAGCGCACCGAAGAGGACATCGCCGCGCTCGAAGAAGCCGCAAAAGAAGAGATGGGCTGCACCCGCTGCCCCGTCCTTGGCATGATCGACGGCTCAGACACGACCGCGTTCAGCAGCAAGTTCCACCAGCTCATCTTTGACGCTGCGAAGAACCGCCTGCTGTCCTCGCTCTACGCCGGCATCAACGACCAGCTCCGCACCCCCGAGCACCGCGGTCGCCTCGCGAACGTCGCAACGGGCGCCGAAATGGAGCAGGACCACGCTCGCGTCTTGGACGCGATCCGCCGCCGCGACTTCATCGACGCAGTGCACGCAATGGTCGAACACGTCGACCACGACGTCGTCATCGTGAACGAGCAGAACGAGATCGTGCCGCCGCTCGTGCGCAGCCCCGAAGCGCAGCAGCGCATCGACCAGGCGCGCGACGCACAGATCGTATAGTCGCGCTTGCGGCGCCGAGTGCCGCGCGCACAGACCGCAGGAGATAGGTAGGGAGTGGGCGTGATCCGCTACGTCGCAATCGGAGATAGCTTTACCGAGGGCGTCGGTGACGAGCGACCAGACGGATCAGTCCGCGGCTGGGCCGACCTCGTCGCGCAAGGCCTCGCGGACGCCACGGGCGAACCCATCGAGTACGCCAATCTTGCGATCCGCGGCCGCCTCCTCGGCCCGATCATCGCCGAGCAGATCGAACCCGCGCTCGCCCTGGGCCCCACGCTCGTGAGTTTCAACGGCGGCGGCAATGACATGCTCCGCCCAGGCACCGATCTCGAATCGGTCATCGCCCAGACCGACGCTGCCCTGCGCCGCATCCAGGCATCGGGCGCGGAACCCCTCCTGCTCGCAGGCGCGAACCCGACCGTCGGCCTGCCTAATGGGGCGCGGATCAGCGCCAAAGGCGCAGAACTCGTCGCCGCCGCTGGCGTGACCGCCGCCGAGCTGGGGCTCCGCTACACCGACAACTGGTCAGACCCGACGCTCGCGCAGCGCCAGTACTGGTCGCACGACCGCCTGCACCTCGCGCCCGTCGGTCACCACCGCGTCGCGACCAACGTGCTGCGCACCCTCGGCCACGATGCACCCGCTGACTGGATGATTGACGCGGATCCTGTCGCGAAGCCCACGTTCCGCGAGGAGCTCGCGTTTGCTCGGCAGCACGTGGCGCCGTGGATCAAGCGCCGCCTGACCGGCAAGTCGAGCGGCGACGGGCGCACCGCGAAGTACCCCGGGTGGGTACGGGTGTTCCCGCGGGGCTAGTTGGTTCGCCCCCTTTGCCCTTCGGTATGCAAAGGGGCCTTGGGTAAGGTCGATTCGGCGATATTCGCCCGACCGAAGGCGTTTTTGCATACAGAGGCGAAACTGCGCACGCCCTAGCCGCTCAGGTTTGCCGTAGATATGTAATCGGCCCTCAATATGTTCTTTGGCGGCGGATTCTGCATATTGTTGGCGGATCGCATATCTACGGCAAGGCCCGGGCGCAGCGCCTGCCCGCGTCGGCGCACTTCGGCGCACGTCGGAGCGACTCTGGCCCGACCCCTGACGAGCGTTGGCGCTCAAAGCAACGCTCGAACTCCTCAATGACCCCGTGGTACCGCCCGGAATGGTACCCAGGGACGATGTGCCACCTGACAGCTCTTGGGAGTATTGTCTGGTGTCATTCCTCACTCGCGCCAGTTTGAAAAACCGTCTCCTCGTCGGCTTGATTACTCTTGCTGTGGCGGTCATGGGTCTCGTATCCATGACCTCTCTCAAGCAAGAGCTCATGCCATCTATGCAGGTACCCGCCGCCTATGTCATGGCAGATTCCAAGGGTCTTGCGCCCGAGGAGATGTCGCAGGCCGTTACGGAGCCGCTCGAGCAGGCAATCTCTGCCGTGCCGGGCGTCACCAAAGTCACATCGACAACGTCAAGCGGTTCGACCAGCATCAGCGCCGAGTGGTCGTTCAAGGAGGGTGACGACGAGACGCTGCGCGCGATCCGCGGTGCAATTGACGCGGTCAAGCCTGGCCTGCCAAAGGACGCCAACGTTCAGGTCTTCTCTGGCGGCTCAGATTCGATGCCCGCCCTCATGCTCAGCGCGGGTGACAAAGCCGCAGGCGCAGCAGACGAGGCAGACGAGGCAGACGCCTCAGCATTCGTCGATCGCCTGAACAGCCAGGTCGTTCCGGCCCTCGCCGCCGTGAGCGGCGTGCAGCGCGTGGATCTCAGCGGTGGCCAGCAGGAGCGAATCGTCATCGATCTCCGCCCCGCAGACGTCGCGAAGCACAAGGTTGAAACCAGCCAGATTCAGGCCGTGCTTGCCACGCAGGGCGCCGCAATGCCCGCGGGCGAGGCGGAGTCCGAGTCAGGCACCATCTCGGTCACGGTTGGCGACAAGCTCACCACGCTCGACCAGATCAAGGGTCTCCCCCTCACGACCGAGGACGGCGTCATCCAGCTGTCAGCGATCGCCGACGTCAAGCTCGAGGCCGAGCCCGTCACGTCGATCGCACGCGTGAACGGCAAGCCCTCCGTGAACCTCGAGGTGTACCCCGCGCAGGGCGCGAACGTGGTTGAGATCTCCAAGGGCGTCAACGCCGAGCTCGACCGCCTCGCACCGACGGTGAAGGCCGAGTTCGTCGCGCTGTTTGATCAGGCTCCGTACATTGAGCAGTCGATCCACGATCTGTCGGTTGAGGGCGGCCTCGGCCTCCTCTTCGCGATTCTGGTGATTCTCGCGTTCCTCGGATCGTGGCGTTCGACCCTCATCGCTGCGGTGTCGATTCCGCTGTCGCTCCTCATCACGCTCATTGGCCTGTGGGTGAGCGACAACACACTCAACATTCTGACGCTTGCAGCGCTCACGATCGCGATCGGCCGCGTGGTCGATGATTCGATCGTGGTAATTGAGAACATCAGCCGTCGCCGCGGATCCGGCCCCCTCACCGTCGAAGGCGTCGTCGCCTCGACGCGTCAGGTGGCGGGAGCCATCACCGCTTCGACGCTCACGACCGTCGCGGTGTTCCTCCCGATCGCGCTGGTGTCTGGCATCGCTGGCCAGCTGTTCCGGCCATTCGCGATCACGGTGACCATTGCGCTGCTCGCCTCGCTGCTCGTCGCGCTCACGATCGTGCCCGTGCTCGCCTACTGGTTCATGCGCGGCACGAAGAACCGTGCCTCGGCGCAGACCGCGGCAGTCACTGGCGAGGGCGCGGATCCCAGCACCCCCGCAAACGATGTACTTTCAGAGGCCGATGAGGTCGCCTCTGAGACGGATCGCCTGCAGCGGGCCATCATGCCCGCGCTCAACGCAACCAGGCGCCGTCCCGCACTGACACTCACCGCTTCAGTGCTTATTCTTGTGGCGACGTTCGCAATGTTGCCGTTCGTGCAGACTGACTTCCTCGGTTCCTCCGGCCAGGAAACTCTGCAGGTCACCCAGACACCACCCGAGTCTGGTGACGCCGCGCAGCTCATCAAGGCTGCTGAGCCCGTCGAACAAGCACTTCTCAAGGTGTCCGGCGTGCAGGACGTCGTCACAAGCGTTTCCCTCGGCGGCAGCACCCCGGGGTTGCCGACCTCCATCTCGTACACCCTCATGCTCAAGGAGGGCGTAGACGCCGAGAAGACCGGTGAAGCCGTCGACGAGCGTATGCAGAAGCTCAAGGGTGCTGGCGAGATCCGCCAAGAAACCAACGATGCATTCATGGCAGGCGCCGGCGGCAGTGATATCTCGCTGCAGATCAGTGGCAAGGATCCCGAGGCGCTGCGCAAGGCAAGCGACCTGCTTGAGGAGAAGCTCAAGGAGAGCGACGGCGTCAAGTCAGTCCGCAGCGAACTGCAGGGTGAACAGCCCGTCATGAAGGTCACGCTCGACGAGATCAAGGCTGCGCGCCTCGGCTTCGACCGCACGTCGGTTGCCGCCGCGATCTCGAACGCGCTCGAGGGCGAGACCATCGGTCAGCTCATGTTCGAGGGCCAGGATCGCTCGATTCTGCTGCGTACTCCTGGGACTGCGCGATCCGCCGAAAAGCTCGGTGAAATCTTGCTCCCTGTCACCCCACAGCAGACGGCTGAGGCGCAGAAGATCGCTGCCGAGGCACTGCAGAAAAAGGCAGAGGCCGAGGCCGATGATGCCCGCGCGACCGCGGCGAATCAACTTTCGCAGCAGATCAGTGATGCGGCGGATCAGCGCAGCCAGCTCAACGCGCAGCTCTCGGAGCTGAACGCGCAGCTTGCGCAGCTCTCGAAGACTCCGATCGTGCCAGGCAAGCCGCAGACCCCTGACGAGCAGGCCGCGCAGCGCGCGCAGGAAGAACGACAGCAGCAGATTGCCGCGCTCCAGGAAGCGATCGCAGGCGCACAGGGCGGCATTGCCGGCCTCGACGCGCAGATCGAGGGCCTGTACGAAGCGCGCGAGCAGGCGGCGCAGGCAGAATCCGACGCGAAGGCAGCCCAGGACGAACAGGAGGCGGCTGCGAAGGTGCGCGGTACCGCTATTCCGCTCAGCGCAATCGCGACGGTCGAAGAGGTGCTCACCGCGCCCTCGATCACCCGTGCCGGCGGCGAGCGCCAGGTCACCCTGAGTGTGACGCCAAAGGCTGGCGGCCTCGACGCCGCAAATGCGGCAGTGACCGCGGCGATTGAGAAGACCCAGCTGCCCTCCGGCGTGACGTTCGAACTCGGTGGCGTGACCGCCGAGCAGGACGAGGCGTTCGGGCAGCTCGGCGCAGCGATGCTCGCTGCGATCGCGCTGGTGCTCGTGGTGATGATTGCGACGTTCAGGAGCTTCCGCGGGCCGATGATTCTGCTCGTATCGGTTCCGTTCGCGGCGACTGGCGCCATTCTCAGCCTGCTCATCACCGGCACCGCGCTCGGCCTTCCCGCGCTCATCGGCCTGCTCATGCTCATCGGCATCGTGGTCACGAACGCCATCGTGCTGCTCGACCTCATCGGTCGCCTGCGCGAGGGCGGCGAGTCCCTGGCAGACGCCGTCGAGCACGGCACCCGCCTGCGTCTGCGTCCGATCCTCATGACTGCGGCGGCAACGATCTTCGCGCTCATCCCGATGTCTCTCGGCCTCACCGGTGGCGGCGTCTTCATCTCGAAGCCGCTCGCAATTGTTGTGATTGGCGGCCTGATCTCGTCTACGCTGCTCACGCTGATCCTGGTGCCGGTGCTGTACACGCTCGTCGAGCGCCGCCACGAGCGGAAGCGACTGCGTCGCGCGCGCAAGCGGGCACGGGGCATTGTTGAGGCGCGCCGCGTTGCGGCGTTCCGTGCTGCGGGCGAAGCCCCCGTGGGTCACGAGGAGCTTGAGAGCTCCGAGGCGGCCGACCGCTAGGCCCGATTTACCGTAGGTATGGAAAAAGACCGTGGGTAAGACGTTTTTCGCGAAATTCGTCTTACCCACGGTCTTTTTGCAGACGAGGGCAAACAGCTGGGGCAGTTTGTGCCGGGGCGGGGCAGGGCCGCCCTAGGCTGCCTGCTCTTCGAGCGCGGCCTCAGCGCGCTCCTCGGACCCTTCTGCGAGGCCCCGAGCAATCGCACGGCGAGTACCAAGCCACATCACAACGCCCGTAACGAGCACGGCAATTTCAGCCGCAGTCAGCGCCCAGATGAGGCCGGGCAGGCCATAGATGATGTTCGCGACGACCACCACTGGAATGAACAGCACACCCTGTGCGCTCGACATGATGATGCTGGGCAGTGCGCGTCCGGTTGCCTGGAAATAGGTGATGATAAGCCCGCTGGCAGAGTTGGCAATCATCGCGATCAGCTGGGCCAAAATGATAGTTGAGCCGAGCGCAAGCAGTGACGGATCACCGAGGAAAATGTGCAGCAGCGGTGCGCGGAACAGCAGGAACACCCCAGTAAACACGACGCCAAGACCGACGGCGAGCAGCAGCGAAACCCGCATCGCCTTGCGCAGACGTTCGCCGTCGCCACGACCGTAGGCGTACGCGAGCAGCGGCATGACGCCCATCGAAATGCCAAGGATGAGGAACTCGGGCACCTGCGCGATCCGCAATGCCACTCCCATAGCCGCGAGTGGGTCAGATCCGTACGGCGCCGCGAGATTGTTGAACAGTAGGCTCGTCACGATCATGAAGGCCGACTGCAGGAGCACGCCCGCGCCGATCGAGAGCACGGGTCCGGTGGTCTTGCGCGCGAGCGTGAACCAGCGCGGTGAGAGCGAGATCGAAGGCGCGGATCGGCGGATCCACAGCGCCCAGTACCCAATAGCCACGAGGTTCGCGATGCCCATTGAAACGGCAACACCAGCAACGCCCCAGTGGAACACCAGGATGAACACCGCGTCCAGCACGAGCGTCGTACCGGTCATGATCATGAGTCCGAGCATCGCGACGCGGGCTGCGCCCTCGGCGCGAACGAGCTGTTCGAGCGACTGGGCCGCGGTGATGATTGGCAGGAACGCGAGGAGCACGCCAACATAGATCGCGGTCGGGGCAACCGCAGAGCCGGTCGCCCCGAGGCCCGCGACGAGCGGGTTGATGAGGAGCAGTCCAATCACGCCCACGATCAGGCCGGTGCCGGCCGCTCCCCAGAAGGAGAACGAACTGGCGTTCCGCAGATCGTTACCGAGGGTGATGACGGAATCGGCGGATCCGGCAGCCCCACCCTGCTTCTCTGAGGCGCCGAGGAGACGCGAGACGAGGGCTCCGCCGCCAACACCAAACAGGCTGCCGATAGCCATGGTGAGGCCGAGCACCGGAGTTCCGAAGGTGACGGCCGCGATGAGGGTGAGATCGTTTTGAGCGCCGAGGAATCCGGCGTTGATGACGTTGTGCAGTGCGTTCACGACGAACGCAGCCGCAAGCGGAAGCGCGAGATGCAGCACCGCAACGAGCACTGGTGCCGATGAGAGGTACCAGCGGTTCGACTTGGGCGCAGGCGCGGGGGCTGGGGCTGGTGCTGGGGCTGGGGCCAGCGAGGTTGGCGCAGGCGACGCCACTGCAGTGCCGGAGTTTGTCGCTGTGGGGTTCATGAGGAGTCCTTTCGGGCACGCCAAGCACCGGCCATGGCGATCGCGGGCAGCACAGGTGCACTTCCCAAAGAATGAGACAGCGCAGCCTACGTGCGGGCGACCGTTGGCGAACGGATCCGAGTAGCGTGCGGGAGTTTTACGGCGCGCTCAAGCGAGCGGTATCGCGTGGTCGCGATCCGCCCCTGCAGGAGGCGAGGTGGCCTGGCCGGTGCGCTAGTCGCGCGTGGGGGTCGGCAGCGGGGCCGTGAGTTTGAGCATGAGGCTGTGGAGCTGGTCGCGCTCCGCGGCGGTCAGCGCAGAAAGGATGTCTTCAGACATCTGCGCTGTGGCCTCGTCGAACCCGCTAATGAGTTCGGCGCCGGCCGGCGTGATGTAGACCCGTTTGCTGCGTGCGTTCTCGGGGTCCTGTTCACGGGAAATGAGCTCGCGGCGTTCGAGTCCCTGCAGGAGGCTCGTCACGCTCGCGGGTGTGGTGCGGCTGACTTTGGCGATGTCCCGCTGGATCGCGCCCGGATGGTCGTTGAGATATCCCAAGACGAACCCCTGTTCGGGGGTGATACCCCGCGCGCTGATCCACTCTTGGAAGGCGCGCATTTGAGCCCAGCCGACCCAACGCATGAGGTCGAGGCTGGTCTTCATCGGTGGAGCTTCCGTGCTCATGATTAGAACCCTAACCATTTGAGTTCTAACTGTCAAGCGAGGCGGCTACTGGCGCCCAGAGCTAGCCTCGGGCCACCTGACACTTCTCGCACAGGCCGAAGAGATCGACGACGTGGTCAATCTCGGCAAACCCGTGCTCGGCGCCAACGGTGCGAGCCCAGTCTTCAACGACCGAGGCCTCAAGCTCACGGGTGGCGCCACAGGAGCGGCAAATGAGGTGGTGATGGTGATGGTGCGTGCCGCAGAAGCGGAAGATGTTCTCCCCATCGGGTGAGACGATAACGTCAGCCTCCCCCGACTCGGCCAGGTCAGAGACCGCACGGTATACCGTCGCGAGACCAATCGTGGATCCCTGCCCACACAGGCGTTCGTGCAGCTCGCGAGCACTTACAAAGCCGCGGTGCTCGACGAGCGCAGCGCGCACCGCCTCGCGCTGCCAAGTATTGCGCTTCACCTTTGGCTGCGCTGTCGCCTGCTCCGCCCGCGAGCCCCGGAGCGCGTGCGCCGCGTGAGCGTTCTTGGGCTGGCCCACTTGCTGATCAGGCATGCTGACCATCACCTCCACATTCGGTCTGCGGTTCCACCGTACCCAAACGTGCGCCGTCTCGGGTGCGAAGCCGCGCACTTCGTGCAGAGCGCACCATTGCCCGCCCCGCAAGCGCAGCAACGTAGACCGCAGTCGCCACCAGCCCGACCGCGCCACCAGCGGCGAGATCGAACTCGCGTGACACCCAGAGTCCGAGAAGCCCGGTTGCTACGCCAAGGGCTGCCGCAATGGGCGGCACCCAGGTGATGGTGGGGGCGATGATCCGCGCCGCTGCTGCAGGGGCAATCAGGATTGCAACGCCCAGAATCGCACCCACGGCAGGCATGGCCACAACCACCGCGGCGGCAATGACGCTCGTCACCACGAGCTCGACCGATGCGGTGGAGAATCCAGCAGCAGTGTAGCCAGCGGGGTCGAAGGTCTGGAACAAGATACGGCGCCGGAAGAGCCACACAACCATCACGGACAGGACCAGCACGACACCAGTCGCGATGACATCAGCGGGCGCGACGCCAAGCGGCGACCCAACCAGCAGCGCCTCGACCGGCACCCCAAGCCCAGGGTTGAGGCCCGTGAGCAGCGTGCCGAGAGCGAACCCGAAGGCCAGCACGACGCCACTGGAGACCTGCGAACCCTGACCGGGCACCTTCGCGAGGAGCCCCATGATCGCAACGAGCACCGCCGCGAAGAGCGCCTGCCCGATGAGTAGGTTCCAGCCAGCGAGGGCGAACACCACACCACCGGGGAACGTCGCGTGACTGAGCGCGACCGCAAAGAATGAGCGGCGGCGCAGCACCACGAGTGTTCCGGCGACACCTGCCAGGAGGCCCAGCAGCGAAAGCTCAATGGCCGCGAGCGTGAAGTAACTCATGCGTGGCTCCTCCCGTTTCGTGCATTCCGAGGTGCGATGCCGCGCACCACCAGTGCAACAATGTATGCCGCAATAAGCATGAGGACGATCAGTGCACCGGGCGAGGCTGAAGCCCCCGCACGCACCGACCAGTCAAATGAGAACCACAGCCCGAGCACGCCTGCCAGGAGCGACACCAAGACCGCCAGCGGCACGAGGAGCCCCAGGCGCTGAGTCAGCAGACGAGCGACCGCCATTGGCACGACCAGCACGGCGATGACCATGAGCACGCCCAGCGCCTGCACACCAGCCACCACGGTCAGGGCGACCGCGATATTCAAAGCAAGGTCCGTCGCAAACGGTCGGAAACCCGCCGACTCGGCACCGACAGGGTCGAACGCACGCATGAGCTGCGCGCGACGACTCACGAGCACGATCGCAGCAGCAACAACGGCAACGATGATGATCTGCCAGAGAACGTCGCTCGTCACCATGAGGATGCGGCCAAAGAGCAGGTCCTGCAACTGCGAAACGTAACTCCCCCCGCGCGAGATCAGCACCACTCCCAGGCTGAAGAGACCGGTGAGCACCACCGCTACGCCAGCGTCTGATCCACCGCGTCGGTCAGTGAGGGTGAACAGCACTGCCGCGCCGAGTGCGGCGACTGCTGCGCCCGGCAGGATGCCGGCGGATCCGCCAAGCAGAAAACCGGCGACCAGGCCGGGGAACACCGCATGCACGAGGCCGTCGGTCACGAATTCCATCTCGCGGAAGCTCACGAACAGCCCCACGATGCCTGCTGCGACAGAGATCGCAATTACGGCAATGAGGGAACGGCTCATGAACGGCATGGAGAACGCGTCGAGCACTGAGTAGTCGAGGCCTACGGCCGCCACCAGGGATACCATCACGGGGTATCCACTTCGTGGGTCGTTGTCACGGTGTGCTCATCAATCTCAACGGTGACTTCATGGAACGCATGCTTGACGGCATCGAGCGTGAGCGCCTCATCAAGCGGGCCAAAGGCCGCCGGATGCCCCGGCTCCCCCGGCACGTGTCCCGAGGCGAGGAGCAGCACGTGCGTGCACGCCTCACGGGCGATCTCGAGGTCGTGGGTCGACACGATGACTGTGCGCCCCTCCTCGCGCTGCGCGCGCACCAGCTCGAGCAGCACGTCACGATTCTCGCGGTCGAGGCCATTGAACGGCTCATCGAGCAGCAGCAAGCGCGGCTGCGACACCAGCGCTCGGGCAAGAATACCTCGCTGCTGCTGCCCGCCAGAGAGTTCGCCGAAGAGCCGGCCGGCGTGATCGGCCAAGCCAACGTGAGCAATCGAGGTATCGATTGCCTCGCGGCCCGCACGCCCAATGCGGCCAAAGGCTCCGGCCTGGCGATACAGGCCCATCGCAACGACCTGCCGCAGCGTGAGCGGCAAGCTCGTATCGCGTGCATCCGACTGCGGAAGCACGCCGATGTCGCGACGAGCCGCGGCGGGAAGCTTGCCGAGCACATGCACGGTGCCTCCCGTCAGATCAGAAAGGCCAAGGAGTCCACGAAGCAGTGTGGATTTTCCTGAGCCGTTCGGTCCGATCAGTGCAACCGCCGCCCCCTCAGGCACATCAAGGGTGAGGTCGTGCACCCGGGCGCGACCCGCGTACCCGAACGCTGCGCGGTCGAGCGAAATTGCGGCGGTTGCCTGATTGTTTGTCACGAGGTTCATCCCTCCATTGCGGCGTCTACTGCGGCGGGCGGATCAGTCACACTGCCACCCCAGGCCTCAATAATTGCTCGTGTGTTGTGTACGGTTGCCCCGACGTAGCTCTCTGCCCCGGAGCCTGCAGCGCCAAGTGAATCGGCGTAGAGCGCGGTGTCGTCGACGACCGTGACGTTCGCCTCGCGGGCGATGGTTTTTGCAAGCTTCGGACTCATTGAGGACTCCACAAAGATGGCCTGTACGCCACGTGCGTGAATCTGTTCAACGAGTGCGTCAATCTGGGCCGCACTCGGCTCGGCGTTATCTTCAAACGAGGGCAGGATCGCACCGGCGAACCCGATCTCGTAGTCGTGCAGGAAGTAGCGAAGCGAATCGTGCCCACTCACGAGGACGCGGTCGGCTTCGGGAACAGCGGCGAACTGCCCAGCAGCCCACCTGTCGAGTTCGGTGAGCGTTGCGATGTATTCTGCACCGCGCTTCGTGTAGTTCGCAGCATGCTCGGGATCCGCCTGTGCGAAACCGTCTGCGATCTCAGACACCATCCCCTCCGCGTAGCGCGGGGCGGTCCACAGGTGCGGGTTGGTGTCACCGTGGTCATGACCGTCGTGATCAGTCGCGGTTTCACCTGCGGCCTCGTCTGCGTGCTCAGCGTGATCGTGATTCGCCTCGTCGACGTGATCGTGGTCGTGATCGTCGGCGTGGTCGTGGTCATGGTCATGGTCATGATCATGCTCATCAGCCTCAGCAGCGGCCGCAGCAGCGATCCCGCTGGCCTCGTCCTCACCCTCGGCCGTGATGCGCTTTGCCTCCGCGAGATCAATGCCATCGGCCGCGGTGATGACCACGCCGTCGAATCCTGATGCCTCAACCGCACTGTCCAAGAAGGACTCGAGGTTTGCACCGTTCACCACGAGCACATCGGCCTGCCCGAGGGCAAGCAGGTCTGCGGGGGTGGGATCGAAGTGATGCGCGGATCCGCCAGCAGGGAGCAGCCCCGTCACTTCCGCATCGTTTCCACCAACCTGGGTGGCGAAGTCGGTGAGTTGCGTCGTGGTAGCGACGACTTTCAGCTTGTCGTGCTCAGCATCTGCAGCATTGGTACCGCAGGATGTGAGCAACAGTGTCGCGGCAAGCGCGATTCCAGTGGCCCCGAGCATCTGTGTTCGCTTGGTCAGTGAATGGTGACGCATAACGTGTCTTCCTAATTGAGAACGATTCTCGTTCTAGCAATGCGCCAACTCTAACCCTTATTGATACCCATTCGCAACAAGGTGCTCATATGCTGGTGTCATGTCCGCGCTTCCCGACTCAGCATCCGAGCTCACCGCCGCCCTCCGCGCGGGTGAGATCACCGCCCGCGAAACCGCAGAACACTTCCTTGCGCAGATCGAAACCCACGCAGGCCTCGGCGCCTTCGTATCGGTTTCCGCAGAGCGCGCCATCGATGCCGCCCACGAGGCAGACACCCGCCGGGCTGCGCTCACCCGCGAGGAGCGCACGGCACTCCCAATCCTGCACGGCGTCCCGGTGGCACACAAAGACCTCACCGCCGTCATTGGCTCGCCCACGACCCGCGGCAGCGCGACGAGCATCCCCCTCACCCCCTCGCGCATTGACTCCCCCGGCGTCGCCGCCCTGCGAGCGGCCGGCACGATCTCCCTCGGCAAGACTCAAGTTCCGGAATACGGACTCACCGCATATTCCGAGAACCGCATAGCTCCCCCGGCCCGCAATCCGCTCGATCCAACCCGCACACCGGGTGGTTCGAGTGGCGGATCCGCTGCCGCGGTCACAGCCGGCCTCCTCCCTTTCGCACCAGGGAGCGATGGCGGTGGATCGATCCGCATCCCCGCCCTTGCCTGCGGACTCATCGGCCTCAAACCCGGACTTGGTACGATGCCCACTGACCTTGCGAACGGTCCACGCGATGAATTTGGCGCGCCACAGCTCACCGTCTCAGGGCCGCTCGCGCATACCCCCACCGACGCTGCCCTGCTCGGTGATGCCATGCGAGGCGTTTCACGTGCAACAGCACCGAACTCCTGGAGCCTCGCCGTGCACCGGGCTGGCGATCTCACAGGGGCGCGGATCGGCATCAGCACCACCTCACCCTTCGCCGACACGTACGACATTTCCCTCTCGAGCGAGGCCAGGCAGGCGCTCGACATCGCCGTGCGCAAACTCGGCACCCTCGGGCACCATCTCGAAGAGACCTCGTTCAGCTACGGCGACTACGCCGAGACCTTCGGCAAGGTATGGACGGCGGGCCTCTCCCTGCTCGACTTCACACCTGAGGAAACGTCGCTGCTCATGCCACTCACCAGGGTCTTCCGCGAACGCGCGCTGGCGCGCGGCGAGGCCACTCATCGCGCGGCCGCAACGCACCTCCACTCCCACGCGCAGCACATGCGCGCGCAGTGGGGGCTGACCGACTTCGTACTCACCCCAGGCCTGGCGATGACGGCACCTGCCATCGACGCCTTCACACGCCTCTCCCCTGACGCTGACTACGAACTGCAGTGCCAGTGGGCCCCCTACACGTCGATGGTCAACGTTGCTGGGCTTCCCGCGATCGCGGTTCCCATCATGCGAACCGCTGATGGCATGAGCATGGGCGTCCAGCTCATCGGTCGCGCAGGTTCAGAGGCTGGCCTCCTGCAGCTCGCAGAGCAGCTCATCAGCACGTAATCACCCGAAAGGCAGCTCGTCGCATGCACTACCACCACCGCGAAGACCGACCGTCGATCTTCCCGCTCCGGAAGCCAACGCGTCGATCCGCGACACTTGCTGGCATCGTCCTGATGATCTTCATCGCGACAATTGTGGCCACAGTCGCCCTGTGGCCCGCGAAGGAAGACGTGCCGCGGCAAGAATCAGGGTCTGTGGCAAGTGGCGAGGTGGTCGATGCGCGCGTCACACACGTCGAAGCCGTGGCCTGCGTGCAACCGCAGCTCCAGGCCGGCGACCAGACCGGTGGCCAGGCCGCGGACCAAGCCAGCCAGGACGGCCAGGCGAACCCGCAGAGCAGCAATCAGCAGCCGAACGCCGAAGCCCCCACAGCCACCGACTGCCTGAGCGTGCGCGCGCACCTTCCCGTCGGTAAGCCAGTCGCGTTCTTCATGGATGCTGAACGCGCCAAAAGCCGCCCCGTAGCCGTCGGAGACGCGGTGCGCCTCATCGCCCATGACTATGTCGTTGACGGCGAGACCGTCACGAATTACTCGTTCTATGACTACCCGCGCGGCGGCAAAATGCTCGCCGTCGCCATCTTGTTCGTGCTCGTCGTCGTACTGGTGGGCCGGGTTCGCGGCGGACTGGCGCTCATCGGCGTCGGCGCGGCCGTCGCGTTGCTCGTCATGTTCATCCTGCCGGCAATTCTCGCGGGCCACTCCCCTGTGCTCGTCGCCATCGTCGGCTCCCTCGACATCATGATCATCGTGCTGTACCTCGCCCACGGGTTCTCTCACCGCACGACCGCGGCTCTTTTCGGCTCGATCTTTGGCATCGTGTTCACCGCGGTCGCGGGAGCTATGGTCACGCGCTGGCTGCGATTCACTGGCATCTCCACTACTGAGGAATCGAGTCTGTCCATCTCAGTGCCGGGTATTCAGATGAATGACATCCTGACGGCAACAATCGTCATTGCCGGGCTTGGCGTGCTCAATGACATCACGGTGTCCCAGGCCTCCGTTGTCTGGGAGATGCGTGCACTTAACCCACACCTCTCACGCCGCCGCATTTATGCGTCAGCAATGCGGGTCGGGCGCGATCACATTGCCTCGAGCATCTACACACTCGTCTTCGCCTATGCCGGATCGATGCTCGTCGTCCTCCTGCTCATCTACGCGTTCCCGAAAGACCTCATCGAGCTCGTCACCTCCGAGCAACTGGGTCAGGAAGTCATTCGCACACTCGTGGGAGCCACCGGCCTCGTCCTGTCGATGCCGGTTACGACCCTCTGTGCGATCTGGTTCACCAAGCCGGGCGCGGATCACGCCAGCACCGCCCCACCGCGCGCACATGCGCAGCCCTAAAAATTCACACTTGCGCGATACCCTAGGGGGGTATACTCTGGACGCATGATTACCACTACGTACAACGTGACCGGCATGACCTGCGGCAATTGCGAGAACCACACCCGTGAAGAAGTTGAGCAGGTAGCTGGCGTGATCTCGCTCGAGGTCAGCGCAAAGACTGGCCTGCTTGCAGTCACTTCAGAGCAGCCCCTCGACGATGCAGCAATCATCGCTGCGGTTGACGAGGCTGGCTACACCGCAGTTCGCGCGTAGCCCTCGCCCTCAGCTCACGCGGCCGCACGCGCTGGGCGCCGATTCGCACTCGCGATCCGCGCCCACTGTCGACCGGCTCCGCCTGAGCGCACCAGACAGCAAGAAAGGAAGCATCGTGGCAACCGCCCAGCCAAACTTCATCCAGCTCGAACTCGGTGGAATGACCTGCTCCTCGTGCGCCAACCGCATCGAGAAGAAGCTCAACAAACTCGACAACGTCGAAGCAACGGTGAACTACGCCCTCGAACGCGCCACGGTGCATGCCCCAGCGGGCATGGATCCGCAGGTGCTCATCGAAACCGTTGAAGCAGCGGGGTACTCGGCCAAGCTGCCGAAATCCCCCGAGGCGCAAACCGACGACGAGCCTGCGGCAGATCCCGAGCTCACTGCCCTTCGCCAGCGCCTGATCGGCTCGATCTGGCTCTCGGTCCCCGTCATCGCAATGGCGATGATCCCTGCGCTCCAGTTCGAATACTGGCAGTGGCTGTCACTCGCGCTCGCGGCACCCGTAGTCGTGTGGGCTGGCTGGCCGTTCCACAAGGCCGCCTGGACGAACCTGCGCCACGGCGCCGTCACCATGGACACCCTCGTGTCTGTTGGCACGGGAGCGGCGTTCCTGTGGTCGCTCTACGCGCTGTTCTTCGGTCACGCCGGCATGCCCGGTATGACCCACGGCTTCGACTTCTCGCTGCAGCACAGCGACGGCGCAGGCAACATTTACCTTGAGGCCGCAGCTGGCGTCACGATGTTCCTGCTTGCGGGCCGTTACTTTGAGAAGAAGTCCAAGCGCCAGGCTGGCGCAGCTCTTCGCGCACTCCTCGAGCTGGGCGCGAAGGAAGTCTCTGTGCTGCGTGACGGCGCTGAGACCCGCATTCCCGTTGAAGAGCTGAAAGTTGGCGACCAGTTCGTGGTGCGCCCCGGCGAGAAGATCGCCACCGACGGTCGCATCGTCGAGGGACACAGCGCGATCGACGCGTCCATGCTCACCGGTGAATCCATTCCCGTAGAGGCATCTAGCGGCACCGTCGTCGCCGGGGGCACGGTCTCCACGAGCGGTCGCATTGTGGTCGAGGCAACCCGCGTTGGTTCGGACACCCAGCTTGCGCAGATGGCCAAGATGGTCGAGGACGCACAGTCCGGCAAGGCCGACGTGCAGCGCCTGGCTGACCGTATCTCTGGCATCTTCGTACCGATCGTGATCCTCATTGCCCTTGGCACGCTCGTGACCTGGCTGCTTCTCGGCTTCAGCGTTGCTGATGCCTTCACCGCCGCCGTCGCCGTCCTCATCATTGCGTGCCCGTGCGCCCTTGGCCTGGCAACTCCCACGGCTCTCCTGGTTGGCACTGGCCGCGGAGCTCAGCTCGGCATCCTCATCAAGGGTCCCGAGATCCTCGAGCAGACCCGTCGCGTCGACACCATCGTGCTCGACAAGACCGGCACCGTCACCACCGGTGAAATGGCGCTCACTGACCTCGTCTCCCTCGATTCGATCCAGGGCGCGGATCACGACCGCGCCACCCTCCTCCGCTACGTCGCCGCTGTAGAGGGCGCTTCGGAACACCCCATCGCTCGCGCAATCGCCCGCGGCGCACTCGAAGAGCTCGGCATGACCGCGGCGGATCTGCCGCTTGTCACCGGCTTCGCGAACACCGCAGGCAAGGGCGTCGAGGGCACGATCGAGGGCATCACTGTCCTGATCGGCAAGCATTCCATTTCGGGAATGTCTCCCGAGCTGGCAGATCCCGCTCGCGCAGAGCTTGCCCGCCTCGAATCCGAGGGCAAGACTGCGGCCATCATCTCGTGGGGCGGAATCCCCCGCGGTGTCGCTGCGGTTGCCGATACGGTGAAGCCGACGAGCGCTGAGGCGATCCGCAACTTCCGCAAACTCGGCCTTGAGCCGGTGCTGCTGACGGGTGACAATCACTCGGTTGCGGCTCAGGTCGCACGCGAGGTTGGCATCGAACGCGTCGAAGCCGAGGTACTCCCCGGCGACAAGGTCGCGGTCATCCAGCAGTTGCAGGCAGCCGGCAAGGTTGTCGCGATGGTCGGTGACGGTGTGAACGATGCGCCCGCGCTCTCGCAGGCCGATCTCGGTCTCGCGATGGGCACCGGAACCGACGCTGCGATCGAAGCGGCAGACATCACGCTCGTCCGTGGTGATCTTCGCAGCGCGGCTGACGCGATCCGCCTCTCGCGAAGTACACTTCGTACCATCAAGGGCAACCTGTTCTGGGCGTTCGCGTACAACGTGGCAGCGATTCCGCTGGCAGCGCTTGGACTCCTGAACCCCATGATTGCTGGCGCCGCGATGGCTTTCTCGAGTGTGTTTGTTGTGGGTAACTCGCTTCGCCTTCGTCGCTTTAAGGAAATGAGCAAGTAATGACCGAGCGTGATGACCAGTACTGTGACGCAGTTTTCAGCGCGGGGCATCCCGCCGCGCCCGTCCACGAGGACGAGGGCGGCGGGGGCCACGATCACGGCGTAAGCGCCCAGACCGCCACCGGTAAACACCGCAAGCGGCTCATCATCGTACTGGCCATCACGCTCGTGGTCTTCATCGCGCAGGTCGTTGGCGCCCTCATCTCGAACTCGCTCGCGCTGCTCGCTGATGCGGGCCACATGCTCACCGACGCGACGGGCGTGCTCATCGCGCTCATTGCGTCGCTGATCGCCACGCTCCCCGCGACCTCGAAGCGCACGTTCGGGTTGCTTCGCGTCGAGATCCTTGCGGCACTCATCAACGGCATCGTGCTCGGCGTGATTGCTGTCGTCATCTTCGTGCAGGCCATCGCTCGCATCGGCGATGCCCCAGAGGTGCATGCCACCCCGATGCTCATCGCCGCCATACTCGGCGCGGTGGCCAACCTGGTGAGTCTGCTCGTACTGCAGGCGGGCCAGAAGGAAAGCCTCAACGTGCGCGGCGCGTACCTTGAGGTGCTCGGTGACCTCCTCGGCTCGATTGCCGTCATCATTGCCGGCCTCGTGATTCTCTTCACCGGCTGGACGCCGATTGACTGGATCGCTTCGATCGCGATTGCCCTCATGATCCTGCCGCGCGCATACAGCCTGCTGAAGGATGTCGTGCGCGTACTGCTTGAGGCAACGCCAAAGGGCCTTTCCGTCGAAGAGGTACGCACACACATGGAGGCCGTGCCCGGTGTCGCAATGGTGCACGATGTTCACGCGTGGACCATCACCTCGGGCGTCCCCGCATTCTCAGCGCACGTGACCGTCGAAGACGGGGCCTGGAATGAGCGCGGCTACCACGCGGTGCTCGACGAGCTGAAGGCGTGCCTCATCACGCACTTCGATCTGAACCACTCAACGCTGCAGCTCGAGCCAGAGTCGCACGCGGTGAAGGGGATTGGGCTGCATAAGTAGCACTCACCCCCGCGCGCAGTCCGCTGCTTCCGCGCTCAACCCCGCGAAACTGGCAGTCTCACCCGAAACGGGCCCTTTCATACGCCAGAAATTAGGAGTTTCGGCAGAAAGGGCCCGTTTCGCGTAGTTGGGGTCTGGCGCCGCGCCCAACCACGCAATCACATCTGCCAGGGCGCTTCAGCCGTGTGCCATGTCACCCAAACGCGCGGATCGCAAGAGCTTGCAATAGCACCGTTGCTCCGAAGTTTCCCGCTACTAGGAAGCCCAGAAGGAACGTGCGGCGTCGAAGTCGGGCTCGTAATTTTTCAAACAAATACACGGAGGAAAATAGTCCGACTGACAGCATTCCAATGAACACGTTTGAGGCAATTCCCGTGTCAACAACCATGTTGAGGAAGAAATGCCCCCATGAAATGATCGCTGTCGAGGCAGAGATAATGAGAAGCACACCCTGCGTTTGGAGGCCTCGGCCAGAGTCAACTTTTTCCGGACTTACCTGCTGTTCTTCTTCGTTTAGCATTGTGTGCCTACCGCCCACCAAAATGCGCCTACGCCTACTCCTGCCGCGGCGCCAGCTGGTCCGCCTAGTGCAAGCCCCCATAGCGCTCCGTGAGCAAGCCCTAAGGCCCCAGTAGCCACCTGGCACCCGTTGACCTTCCTCGCCCTGCAGGTAACGAAAACTGGTGAAACGTTGCGTGCTACATCTACCGCAGGGGCACTCCTAAGTTTGAAGCTTTCAGCACTGTTCCTGGCGAAAACTTCGCTTGATCTCTGTTCGCGTGGTGCTGTCATCGCTGATGCCGCATTGGCGGGCGTGACGCTTGTTATGGAGCAACACACCGCAATGATGGCGGCTGTAACCAATGGGGTTATTCTGCGCATGGTCTGCGCCCTGCCTTTCTGTTGCTTACGCTTTACCCCCCCTTGCAAAGATTCCCACTGCGCCCATGGACCCACAACGGGACTTAAACCTAGGACGGCGGCAGCGTACGCACTGACCTGCCACGGGATAGACGGTTGCCCTTTCAACGCCTGATCAGACCGCTCTTGCGGCGGCTTGAACGGCCAGCAGACTGGGCAATCATTTTCCCTCAGTTCAGGCGCATTTCAAGTCGCGCACAAGGTGAAGGGGCCCGGTGACTGGCTTTCTGCGCACCACGTACTCGACCGTGGAGGCAGAGTCCTCGACACTGTCCCCGGCCAACGGCCAACCCCGCGAAACCGGCCCGTTCACACGAAAAGGGCCCTTTCATACGCCAGAAACTAGGCGGTTTCAGAGGGTGAGTGCAACACCTGTCCATAACCAGGACAGGAAGCACTCACCCTCTCATGCGCCACTACCCACTCACCATTCGCGCCCACGCACTCACCCTTCTCATCAACGGGAAACCGA
>NZ_JACVMU010000006.1 GCF_014529985.1 Leucobacter sp. cx-42
GAGGCTGAGATTCTGTTTATGCAGAACCAGCTCAATCGTCGCCCTCGGCAGACTTTGGAGTTTGCAACACCTGCTGAGACACTGAGTGAGTATCTCGCAGGTGTTGCACTCACCGTCTGAGACCGCCCCCTTGCCTACGCAAGAAGGGCCCTTTCTCGAGAGAAAGGGCCCTTCTTGCGGGGTTGGCCGAGGCCAATGGCCAGCGCCATGCCAGCGCCATGCCAGCGCCATGCCAGCCCTATGCCAGGCTCACACTACTGGGCCGGCGGAACCTCACCCATCAGCACGCGACGCGCGTCGTGCACGAGTTCGGGCGAGGTGTACAGCTCGTACCGCACGGCGATCATCTGCGTCACCGACGAGAAGCCGCGGCGGTTGCGCGTCATCGAGTACGAGACCACACTGAACAGCATGCCGAAGCCGGCGCCAATCACGAGTGCGGCGATGAAGACGCCGAGAATGCCCGTGTTGTCAGGCTGGAACAGGAACAGCAGCACGCCAAGGAACAAACCGAGGTACGCGCCAGACAGCGCACCCATGAGAGCGACGCGGCCGTAGGTGAGCTTGCCGGTGATGCGCTCAACGCTACGCACGTGGTTACCGACGATGCTGACCTCGCGGACAGGGAACCCACTCTTTGCGAGGGTGTCGACCGCGGTACGAGCATCTTCGTAGCGATCGTACGTCGAGATGATGTCGCCTGTCGGCAACTCAAGTGACAGTGGCGTGCGAGGCGCTCCGGGCTGACCTGTGAAACTCATACCCTGATTGTACGGCTCAGGCTGCGCAGAACCCAGTGTTTTCCTTAGCGTTGCGAACGTACGGCTCTCGACGTGCACGATTGTCAGCGGTAGACGGTAGCGTAGGGGTGTGAGCAATTCGAGGGTCTTTGTCGGCCGCCTTGCGGGGCGGGGTGTTTTTGACCCTGCCGGTGATCGCATCGGAAAGGTACGCGACGTGCTCGTCGTGTACCGACACCAGTCTCAGCCGCGCGTTGTCGGTCTCATTGTTGAGATTCCCGGCAAGCGTCGCGTCTTCGTCCCGATCAGTCGTGTGACCTCGATTGGCTCAGGTCAGGTCATCACCACTGGCCTCATCAACATTCGCCGCTTCGAGCAGCGAAGTGGCGAGATCCGCGTCCTGGCGCAGCTCATCGGCCTCCCAGCGCAGCTTGCTGATTCAACCCGTGTGCGTATTGAAGACGCCGCGATTGAACGTACGCGTTCCGGAGAATGGGTGCTGTCAGAGGTCTTCGTGCACGTGCTGCGCGCCGAGGTGCGCGCGTTCAGCCGCCCCGAATCGCGCATCGTCGCGTGGACCGACATGCGTCTGCCGCAAGAGAAGTCAGAGGCGCAGTCGGCTGAGCGTCTAATTCAGACCTTCCTCGACCTCAAGCCTGCCGACCTCGCAGAGCAGCTGCTTGAGCTGCCGTTCGAACGCATGACCGAGGTCATGGCCGAGATGTCAGATGATCGCGTTGCCGACGCGCTCGAGGAGATGACTGAGGCGGATCAGCTGTCGCTGCTCGCCCACATCCCTGAAAAGCGTGCGGCCGATGTACTCGATCACATGGAGCCTGATGACGCCGCCGACCTCGTGTCAGCGCTGCCAGATGCCAAGCGTGAAGAGTTGCTCGACCTCATGGAAGATGAGGAAGAGGCAGAGGTCCGTAAGCTCCTCGGCTATGCACCAGACACCGCGGGTGGCCTCATGAGCCCGTCCGCGATCATTCTGTCTGGCGAGGCAAGCATTGCGGAGGGCCTCGCGATGATCCGCCGCGCTGAGATCTCACCGGCGATGGCGTCCGCGGTCTATGTCACCCATCCGCCGTTTGAGACTCCCACCGGCGAGTTTCTCGGCATTGCACACTTCCAGCGCATGCTGCGTTTCCCGCCGCACGAGCGCCTGTCGGCACTGCTCGATAGCGAGATCGAGCCGGTGCACGTTGACGCCGATGCGGCAGAGGTCGCGCGTCAGCTCGCGAGCTACGATCTCGTGGCGATCCCCGTCGTTGACGATCAGCAGCGCCTCGTCGGCGTTGTCACCGTCGATGACGTGCTCGACCATCTCCTGCCAGACGATTGGCGCCACGCTGGCGACGATGACGAGACAGGCAACGCCACCCCAACCGCTCACAGAACTGGAATGGGGGCGTGATGCGCTGGGGCAAGAACGCGTCACTCGACGCACCGCGTGCCTCGGGCATGCGTGGACCGCAAGAGACTCGCACCGGCGGCAACGAACGCTTTGGTCGCTGGACCGAGAGCATCGCGCGCGGCATGGGCACCCCGTGGTTCCTGCTCATTCTGACGGCCTTCTGTCTCGCGTGGCTCGCGTGGAACACCTGGGGCCCGCAGCACCTCCGTTTTGACTCGGCAGCGCTCGGCTTCACCGCCCTCACACTCATCCTGTCGCTGCAGGCATCGTACGCGGCGCCGATGATTCTGCTCGCGCAGAACCGTCAAGATGACCGCGACCGCGTGCAGATTGAGCAAGACCGTCAGCGTGCCGAACGTAACGTCGCAGACATCGAGTTCCTTGCGCGCGAGGTCGTCTCGCTGCGCATCATGATGAAAGATCTTCCCGACCGGGAATTCATTCGCCAGGAGCTGCGTTCTCTTCTGGAGGAGCTCGAAGAAGAATCAGAGCCCGAATCGGCAGCGTCAGCCGCACCAGCAGACCCGGCCACGCCAGCAGGCAACGCCCCGCCCCGCACCCAGGAGGATTAAGCGCGCAATGACCGCAGAGCACACGATGCCAGGTCGCGACACAGCGTCCGCACTCGAACTCACCCTGTGGACCGCGCTTGACCGCGTGCAAGACCCCGACATTCGTCGTCCGCTCACTGAGCTCGGCATGGTGCGCGAGGTCACGGTCAGCTCTGACGAGACCGGTGCCCAGCGCGCCGCTGTGAGCATCCAGCTCACGATCGCTGGCTGCCCGGCGGCTCGCCAGATCGAGGCCGATGTGCACAGCGCGATCGAGTCGGTCGCAGGCATCGCCTCCGGCGACGTCGCAGTCGGCGTGATGACGCCGAGCGAGCGTCAGGCGTTCGTCGAACGCGTGCGCGGATCGCGTCCCCGCCAGTTCGGTCCAGACTCGCTCACGCGTGTCATCGCCGTGACGAGCGGCAAGGGCGGCGTCGGCAAGTCTTCGCTCACCTCTGCGTTGGCAATGGCGTTCGCGAAGCGTGGGCTCTCCGTTGGCGTGATCGACGCCGACATCTTTGGCTTCTCGATTCCGAGCGTGCTCGGTCTCAGCCGCGACGGCCAGGTCGAACAGCCGACCCGCGTTGGCGAAATGATCATCCCACCGTCCGTCGACGGTGTGCAGGCGATCTCAATCGGCATGTTCTTGGGCGATGCCGATCCGCGCAATACTGCCGTATCTTGGCGCGGCCCCATGCTGCACCGCACGATTGAGCAGTTCTTGCGCGACGTCTGGTTCGGCGACCTCGACGTGCTGCTCCTCGACCTACCGCCAGGAACGGGTGACGTCGCGATCAGTGTCGGACAGCTGCTCCCCCAGGCCGAGGTGCTCGTCATCACGACCCCGCAGGAGGCTGCGGCCGACGTCGCCGTGCGCAGCGCCCTCGTCGCCCGCCAGACCGGTCAGAAAGTCATCGGCGTCATCGAAAACATGGCCGGCCTGGTGCAGCCCGATGGCACTGTCCTTGACCTGTTTGGTTCGGGTGGCGGCAAGGCCGTCGCAGAACGCCTCTCAGACGACGAACACGGCACGGTTCCGCTCCTTGGCAGCGTGCCGCTGAGCCCGGACTTCCGTGCGGCCGGGGACACTGGCACACCGCAGTCCCTGATTGCGGGGGCGGATCCGGCTGGCGCCGAGGTACTGCGCGTCGCAGACCGCATCATCGGCCTCGGTCGCGGCCTCGCTGGCCGATCCCTCGGCATCAGCCTCAGCTAACACTGTGGGTACGGAGTGGCCGAGGTCGCTTAGGTCGCCTCGTCGTCGTAGCGCATCATGCCCGAGAGCTTTGCCTCGCGCTCCTTGCGGGCGTTGTCGAGGCGTTCTCGCCGCTCAGCAAGGCGCGCCTCACGCTCGTCCTCAGTCAGCGCATCGCGGATGATGCGGCGCGGATCGTACTGGCGCGGATCAAGCTGCTTCCAGTCGACGTTTTCGTATTCTGGGCCCATCTCGTCTTTGAGTCGACCCTTTGCGCCGTCGGCCATGCCCTTGATCATCTTCACGAATTCACCAAGCTTCTTGGCGTATTCGGGGAGGCGGGTAGGTCCAACGATGATCATCGCGATCACGAGAATCACCAAGATCTTGTCGAAAGTCAGGCCCATACCCGTTATCGTACATCGCACTGCCCTGGGAAACCTCACGATGACGCGCGTGTATAGCCTCAGTGCAGCGCGCCGAACCTCTACGCTTAGGAAGTACGCGTGTTGAGTCGCGATATTGGAGGCAAAGTGAGCAAGGTCGAACGTAACTGGCAGTTCGTCGAACAGTACCCGAACGAGCCCGACTCGCTCGTGCGTGCACGCCGCCTTTCCACCGAGCACGGCGTCGAGCCCGTCTCACCGTCTGTCGCATCGGAGCTCTCGCTCCTCGCTGCGGTGTCGAACGCACGCACCATCTGCGAAATCGGTACTGGCCTCGGTGTCAGCGGTCTTGCGCTGCTGCGTCACGCTCCGAACGCCACGTTGACGACCATCGAACGGGAGTCAGAGTACGTGCGTGAGGCGCGCCCCATCTTCACTGAGGCGGGTATCCCCTCATCGCGGGTGCGCTTCGTCGAGGGCGATGCGCTCCACATCATGCCGCGCTTGAACCTCAGCTCCTATGACATCGTCCTGCTCGATGCTGAGCCAGAGATTCTCCTGGAGCTCTTCGAGTACGCCCTCGGCATCGTCCGCCAGGGTGGCACCATCATCATCCCGAATGCGCTCGCACACGGTCAGGTCGCAGACCCGGCTGTCCGCGACTCACAGACCCAGTCACTCCGCGACCTCCTCGCGGTCGTCGCAGAGTCGCCCGCAACTGCTGCGTCGCTGTCAGCCTCGGGCGGCGGCCTCCTCACCGTCGTGAAGCTCGCCGCATAGCGTCAGAGCGCCCGCGCGCACCCCAGACATACAAAGAACCCCATCTCAACCGAGATGGGGTTCTTTGATTACTACGCGGAGCACTCAGCCGTCGAGCACACCTGCGAGAACATTACGCAGCTCAGCTGCTTCTTCATCATTGACCGAAACGACGAGTCGACCGCCGCCTTCGAGAGGCACGCGAACCACGATCACCCGGCTCTCACGAACCGCTTCCATGGGCCCGTCTCCGGTCCTCGGTTTCATTGCCGCCATGACGCCTCCTTGCAAGCTAGATACTTCCAACACCCATTATCCCCCGGAAACACCAGACGCACGAAATCGGAGCGTCATATTCGAGAATCGAGGCGCTTTCTTGGCCAGTTCTGGGGAATGGGCACAAAGCAGGGGCGAAGCGCAAGTGCGCCTCGCCCCAAATATTGACCGTGTTAGCGGTTCAGATGTCGTTCTGCCGCCCCCGTGTACAACTGCTGCGGGCGACCGATCTTGGTCTGCGGATCGGTCCGCGCCTCGCGCCACTGTGCAATCCAGCCCGGAAGTCGGCCAATCGCGAACAGCACGGTGAACATGCGTGTCGGGAAGCCCATCGCCTTGTAAATGACGCCGGTGTAGAAGTCGACGTTCGGGTAGAGCTTGCGCTCCTTGAAGTAGTCGTCTTCGAGCGCGATCTGCTCAAGCTCCTGTGCGAGTGCGAGCAGCGGGTCATTGACCCCGAGCTCCTCGAGCACCTTGGCCGCGCTGTCCTTGACGATACGCGCACGCGGATCGTAGTTCTTGTAGACGCGGTGACCGAAGCCCATGAGCTTCACGCCGTCTTCCTTGCGCTTGACCTTCTCAACGAACGCCTGGACGCTCTGACCGGAATCGCGGATCTGCGCGAGCATGTCGAGCACTGCCTCGTTCGCACCGCCGTGGAGGGGGCCCGAGAGCGCGTTGATACCGGCCGAGACCGACGAGAAGAGGTTCGCACCGGTCGAGCCGACGAGACGCACCGTCGACGTCGACGCGTTCTGCTCGTGGTCTGCGTGCAGAATCAGGAGCTTGTCGAGCGCGTCGACGAGCACCGGGTTCATGATGTAGTCCTCAGCCTTGTTGCCGAAGTTGAGACGCAGGAAGTTCTCAACGAAGCCCAGGCTGTTCTTCGGGTACAGCGTTGCCTGACCGATTGACTTCTTGTGCGCGTATGCCGCAAGCACGGGAAGCTTCGCAAGCAGGCGAATCGTATTGACCTCAACGAACTCGGGCACCGAAGTATCCAACGAGTTCTCGTAGTAGGTCGACATCGTCTGCAGGCCGCCAGAGAGCATCGCCATCGGGTGCGCCGTGTGCGGCACTGCTTCGAAGTAGTACGCCATGTCTTCGTGCAGAAGTGTGTGGCGACGGATCTCGCTATCGAACTCAGCAAGCTGGTCCGGGGTCGGCAGCTCACCGTAGATCAGCAGGTATGCAACCTCCAGGAAGGTTGATCCCTTTGCGAGCTCTTCGATTGGGTAGCCCCGGTAACGGAGAACGCCCTCATCGCCATCGATGTAGGTGATCGACGACTTCGTCGATGCGGTGTTCACGAAACCATAATCGAGCGCGGTGTAGCCGCTCTGTCGCGTCAGCGTGCTCAGATCAATTGCCGAATTGCCGTCCACTGCTGAGAGAATCGGAAATTCTGCCGAACCCTCGGGCAGGATCAGCTTCGCTGTATTGGGGCTCTGTGTCGAGTCGGTCATGTCATCTCCTCGTGAGATCTCATGCTGGCGAGCGTCTGTTTAACACTGCCATTGCTTTCAGCCTATCGGCTCCTATGGGAGTCCACGGCCAGGCCGTAGATTCGTTACGCCCCTACACCCAGACTATCTTGATGTCGAGCGAAATGCGACGCAATGCACACAACGAGATTGTGCCGTTATGCAACATGTTCAGACTACTGGCTTCCGAAGCTTCTAAGGTGCAAACACACAAAAGCCGCTGTTTCTTCCGAAGAAACAGCGGCCGATGCATCTCGTGCGGCTTTTAGCCCTGAGGCGGAAGCGCCGCCACCACGGGATGGTCGAAGTTGTACATGCCAACCTTCGCTGCTCCACCTGGCGAACCAATTTCATCGAAGAATTCGACGTTCGCACGGTAGTAATCAGACCATTCACCCGGCAGGTCATCTTCATAGTAGATAGCCTCGACGGGGCATACGGGTTCGCAGGCTCCGCAGTCAACGCACTCATCCGGATGGATGTAGAGCGAGCGTTCACCCTCGTAAATGCAGTCAACGGGGCACTCGTCGACGCAGGCGCGATCTTTCACGTCCACGCAGGGAAGAGCGATCACATAGGTCATGATCCACGCCTTTCACTCGTCAAACAATGCTTCTATCCTATCCGGTCACGGAGCCAGTAGCTGCGAGCGCGCCAAGTCCAGGTGACATGAGCAACGCTGCCACCCATGCCGCACAGACCAGCCACGGTCCCGCCGCAGTTATCTGCGCCCGAATCCGCCTTCGGTGAAGATTCTGCAGCGCGAGCGCACAGGCAAAGCAGCACAGGAGCACCCCAGCTCGCAGCCATGGCGCTTCACCAAACCCAACCAGGGCCGCAGCGGCGACTGCTCCGAGCTTCACATCGCCAGCCCCAATTCCCGCCGGAACCACCCACCACACGGCAACGAGCAGCAGGCAGGGCAGGCCCACTGCGCTGAGCCGTTCGAACAGGGGCGCGGATCCGCCCCCACCCATCCCAGCCACGCTCTTGGCCGCACCAGCCGCGAACAGCACGGTGCACGCGGCGCAGGCAAGCAGCCAGTTCGGAATGCGGAGGGACGCACGATCGCACGCCGAGATCAACACACTCACGACCGCAAGGACACCGACTGCCACGGTGGGGACACACAGGGTGCGGATCGGCATCGCACCGATGCCACCGGTGTCACTGTGCTCGCGACCGAGCAAGAGGTACAGCGTTGCGGCGAGCGCTCCCCCGCAGAGGGCAAGAACAAGAACGCCGGCGGAGTAAGCTGTGCGCTTCTCCGCCGGCGTTCCGGTCGTCTTAGTCGGGGACAACCTCTGTACCGATGCCATGCTCGGTGAAAATCTCAAGCAGCACCGAGTGCGGCTCTCGACCGTCGATGATTGCGGCCTTTGATACCCCGCCGCGAACCGCATCGAGGCAGGCACGCATCTTGGGGATCATTCCCGATTCCAGCGAGGGCAGCATCTTCTCGAGATCAGAGATGCTGATCGTGGAGACGAGCGAGCTCTTGTCTGGCCAGTTCGCATAGAGGCCGGCAACATCCGTGAGGATGACGAGCTTTTCAGCCTCGAGCGCCGACGCGAGGGCCGAAGCCGCAGCATCTGCGTTGACGTTGAGTGACTCGCCTGGGTGGTCTGCATCCGGCGCGATCGAGGAGACCACCGGAATCATGCCGGCTTCAAGCAGCGCAAGGATCGGCTCCGTGCGCACGCCAACAATGTCACCAACGCGGCCAAGGTCGACGGACTCGCCATCAACCTCAATCGGAGGACGACGCTTGCCGATAAACAGACCACCGTCTTCGCCTGTCGTTCCCGACGCGAAGGGACCGTGCGCGTTGATCGATTCGATGAGCTCCGGGTTCACCTTGCCGGTGAGCACCATGCGCACGACATCCATGGTTTCAGGGGTCGTCACACGGTATCCACCGCGGAACTCGCTCTCAATGCCCAGGCGCGCAAGCATGCGGTTGATCTGGGGGCCGCCGCCGTGCACAACGACCGGGCGAATGCCCGCGTGGTGCAGGTAGACAATGTCTTCCGCAAACGCTGCAAGCAGCTCCTCATCAACCATGGCGTTGCCGCCAAACTTGATGACCATGATCGTGTCCCGGAACTTCTTCAGCCACGGCAGTGACTCAATGAGTACCTGCGCCTTCGCTGAAGCCTGCGCGTGGTCGAGCGCTTCCTTCGTAGTCGTAGCCAATCCTTCGTCCTAGCTCGAGTACGCGCTGTTCTCGTGCACGTAGTCGTGCGTGAGATCGTTGGTGCGGATCAGCGCCTGCGCGTCACCCGCGAACAGCTCGATGCGCACATGGGTCTGACGCGGGGTCAGGTCGCAGTCGGTGACGGGACGATCAGGAGCACCCGCGTGGCAGAGGCGGATTCCGTTAAAGCTCACGTCGACCTGGTACGGGTCGAATGCAGCCTCGGTGGTGCCGATCGCGGCGAGTACGCGACCCCAGTTCGGGTCGTTGCCGAAGATCGCAGCCTTGAACAGGTTGTTTCGTGCCAGCGCACGGCCAACCTCAACGGCGTCTTCTTCGGTTGCTGCGCCGAGAACCTCAATATCAATGTTGTGGGTTGCACCCTCAGCATCGCGCTGGAGCTGCGCCGCGAGGCTATCGCAGATCGCGATGAGTGCCGCAGTGAACTCAGCTTCGTCAGGGGTGACAGCAGAGGCACCCGACGACAGGAGCGTCACCTGGTCGTTGGTTGACATGCAGCCGTCAGAGTCCAGGCGGTCGAAGCTCACCTTGGTTGCCGCACGAAGCGCACGATCAAGTACTTCTTCTTCGAGGACCGCGTCAGTGGTGATGACCACGAGCATGGTCGCGAGGCCAGGAGCCAGCATGCCAGCACCCTTTGCCATCGCGCCAATGGTCCAGCCAGCGCCCGTGTGGGTGGCAACCTTCTCTACCGAGTCGGTCGTCAGGATCGCTGCGGGTGCAGTGGTGTCATCTGCCGCGAGCTGCTCAACAAGCGCCGGGATGTTCAGCACGATCTTGTCACGGAACGTCTGGTCGCCAGCGCCAATCAGGCCGGTCGAGCAAACGAGGATATTCTCTGCGTCGCCAGCTTCGCCGTCGAGCGCCGAGGCAACAGCCTCTGCAGTGAGCTTCGTCGTCTCATAGCCAAAGTCGCCGGTGAAGCAGTTCGCGCCACCTGAATTCAGCACAACCGCACGTGCGGGACCGTTCTGGATCACCTTGCGGCTCCACAGAATGGGGTTTGCCTGTGCTCGGTTCGTCGTAAAGACCACAGCCGACTCTGGCTTCGGGCCGTCATTGACGACGAGAGCAAGGTCAGGCTTGCCTGTGGACTTGAGGCCGACTGCGATGCCCGCAGATCGGAACCCCTGGGGTGCGGTGACGCTCATCGCTACTCCTTTTCATGCGTCGGCATACCGACGCGATCAGCCCGCGGCTACACGGGCGCTGTTCTGACGTGAGTGAGAGTGACTCGCGCTTAGGGGGCCAGCCCGTTCACTGAGAGACCGGTGTCCTCAGCGAGCCCAAGCGCAATGTTGGCGGACTGAATAGCCGCGCCTGCGGTGCCCTTGGCCAAGTTATCAAGTGCCGCAACGATGACGACGCGGTGTGCCGCCTCATCAATTGCGATGCCCATCAGGCAGGTGTTTGCGCCGAGGGTATCTGCGGTGCGCGGAAATACGCCCTCTGGCAACAGGTGCACGAACGCTTCGTCAGCGTATGCCGATTCCCACGCCGCGCGCACCTCAGCAGCGCTGGTGCCTGGCGTGAGCTTCGCGGTCGTCGTTGCGAGAATGCCACGTGCCATCGGCACCAGCACCGGGGTGAAGCTCAGTGTCGGCTCGATCGTCGCACCAGCCCGACGCAGGGACTGCTTGATCTCTGGGATGTGGCGGTGGGTACCACCGACCGCATACGGGTTCGCGGTGCCCATGAGCTCTGCCCCCAGCAGGTGGGTCTTCGCAGCCTTGCCTGCGCCAGAGGGGCCAACCGCAAGCACGGTGACGATATCGTCAGCTTGAATGACGCCGGCAGCAATGCCAGGCGCGAGTGAAAGCCCGACCGTCGAAGCGTTGCAGCCGGGAGCCGCAATACGAGTTGCGCCAACGAGCGCCTCACGCTGCCGGCGAGCACCCCCGTCGATGAGGAGCTCCGGCACACCATAGGTCCACGCATCGTGGTACTCGCCACCGTAAAACGCTTCCCAATCAGCGGGGTCAGCCAGGCGGTGATCCGCGCCACAATCGACCGCGAGGCGAACGTTCGTGAGCTGCGCAGTGAGTGCACCCGACGCACCGTGCGGCAGCGCGAAGAAGACGATGTCGTGGCCGTCGAGCACCTCTGGAGTGGTCTCTCGGAGCGTGAGATGCGCCAGTGAGCGTAGGTGCGGCTGCGATTCGATCAGCGGACGTCCCGCCGAGGAATGCCCGGTCACTGTACGAATCTCGAACTCGGGATGGCCTGCGAGCAGACGCAACAGCTCACCCCCGGCGTAGCCACTCGCACCAGCTACTGCCACACTGAAAGTCATCGACGCTCCTTCATCTCTGCACACCGATGCTCTCTATTCTCGCACTTCACAGCAAATCCTTCGATTTCTGCCGCAACAGACTGAACTTTATGCATCAGTTACTCGTGTGAAAAGTTCGGCTGGCGCTTCTCGCTGAAGGCACGCATGCCTTCCTTCTGGTCAGCCGTCGCGAACTGCGCAGCAAAGGCCAAGCGCTCGAACCGCAGGCCTTCTGTGAGCGAAGACTCCTGCGCGACCTGCAGCGCCTCTTTCGCGGCATAGACCGCTGGCAGCGACTTTGACGCGATCGTCTCGGCAAGCTTCTGCGCTTCCTCGAGCAGCTCATCCTGCGGCACCACGCGCGACACCAGGCCACTCCGTTCGGCCTCGTCAGCCCGCATATGTCGCCCAGTCAATACGAGTTCAGCGGCCTTGTACTTGCCGATCGCGCGCGGCAGACGCTGCGATCCGCCAAAGCCGGGAATGATGCCGAGGTTGATTTCGGGCTGGCCGAAGCGAGCCGAGTCAGCAGCAAGGATGATGTCGCACATCATCGCAAGCTCGCAGCCGCCACCGAGCGCGAAGCCAGATACTGCCGCGATGAGCGGGGTGCGGATCTGTTCAAACGGCGCCCAGCCCGGGAAGGGCGCGCGCAAATACATCTCAACGTAACCCTGCTCGGTCATCTCTTTGATGTCTGCGCCTGCAGCAAACGCCTTCGCAGACCCGGTGATCACGATTGCGCCGATTTCCGGGTCAGCATCGAACGTCGTCGCTGCGTCAATCAGCTCACGCACGAGCGTTGAGTCGAGCGCGTTTAACGCCTCGGGTCGGTTCAGAGTGATCGTTGCGACACGGTTGTTCGCGGCAGTGAGAATACGCGTGTAGTCAGTCATGCCCCACACGTTACCGGCTTAGAAGTCGTTGATGACGAGTTTCTTCATGCCCATCATGTGCGCGAACGCATTCGGTCGCGCCATAAGCTCACCCATATTTTTCGGAACCACCTGCCAGCTCACGCCGAATTCGTCTGCGAGCCAGCCACACTGTTCTGCTTCAGGCGATGCAGATAATGCGTCCCACACCAGATCGATTTCATCCTGGTCAGCACACTGCACCTCAAAGGAGACACCGCAGGAGAAGCAGTGCTCCTCGTCTAGCGGGTTATCGATCGCAATAAACCAGTCGTCGCCGAGGTGGAACTCACCAAAGATGAGCGCATCGGCAGTGGCCCGCCCCACCTGCGCACCGTAGGTCTGCGTATGCGTCACGCCAGCTCCGCCGGGAAGTTTTTCAAACACGCTTGTGTACAACGCAAGCGCCTCTGATGCGCGGTTCTGCGCTGCGCAGGCAAAGGTCAATGCCGGCAACACGAACGGCCGTGGTGAACGATTCGGGCTCGCGAGGACCAGCTGCCAGTGCACGCCAAATCGGTCACGTACCCAGCCGTATTTGTCAGAAAGCGGGGACTCCCCCAGCGGAATAACCTCAGTACCACCCACGAGCAGCGCATCCCACAGCAGGTCGAGCGTTTCGCGGGCGCAGGTTGCGCCACCGCTGATGATTGCTGCGTCGAAGTTCAACGCAAACGACACCGATGCGTTGGGAGCAAATTCTGGGCCGCCATTAATGAGGCCGATGCGATATCCCTCAATCGTCATCGTCACCGACAACGCTTTGCCTGCGAACGCCTGTTGGAAGTCAGCCAGGCCGGTCTCGGGGTATCGTCCGTCCACTGCAATGTGGATCTCACGGCCTGACCCTCGGAAGGCACTCTCGTAGAAGGAAGCCATCTCCTCGGCGTTCCCGTCACACCAAATTTTGGGAACAATCTGTTGCGTCATAAGACTCAGTGTTACTTTCTCTAATGGAGCATCAATGCCGGTGCAATTGTGAGTATTCAGCGAGCCAATTTACATAGCCCACCGTACCAATTTCTGCGTTTTCTTGCGGCAATAACGTGCCGTCACGCAAGGATTTTCCGTATCGGCCCCAGTACGGCAGCTCAATCACTGGGCGCGGATCCTCGCGCGCTTGAAAGACCATTCGAGTGATTTCGGCGAGTCGCAATCGATCCGGTCCAGAAAACTCCCTGGCGTATCCGACTGGCACACTCTCTGCTGCCCACAGCAGTCGTTCGGCGATTGCTCTCGCCGGAAGCGGCTGCGCGAGCACCTGGGGCACGAACACCCATCCACCTATGGTTTTCCCATGCTGCTCCGCGAATTCGTAAGAGGGTGCGGTCGGCAGAATGGTCCACGGGATCTTCCCTTCCGCGAGGCAGTGCTCTTGGACCGCCTTTCCCGCGAAGCGCCCGTACGGATGCGCCGCGGCACCGATCGTCGAGAGCAGAACATAGTGGCGCACCCCGCCAGCCTGTGCCGCAGACTGCAAATGCCGCGAGGCGAGCTCGAAGAACGTCACTCGCTCATACTCATTCCCGGGATCTACAACGTCGATGACGGCTTCGACGCCGCTCAGATCCAGGCCGGCACCGTCATACACGTCGCATCCCGTTGATCGCGCAAGCACGAGTACGTCGTGCCCTGCCGCACGAGCAAGCTGCACCGCATGCGCACCGATAAGCCCGGTTCCCCCAACCACCGCAATACGCATGCCCACCTCCTTTGGTTTGCCCGTGCGCTAACCATATGCCCAGGTCAACCCAGGCACCAGGGATACTTTTCTCTGCACCTCGTGCACCTCGCAGACACACACATGCCCCGGCTCGCTCCTTGCAGAACGAACCGGGGCATGTGCAGTACTCGGATTACGCCGCGAGCCGTGGCTGCGCCGCTGTCGGCGCAGCTCCCCGAGCAATTTGTGTCGCATCAGGGCGAGCGCCAAGCCGCTGCACAAACGCAGTGATGTTCGCGGGCAGCTCGTCACCTCGCCAGGCCACATGCTGGTCCTCGCGCACAATGAGATACTCCGTGCTGAAGGCAGCGGGCAGCTCGAGTTCAGCGAGATCGAGGAATGCGGTCGGCAACCCAGCAGCCGTGGCTGCTGCAGCCCAGGCAGCGCCAGCGTCCGCGTCCCCCGCAGCGTTCACCAACGTGTACCACTTCCCCAGTCCGTCATACGCAGACGAGCCGTCGCGCAGCCAGACGTGCGGCATGCGACACCCTGGCACGGTCGACGGGGTATACGTTCCCATCGTGTACTCGGGTGCTGCGCCATCGGCAACAATAATTGGGGAGCCGTGATAGCTGTACCCATAGTTCAGACCGGCAGCCGCAAATTGCTGGGTGTTCAGCTGTTCCGCGAGCGCACCAAATCGCGCACGCGCGAGATCCGCCTCCTCCCCAGGCAACTCGATGTTCGCCGGCATATCGGCAGCATCGAGTTTTTGCAGGTGCCCCATTGCGAACCTTGACACCTGTTCGGTAATCGGCTGCCGCTCAGCCGCATAAGCATCAAGCATGTGTTCGCCTGCCCAGCCGTCGAGCACCGCAGCAATCGTCCAGGCGAGGTTGACACCGTCAGCGATTCCGGCGTTCATGCCGTACCCACCCATCGGCACCCACAGGTGTGCCGCGTCACCAGCGATAAAGAACCGGCGGTCACGGAACTTGTCAGCGACAAGTCTGCGCGCAACCCAGTCTTCCTCTGAAAGCACTGCATACGGGAAAAGCACGTCTACCCCGAGGATGTCACGGAGCGCTTGATGACGATCCACTGATCCAAGCTCAGCTTCTTCCGCGGTGAGGTACGTGTGCACTAGGAACTCGTCCACACCGTTGATCGCATAGATGTGTCCGTTTCGGCGCGTGTTGTACACGTAGGTCCCCCAAGAAGGGATGGCCTCACGCGCCGCCGCAAGTGCCGTGGATCGAATCCACGTCGACTGCACGTGCTGGAGCACAGGGTCGCCGCTGAACTTCGCGCCGATAGCCTTCCGCACGAGCGAACGCCCACCATCAGCCCCAATCAAGTATTTCGCTCGCACCGTTGACTGTGCGCCGGTGACCACATCGGTGACCGCAGCAGTGACACCGGAGTCATCTTGCGAAACGGCATCAACGCGAACACCATTCCGGAGGTCAATTCCGGCGCGGGACGCGACGTGACGCTCCAAAATTGGCTCAAGGTACGTCTGGTTCACACGGTGCGGGTGTTCTGGGGTCGCCCACGAGACGTCTGGGCCCGATCCGCCGCCATTTCGCCGTTCCTCGGCAGAGGGGATGCGGATCCTGCCAAACTCCTGCCCAACAAACGACGTGCGAAAGGCTACGTCCTGTGGGTGTTCAGCCGGCAACCCGGCGCTCCGCACGTCGTCGGCGATTCCGTGTCTGCGGAAGACTTCCATCGTCCGCGATGAAACGTGATTGCACTTCACATTCGGCGGCTGCAGGAACGGGTCCTGTTCAAGTACGATCGCTGTCGCGCCGTGACTCTCAAGCGTCATCGCAGCGAGTAGGCCTACTGGGCCACCACCAACAACGAGGACTTCTGCATCGTATTCGTAGTTCACTTGACTTCCGCCAGATTCCGCTTTGAGCCTTCAGGAGAGATAAACACTGCGACGAGGCAGACGAGCAGCACCGCAATCCAGACGACGCCGAGCACCACAGGGCCACCAGATCCCATCAGCGAACTCGCAATAATTGGGGTGAAGCCAGCCCCGATCGCCGAAGCGCCCTGGAACGCGATCGACGCACCGGTGAAACGCGTTTCCGTGGGGAAGAGCTCAGCAAGGAACGCAGCCAATGGGCCAAGGATGATGCCCTGGATGCCCTGTCCGACGATCACGGCGACCGCAAACGCCCAGTTCTCACCCATGCTGACGAGCTGAATGAGCGGGAACGCAAACACCGCAGCTGCGACAATACCGACGGCGATGACCGGACGACGTCCGTAGCGATCGCTCAAGCGCGCCGCAATAATCGTGGTGATGAACATCGCGATGGCAGACGCCACCTTCGAGTTGAGCGCAAAGGTCGGATCAGTGCCATGCGAAGTCGCAAAGCCGAGCCCCCACACGCTCGCCATTCCGGAGATCGTGAGCTGACTCATCGCGACGAGCGTGCCAAGCAGCAGGACCCACGGCGAGTTCTTGAAGACCTCAATGAAGGGAACCTTGCGCTTCTCGGCTTCATTATTGAAGTTCACGAAGAGCGGGCTTTCAACCACTTTCAAACGCACGACCATGCCGATCGCAACCAGCACGACGCTCAAGAGGAACGGCACGCGCCAACCCCAGGCAAGGAACTGCTCGTGTGGCATGAGGGTGAACAGGCCGAGAATGCCGGCGGAGAGCACCGAACCAGCGGGGGCGCCCAGGTTTGCAAACGCAGCAGCGAAGCCACGCTTCCCACCAGGCGCTTGCTCGAGGGCAATCAGCATTGCGCCACCCCATTCACCACCGACGGCGAAGCCCTGGATAATGCGCAGGGTCACGAGCAGCATCGGCGCAGCAACACCGATCTGATCGTAGGTTGGCAACAGGCCAATGAGCGCCGTGGCAACGCCCATCAGCACCATCGTGAAGACGAGGACGCCCTTCCGGCCGAGGCGGTCACCAAAGTGGCCGAACACGATGCCGCCGAGCGGGCGTGCAACATAGCCAGCAGCGAGCGTCGCAAATGATGCGATTGCGGCGAGCGCGGGATCAAGCTGGGAGAAGAAGACTGGACCGAACACGAGCGCTGCCGCGCTCGCGTACAGCATGAAGTCGTAGAACTCGATTGCGCTCCCAAGGAAGCTAGATGCAAGGATCCGACGCATCTGTGGCGTACGAAGCGATTCCTGCTCGTATTGGGTCGGCGCTGCTGACGCAGCGTCGGAGATGGACGGGGTGCTCATCGTTGAACTCCTGTGGGGTATGGCCAAAATTCGGCGCGCGAGCATAAGCATGCCGCACGAGGTTCAATCCTGCTGTCAGCCAGCAAGCAAGACAAGAATAAGAATCTTGAGAGATTGTTTAGTATTAGTTAAATGGGCACCTCGAAGATCACGATCCGCCAGCTGGAAAGCTTTTGCGCAACGGCAGAAACTGGCTCACTCACCGCCGCCGCTGACCGGCTGCATGTGTCACCTGCCGGGGTATCGCAGGCAATTACCCAGCTCGAGGAGCAGCTGGGCGTACAACTCACCCTACGAACCCGTGGTCGAGGGGTCGAAATCACCTCGGCCGGGCAGACCGTCGCAGAGCTCGCACGTGCCGTTACTGACGGCTTGCACGGCATCCAAGATGTCGCAGCCGCCATGCGCGGTGAACTCACCGGCACGTTGACGCTCGGGATATTCACCACGCTCTCACCGTGGCTATTCCCCCGGATCGCAGAGCACTTCAGCGACACGCACCCACAGGTGAACCTTGAGCTCGTCGAGGGCGGATCTGCAGAGCTCCAGGCCATGCTACTTGCGGGAAAAATCGATGCCGCACTTTTGTATCACAACCACGTGTTGCCCGGCGCTCGGTCGTTCCCTGTCACTCCCGTGCGACTCCAAATCGCGCTTGCCCCGTCGCATCCCCTCGCGCAGCTCGATGCTATTCCGCTCCATCTCCTCGAAGAAGAACCGGCCGCATTGCTGTCGTTGCGGCCAGCGACCGATCACGTCGAGGCGATTCTCGAACAGGCTGGACTCACGCCGCGAGTCAAGTGGCGAAGCGCCAATGTCGAAACACTGCGTTCGCTCGTCGCACGAGGCCTCGCGTACACCATCATCATGGGGCGACCGTACGGTGATACGAGCTACGACGGGCTCCCGCTCGTGTACCGGGCGATCTCAGATCCCATTCCAGACAACTCCGTCGTGCTCGCCTTCGCGCACGGTGCCCGACCAACAGCAAAGACGCAGGCACTCCTCGACTTCGCGAGCAGCGCGTTCCGCCCCGACCCACCTGCGACGCGCCATACCTGGCAGCACCACATGGGCGAACTCTCCTAAACGCAATGGGCCGGTGTAACAGCATCAGCTGTCACACCGGCCCATTGAGCAGCAGGCGAATTAGTCGCGCAGCTTCGCTCCAAATGCGAGCTCAGCAGCGGCAACACCAGCGAGCTTTGCCTCGCTCGCTTCTTCTGCCTTCAGCGTGCGGTCCTCAGCGCGGAAACGGAGCGCGAAGGTCAGTGCCTTCTCGCCAGCATCAATGCCCTGGCCACGGTAGTCGTCGACTACGTGAGCCGATTCGAGCAGCTCACCTGCGCCAGCAACCACAACCGTCAGCACATCGCCAGCGGGGACGTCAGCAGCAACCACGAGGGTGAGGTCCTGCGTTGCTGCGGGGTAGCCCGACAGCGACGAGGTCGTCGCCTCGCGCGGCGCCAATTCGATGAGGCGCTCGAGGTCGAGCTCGAACGCAGCAACGCGACCGGGAAGGTGATTCGCAGCAACAAGCTCGGGAAGGAGCTCGCCTGCAACACCAACAACCTCAAGGCCGCCTTCATCGCCATCGATATCGTTCGCAACGCGCACTGCGAGCGTCGCGGTGCGACCGGGGTGGAACGCACGGTGCGAGCCCTGGAGCACAACGAGCTCGATCGACACAGCCGAAGCAACGGTGCGTGCGTACTCCAGAGCGTCGGCCCAGTCATACTCACGCGCTGCCTCACCCGGCTGCTTCGTCGACGCATCGCCGAGCAGCAGGCCTGCGGTGCGCACAGGCTGCTTCGGGATCGATGCGTTGAGCTCAGCAAGGACCTCGTCCGACGGGCGCTCAGCGAGCGGCGGAACGAAGTCGGTACCGAGCGGCTTACCAGTGAGCGGCTCGAACACCGAACCAAACTCGACGAGTGCGAGATCGGTCAGGCCGCGCGATACGTTGCGCTGCGCCGCGGTCACGAGACCGGGAAGCAGCGAACGGCGCATGAACGGCGAGCTCGCGTCGAGCGCGTTTGCGAGGCGGATCGCGTGGACAGGCTCAGTAGCAGCGTCAGCCGCCTCTTCTGCACCTGCACCGAACGCATTGAGCTGCTCACGCGACATGAACGGGTAGCTCTGGATCTCATCCAGGCCAGCAGCGGTCACGATGCTCGCGGCGCGGCGACGCAGGCGCTGCGCGCGGGTCAGTCCGCGACCAGCCGGAGCAACCGGGAGCACCGAGGGAATGCGATCGTACCCGACGATGCGCGCAACCTCTTCAACCAGGTCAGCGGGACGGGTAAGGTCCGAACGCCAGCTCGGAGCGGTCACGACAAGCGTGCCAGCTGCGCCGTCGGCGACGGTGCAGCCGATGAGTTCGATCGCCGAACGAACTTCAGCGTCGGTGTAGTCAGTGCCGAGCAGACCGTTCACCCGAGCGATCGGAAGAACGACCTCGGTCGGCTCCCACGGAGCAACCATGTCGGTGCCGAGTGCATCAGCGGTACCACCAGCAAGCTCAACAAGCAGATCAACCATGCGCTGCGCTGCTGCCTGTGCGACGCGGGGGTCCACGCCACGCTCGAAGCGCTTCGACGCTTCGCTCGGCAGCTTGTGTCGGCGTGACGTACGCGCGATCGAAACGGGGTCGAAGGTCGCAGCCTCAACGAGGATGTCGGTCGTCGAATCGTCAGTCTTGGTCGACTCGCCACCCATCACGCCTGCGAGACCGATGACGCCGGACTCATCAGTAATGAGGAGGTCTTCGGGGTGCAGCGTGCGGGTCTGCTCGTCGAGCGTGACCAGGGTCTCGCCTTCCTTCGCGCGACGGACGGTGATGCCGCCCTGCAGCTTTGCGAGGTCGTAAGAGTGCAGCGGGTTACCGAGCTCGAGCATGACGTAGTTCGAGATGTCAACGGGCAGCGACAGCGAGCGAACGCCAGCGAGCTGCAGGCGCGCGACCATCCACGGCGGGGTCGGGATCGTTGCGTCGATACCGCGCACGACGCGGGTCACGAAGCCGGTTGCACCCTGCTTGCCGCGGATCGGAGCCTCGTCAGCAATCGTGACGTTGAAGCCCGATGCTGGCGTGACCTCGATGGTCGAAGCGGGATCGGTGAACGCAGCGCCGGTCGAGTGCGAGTACTCGCGTGCAACGCCACGAACCGAGAACGCGTAGCCGCGGTCGGGGGTGACGTTGATCTCGACGGCGGTGTCATCGATGCCGAGGAGCGCCTTCGCGTCAGTGCCAACTTCGGGATCAAGATCGTAGTCTTTGAGCACGATGATGCCGTTGTGTTCGTCGCCGAGCGACAGCTCGCGCGCCGAGGCCATCATGCCGTCAGAGACATGACCGTAGGTCTTGCGGGCAGCGATTGCGAAGCCGCCGGGCAGTACCGCACCGGGGAGGCAGGCAATAACCTTGTCGCCCTCAACAAAGTTGTGAGCGCCACAGACGATGCCGCGCACGTCGGCACCGCCATCGGCTGCGAGTTCGCCCTCGGGCGCAACGCGCACCTGGCACCAGTTCACGGTCTTGCCGTTCGAGTGCTCTTCGGGCTCGCGCGAGATGACCTGACCAACGACGACCGGACCGGTCACCTCAAAGCGGCGGATCGACTCTTCTTCAAACCCCACACGCACGAGATCGGCGTGCACGGTTTCAGGGGTGACGTCAGCGGGGAGAGCGACAAGCTCGCCGAGCCAGCTCAGTGGGATACGCATCAGACCAGTCCTCCGAACTGCTGGTTGAAACGGACATCGCCTTCGACCATGTCACGCATGTCATTAAGGTCGTTGCGGAACTGCAGGGTGCGCTCGATTCCCATACCGAAGGCGAAGCCCTGGTATTCCTCGGGGTCGAGGCCAGCAGCCATCAGTACCTTGGGATCGACCATGCCGCAGCCGCCCCACTCTACCCAGCGTGCGCCGCCCTTTGCGTTGGGCTGCCACACGTCCATCTCAGCGGACGGCTCGGTGAACGGGAAGAAGTTCGGGCGGAGGCGGATCTTTGCCTCTTCGCCAAACATCTGGCGCGCGAAGTGCTCAAGCGTGCCACGCAGGTGAGCCATCGTCAGGCCCTTGTCGATGGCGAGGCCCTCGATCTGCTGGAACACGGGGGTGTGTGTCGCGTCGAGCTCGTCGGTGCGGTACACGCGGCCCGGGCACACGACGTACAAGGGAAGGTCGCGCTCGAGGAGCGAACGAACCTGCACCGGCGACGTGTGGGTGCGAAGCAGGAGGTGGCGGTCGGCGGGATCAACGAAGAACGTGTCCTGCATTGCGCGTGCGGGGTGGTCGGGATCGAAGCCGAGCGCGTCGAAGTTGAACCACTCGTGCTCGAGTTCGGGGCCCTCTGCGATCTCCCAACCCATGCCGATAAAGATGTCGGACGCTTCGTCCTGCAGCTGCGCGAGCGGGTGGCGCGAGCCGGCCTTGCGGCGGACGGGCGCCTCGGTAACGTCAACAGTCTCAGCAATGAGACGTGCTGCAGCCTCAGCCTCGGCAAGCGCGGTTTCGCGCGCCTTAAAGCTGCCCTCGACACGACCGCGGGCCTGGCCCATGATCTTGCCGGTTTCGGCCTTTGCTTCCTTCGGTACCTCGCGCATGAGCGAGTTCAACTTTGCAATTGCAGAAGCGTCACCAACGTGCGCGGTACGGGCGGTCTTCAGCTCGGCGAGGGTCTCTGCTGCATCAAACGCGGCGAGCGCATCTGCAACAGCCGCATCGACGGCTTCCTGGGTGATCGGATTGATGTCTGACACGGTGGTCAATCTTACCTTGCCCGGGTGACAGCCGGCTGCGCGACTTTCGGTGAGCGACAGTCCGAGGCGTATCCAGCTTCCAGCCAGTGACTTTCTCTAAGCTTCGTCTTAGGACACACCATTTCATCTCGCGATGGAACCAACGATGGAGGCCTTTCAGTGGGTAACCCTTTCAATCTCGCCGCAACTCAGACGCTTGACGGAAATTCCGAGCGCAACGCGACCAAGTCATGGCTTCGCGTGATGGTTGTTGGCCTGGTTGCATTCTTTGCACTGCTTATCGGGCCGACCTCCCCCGCACTCGCTCATGATGAGCTCGCAAATACCGAGGTCATCGTTGGCGCCTCGGGCGAGGCTTCGTCGATTACGTTGAGCTACACGAACAACATCATGGACGGCGCAACAATAGTCAACGTCACCAATGCCGCAGGTGAAACCGTGACCAATGGCGATGCAGTCATTGATGGCTTTGACGTGAAGCAGCAGCTGCAACCGCTTGAGCCGGGCGTATACCAGGCCGTATGGAGCGTGGTCTCGAGTGACGGACACCGCATTGAGGGCGGCTTCGAGTTCGACGTCGTCGAGGGTTCGACTGAGCCCCCTGCGATCCGCACCATCACCTCCGTCGCTGGCGCAGAAGAGCTCGCTGATGCGCCCGCAGACGATGCCGGCACGAACGGCGGCAAGGTTTGGCTGTGGATCGGCATCGCAATCGCTGGCGTCCTCGTCATTGGCGGTGGCGTCGCGGCATTCGCGATGAAGGCAAAGCGTCAGGCTGCGGCAACTGACGAAGACACCACTGACATCGAGTAACTCGCGATGACCAACAGTACGGATCCTGCCACACAGTCGGCAGGCACGAAGGACCGCGCCAAGCAGACGAACGGCCACTTCAGCCGCCGCGCCCTCATCACCGGCAGTGCGGTTGGCGCAGGCGTCGGGCTTGCCCTCGGAGCAGGTGGCACAGCGACGGTTGCCGCGATCCGCGCCCAGAACGCGCATGACGGATACGCTGAGCCGACGGTCGAACCGTCGCTCGGCGCAGCAGGCACCGAGCCCGGATACGGTGGCGAGTCACTCCCCTGCCACGGCGCGCACCAGGCTGGCATCACGACGCTCCCAGCGGCACACGCACGCTATCTCTCGTTCACGCTGAAGCCGGGAACCGACCGAGATGCGATTTCGCGCATGCTACGAATCCTCACCGACGACATCGAGGGACTCGTGTCTGGGGCTGGCCCGCTCGCCGATCCCGAACCCGAGCTCGCGAGCCGCCCATCGCGGCTGTCCATCACAGTCGGCGTCGGCTCAGAGCTGGTGAAGCGTGTCGATCCAACGAAGGTGCCGAAGTGGCTCGCGCCGCTTCCCGCGTTTAAGCTCGACGAACTGACGCCCGCGTACACCGGTGGCGACCTGTTGATCGTGTTGCAGGCAGACAGCCAAATGCCGATCTCTCATGCCGCACGCATGATGCATCGCGATCTCGCGAGCTTTGCTGAGCTGTCGTGGTTCCAGCAGGGCTTCCGCCAGGCACGTGGTGCAGAGGCGCCAGGAAAGACCATGCGTAACCTCATGGGCCAGGTTGACGGCACCATTAACCCCGCTCCCGAGGAAGAAGATTTCGCTGGCCTCGTCTGGATCGACGGCAAGGCCCCCAACGAGCAGTGGCTCAAGAACGGGTCTGCACTGGTGTTCAGGCGTATCCGTATGGAGCTTGACACCTGGGACCAGGTCGACCGCCCCGGTCGTGAGGACACCATTGGCCGCACCCTCGACACCGGTGGCCCGATCACCGGCGGCGACGAGTCCACCCCGATGGACTTCGACGCAAAGAACGCACTCGGTCTTCCCGCAATCCCGCTCACGGCGCACTCACGACGTGCGCATTCGACGGACCCGAACGAGCGCATCTATCGCCGCGCGATCAACTACGACGAGGGCACCGAGGCTGGTCTGGTGTTCGTCTGTTATCAGCGCGACCCCCGCAAACAGTTCATTCCCATTCAGGAACGCCTCGACGAGCTTGACATGCTCAACGAGTGGGTGACGCACACGGGCTCTGCCGTGTTCGCGATGCTCCCTGGTTTCGAAAGCGGCGACATCATCGGCGCCTCGCTGTTCGCCTAACGGACTCGCACAGACAACAGCGGGCGGATCGGTACCTACGGTGTACCGATCCGCCCGCTGTGTTGTGCTGGCGCGTCGCCGCGGCTAGCCGCGCTGCGCGAACGCAGTTTCGTACAGCAGCACGCTTGCCGCGGTCGCGAGGTTGAGCGACTCTGCGGCGCCGTAGATGGGGAGCTTGAGAGCGCGCCCGATCGTCTCGCGTTCCTCCTCGGTGAGGCCGCGTGCTTCGTTGCCGAAGACCCACGCGATACTGCCATTGAGGTCGCCGTGTGCGCGCGCCTGAGACAGATCCATACCACGCACGTCAGCAGCGATGATCTCGAGGCCGGCTGAGCGAGCGGATTGCACCGCGTCACCGAGTTCGGGCACGACCGCGACAGGGAGATGGAAAATCGAACCGGTCGTGGAGCGCACGACCTTCGGGTGCCACGGGTCGACAGCGTCGCCAGTGAAGATCACGCCGTCAGCGCCCGCAGCGTCTGCCGCACGGAGGACCGCGCCAGCGTTGCCGGGGTCGCGGACCTCGTGCAGCACTGCGATGAGGCGTGCCGACTCAAGCATGGTCTCAACCGACGCGTTCTCCAGGCGCGCGACCGCGATCACGCCCTGCGGCTGGACGGTCTCTGCGAGCGTAGCGAGCACCTCGGGGGTGGCGCGCTCGATACGGATGCCAGCGTCGTTCGCGAGCTGGTCCATTTCGCGCTGCCATGGCTCGTTGCCAATCGTCGCGTAGACGACCTCTGCGAGCTCTGGACGGTGCACCAGAAGCTCACGAACTGCCTGCGGCCCCTCTACGAGGAAGCGCTGCTGTTCGCGGCGTTCCTTCTTGCGGGCAAGCGCAGCCGCACGCTTCACACGCGTAGCCTTCGGGTTTTCAAGAATGGCATCGTTCACGGTTCAAGCCTAACTTGTCGAGAAAACAAAAATGCCCCGGCAGAAGCCGGGGCATTTTCATACAGCTGTGAAGAGCTTACGCTGCCTTGGGTGCCGAGGTGTCGGCTGGCAGTGCGTTCTTTGCAACCTCAACGAGCGTCGCGAATGCGGTGGGCTCGTTGGTAGCAAGCTCCGAGAGCATGCGGCGGTCAACCTCAACACCAGCGATCGCGAGACCCTGGATGAAACGGTTGTAGGTCAGGCCGTTTGCACGTGCGCCTGCGTTGATGCGCTGGATCCAGAGGCGACGGAAGTTGCCCTTGTTCTTGCGACGGTCGTTGTATGCGTAAACGTGCGAGTGGAGCAGCTGCTCCTTCGCCTTACGGTACAGGCGCGAACGCTGTCCGCGGTAGCCCGATGCGCGCTCAAGAACAACGCGACGCTTCTTGTGGGCATTGACGGCCCGCTTGACTCTTGCCATTTCAGTGTTTCCTTACTGAGTTATGAGATCGGTGGGCCGAATTAGTGGCCGAGGAGCTTCATCGCCTGCTTGGCGTCACCCTTGCTGAGCACCTGCTCAGCGTTGAGGGCACGCTTGCGCTTCGAGGACTTCACCTCGAGGTTGTGGCGCATGCCGGCCCGCTGCTTCATCAACTTGCCGCTACCGGTGAGCTTGAAGCGCTTCTTAGCACCCGAGTGGGTCTTCTGCTTAGGCATCGATTTCTCCTTGTTGTGGTGCGCGCCGCCTGAGCGACTGCGTCTAGCGCGAAACGATCAACGATCGTCGCAGGTCTTATTCGGCAGCCGCTTCCGAATCAACATTCTTTTCAGCGCGGCGGGTTGCCTTCTCCTCAGCGCGGCGAGCGTTCAGCTCTGCCTTTGCCTCGGACTTGTTCTTGACGGGCGCGATGACCATAACCATGTTGCGGCCGTCAATGCGCGGCGACGACTCTACCGAGCCGTATTCCACGATGTCCTCAGCGAACTGCTGGAGGAGTCGTACACCCTGCTCGGGACGCGACTGCTCGCGGCCACGGAAGAGGATCATTGCCTTGACCTTGTCGCCCTGCGACAGGAAGCCGATAGCGCGCTTGAGCTTGGTCTCGTAGTCATGCTTATCGATCTTCAGGCGGAAGCGAACTTCCTTGAGGACCGTGTTGGCCTGGTTACGACGAGCTTCCTTAGCCTTCTGCGCAGCTTCGTACTTGAACTTGCCGTAGTCCATGATCTTCGCAACGGGAGGCTTCGAGTTAGGCGCAACCTCAACAAGGTCGAGCTCTGCCTCAGCTGCCATGCGGAGGGCAACGTCGATTGACACCACACCTACCTGCTCGCCACCTGGGCCTACCAGGCGCAGTTCGGTCGCACGGATGCGGTCGTTAGTACGGGGCTCGCTGATTGCCGACTCCTCTGATCTCGTAATGATCCACCCTTAGGGTGTAACGGATTCAGAGAAATGACACACGACTCGCGCGTCACATACCCTTCAGCTGTCGCGATGCGACGGGGTACCAACTACCCGGTAACCTATTAGAGGTGCCGGGTGGGAGAATCTCCTCTTCCGTAGCTCCCGGCGGCTTGCCGAGAACCTCAGCAAGCTTAGCACAACATTCGTCGTAAGCGAATGCCACGAGAAGAACAGGACAACTGTGAGCGAAAACGCAGAAGATCAGCAGACTCCCAATGGCGCTCCCGAGAGCGTTGCAGATGCGGCTCGCGATATCGCTGACGTCGCTGCCGTAGAGATCATCACCACCGCTGCGGTTCACCTGCTCAGCGCAGCTGCCGTCAAGGTTGGCCTTGCTGATGATCCCGAGAACCAGATCGACCTTGACGAGGCACGCAAGCTCATCAACGCGCTGGCTGGCCTCATCACCGCAGGCGCACCCGAGGTGAGCGATATGCACGCACGTAGCCTCCGCGACGGCCTGCGTTCCGTACAGCTCGCGTTCCGCGAGGCGTCACAGGTGCCCGATGCTCCCGGCGCTGGCCCCGGCGAGAAGTACACCGGTTCGGTGATCTAGGCTTCGGCTTCTCACGTTGTGAGCTGGGGCGGATGGCGGTTGCCACCCGCCCCTTTTGCTTTGCTTGAGCGCCGACTTTCTGGCGCTGCTCCCTCGAGATTGGCTGTTTCTTGCGAGAAGGTGCGTTTCTTGCGCGAATAAGTGTCCATTTCGAGAGAAAGACCCCGTTTCGGCGGGTTTACTCCCCCAAAGACAGCCCGGCCGGCGGCCGGACCATTCTCCCCTCTCCCCAGGCAGAAGCCCGGCGGGGTGAACCAATGACGCCGCGCGGGCCCTAAAACCCTGCCTCAAACCGACGAAACCACCCGTTTCTGCCGAAAACCCTAGATTCTTGCGCAAGCAAGGGGTCATCTCGCAGAAAATGGCCCATTTCACGGGGTTGGCGAGAGATTCGTGGCGCAAGCGCCGCTTTCCTTACCTCGGCCCACCTGGCCGCCCGGTCATCACATTCTTGATCGCAATGTGCGAGGTGAAGCGCGCGACGCCGGTCACCGCGCTCACACGGTGGGTGTGAAAGTCTTCATACGCTTCCAAGTTCTCAACGCCAACGCGCGCAAAGTAGTCAGGGCTGCCAAACAGGCGGCGAAGCTCAAGCACCTCCGGCAATGCCGAGAGCTCTCGTTCAAACGACTCAATCGTTGCAGCGTCGTGCGCGGCGAGTTCAAACAGGAGGATGACCTCAAACGCCCGCCCTACCGAGGCCGGGTCAACCTCCGCGTGATAGCCACGAATAATGCCGTCGCGCTCGAGGCGCTGCACTCGACGCAGGCAGGGACCCGGCGTGAGCCCGATCCGCGCGGCCAAATCGACATTATTCAGACGCCCCTCGCGTTCAAGGATCTCAATAATTGCACGATCTAATTCATCCATGCATATATATTGCACGTTCTCACGCGTTTGTACGATAACAACGCACACACATTGCATCACTTTTGCGAGAAGATACTCCCATGGAATCCGCACCCGCGCAGTACGCAGCAGCAACTCGCAGCTCAGAGATCCGCGCGGGAATGAAAGATTCGCTCGGCGTTGGCCTGGGTATCTTCCCGCTCGGCTTTGCGCTCGGCATGCTGGTCATTCAGGCGGGTCTCCCCTGGTGGCTCACGCCCGCGCTTTCGATCGGCATCTTTGCCGGTTCAGTCGAGCTGTTCCTTGTGAGCTTGCTTGCGGCATACGCCCCACTCATCACGATTGCCGTCACGGTGTTCGCGCTGAACTTCCGTCATGTGTTCTACCCGTTCTCCTTCCCGCTGCACAAGGTGCGCAAAGGTTGGCCGCGGTGGTACTCGATGTACGCAATGATCGACGAGGCATACGCGACCTACACGACCATGCCGGCACACAAGGTCACGTCTGCGCGCATGGTCACTGGCCAGCTGTGCATGCAGGGATACTGGATAGCTGGTGGCCTGCTTGGCGTGCTCGTGGCAAACGCGTTGCCTGGCCCTATCGCCGGCTTCGAATTCGCGCTCACGGCACTGTTTATCGTGATGACGATGGATTCCATTCGCGGCAAGCGGGAGATCCCCTCAGCGGTACTCGCGTGCCTCTCAGTGACGGTTGCAATGGTCGCGATGCCCGACCAGGCATTGCTCGCGGCCCTTGTACTATTCACCGCTTCGCTCGTAGCCAGGTACTTCTGGGTGCGCACACGCGGTGGTCTCCCGGAGACTGACGAAGCGCCGACCGCTGATCAACCAGCTGCGCAACCCGCAGCGCACGAACCGACCGCCACCGGCGCGCAACAGCTCAAGCCGACGCAGCAGGGAGAAGCAGCATGAACCAGACGGTCTACCTGCTGAGCGCCGTGCTGCTCGCGGGACTCATCACGTTCGCGTTGCGTGCGCTGCCCTTCGCCATTCTGAAGCCACTGCGCAAGAGCAAGTTCGTGCAGCTGCTTGGGCAGTGGATGCCTGCAGGGATCTTGCTCATGCTCGCTGTAGTTGTTCTCCAGGAATCTATCGCGGCGGATCCCGGCAACTGGTGGATCGTCGCCGCTGCTTCCGGCGTGACGGTCGTCACCCACCTCCTCACAAAACGCAAAGCGCTCGTGAGTATTGCCGTCGGCACCGCGAGCTATGTCGCGCTGCTGTCGGTCTTTGGCTAATGTGACGGGCGATGTCCCAGAGGAAAGCCTCAGAGACATCGCCCGACGACATTACTCGTAGGACTTACTGACCTTGTGCAGCGCCTCATCAACATCGTCTGAACCACCCTCTGGGTACTCAGACTCGTCGAGCTCAGGTCGCTTCGTCAGGAAGATCGAGCTCGCGATAAGCCCGCCCCACAGGAGCACGAACGACAACACCATGAAGGTGATGGAAATCGGGGTCATGACTCGTTCCCTTCGGGAGTAGCGTTCAGCGGTGCGCCGACGAGGCGTTTGCCCTGCTTTGCGTTAAACGCGGGGTACGGCACGAACTGGTCCGGGCTACGCTTCCATGGCACGAACGTGAGGATCAGCGCCGCAAGCACCATGATGGCGACACAGCCCCAGCCGAAGAGGTTGGTGTACCAGCTCGGGTAGGTGCCATAGCCGTCCTTCACGAGCGACACAACGACCTGCACCAGCATGACACCGATCACGACGGGGCTCAGGATGCCCACGAAGAAGCGCCACGTACGTCCGAGCTTGAAGGTCGACAGCGACGATACGTGGTACGACAGCTCTGGCCCGCGCTTGTAGATCCACATCACGACAACGGTCGAGACGACTGCAGCGAAGACGATGCCGAAGTTGTTCACCCAGTTGTCGATGACGTCGAGGGTGTTCAGACCGGATGTCGTCGTGTACAGCAGGAGCGACACGATGGCCAGCAGACCACCAACGCCCCACACCGACTGCTTGCGCGAAAGACCGAACTTGTCCATCACTGCTGAGATGATGACCTCGAGCACAGAAATGAGCGAGGTGATGCCCGCGAGGAAGATCGAACCGAAGAACAGGATGCCGAAGAGTTGACTCATGGGCATCTCAGCAACGATTGCCGGGAAGGTGATGAACGCGAGGCTCACACCAGCAATGCCTTCAATATCGCTCACGCCAATGCCCTGCTGTGCAGCAAAGAAGCCGAGCGCTGCGAAGACACCAACACCGGCAAGCAGCTCGAATGACGAGTTCGCGAACGCGACTACCAGGCCGGGAGCCGACAGGTTCGAACGGCGCTTCCGGTACGACGAGTACGTCACCATAATGCCGAATGCGACCGAGAGCGAGAAGAAGACCTGGCCGTAGGCTGCGATCCACACCTTTGGCTGGGCGAGTGCTGCGAAGTCGGGCGTGAAGAAGGTGCTGACACCCTCGAGCGCGCCAGGCAGCGTCAGTGCGCCAATCACGAGCGCGAGGAACGTGATGACAAGAAGCGGCAGGAAGACCACGTTCATCTTCTCGATACCCTTCGCGACACCGGTCGCCTGCACGATGAGCACGACAGCCCAAATTGCAGCGACCGGGATCAGCAGCGCGGGAACGAAGTCCATCGTGAATGGCGCTTCCGAGGTCTGGAGGAACTCTCCGATGAAGTAGCCTGCGGCGTCATCGCCCCACTTCAGGTCGAACGAGAACACGAAGTAGCTCACTGCCCACGCGACCACGACTGCGTAGTAGGTGGCAATGAAGACGTTGATCATGACCTGGAACCAGCCAATCGCCTCGCCGCCCTTGCCAGCAGCGCGTCGGAACGCGAGCGGCGCAGAGCCACGGAAGCGATGACCAATTGCGTAGTCAAAGAGCAGGATGGGGATGCCGGCAGTCAAGAGCGCGACGAAATACGGAATGAGGAATGCTCCGCCACCGTTTTCGTATGCGACGCCAGGAAAACGCCAAATGTTGCCAAGTCCGACAGCCGAACCGATCGCAGCGAAGATAAAGCCGAGTTGGCCTGTCCACTGTTCTCGTTTCGGCGCGCCAGTGACCTTTGCAGATGACATGCGTCAGCCTTTCTCAAGCGCCGCCTCAGCGGCGCAGACGGTTAATAACCGAGCTAGCGTACCACCAGCACTCAACGCTGAGGCAAGGCTATGCGGGCATCTGAGGCACAACCTTGAGCGAGTCGACGCGTTCTGCAATGACCGCATTCGCCGCCCAGCGCTGCTGCAGTGACGTCACGAGATCAGCGAGTTCCTCACGCGACAGCCCCGATTCAACGAGCAACCGCACCTCAGTCTCAGCAGACAACAGCTCACCGGTCGGATCGCCGGGAATCACCGCGAGTGCCTGGAGGCGCGGATCCCCCGCGCTCGACTCGAGGAAGGCGTTTCGCACACGCACATCAGCCCACGCTGGGAGCTGAGCTTCACCGAGCGCGAGTGCCTGTAGCTCTGGGCGGCGGATACCCACCCGCGAATCGCCGGTTGCGGGATCAATGATGAGCAGGTCGGTTTCTTCCTGAGCGGCAGCAACGGCCGCCTGCGGTGCAGGCACCGGAATCGGACGCGCCTCAGCGTTCCACGCGCGCATCGCTTCAGCTGACGTAAACACGGGCATGACTCGACGACCGTCTGGCGCAGCAACCGTCACGATTGACAGTTCCTGCGACTTCTCTACGATGCGACCGTCAGGCGTTTCACCGATGTCACCGGCCTCTGCAACCAACGGAATAAGGAGGCGGATCCCCGACAGCGCAACGATGAGTTCAGCGCGACGCTGGCCGAGCAGTGCAAATGCTGCTGCCTGATCCGCCGCCCCTGCGAGCCCAGCTGCGGCCTCGCGCATCGCACCGAGCGCGACGAGGTATGACTCGGGAGTGGAGCCATCATCGTCGGCAAATGCGGTCTCGTGGTGCTCAAACGTGCGCCCTTCCCAGGGGAAGCCAGCTGAGTCGGCGTCGCCGCCAGCCACGAGAGATTCGGGTACGCCAGTCGTGCGCGGCATATCGCCGGTCGAGGGAAGCTTCTTGATCGCCATAGTGAAACCGCCTATTACGCGAGGAACCCCGCGCTATTCGCGCGGGGCACCAGGGTTAGTTCGATGCGACGTCGAGTGCCGCTTGCAGAGTAAATGCACCGTCGTAGAGTGCCTTGCCGATGATTGCGCCTTCGATGCCGGCAGGCACCTGCTCGCGCAGGGCAGCAAGATCATCGAGGCTCGAGATGCCGCCAGAAGCAACAACCGGGCGCGACGTGTGGCGGCATACCTCGAGCAGCAGCTCGATGTTCGGGCCGCGCATCGTGCCGTCCTTGGTCACGTCGGTCACGACGTAGCGGGGGCAATTCGCGTCTTCGAGGCGCTCGAGCACCTCCCAGAGGTTGCCGCCTTCTTCGGTCCAGCCACGGCCAGCGAGGGTTTCGCCACGCACATCGAGGCCAACAGCGATCTTCTCGCCGTAGCGCGCGATCGCCGATCGAGTCCATTCGGGGTTCTCAAGCGCAGCCGTACCGAGGTTGACGCGAGCCGCACCCATCTCAATCGCTGCTTCAAGGCTGCGGTCATCGCGGATGCCGCCGGAGAACTCGATGTTCGTCTTCCCAGAGCGAGCCATGATCTTCTTTGCAACGCCAACGTTGCTGCCACGGCCAAAGGCTGCGTCGAGGTCGACGAGGTGAATCCACTCCGCGCCCTGCTCGATCCAGTCGAGTGCTGCGTCTACGGGGTCACCGTACCCGGTTTCGGTACCTGCTTCACCCTGAGTCAGGCGCACGGCCTGACCATTGACCATGTCAATCGCGGGGAGCAGTGTAAGCGCCGGCGTGCTGTTGAGGTGTGACATTCAATGTTCCTTGATTTGTCGCGGATCGTCCCGCGAATTAGAGCGTAGAAATCCAGTTGCGCAGCAGCTGCAGTCCGGCTTCACCGGACTTCTCAGGATGGAACTGGGTTGCCGTGAGCGGGCCGTTCTCGACCGCGGCGATGAAGCGCTCGCCAGCCTCGCTCCAGGTCACGAGGGGGCGGGTAGCCTCCGTGCGACCTTCGATGGTCCACTCCGTCGCAGCGTTACTGTGCACAAAGTAGAAGTATTCGTCTTCGATGCCTGCGAAAAGCTTCGAACCAGCGGGCGTCTCGACCTTGCTCCAGCCCATGTTGGGCAGGCGCGGCGCCTCGAGCTGGCGAACGGTACCTGGCCACTGGCCAAGACCCTCTGCGGTCACGCCGCGCTCAATGCCCTGATCGAACATGATCTGGTGGCCGACGCAGATGCCAAGCACTGGACGGCCGCCGGCAAGGCGACGGTCAATGAGTTCATCACCACGCACCGCAAGCAGCTGCTTCATGACGGCATCGTACGCACCAACGCCGGGGACGAAGAGGCCGTCGGCCGCGGCGACTGCCGCGGGATCCGCCGTCAATTCAACGTCAGCGCCGGCGTGCTCAAGCGCGGTAATGGCCGAGTGGACATTGCCCGAACCATAGGCCAGAACTACAACCTTGGGTCGTGCTTCGTTCACAGTGCACCCTTCGTCGACGGGATGATGCCGGCCATGACTGCGTCAGCCGACTTCGCCTGGCGGAATGCTCGCGCAAACGCCTTGAATTCTGCCTCGGCGATGTGGTGCGGATCGCGACCTTCGACGAGCTTAATGTGCGCGGTCAGGCGCGCGTTGAGGACGATTGCCTCAAAGAAGTGACGCACCATCGAACCGGTGAAGTGACCGCCGATGAGGTGGAACTCGAAGCCAGCAGGCTCACCCGAGTGCACGAGGTACGGGCGTCCCGAGATGTCGACGACCGCGTGCGCGAGCGACTCGTCAAGGGGGCAATACGCGTCGCCGTACCGAGTGATGCCGCGCTTATCGCCGAGCGCCTCAAGGATTGCCTGGCCGAGCAGAATGCCGGTGTCTTCGACGGTGTGATGCACGTCGATGTGCACGTCCCCCTCGGCACGAACCGTGAGGTCCGAAGCGGAGTGCTTGGCGAATGCCGTCAGCATATGGTCGAAGAACGGAACGCCGGTGGCGATATCAGCCTTACCGGTTCCGTCGAGATCGATGCTCAGCTTGATGGAGGATTCGCTTGTCACGCGCTCAAGTGCGGCAGTGCGCCCGGTTGCAGTCATGTGATGAGTCTATCCCGTTCACTCACGTGCTTTGGAGCTGGCCACCGATTCTGGACGGGATTCACGGGCACGCCTCGCAAACCACCAGATCAACAACGCACAGGCGACGAGCACAAGGAGCACCACCCAGTCGGGAACGGCGGCACCTGCGCGCAGTGCGCCGTTCTCAAGCACGGCCTGCTGGTCGACGCCGAGTACGCCAGACAGGGCCTCGGTGCCGTCGGTCACGATGAGCAGAATGCCGACAGCGATCGTAATGAGACCGCCGATGATGAAGGTCCAGGAGTTGCGCCACTTTCCGATCACGAGTTCGCGCGGGCGCACGATCCGCCGAATGATCGGCAGTCTGTCCCACAGCAGCGCAAGCAGGAGCATTGGCACCACCATGCCTACCGCATAGACAAACATGGTGAGCGCGCCAGTCAGCGCGCTTCCACCGAACGCGGAAAGCGCCAGGATCGCGCCGAAGATCGGTCCTGCGCAGCCACCAGCGAGACCGTAGACCGCGCCAAGTGAGAATACTGAGAGCGCAGATGCGCTCGAAGCGCCCTGAGTTTTCGTGAGGCCGGGGACGCGGATCCCGAACAGCATCACCACGCCAAAAACGATGACGATGACCGCGAACCAGGTGAGCAACGATCCGCGATGGAGGTTAATCCAGCCGCCGAGCGTGCCAGCGAGCGCGCCGATGGGCACGAGCGTGACCACAAGACCGGCAAGGAAGACACCCGTACGGCTCACCAGCCGGCCCGTGTTCGGGAAGGCGTACGCGAAGAACGCTGGCAACAGCATCACCGAGCACGGACTCAGAATTGCAAGCATGCCTCCAAGGAAGGCACCGAACAGGTTGATGGAACCCACGAAGCGTTACTGCACTTCTTCGAGTTTTGCGTCGATCGCGGCACGGAAGGTGTCGAGCGGCTGTGCACCGCTGAGCGGACTATCGCAGTCACTCAGTACGAAGAAGGGAACGCCAGAGACTCCGAGCGACTGGGACTCGGACGTCGATTTGCGTACTGCATCTTCGTGCACGCCTGACGCGACTGCCTGGTCGAACGCTGCGAGATCAGCGACGCCTGCCGCCTTCGCGAGCGCGGTGAGGTCAGCATCGCTAAGCGATGCGTTGTCCGTCTCACCCTGGTGCGCGTACACACCATCGAGGAACTCAAAGTACTTGCCTTGCTCGCCAGCCGCACGTGCAGCGCCAGCAATCTTCACCGACTCATCACCGCCCACAAGCGCAGCATCGTGGATCTCGATGCGCACCTTGCCGGTGTCAACGTATTCCTTAATGAGTTCGGGCATCGTTTCGCGGGTGTACTTGCCACACCACGGGCACCGGAAGTCTGTCCACTCGTGCATTACGACGGGCGCATCAACGTCACCGATCGCCATGAAATCGTTGGGGTCGCGGCGGTCCTGCACGGGGCAGCTCGACGCTTCTTCCTTTGTCTCAGCCACGGCGGTGTTTGCGCCGGCGTTGTTGGTCGCACCGGTATCGCCAGGCCACATCCAGCCGATCATGACGGCGGCAATGACGAAGAGAATGCCAACGACAATGCTGAACAGCCGCGTGCGGCGGTAACGAAACTCGAGCTCGGCACGCGACATCGCCGCGATCGGGGTTCCCATTACGCAGCCCCTCCAACCTCTGCCGTGATCTCACGGATTGCTTCGATCACCTGCGTGGTCTCGTCAGGGGTGCCTGCCGTAATACGGAGGTGGCCGTCGATACCGAGGTTACGGACGAGGATGCCGCGCGCGAAGAGCGCCTCGAACATCGCTGCCGGGTCGACGAAGCCACCGACGAGCACGAAGTTCGCGCCAGATTTGTGCACTCGGTAGCCCATCGCGGTGAGTTCGACCTCGAGCCGGTTGCGCTCGTCGCGGATCGCGTCGACCGTCGAGAGCATCGTCGATGCGTGACGCAGGGCGGTCGTGGCAGCCGCCTGAGTCAGCGCCGACAGGTGGTACGGAAGTCGCACGAGGCGGAGCGCGTCGATGACCGCGGGGTCCGCAGCGAGGTAGCCGAGGCGCACACCGGCGAAGGCGAAGGCCTTGCTCATGGTGCGTGAGACGAGCATGCGGTGACGGCCGGGAAGCAGTTCAACAGCGGTCGCGTTCTCGTCGTCAAACTCGTGGTACGCCTCGTCAACGATGAGGATGCCGTCGAACGCGTCATACGCGGCGAGAATCGTCTCGCGGGTGAGCGGCGTACCGGTCGGATTGTTCGGACCACAGATGATGGCAATGTCGGGGTTGTGCTCTGCGAGCGCAGCCGCGACGAACTCGGGGGTGAGCGAGTAGTCGGCGGGGCGCGTCACTGCGACCCAACCGGTGTCGGTGCCGTCAGCGAGCAGGGGGTACATGGAGTAGGTCGGAGTGAAGCTCAGAAGCGTACGGCCTGGACCACCGAAGGCCTGCAGCACCTGCTGTAGCACCTCGTTCGAGCCGTTTGCCGCCCAAACCTGTTCGAAGGTCAGGTCGTGACCGAGGTAGTTCGCGAGCTCGGTACGAAGCTCGGTCGCCTCGCGATCGGGGTAACGGTTCACGCCGCGCACTGCTTCAGCGAGCGAAGCAACGATGTCTGCGAGCACCTCCTCCGAAATCGGATGGGTGTTCTCGTTCACGTTCAGGCTCACGGGAACCGGGTCCTGGGGCGCACCGTAGGGTGCCTTGCCCACGAGGTTTGATCGGAGAGGGAGATCGCTCAATTTAGCCACGTCACTCAGTCTAGCGACGGCGCAGGAGCGCCCGCCCGGGTGTTACGAGAACTGAGTACTATTCACCAGCGCTGTAACGAAGCGGGATCGCGATCTCGTCACCGACCTGGATGTCGGCGGTGGGGAGCTGGTTCAGACGAGCGATCTCTGCGACAAGGTCGCGGGGGTCAGCGGTCGGGTCAACCTTTTCGGCAATCGACCAGAGTGAAGCACCGGGGGCAGCCACCACATAGGTGAACTCCTGCTCGCTATTTGCGAGCGTTGCCTGCGCACTCGGGGCCGACATCAGCGCGGCAACCGCAAGCGCGACCGCGAACAGCATGGTGCCGAGCACACCGAATACGACGCGACCGCGTCGCGTCAGGCGAATCTTCATCGAACCACGTGCGTTTGCGCGCTGCGCAACCACTGCGGCCGGAGCCAGACGCTGCATTGCGTCGAACTGCTCATTCATGAACGTCACTGCGGGAGTCATGGTGTTGGTAGTCACGAGCTCTTCCTCCAAAAATCGGGAGTTCAGGAGCGCCTCTTTTCGAATCTTCACGAAGCGCGTTCGAACATCTCTTTCGAATATATCTTCGAAGCTTCGATTTCACAACTCTCGTTTTCGACATCTTTCAAACGACACTCGAACACATGTTTGTCAGATATGTATTTGGGAGTTAGGGTTTCGAAACAACACCCCCACCCAAACACCGACCACTGACATTCCAAGATTTGCTCGCCAGAGCGCAGTGAATGCAAGGAAAAGGTGGTTACGAACGGAAGCACAATGGTCGACGGCACAGCACGCACGAAGCCCCTCACGGAGAAGCAGCGTGCCATCCTCGAGTTCATTTGCCGTTCGGTGGAGAGCCGCGGTTATCCGCCGAGCATGCGTGAGATTGGCGACGCTGTCGGTCTCTCCTCGCTTTCGAGTGTGACGCACCAGCTCAGCCGCCTCGAGGTCGCAGGCTACATTCGTCGCGACCCCAACCGTCCCCGCGCACTCGAGATCCTCATCGAGCTCGCTGAAACGCGAGGCGCAATTGGCGACGGCCAGCAGACCGAGGTCGCTGAGACGAGCTTTGTCCCCCTCGTGGGTCAGATTGCGGCGGGTGTCCCAATTACTGCCGACCAGCAGGTCGAAGAAGTCTTCCCCCTCCCCCGCCAGCTCGTGGGTGACGGCAACCTGTTCATGCTGAAGGTCGTGGGCGACTCCATGATTGATGCCGCGATCTGCGACGGCGACTTCGTTGTCGTCCGCCAGCAGCGCGAGGCAGAGAACGGCGATATGGTCGCGGCGATGCTCGACGGCGAAGCGACAGTGAAGGTCTTCCGCCGCCGTGACGGCCACACGTGGCTACTCCCCCGCAACAGCGCGTTCGAGCCAATCCTTGGCGATCACGCTGAGGTGCTCGGCAAGGTGGTTTCCGTTTTCCGTTCGGTCTGATCCGCCAAACACAAGCCCGCACGCCACAACAACAAAAAGCGCGACACTGCATCAGCAGCGTCGCGCTTTTTCGTTGCGATCTAGGCGAGCGGATCCCGCACGAGCAGACCAAGCTCGCGCAGCACCGTGAGCACCTGCTCGTGGCGGTTGAACGTATACAGGTGAATTGACGGTGCGCCACCAGCAATGAGTTCACGTGCGAGTTCGACCGTGTGCTCCACGCCCAGTTCGGGTGCGAAGCCGCCAGCATCCTGCATCGCCTGCTCAAGCGCTGCAGGCGCGGGCTGCCCAGCGAGCTCGGCAACCTTGCGCAGCTGGGCGCTCGTCGATACCGGCATCAACCCGGGCAAGACCGGCAACTTCAGCCCCTGCGCGCGGGCGTCGGCGACGAAGCTCAGGTATTCCTCCGCGTGGAAGAACAGCTGGGTGATGCCGAGCGACGCTCCAGACTCCTGCTTCGCGAGCAGCCATTCGATGTCGGCGTTGCGCCCACGCGACTGCGGATGCCCGTTCGGGTACACCGCAACCGCGGTACGACCGACGCTCGTGAACGCGGGCCGCGCAGCACGTGCCTCAGCAGCAAGCTCCACGAGGTCGCGCGCCGACAGCGAACCAGCGACCTCGGGTGACTCCTCCGTCATCCCACGCGGCGGATCCCCACGCAGCGCCAAGAAGTCATGAATGCCGGCATCCATGAGGTCGTGAATGATCTTCAGCAGCGAATCACGGTTCTCGCGAACCGTCGTGAGATGAGCCAGGGGCAGCACGTCCGTGTGGGTACGGAGGTACTTCAGCAAGTCAACAGACTCATCTCGGTGCGATCCGTTCGCACCGTACGTGACGGAGACGAAGTCCGGATTCGCTGCTGCGAGGTGCTGCACCGCATGCCCGAGCGCGAGCGCTGCCGCTCCCGTGCGCGCAGGGAAGACCTCGAACGAGAACCGCGTTTGGGTGGGCGCGGATCCCGTCAGCAGGGTCGTGTGATGCACGGTCATTGTGTGCCTCCCGACAGGTGGTCACTCGCCAGCTGCGTCCCGCGCACGCGGGCAGCAATCTTGGCGAATGCGACGTCACGGGCGTAATCAGGCGAACCGTGACGGGGCTTTTCATCGATGAGGTACGGCGAGAAGCCACAGTCATCGGTGGAACCGAGGAGTTCGGCAGGAATGAACCGGGCAGCGTTCACGAGCTGGTCGCGCACGTGCTCCGCGGTCTCCAGGCGCGGACTCGTCGGGTCGGTCACACCGAGCAGTACGCGCGGCTGCTCACGACCGGCGCCTGCGAGCGCGGTGAGTTCGCGACCGACGAGGCGCGCAACGCGACCCGGATCCTTCTCGCTCGCCGCTTGCATGAGGAAGTAGCCCGCCTCAATCTGGAACAGCTCGGGAATGAGTGCCGCGTAGTCGATGTCGGCGCTGTGCGCTGAATCGTTCGCATTTCCGGGGCAGGTGTGCACCCCCGTTGCCGCACGCTGTTCCGGCGTGAGACGGTCAAGCACGGCATTCATGAGTTCGATAAATCCGCCGAGCGCTGCGGGGCCGGCCCACGGCGCGCGGAGATCCTGGCGGAGCGCGAGGCGCCCCTCGGTGAAGTCGATCGACACCCGGCTCGCACCAGCGACAAAACAGCGCTGAATATCTTCGGCACAGCCAGCCACGATGTCCTCAATGAGTTCCGCACGAACCGAACTGCCCGCCTGCTCAGCCGGCACCATGAGGGAGAGCATCGACGGCGAGATCACGGCCTGCTTCAGGGGCAGGTCAGTGAGAGGGCGGATCGCCGACACGTCGTCTGCGGCCCACCCCTGGAATCGGAACGGCGGCGCCGAAATCGACGGCACCACGCGGTGGTGACCATCTGCAAACACGGCAAACACCGGACCCTCATCCAGATCGTCCGCGCCGAGCGGGTAGCTCGCAAAGCTCTGCCGACGCTGTTCGCCATCGCTCACGATGGGCGAGCCCGTCGCGATGAGCCGGTCGAGGGTGTCTCGGACTGCGGCGTCTTGGATCCGCGCAAATTCATCGCGCGCAAGCACACCGATCTCGAGATCGAGGACGGCAGCTTGGAGCGCCGCGGGGCGAGGCAACGAGCCCACCTGTTCGGTCGGGAGCGTCCCCGCCTCCCAGGGACGCCCGGCCGGGGCAGCGGTAACCACTGCCCCGGCCGGAATATCGGTGGTGCTCATTTTAGGCTCCGCGCACTGCCTTCGCAGCTGCGACGAGGTTGCTCAGGCTGGCAACGGTCTCATCGTAACCGCGGGTCTTCAGGCCACAGTCGGGGTTCACCCAGAGCTGCTTGCCGGGGATGTGCTCGGCAGCGATTCGGATGAGCTCGGTCTGCTCCTCGATGCTCGGCACGCGCGGCGAGTGGATGTCGTAGACACCGGGGCCGATGCCGCGGCTGTAGCCGTGGTCACCGAGCGGCACGACGACGTCCATGCGGCTGCGCGCGGCCTCGATCGAGGTGACGTCTGCGTCGAGACCGTCAACGGCGTCGATGATCTCACCGAACTCCGAGTAGCAGAGGTGCGTGTGGATCTGCACCTCGGGAGCCGCACCAGCGGTCGCCAGGCGGAACGAGCCCACCGACCAGTCAAGGTACGCAGCCTGGCGATCCGCGTCCAAAGGAAGCAGCTCGCGCAGTGCGGGCTCATCGACCTGGACAATCTTGATGCCGGCGGCAACGAGGTCGTCGATCTCGTCGCGCAGCGAGAGCGCAACCTGGTTCGCGGTGTCTGCGAGCGGCTGATCGTCACGCACGAACGACCACGCGAGGATCGTCACGGGACCCGTGAGCATGCCCTTCACGAAGTGATCGGTGAGCGACTGCGCGTAGCTGCTCCATGCGACGGTGATGGGTGCGGGACGTGACACGTCACCCCAGAGGATCGAGGGGCGGGTCGCGCGGGTGCCGTACGACTGTACCCAGCCGTTCTCAGTCACCGAGAAACCGTCGAGGTTCTCAGCGAAGTACTGGACCATGTCGTTGCGCTCAGCCTCGCCGTGCACGAGCACGTCCAGGCCAATCTCTTCCTGGAGCTTCACGACCGAGCCGATCTCAGCGCGCAGGAACTCGTCGTACGCAGCGCCATCGATCTCGCCGCGGTTGAACGATGCGCGTGCCTTGCGAATCTCGGTAGTCTGCGGGAACGAACCGATCGTGGTCGTTGCGAGCTCGGGGATGCCGAGTGCGAGCTGCGCCGCACGACGATCTTCTTCCGACGCGCGATCGCGGTCTGCTGCGGTGACTGCACCGGTACGGGCGCGAATCGCGTCAACACGAACACCAGGTGCCGAGGCGCGGTCAGCGAGCACGCGGTCGACCTCTGCAAGCTCAGCCTCGATTGCGGCTGCGCCATCGGTGAGCCCCTTCGCGAGCACAACGACCTGCTCGACCTTCTGGTCAGCGAATGCGAGCCACGACTTCAGGCGTGCATCGAGCTTCGACTCAGCGGCAACGTCGTGCGGGACGTGCTGGAGGTTGTTCGAGGTACCGATGACGGTGTTCACGCCAGCGCGCTGCACGGTCTCAGCCTTCTCGAATGCTGCGCGAAGATCGGTGCGCCAGATGTTGCGGCCGTCGACGACGCCGGCAACGAACTGCTTGCCCTCGAACGCCGATGCGAACGAGCCGTCAGCGAGTGCGGCGGTGGGAAGGGATCCGCGGACGAGGTCAGCGTGGACTGCCTCGACGGGGAGCTTGCCCAGTGCAACGAGCGCGTCAGCCGCGTTGCCGTAGGGGGTCGTGAGGAGGATGCTCGGACGGTTCGCCACTGCGCCAAGCTGCGCGTACGCCTGCTCGATGAGTGCGAGGGTTGCCGCGCGGTCGCCGGGAACCGAGTCGGAGACGAGTGCAGGCTCATCGAACTGCACCCAGGTCGCACCGGCTGCGGCGAGCGCCTCAAGCAGCTCAGCGTAGACAGCGACGACGTCAGCGAGGCGGCTGACCGGGTTGAAGCCTGCAGCCGCGTCATCTGCGGCCTTCGCGAGGAGGAGGTAAGTAACCGGGCCGACGAGGACAGGGCGGGTTTCGATGCCCTGCTCCTGTGCTTCGCGAACCTGCTCGACGAGTGCAGCGGGGTGCGCCGCAAACGCGGTGTGCTCTGAGATCTCGGGGACTGAGAAATGGTAGTTGGTGTCGAACCACTTGGTCATCTCGAGCGGCTGGTGCTCGGCGTTACCACGAGCGAGGGTGAAGTACACGTCGAGGTCGTTGCCCTCGATCGCGCCGAAGCGGGCAGGCACAGCACCCAGCGCGAGGGTCGCGTCGAGCACCTGATCGTAGAAGCTGAAGCTCTCGGGGACAGCGCCGCCGGTTGCGGGGAGACCGAGCTCGACCAGGCGTGCGCGGGTCGTTGCGCGGAGGGCCGCCGCGCGGGTGCGGAGCTCAGCCTGGTCGATGTCGCCCTTCCAGAACGACTCAACAGCGCGCTTGAGTTCGCGGTCGCGGCCGATGCGGGGGTAGCCGAGGATGGTGGCGGTGGGCAGTGCGTGTGCAGTCATGGTGACTTCCTTTAAGTAGAACTCAAGGATTGGACCGCCGCTGCATCGCGAGGCCCTCCCCGTGGAACGCTTACACGCTAACTTCGGGGTGTCACACGACGCACGAATATTTCGTTATATGAATAACGTGAACTTATGCAATAACCCCGCCTTATGAGTGACGGGGTTATTGCGGACTGCTTATGGGGTCGGCACTGGCCGAATACTCCCTACAGCGAGACTTCCTCAACCAGGTACGGCTCGAGCTTCGAGTACATCTCATCGCTGACGAGCGCGCGGACCTGCGTGCCAGTCTCGACATACTCCGTCTCAAGCACGCGGTTGCGCTCATGCATCTCAGCCACCAGATCACCACGGTCGTAGGGCACCACGACCATGACCTCGCGGTCAGAAACCGGGAGCGCGGCATACACGCGAGACTTGAGTTCCTCAAGCCCTTCACCGGTGCGCGCCGACACAAATACCGCATCGGGCACCAGACCGTGGAGCAGCATGCGCTGCGCATCGTCGAAGAGATCCGCCTTATTAAAGGCAACAATCTCCGTCACGTCCTGCGCGTCCACCTCTGCGATGACATCGCGCACGGTCTTCAGCTGCGCTTCGGGGTCAGGGTGCGAACCGTCGACGACGTGGAGAATCACGTCTGCGTCTGCAACCTCTTCAAACGTTGAGCGGAATGCCTCAACGAGCTGATGCGGCAGGTTTCGTACGAAGCCAACGGTATCGGTGTACGTGAACGTACGACCATCGGTGGTTTCCGATCCGCGCACCGCCGTATCCAGGGTCGCAAACAGCTGATTCTGCACGAGTTCCTGGGTCGAGGTCAGGCGGTTGACCAGGCTCGACTTGCCAGCGTTCGTGTAGCCAGCGATCGCGACCGACGGTACCTCGCCACGCTTGCGGTTCGCGCGCTTCGCCTCACGCGCTGGCGCGAAACCGGCGATCTGCTTACGCAGCTTGGCCATGCGGGTGCGAATCCGGCGGCGGTCAAGCTCAATCTTCGTCTCGCCGGGACCACGCGAGCCCATACCCGCGCCGCCAGCGCCACCGGCACCGACCTGACCGCCAGCCTGGCGCGACATCGATTCACCCCAGCCACGCAGGCGGGGCATGAGGTATTCGAGCTGCGCAAGCTCAACCTGCGCCTTGCCCTCACGGCTCTTTGCATGCTGGCTGAAAATGTCAAGAATCACCGTGGTGCGGTCAATGACCTTCACCTTGACGACGTCCTCGAGCGCACGGCGCTGGCTCGGTGCGAGTTCGGTGTCTGCGATAACGGTGTCGGCGCCGGTTGCGGCAACCAAGTCAGCCAGCTCGCGAGCCTTGCCCTTGCCGAGATACGTCGCGGGGTCAGGGTTCGGGCGGCGCTGCAGCAGTCCGTCAAGCACGTTTGCGCCGGCGGTCTCCGCGAGCGCGGCGAGCTCGCGGAGCGAGTTCTCCGCGTCCTCCGAGCTCTTTGACGAGTAAATGCCAATGAGAATGACATTCTCCAGGCGGAGCTGGCGGTACTCAACCTCGGTGACATCCTCAAGCTCAGTCGAGAGACCAGAGATACGCGTGAGCGCCGCACGGTCATCACGCTCCATGCGAATTGAGTCGTACACGTCATGCTCAGCATCGTGCGCATCATCGCCAAGCGCCTGAGCCTGGCCGCTGCCAAAACGGCGCAGCGGTTCCTCGCCAAGGTCGCGGGTCACATGGGCCTGCTCGCGATCTGCGCGGGCAAGCAGGCGCGCGAGCGGATCCGCCGCATCAAAACCGGTGTCGTCTGCGGCCGCATCGCTGCCGAACTCATCTTCGAACTCGTCAAACTCGGGCGCATCGAAATCGTTGTTCTTCGTCATCTGGCCTCCAGTCTACGCCGCGCGCGGGCGATCTGACAGCCCTGTTCACCGCAAGCGCACGCCTGTCCTGAGATACTTGAGGGGTGAATCAGCACTACTTCTCCGAAACCCCCGCCGGCGAGATGCGCCTGCGCGACATCGAGGTCGTCCTTGCGGGCGAGCCGCGCACCGTGTCAACGGCCGGTGGCGTCTTCAGCCCCGAGCACCTCGACCGCGGTACGGAGATCTTGCTCGATACCCTCATCGACGTTGAGGCCAACGGCGTCGGCGACGCTGGCCCGATTCTCGACATTGGGTGCGGTTGGGGTCCCATCGCACTCGATGCCGCACTTGAAAACCCTTCGATCCCCGTCTGGGCCGTCGATGTCAATGCGCGCTCGCGCGAGCTCACTGCCGCCAATGCAGCCCGACTCGGCCTCACCAACGTGCATGTGGCCGCGCCAGAAGAGGCACCTGCTGATCTGCAGTTTGCACAGATCCGTTCAAACCCGCCGATTCGCGTGGGCAAAGAAGTGCTGCACGAGATTCTGTCGACGTGGCTCCCCCGACTCATGCCAGGCGGATCGGCCTACCTTGTCGTCGCGAAGCACCTCGGCGCAGACTCACTGCAAAAGTGGATTGACGCTTCGTTCTCGGACCTGAGCGTTGAGCGCATCGCGCGAAGCAAGGGCTTCCACATCATTGAGGCACTGCGCGACTAGGTTCCTGTCTTCCTAGCCCTCAAACCCTCGAAAAGGGCCCCTTCTCTCGAAAACGCTCGTTTCTGACGCAAGAAACGATCCGCTTCGGGAGAAGGGGCCCTTTTCGCGCAGCGGGAAGGGTTGGCGGGGTTGGCGGGGTTGGCGAAGGCCTCGCGAGATCTCGCGAGCCACACACGCTTGACGTACTACGACTGTCGTAGTACGGTGAGTGCAATGAAGATAAGGAGGCGCGATGAACCAGCAGCTCATTAGTGCTGACGCGATCCGCGGATATGTCGATCTCATGGTGCTTTCACTGCTGCGCTCTGGACCGTCATATGCCTACGAGCTCGTGCAGCGAATCGGCGAAACGAGCGCTGGCAGCTACAGCATCAAGCAGACCACGCTCTACACGGCGGTGAAGCGGCTTGAACAGGCGGCGCTGGTGAGTTCGTATCCAGGCGAGTCCGCGACAGGCAAAGCGCGAACCTACTACAAAATCACGCCTGAGGGCGAAGCTCATCTCCGCGAAAAGGTCGCGGAGTGGCAACAGACCAAGACCGTCGTCGACCGATTCATCGAAGGAACCGCAGCATGAACACGATCATCGCCTACCTCGAAACCATGTTCGGCGCCTACCCGCAGACGCCCAAGCTTCTTGAGGCAAAAGCAGAGCTGCGCACCATGATGGAGGACGCCTACCAGGGCTTCATCGCGGCCGGCATGTCTGAGAACGAAGCCATCGGAGGCGTGATCTCCGAGTTCGGCAACATCGACGAGATCGCTCCGACGCTCGGCATCTCCGCCGAGATCCAGTCGAGCGCCGACGCGATGCCTGCCCCAGGTCCCCACGGCACCGACCAGTCCGCTGGCGCATCGGCTACATCCGGCGCACCGGCCGCCTATGCCGCACCGGCCACCCCTCCCGCATCGTCTGCGTCCCTCGCCGCGGCACGGGTGTCTCAGTCGCACCCTGCCGTCACCCTCGAAGAAGCACAGGCCTACTCGAACGCACGACGCCAGGTGAATGGCCGCCTCGCGAGCGCCGTTGCCCTGTTTGTCACCTCACCCGTGATCGTGATTCTGCTGCTTGCGTGGCACAACGCGTCCCCGCACACCGTCACGACAAGTACGGCACTGGCGGTCGGCCTCGTTGCGCAGTTCGTATTCATCGCCGTAGGGGTGTTCTTCATGATCGATGTGACGCGCACGATGGGCCCGCATCGGCGGATCCGCGAACTGCAGTTCACCCCCGACCATTCCGTAACGGTCTGGGTCGAGGCGGTTGCCGAGACTCATGAACAGCGCCGCGTACGCGCGCTACAGCTCGCAGTGATGTGCTGGGTGTTCGCCCCACTCCCACTGGTGCTGCTGGCACTGCTGACGCAGGAGCCCTCGCGCGGAGCCTGGCTACTGGCCGGCGTCGCGATCACCCTGATCATGGTCGCCATCGGCATTGCGACCCTCGTTTCGGCTTCTTGGGCTCGATCAGTGTCGCAGATTCTCAGCGCACACAGCCCGGTGGCGACTCACCTCGTGAGCACCGAGCAGGCAGACGGTGGAATCGTCGGTGTCATCGCGTCCTTCTACTGGCCGTTCGTTGTGATCGCATACCTGCTGTGGAGCTTCATCGGCGACGCGTGGAACATCTCTTGGCTGATCTTCCCGATTGCCGGACTTCTCTTCGGCGCAATCGCTGCCGGCATCGGATCGGTGACTGCCTACCGCAAGGCACGAAACCGTTAGGTTACGCCGCGCTACAGCGGTGCCGGCTCCCCCGGCGACAACCAGGTCACGTCGGCGTAGCGCTTGAACCAGCTCACCTGGCGGCGGGCGTAGCGCCGCGTAAGGAACTGCGTTTCAGCAATCGCTTCTTCCTGCGTTTTCTCCCCGCGAATCTGTGCGATCGCCTGCGCATACCCAATCGCACGGCTCGCGGTCGGCCCCTCTTCGAGGCCGTTTGGGAGCAGTGCCTCGACCTCAGCAATGAGACCGTCAGCCCACATCTGCTCGACGCGGCGATCAAGCCGTTCAACGAGCTCCGCACGCTCGCAGTGTACGCCGAGGATGCGCGTGGGCTGATACCAGTACACCGGCGCTGTCGGCAACGTCACCTGCGCGTCTCCGCCCATTTCGGCAACTTCGAGCGCACGGATTACTCGACGCGGATTCCGTGCGTCCACCGCCGCGGCCGTCTCGGGCGACAACGCTGCAAGCCTTGCGAGCAGGGGCGGGATTCCATCCCGTTCGCACTCGGCTTCAAGTCGGGCGCGGATCGCCTCATCTCGCGGCGGGAACTGGAAATCAAAGATGACGCTCGAAACGTAGAGGCCTGATCCGCCAATCAGAATCGCGTCGTTGCCGCGCGCGTGAATCGCTTCGATGAGTGCGCGCGCGGTCGGCTGGTACCAGGCAACGGTCGCTTCCTCACGCGGATCGAGCGCTTCGAAGAGGTGGTGCGGGATGCCCTGTCGTTCAGCTTCGGGCAGCTTTGCGGTGCCAATGTTCATTCCGCGATAGAACTGCATCGCGTCGACGTTGATGATCTCAGCGGCGACTCCGTGCTCAGCTTGGAGGCGGGTCGCAAGGTCGAGCGACAGCGCGGTTTTACCCGTGCCGGTTGCACCAACGACGGCCCACAGGTGGGGCTTGCGTTCAGGGGCAGCGGAGTCAGTCATCTCAGGCTCGTTCACATCGTTGGCGCGCCGACGCGGAGGGTCGGCAGACCGAGATTCACCGCAGCACCTGCCGCCGAAGCAGACGCACCAGGGGTCGCCGGCACGCCGCAGCTGTCAGCCTGCCGGCGGTCCCATGCGTCGCCGGCACGAGTGCGGCGGACCGCGTAGGTTTCGGTGTCGTCTGCGATGAGGAAGTACGGAGCGGCATCGCTCACACGCGCAGTGACCATGTCTCCGGGACGTGGCGTTTCTGCACCCTCAGGGACCGAGAAGTGCACGAGACGGTTGTCTGCTGAGCGACCGTGGAGGCGGTGCGTCGCCTCTCCTTTTCGGCTCGCGCCGGCAGAAACGAGAATCTCGACGGACGTGCCGATGAGTTTGCGGTTCTCTTCTTCTGCAACGCGATCTTGCAAAGCAATGAGTCGTTCGTAACGTGCCTGCACGATCTCTTTGGGAATCTGGTCTTCCATCTCGGCGGCAGGCGTACCTGGGCGAATCGAGTACTGGAAGGTGAACGCGTTTGAGAAGCGCGAAGCCTCGACGACGCGGAGCGTATCTTCGAAATCTTCCTCGGTTTCGCCGGGGAAGCCCACGATGAGGTCTGTCGTGATCGCCGCTCCGGGGATCTGTTCGCGTACCGAATCAAGAATTCCAAGGAACTTCTTCGAGCGGTATGAGCGTCGCATTGCTTTGAGCACGGTATCGGACCCCGACTGTAGCGGCATGTGCAGTTGCGGCATGACGTTATGGGTCTCCGCCATCGCGGCAATCACGTCTTCAGTGAACGCGGCCGGGTGCGGGCTTGTGAAGCGCACGCGCTCAAGGCCTTCGATCTCCCCCATGGATCGGAGCAGCTTGCTAAATGCCTGCCGGTCGCCGAACTCAACGCCGTAGGTGTTCACGTTCTGACCCAGGAGCGTGACCTCGATCGCGCCGTCGTCCACGAGCGCCTGCACCTCGGCAAGGATGTCGCCTGGACGGCGGTCCTTCTCTTTCCCGCGGAGCGAGGGAACGATGCAGAAGGTGCAGGTGTTGTTGCAGCCAACGGAAATCGATACCCAGCCGCTTGAGGCGGAGTCACGCTTCGTGGGGAGCGTCGATGGGAAACGTTCGAGGGATTCAAGAATCTCCACCTGCGCTTCTGCGTTGTGCCGAGCTCGCTCAAGCAGCTGCGGAAGCGAACCCACATTGTGGGTACCGAACACGACATCGACCCAGGGTGCGGTTTCGACGATGGCGCTCTGGTCTTTCTGCGCCAGGCAACCGCCGACGGCAATCTGCATGCCCTGACGGCCGAGTTTGGTGCGATTCAGTGTGCCCAGCTGACCATAGAGCTTGGTCGCCGCGTTCTCGCGGACGGCGCAGGTGTTAATCACCACGACGTCCGCGAGATTCGGGTCTTCTGCGGGAACGTATCCAGCTGCTTCGAGCGAGCCAGACATGCGCTCTGAATCGTGCACGTTCATCTGGCACCCGAGCGTTCGAACGGTGTAGCTTCGGGCGCTGCCGTCAGGGCGGAGCGCGGCCGGAGACAGCTCGATCGTTACGGGGTCAGAAACTGGTGCGGTCATAACTCACAATTCTACCGAGGAGTCTTACTGGAAGCGCACACCGCCCGAGCGTCCACTCCCACCACGGCGTTGGACACCGCCGTCGAGCGCGTCACGTACCGCACGACGAGCAGCTTCGCCGCCCCAACCGCGTCGCGCCAGGAAGCCGAGGAGGCGTCGCTCTGCAGTCGCACGATCAAGCGAACCCATCTTGCGGGCACGTTCAAACGCGGTCTCGCGTAGCAGCGCGTCTTCGTCTTCTTCATCAAGCTCATCAAGGACAAGTTCGATCGCCGAGTCTGGGAGCTTGCGGTCGCGAAGCTTCTGACGAATCTGGCTACGACTCGCGCCTTTGCCGTCCCGAAGCTTCGTACAGACCGCGCGCGCAAGGCCTTCATCATCGACGTACAGCGCTTCTACGGCACGAGCCACCGCGTCTTCAGCGTCGAACTCGAGATGCCCGAGGAGCACAAGTTCTCGTTGGAGCTCACCGCTCGAACGTGCCTTCTTCGCCATGAGGCGGACCACGTCTTCATCGATGTCGTTGAGTGGCGCTTCTGCAACGTCTTCGGTTTCGTCCTCAGCAACACGACGACTTGCAGCACGTTGACGTTTTGGGGCCGCAGGCTCAGGTGTAGCAGCCACAGATGCATTCGCCTCTGACCCTGGCATTGCATCTGCGTGAGGGGAAGACTTACGCTTCCGATGAGAGGCAAGCGACACCACGCCGTTGTCTGCGTCTTCCCGCTCAGCGGCTGGATGAGAACTTGCATCACCGCGCAGGCTAGCTGCCGATACGAGGCGCCCTGCCTGGAGCATGGAAGGCGCGTCAACCGCGTCTTCCACTGATGATTCTCCGAAAGCATCATCATCCTGTGCAGGGGTGGCCCAGCTGGAGCTGAAGCGCGCGCGGAGCTCGACTACCTCAGCAAAGTTTTCGCGGTCTGGCCGCGCCGGTGCCGGTTCCCCATCGGGAACCGGCAGAAACCGTACGACCATGGAACTTACGCGCTCTTCTTCGCAGCAGCGGGGGTCTTCGCAGCGGCTGCTGGCGCCTTTGTTGCGGCACCCTTCGTCGCGTCTGCTGCGGCCGGAGCGGCATCAACCGCCTTCGCCTCGGGTGCAGGCTCTTCCTTACGACCATTCACACCAAGCTTGGTGAGAATCTTCTCTTCGATCTCAAGCGCAACATCAGCGTGCTCAATAAGGAAGCGACGAGCATTCTCCATGCCCTGGCCAAGCTGATCACCCTCATAGGTGTACCAAGCGCCACTCTTCTTGATGAAGTTGTGCTCGACACCGTAGTCAATAAGCGAGCCCTCGCGCGAGATGCCGTGGCCGTAGAGAATGTCGAACTCTGCCTGCTTGAAGGGAGGAGCCATCTTGTTCTTGACGACCTTCACACGAGTACGGTTACCAACCGCGTCGGTGCCGTCCTTCAGCGTCTGGATACGGCGAATATCGAGGCGAACCGAGGCGTAGAACTTCAGCGCCTTACCGCCTGAGGTCGTCTCCGGACTGCCGAAGAAGACGCCGACCTTCTCACGAAGCTGGTTAATGAAGATTGCGGTGGTCTTCGTCGCATTGAGGCTGCCCGTGATCTTACGGAGCGCCTGCGACATAAGGCGGGCCTGAAGACCCACGTGACTGTCACCCATCTCGCCATCGATCTCGGCCTTCGGCACAAGTGCGGCAACAGAGTCAATGACAACGAGATCGACCGAGCCGGAGCGGATCAGCATGTCTGCGATCTCGAGCGCCTGCTCACCGGTGTCGGGCTGCGCGACCAGTAGCGCGTCAATGTCAACACCCAGCTTCTGTGCGTAGTCGGGATCGAGTGCGTGCTCAGCGTCGATGAAGGCGGCGATGCCTCCCTGCTTCTGAGCATTGGCAATTGCGTGCAGCGTGAGCGTTGTCTTACCCGACGACTCCGGGCCGTAGATCTCCACGATTCGGCCACGGGGAAGGCCGCCAATTCCGAGCGCGACGTCAAGCGCAACCGAACCGGTTGGGATGACTTCTACGGGAGGGCGCTCTTCGCTGCCCATGCGCATGATCGCGCCCTTACCAAATTGACGGTCAATCTGCGCGAGTGCAGATTCAAGTGCTTTTTCACGATCTTTGGGTGCGGCCATGTTCATGCTCCTGGTGTTCTCGGGCTGGACTCAGGTGAGTGCCAGCTGATTTGCTGCCTACCGACTATCGCTACCCCAGAGTGGGGCCGACAAGGCTTGAATGTCTTCACTTCAGAATCTAGAACCAACCACTGACATTTCAAGATTCAGCAGTTGAGTTGTGGATATTTGTCCGATCAGACCTTCGAGAACGACAGTAACAAGCTTCGAACACACATTCGAACAAAGATTTGGCGTGTCGCCAAAAACTCCCGCAGCCCCTCCCTGGACACAACAATGCCCCGTCATTTCTGACGGGGCATTGTTCGAAAATCAGTCTTTACGCGGATCCGCGAGGCCGCGACCGTGGCGCCGTGACTCCGGGACGTCAAACTCCTCACAGAGCGCAACCCATACGGCACGCGGCTCCACGCCGCGCGCTAGGGCTTCGTCTGGCGTTCCCGCCAGATTCGTGACCCAGTAGTCACGGAACAGCACTCCCGCATGGGCAGCGCCAAACTCTTCTGCGGCCGCGGTTCGCAGCGCGCGCATGCGCATCGGGTGGTCTAGCCAGCGACGAGCGACGAGCTGAAGTCAGTCACCAGTTCATCGGGAACAGTGTCCGGGAAGCGCGACGAAAGCGGCATCGAAATTCCTTCAACAAGCGCGAGTCGTTCGCTCACTTCGCCGAGGATTACCGAGAGCGGAGTATCAAGCGCATCAGCAACCGCCGCGAGAATCTCACTCGAAGCTTCCTTCTGACCGCGTTCCACTTCGCTCAGGTAGCCAAGCGCAACACTCGCGTCGCCCGCAACCTGACGCAGGGTGCGACCCTTCTGCTGTCGGAAATCACGCAGAACGTCTCCGAGCTCCTGACGCATCAGTACCATCGGTTACCTCCCCTTCGCAGTGGCCGTCGGCCATTTTTGTAAGAATATCCGGCTTATGCGATTCTCGCACTCACCTCGACACAATTGCCGGTCATCGAATACAACTTCGACCCTACTTGATCTATTCCCAAAATTTTCCAAACCTGAGTGAACTCCACTCAGGTTTTCGGTTTTCTCCCAGCAATTACGAAGAAAAGTCGGGACTTGTGAGCAGCTCTTGGATCGCGTTGATCGCAGCGTGAACCGTTGCTTCACGAATGTGCTGTCTACTCCCGGGCGTAACATCAAGCAAAATTGCCTTCGTTATCTCCCCATAGCTCAGCCCCACCCACACGGTGCCAACCGGCTGGCCGGTCTGCGGATCCGGATCAGGCCCAGCGACCCCGGTCGTCGAGATGCCGAGCTGCGCTGGAACTCCTGCCACTGCGCATGCGCGCCGGACGCCGGCAGCCATTTGCTTTGCCACTTCAGCATCAACAGGCCCATAAGCGTCGAGTCGCGCTTGGGAGACACCGAGCAGCGATGCCTTAATGGCAGTGTCGTAGGCGACTACTCCCCCTGATACCACCCGAGAAGCACCGGGAACACTCACTAGCGTGGCGCAGAGCATCCCGCCGGTCAAAGACTCAGCGACCGCAACCCGCACGCCCAATTCCGCACAGCGTTCAATGACTGCAGCGGTGTCGCTCATAGGGACCGCTACTTACCCTGCGCAACGCGCTGACTACGAACGTACGCGATGATGTAATCGATGCCACTCGCGATAGTGAGGAACACGGCAATACTCATCGTAATGATGTTCACCCACTCGAAGATCGTGCCGGCTACCCCGTCGAGCTGCGATAGCGGCGTCAATGCGAGGGCGATCGCAATCGACTGTGCAACGGTCTTGAGCTTCCCCATCCAGGCCGCGGCAACCACAACGTCGCTGACGATCATCAGGCGGTGGATCGTGATGCCAACCTCACGAACGAGCACAATGATGGTCACCCACCACGGCAGCTCAGCAATGATCGAGAGGCAGACCAGTGCCGCACCAGTCAGTACCTTGTCTGCGATCGGGTCTAGGAGCTTACCGAGATCGGTAATCAAACCTTTCGAACGAGCCAAGTAACCGTCGAGCGCATCGGTCGCGATTGCCACTACGAAGAAGGCCGTTGCCCCCCAACGCATGGCCGCTGAATCGCCACTCGCGAGAATCAACCACACAAACAGTGGAGTCGCAAGAATGCGGGCGCCGGTAATGATGTTGGGCGCATTCCAGTTACTCTGGCGTGCTGCGGGTGCGTTCGTCATGGAACTCATCTCGTATTCGTTAGTCCCGGCCAGTGAGTTGCCAGGCATCTTCGTCAGGTTCATCGTCGTCATCAGTAACTGACGAGTTCAACAGCGGATCGTTGTAGCGATCGTCTGAGTACCCATCGGCAGCTGGCGTCAGACTGCTGTTCGAGAACTGATCAGCAGGTTCGGAAACCGCTGCTGCGGCCGCTGGTGCTGCGGGCATCGCAGGCGGTGTTGCCGGAGTAACGGACGGGGTAGGCGTGCCATTAATGCGCGCGAGAATCTCGGGAAGCTGTTCAGGCGAGACAAGCACGTCGCGAGCCTTTGATCCCTCAGAGGGGCCGACGATTTCTCGCGACTCCATCAGGTCCATAAGACGGCCGGCCTTTGCGAAGCCCACACGCAGCTTGCGCTGCAGCATGGACGTCGACCCGAACTGTGACGTCACCACAAGGTCGATTGCGGCGATAAGCACTTCCAGGTCGTCGCCGATGTCTGCGTCGATTTCCTTCTTCTCGACGACCTGAGCAACGTCTGCACGGTACTCAGGGAGCGCCTGTGTCTTTACGTGCTCGACGACACGAGCAATCTCAGCCTCGTTTACCCACGCGCCTTGCACGCGCATCGGACTGGATTCACCGTTCAAGAGCAGCAGGCCGTCACCCTGACCGATCAGACGCTCAGCGCCGACCTCATCAAGGATGACTCGAGAGTCAGTACCCGATGCCACGGCAAACGCGTAGCGACTTGGAACGTTTGACTTGATCACGCCAGTGACCACGTTGACCGAGGGCCGCTGAGTCGCAAGCACCAGATGAATGCCTGCGGCACGTGCGAGCTGCGTGATGCGCTGAATTGAGTCTTCAACGTCGCGCGGCGCAACCAGCATGAGGTCTGCGAGCTCATCGACGACAACGAGCAGGTAGGGATACGGCTTGAGCTTCCGTTCGCTGCCCTCGGGCAGGATGATTTTCCCCTCGCGAATCGCGGCATTGAAATCGTCAATGTGTCGGAAGCCGAAGCTTGCGAGGTCGTCGTACCTCATGTCCATCTCTTTCACGACCCACTGGAGCGCTTCAGCAGCTTTCTTCGGGTTAGTGATGATGGGGGTGATCAAGTGAGGAACACCCTGGTACACCGTGAGCTCAACACGTTTCGGATCGACGAGCACCATGCGCACCTCTTCAGGCTTCGAGCGCATCAAAATGCTCGTGATCATCGAGTTGATAAAGCTCGATTTACCTGAGCCGGTTGCGCCGGCAACCAGCAGGTGAGGCATCTTTGCAAGGTTGGCGATCACGAAGCCACCCTTGACGTCTTTACCGACGCCGATGGTCATCGGGTGCGTCGATCGCTGTGCCTTCGCAGAACGAAGCACGTCACCGAGCGCGACATTCTCGCGGTCCGTATTCGGGATCTCGATACCGATGGCACTCTTGCCAGGGATTGGCGAGAGGATTCGCACCTCGTTTGAGGCGACCGCGTATGACAGGTTGCGTGAAAGCGCAGTAACCTTCTCGACCTTTACGCCGGGACCGAGCTCAACTTCATACTGCGTCACCGTGGGGCCACGGGAGAAGCCAGTGACCTGCGCATCAACCTTAAACTCTTCGAACACGCGACCGATTGCTGCCATGATTTGGTCATTCGCATCGGTGTGGGTTTTCGGCGTGGATCCCTCAGACAGGATGCGCGCATCAGGGAGGTCGTAGGACGTGCCGGCTGCGGGGTCGTGCAGCGGCGCAACCTCGAATGCCGGAGCTTCACCGTCATCGGCGCCAAAATCGTCGAGGTCGAGAATTCGGGTTTCCACTTCGGGCGAATCATCGCCAAGACCAGAGCCGCCCCGTGCTCCGCTCACTTCTGCGCTCAGGAAGTCAGTACCGAGACCAAGATCAGCGAACGGATCACCGGTAGCGATCGCCGCTGTCTCGTCAGACGCGCCGACAACTGCGGTGACCGCGTCATCGGTAGCAAACGCAGACTCAAATGCGCCCCGCCCGCTATCTTCAGCTGGGAGCACATCGTCAAGCGCTTCTGCAGCCTGTACAAAGTCAGGATCTTCCTCGCGCCCGGTTGAGTTACGGCGCCACCAGGGCAACGATTCAGGAGAGTCATGGTCGAAGAGTTCGGCATCAGATTCGTCGTTCTGAGCGCGCGCACGCGAATTGCGCGGTGCAGCCTCAGGCGCCGCGGGCACCTGTTCTCCGAACAAATATGCGTACCCTTCACGGATACGTCGCACAATACGGCCTGGCGGGGTCTTCGTCACGATGAGTACCGCGAAAATCAGGAGGAGCGAGAGGACAGGCACAGCAAACCACTTGGTCAACGCGCCAAGCGGCGTGCCAACCAGCCAGCCCAGAAGGCCTCCGGCTGCAGAAAGCGCTGGCATTCCCTGGCTGGGCTGAGGTTCGTTGCCGTAGAGATGGGTGAGGCCAGACGCACTCGCAACTGCGAGGAAGAGTCCGATCGCGATGCGGCGATTGTCATTCACACTCAGTGGATGGTTGAACAGCCACAACGCAAAGCAGAACATAATGATCGGAAGACCGAAGGCGATACGCCCAACCAGGCCGCCAAAGGTATAAGCAGTGATCTGCGACGCCACATCACTGCCAATTGCAAACCATTCAAGGATCGCGCCTATGAGCGCAAGCACGACGAGGAACAGCGGGAAACCATCGCGACGATCTGCCGCGTCAAGCGGCTCCGCACGGAATGTGCGAGCAGCACCACCGACTGCGTGCGCAATGCTCTCCCAAACACGAACAATGAACGGGGAGCTTGGCTCAGCTTCCATGAGCACTCGGGTGCGCGCGGTCGCCTGAGACCCGGAAGAGTTACGACTCTTCGCGGATGTTTTCCCGGCTTTGCCGTTCGCTGACGAGTTTTTGGCCATGTGAATACGGTACAAGGCACCACCGACATGCGTGTGCTTCGGTTCGGCGTGCCTATGATTCAGCCGCCTACGGTGACCGTAGGCGGCTGAATCAATGTGCGTTATTCGCTGGTTTAGAAGTAGACGCCGCGTGCGGCCATGAACCCACGTGGATCGACTCGGCTCCAGGAATTCGGCCAAGTTTCGAAGTGGAGATGCGGGCCGGTGGACCAACCAGTACTTCCGATATGGCCAATCTGCTGGCCCTTCTCAACCCACTGACCGCAGCTGACGATGATGCCGCCATACGGCTGATGTGCATAACGAGTCATCGATCCGTCTGCATGCTGGATATCTACAGCGTTGCCATAGTTACTGAACTCGTAGCAGGCGGTTACACGGCCAGCTGCCACAGCGTAAATCGGCGTCCACATTGCACCATCGAAGTCGAGGCCACCGTGGTTACGGGCGCCACCAAACTCCTCATTCACGCTGTTCCACGCGAGCGGGTAGCCCCAGCCGCCGCCACCAGTTGGCGGGCTGACAGTACCGCCACCGCCGCCGCCACCGCCGCCACCTCCGTTGTTATTGTTGGCAGCTTCTTCAGCGGCCTTGCGTGCAGCCTCTTCAGCCGCCTTCCGAGCGGCTTCCTGGCGCTGACGCTCTTCTTCTGCCTCTTGACGTACGCGTTCTTCGTAGCCTTCAACCGTCTCGGCTGACTTGTCTTTGAGCGCTTCAAGCTGAGCTTCGAGCGTTGCCTGCTGCTCTTCCTGCGTCGTCTGCTTCTCAACCGCAGCGGCCGCCGCAACGGTAGCAATCTCCTTGCGTTCAGCAGCTTCCTGCTGCAAACGCTCGCGTTCTGCTGATGCAGATTCAGCCTGCTGTCCAAGCGTCTCCGCATTGTTGCGGGCGCGAGTTGCGTCGTCAGCAACCTTGGAATTACGTTCAGATGCCTTCGACATCACCGCAAGACGCTCGAGCAGCTGATCAGCCGTGGATGCGTCGCTCTCCAGGAAGAGCTCCATGTTGCGGTCTACGCCACCGGAACGGTACATCTGAGACACGAGCGAAGCTGCTTCGCGCGAGGCAGCTTCCGCTTCCTCTGCGCTCTCGCTTGCCTTCGTCTCAAGTGCTTCTACGCGTTCGTTCGCTGCAAGCAGGTCGTCCTCGGCCTGCGCGAGCGCATTGCCAGCGGTGATCGACGCCTGTTTCGTCGTCTCCACTTCTTTCGCGACCTGCACGAGGAGCGCCTCGATCTCAGTGATCTTGGCGTCTGTCGCGTTCACGTCTTGCTTCGCCTTCTGGACATCGTCCCACGTGGGGAGATCGGCATCTACTGCCTGGCCAGGTGAAGCACCGAACGTGAGACCAGTGGCGACGATGCACGCTGCTGCCGCGATACCGACCACACCCGTCCATCTGCGTCGCGCATTGCTTTGAGCAGAAGTTCGAGTTCGCATACGGCCTCCCGTGTTGGTGATCGGTGTAAGGAAGTGTTCAAAAACACTACTCACAGAACGCTAGCATCCTCAGTTCGAACGCGCTTTCAGACGGGCCAGGATTACGCGAAGATCTGGCGAACGTGTGATCGCGAGTACGCCAACAAAGACAATTCCCGTAACCACAGCGATGACAACTGAGCGCCAAATCGCATCAAACACAGTAGCGAGGCCCAAATTGTCGTCGAAGAGAGACACCATCGCGATACCGACGACCGCTGCAATGAAGCCAGCTGGGACCGCACTCAAAAGCGTTCGCAGGATCCGCCGACCACCAAGCAAACCAACTTTTCGACGCAGCAGGATAGCCGCAAGAATGCACTCAATGATCGTGGAAAGCGCCCAAGTGAGCGTCAGGCCGACAACGGTGAACTGATGCGGCAGCATCAGGGAGAACAGGCCACCGCCAGAGTACAGAATGATCTGCACAAGGTTGAAGAAGAACGGGGTCTTCATATCTGTGAGCGCGAAGAAGCCGCGCTGCACCACATACAGGAAGCTAAAAGCAGCGAGGCCAATGAGATACCCACGGAGCACCAGCGTGAACATCTGCACTTGAGACTCATCGGTAGCGAAAAGGACAACACGGCTCACGTACGGCGCAACAGCCATCATCAGCGCGGCCGAGAACAGCATGACAAGACTGATCGACCGGGTGGCAGATTGGAAATTCTCGCGATACCCGACGGTGTCGCCGGTCTGACCCGCGGTAGCAAGCCGAGTAAAGAATGCCGTGCCAATCGACATCGCGATTACCGAGTGCGGGAGCATAAAGAGCAGCCAGGCGTTCTGCATCGCCGCGGCAGACGGACCGCTACCTGAGGCGCTATTCGCCACATTCGTGGTGATGATGCTGCCGAGCTGCATTGCCACAACCGAGCCGAGGCTCCAGCTTGCGACGCGCGCCGTCTCGCCGAGACCCATGTTGCGCCACTGGAAGTCAGGGCGATAGCGGATCCCCGACTTAGTCCACGCGATGTACAGGATCGCAGACTGGATCGCGACTCCGAGCGTGCCGCTGCCGGCCAGCAGTGCGATGCTCCAGCCATTCCAGTCGGAGACCGTCCGGAGGCCGTCTGGATCCGCGCCAAAAATAAGGATGAACGCGGCAATACCCGCAATTCCCACGAGATTATTAATAGCTGGCGCCCAGGAAAACGGGCCAAACACGCTACGTGCGTTCAACACCTCACCGAGGACGGTGAAGAGGCCGTAGAGCAGGATCTGCGGGAGGCACCAGTAAGCGAACGCGGTTGCGAGTGCACGCTGATCCGCCGGGAATTCAAGGGTGAAAATGTGCACGAGCCAGGGGGCGGCCGCCATCGCCAACACGGTAACCGTGCCGAGGATCGTCAAGATCAGTGTCATGATCTTGTTGATGTATGCGGCGCCCCCATCGGGCCCTTGCGATGCTTTGACGATGAGCGGCACGAGCACGGAGCTCAACATGCCGCCCACCAGCATGAGGTAGAGGGTGTTCGGGAGCATCGAGCCGTTCGCAAATGCGTCGGCAGAAATCGACTGCGTCTGGCCGATTGCGAACGCGAGCAGGGCCGTCTTGACGAAGCCGAGCACTCGCGACACCATCGTGCCAGAAGCCATCAGCGCACTTGCGCGCGCGATCCCAGAAGCCACCCTCTGACCTTTCGTTCCCTTTTACGGGAGTTAGACGACGACCACGACGGGCACGATCATTGCCTTACGGCGGAGCTTGGTGCCCACCCAGCGACCGATCGTGCGACGCGTGATCTGCTGCAGCTGCTTGTGGTCGGTCACGCCGTCCTTCATAGCTGCCTCAAGTGCGTCTGCAATCTGCGGCTTGATCTTGTCGAAGACGCGACGATCCTCGGCGACACCCTTTGCGTGGATATCGGGACCCGAAACGATGTGCGCGGTAGTCGGCTCGACCACGGTAATGACCGAGATAAAACCTTCCTCAGCGAGGGTCATGCGGTCCTTGAGGTCGTCCTCAGTGACGCGACCGACGCTCTTGCCGTCGACGTAGATGAACTCAGTATCGATCTGGCCAACCGCGCGTGCAACGCCATCAACGAGGTCAACAACGGTGCCGTTCTCAGCGATCACCGTGCGGTTCGCGGGAACGCCGGTCTCAATTGCGAGCGCAGCGTTTGCGACGAGCATGCGGTATTCACCGTGGATCGGCATCACGTTCTTCGGGCGAACGATGTTGTAGCAGTACAGGAGCTCGCCTGCCGCTGCATGGCCCGAGACGTGTACCTTTGCGTTGCCCTTGTGAACAACGTTGGCGCCAAGCTTGATGAGGCCATCGATCACACGGTAGACCGAGGTCTCGTTACCGGGAATGAGGCTCGACGCGAGGATGACGGTATCGTCCTTGCCAACCTCAACCTGGTGTTCCTGGTTCACCATACGGCTGAGCACAGCCATCGGCTCACCCTGCGAACCGGTCGACATGTACACGATGCGGTGATCGGGAATGTCGCCGCTCTTCTTGAGATCGACGAGCACACCCTCGGGAACGTTGAGGTACCCGAGGTCAGAAGCGATCTTCATGTTGCGGACCATCGAGCGGCCAAGTAGCACGACCTGACGGCCGTTTGCGTGAGCTGCGTCGAGTACCTGCTGCACGCGGTGCACGTGGCTCGAGAAGCTCGCAACGACGACCTTGCCTGGGGCGCGCGAAATGACCTGCTCGATAACCGGGCCGATGTTCTTCTCAAGCGGCGTGAAACCAGGAACATCTGCGTTCGTCGAGTCAGTCATGAAGAGGTCAACGCCCTCTTCACCGAGGCGAGCAAACGCGCGAAGGTCAGTGATGCGGCCGTCGAGTGGGAGCTGATCCATCTTGAAGTCACCGGTGCCGATTACCAGACCAGCGTCGGTGCGGATCGCGACAGCGAGTGCATCGGGGATCGAGTGGTTCACGGCGATGAACTCGAGATCAAACGGACCGTACTTGGTACGCTCCCCCTCAGCCACGACGCGCGTGACCGGGCGGATACGGTGCTCCTTGAGCTTTGCCGACACGAATGCCAGGGTCAGCTTCGAACCGACCAGCGGGATGTCTTCGCGCATCTTCAGAAGATACGGGACACCACCGATGTGGTCCTCGTGGCCGTGCGTGAGCACAACCGCGACGATGTCTTCGAGACGGTCTTCAACCTTCGAGATGTCGGGAAGGATGAGGTCGACGCCGGGGTGCTGCACCTCGGGGAAGAACACACCACAGTCGACGATCAGCAGCTTGCCGTTGATCTCGTAGACAGTCATGTTTCGGCCAACTTCGCCCAGGCCACCGAGTGGCGTGATGCGAAGCGTACCCTCTTCGAGGGCTGGCGGAGCGTACGGGGGGTTCGGCACAAAGCCTCCTGTGTTTATCTGGTGGTGCCTGCGATTTTGGGCAGAGCACCGCCGGCAGCCGCATTGCGGTCCGGTCGGAAGTTCGTAAAGTCAACACCGGGTACATCGCGAACCAGCGACAGCTCATCTTCGATGACTGCAGCTTCCCACTCTTCGGGACCGACGAGCGGCAAACGCACGCGCGGGCTCGAAATACGGCCGAGACCGTGGAGAATGTACTTCGCTGCAACCGTTCCCGGGACATGCGTCATAACTGCGCGCACGAGCGGTTCGAGGTTCTTGTGTACAGCCGTTGCTGCGTGCAGGTCGCCAGCGTTCACCGCGTCGACCATCGCACGGTACGGTGCAGGAGCAATGTTTGCCGTCACACCGATAAGGCCAGAGGCGCCGATCGACAGGTGCGGAAGCACGTTCGCGTCGTCGCCCGAGAAGTAGAGCAGGTCAGTCTGGTTGAGCACACGGCTCACCTGACTGAGATCGCCCTTTGCGTCCTTCACAGCCACAATGTTCGGGTGCTTCGCGAGGCGAAGAATCGTCTCGTAGGCAATCGGAACACCGGTACGACCGGGAATGTCGTACAGGATGGTGGGAAGGTCGGTTGCGTCAGCAACCATACGGAAGTGAGTGAGCAAGCCCGCCTGAGTGGGCTTGTTGTAGTACGGGGTCACGATCATGACACCATCTGCACCCGCGCGCTCACTCGCGCGGTAGAGCTCAATTGCGTGTGCGGTTTCGTTCGATCCGCCACCGGTAATAATCTTTGCGCGGCCGCTCGCCACAGATTTCGCAACCTGGACGAGCTTCAACTTTTCAGGGTCGGTGAGGGTAGACGTCTCACCGGTCGTTCCAGTCACGACGATGCCGTCAGCACCGCCCTGAATGCAGTTTTCAATATGCTGCTCCGTCGCAGCCCAGTCAACTTCACCGTCAGCATCGAACGGTGTTACAAGCGCGACCAGGACCTGCCCGAAGGGGTTCTCAATATTTGCCACTTACTTAGGCTACCCGACTCGGGCTGCTGAGATTATCCAGATTACGTATCAGTGACGTGTCCAGCGCTCGAAAACGTACCCGAGACCCTGCTGTGATTGCTCCTCGGGGCCGCTTTCTGTGAGATGCCACTCTGGCCCAATTTCAGGCGCAAAGGTGTCGGCGTCATCGACGTCAATGGAGATCCGCGTCACAACCAGCTCGTCAGCGAGCGGCATCGCTGCACGATACAGCTGGCCGCCGCCCATAATCCACGCGGCGCGCGCAGGCCACTCGCCGTGAGCTGCAGCAGCGTTATCTGCGCAGGCAGCATCGTACGCATCGCGCACAGCCGTCTTTGTCAGCGCGAGCGCTTCCTCAAGCGTCGCGACAACGGTCGCGCCGTCAGCACCGTACGCCGCGTCGCTCGTAATCACCACGTTGGTACGACCAGGAAGCGGCCGGAAACTCTCAGGAAGCGATTCCCACGTGCGACGCCCCATGATCACTGGCGCGCCCCAGGTCGTGCGCTTGAAGTGTGCGAGGTCCTCAGGCAGGTGCCAAGGCATGGTGCCCGCACGGCCGATCACTCCCCCGGTTGCCTCGGCCCAAATCATGCCGAGACCCTCACCAATGGTGCGTTCTGCGTGTTTCATTAGACCGCCACCGGCGCCTTAATACCGGGATGGTGTTCGTAGCCGACGACCTCGAAGTCATCGAGCGTGTAGTCAAAGATCGAGTCAGCCTTGTTGATCTTGATCTGCGGGTACGCGTACGGTTCGCGCGAAAGCTGCTTCTCAACCTGCTCAACGTGGTTGTCGTACACGTGGCAATCTCCGCCAGTCCAAATGAACTCACCTGGTTCGAGGCCGACCTGCTGGGCAACCATCAGGGTCAGCAGCGCGTACGACGCAATGTTGAAAGGAACGCCAAGGAACATGTCGGCCGAACGCTGGTACAGCTGGCAAGACAGCTTGCCGTCAGCAACGTAGAACTGGAAGAACGCGTGGCACGGCATAAGCGCCATCTCGTCGAGATCAGCGACATTCCATGCAGACACGATGATGCGACGCGAGTCAGGGTTCGAGCGGAGCTGCTCGATAACGTTGGCAATCTGGTCAATGTGCTCGCCGCCGGGCGCTGGCCACGAGCGCCACTGCACGCCGTAGACGGGTCCGAGATCGCCCTGTTCGTCAGCCCACTCGTCCCAAATCGTTACACCGTTGTCGGTGAGGAACTTGGTGTTCGACTCGCCGCGCAGGAACCACAGCAGTTCAACCGCGACCGACTTGAAATGCACGCGCTTCGTCGTGAGCAGCGGGAACGACTCTGCGAGATCGTAGCGGATCTGGCGCCCGAAGAGACTGCGCGTGCCGGTGCCCGTGCGATCGCTCTTTGGAGTACCGGTCTCATATACCTCACGAAGCAGGTCTTCGTATGGAGTCTTGATCTCAGCAGTCATGCGCTCAATCTTACCCAAGAGTTTGAACGTCGAGCCGAGACTCACACGAAGATCACGTGTCGGCGGTAGACACCACCAAAAATGGCTGTGCCCCGGCGACTTCGCACCGGGGCACAGCCATTGTTACAGCCGAAGCCGCAAGGGAAATTAGCTTCCCAGGCCGTCGTCGAAGACCTCGATGATCGAGGTATCGTTCGTCGCGTCCACGCGCTCAAGCACCTGGCCCTTGAAGAAGCGAGGAGTCTTACGCGACTGGATGAGCATGAGCACAACACCAAGTCCGAGCACGACAACGCCGATCAGGCCGACCAGACCAACGCCGGCGATGTTGCTGCCGGAACCAGCGGCGGGATCCATGCTGTCAACGGTCGTCTGGATGAAGACCAGGAGCAGGATGACGCCACCGATGCCGGGAAGGATGACCTTCGACATCATCGAGCCGAAGCCCTGCTTGGGAGCAAGCTTACGGAAGTACCAGGTGCTCGCAAGAGCGGTAATGCCGTAGTAGAAGCAGACCATCATGCCGAGAGCGGTGATGGTGTCCCACAGCACATCTTCACTGATGAAGCGCATGACCGCGTAGAAGACCGAAGCGACGATCGACGACAGCATCAGTGCGATGTGCGGCGACTTGTACTTCGGGTGAATCTTCTTGATCGCAGCTGGGATTGCACCATAGTGTGCCATTGCGAGCAGGGTACGTGCAGGCGAGATCGCGGTCGAGTTAATCGATGCCATTGCCGAGACCAGAATCGCGAGCGACAGGAAGATTGCCGCGCCACCCATAACCGGGTGAGCAAGGGCTGCAAACACGTTCTCAGCGATTGCTTCGTTCCCCAGGCCGGTGGGGCCGTCGCCAATGCCAGCGAAGGCAACAGTTGCTGCTGCGGTGCCGACGTACATCACGACAAGGATCGCAACGAGGATCATTGCGGCCTTGCTCTCGGTCGACATGCGACCCTTCGAAGGCTTGGTCTCTTCACCCATGGTGAGGATGGTGTCCCAGCCCCAGTAGACGAAGATCGAAACCGCAATACCAGCGGCGAAGGCGCTCACGCTTGAGACCTCAAGCGGGTTGAACCACGACAGCTCAGGCATCTTGCCCTCGGGGTTTGCGGGATCTGCCGCGCCCATGAACATTGCCACTGCGAACCAGATCATGACGCCCATCTGGAAGATGACCGTGATGTACTGGAAGATCTTCGTCGAGGTCATGCCTCGGTACGAAATGAAGGTTGCCATTGCCATGAATGCAAGGCAGACCAGAATGTTGATGAACTTGTTCTCAGAGATCAGTGCGATATCTGGGTTATTCGCGAGAATCGCGATCGACTGGAACAAGAACTCCACGGCGATACCTGCGAGGTTCGACAGCACGAGCACAGTCGCCGCGATGAGGCCCCAGCCTGCCATCCAGCCCACCCACGGGCCGAATGCACGGGTTGCCCACGTGAACGAGGTACCCGAGTCAGGCATTGCCGAGTTCAGTGCGCGGTAGCCGATCGCAACCAGCAACATGGGGATGAAGCCCATGAGGAAGATTGCGGGCGTCTGGTAACCGACTTCACTCGCCGCCGGCCCAATTGCCGAGGTCAGAGTGTACGCAGGTGCACACACCGAAAGGCCGATAACCAGTGCGCCGACAACGCCGACAGTGCCTGATTCCAAGCCCTTCTTGCTAATACCAGTGACCGAATCCAGGGTGCGGGTAGCACCTTCTGGAACGCTCTGGTCATACTTAGAAGACATGCGTCTACTCCGTCTTTCTCTCGCATCAGTGCGAGAAGATCCCATACGCATTTGCACAGAGCAAATGCTTCCCACAGCAATACGTATGGCTAGTTAACTTGCTCAGAGCATCTTACGCCTGAAGTATGAAAAAGTCGCATTGAGCTGCGAAACGCCACTGATTTAGTTGTGTTCTACAGTAATTGCTTGTCTAGTCGCCTGTCTTGCACGCTTTCGGTCACCTGCCGCATCGTAGACAATCGACAACCGCATCCAGTTGCGCCACTCCTCCGGAGCAGTCTCTGCAGCCTGCTGATACTTCGGGAAAACAGCCTCGACATTTTCATGAGTCGGGCGTTTGCCACCCTCAACCACGAACAGGTCATCAGGAAGATTGCCCTCAGCTTCAAGCTGGTCAACCAGCTTCGTAGCAGAGTAGCCAAACATGATTTCTCGCACGAGCGCCCACACGCCAATGATCGGCAAGATCACCAGCGCGATACCCATTGCCACAGCGATTGCATCACCAGACATGATGAGCGCGACCGCCTTCACACCGGCAAGGAAGAAGTAGAGCACCAGCAGCGCGCTCATGGTGATGATGCCAAAAATTGCGTTGCTACGCGCCTTCATCGTTATGCACCTACCTTGCCAAGTCCGAGCAACACATCGAGGCCAACCGTCAAACCGGTCGCTTCGGGCGCAGCTGCGAGCGCCGCACGGATGCCAGCCTTGTACGAATCGCCAGAGAGCGTGTCATGCGTGACCGTGAGGACTTCACCGGCACCACCCATGCGGACCTCTTGTTTCGCCATGACGCCCGTCATACGAAGGCTATGGACCGGGATTCCACCGATGAGCTCGCCCCGGGCCGTCTGCTCTGCGTAGGGAGCCTCTACCGGATTCCCGCCTCTCGCGGCCATCATGAGCTCCGCAGTACGCACTGCGGTACCGGAGGGAGAATCAACCTTCTTCGCGTGATGCGACTCAATGATCTCGATGGAGTCGAAGAACGGGGCCGCGATCTGCGCGAGCGCGGTGCCAAGCACCGAGCCGAGCGAGAAGTTCGGGACGACAATCGCACCCGCACCCGAGATCTCAGAAATCAGCGTGTCGAGCTCAGCAAGGCGCTCTTGCGACCAGCCACTCGTACCCACAATGACCTTCTGGCCGCGTCGCAGCGCGCGCTCTACGACCGCCTGCGAAGCGTCAGGGGTCGTCACGTCGACCAGCACCTCAGCGTCTGCACCTTCGTCAGGAGCAGACGAGCTGCGCAGACGCGCGACCAGCTCGAATCGCGGGTCCTCCTCAATCACGTCGCAAATGAGGGAACCAAGCCGACCGGTCGAACCGGCCACCGCTACTGAAATTGCCATGTTCCCAGCGTAGCGGTGACCACCGACAGTCTGCTTAGAGACCGAGGCCCTCCACAGCACCCACCGCAACGATCTGCAGTGGCTGCGCAGCGAGCGTCTGTGCCATCGACTGAATCTCTTCGTTCGTCACTGCCGCGTAGCGCTCAAGCGACATGTCGAGGTCGTAGAATTCCCCCGAGGTCATCTCTGCGCGTGCGAGGCGACTCATCCGCGTGTCCGAATCCTCGAGTGCCAGAGCAGAAGAACCAGCGACCTGACCGAGGGTGCGTTCGAGCTCTTCCTCGGTGATGCCCTGATCCGCCAACCGAGCGAGCTCCGCCTTGGCAAGCTCCATGACCTCAACCGCATTCGCCGGCGCCATACCCGCGTACATGCCGAAGAGGCCAGCATCGGTGTAGCTCGCACCGAAGGAGTAGGCGGTGTAGGCAAGCCCGCGCTTCTCGCGGATCTCCTGGAACAGGCGACTGGACATTCCCCCGCCAAGTACCGAGTTCATGATGCCGTATGCGTAGCGGCGCGGATCCCCGTTGCGCAGCGCAGGGGTGCCGAGCATGAGGTTTACCTGTTCACTCGTGCGCTCGACAAGCGCCGGAGCGCCCGCGGTGCCAGCCCACTCCAGTGTCGCTGCAGGACGACGGACTGGGGTGCGATCCACGTTGAGATCCCACTGTGCCGAGTCGGCAAGACCCAATTCGCGCAGGACGATCTCAACAAATCGATCGTGATCAACCGCACCGGCCGCCGTAACGATCAGGGTCGAGGGATCGTACTGTTCCTTGTAGTGACGAAGCACGTCATCGCGCTTTGCCGCGCGGATCGTCTCATTATTGCCGCCAATCGGGCGGCCGAGCGCGTGCCCGCGGAGGACCTCTTCGAACAGTCGCTCACTCGCAACATCGCCAAGATCGTCTGCTGCCATGGCGAGCTCTTCGAGGATCACGCCACGTTCGGTCTCGAACTCCTTCTCGTCGAGTACCGAGTTTGCCACCATATCCGTGAGGACAACGGTTGCGTGCTCGAGATCCGCGTCACGCACCTTCGCGTAGTAGCAGGTGTATTCCTTCGCGGTGAGGGCGTTGTGCTCAGCACCAATGCGATCAAAGCTGGTGGCGATCTCATAGGCATCACGCGATGGTGTGCCCTTGAAGAGCAGGTGCTCAAGGAAGTGGGTCGAGCCGAGACTGCCGGGCGCTTCGTTGCTCACAGCCTGCTCATCAGCCGAGCCAACGCCAACCCAGAAGCCGATCGACGCGCTGCGGGCAGCGGGCATCCGTTCCGTCAGGATTCGCAAACCGCTCGGGTGCACCGTACGCCGAATCTCACCGCCGCCCAGATCGATTGTAAGTTCGGGCTGGTCGAGGGGAAACTGAATCGGCTCGCGCATTCCTCCAGCCTATGCCCTTCCTTCTGGACAATTGCCCAGGGGCGCGGATCGATCCGCCAGCAGAAACGCATCGCGCCCGCGGCCACCATTGCTGGGGTCGCGGGCGCGATGTCGTGACGTTACCGTCGAAGGGTGAGATTACTCAGCTTCGGGAGCTGCTGCTTCTTCAGCCTTCTCTTCGAGAACGGGCTCGAGCGAGAGCTTGCCACGATCGTCAACCTTGGTGATCTTCACGAGGATCTTCTGACCCACCGAGAGCACCTCATCAACCGACTCAATACGCTTGCCACCGACGAGCTTGCGCACCTCAGAGATGTGCAGCAGGCCGTCCTTGCCTGGGAGGAGCGAGACGAACGCACCGAATGCTGCGTTCTTCACGACGGTGCCGAGGTACTGCTCGCCAACCTCAGGGTTCTGGGGGTTCGCAATTGCGTTGACCTGGGCACGTGCTGCCTCAGCCGAGGGGCCGTCAACTGCGCCGATGTAGACGGTGCCGTCATCATCGATCGAGATGTCAGCACCGGTCTCGTCCTGAATACCGTTGATGGTCTTGCCCTTAGGACCGATGAGCTCACCGATCTTGTCAACGGGGATCTGGACGCTGATGACGCGAGGCGCGGTGGGCGCCATCTCGTCGGGTGCGTCGATTGCCTGCTCCATGACCGAAAGGATCGCGGTGCGAGCCTCCTTTGCCTGCGACAGTGCGCCTGCGAGGACGTCCGAGGGGATGCCATCGAGCTTAGTGTCGAGCTGGAGAGCGGTAACGAACTCGGGGGTACCTGCGACCTTGAAGTCCATGTCGCCGAGCGCGTCCTCTGCACCGAGGATGTCGGTGAGGGTAGCGAAGCGGGTCTCGCCGTCAACCTGATCCGAAACGAGGCCCATTGCGATGCCCGCAACAGGTGCGCGCAGCGGAACGCCTGCGTTCAGGAGCGACAGGGTCGATGCGCAGACCGAACCCATCGAAGTCGAGCCGTTCGAGCCGAGTGCCTCGGAAACCTGGCGGATTGCGTACGGGAACTGCTCGCGGCTCGGAAGAACCGGAACAAGTGCGCGCTCTGCGAGGAAGCCGTGGCCGATTTCGCGGCGCTTCGGGCTGCCAACACGGCCGGTCTCACCGGTCGAGTAGGGCGGGAAGTTGTAGTGGTGCATGTAGCGCTTGCTGGTCGTGGGCGACAGCGAGTCGATCTGCTGCTCCATCTTCAGCATGTTCAGCGTGGAGACACCCATGATCTGGGTCTCGCCGCGCTGGAAGATTGCCGAACCGTGGACGCGAGGGATGACCTGCACCTCTGCGTCGAGTGCACGGATGTCGCGGAGACCACGGCCATCGATACGTGCGCCCTCGCTGAGGATACGACCGCGAACGATCTTCTTGGTCACCGACTTGTAGGCAGCCGAGACCTGGCCCTCTGCCGAAGCATCGAGCTCACCAGCCTCGATCTTCGCTGCGATTGCTTCCTTGACGCGTGCCTTGAGTGCATCGTCAGCGTCCTGGCGCTCAACCTTGTCGGCGATCTGGTAGATCGACGACAGCTCAGCCTCTGCGAGCTCAGCAACTGCTGCGTAGGTCTCATCAGCGTACGGGGGGAAGACGGGGTAGTCAGCGATTTCCTTCGCCGACTGTGCAGCGAGTGCTTCCTGTGCCTTCACGAGCTGGGTCAGGAACGGCTTTGCCGCCTCGAGACCTGCAGCAACTACTGCCTCGTCAGGCTTGACAGCGCCAGCCTTGATGAGGTCCCACGAACCTTCAGTAGCCTCAGCCTCAACCATCATGATTGCGACGTCTTCGGTACCGTCAGCCTTGGTAACAACGCGGCCTGCAACCATGAGGTCGAAGACAGCTTCCTTGACCTGCTCGTCGTTCGGGAATGCAACCCACTGGTCTGCGTCCGAGCCGAAGCCCGGAATCAGCGCAAGGCGAACGCCTGCGATGGGACCCGAGAAAGGCAGGCCCGAGATCTGAGTCGACATCGACGCTGCGTTGATCGCAAGCGCGTCGTAGTACTCGCCCGGTGCGATCGAGAGCACGGTGACAACGATCTGTACCTCGTTGCGGAGACCGTCGACGAACGACGGGCGCAGGGGACGGTCGATGAGGCGGCACACGAGGATAGCCTCGGTCGAGGGGCGACCCTCACGACGGAAGAACGAGCCGGGGATCTTGCCGGCTGCGTACGAACGCTCTTCAACGTCAACGGTCAGCGGGAAGAAGTCGAAGTGGTCCTTCGGCTGCTTCGATGCGCTGGTGGCCGAGAGGAGCATGGTCTCCTCGTCGAGGTACGCAGCAACGGCACCCTGTGCCTGCTGTGCGAGACGGCCAGCCTCAAAACGGATGGTGCGCTTGCCGAAACGACCGTTGTCGAGCACGGCCTCCGCAAACTTGATTTCAGGACCCTCCACGGGTTCTCCTTTACTCCAGGCGAACGCTGCACAGCTCACCCTGGCGACGCCAGGTTGCTGCGCGGGCGACCACGGACTGATGTTCAGTGGAAGACCACTTGCTCCACCTGATGGCCGCCGAGATACGACGGTCACTTTCAGCCATGTCAGGCTTGGCAAGGGATCCACCACCGAAGACCAGCTCGAGATCTGACTCGTTCGCGCTTCGTTGATGCGGGCAAATGCCCACGCAGCCAGGTTATCAGTTGCGCTCGTGGTTTGGCTCGTTGAGTTTTGGCGGCGAACGCCCGGGCGATTACGCGCCTCAGATCGTTCCGGTGGGTCACCTCGCAAAACGGGGCCGTTCATACAAAAATGCCCCTTTCATGTGCATGAAAGGGGCATTTTTGTTGGAAACGCCTGGCTTCCGAGGTGGTGAACCCCGAACGACTACGACTGCCGAGACAGCAGGACAGTCTTAGGCGTCGATGTCGATCGCGTGAAGTCGGTCTGCACCGATCTTCTCGCTGAGCTGCTCAAGCAGCTCAGCTTCGATTGCGGTGTCGACCGAAAGAACCGAAAGTGCGGTGCCCTTCTTCTCGTCGCGTGCAATCTGGAGGCCAGCGATGTTCACGCCTGCGTCGCCGAGGAGTCCACCGTATGCTGCAACGATGCCGGGGCGATCGGTGTAGCTGAAGACGATGAGGTGCTCCGAGATAGCGAGCTCGAGGTCGTAGCCGTTGATCTCAACGATCTTCTCAACCTGCTTGGGGCCGGTGAGCGTACCCGAGACCGAGATCTGGGTGCCATCGGTGAGCGAGCCACGAAGGGTGATGATGTTACGGAAGCTCTCTGCGACGCTGTCGGTCGAGAAGCGAACCTCAACGTCACGCTGCTCTGCGAGGAGCGGTGCGTTCACGTACGAAACAGGCTCGCTGACGATCTTCGAGAAGATGCCCTTGAGCGCTGCAAGACGGAGCGCCTCAACGCGGTGCTCTGCGAGCTCGCCGTGTACCTCGATGTCAACCGACGCGAGGGGACCCGACGCGAGACCTGCGAAGATCTGACCGAGCTTCTCGGTGAGGGGCAGACCGGGACGAACGTACTCGTCGATGACGCCGCCAGCAACGTTCACTGCGTCGGGGACGAGGTCGCCCGAGAGTGCAAGGCGAACCGACTTTGCAACTGCAACGCCAGCCTTCTCCTGCGCTTCAGCGGTCGAAGCGCCGAGGTGCGGGGTCACGTTAACGGTGGGGAGACCGGTGAACGAGTTGTCAGCCGGGGGCTCCTGCATGAAGACGTCGAGTGCTGCGCCAGCGATTTCACCCTCGGTGAGTGCCGCTGCGAGTGCTGCTTCGTCAATGAGGCCGCCGCGTGCAACGTTGACCACGTACGCGGTCTTCTTCATTGCCTTGAGCTGCTCTGCACCGATCATGCCGAGGGTCTCGGGAGTGCGGGGCATGTGAATGGTGAGGAAGTCGACGCGCTCTACGAGTTCTTCGAGCGACACGAGCTGTACGCCGAGCTGCTGTGCGCGAGCTGCGGTGACGTAGGGGTCGAACGCGATGAGCTCGACACCGAAGCCACGGAGACGCTCAGCAACGAGCGCACCGATACGGCCGAGGCCGACGATACCGATCGTCTTTTCGTAGAGCTCGGTGCCCGAGAACGACGAACGCTTCCACTCGCCAGCCGAGAGCGAAGCGTGTGCGCGCTGCAGATTGCGAGCGAGGCCCAGGATGTGAGCAACGGTCAGCTCTGCAGCGCTGATGATGTTGGAGGTAGGAGCATTCACTACCATGACGCCAGCCTGCGTTGCAGCCTTGATGTCTACGTTGTCAAGGCCAACGCCCGCGCGAGCGACGACCTTGAGTTCGGGAGCCCAGCCGAGAGCCTCGGCATCGATCTGAGTTGCCGAGCGCACGAGCACAGCACTCGCGGTAGCGAGTTCCTTGCGAAGTGCGTCACGGTCGGTTCCGTCGACGTGAACCACGTCGAAGTCGGGGCCGAGCGCGGCGATAGTAGCGGGCGAGAGTTTTTCGGCGATCAGCACGACCGGCTTTGACACGAGCGGTTCCTTCTCAGGGTGGCGGTCAGAAATTGTCACGCGAGGCGCGCGAACACAGCCAGTCTATAACCGTTCCCCGAAGAAGAACCGCTCGCGTTCCCGAGAACTACGCACTATTACTGAAACAAATACCCGATCTGTTCAATCGGGAACAGCAGGTGGAAGACATCCAACTGAATCGCAGCCACGACGCAGAGTGCCACTGTGAGCAACAGTAGCTTCGATCCGCCGCCCCGCTTGCGTCCAAGCAAGAGTGCCGCAAGCAGCGCAAGTGCGGGTGCAGCAACATTCAGAATCAGGAGTCCCCAGCCGAGCACTGAAAGCGAGTCACCACGAAGGCTGCTCATACCAACGAGGTTCGCAACCGCGAATACCGTCGATGACACGAAGAAGAGAAGGAGGATGGCCGCGTATGCCCATCCGAGAATGCGCTTCGCCATTAGAGTGCGACTCCGATCGAGAAGAGGAAGGGGATCGGCACGAGAATAATGAGGCCGAGCACGAGTCCGACGATGAGCTTGATGGGCTTCTTCCGGTACAGCACCAGCACCGCAACAAACCAAGCAATCGCAGCAAGCGGCGACAACCAGTACATTGCCTGCTGGAAGAATGCGCCAATGGCACCGCTCCCTGCGACAGAGGCCTCGATCGCTGCAGAGTACGCGCGCACCCAGGTCAGTGTGACCCATGCGTAGAAGATGTAGAGTCCACCGACGATCCCGAGCACAACGAGCAGCATGGCACTCATCTGCTTCGGCGCCTCTGACAAAGCCACCTCGGGACTGTCAGCGGCATCGTTCTGATCGCCCCCAGGGACACTCGCAGTCGTTGCGACGTGAGCGTCTACGCTCGATTCCCCTACCTCTGGCGTATCGGCCGTTGGCTTCGCATGAGCGTTGGGTTCGGCTGCAGTATCTGGCGTGGCGTCCGTTGCTGCAACGGTCCATCCGGCGCGGATCGAGCGGGCCTCGCCCGCGTCTCCAGTCTTCTTCTTCACGCAGCTCAGTGTAGTCACGCCAGCCATGGCTTCTCTGAGGATTCGGTTGAGACGACTTCACGCGCGACGACATGACGCCAGGAAGCCCCGATGATGCGAGGGACACCACCGCCACCAAACCGGCGGCAAGCGCGGGTACCGCAGCTGTTTGGGAACCACAAATTTGCTGCACAACCTGGCTTTCTTGGCATAACCTTGGAACTATCAATCAATCGACGGAGGCGTAGGATGACAAACGAAAATCCAGAACAGCCAGTGGGCGAGCCTGAGGGCACTCTGCCTGGCGAGACACAGCAGCCTGCGCAGCCGGCGGCACCACCAGCACCGGCGGCACCAGAGATTCCACCGGCAGCACAGCAGCCAACTCCCCCGCAGCCCGGCTACGTGCCGTCCGCACCGTACGCGCCATCCGCGCCGATGCAGCCTCGCCTGAACACCATGGCGTTGATCTCACTCATTCTCGGCATCGTCGGCCTCTTTGTGTTCGGCATCCCCGCGGTGGTCGCGGTAGTTCTTGGCCACATCGCACTCAGCCAGATTAAGAAGCGCGGCGAACGTGGCCGGGGGCTCGCAATTGCCGGCCTCGTGACCGGCTACGTCAGCATCGTTCTCTGGGCGATCCTGCTGGTGCTCGGTCTCATTCTCGGCATCGGATTCCTCGCGGCGACTCAGAACGGCAACATCGAGTTTGACCAGGGACATGACACTGATTCGAGCGAGATCATCACTGATGAGAATGGCAATGACGTCACCGACGAGGTCTATCGCGAGGTTGAAATCTTCGCTGAGACCTCGATTGTCACAACACTCACTGGCTCGGATCAGATCTTCTGGGTCCCCGGTGGCGCGACCGGTGGCGCAGTCTGCAAGGAAGCATCCGGCCTCGCTCTTGATGTAGACATGACCGGGAATGAGATCGTTTCGGGCACTGTTGCTGAGTCCTTCGGGGAGAACGGTAGCGCCGGACTCGCGCTCGACTGGGACGACATCGCTGTGGCCGACTGTGGCTACACGATTGACCAGGTTGAATCTGCGACAGACTTCGGTTCCGATGCGGCCGATGACTTCTTCGAGCGCCTCGTCGGCTAGCCACATCACGCGTTTTGGGGCGGGCGGGGTTTTCCTCGCCCGCCCTGTTGCGTTTCACTTGGGGCGCGGATCGTTCCCCGCTCAGATCCGCAGCGTTACTGAGTTAAGCGACACTCAGTCGCTTACATCCCCTGGTCTATTGGAATACCCTTGGAATGAACAATTAGCTACCGGAGGCACAGCATGACGAACGAAAACGCCGAGCGGCCCGAGGATACGCCGCAGCAGCCGCAGGCACCCCAGTATGAAGCGCCCCCGGTAGACGCACCGGCATACGCGGCAGCTCCCCCGGCGTACACCGCGGCTCCGCCCGCGTATCAGCCGCCAGCGCAGCCGTACCAGGCAGCACCAGGCGTACCCGGCGCGCCGGGCGTCCCTCCGACACCGCCGTACATCGGCCAGCAGCCTGCTCCGCAGTATCCGCAGTCGCAGGCACCGATGAACGTGCTCGCCATCCTGTCGCTTATCGCAGCGATTGTTGGCTTCTTCACGCTCGGAATCATTTCGGTCGCTGCAGTTGTGCTCGGCCACATCGCACTGAGCCAGATCAAGAAGCGCCTTGATCGCGGACGCGGTATGGCAATCGCCGGCCTCATCATCGGCTACGTAGGCACCGCGATTTGGGCATTCATCCTGGTGGTCTGGATGGTCATTGGCTTCAGCTTCCTCACTCTCTTCGGTATTGGTGCTTCGACCTACAACTACGGCAGCGACTACGGCTATGACTATGGCACCGACTCGTCTGACGAGTATGTCTCCCCTGACGACAGCTTCTACGACGAGTGGACCATCGCAGAAGAAACCGCGTTGATCACCACACTCACTGGTAAGGACGAGGTCTTCTGGGTTGAGGGCGGGTTCAGTGGCACCGCCGTGTGCGCCGAGGCCAAGAGTCTCAAGGAAGACGCTGAACTCTTCGACAGCAAGATTGTCAGCGGCACCGTGCGCGACGCGTACTTCACCGATTCGATGACGAGCCTGGAATACAAGTGGCAGTACGCGGCCGTCACCGACTGCGGCTTCACCCAGGAGCAGGTTGCGGCAGCCGAGCAGGCCGCCGAAGTTGCTTCGGAAGAGTATTACGAACTCAACCGCTAACACTTCAGCAAGGCGCTGAACGGCAGAAACCCAGTCGCACCTTCCCTAGGATTGTTGTGTGGCTTCCCATCAGTTTGATCTCACGCGCATCGGCGCTGGCCTTGTCGTTGCTGAGGCGCGATCCGCCATCGAGGAAGCCGTGCGCACCGGCGCCGCAGTCATCACCGCGCCGCCTGGCACGGGCAAGACCACATTCATCCCGCCGCTGATCGCGAACCTGCTCAGCACATCGGGCGGCAACGGCGGCACCGTGTTGCTCTCGCAGCCGCGCAGGGTCGCCGTTCGCGCAGCCGCACGGCGCATCGCATCCTTGGATGGCGGATCAGTCGGCGACGCCGTCGGATTCACCGTACGCGGCGAACGACGCGTGAGCGACGACACCGCAATCGAGGTACTGACCCCTGGCGTGCTCCTCAGGAAGCTCCTTGCTGATCCAGAGCTGACTGGTGTCGGTGCCGTAATCCTCGATGAGGTCCACGAGCGCTCCCTCGACGGCGATCTCCTATTCGCGCTCGTCGCAGAGGCTCGCGCGCTTCGCGACGACCTCGTCGTCATCGCGATGTCGGCCACCCTCGACGCGGCTCAGTTCGCTGAGCTGTTGGGATCCGCGCCCACGGTCGAAATCCCATCGGTCTTGCACCCGCTCACGCACAGCTACGCCCCCTACGCCGCGGGTCGCCTCGACGATCGCGGCGTCACGCGCGGCTACCTCGAACACCTCGCGCAGGTGGCCGTCACGGAGCAGCGCGCCCTCGGCTGCGATGCGCTCGTGTTCGTTCCAGGCGCGCGCGAGGTCGACGAGACCGTGCGGCTCATCGCGGAGCGGGTTGCTGCGGGGCGCGGATCGGTGACTGTCGACGTCCTCCCGTTGCACGGTCGTTTGGCATCGGCGGATCAGGACCGCGCGGTCCGCGGGCGCTCGGCCGGCGAACCCCCGCGGATCGTCGTCAGCACCTCACTCGCGGAAAGCTCCTTGACCGTGCCCGGCGTACACCTCGTCATCGATTCCGGACTCTCCCGCGAGGTGCGCCGCGATCGTGCTCGCAGCATGAGCGGACTCGTGACTGTCAGCGCCTCGCGCGCGAGTGCCGAGCAGCGCGCGGGTCGTGCCGCCCGCCTCGGGCCAGGCCACGCGGTGCGTGTGTACAGCGAGGCCGACTTCGCACGTATGCCAGCTGCGGCTGCCCCCGAGATCGCTTCGGCTGATCTCCTCGACGCGGCCCTCCTCCTCGCAGTTTGGGGTACCCCCGGTGGGCGCGGACTTGCGTTGCCCACTGCTCCCCCGGCAACATCGATGGTCGAGGCTGAGTCGCTGCTCCTCGCGCTCTCGCTTGTCTCAGCGGACGGCAGGCCAACCCTGCTCGGTACACGTGTTGCGCAGTTGCCGGTCGGCGTGCGCGAGGCACGCGCCCTGCTTTCTGGCACGCAATATTTCGGTGATACGCACGGCGTAGCCGAAATCGTTGCCGCAATCTCTGACGATCACCGAGAACCGTCAGCGGATCTTGGCAAGCTCCTCACCGAGCTCCGGTCGGGACGTGCGCCCGGAGCCCAGCGTTGGAAGCGTGAGGTACAACGTTTGGAGCGGATCGCCCGCGAGGACGCTGCTTCGGCACGACCTTCGTCTGGAATCCCAGACGCGGGCGAAGTCCTCGCGCTCTCCCGACCAGAGTGGATCGCACACCGCACCGGCGATCACGCACGCACGTACTTGCTCGCGAGCGGAACCCGAGCTGCGCTTCCCGAGGGCAGCGGCCTCCTCACCGCCGAATGGATTGCCGTGCGCGAAGTGCAGCGTGCCGAGGGTCGTATCGCAGACGGCACTGGCGCAGTCATTCGCATGGCGGGTGCGCTCACTGCCGAGGCCGCGCTCGAAATTGGCGCTGGGCTGTTGTCGCGTGGCCGATCCGCGCGCATTGTTGACGGCAAAGTGCAGGTGCGCGAGGAGCGCAAGCTCGGCGCGATTATGCTGAGTGCGCAGCCGGTTGCGGCTCGTGCCGACGACACCGCAGCTGCCTTCGTTGCGCACATTCGCGAATCAGGCCTCGGCGTGCTCGGTTGGAGCGACGATGCGCTGCAGCTCCGTGGGCGTCTCGCGCTGCTGCACCGTGAATTTGGGGCACCGTGGCCCGCGGTCGATGATGCGGCGTTGCTCACCGGCCTCGAGGACTGGCTTGGGCCTGATCTCGCCTCAGTCCGCCCGTCGGCTGCGCTCGACAAGATTTCGCTCACTGCTGCCCTGCGACGGCTGCTTCCTTGGCCGGCAGCGGCCCGCTTCGATGAGTTCGCCCCCGAGCGGCTTGCGGTCCCCTCTGGTTCGCATGTGCGCATCGAGTATGCGCTTCCTGATGCGAGCAATCAATCGCCTGTGGTGGCCGTGAAGCTCCAAGAACTGTTTGGTTATGCAGAGACGCCTCGCCTCGTAGAAGGCCGTGTGCCGATACTGTTCCACTTGTTGTCACCGGCTCGGCGTCCGCTTGCTGTGACGGATGACCTTGCATCGTTCTGGAACGGCCCCTATCAGGAGGTTCGTAAGGAAATGCGCGGCAAATACCCGCGGCATCCTTGGCCTGAGGACCCTTGGACGGCCGTCGCCACTGCCCGCACCAAGCGTGCGCAGGCCCGCCTCGACGGCTAGCTCGCAGCACTTTCGCACATCGCTCCCTCGAAACGCACCCGTTCTCTCGAGAAGGGGTGTTTCTTGCGCCAGAACGGGCTCATCTCGGCAGAAACGGTCTGTTTCGCGAGGCTGAGCCCCCAAAGCAGAGTTCGCAAGCTCGCACCGAGCAAAAGACAAAAAAGCGGTGCCCCGGAACCGAAGTCCCGGGGCACCGCCAATACTTCACGAGTGAAGCGAACGCTACTTAGCGTGCAACCGAACCGTCGACGTAATCCTCGTCGGTGGTCTTCCACGAGAAGAGCTTGCGCAGCTCGCGACCGGTGGTCTCGATGGGGTGCTGCTCGCCCTTTGCGCGGAGCGACAGGAACTCGGGAGCGCCTGCATCCTGGTCGTTGATAAAGCGGGTTGCGAATGCGCCCGACTGGATGTCAGCGAGGACAGCCTTCATGTTTTCCTTGACCGAAGGATCGATCACGCGGGGGCCCGAAACGTAGTCGCCGTACTCAGCGGTGTCCGAAACCGACCAACGCTGCTTAGCGATGCCGCCCTCCCACATGAGGTCAACGATGAGCTTGAGCTCGTGAAGCACCTCGAAGTAAGCGATCTCGGGCTGGTAGCCAGCCTCGGTGAGGGTCTCGAAGCCGTACTGAACGAGCTGCGAAGCGCCACCGCAGAGGACTGCCTGCTCGCCGAAGAGATCGGTCTCGGTCTCCTCGGTGAAGGTGGTCTTGATGACGCCTGCGCGGGTGCCGCCGATTGCCTTAGCGTACGACTTTGCGGTCTCCCAAGCGGTGCCCGATGCGTCAACCTCGACTGCAATGATGTCGGGGATGCCACGGCCAGCTTCGTACTCGCGGCGCACGGTGTGGCCGGGAGCCTTGGGAGCTACGAGGATAACGTCGACGCCCTCGGGAGCCTCAATGTAGCCGAAACGGATGTTGAAGCCGTGTGCGAATGCAAGGGTCTTGCCAGCGGTGAGGTGCTGCTTGACCTGATCGTTGTAGATCGAACGCTGGTGCTGGTCCGGTGCGAGGATCATGATGAGATCTGCCCACTCCGAAGCCTCGTCAACCGAGAGAACCTTGAAGCCAGCCTCTTCAGCCTTGGCGATCGACTTCGAGCCAGCCTTGAGCGCGATGACGACCTCAACGCCCGAATCGCGAAGGTTCATTGCGTGTGCGTGACCCTGCGAGCCGTAGCCGACAACAGCTACCTTCTTGCCCTGGATGATCGACAGGTCTGCGTCTTTGTCGTAGTACATTTCAGCCACGAGTGGCCTCCTTATATTCGTATGGAATGTGAAAAATTAGCTTTTGAACACGCGTTCGGTGATCGACTTTGAGCCGCGGCCCATCGCAATGAGGCCCGACTGCGCGATCTCCTTGATGCCGAACGGCTCGAGGACGCGGAGGAAGGCTTCGATCTTGCCACTGTCGCCAGTGACCTCGATCGTCAGCGCGTCGGGCACAACGTCTACGACGCGTGCGCGGAAGAGCGACACTGACTCGAGCACGTGCGAGCGTGTCTGGTTATCAGCACGCACCTTCACGAGCACATGCTCGCGCTGCACAGAGTTCGATTCTTCGAGTTCAACGATCTTAATGACGTTGACAAGCTTGTTGAGCTGCTTGGTGACCTGTTCGAGGAGCACCTCATCTTCGTCGACAACGACGGTGATGCGGGAAAGCCCCTGCACCTCGGTCGGGCCAACGGCGAGCGACTCAATGTTAAAACCGCGGCGGGCGAAGAGACCCGCAACGCGGGTGAGCAGGCCTGGCTTATCTTCGACGAGCAGGCTCAGAACGTGACGTGCCATGGCTTACTCTCCTTCCCATTCCGGGCTGTGATCAAGTGCGTACTGGATGTCGCTGTTCGACGTACCCTGGCGGACCATCGGCCACACCATTGCGTCAGCGCTCACCACGAAGTCAATAACAACGGGACGATCGTTGGTCTCAAGCGCGAGCTTGATTGCAGCGTCGATCTCTTCTTCACGCTCAACGCGGATCGCGAGACAACCGTAGGCTTCACCGAGCTTGACGAAGTCAGGCACGCGAACCGAACCGTGACCGGTGTTGAGCTCGGTGTTCGAGTAGCGACCGTTGTAAATCAGGGTCTGCCACTGGCGCACCATGCCGAGCGACGAGTTGTTGATGACCGCAACCTTGATGGGAATGTTGTTCACGACACAGGTCGCGAGTTCCTGGTTGGTCATCTGGAAGCAGCCGTCGCCGTCGATTGCCCAAACGTGACGGTCAGGTTCGGCAACCTTTGCGCCCATTGCTGCGGGTACCGAGTAGCCCATGGTGCCTGCGCCGCCCGAGTTCAGCCAAGCGCCGGGGCGCTCGTACTTGATGAACTGTGCAGCCCACATCTGGTGCTGACCAACACCAGCGGCGTAGATGCCCTCGGGGCCCGTGAGCTCGCCAATGCGCTGGATGATGTGCTGCGGCGACAGCAGGCCGTCGCTCGTCGGCTGGTAGCCGAGCGGGAAGCGCTCGCGGAGCATGTTGAGGCGCTCCCACCATGCGCTCTGATCCGCGAATTCACGGGTCAGCTTGGCGGTCGAGACCGCAGCAATCAGATCCGCAATGACCTCGGCAGCATCGCCCACGATGGGGACGTCAGCGGCGCGGATCTTGCCAATCTCAGCGGGGTCGATGTCTGCGTGGATCACCTTGGCATCGGGCGCGAAGAGCGCAGCCTTGCCGGTCACGCGATCGTCGAAACGCGCGCCGAGGGTGATGAGCAGGTCGGATTCCTGCAACGCGAGCACCGCGGGAACGGTGCCGTGCATACCGGGCATGCCCAGGTGCTGCTCGTGCGAATCAGGGAATACGCCGCGCGCCATCAGGGTCGTGACAACTGGCGCGCCAACGAGCTCTGCGAGCTGCAGGAGCTCCTCCGAAGCGCCGGCACGGTTCACACCGCCACCAACGTAGAACACGGGACGCTCTGCCGCAGCGATGAGGTCGGCAGCTGCCTGAACCTGCTTGCTGTTTGCCTTCGTGATGGGACGGTAGCCGAGCAGGTCGACGCGGGGATCCCAGACGAAATCGAGCTCGCCCTCCTGTGCGTCCTTCGTGATGTCCACGAGAACGGGACCGGGGCGACCGGTCGTTGCGAGGTGGTGTGCCGCAGCGATCGCGCCGGGAACGTCCTCAGGCTTCTTGACCAGGATCGAATGCTTCGTGATCGGCATCGTGACGCCGACGATGTCAGCTTCCTGGAACGCATCGGTGCCCATGAGGTGCGAGAACACCTGACCGGTGATCGCGAGCAGCGGGACCGAATCCATGTATGCGTCAGCGATCGCGGTCACCAGGTTGGTTGCACCAGGGCCCGAAGTCGCGATGCAGACGCCGACCTTGTTGGTTGCAGCCGCGTAGCCCTCTGCAGCGTGACCAGCACCCTGCTCATGGCGTACGAGGATGTGACGAAGGTCGTTGCCATCCATGAGCGTGTCGTACAACGGCAGTACAGCGCCGCCGGGCAGGCCGAACACATCGGTGACCCCGAGGGACTCCAGGCTGCGAACGACCGCCTGAGCACCGGTCATACGCTCGCCGCGCTGGCCGTGCTTGAGTTCTTCACTCGATTCCAATGACATTACGTGTCTTTCGTGAGTAGTGGATTGATCTGTTTCGCGTGAGGCACACACTGCGGGGACCGAGCGTGAGAACGAGACCTGCGTCTGCGTAAGCAAGTAGTGCCGCTGTGGGAAGCGCGGCTAGTGCAGTCGCTGTTACGTTCGTCGATCCGAACGACACCATCTTGGGATTGCCAATGCTCACGGCGGGAAGCCGGAGCTGATGAGAGTCGCGCGCGATGCGGGCGCAATGGCGCCATAGCGATAAGGAAGCGAGCCCAACTGTCCTGTCGGGCTACAAGCTCTGCGGGATCTACCAGCACGTCGAGCGTATGCGGCGCGATATTGACCCGATTCAGGTCGACATCGCCGATCCAGAAACGCGAAACTGTGCTCAGCGCCTCTGATTCCAAATGTTCAAGCCCCGGTTCGGTTGTGCCAACCGTGGCCTGTCCACTTGTCAATAGTAATGCATTCACGTGAGCGCGCGAACGCGCTCGCGTGTCGTCGCGCACACGCGACCCAATGCACCCCATTGCCATGTCTCCCAGCATAGGGGCAAGCCATATGCCGACACGCGTTCATGACGAAGATCACCGAAGATGAGGCGGGAACGCACAAAGGAGCGAATCGGAAGGGTCCGATCCGCTCCTTTTGCTACAACCAGCTACTGCCAGCCTCGCTCATCGCTTGTCGCTACAGCGCGTAATTACTTGCCGATAGCGGGGAGGAATACGAAGGGAATCATCCAGCCGATGAGCTCTGCAACGAGGCCGCCAGCGAAGATCGAGAGCTGCGTCATCAGCGGAAGCTCTGCGTTAAAGCCCGCACCGAACAGGTAGAAGCCGCCGAATACGAACACGCAAGAAAGCAGGAAGCCGATAACGGTGATCGCGCTCGTTGCACCCTGCGAGCTCTCTTCAAACAGCTGCTCGTTCTTTGCCATGACTGCCCTCCATAGGAACTGATTTCACACTGGAGCCCGCGGCTCCATGAAGTCTTTTCGCGCGCACCAAATGTTCGCGTGAACCAAACCAAGCGTACCCCACGTCGGCGCGGTAGTGTGATCACACCCGCCAGCGCGTGCCCCGACCCAGAATTTTGAGTCAGTGCACCACCCGGGTCACCCACATGATGGGCAAGGTTGCGGCATCGATCGCAACCTCACCCACCAGCCACTTCAGTAGCGGAGGAACCTCAATGGCTTCGATCGGCAAGTACGTCACCAACCCCGGCGTCATCGGCGCGGCAGCCGGCGCATTCACCACCGTGCGTCGCACCCAAAGCATGCGCAAGGACTGGCGTATTGCTCTCGTCTGGGGTGTGTGGGCCGCAGGACTCGCTCTCGCAATCGCCAGCGTCGCCATGCAAGATGAGGACGCCGACTTCGAAGCATTCGGCGAGTAATTTCACCCACTGCAGCTTCGTCACCAGGCGTTTCCTGGCGCGGATCACGCACAGCCAACCAGACGACACGCACGGGCCGCTGACCTGATTTTGTGCGGCTCAGCAAAGCCGTGTTAATGTATTCATCGTTGCCAAGCACGGCAATGGGCGCCTCTAGCTCAATTGGTTAGAGCATCTGACTCTTAATCAGAGGGTTCGGGGTTCGATTCCCCGGGGGCGTACGAGCAGGGCGAGATCTTCACGATCTCGCCCTTTTTGTTGTACTTGGGGCCCGTGGTGGGCGCCGCGCCCTTCAGCATTTCCCGCACATATACGATCTGCCTTCGATATGGCCTTTGGTGCGAGATTCCGCATATCTCCGGCCGATTACATATCTACGGAGAATCGTTGAAATCACGCGCGACACTTCGAAAGCCACCGCCGATTTTGCGTGACTCGAATCGACCGTGTTAGAGTATTCCTCGTTGCCAAATACGGGAACATGCGCCTCTAGCTCAATTGGTTAGAGCATCTGACTCTTAATCAGAGGGTTCGGGGTTCGATTCCCCGGGGGCGCACAAGCAGGGCGAGATCTTCACGATCTCGCCCTTTTTGTTTGCTGCGGCATACCGGCTGAGAGCAGTTGCGCACCAGACCACCTCACCAAACTTGGAATCAGCCTTGAAGCTGACCAGATTGATGCACGAATGTCGCGGAGCATGCCATGCTCAAACCATGAAGTGCCCCAATGATGGCTCCACACTGGTGATGTCCGAGCGTCGAAACGTCGAGATTGACTACTGCCCTGAGTGCCGCGGCATCTGGCTTGACCGCGGAGAGCTCGACAAGATCATCTCCCAGGTAGAGGCCGCAAGCGCTTCTGCCCAGCTCGCTACCCCCGCACAGGCGCCGCAGCAGCCGCAGCCTCAGCCGCAGTCGTACCAGCAGCGCCAGCCAAACTACGACGACCGCGGGTACACGAAGCCACGCAAGAAGCAGAGTCCCTTCGAACTCCTCGGTGACATCTTCGGTTAATTCCTCACTAACCTTCGGTGAACCGAAGCCACCCAGCACAGGAGTCCCGTCTGCGGAAACACATCGTTTCCTACGCATGACGGGACTCTTTTGCTTGCAAACTGGGGCGTCGCAGGCCGCAGAGTACGCGGCACGTATTCACGCCCCAAGCAATCAATAACTCTGGCGCGGTAGGCTTCGACCATGACCGCCTACTCCGAAGATCTCGTATTCGCGCTTGAGCTCGCCGACCTCGCTGATGCGATCTCGCACGAGCGTTTCCAGGCCGCTGACCTCACGATCGAAACCAAGCCGGACCGTACGTTCGTCACCGACGCAGACAAGGCAGTCGAAGACGCGATCCGCGCCCGCATTGAGGCAGAACGCCCTGAGGACAGCTTCTTCGGCGAAGAGTCTGGCCGTACCGAGCGTGGTTCACGCCGTTGGGTGATCGACCCGATTGATGGCACCTCGAACTTCTTGCGCGGCGTTCCCAACTGGGCAACGCTCATCTCCCTCGAGGTTGACGGTGTTCCCACGGTTGGCGTCGTTTCGGCACCTGCCTTTGGCCAGCGGTGGTGGGCTGAGACCGGTGGCGGCGCTTGGGGCTGGCGTCGTGGCGAAGAGCCGCGTCGTCTGCAGGTCTCCGGCGTTGAAGGTATCGAGAACGCGTCGCTCAGTTTTCAGAGCATCGAACAGTGGGATCTTGCCGGCTACCTCGATCCGCTGATCGCGCTCACCCGTGCCGTGTGGCGCGACCGTGCGTACGGCGACATGTGGTCGTACATGATGCTCGCAGAGGGCCTCGTCGACGTTGTCGCCGAGTTTGATGTCAAGCCATACGATCTCTCCGCGCTCGTGCCAATCGTGCGCGAGGCTGGCGGCACGTTTACCGATATCACGGGCGCTGATTCCGCGTGGAACGGCAGTTCTCTCGCTACCAATGGCAAGGTGCATGACGCAGTGCTCGACGTTGTGACCCGCGCGAAGGCGGCACAGGCATGAGCCGCACGCCGCAGGCCATCGCTCCCGCGCCGCGTACCGTGATCGCAGCCGCGCTGCTCGACGTGATCCTGGTCTTGATTTTCGCCGCGCTCGGGCGCAGCAGCCACTCACGTGATGCCACCGCGCTCGGCCTCCTCGAGACCGCTTGGCCGTTCCTCGCTGGCCTCGCAATCATGTGGCTCATTGTCCGCGCATGGCGAGCGCCAGGTGAGGTGATTCGCACTGGCATTCCGGTCTGGTCAGGCACCGTGCTCTTTGGCATGCTGCTGCGCGCCCTTACCGGCGCAGGAACGGCGTTCGCCTTCGTGCTCGTCACGATTGGCGTCCTCGGCCTCTTCCTCGTGGGCTGGCGTCTCATCTCGTCGCTCATCCGTCGTCGCCGCGCATAACACGCATTCTGGTGCTTCCCAGTAGGGGCTGAAAGAATAGCGATATGCAGCAAACCTCACGCCTTCCGCACGTTGTGCGCGGGTCTGCTGCTGCATTCTGCGCGACCTTCGTCGCCTTGCTGTCACACGTATCCGCTGGCGGCGAGATGCCGGGTCTGCTCGGTGTGGTCGTGCCGCTCGCGCTGTCGCTGTTCGTGAGCGTATTGCTCGCTGGCAGACGGCTTTCGGTGACGCGACTGACGCTGTCGGTCATTGCCAGTCAGACGCTGTTCCACTCGTTGTTCGTGTTGGGCACCAAGCAAGCGGGAATGGTTGGCGGATCGGGACACCAGCACTTCGTCACCGCTGACGCCCTCCCCGCGCCGTTCCTGAGCGATACGACGGTCGCCCTGCTACACGGCGATGCGCTGATGTGGGCTTCACACGGGCTTGGCGCTGTTGCGACGGTCGTGTTCTTGACGCTCGGCGAACGCACCCTCGATGCCCTGCGGGTCCTCGCGCTCCGCACCGCTCAGTGGCTACGTCACGCGCTTGTTCCTGCGGTATGTCCGGTTCTGATCGCTGCCCCGATCCGCGCACCGCGCATCGCAACTGCGCGCTGGAGCGTCCTTGACGAGCTGCGTGCTTCCGCTCTGCACCGCCGTGGGCCACCTCGCGATACGGGGCTCCCAGCGTAAGACTGCGCTGTGCCCCGTTCCTCCAGCAACATCATTTTTCGCGCCCGCACGCTCGGGCGCATTCGGCCTGCCCTCGCGCGGCCGATGATTCGCAGGTTGAAAGGCGAAAACACATGAACAAGTTCCAGACTCGTACCGCTCGCGTATCCGTAGTGATTGGTGCAGCGCTGCTCGCACTGACCGGCTGCAGCAGCACCGGTACTGACGCAGGCTCGAACACGAAGCAGGAAGCAGCTGCGAAGACCCAGGCTGACGCAGTGAAGCTTCACGATTTCTGGCTCAAGGCGTCAGATAAGGGCATGACCGGCGCATTTGGCACGATTGAGAACACCTCGGGTGAAGAGCTGCAGATCGTTTCGGCGAAGTCCCCGCTGTCTGACGACGTCGAGCTGCACGAGACCGTCGCAGATGGCTCGGGCAACAACGTCATGCAGGAGGTGCAGGACGGCTACAAGATTCCCGCACACGGCAAGTTTGAGCTCGCACCCGGTGCCAACCACATCATGCTGATGGATCTCAAGCAGGCAGTCCCGGCCGGCGACGACGTTGAGTTCACACTCGTGTTCTCGGACGGCTCCGAGCACACCTTTAACGCAATGGTGAAGGACTACGCGGGCGCCAAGGAGAACTACCGCGACGAAGACGGCACCACCAGCCACGATGACATGGAGATGGATCACAGCTCGATGGAGCACTAAGTAGTCACCGCGGTGGGCGGATCGGCAATTCGATCCGCCCACCAGTGCGGTCTGACGATAAACCTGAAAGCATCCAAAGCTTTCATTGTTAGCATCGAACCCCCACGCGCTGAGCTCACCGTAGCCACGCGCATTCCACGGCAACATTTCACGGAGAAGGAGGACGCATTGTCGAAACGTGCACCGCACAAGCTCGTCACAGTGCTGCTCGCCTTCCTCCTGTTTACGCCAACGTTCTGGGTCATCGACATCCTGGAGAGTGTCTCGGCCGGCCCGAATGCCGGTGCCACGACACAAACGCTGCGGTTCGATGAGTCACGTACTGAAAAAGAGTCGCTCGAGAAGTCAGCAGCCACCCGTGTTGGCGAGCCAGACGACACTGACGCCGACGACGCCAACGCTGTCCGTTCTGACGATAAGGCCTTTTCCGGCCTCTGCGAGGACGATCTCGGCTTTATTGCTCCGCAGGCTGATACCGCCGTCGCGGCTTCCGGCATGGGCGCACAGGCACACTCGAACGACCACGGTCCCGTGCACTGGACCACGCCAGAGGTGCGTCTCCCCTCTCTCACGCCGGGCGAACGCGTGCAGCTCGGGCGCCTCCTCATGCCAGCGCAGCCCGTCGCTGAAGTTCCCACCACACCACCGTTGATCGCTGCCTGAGCACCGCGCACGCGCCGCCCGCGCGTTCGTGCGCCCGTTGCTCACACGACAGTCCCTGTCGCGCGGCCCCGCCGCAGCATCGAACGGAATTTTATGCACGCCCAGCGTCCCACGGAAACCCTTCACGTCTCTGACATCGACGAGGCTCTCACACGCCGCCAGCGCCGCCGGACTCGGCGGCGTCGGGTCACGATTACCATTGCGAGCGTCCTCACTGGCGCGCTCGTACTCACGGGTGCCGGAATCGCACTCGCGTATAAGAACTTCAACGACAACATCTCCCGCTCTGACTTCTCGCTCCCCCTCGTCGACGATGTGCTCGACGACTCTGGTGAGCAGAACATCTTGATCATGGGTATGGACTCTCGTCTCGATCAGAATGGCGACCCGCTTCCCGCGGAGGTCTACGATGCGATCCGCGCGGGCGACGAGAGTGACGGCGGATACAACGCAAACGTCCTCATGCTGTTGCACGTCCCAGAAGACCGTTCGAAGGCCGTCGGGATTTCTATCCCCCGCGATGACTACGTCGAGATCGTGGGCGCTCCCCTTGGCGTCGAGAATTCGAAGATCAAGGAGGCTTACGGCCTTGCGCTCCAGCAGCGCATGAATGATCTCTACGAGGAGGAGTCCGAGCTCAGCGAGGATGAGATCTACCAGGAGGCCCGTGCTGCTGGCCGCCAGGCACAGATTGAGACCGTCTCGCACTTCCTCGGCGACGTTCGTATTGATCACTTTGTTGAGATGACCATGGGTGGGTTCTACCACGTTGCCCAGGCAGTGCAGCCGCTCACGGTGTGCCTCAATGAGGCGACTGTCGACACCTACTCTGGCGCAGACTTTGCTGCAGGCGTGCAGGAGATCGACGCTGAGCAGGCGATGAGTTTCGTGCGTCAGCGCCGCGATACGAGCGAGGATGGCCCGTTCCTCACCGATCTTGACCGCTCGCGCCGCCAGCAGGCATTCATGATCTCGCTCGTTGACAAGATCAACACCCAGAGCACGTTCACCAGCCCGAAGAAGATCTCGGCGCTCATGGACGCCACGACAACCCATGTCGCGCTTGATACGAACTTCGACGTACTGAAGTTTGTGAAGATGGCCCGTGAGGTGTCGAAGACGGGCGTTGAGTTTGTCACGCTGCCGATCCTTGAGTTCGACATGATCGATGGCGCATACGTGAATACGGTGGATCAGGAAGAGATCCAGCAGATCGTCGCCGCCATCTTCGCCGGCACCTACTTCGATGGAAGCTACCTGGCTGACGCGTCAACCGATGCCGACGATGCGGATGCGACAACGACGGACGAGACAGCGGAAGACGCAGGCGCGCCAACTCCCGTCGATCCTCCGGCATCCCCCGCAGAGCAGAAAACCAACGAGACGGGTCTTCCGGTGTACGACAGTTGGGACGACCCGATCCGCGCCGGCGCCATTCCCTGCGTGAACTAAGCCGCGCTCAATGGCACCCACGCGTCAGCAGTGGATCTCGCTGCCCGCGGCCCAGCCTTCCCGGTTCGCACTCGTACCGGCGCAGGCTGGGCCGCTGCGCTCGCTCGCAATCGTCTTGGTGGTGGTTGTGCTGCTACTGGTCGGAACTGGCGTTGCTATGGTCCAATCGGCAGGCCAGGTGGTCGCGATCGCGAACGGCTCGAACCCCTGGTCCGGGGCGCTCCGGCAGGGCGGATACGCGCTCGTCGGCATTCTCTGCATGGTGCTGCTCAGTCAGGTCTCGACCCGCACCATGCGGAAGTTCGCCTGGTGGCTCCTCGGTATCGGTTTCCTCCTGCAGATCCTCGTCTACACCCCACTCGGTTACGAGGCGGGAGGCAATCGCAACTGGCTACAGCTCGGCCCGTTTTCGGCCCAACCAGCTGAGTTCATGAAGTTCGTGCTCCTCATCTGGGTCGCGACAGTCCTCACCGCGAAAGAACCGCTCCTGCGCCGCTGGCAGCACGTCTGGATCCCCGTCATCCCTGTCGTTGCACTCTCCATGTTCATCAACGTGATCGGTGGTGACCTCGGCACACTCATGATCCTCGGCGCTTTGATCTTCGGCTGCCTCATATTCGCGCAAATTCGGGCGCGGATCCTCGCGGGCATCGCCCTCCTCGGCGTCGCCGGCGTCGCGATCATGACCATCATCAAGCCGAACCGTGTCTACCGGTTGACCCATTTCTTCGAGGTTGACTGCCTCACGGACATCGAGCATGCCATGGATATGTGCTGGCAGTCACTCAACGGATTTTGGGCGCTCTCAGCTGGCGGTATGTTCGGTGCGGGATTCGGGAACTCGAAAGCTAAGTGGCAATGGCTCCCCGAAGCTGAGACGGACTTCATCTACGCGATCATCGGCGAGGAACTCGGACTCATTGGAACACTCGGAGTGCTCGCGCTGTACCTCGTGCTCGCGGTCGTGTGCATCGCGCTGATCAACCGGTTCACGACCCCCTTCGCGCGAATTCTCACCGGCGGCGCCGTCGTGTGGATCGCCACCCAGATGATCGTCAACATCGCCGTGGTGCTCGGCTATGCACCGGTACTCGGTGTGCCGTTGCCCTTCGTCTCTGCCGGGGGCACCTCGCTCATCTCGACGCTATTGTGCGTGGGCGCGGTACTTGCTTGCGTACGGGAGGAGGCCGCGTTAGTCGCGCTCAACGAGCGAGAGGACAGCGAGCACGGCGAGGTGGTCGCTCTCGCCGGCCAGGAAGGCTTCCCCGCCGCGCGACGCTAGGCCGCGTTCGAAGATGTGGTCGATCCGCGCCACAGGGAAAGATGCGGGCCAGGTGAAAGAAATTCCGGGCACTGCTTGCTTCGCCTCGACAAGGTGTGCGCGCACCGGCGCAAGCGCAGGGTCAGTCGTTGCCGCGTTGAAATCACCGAGCGCGACAACGCGGTCGGTCTCGTCTGCGGCGATCTCTTCACCGAGAGCGGCGAGCATCCCATCTCGGTCGGCCTGCTCGCCGGGGCGGAACGATGCCGCGTGGACCACGTATACGCTCACGAGACCTGCGTCGGTTTCGAGTTCGGCGTTGAGCGCGCGCTTCCAACCGAGGCCGAGCTCGAGCGGGTATGCATCGACGATCGGGACGGTGCTCCAGAGACCGACCGTACCAACCAGGTATGAGTACGGATGTGAGTCTTCGAGCGCGTCCACCGCGAGCGCGCGTGAATCTGCGTCGAGCTCGGTGAGGGCGATGACGTCGGCTCCGTGCTCGGCGAGGGTCCTCGCTGACACGTCGGCGGTGCCAGACCCTGCTTCGACATTCTGGCTCGCAAAGACCAGATCAGTCGCGGGGTCAATGTCTCCTGCGGCTTCGGGTATCCACGTTACCGCGGGCGACACAGCGAGTGCCCAGACCACAACAGGCGCAATCACGAGCCACCATTTCCGGCGGAGCGTGAAGGCAAAGATGACGAGCAGGGCGACCACAAAGCCGAGCCAGGGAAGGGCAACCGCGATTCCGGCGCCGATGAAGCCAGGCATACGACCAAGCAGCACGACCGCGATCAACAGCAGGCTGAACACCACGACAAATGCGCCGCCAACGCCGAGGCTTTTCCTGCGGCGCGCACGCTTCTCCCCGCTCGGGGCGCCCGGGGCGCTCTGCGGTGAGTAAAGCGATTGTGCCGACATTTGAGTCAGCCTAGTGGAGCGTGGCTATGAATCTTCCTGACAGCGCCACGGCCGTGCCGGATTTCAGGTTTCAGATTCTTTGTTCCGAAACCGTGCTGTCCAGCGCTTCTTTTCTTTTTTCTGCGCTATCCCGTCTCAACCGGCACAAGTCCAAGTGGATCCTGCATGCACTCGTTCAGCCCCGAACGCGGTTTCCCTTTGAGAAGCGGCACAGAGTCATTCGGCATATCAATCTCGTACTCGGCCTTCGTGTAATCCGGACTCACCAGCCCTTCCCTCAACAGGCACTCAAGCACGATGGTCGCGTTGTCAAGGTGTGCAGGGTTCGCTTTCATCCAGAAATAGAGCGTACCTATAGTTGAATCACCGGAACTCGCCGAACAGTCCTGAGCACGTTTCAGCTGATCTTCTCCATTGACGATGTCGGGACCACCTACGGTCATCTCACCCCGCGGGTAAAAGATGATTTCATCGAACCCGTTCGATTCAAGACAGCTGCGCAGCTTTTCACGCATTGCTGCAAACTCGGCTTCCGAAATCACCTCGTCTTGCAAGACCTCACGCTCGAAGTCAGTTCTTGATTCTTCGTATGCTCTTTGAAACTCTGCTGCCCAGGGTCCTGTGAACTCTGGGATGTCGATTCCTGGCGCCGTGCCAGGGTAATCTGTGTTTAAACCATTCGTCTCGCCGGCACAGCCGGTGCTCGCCAAAAGGAGCGTCGCACACAGCCAAAGCAGGCCTGAGACTTTGATCAAGTATCTGCATTCGCGACGCTGTGGCTTCATGACGCTCCGAACATTCAAATGAGCGACATCCCTTATCCGATGACGTTGGTCTTGCAGTCAGATTGTCGCGACCACTGGCCTTTGCCCGCTCGATTTCCAAAATAGGTCTGCTTTACGCCGCGAACCTCATTTTGGTTGAAATGACGTGCACTGGAGCAAGTCTTGTTGAATCCCTGGTTCTGCGTAGGCACAGCACCACATAGCGGCTCGGCATGCGCTGGTCGAACATCTACAGCGGTGTCAATTGCCACGACCCCAACGCTCAGAAGCGCTGCTGCGCCAAGAATGGAAATTGCTCGTAGCACCTTCATGTTTCCGCCTGGAGATAGAGATGACTCGACTTCTCCAAGGAGCCTAAGTTTCCTCGACTTATGCAGGTCAAGCAGTGACGAGGAGCGTGACGCGAACTGATCCATTTGGCAGCGAAAGCCCGCCACCGGGCCGCTCAACAGCGCAAACTGGGCATGGGCCCGGAGTTAACCCTTCAAGAAGCACCCTTTCTCCCGAGAACCATAGTTTCTACGCACTGAAAGGGGAGATCTCGACAGAAAGTGCCGCTTTCACGGGGTTGGCGCCAAATTCGCGGGGCCAACCGCAAACCACCTACCAAAACAAAAACCGCCGGCACCCAAGGTTTCCCAGGGGCACCGGCGGTTTCCGCGGTAAATCGTGCGTGATGCGAGTTCCAGTGGAGCCGCGGGGAATCGAACCCCGGTCCACTTCGACAATTCCATGTCTTCTACGAGCGTAGTTTGTGCAGACGTTCTACTCGGCCCCGTTCTTTGCCACAAACATCTAGAACGACAGGCCCAGCATCAGTGAAAGTCCCGGTTCGCCCTGACACTCAACGAACCAGCAAGCCCTCTAAATGACGCCAGGAAACCGGGGCGAAGGCATACCCGGCCTGACGGACTCGGTCTCGTGCTTAGGCAGCGAGAGCGAAGTCGGTGCGCTTAGCGTTTGCACCTGTGTTTTGCGAAGGGCGTTAACGAGATAACTCCGCGTCCTCGGCCCGCTTCCCACGGTCTTAAATCGACGTGTCGAAACCGATCGGCCCCGTATCGATCACACGCCAAGGGCGCGGATCTGAGGCACTCGCATCATGCACTGTTGAATTACCAAGTTCTGGGCCAGGCCCAGGTTTCGGGCCAAAGCCCCGCCGACCGATGCCGACTCCGAGCAATGCCCGGCATTACAGGATAGCAGCTCGAAGCTACTCCCCCATACGGTTTTTGTCGCGCATTGCGCGATCCGCCTCGCGCTTGTCCTGACGCTCACGGAGCGTCTGACGCTTGTCGTATTCCTTCTTACCCTTGGCAAGCGCAATCTCGACCTTTGCGCGCCCGTCCAAGAAGTACAGGCGGAGCGGAATGATCGTCATGCCACCCTCGCGGGTCTTCTGGTACAGCTTGTCGATCTGCTGACGGTGCAGCAGCAGCTTGCGCTTACGTCGCGGCGAATGGTTGGTCCACGAGCCGTTCAAGTACTCCGGGATATACGCGGTGTCGAGCCACGCTTCTCCCCGCTCGATGAACACGTAGCCGTCGACAAGCGACGCGCGTCCCATACGAAGCGACTTCACCTCGCTACCGGTGAGGACCATTCCGGCCTCATAGGTATCGATGATGTGATACTCGTGGCGCGCCTTCTTGTTCGAGGCGATGAGCTTCTCGCCAGTCTCCTTAGGCATGGATAAGACCTTATACCTTGAGATAGCGGGTGATTGCGATCTTTGCCGCAATCGCCGAAAGAATCACGCCTGCACCAATGAGAATTGGCGGCACAACGAGGGCCTGATCCATCGTGATGTAGCTCGTGAACGGCACCTCGGTAACGAGGAAGCCCTGCACGAAGAACTTCACAATGGCAAGCGAAGCTGCGCTCGCAAGGACCGCACCGATAAGCGATGCGATCACACCTTCAAGGATGAATGGCGTTTGAATGAAGCCGTTTGACGCGCCAACCAAGCGCATGATGCCAATCTCTCGCCGTCGCGAGTACGCCGAGAGGCGAATCGTGGTCGAAATCAGCAGCACCGCAGCGACAAGCATCAGGCCGGCGATGGCAATCGCGGAATAGCTCGCAACGCCGAGGAACAGGAAGATCCGATCGAGCAAGCTGCGCTGGTCAGAAACGCTCTGCACACCGGGAATGTCCGAGAACGCTTCCTGGATGATGTCCGACTTTGACGGATCAGTGAGGCGGATCCAGAAGGTCTGGTTCAGCTGATCTGGCGTCGTGATGTCGACGATCGGGTTGCCCTCGAACTGCTTCGTGAATTCTTCATAGGCCTGATCATGGTCGACGAAGAACGTCTCCTCGATGTGCGGCGCGAGAATCTCTGAGTCGAGCGCTGCCTGCACGGCGTCGATGGTTTCTTCGTTTGCGTCGGTACCATCACACGTCGAGCTCTGATCGAACGAGGTACAGAGGTAAACAGCCACCTGTGCACGGTCGTACCAGAAGGTCTTCATCTGGCTAATCTGAAGCTGCATGAGCACCGCGGCACCCACAAAGGTGAGCGACACGAACGTCACGAGCACGACAGAAATCGCGACAGAAAGATTTCGGCGGAGGCCACTCCAGACCTCGCCCATTACGAGTCTAAATCTCATCGAACCGGCCCCACATCTCGCTGATCATCTTCGTCGCGGAGACCGAGGTGCTCTGCGAGGTTTCCGGTTTCTGCCATCTGCACAGGATCAATGCTGTCACCCGGTTCCAGGAACGCCGGGATACGACGCTTCGGTGCGGGTGGCGCACCTGGCGACCCTGCACGGATCGTGTCATCAAGCGGATCGGACTCCGGCTGCGCCACAGGCTGCGCGGGAGGCACAACCGGGGCAACCGGTGCAGCGGGCGCCGACACAACCGGCTGCATTGCCAGATCGGTGTCAGCATCAGCATCGGTAAAGGGTGCGGGAGTGACTGGCGCGACAGCGTCCGCAGCCGACTCAGAAGCTGGGTCGAGCGTCGGTGCCGGCGTAGCCAGCGACTCAAGATCAAGGTCTGCATCGGGGCCAAGTGCGGCGCGGACGACCTCTTCGGGAGCGCGCAGTGCCTGCGCAGTCTCCGACGAGAGATCCGCGATCGGAATGGATGCGGTCTCACCGTAGCCGCCACCGACCTCATCGCGGACGAGTACGCCCTGCGAAAGCTCGATCACGCGCTGACGCATGATGTCCACGAAGGCAGCCTCATGGGTTGCCATCACCACCGTGGTGCCCGCAGCGTTAATTGCTTTGAGGAGCTGCATGATGCCAAGACTCGTTGCCGGGTCAAGGTTACCGGTCGGCTCATCAGCAAGCAGAATCGCAGGCTTGTTCACGATCGCACGCGCAATCGCAACGCGCTGCTGCTCACCACCGGAGAGCTCATGCGGGTAGCGCTTCGCCTTGCCTGACAGGCCAACCATTTCAAGGGTGTCGGGGACGGCTTCCTGAATGAAGCCGCGCGACTTTCCAATCACCTGAAGCGAGAAGGCTACGTTGTCGTAGACCGTCTTGTTCGCGAGGAGCTGGAAGTCCTGGAAGACCATGCCGAGGCCACGGCGGAAGTACGGAACCTTGCGCGAGGAAATTCGGCGCAGGTCCTGACCAGCGACATGGATAGAGCCTGAAGTTGGCTGGTCCTCACAGAGGATGAGTCGCAAACAGGACGATTTTCCAGAGCCCGATGCGCCCACAATGAACACGAATTCGCCGCGCCCGATATTGATACTCAAGTTATCGAGCGCGGGCTTCTGCGTTCCGCGGTACTTTTTGGTGACGTTCTCAAAGAGGATCATGACGTTCCTGACGATACGCGGAGCTTGCTGGGGGTGGGCTGAGGCGCGCTGTAACTCAGTCGTTTTTCGTCAGCGAGCGCCAACGAATACCAGCGGCGATGAAGCCGTCGAGGTCGCCATCGAAGACAGCATCAGGCTGCGACGATTCGTGGCCCGTGCGCAAGTCTTTCACGAGCTGCTGGCCGTAGAGGAAGTATGAGCGAATCTGATCGCCCCAGCTCGCGGTCACCGAACCGGCAAGCTCCTTCTTTTTCGCTGCTTCCTGTTCTTTCTGGAGCAGGAGCAGGCGAGTCTGCAGCAGACGCATTGCTGCTGCACGGTTTTGAATCTGTGACTTCTCGTTCTGCATCGAGATCACGATGCCGGTCGGAAGGTGGGTGATTCGCACAGCGGAGTCGGTCGTGTTGACCGACTGGCCACCAGGGCCCGACGAGCGGTAGACATCAACACGGATGTCAGTCTCGGGAATATCAACCTCGGTCGCTTCTTCAAGCAGCGGGATGACCTCGACGCCGGCGAAGCTCGTCTGGCGCTTATCTGCGGAGCCGAAGGGGCTGATGCGCGCGAGTCGGTGCGTGCCCGCCTCAACAGACAGCTTGCCGAACGCGTAGGGTGCGTCAACTTCGAACGTCGCAGACTTGATGCCAGCACCCTCAGCGTACGAGGTGTCAAGCACCTTGGTTGGGAAGTCGTGGTCCTCCGCCCAGCGCAGATACATGCGCAGGAGGATCTCCGCGAAGTCGGTTGCGTCGTCGCCACCCGCACCAGAGCGGATCGTGACAACCGCAGAGCGCTCGTCGTACTCGCCAGAGAGCATCGTCTGCACCTCAAGGTCCTGCAGCGCAGCTTCGAGCGCCGCCAGTTCCTTCATGGCTTCCTGCTCGGAATCGGCGTCTTCCATCTCGACCGCGAGCTGTGCAAGCACCTCAAGGTCGTCGATCCGCGCTTCGACGCCACGCAGTTTCTTCACGCGAGCCTGACGGTGTGAAAGACCACTCGTGATCTTCTGCGCTGCAGCGGGATCGTCCCACAGGCCGGGCGCGACGGCCTGCTCCTCGAGTTCTGCGATCTCACGATCGAGTTTCTCGAGGTTGGTGACCTCTGCGATGTCTGCATAGGTCGAGCGGATCGCGCGAACGCGTGCGTTGAAGTCAATGTCGAGCATGATTGTTCTAGCTTACCTGCAGCAACGCCCCCGCACTCCTCTGAAACCGAGGGGTACGGGGGCGTTGGCAGAGCGGGATCCGCCGAATTAGTCGTCGATGGGAACCTTGTTGAAGCCGGTCACCGGCTGGATCTCATCGAACGCCTGGACCTTGCGCTTGAATCCGCGCGTCAGCCACAGCAGGTAGATGAAGCCGATCGCAGCCCACGCCAGACCACCAATGAGTGCGTCAACGTGGAGATTTGCCCAGAGGATACCCGTCAGCAGCATGCCGATACCCGGCATCAGGACGAACTTGAAGAAGTCGCCAGGGGTCTTGTATCGCTTCTGGCGAATCGCGAACCACGCGATGACCGAAATGTTCACAAACGAGAACGCGATGAGCGCACCGAAGTTAATGAACGCGGCAATCATCTCAAGCGTGAACGCAATTGCGAGCATGCAGACCAGGCCGGTCAGGATGATGTTGAAGGTCGGGGTGCTGGTCTTGGGGTTGATGTAGCCGAAGACCTTCTTCGGGAGCACGTTGTTGCGGCCCATCACGAGGAGCATGCGCGAGACCGATGCGTGCGATGCGAGGCCAGACGCGAAGGTCGCTGCGAAGCCCGCTGCAGTAAGGACTGCCTGCAGGGTGCCGCCACCGACCTCCTTACCCATGAGCGGAAGGGTCGAGTCCTCGATGTACTGCATGTCGCCACCCGGCGCGAAGAGCTCCCATTCAGGGAATCGGAGCTGCGAGAAGTAGCCGGCGATGAGGAAGATTGCGCCACCGATGAGCACGGTGAGGAGAATTGCGCGCGGAACAATCTTCGGGCTCTTCGCTTCCTCGACGTACATGGTGACCGCGTCAAAGCCGATGAACGAGAAGCAGACAATGGTCGCGCCGGTCAGCACAGCACCCATCTGCACGCCGTCGTGGAAGAACGGATCCATCGAAGCAACAGTGCCGACGCCTTCGCCAGCTGCGAGCTGGCCCCAAACCATTGCAACGAAGACGGCCATGACCACGATCGAGAAGACGAGCAGGATCATATTGAGGTTCGAAGTACCGCGCATCGTGAAGTAGATGACACCGGTGGTGATGATGCAGTATCCGACGACCCAGATCCAGCCTGGGGTGCCTGGGAATACCGCCTCAAGATAACTACGAATGATCAGACAGTTTACCATCGGCAGCAGCATGTAGTCGATGAGCGCGGTCCAGCCGACCATGAAGCCGACATTCGGGTGGATCGATTCACGCACGTACGTGTACGCGGATCCGGCACTCGGAATTGCGCGAGACATCTTGCCGTAGCTTGAAGCCGTAAAGAGCATGACGACGAGCGCAACGAGGTACGCCATCGGCACGACGTTATTGGTGTCGCGTGCAACCATGCCGAACGTGTCAAACACCACCGTCGGCGTCATGTAACCAAGGCCGAGACCCACGATGGCCCAGAGGCCAAGGTTCCGCTTCAGGTTTGCTCGCTGCGTCACTGCAGGAGCCAGTCCTTTCGCCATTGTTCTCTCCTTTAAGAACGTGTGCGACATACGTCGCTCAAAATGGGAACAGAGTTACCCTACTCCCAAAAATGAACAGGGCTGGCCGCATCCGATGGATACGCCAGCCCTGCCGAAGATTATTCAGCGACCCGCCGAGTGGATCATGCCATTCTTGCGAGTTTCTTCTTCTTGTTAATGCCAACCAGCTGCACGATGACTACGAGGAGCAGCGCGCCAAGGAAGACAATCGATGCGAGAACGTTCGCCTGTGCGGGAACGCCCTTCAACGCCGAAATGTAAATGAACTTCGGGAACGTGGTTGCTGTTCCTGAGTTGAAGTTCGTAATGATGAAGTCATCAAAGGAGAGCGCGAAGGAGAGCAGCGCCGCACCGATGATGCCTGGGAGCAGCATGGGGAAGGTGATCCGCCAAAATACCTGCATGGGCGAGCCATACAGATCGCGGCCGGCTTCCTCGAGCGCGGGATCAAGGCTCGCTACTCGAGCCTTGACCGCCACCACCACGTACGAGATGCAGAACATCGTGTGCGCGAGGATGATCGTGCCAATGCCCTTCTGCACGCCAGCGAGCAGGAACTGCGCTGCAAGGCCCGCACCAAGGACCACCTCAGGGGTAGCCATCGGGGTGAAGAGCAAGAGGCTGACGGTCGAGCGTCCCTTGAAGTGGTAACGCACAAGCGCAATAGCAATCAGCGTGCCGAGAATGGTCGCAATGACCGTCGCGACGACACCAATAAGAATGCTGTTGCCGAACGCGGTACACACCTGCGGTGCGCCACACGGGTTCTGCCAGTTCTTCAGCGTGAAGCCACGCCACAGAATGTTGTTACGACCAGCGTCGTTGAACGAGAACACAATGACGTGCACGATCGGAACAAGCAAGTAGACCAGCGTAATGGTCGCAATGACCGGCACGAACGCCTTGCCAAGACTGAAGTTTTTCACAGCAGATCCTCCGCCCCGCTCTTACGCACGTAGGTGGCAACAAAGATGAGAATGATCACCATCAGAATGATCGAAAGCGTTGCCGCCATCGGGTAGTTCTGCGTCTGCAGGAAGTTCGACTCGATGACGTTACCGACCATCGTCGTCGAGGTTCCACCGAGGAACTCACGCGATGCATTGACGTAGTCACCAGACATCGGGATGAAGCTCAGCAGCGTACCCGAAACGATGCCTGGCATCGACAGCGGCAGCGTCACCTTGCGGAATGTCGTCGCCGGCGACGCGTAGAGGTCAGAACCTGCCTCGAGCAGTCGCAGGTCAAGCGCCTGCAACGACGAGAACATCGGCAGCACCATAAACGGAATGAAGTTGTAGACGAGACCGAAAATCACTGAGAAGTGAGTTCCGATGAGATCGCTCGGGAGAATCGACTTCCACGCGAGGGTACGCAGCAGGAAGCTAATGAAGAACGGCGCCACTACGAGAATGAGCAGCACGCCCTGGAGCATCGGCTTCGAACGCACCTTCACACCGATGAGGTATGCCAGCGGGTAGCTGATGATGAGACCGATGATCGTTGCAACGATTGCGTACACGAACGACCGCAGCAGCTGCGGCCAGTATTCCTGGAGCGCAGCCCAGTAGTTCGAGAACTGCAGCGCAGCGACGTACTGACCGATGCCACCGCTGTCGGCAGGAGCCTGCAGTGATGTGATCGCCAGTTGGATAAACGGCGCGACAAAGAAGAGCAGCATGTATGCAATGCCCGGTGCGAGGAGGATCAGGGCGATCCAGCCACGCTTCTGCGGGGATTGCTCTACTGCCTTTGTCTCGCCTGAGAACGCGGTAAAGGCCATGGTGACGAGCTCCTACTCAGCGAGTGCTGCCTGCGTCGCGATTGCTCGCGTCGAGAACTCTGTGGTGAGGGCGCCGGTATCCAGGCGGTCGTCGAGCAGACCAAAGGTGTGCTCTACGAGCCAGCTCAGCCACACGGTGTCTCCGAGCGACGCTGCGGGACCTGCCTCGACGTTCTGCGCGAAGACCTGCACCGACCCGAAGACCGAAGACTCGACCGTGTACTGCGTACTCACGCCAATGAATGAGACATCGGTGATCACGCCAGGGCCGAGCACGTTGGTCGCCGCGTCGTGACTCGACGGCTGCTCGCGGTGCAAACGAAGCTTTTCTGGACGAACGCCAACGGTGATGTCCCCAGCATCGCGTTGGCTACGGCTACGAGGCACCGAGATACGACTGCCAGCGAGATCCGTGTGAATCACGGTGTCAGTGGCGCCAGCGACCTTCACGCTGAACAGGTTTGACTGACCGAGGAAGTTCGCAACGAATACCGTCTTGGGGAGCTCGTAAAGTTCCTCAGGGGCACCCATCTGTTCGATGCGGCCCTTGTTCATAACGGCGACGGTGTCAGCCATCGTCATCGCTTCTTCCTGGTCATGCGTCACGTGGAGGAAGGTGAGGCCGACCTCCTGCTGAATCGCCTTCAGCTCCTGCTGCATCTGGCGACGCAGCTTGAGGTCGAGCGCGCCGAGCGGCTCGTCAAGAAGGAGCAGTGCGGGGCGGTTCACCACGGCGCGTGCGAGTGCAACGCGCTGTTGCTGGCCGCCCGACAGCTGTGCCGGCTTGCGATCCTTCACGTGGTCAAGCTCCACCAGGCGCAGGGCGTCCTGCGCCTTCGCGAGCGGATCGCCAATCTTGCGTCGACGCAAACCGAACGCGACGTTCTCAAGGATCGTCATGTGCGGGAACAGTGCGTACGACTGGAATACGGTGTTGACGGGACGCTTGAACGGCTTCAGGTCGGTGACGTCTTTGCCACCGAGCAGAATCCGGCCTTCCGTCGGGTCCTCGAGACCAGCAACCAGTCGGAGCGTCGTCGTCTTGCCACAGCCGGAGGGGCCGAGCAGCGCGAAGAACGATCCGGCCGGAATGGTCAGGTCGAGGTTTTCAATCGCGGTGAATCCGGGGAAACGCTTCTGGATCCCGACAAGCTCGAGATCCGCGCCCTTTTCCGCGAAAGTATTGATGTTAGCCATTATGTATGCAGCCCTTACAGCCCCAGGACGTTCTGGAACGCGGTTGAGTATTTCTTGTCTTCTTCAGCTGACAGCGTGCGGAACGAGTGCAGGTGCTTCCAGTCGGTTTCCGTGGGGAAAATGAGCGGGTTTTCTGCGTTCTCGGGGTGGAGCTTCCGCATTGCCTCCTGAGTGCCCGCTACCGGGGGCACGAAGGTGACGTAGTTTGCGACGTCTGCCATCACCTCAGGCTGGTAGTAGAAGTTGATGAGTTCTTCCACGCGCTTCTTCGCCTCAGGGTCTGTGCCGTTCGGCACGGTGAACGAATCGGCCGCAATCATGCCACCTGATTCGGGGATCTCCATCGTCCACTTCGGGCCGTCTGGCTCCTCGGTGTTCATCATGATGACGTCACCCGTCCACGCCATTGCAACGAGGGTGTCACCGGTCTGGAGATCCTGCGTGTAGGAGTTCCCCTTCACGTTCTTGATTTGACCACTCTGCAGGCCATCGTCGAGCCATGCGAGCGCCTCGTCATATTCTTTGTCGCCCCAGTCACCCGATGGGTCGTAACCAAGACCCGCCAGAATCATGCCCATGGTGTCGCGCATCTCGGTGAGCACACCAACCTTGCCCTTGAGCTCTGGGCGCATGAAGTCGTTGAGTTCCTTGATCCCCTTCGGCACAGCCTCCGTATTCCAAACCCAGCCGGAAGCGGGAAGCTGCCAGGGGATGGTGAACTGACGGCCGGGATCAACGTCGAGCGCATCCCACTGCGCCTCAACCATGTTGCTCTTCACATTGGGAAGGTTCGCGTAATCAAATTCCTGAATCTGGTTCGCCTCGAGCAGACGCGCGTTCATCCAGTCAGTGAACGTAATCACGTCGTAGCCGGTGTACTGATTCTGCTTGAGCTGATCTTTGATCTTGCCGTAGAAAGTGTTGTTGTCGTCGATGTCCTCGATGTAGGTGACCTTCATACCGGTCTCTTCGGTGAAGCGATCGAGCGACCCAAAGCCGCCAGTCTCCTCATCGAAGTCGAGGTAGTAGGTCCAGTTGCCCCACGTCACACCGTTGGCGTCACTCCCGCCGGCGCAGGCGGACAAGCCGAGCGTGCCAAGGCCGGCGGCTCCAAGCATCGCCCCCTTGAGTAGGCGGCGACGATCCATCTGCGCTCCACGGATCATGTTGACGACGTTCTTGACCATTGGGTCTTCGGGCATGCGATTCACCATTTGGGTCTCCTTTGACTCATATGTTGTGCACGTCTGTCTCGCTGTTTGTGCACTGCGCAAATCAGCAGTTTTCACAGCTAACTCACGCATGTTGAATATTTCACAGTTCGCAAGCCAATACCAGGGTGGAGTATCGGTGTTGCCGAATTAGACACAAAACAGTTATCAAACTCGCAAATCATGTGCGAATGAGCGGCACTCTTCCGCAATATCCACTGGTTCACTTGCGTTTCAGAAAAATTGGCGCACCCTAGTAAGTACGACCCCGTGAGGGCATAATTCAGGCTGCACTTTTTCCTGTGAACTTTCCAAATTGCCTGAATTTCTCGGCATCAGCTTCGGATTCCTTTGCTTTTTTGCTTTCCGACTGACAGAATCAGTGGTGTGGGTACTAAACGAGCCACTCTGGCACTCGATTCGACGTCGAAAGCGATCATTGAGCAACTTCAGCTCGATGGTCGGCGTTCGTATGCCGAAATCGGAAAGGCAGTAGGCCTCAGCGAGGCCGCTGTCCGTCAGCGTGTGCAGAAACTCACCGATGCCGGCGTCATGCAGATTGTTGCAGTGACAGACCCAATGCGAATCGGCTTCCACCGACAAGCAATGCTCGGCATACGGGTCTCAGGCGACACCAGGGTCGTCGCCGATCGACTCGCAGAGGTGCCAGAAGTCAGTTACGTCGTGCTCAGCGCGGGTTCCTTTGATCTTCTTGCCGAGGTAGTCTGCGAGGACGATGATGCACTTATCGAGTTGCTGAATGACACCATTCGCCAGCTCGAGGGCGTTTCATCGACTGAGACTTTCGTCTATCTCAAACTCAACAAACAGAAATACGACTGGGGAACACGATAACCATGTCTTTCGATCCAACTGCAGCGGTCGACACTGCAGCTCTCCAGGCTTCGGCCCGGAAGCACATGTGGCCGCACTTCACCAACCGTAAGGTGCTCAACGACGGTATCCCCGTCATCACCCGCGCCGAGGGCCACCACATCTACGACGCAGCAGGCAAGGGCTACATCGATGGCCTTGCTGGTCTCTTCGTTGTGAACGCAGGCCACGGCCGCGATCGCATCGTTCAGGCTGCTGCAAAGCAGATGAAGCAGCTCGACTTCATGCCGATCTGGTCGTACGGTCACCCCGCAGCAATTGAGCTGTCGGAGCGTCTCGCATCGTACGCACCCGGCGAAATGAACAAGGTCTTCTTCACCACCGGCGGTGGCGAAGCTGTTGAGTCGGCATTCAAGCTGGCTAAGCACTTCTGGAAGATCAAGGGCCAGCCGATGAAGCACAAGGTCATCTCGCGTTCGGTTGCCTACCACGGCACGCCGCAGGGTGCTCTTGCTATCACCGGTATCCCCGACATGAAGAAGTTCTACGAGCCGCTGACCCCCGGTGGTCACCGCGTTCCTAACACGAACTTCTACCGTGCCGATGAGATGGGCGCTCCCTCGAACGACATCGAAGCGTTCGGCCAGTGGGCAGCTAACCGCATCGAAGAGGCTATCCTCTTCGAGGGCCCCGAGACTGTTGCTGCAGTCTTCCTTGAGCCCGTACAGAACTCGGGTGGCTGCTTCCCGCCTCCCCCCGGTTACTTCAAGCGCGTTCGCGAGATCTGCGACCAGTACGACGTCCTCCTCGTTTCGGATGAGGTCATCTGTGCATACGGTCGTATCGGCGACTTCTTCGCTTCGAAGGCACTCGGCTACGAGCCTGACATCATCACCTCGGCAAAGGGCATCACCTCGGGCTACGTGCCCCTCGGTGCAATGATCGTTGCTGACAAGGTGTCGGAGGTCTTCAACAACGAAGACAACACCTTCTACCACGGCTTCACCTTCGCAGGTCACCCTGCGGCAGCTGCAGCAGCACTCGAGAACCTCGACATCTTCGAGGAAGAAGACCTCAACGGCCGCGTACGCGAGAACAGCCCGCTGTTCCGTGCAGAGCTCGAGAAGCTTCTTGACATCGACATCGTCGGTGACGTTCGCGGTGAGGGCTACTTCTTCGGTATTGAGCTTGTCAAGGACAAGGCAACCAAGGAGACCTTCAACGAGCAGGAGTCGGATCGCCTCCTCCGCGATTACCTCTCGCCCGCTCTCTGGGACGCTGGCCTGTACTGCCGTGCAGACGACCGTGGCGACCCCGTCATCCAGCTTGCTCCCCCGCTGACCATTGGTCCGGCAGAGTTCGCTGAAATCGGCGGCATCCTCCGCAGCGTTCTGAAGGACGCTTCGGCAAAGATCTAATGATCTGGAGCTAAATTGGAGTAATCCAGTTTGCTGCGCGAGCGCCCCCACCACTTTTGTGGTGGGGGCGCTTTGCTGTATCCACGCAACGCGCTCAAACAGGGAGTCAATAGGGGCTACATATCACTAGGCTAGGTACGTGTTCGGTGAGTTTTCTAGTACCCAGTGGGATGCACTCGCGTTTGTGTATCTTGGTTTCGCCCTCATGGCTGGAATGATCGTGCGCAAGCGGGTACCAATCCTGCGGCGCCTGTACATTCCAGGCAGCGTCATTGCTGGCTTCTTGATCCTGCTGCTCGGCCCCCAAATCATTGGGCAGTTCACGGGCGGTTGGAGCTTGTTCCCCGAGCGCGCACTACACATCATCGAGTTGCTGCCCGGCCTGCTCATTAACATCGTGTTCGCCGGCATCATGCTGGGCAAGTCTCTCCCCTCATTCAAGCAGGTGTGGAAAGAAGCCGCCCCGCACGTGATTCTGGGCAGCGTCTTCTCCTTTGGCCAGTTTGCGCTCGGCGCGCTCGCTGTCGTATTCATCCTCACGCCGTTCTTCGGACTCAATCCGGTTGCAGGTTCCATCCTGGAGATGTCGTTTGCCGGTGGCCACGGCACGATCGCCGGCATGGGCGGCATTCTGGAGGAAGCAGGCGCACCCGAGATCGTCGATGTGGGCCTCGGGCTCGCGACCATCAGTATGCTCACCGGCATTATTGGCGGATCGCTCCTCGTGAACTATGCAATCCGCAATCCCAAGATTCCGGTCGCGCGCACCGCTGACGACCGCACCCCAATCACCTCGTCACTCAGCAAGATCAAGCCGAATTCCGGTGATCAGGTCGACAACAAGGGCGGCCTCGGCTCACTGTCTCGCAGCTTCGGCGCGATTGCTATTGCGATCGCCCTCGCAATTGTGATGCTGTATTCACTGCGTTGGATCTTGAACCTCGCAGGCTCGTCAGCGCTCGACAATTTCCCGCTCTTCCCCTTTACCGTCATTGGTGGTTTCCTCGTGCAGCTCGTGCTCTCGAAGGTCGGCCAGGAAGCAATTCTCGATCGTCGTACGATCAATGACATCTCGGGGCTCGCGCTCGATCTCCTCATTGCGGCAGCCATCGGCACCATGTCACTCGCCGCGCTCGGTGCGAACTGGGTGAGCCTGGTGATTCTCACGGTGATCGCCTTCGCGTGGAGCGTCTTTGGCATGCTTTGGCTTGGTCCGAAAATCCACCGCAAGGACTGGTTCGAACATTCCATCGCCGACTATGGCCAGTCGCAGGGCAATGTGGCCGCTGGCTTCATTCTCGCCGATATGGCGGATCCCGCACACGAGACGTCGGCAGCCCGCGCATACGGATACAAGCAGCTCATCTATGAGCCATTGCTCGGCGGCGGCATTCTCACAGCATTCGCGATTCCGGTGATTCTGTCGATCGGATCGTTGTGGTTCGGCCTTGCGAGCCTCGCGATCACGCTGCTCCTGATTCTCTGGGGCGTCAAGCGCGGTCGCACGGCCGCACACCTCACGGCGTAACACGCCGCCACCGCGGCGCGCAGCAGGGGGGGCGCTCTCGTATGGGAGCGGCCCCCTGCTGTGCGTTGAGCGTGATCCTGGCAGACTCGATCCACACCGGCACGATCCACGTGGGCACACGCGGGACTGGCCGAAGATACAACAACGCCCCGGGGCTCGAAAGCCACGGGGCGTTGTTTCAGACCGTCCGGCGATCACCGGAAGTCAGAAGCTACTTATCGGCGGAGGCCGAGACGCTCGATGAGCGAACGGTAGCGGGTGATGTCAGTCTTCTGGAGGTAGCCCAGGAGACGACGGCGCTGACCAACGAGGAGAAGGAGGCCACGGCGCGAGTGGTGATCGTGCTTGTGGTCCTTGAGGTGCTCGGTGAGATCCTTGATGCGCTTGGTGAGAAGTGCAACCTGGACCTCGGGGGAACCCGTGTCGCCCGGAGTGGTTGCGTATTCTTCCATGATCGCCTTCTTGACGTCTGCTGCGAGTGCCATGGAGATCCCCTTTCGATTGCTGCGCGGCGCTAGTAACAGGATGTTCTAGCTCTCTTAATCCGCGGCCGTTATTACGGCAACCTGACTAGCTTACCACTATTTGGAACGCCACTCACCTCACTAGGCTCAAGGTATGGCACACCTGACGCCCACAGCACTCCAAGCCGTCCTTCCCGAGCTTGAATCACTCGCCGCGACGCTCGCCCGCGAGGCAGGAGTAGCGGCCATGCAGATGCGCGCCGAGGGGGTGAGCGTTGCCGCAACGAAGTCGAGCGACATCGATATCGTGACGTACGCTGATCGCGCGACCGAGGCACGCATCACGGCTGCCCTCCGTGCGGCACGGCCAGATGACGGCATCCTTGGCGAAGAGGGTGCCTCCGCGGAAGGCGCAAGCGGCATCACCTGGGTTATTGACCCGATCGATGGCACCGTGAACTATCTCTACGATCAGCCGGCTTATGTGGTGAGCATTGCGGTGACCGTCGCTGATCCGCACGCCTTCGCTGATGGCCGCCGCGCGGTCGCGGGTGCGGTGTATGCGCCGCGCTTTGATGAGCTGTTCTCGGCCCACACGGGCGGCGGATCGCGTCTGAACGGCTCCACCCTCAGCGTGAGTGACGTGTCGACGCCGGCACGTGCCCTGGTCGCCACCGGCTTTGGGTATACGGTCGAGCGAAAGCACGAGCAGCTTGCGCTACTCTCCCGCTTGCTCCCGGAGATCCGGGACATTCGTCGGCTTGGTGCGGCGGCATATGATCTCTGCGCGCTCGCTGCTGGCCGCGTGGATGCCTTTTACGAGAAGGGCTTGCAGCCGTGGGACTACGCGGCTGGTGCGCTCATCGCGAGCGAGGCAGGCGCAAAGCTCCTCGGTGCCGATGAGCAGACAGCCCCTGGCGAACCGCTGTTGTTTGCGGGAAACGAGACACTCGTCACGAAAATACGAGACATCGTTCGCGGTCTCTGAAAGACTGCTTGGGCAGTACAAAGTATCTCCAAAGGAGGAGACATGCGAAGTGAGCCTAACGATCCCATCATCGCCAGCCTGGTGCGGGCAGCAAAGTCCCGGCAGGTCAGCCGTCGCCAGCTGTTCACCGGTCTCGGTGTTGGTGCTGCAGCCCTCGGAGCAACGTCGCTCACGGGTTGCGCGGATGCGAGCGGCAAGGAGGGACAGATTCGCTGGGCGAGCTGGACCTACTACCTGGATTTCGACGAGGACACCCAGGACTACCCCACGCTCAATGCGTTCATCGAAAAGACCGGCATTGATGTCCAGTACTTCGAGGACGTCGACGACAACAAGACCTTTATCGGCAAGATCAAGGATCAGCTGAAGCTCAAGCAGGACACCGGTTACGACCTGTTCACCCTGACCGATTCTTCGCTCGTGCGCATCTTCGAGCAGGATCAACTGCTGCAGTTTGACCGCGCCCTCATGCCTCACGTCGAGGCTGAGATGATCGACATCTTCAAGCACGCGACGTTTGACCCGAACCGCGAATGGGCGATCCCGTTCCAGGGCGGTATGACGGGCCTCTGCTACAACGCGCAGCTGTACCCGAAGGGCGTCAAGACGGTTTCGGATCTCTGGGCTGCAGACCTCAAGGGCAAGATCAGCCTGCTCTCAGAGCAAGACGACACCCTCGGCCTCATCATGCTCGAGCAGGGCGTCGACATCGCCGGCGAGTGGGGTGACGACGAGTTCAACGCTGCGCTCGCGGTCGTTGAGGAGCAGATCGCCCGCGGTCAAGTCTTCAATGTGAAGGGCAACTCGTACACGCAGGACTTGCAGAACGGCAGCGTGCTCGCCGCAATGTGTTGGTCGGGCGATATCGCGATGCTCAATGAGGAAGCCGGCGAGGAGATCTGGAAGTTCGTGGTTCCCGATTCGGGCTCCCCGCTCTTCATCGACTCGTTCTGCATGCCGGAAACCGCGGTTCCTGTTGACGACATTCACAAGCTCGTCGACTACTACTACGAGCCCGAGGTTGCGGCGCAGGTGGCTGAGTACGTCCAGTACGTGACTCCGGTCAAGGGCGCACGCGACGCGATGGCGAAGCTAAACCCCGAAATGGCAGACAACCCGCTCATCTTCCCGGATGAGGAAATGTCAAAGCGCATCTACGACATGCGCTCGCTCTCCTCACAGGAGGACAACAAGTTCGCCCAGGCCTACCAAAAGGTGCTCGGCAACTAGCCTTGCGGGCGCACCCAGGTGCGCCTCAGTCGTTGCTCGCGCCTGGTTGGGAAGCGTCGTTGCTGTCAGAAGCAGCACGATCTTCCCAGCCGAGCGCGAGCTCACCGAGCTGATCGGCAAGGTCTTTCAGGGCGCGCGGATCGCCAACAGCCCCAACGGCCACTCCGAGCAGGAATGTACTCAGCGGCGCCGCTGGACGAGCCACATTCCGTGCGATCAGCTTCGCCGCGTGCAACACAATGCGCGTGGTCTCAGTGTCGAGCTCGACGTTGTCTTCGGTCACGCCAGTCTCGGCCGCCGCAGCAGCCAACCATTCGTCGAGGGCTGCCGGCGGAAGATGCTTACTGTCGGGCACTGTCTACTCCTTCTGTTGGTGCGGTTCGTTCAACGTCGACGGCCTGATGCGCTGCTGCGAGGTCTGCTGGGGTATCGATGTCGGCTGTCACGGCCTCCGATGCATCGACCCATCGCACGTCGAGCCCAGCGGTCACCGCGCGCAACGGCAGGTCTGCGACGCTGCCCTCGCGCGCTTCAACCACTGCAACTGCCGCGCGAAGCGTCTCTACACTGTAGGCTCCTGCGAGCCATTGCGGACGCCCGTCCGGGTCTTTGAGGACAACTGCCTCACCCGCATTGAAATTCGTGTCTGTGAGCAACGCTACGACCGCTGTGGGCCGCACGAGGTCACACGCGAGCACCAGCACCCGATCGGCGGTGACCAGCGGCAGAGCGGCTGCCAGCGCCGCGAGTGGCCCACCATAGGCTGGCTCCTCACGCACCCCGATGCACCCGGCAGGCACCACCGCTGCCGGACCAGCCACGATGATCTCCGACGCTGCCGTGCCGCCGCGCACGGCAGCAACCACCCGCGCGAGCAACGTTTCCCCGCCGACCACCACGCGGGCCTTGTCAGCGCCGAGGCGGGATCCGCGCCCACCAGCGAGCACGATCGCACTGAGCGACGAATGTGCGTTCACACCGCACCTCCAACCAGAATCACGTCCACGACATCGCCGGCGCGCACATCGCCCTGTTCGGGCGGCACGAGCGCGTAACCTGCGGCCCCGCCACCGCTCCCGACCGCGTGCGAGACTCGACGCTCATGCACGGCCGGCACGCACTCAAGCCCGGCTTCGCTCGCTTCCAGGCGGATCGGCAGCACCTGCAGCCGACCACGCGATCCGCGCCAGTCGACGCCGGCGCGCACGGGCACCCGCACGCGATCAACGACCGTCCGCCCCTGCATCCGCAGGAGGGCCGGCCTAACAAACAGCTCGAACGAGGTCGCTGCGCTGCCGGGATTGCCCGGGAGCGCAAAGATCCATGCACCGCCCGCCAGACGTCCCGCGCACTGCGGCTGCCCCGGCTTCACCGCAACGCGCACCGCACGCACCGCGGGTTCGGCAGCAAGCGCAATCCGCACGATGTCGTGTGCACCAGGGCCGACACCGCCGGTCGTGATGATGGCGTCGACCTCGGTGGCGAGGCGGCTGATCCGCGCCCCGAATGAAGCCGGATCGTCTGCGCTGACGGCGTGCACGGTGGCCCCGATTCCGGTTTCCGCGAGCAGGCTCACGATGAGGAGCGAATTTGATTCGGAAATCTGGCCACGTGCGAGCGGCGCACCCGGCGCCTGCAGCTCAGACCCAGTCGCAATCACGGCAATCCGAGGCGAGCGGTGCACAGTAACGCTCCCCACACCAGCTGCGGCGAGCGCAGCGATGCGTACTGCGGTGAGCGGATCACCCGTCGCAGCAATGGACATGTCAGCCGACACGTCTTCGCCACGGCGCCGCACATGGGCGCCCGGCCGTGGGACGGCGCTAAACGACACCGCGTCGTGCGCCCACTCGCCTGGTCCGGCTTCACCAACGCCATCTTCGACCGGAACGACCGCATCTGCGTCTGTGGGCAACGGTGCCCCGGTCATGATGCGGACGCACTCCCCCGGTGTGATCGCGGGATCAGCGGCGCTTCCTGCTGCCACCTCGCCGATGATGCGCAGCTCGACTGGTGCTGACGCTGTTGCTGCGGCGAGGTCTGCCGCGCGCACGGCGTAGCCGTCCATGGCCGAGTTGTCCCACAGCGGAAGGTCGTGCTGAGCGGTGACGTCGGTCGCGAGGGTCCGGCCGTGTGCCTCACGCAGCGGGACGGTCTCGACGGGCAGCCGTGGGACCTCGGCGAGCAACCACTTGAGGTGATCCGCCGCCGGAATAAGGGAATCTGTACCCGCCATCGCGTTCTCCGCCCGTTTGAGCCGGTCTGGGCGCCTGCAGCTGCCCGCGCCTCGTTGCCGTCCGCGCGCCACGCGGCACGGGACTCGTTTCGATGCTATCCAAGAACTGTGTCACGAATCACCGCACGACGTCAGATCACTCGGATTACTGTGGGCGAGCTGCCCAAACGCCGCAAGGACTTCCTCACCGTCGAGGAGCCGCTCGAGATCCGCGTCGGAAACAAACCCCTGGCGGTGACGATGCGCACGCCCGGCCACGATGTCGAGTTGGCCGCTGGCTTCCTCGTGTCAGAGGGCGTGATTTCCGCTCCCGAGCACTTCTTCACGGCGCAATTCTGCGGGGGCGCGGATCAACCACCCACCGACGGGCCAGCTCCCAACCGCGTGAACCTGCTCGGTCAGGTCGGCCTCGCGAACCCGTTCGCAGCTCCCCCGACGCTTGGTGACGCCGCGAACACCTACAACGTGCTCGATGTCACGCTCGCTGCCGGGGTCGCACCGCCAGATCCCTCGCTCGAGCGAAACTTTACGACCACGAGCTCCTGTGGGCTCTGCGGCAAGGCGACTATTGACGCCGTGCACACGCAGTCTCATTTCGGGGTTGCGGATGATCCGCTCACCATCTCGGCTGCAGAGCTCGTGGGGTTCCCCGATCGGCTGCGTGCCGAGCAGGCGGTTTTCGAGCGCACGGGCGGCCTCCACGCGGCAGGTCTGTTCGACGGCCGCACGGGTGAGCTACTCGTCCTGCGCGAAGATGTTGGCCGTCACAACGCTGTCGACAAGGTCGTCGGCTGGGCTCTCCTCAACGGTCGTCTGCCGCTGCGCTCGTGCGTGCTCATGGTGTCGGGGCGCGCGAGCTTCGAGCTCACGCAGAAAGCAATCATGGCGGGCATCCCAATGCTCGCGGCCGTCTCAGCACCCTCCTCCCTCGCGATGGACCTCGCCCAGGCGGAGGGTCTCACGCTTGTGGGCTTCCTGCGCGGCGAGTCCATGGTGGTCTACAGCCGGGCGGATCGCATTACCAACGAAGCTCCCCCGGTCGCCGAGTAGTCGGGTCGCGAGGGAGCTTCGCTGAGTGGGGGCTTAGTTCGTACCCGTTCTGAAGATTCGTTTCACACGGTTCAGGATCCGACGGGAAAGACTCGGCTTTTCTTGAAGCACTTGCACCTGACTCCTCAGTGATTTCAGCTCCTTCTGAAGGGCTGTAGTCGCTCTCTTCTGAGCCTCAAGATCTGGATTCGGCGCGGGCGCCAGCTTCTTTGCAGGTGGCGGCATAAACGGCACCGTGTAGCCCTGGTTACGTCGCTTGTCTTCAGCATCTGCGCCTTGGCGGAGCCATCGGAGGCGATCATAAATCTGTTCTGTGGATCGCTCACTAAACGGCCCATGCACGGGCCCAGGGTAATTCAGGCTCGCCATCTGATCATCAAACTCAGGATTGCTATTGCCAGGTTGATAAATATGCGCAATCTCATTTTTCTCAAGGAATGAGGTGTATCGATCAAAGTTCTCTGGCATCTTGCGATTGAACTCGGAATAGTCGAGATTCTCATAGATCTCCGCCGCAGACTCAACCGTAGACAAATCTCTGACTAAACGATGCGGGATGCCGTGATAATCCGCGAGCTCAAGAGTGCGAGAGTCCCAGCCAAGTACATAGGCAGGTGTCCCACCCATAATCGCGGCCACGTTGCCGTGAATGCGTGCGCCAAAGGAGAAGTCCATCTCTCCGAGGTACTGAGTCCAGGTAATTGGGTCTACGAAGAATCGAACACGATCCTCGCGTATCAGTGGGTGATCAATCGAGGTAATGAGGTTTGGATCGTTACTGGGAACCGAGGTACCCCAAAGAAGTGTTGAGAGTTCGTCTTGCTGCTGGCCGACAAACTCTGAACGAGGAAATTCACTTGCGACCTTGCGAATGAATGCCCCAGCCCCTCTCGCAGCCCGAGAAGTGTTGAATGCTACGCGTGAATCTCTGTCGAGCGTGATCTCTGGCTTTTCAATTGTGAAGTCTCGACCCAGGTCATAGGTCGAGGGACAACCGATGACGTCCACTTTTCCATCATTGAACCCAAGACTTTTGAGATATTCAAGCGTCAGTTCGCCCCGCACACCTACAGTGGCAGAACGATCAAGTACTGTACCTACAAAACGCTTCGTAGCTTCGTCAACATCACCAGAATTGGCGAAGTGGTCCCCATCAACGGTCAGCTGCGCTCCAACACCTACTACCGTCACAGGAATAGTGAGACGTGAAATCAAGTCTGTCAGCCGGTTCATGAAGGGGACGAAGTCTCGCCTAAACGCGTTCGCCAATGGAATCACAAAGCCGTCAAACTCATTGTTTATGCGCGCCGCAAGCGCGGCATAATCTGGTGCGCGTTCCGAGCGAAATGAGTCTGAGATGACTTCAGTTCCGGGTACTGAGATCGCGCGCGCAACTGAGTTACTAAAGAGCAAGTTTCCCGAGTTAGTACCAAAGGATGCATACCTGGCAGCGGCAAGTGACGCCTCAGGCGTCAGAGGTATGAGCGGCGACTTACCACTGCGCATAAGAATTCTTGACATGAAACACTTTCCAAGACACCCGACACTGCGCCCGGCACTACACCCGACACTGAAACTGCTTTGTGAATCTTTTCACAATACTATGTAAACGTAAACAGGTGTGCCCAGGGCCGTAACCCTGGGCACACCTGGTTTGGATTTAACTCTGGCTTTACGCGTTCGCGCGCGGTGCACCGATGCCCGGATCGATCTGCACGGGACCAGACGCCGACGGACGAATGTCGAAGTCGAAGATCGCGGTGGGCAGATAGACGGTCGAACACGAGTTCGGGATGTCGACAACGCCCGACAGGCGACCCTCGATCGGTGCCGCACCGAGCAGGAGGTACGCCTGCTCAGGGCTGTAGCCGAACTTGGTGAGGTAATCGATCGCGTGGAGGCACGCACGCTGGTAAGAGAGGTGAGAGTCGAGGTAGCGCTGCTCACCTTCGAGGGTGACCGACGTACCCGAGAACGCGAGCCACTCGCTGTACTGTGGCTCAACGTTGCCCGGCATGAAGATCGCATTCTCCTTCACGCCGTAGGTCTCCATGCCACCGCGGATGATGTCGACGCGCAGGTCAATGAAGCCGCCCATCTCAATCGCGCCACAGAAGGTGATCTCGCCATCGCCCTGCGAGAAGTGCAGGTCACCCACCGAGAAGTTCGCGCCGTCAACGAAGACCGGATAGAACACGCGAGCGCCCTTGCTGAGGTTCTTGATGTCCTGGTTGCCACCGTTCTCACGCGGCGGAGCGGTGCGCGCAGCCTCGGAGCCAACGCGTGCCCACTGGTCGCGGGGCAGTCCACCGAGAATCGCGTGCTCTGCCTCGGGCGGCAGGGCGAGCGGCGGAACGCGCAGCGGATCGGTCGCAATGAGGTCACCCTCACGCTTGTTCCACTTCTGGAGCAGCTGCGCCGAGGGCGCGGTACCCATGAGACCCGGGTGGATGATGCCGGTGAACGAGACACCGGGGATGTGACGCGAGGTCGCAGTCTGACCAGAGAAGTCCCAGACTGCCTTGTACGCGTCAGGGAACTGATCGGTCAAGAAGCTGCCACCGTTCCGCTTCGCGAAGATACCGGTGTAACCCCAGCCCTGGCCAGCGAGCGGACCTTCCTCCTGCGGAATTGGGCCGACATCGAGGATGTCAACGATGAGCAGATCGCCGGGCTTGGCGCCTTCCACCTTGAAGGGGCCACTGAGCGTGTGCACGGTAAGCAGTGGTGCATCCAGGATGTCCTGCGCAGAGTCATCATTCTTGATCGCACCGTCGAACCACTCACGACAATCAACACGGAAGCTGTCGCCCGGCTTCACCGTCGCAACAGGCGGAATCTCGGGGTGCCATCGGTTGTGTCCCAGCTTGTCCTGGTCGACAAATTTCTTATTGGAGTCCAGCTGAAATACATGTTCGGGCATTGCGCTAACCTTCTTCCTTCAATTCCCCGCGGGCGTCGTTGCACGCGGAAGTCACAGTGAGTGAAGCTGCCACCCCTTATGGGCGCGGCAACTTCGCATGCAGCGGGTTGTGGGTCACCGGCTGACGCTTCGGCGGGCCCGCAGATGACGTCGGCAGACCGGTCACCACCTGGGGCTCGTGCGCGCTTTGCGCAGCACGATCAATGAGTCCGTACGCCGCAGTTCCAGCACCGGAGAGGTGTGGCGCGGAAACCAGTCTGGTCGCGGTGCCATCGCACACACGGCACTTCGTCTCGCGCGGCACCTCAGCCATCGCGTAGAGGGCATCAAACTCGCACCCCGCCTGACAACGAAACCTGTAATTCGGCATTCTCACGCCTTTCTGCGTGACCACAAGTCACGCTGTTGCGGGGCCGGCTCCTTCGCCGAGGTTCTCACCTGCCTCGAAACTATCGAGGGTGGCGAGCATAGTCAATGGTATGACGGACGTCGATATACTGCGAGGCATGACCCAACGTCGTTTCATCTCACGTCCTGTCCGCCGCGCGCTCACCGCTACCGCTGCCATCGCGGTTGCAATCGGCTCGCTCACCGCCTGCGCAAACACCGAAAAGGTCGCGGATCAGCCCGCAGCAGAATCGACAGATTCCCTCACCGGCGAGCTCAACGTTGCGGCGGCAGCATCACTGCAGCCGGCGTTCGAAGAACTCAGCGAGCAGTTCACCGCCGAGCACCCCGACGTGAAGATCACGCTCTCGTTCGATGGCTCCTCGGTACTCGCCACCCAGATTCTCGAGGGCGCACCGATTGATGTGTTCGCCTCGGCAGACGAAGCAAACATGCTCAAGGTGACCGACGAAAAGCTCAACGCAGCAGAACCCATCACCTTCGCAACCAGCAGCCTCGAAATCGCAGTCGCGCCAGGCAACCCGCTCGGCATCACCGACCTCGCATCGCTCGCAAAACCGACCGCTTCGGGTGAGGCGCCCGTCGTCGTGCTCTGCGCGGCCGAGGTGCCCTGTGGCGCGGCATCGCACAAGCTGCTCGACCGCGACGGCGTCGCAATCACCCCCGCGAGCGAAGAGCAGAGCGTCACCGCTGTCCTCACGAAGGTGGCAGCTGGCGAAGCCGACGCCGGCCTCATCTACCGTTCCGACGTGCTCCGTTCAGAGGGCGGCGTCGACGGCATCGAGATCGCAGGCTCGAACGAAGCCGCTGGCAGCTACCTCATTGCGCCGCTCACCTCCTCCGCATCACCCGAAGCAGCACTCGCGTTCGCTGAACTCATGAACAGCACCGCAGCGCAGCAGCTCTTCGAAAAGCTCGGGTTCGGCCCAGCAGCGTGACCCACCAGCACAGCCGCGCCCGCAAGGACCTGCCCGCGATCATCATCGCGCCGGCGGTCCTTGCGGGCGCGCTCCTGCTGCTGCCCTTCATCGCACTCCTCGCGCGAATCGACTGGGCAGCGCTGCCCGCGATCCTCGCACAACCAGAAACGCTCTCCGCGCTGCGCATCTCCATCGTGACCGCGCTCGCCGCAACCGTGTGCTGTCTCGTCCTCGGGGTCCCGCTCGCGATCGTACTTGCACGCACCTCCGGTTTGCTTGCCGCCGGTCTGCGGGCGATTGTCACGCTCCCGCTTGTGCTGCCCCCGCTGGTGGGCGGCCTCGCGCTGCTCTCGCTCCTCGGCCGAAACGGCCTCATCGGCGGCTGGCTGGCGGAGCTGGGGATCCGCATCCCCTTCACCATGACCGCGGTCGTAATTGCGCAGACGTTTGTTGCGCTGCCGTTCTTGGTCATTTCGGTGGAGGGAGCTTTGCGCTCGCTCGATCCTGCCTATGAGGAGGCCGCGTCTACGCTCGGTGCCTCCCCCACTGCCGTGCTCTGGCATGTCACCCTGCCGCTCATCGCGCCCGGACTCATTGCTGGCACGATCATGTCGTTCACGCGCGCACTCGGCGAATTCGGCGCGACCGCACTCTTCGCAGGCAACGCCGAGGGCACCACTCGCACCGTGCCACTCGCGATCTACACCGCGTTTAACGGCGCCGGTGTGACGCAAGACATCGCGCTCGCGCTGTCACTCGTGCTCGTCTCGGTCTCGGTCATTGCGCTTGTCGTGCTGCGCGGTCGCACCACGCCTGACAGGATGGCAACGTGACTTCCCAACGACGCATCGCACAGCTGCCCTCAACCGGCCTGGTCGATGCGCGCGGACGCGGGCTGCGTGACCTGCGCATCTCGGTGACGGATCGCTGCAACTTCCGCTGTGTGTACTGCATGCCAAAGGAGATCTTTGGCCGCGACTACCAGTTCATGGAGCGCTCAGAGTTGCTCACATTCGAGGAGATCGAACTCGTGGCGCGCGCCGCGGTCGAACTCGGCGTCGACAAGCTGCGCATCACCGGTGGCGAGCCGCTGCTGCGGCGCGGCATCGAGGGGTTGATTGAGCGGCTTGCCGCGATCCGCACCCCTGACGGACGCAAGCCAGATCTTGCACTCACGACCAACGGTGCCGCGCTGCCAGTGAAGGCCGCGGCGCTCAAGGCTGCCGGACTTGATCGTGTGACGGTCTCAGTGGATTCGCTCGATGATGCGAAGTTCCGGGAGATGAACGACGTCGGGTTCCCGCTCGACCGTGTCTTTGACGGCATCGCAGCCGCCGCCGATGCCGGCCTCGGACCGATCAAGATCAATGCCGTCATCAAGCGCGGCGTGAACGAGTCGGAGATTGTGCCGCTCGCGGAACGCTTCCGCGGCACCGGCCAGACGCTCCGCTTCATCGAATATATGGATGTTGGCGCGTCCAACGGCTGGAAACTCGATGAGGTTGTGCCCTCGTCCGAGGTCGTGCGTGCGATTGACGCGGTGCATCCGCTCGAACGCATCGGCGCCGAGCGCCCCGGCGAGACCGCTGTGCGCTGGAAGTACCGTGACGGCGCCGGTGAGATCGGCGTGATCTCGAGCGTCACCGGGGCGTTCTGCGGAACCTGCACACGCGCTCGCATCTCGGCAGACGGCCAGATCTTCACCTGTCTCTTCGCCGATCACGGATTCGACCTCCGCGCGCTCGTACGCGGGGGCGCGGATCACCAGACCATCGTCGCGGCCCTCGCGAAGCTGTGGGCGGTGCGGGACGACCGCTACTCCGAGCAGCGGGCTGAACTTTCTGGCAGCCGCGACCGCATTGAGATGTCGTACATCGGGGGCTAGCCCGGTGTGACCCGGCGCCCGTGGCTATTGAGTGGCTGGTGTGGTTTAGAGCCCGACCCACTCGGAAACGCCGTCGGCGAAGTGCTGGCGCTTCCAAATCGGCACCTCCGCCTTAATGCGTTCGACGAGCTCTTCGATCGCGGCGAAGGCCTCTGCACGGTGCGGAGCTGATGCCGCAGCAACGAGCGCCGCATCGCCGATCTGGAGCGGGCCCACGCGGTGCGCTGCTGCGAGCCGCAGGCCGGTGCGTGCCGAGGCCTCAGTAACGCATTCCCGGAGGAAGCGATCGGCGTCAGGGTGCGCCTGGTAGTCGAGTGCGTCGACTCCCTTCCCGCCATCGTGGTCGCGCACAATGCCGTGGAACATGACAAGCGCACCGCACTCATCCGCGTTCACCGCAGCACGGATCGCCGCTTCATCAAGCGGATCCTCGGTGACGCGGGCGTAGACCGCTGCCTGAGTTTCTGAAGCTGACACGTCAGTAGCCTTTCGTGGGTGTGGCTGATCCGCGCACGATCCAGTCGGGGGCGGATCGCGCGAAGGCGTCGATACCGCCGCGCAGGTAGGTCACGTTCTCCCAGCCGGCTGCGGCGAGCGCGCCAGCTGCGCGGATCGAGCGGGGATCCCGTTCGCAGTAGACGATGGCTCGGCGCCCGTTGTGTGCCGTGGGAAGCACTCCGGCATCGATGAGGTCGACGTCGTGGTGACGCGCGCCGGTGACCCGGCGGCCCGCATACTCTGCCGCGCTGCGGACGTCGATGAAGTCAATGCTGGCGCGCTCGTGAGCGTCCGTGAGGAGGCGCGCCAGATCGGTGGAACTGATTGATGCGTCATCAGGTGCGCTGCCCTCGGGCGTTCCAGCAGCAGTGACGGCACACGTGACGTCGAGGTCGACGAGCACGCTGATCGCTGCGGCTTGTGGGTCACGGCCGTACGGGATCTCTCGGGTGCGAGCGCTGAGCGCATCGTAAGTAAGCACTCGCCCGATGAGCGGATCACCGATGCCAGCGATGAGCTTCATGGCCTCGGTCGCGAGCAATGAGCCCACCGTGCCGCAGAGCCCAGGGAGCACGCCGCCCTCAGCGCAATTCAGCACGGTGTCAGGGCCTGGTGGCTCCGGGAACAAATCTCGGTACCCGGGGCCGTGCGCATGCCACGCGACACTCACTTGCCCGGAATACTGAAGAATTGCACCCCACACGAGCGGGATGCCCGCGAGCTGTGCAGCGTCGTTCACGAGATAGCGCGTCGCGAAGTTGTCACTACCGTCAATCACGAGATCGTAGTCGGCAAAGATCTCGAGAGCGTTTGCCGCGGTGAGGCGCAAGTTGTGTTCGTCAACCACGATTGCGGGATCGAGCGTGCGCACGGTCTCGGCGAGCGACGTCACCTTCGGACGGCCGATATCTGCCGTGCCGTGCGACACCTGGCGATGCAAATTCGACAGCTCGACGAGGTCGTCGTCGATGAGTCCGATCCGCCCAATACCTGCGCCAGCCAGATACGGAACCACCGCGCTGCCCAAACCACCGGCGCCGATCACGAGCACCCGCGCCGCTGCAAGGCGCCGCTGAGCGAGTTCGTTGAAACCCGGCAGGATGATTTGGCGGTGCGCGCGTGCTCGCGCCTCATCGGTGAGCGCAGGGGTCGGCTCAACGAGCGGCGCGATCCTTGCGGTGTTCATGTCCCCATCTTAGGTGTGCGCGGCACTGCTGCTCACACCTGCGGCACGCACTGCGGCGAGCGCTCGTTTGCCTTGGTCGGCACAGTACGATGGCAGCATGTCGAAGATCACCGTCAGATACTTCGCCGCCGCAGCGGAAGCGGCAGGCCGCGATGAAGAGGTCTTGGAGTTCGCGAGTGAGCTCCCGTCCCTCGACGACCTCCGTGCAGATCTCATCACTCGCTACGGCGACGCCATTGCACGCGTGCTCGCCTCCGGATCATTCCTCGTGAACGGCACGGTTCGCCGCGACGGCGGCGCTCTCATTGATGCCAGTGTCGTCGCCGATCCCAACGACCAGCACACCGTTGACGTACTTCCCGCGTTTGCAGGCGGGTAGTGATGTCCGCTGCTGATACCTGCGCCGGGCCGCGGTCGCTCACCGAGCACGCGGAGATCGTGCGTGCGTTGCTGTCCCCCGTGCTCGCCGCCCGCGCGTCCGCTGCGCCGGAGCTGCTGTCGGTGCTCGACCCTGCGCTCAACGGACGCGTGATCGCGGAGCAGCTTACGAGCACGATCCCGCTGCCACCGTTCGACAACTCGCAAATGGATGGTTATGCCGTACGCACGGCTGACTTCGTCGGCCAAGCACCGTTCACTCTCACGATTGGTCAGACGACGGCTGCTGGCGATCCGCCGCACACACATGTCGCAGGTACTGCCGCGCCGGTCATGACCGGGGCACCGGTACCGATGGGCGCCGACGCGGTCATTCCGATCGAGGCCGCGGTACCGCCACGCTTCACCGAGCTGCAGCGCGCCGGTCAGCCAGCGGCGACCGGTACCGTCTCGTTCGCGGAAGCTCCGCCTGCCAACCAGTTTGTCAGGCGCGCGGGGTCTGATCTCCCGCTCGGCGAGCAGCTGGTCGCTGCAGGGACGCGGATCACGCCACCAGTCATCGGTCTGCTCGCGAACGCAGGCGTTCAGGTGGTGGCGGTGCGCCAACGCCCGCGCGTGCTCCTTGTCTCGACGGGTGATGAGGTTGCCGCGGCCGCCGAGGTGTCCGCAACCGCAACGGGGCAACTGCCCGCCGGTGCGATCTTCGATGCAAACACCCCGATGCTGAGCGCCCTGTTCCGCGAAGCGGGCGCCGAGGTCGTACATCAGCGTGTGCCCGACGACGCCGAGCGACTGCGCGATGTGGTCGCCGCCAACGCCGCTGCGAACGATCTGCTGCTCACCTCCGGTGGTATCAGCGCGGGTGCCTACGAAGTCGTGCGCGATGCGTTCGCCGACTACGGCGTCACCTTCACCGGTGTCGCAATGCAGCCAGGCGGGCCGCAGGGCGCAGGCCAGCTGACGTTGCCGACCGCCGATGGCGAGACCGCAACCATTACCGCGATCTGCTTCCCGGGGAACCCGGTGAGCTGCGCGCTGTCGGCAGAGTGCTTCGTGCTGCCCGCATTGCGCGAGTATGCTGGCCGGCCTGGCCGGGCCGCGACAGAGGTGCGCCAGCTCGCGCACGATACGGTCTCGCCAGCGCACAAGCATCAGCTTCGCCGCGGACGCCTGCTGCCAGATGGCCGGGTGCGCGTCACGCCGCCGAGCTCCCATTTGCTCGCCGATCTTGCCGCAGCCGAAGTTCTTGTTCACATTCCGGTGGGAGTCTCTGCGCTCTCGACCGGCGACGACGTCGAAATCTGGAGACTCCATGACTAACGAACCCCAGCAGCACCTCACCCATATTCGTGAGGACGGCAGCGCACACATGGTCGATGTCACCGAGAAGGCAGTCACCAAGCGCACCGCCCAGGCAGAAGCGATTCTGGAAACCCGCGCAGACGTCATCGAACAGCTCGTCTCCGGCAATCTCCCCAAGGGAGAGGCACTTGGCACCGCACGGATCGCGGGCATCATGGCCGCTAAGCGCACCTGGGAGCTCATTCCCCTCTGCCACCCGCTTCCCATCACGAAGCTCGCAATCGATTTTGAACCGCGCGAGACGAGTGTGCGGATTATCGCTTCGGCAACCGTTCGCGGCGTCACCGGCGTGGAGATGGAAGCACTCACCGCCGCAAGCGTTGCCGCCCTCACCCTGTACGACATGATCAAGGCAGTCGACCATCAGGCAGTCATTTCGAGTACCCGCGTGCTCTCGAAGTCGGGCGGCAAGAGCGGCAACTGGTCGGTCGAGTGAGCTCCGCGACTGCGCAGGGAGCGCGCGAGGCACGCGTCATCGTGTCTTCAACGAGCGCAGCTGCTGGCACCGCCGCAGATCGCACGGGGCCGAGCATCGTGCAATGGCTCAGTGATCGAGGGTTCAGCACGCCGCCAGCAGCGGTCGTCGCCGACGGCGACCCCGTTGGCGCCGCCGTCCGCGCAGCAATCGACTCAGAAGTCGCGATCGTGCTGACCACCGGCGGCACTGGGATTTCACCAACCGACAACACCCCTGAGCAGGTTGGGCCGCTGCTCGAGGTGCAGCTTCCCGGATTGATTGAGTCGCTGCGGGCGCGAGGCGCTGCGGTCACGCCGAATGCTGCGCTCACCCGCGGGGTCGCAGGGTTCGCCGGCGAAACGTTCATCATGACGCTGCCGGGTTCGCCTGGCGGCGTGCGTGACGGTCTCGCGGTACTTGCCGAGGTACTTGAGCACATGCTCGGGCAACGCTCAGGCACCCCACGCGGTCAGCACTCGGCACGTTAACCCGCTGCCTGGCGGTTAGCGCGACGGCTTGAGGTCAAATTCTTCAAGCGCCCGTCGCAGGGATACCCCTGATCCAAAGCCCGCGAGGTGTGCGACCAAGCTGCGACTCCAGCTGGGGTACTGGTCGAGACGCGATTTCGCGTACTCTGCACGTGCCCGGCGAATCTCTTGCGCGATCCGGCAACCGCGTGCGGAATACGCACGATCGAGCGTACTGCGGGACACTCCCAGCCGTTGGGCCAGCTGCGCAGCGTTGAACTCTGGGTTCGTAAATTCGGCCTGGAGCACCCACTGCGCCGATTCAAAGAGGCATTCCGTTGCTGGATCGACGACCGTTGAGGTGCGCACGATCGCACGCGCAACCTCCCGCACGAGCGTGCGCAGCGTGGTGGTGTCATCACCGATCGTGCCGCTGTCGCTGTCGAGAATCCCTTTTAGGTAGCCAAACGAGGCACGTCCAAGCGGCGCCCGGAGCGTCTCTTCACGCAGCTTCGCGGCCTCGGGTCGCAGTGGTTCAACCTCGCTCCGGTGAAATGTGAACAGCATCCCCTCGCAGTACTCGGGCACCATGAAGGTGAGACGTTCACTCCCGGGAGGAATCACGAAGAACTGTTCGCTAAACGCCGCGAGCGGCTTGCCCGCCATCGATACATCAAGTCGTCCCTTGGTGCACAGGATCAACCAGAAACGCTCCCCACTCCCCTCCGCGCGCCGCTCACGCAGCATGGACACCGGGCCGCACTTAAACTGCGCGATGGTGAATGAGTCAAAGAGGAGCGCGTTGATTGCGACGCGGCCTGGGTCGCCATCGCGCGGGAACAGCTGAAACATGCGATGAAAATCGATCGGAGTCTGGGTCGGTGTGCGTGCACCCCAGTTCAAGCGGTGTCGACTGTGCTGCGTTGCAGACACGTCGCTTGTTTCGAGCTCGGTATTCATCTTTGTGTAACGGCCTTCCGTCCCGTATGCAGAAAAGTGGACAGGTGAAAAGTTACTTTCGCGAGTCCATGGGAAGAAGACAGCAATCAGAATTGCAGTAGAGAATCCACACCCTTCCGTGCTCGACGGTCACATTCCCGCGTGCGAGCGGGCCGTTATGGTCTGCATTACGGATCACACTCCGTGCCTGTCTGCGCCGCAGATGACATGATCCGCGCACGAATCGCGCGAGTCACCGCACACCAGCGTCGACAACTCGGCCGTCAGAAACGAAGACGGCCCCGAACTCAATGAGTCCGGGGCCGTCTTCAGCTACGCCCAAACGGGCACCTGAATGCTTACAGGCCGATCATCGCTTCGAACGGAGCACGTGCGAAGAAGATCATGAAGCCAACCGCGACGATCCACAGGAGCCAGTGGATCTTCTTTGCGCGGCCGCTGAGCGCGTTCACGAGTACGTACGAGACGAAGCCCGCGCCGATGCCGTTCGCGATCGAGTAAGTCATCGGCATAACCGCTGCCGTCAGGAAGACCGGGAGCAGGATGCGGAAGTCGGTGAGATCGATGTTCTTGACCTGTGCCATCATCATCGCGCCGACGATGACAAGTGCCGAAGCAGCGACCTCGGTCGGAACGATGCCGGTAAGCGGCGTGAAGAACATTGCAACGAAGAAGAGCAGACCAGTCACGATGTTCGCGAAACCGGTACGTGCGCCCTCGCCGATACCTGCGCCCGACTCAACGAACACAGTGTTCGACGACGACGAGGTGAGGCCACCGGCGATAGCGCCAACGCCCTCGACAACGAGTGCCGACTTCAGGCGGGGGAAGTTGCCCTTCTCGTCAGCGAGGTTTGCCTCGCGCGAGAGACCAGTCATGGTGCCCATTGCATCGAAGAAGTTCGTGAAGAGGAGCGTGAAGACCAGCATGATGACGGTGATGGTACCGACCTTGCTGAAGTCGAAGCTCACTGCGCCGACGAGGCTCAGGTCGGGGACGCTGAAGGGTGCCGAGCCGAGCTCGGGAACGGTGAGGCCCCAGCCGCCAGCGTTGAATTCGCCGTCAGCGCCAACCTGCGGGCCGAGGTGAGCAATCGCCTCAACGATGACCGAGATGATGGTGCCGGTAACGAGACCAATGAGCAGGCCACCCTTAACCTTTGCCGCGACGAGCACGCCGGTGAGCACGAGGGTGATGACGAAGATAAGCGTCGGGATGGTAGCGATCGAGCCGCCCTGGCCAAGACCAACGGGGGGCGAGTTCTGACCGGTTGCGGTCACGAAGCCTGCGTTCACGAAACCGATGAACGCGATGAAGAAGCCGATACCGACGGTGATCGCGAGCTTGAGCTCAACGGGAACCGCGTCGAAGATCATACGGCGCAGGCCGGTAGCTGCGAGGAGCACGATGAGCACACCGTTGATCACAACGATTGCCATTGCCTCGGGCCAGGTGACTTCCTGCACGACCGAGAACGCGAGGAACGCGTTAATACCGAGGCCAGCTGCGAAGCCGAAGGGCAGACGCGAAACCAGGCCGAAGAGGATCGTCATGACGCCGGCGGTGAGTGCGGTGACCGCGCTGACCTGGCCGAAGTCGAGCATGTTGCCTGCGACGTCAGGCTTTCCCGAGAGGATGATCGGGTTGAGGATCACGATGTAGGCCATCGTGACGAACGTCACGAGACCGCCGCGCACCTCGGTGCCGATGGTGGATCCACGCTCGGAAATTTTGAAGAAGCGGTCGAGCGCGCCCTTCGGTTCAGTCTGCTGAGCGGAGGCTTGAGCCACTGCGTACTCCTTGAGTTACTTGGTCAGAACGCTGATGAGTCACGGCTTCGGTATATGAATTCGCAACTATTTAACAGACACACGTTATCAGGTAAAACTCAGAATCAACGATCTCTGATATCGTTCGCCGATTTCAATGCCATAACAAAAACGCCCCATCCGCTCTCGAATAGAACGAATGGGGCGTTGCGCCACGGGCTGAGGCTTAGCTCACACCGAGAAGATCGATCACGAAGATCAGGGTCTTGCCTGCGAGGGGGTGGCCACCTGCGGTGCCGTACGCCTGCGCGGGGGGAACGATGAGCTTACGGCGACCGCCGACCTTCATGCCGGGGATACCGACCTGCCAGCCCTGGATGAGCGCGCGCAGCGGGAAGTTGATCGACTCACCACGACCCCACGAAGAGTCAAACTCTTCGCCCGAGTCGTATTCGACGCCAAGGTAGTGCACGTCGACGGTCGAGCTAGCAAGCGCCTCAGCACCGTCACCCTCAACGAGATCAATGATCTCGAGCGTTGCGGGAGCCGGACCCTCAGGTGCGTCAATTTCAGGCTTGTTGAGCGAATTCGTCATGCCACCATTCTTACTGCATTCGACCTGAACTGTCACCGATTTCGCTGACAGGAAATCTCGAACCACATCAGTTTGACGGCTTCCGACGAGCCATTCAGCAAGCGGCACATTCGTCCGATACCCTGGGTTGGTGAGATTCGCGCATATAGCTATGACCCCAGACTCTTCGCCCGTGTTGGTTGTTCAGCACGGCGACCGCTATGTACGTGTCGCAGACCTCGGCTTCGAGGCGAACACGCTGCAGGAGTTCATTGAACTCGGCGCAGACGCCCAGGCCCGACTTGCTGACGCGATCGCAAAGGCTCCCGACGACGCAGGCATCGCAGTCGATGACGCTGTATACGGTCCCGGCACCATCAATCCGCCGAGTATTCTCGCGGTTGGCCTCAACTACGACGAGCACGCGAGCGAGCTGAGCCTCGACAACGATTCCGGCCCAGTGCTGTTCTCGCTCTTCCCGAACTCCCTCAACGCCCACGAGGCAGAGGTGAAGCTCCCCCTCAACGTCAGCCGAGAGGTTGACTACGAGGCAGAGCTCGGTGTCATCATCGGCAAGCCCGCAAAGAACGTCACCCCAGAAGAGGCGCTCGACTACGTCTTCGGCTACACCGCGGTCAATGACATCACGGCACGCAACATCCAGTTCCAGGAGCCCCAGTGGGCACGTTGCAAGTCGTTCGATACGTTCACTCCGGTCGGCCCCGTTGTCGTCACCGCTGACGAGATCCCTGATCCCCAGGCACTCGCCATCACCACTGATGTCGACGATCTGCGCGTCCAGGACTCGACTACCGGATTCATGATTCGCACGGTTGCTGAGCTGATCGCGTCGCTCTCGCAGGAACTCACGTTGCTGCCTGGCACCCTCATCTCGACCGGTTCGCCCGGCGGCGCAGGCCGCTCTCGCAAGCCACCGCTCTACTTGACCCCCGGCGCGACCGTGACGGTCACGATCGAGAAGATCGGCGAGCTTCGTTCGTACTGCGTCGAAGCAGACTAACGCACGCCCCACGCGGGATTCCCGCGGTGATAATGGCTCTCGGCATCAGGCCGGGGGCCATTTTTCGTTGGCGGATCGGGGCAACGGCTGCACTTCTCATCTTCGCGGAGCGTGTGCGCGGGCGCGGAGTTGGGGCGCCGGTCCGGATATGGCAGTGACTGGTGAGGGGTGTTCGGGCTGGCGAGACGGCAGCACACACTGCGACTCGAGCCTGGCGGCCACCACACGAACCCCCTGCGGCGCGCACTCCCCTCAAACGCGTGTGGGGCCCGGGACATACGTCCCGGGCCCCACACGCGGCTTGCACCTAGCGTTGAGCTATGTGCGTGCCTGAGTTAGTCAGACAGACCAGCAAGCTTTGCCGGCTGGAGCAGGTCGTCGAGCTGCTCCTGATCAAGCAGACCAGCAGCGAGTACGAGGTCCGAAACCTTTGCGTTGGTTGCGAGTGCTTCCTTCGCGAGCTTTGCAGCCGATGCGTAACCGATTACCGGTGCGAGTGCCGTGATGACGGTGACCGAACGGCCAACGATGTCTTCGAGGCGATCCTCGTTCGCGGTGATGCCGTCGACGCAGTTGACGCGGAGCGTCTGGCATGCGCGCTCGAGCCACACGATCGACTGGAACAGCGAGTGAGCGATGATCGGCTCGAAAGCGTTGAGCTGGAGCTGGCCAGCCTCAACTGCCATCGAAACGGTCACGTCACAGCCAGCGACCGAGTATGCCACCTGGGTGACCGACTCGGGGATGACGGGGTTGACCTTACCGGGCATGATCGAAGAGCCTGCCTGGCGTGCGGGGAGGTTGATCTCACCGAGGCCAGCCTGCGGGCCCGACGAGAGCAGGCGAAGGTCGTTCGAGATCTTCGAAAGCTTCATCGCGGTGCGCTTGAGCGCGCCCGAGAAGGTGATGAATACGCCGGTGTCGCTGGTCGACTCGATGAGGTCGCCTGCGGTTACCAGGTCAAGACCGGTGATCTCACCGAGGTGCTTGATGACCGATTCCTTGTAGCCAACGGGAGCGTTGATGCCGGTGCCGATAGCGGTAGCGCCCATGTTGACCTCGCGGAGGAGCGAAACTGCTTCCTTCAGGCGGTCAACGTCCTCGCGCAGGGTCACACCAAAGGCGTTGAATTCCTGGCCGAGGGTCATGGGGACTGCGTCCTGCAGCTGGGTGCGGCCAACCTTGACGATGTGCGAGAACTCGCGACCCTTGTTCTGGAACGAGTCTGCGAGGAGCGTGAGCTCGTCAAGCAGCGACGTCAGCGAGAACGCGAGCGCAATCTTGATTGCGGTCGGGTAGGTGTCGTTGGTCGACTGGCTGTGGTTGGTGTGATCGTTCGGGTTAATGAACGAGTAGTCACCCTTTACGTGGCCTGCGAGCTCGAGCGCGCGGTTGGTAATAACCTCGTTCGCGTTCATGTTCGTCGAGGTGCCAGCGCCACCCTGAACGACGCCCACGACGAACTGGTCGTGGAACATGCCGCTCTTGATCTCTTCACACGCCTGGTCGATGAGCTTCGTGCGCTCGTCATCCAGTGCGCCAATCTCGTTGTTCGCACGAGCAGCTGCCTGCTTGACGCAAGCGAACGCACGAACGAAGTCGGGGTAAACCGAGATCGGTCGACGAGCAATCGGGAAGTTCTCGTTTGCACGCGCGGTATGCACGCCCCAGTAGGCCTGTGCGGGAATTTCGACGCTGCCGAGAGAATCGGTCTCGGTACGCGTCTCAGATGCGAGGAAATCGCTCACTTGTATCGCTCCGGTGTATTCGAAGAATCAGACGGCGGAGACCCGCCGAAGTACCACGCATAACCTTACTCCCGTCACCGTAAAAAGCAGTCATAAATCCAAGGAATCATCTGCGAGTCGCAGGAACCTCAGCTTTATTCACGAATGTCTCTATTTTTTACCGGGCGCGCCAGGATCTTCAATGTCAGATTCTGGCAATTTCGGAAGCGGAATTGGCCCGGTCAGACCGTCGGCAAGCGGCCCGTTCTCCGGAACCGAACTCACGTCACCAACCGGAAGTGGATGACGCCGAAGCACTTCGAGCGGTGCGGTGAGCGTTTCATCCTGTGGCGCGCTCGGTTCCGCTGTGGCGGGTCGGCCCGCGTGCGTGACCACGAGGTGGGGCGCGGATCCGATCCGCACCCGCACGCGCAACCCACGACCGATGAACCACCAGCCGACTCCGATGAGACATGCGAGCAATCCCGCGAGCGCAGCGACGCCGAGCGCCCAGCGTGGCCCGAAACGGTCGGCGACGGCTCCCGCGACCGGCGCACCGAGCGGGGTACCGCCCATGAGCACAGCGAAGTAGAGGGAGAGCACTCTGCCGCGCACGGCAGGGTCGGTCGTCGTCTGCACGAAACCGTTTGCGGTCGAGAGAAGGGTTGATGTGCAGTAGCCGAGGAGCACGAGCGAGAGGGCGAACGTCCAAAATGTGGGCATGAGCGCGGCGATGAGGGCAGCGAGGCCGAGACCGCCTGCTGAGAGCACCACAACGCGCATACGAGCCTCAGGACGCCGCGCAACGAGCAGTGCGCCAGACAGCGACCCGATCGCGAGCACAGACGAGAGCACACCGTACTCGCCTGCGCCGCGGCCGAATTCCACGGCCATCGTTGAGGAATACACGGGGAAGTTCATCGCGAACGCCCCGACCAGGAACACGATGATGAAAATCACGAGCAGGTCGCGCCGCATCCACACGTATTTGAAGCCGGCAATGAGCTGGTTTCCCTCGCCCCGTTGTGCCTTGACGGTCGCCTGCGAAATGGCGGGGACGCGGATCGCGGCAAGCGCGATCAACATCGCAACGAACGATGCCGAGTTGATGATGAATACCCAGCCTGAGCCAACGCCGGCGATGAGCAGGCCAGCGACCGCTGGGCCCACAAGTCGGGCCGAATTGAAGGAGGCCGAGTTCAGCGCGACCGCATTGGACAGCTCGGACTGATCGACGAGGTTTGAGACGAAAGCCTGACGCGAAGGAGTGTCGAATGCGTTGACGATTCCGAGCCCGAGCGCGAAAAGGTACAGGTGCCAGAGTTCGGCCGTACCGAGCACGAGCAACAGGCCGAGGGCACAAGCAAGCAGCATCAAGAGCGACTGTGTCACAAAGAGCACTTTTCGTCGGTCGAAGCGATCCGCCACTGCCCCGCTCAGAGGGACCAGCAGGAGCTGCGGCCCGAACTGGAGCGCCATCGTAATACCGACGGCCGTTGCGTCGTTGTCGGTGAGCTCGGTGAGGACCACCCAGTTCTGGGCGGTTGCCTGCATCCACGCACCGATGTTCGAGACGAGTGCCCCGATGAACCAGATCCGATAGTTCCGAATCGAAAGTGATCTGAACATCGTTGACACGTCGCTGGGCTCCTTCGGTTGCCCACCACCTTACGCCCGCGACGTGCCTGGTTTCTAGACCTGACGAAGGATTAGAACTTGTCCCCCATGTCGAGCAGACGGCGAATGCGGTCGGGAATCGGTGGGTGCGTCGCGAAGAGTCGCTGCGTGAGTCCCGGCTTCAGCGGATCCGCGATCCACAAATGCGCCATGCTCGAATTCTGCTTCTGCATCGGCTGACCATAGGTCGACAGCTTGTGGAGTGCACTCGCGAGTGCCTCCGGGTGGCGAGTCGTCAGTGCGCCCGTCGCGTCTGCAAGGTACTCGCGCTGGCGAGAGACCGCGAGCTGCACCATGCTCGCCACGAGCGGAGCAACCAGCATCGCCAGCAGCCCAAAAATCATCACGACCGGATTGTTGTTGTTATTGTTCCGGCTGAAGAACACCATGCGAACGAGCATGTCACTGATCATGCCGACAGCAACGACCAGGCCGTACACGATCATTGACACACGAATGTCATAGTTGCGGACATGTCCGAGCTCGTGCGCCATGACGCCTTCGAGCTCGGAGTCCGTCATCATGTCGAGCAGGCCAGTCGTCGCGGCCACCATCGCGTGGTTGGGATCACGACCGGTCGCAAACGCGTTCGGCGCCGGATCATGCACGATGTACACCTCAGGCATTGGAGTGCCAGTGGTGATCGCGAGGTTCTCAACGATCCGGTAGAGCCGAGGGTTATCGGCCTGTGTGATGCGCTGAGCACCACTCATCATGATCGCTTGCTTGCCGGCCGCAAAGTACTGGAACAGCGCGAAGCCGCACGCAAAGACCATCACCCAGATGACGATCGTCCACGAGTTGTAGATGTAGGAGGCGAGCCAACCTAGGCCGCCAATTACTGCCAAAAACAACAGAATGATGAGCACACTGTTGATCTTGTTCTTTCGAATTGCGCTATACACGCGGGTGCCCTCTTAGCTCTTCAGAGTGCGGAGATTAGAACTGGATGCGCGGGGGCTCCGAAATCGCAGCAACGTCTTCTACTTCGAAGAACTCGCGCTGCTTGAAGCCCATACCGCCTGCGAAGACGTTGTTCGGGAACACCTGGATCTTGGTGTTGTACTCGCGTACGCCACCGTTGTAGAAGCGGCGCGAAGCCTGAATCTTGTTCTCGGTGTCGACAAGCTCCGACTGCAGCTGGAGGAAGTTCTGGCTCGCCTGCAGCTGCGGGTATGCCTCTGCGACCGCGAAGATGCTCTTCAGAGCGTTCTGCATGTGGCCTTCAGCAACCGAAGCCTCAGCGGGACCCTGCGCCGAAATCGTCTCAGCACGCGCCTTGGTCACGGCGGCGAAGACGCCTTCCTCATGAGCGGCATAGCCCTTCACCGACTCAACCAGTGAGGGGATCAGGTCAGCACGACGCTTGAGCTGCACCGTGATATCGCTCCAGGCCTCGTCAACGCGAACCTTGAGCGTGACGAGCGAGTTGTAGGTCGCCCATACGTAAATGCCAAGGACCACCACGAGGCCCACTGCGATAAGGAGTGCAATCATTCCGCCGTTCATGCGGCCAGTCTATCCACCGAGACCATGAATCCGCTGTGTCATTTTGGCGATATTCAGACAGCCGTTGAAAATCACTCCCTAGAGGTCGCGCAGATCACGCTCGAGTTCGGCTTGGAACGCCGCTCGGACGCGGGCGCGTTCCCTGAGCGCGGCGCGGATCCGCAAAAACAACCCAAGGCCAGCCGCGATCAGCAGGGCAACAATCAGAATCATCTTCGCAAACGCCACGCAGCCACAGTACACCTCGGCTCTGAAAGGACTATGCTTTGGTGGTTGCGAGCGGTTGCTCGCGCTCCCCCAATAGCCCAACTGGCAGAGGCAGCTGACTTAAAATCAGCAAAGTCTGGGTTCGAATCCCAGTTGGGGGACTTTTCTTTTTCCCGCGCGCAAAGCTCTGCGCAGTGTCAGTTCTCCGCACGTTTCGTACCTTTCACGTCGTTCTCCCCCACGATGGGCGCGGATCATGGAAGCTCAATGCATGACCGACGCCATGCCACCGACCCTGCCAGCGAGATTTGCAGCACCGCCTCTTGACGCTCCGTTGTCCGCCGCATCGTCGAGCATCAAGAAAACAGGTCCGATTTCGCACCCGCTGGAGGCCTTTGCTGTCGTCGCAGGCGGCCTGGCGTTCATCTTTGCGGTCGGGGCGGTGGTTGTTTGGCTGCTCAAGGTCTTTAGCCCAAGCGAACTCGGCGACCTGGAGTTCGTCCTCTTCTTGATCGCTTTCCCGGTACTCAGCGTGATCCTCAGCATCGCAGCAATCGTGCTCGCCCTACTCGCACTAAAAGCAGGTGACCGATTGCTCTGGCCAGGCCTCACGATTGGCTTTGCGATGTTGACCTTACCGCTCAGCTGGACGCTGCTGGGAAGCTACTCTTCAATGGTGATCTATTTCTTTCAAGACACGGGCGTGCAGATCTAGCGACGGCACACAGCACCGTACGTGTTGAGCACCGGTTGGGGCAGACTCATACTGGCTAGCCAAGCGCTATTCTTCGACTATGAACGAAGTCACGCTTTTGCTCATTGGCACCTACGCATTTTGGCTCGCTGGAATTATCATCAGCCTTTGGATTCTCTGGGCAATCATCCGCGGCGCAGTCCTGTCAGCGCTGCGCAAGCACAGCTACGAGCAGGCGATGGAAGCCCATAACTCCAGGAAACAGGCAGCAAACAGCTCACCCGCAACGACAACAGGCCGTTTTCCCACTACAACAGCGACAGCGACCCCTGGTGCAATGCCTTCTGCTGGCCCTGCGCAGCAGGCCGGCTCGCTGGCAGCGACAGCAGCTACCGTTGTCACCCCGGTGGCGGAAACCAGCCAAGTACCCCCGCTCGGCTAGTCTCCGGGTAATGATTGGGGCATGAACGAAACGCACTTCACCCCGAGCCCCGCGACAGTCGCCACAAGCGCACCACTCGCACAGGCCGACAAGCCTGCGCCACAGCGCAAGGCACCCGAGGTCGTCGCATTCCGCTTTGGCCTCATCGCGTTCTGCGCAACCGTTTCCGCGATGGTGTCACCCTTCATTCCGGGCATCGGAATCGTCGTGAGTGGCCTGGTCTTCATCATGCCGTTCGCAGCACTGGCCGCTGGCATCATCGGCATCGTCGTAGCGAGCAAGGCGCTGAAAGCCACGACGAATCCGCGCCCCGCACGCGTTGGACTTGGCCTCTCGATAGCAACCGCTGCGATCCCCTGCATTGCCATCGCCTTCGCCATCTTCGCGATGATCGCGCTCACGATGTAATACTCACGATGTAACGCTCACTGGCAGCCATAACCCAGTACGGCACATGACATAAACGAAGGAGGCCCCCACCAGCCGGTGGGGGCCTCCTTCGTTGTACTGAGACTTAGTTGCTCAGGCGGTCACGCAGACCGTTGAGCTGGTCGTTCAGCGCTGCGGGAACGCGATCGCCGAACTGAGCGAAGAACTCTTCGGTCAGGTCTGCCTCTGCGAGCCACGACTTGGGATCGATTGCGAACAGCTCCTCGAGGTCAGCCTCGGGCACCTCGATGCCGTCAAGGTTGAGCTCGCCTTCTGCAGGGACGGTACCGATTGCGGTCTTACGGCCGGTATGCTCACCCTCAACGCGGCGAATGATCCAGTCGATCACACGCGAGTTGTCACCGAAGCCAGGCCACAGGAAGCGACCATCGTCACCCTTGCGGAACCAGTTGACCTGGAAGATCTTCGGAGCGTTCTCGCCAAGGATCTCGCCCATCTCGAGCCAGTGGCCCCAGTAGTCAGCCATGTTGTAGCCACAGAAGGGAAGCATTGCGAAGGGATCGCGGCGAAGCTCGCCAACGGTGCCTTCCTGAGCAGCGGTCTTCTCAGACGAGATAGTTGCGCCGACGAATACGCCGTGCTCCCACGAGAGCGACTGCGCAACGAGGGGAACGTTGGTCGCGCGACGGCCACCGAAGAGGATCGCGTCGAGCGGAACGCCGTCCTGCTCGTACCAGTCCTGAGCGAGCGTCGGGGTCTGCTGGATGGGCACGGTGAAGCGCGAGTTCGGGTGTGCGGCTACACGGCCCGAGTCGGGAGTCCAGTCGTTGCCGAGCCAGTCGATGAGGTGATCGGGGACCTCGTCGGTCTTGCCCTCCCACCACACGTCACCGTCGTCGGTGAGCGCAACGTTGGTGTAGATGGTGTGTCCCCAGAGGGTCTCCATTGCAACAGGGTTGGTCGACTCACCGGTGCCGGGAGCAACACCGAAGAAGCCAGCCTCAGGGTTGATCGCGTAGAGACGACCGTCCTTGCCGGGGCGAAGCCATGCAATATCGTCACCGATGGTCTCGACCTTCCAGCCCGGAATCGTGGGCTGGAGCATTGCGAGGTTCGTCTTGCCACAGGCCGAGGGGAATGCCGCAGACAGGTGGTATGCCTTGTCGGTCTCGGTGTTGGTGAGCTTCAGGAGCAGCATGTGCTCTGCGAGCCAGCCCTCGTTCTTGCCCATGACCGATGCGATACGGAGCGCGAAGCACTTCTTCGAGAGCAGCGCGTTTCCGCCGTAGCCCGAACCGTACGACCACACCTCGAGGGTTTCAGGGAAGTGCGTGATGTACTTCGTGTCGTTGCTGGGCCATGCGACGTCTTCAGCGCCGTCAACGAGCGGTGCACCTACCGAGTGAACGGTACGGACCCACTCCGAACCCGGGGTGATGCCGTCAAGCGCAGCCTGACCCATGCGGGTCATGATGCGCATGTTCAGCACAGCGTAGGGCGAATCGGTGATCTCGATACCCAGCTGCGTGATTGCGCCGCCAACGGGGCCCATCGAGAACGGCACAACGTACATGGTGCGGCCGCGCATCGAGCCTTCGAAGAGGGGCATGAGCTCCGCCTTCATAGCATCGGGAGCAGCCCAGTTGTTCGTGGGGCCTGCATCTGCTTCGTTCTCCGAGCAGATGAAGGTGCGATCCTCAACGCGAGCGACATCGTTCGGGTTCGAACGTGCAAGGAAGCTTCCGGGACGGATGTCCTTGTTCAGCGCGATGAGCGTGCCAGCCTCGACCATTTCCGAGGTGATGCGGTTCCATTCGTCCTGCGAACCATCGCACCACAGCACAGCATCTGGCTGAGTAAGCTCGGCGACTTCTGTCACCCAGCTCAGTACCTCTTCATTGCCGGTCTTCGCTTCTGCACGTACGAGCGCTGCGTAGTTCAGGTCATTACCCATGAGTTATGTATCTCCTTGGAGTGAAACCGCACCTTATTCAGGCGTGTACAACCATCTTCCCCCACAAGTTCACCCTCCATTTTCCAAATCGGCTGTAAAAATTCAGCTTTTTTGACGTAGAGTCAATTTCATGGCACCTCAGGATACTCCGACACTTTCTGGCGCGGATATGGACCGAATGATCCTCGGCAAGCGACTTCGGCACTATCGTACGCATGCTGGCCTCACGCTTGAACAATTGGGCGAACGCGTTGGCGTCGTCGCGAGCCAGATTTCTCACATCGAAAACGGTCGCCGGGAACCCAAACTTGTATTGATTCAGGCTCTTGCACGCGAACTCAAGATTGAGCCAGGCGATTTGCTGTCTCGTGAGGCCCCGGACGAGCGCAGCCGACTTGAGATTGAATTGGAGCGCGCACAATCAACGCCGTCGTACCAGCGGCTTGGCCTCCCCCACGTTCGTGCACCACGCAGCTTGAGTGACGAGACGCTTGCCACCCTCGTCGGCATGCACCAAGAGCTCGCACGTCGCAGCCGCGCTGCGGCCTCAACTTCTGAGGAGGCACGTCGCGCAAACACCGTGATCCGCACCCAGATGCAGGAACGCAACAACTATTTGCCCGATGTTGAACTGCTTGCCTCTGACCTGATGCGTCGAATCGGCCACGGAAATGGCGCCGTGACCCACCGCGAGGTTGCCATGCTCGGTGAGCTTCTTGGGTTCACGCTCATCTTTGTTGATGACCTGCCTGAGAACACCCGCAGTATGACGGACCTCGAGAACGGTCGCATCTATCTTCCGCCAGCTTCAATTCCTGGCGGGCACGGCCTGCGCTCGCTCGCGCTGCAGGCAATGGGCCACCGCGTGCTCGGCCACGGCAAGCCCGCGAGCTATGCGGAGTTCCTGCAGCAGCGGCTGCAGATCAACTACTTCGCGTCAGCGTGTTTGATCCCGGAGGCACGCGCGGTGGAGTTCCTGCAGCACGCGAAACGAAACCGCAACCTCGCGATCGAGGATTTTCGCGACGCATTTGGCGTCACGCACGAGGCAGCGGCCCACCGCTTCTCGAACCTCGCCACCCGTCACCTCGACCTCCGGGTGCATCACTATCGCACCGATGCCGTGGGCGCCCTTCAGCGCGGATACGCGAACGACGGCCTCCCCTTCCCCACCGACGAGGACGGCTCCATCGAAGGCGAACTGCTCTGCGCAAAGTGGGGAGGCCGCACTGCGTTCAACCGCACCGACCGCACGAGCGAGTTCTACCAGTACACGGACACCCCGAACGGGACGTACTGGACGAGCGTGCAGACGGGTCAGGCCGACGCCGGAAACTTCGCGATCGCTTGTGGCGTATCGTTCGATGATTCCCGTTGGTTCCGCGGCCGCGATACGAGCATGCGCGAGGTTTCCACCTGCCCGGATCCTGCATGCTGCCGCACCGCACCGACTGACCTCCGTGCACGCTGGGAAGGCAAGGCGTGGCCCAGCGCCCGCATGCACGCTCACGTGCTCTCGCCGCTTCCGACCGGCACCTTCCCCGGCGTCGACGACACTGCGATGTTCGAGTTCCTCTCGCGTCACTCGCCCTCTGACGGATAGGTATTGCTGTGGGGCGGATCCGCCACTCACAGAAATGCCACCAGTCTGAGGCAAAAACTCAGCCCGGCAATACCCCTCCTTCGCTACGCTAGATAAGTAGTACAAGCCCTGGAAAGGACTCGACCACCACAATGAGCAATCCCGCCTTCTCGAAGAACCCCGCGCTGAACGGCAAGCAGAACCTCACCGCTGATGAACTGCGCCGTATTTACGATCAGCCCGCAGCCGAGGTGAACCGTCCTGGCGTCGATACGCCTGCAGGCGCGGCACCCGGCGCCGGCGTACCCGCCGGCGCGCCCACGATGCCCGCGTCGTCTTCACCGATGACCTATGAGAACACCATCTCGAAGACGGTGTTCCTCTTCATCCTGACTGTTGCGTGCGCAGCGGTTGGCTGGATGGCGACGCCTTCCATGCCGTTCATCCCGTTTGTTGGCGCGATCGTCGGCCTCGTGCTCGGTCTCGTGAACTCGTTCAAGAAGCAGCCGAGCGTGCCGCTCATCATCGGCTACGCAGCGTTCCAGGGTCTGTTCCTTGGTGGCATCTCGATGATCTTCGAAGCGCAGTGGGCGGGTATCGTCTCGCAGGCCGTTATTGGCACGTTCGCCGTGTTCGGCGTCACCCTGCTGCTCTTCCGCAGTGGCAAGGTTCGCACGAGCCCGCGCATGACGAAGATCGTACTGATCGCAATGGTCGGTTACGGTGTCTTCTCGCTCATCAACTTCATCCTCATGCTGACCGGCATCAATGACAACCCTTGGGGCCTCCGCGGTGCAACCATCTTCGGCTTCCCCCTCGGTGTCGTCATCGGCCTGCTTGCGGTCGCCCTCGCTGCTTACTCGCTCGTCATGGACTTCGAGATGATTCAGAACGGCGTGCAGAACCGCGTCCCCGAGAAGTGGGGCTGGAGCGCAGCATTCGGCATCATGGTGACGCTGATCTGGCTCTACGTTGAGATCCTCCGTATCATCGCGATCTTGCGAGGCAACGACTAACAGTCGCCTACGCAGCTAGATACTGACGCTCTGCGGAGCGCGGATCAGGGGTGGAGCACCTTTTGGTGCTCCACCCCTGTGCTGTGTCCAAGGGTGGTCAGCTGGCGGGGCGCAGGGTCGCGGTGCCAACCTCACGGAGCCCGGTGCGCGGACCACAGCTCACGGACCCATGCTCACGGATTCAGCTCGCCGACCCGAGCGCTCAATGCTCTACATCGCGAGCACAGCGCTTGCTCACACAGACAGCCCTTACACGCGCATGAAAGGCGCCTTCACGACAGAAACGCCCCTCCTCGCGAGGTTGGAGTCCACACGCACCTGGCGCAAAAAAGAGGAGCCGCACCAGCAGGTGCGGCTCCTCAATTCACTCAGCGTCGTGCCAAGCCATCGTGGGGATTACTCCCACTCGATGGTCCCGGGCGGCTTCGAGGTCACGTCGAGAACGACTCGGTTAACCTCAGGCACCTGGTTGGTGATCTTGTTCGAGATGCGCGCGAGCACATCGTACGGCACGCGGGTCCAGTCTGCGGTCATCGCGTCTTCCGACGAGACGGGGCGCAGCACGATGGGGTGGCCGTAAGTGCGGTGATCGCCCTGGACGCCAACCGAACGCACGTCTGCGAGCAGCACAACCGGGCACTGCCAGATCGTCTGGTCGAGACCAGCAGCGGTGAGTTCCGCGCGCGCGATAGCGTCAGCCTCGCGAAGCACCTCAAGACGATCACGGGTCACCTCGCCAACGATGCGGATACCCAGGCCGGGGCCGGGGAACGGCTGACGGCCGACGATCTCTTCGGGAATACCGAGCTCACGACCAATCGCACGAACCTCATCCTTGAAGAGCGCGCGAAGCGGCTCGATGAGTTCGAAGTCGAGGTCCTCAGGGAGGCCGCCGACGTTGTGGTGCGACTTGATGTTCGCGGTGCCTGATCCGCCACCCGACTCAACAACGTCGGGGTACAGGGTGCCCTGGACGAGGAACTTCACCTTTTCGCCAGAAGCCTTCGCCTCTGCAACGAGGTCAAGCTGGACTTTCTCGAACGCGCGAATGAACTCGCGACCGATGATCTTACGCTTGGTCTCGGGATCGGTGACGCCCTCGAGGTGCCCAAGGAAGGTATCTGCCGCGTCAACGGTGATGAGCTTGACGCCGGTCGAGGCGACGTAGTCGCGCTCAACCTGCTCGCGCTCGCCCTTGCGGAGAAGGCCGTGGTCGACGAACACAGCGGTGAGCTGGTCGCCGATTGCCTTGTGCACGAGTGCGGTCGAAACAGCCGAATCAACACCACCCGAGAGTGCCGAGATGACGCGTGCGTCGCCGACCTGAGCGCGGATCGACTCGATCTGCTCAGCGATGACGTTGCCGGGGGTCCAGTCCGAGGGAATCTCTGCAACTTCGTGCAGGAACTTCTCGATCATTGCCTGGCCGAACTCCGAGTGCTTTACCTCGGGGTGCCACTGCACGCCGTACATGCGCTTCTCGGGCGAACCGAATGCTGCGACGGGGGTGAGCGCGGTGCTTGCGAGCACCTCGAAGCCTTCCGGAGCCTGCGAAACGGAGTCGCCGTGGCTCATCCAGACGTTCTGCGTCTCGGGGAGACCGCCGAGGATAGCGCCGCCACCTGCGATGAGGTCAGCCTCAACACGACCGTACTCACGGTCACCGGTCTCGGTGACAACGCCACCGAGGGTGTGAGCCATGATCTGGAAGCCGTAGCACATGCCGAACATCGGAACACCGAGCTCGAAAATCGCGGGGTCGAACTGGGGTGCACCCTCTTCGTACACCGACGAGGGGCCACCCGACATCAGGATTGCGAGGGGCTGCTTTTCAGCAACCTCAGCAGCCGTGATCGAGTGAGGCACGAGCTCGGAGTACACTCCGGCCTCGCGCACGCGGCGGGCGATCAGCTGCGCATACTGCGCGCCGAAGTCGACCACCAGCACCGGACGGTGCGCAGTGCTTGCCTGTTCTGTCATTACTGACCTTCCGTGGTAGTCGCGGACGAAGCCGCGATTGATGAATCTTTGGCACCTGAAGTGTCAGCTGCCTGCAAACTTGTGAGGGTGTCCTGCACCTGGCGCGCCACGCGTCCTTCAAGGAAGAAGGAAAGCAGCGGGATAACGCCACCGAGGGCAATCAGCAAGAACTTGCTGAAGCCCCAGCGCATCGGGCTCCACAGCATGAAGTCCGAGATGAGGTAGATCACGTAGAACCAACCGTGAGCGATCAGGATCGCCTTGAACAGGTCGAACCCGGGCTGGACGAAGTCAGCCTCGACGCCCTCGGGAGCAATTTCACGGAACACCGCGAACCCGTCCGGCGTGAAGAGGTACAGCTGTACTCCGACTGCGTACTTCATGACCATCACTGCGCACAGCAGGAGGAGCATGATGCCAGTGATCACCGACGTCACCTTGTAGATCGACAGCGCACGCTTGATACGCGGGTAATCTTCGGGCTTCGGCTGCAGTTGCATGATGTCCATTCTATTCTGCGTCGGCGGCCGCTTTTTCAGCGAGCGCCTTGAGTTCGTGTTCTTTCTCCCATGCGTCGCGGGTGAGGCGGAACCAGAAGAACACTGCGAATCCTGCGAACACCACCCATTCGATTGCGTAGAAGAGGTTCAACCAGTTCACCTGTTCAGGTTCCGATGGGGGCACCGAGTCGATCGCATCAAGTCCAGCTGCGTCAAGCAACGGTGTGATGTCGGCGTCTGGGTGCAGCACCATGTAGCCAGCGTAAACAGGTTCGGAGAGCTCGCCCCACGTATTAATGAGGTGAGCGGGAACCATCGTGGTCATGGTGTTCGGGTCAGTGTCTGAGCCCGGACGAGCAGGAGCCTCGGCAGGCATCATGCGGCCCTCAAGCGAGAAGACCTGCGTCGGGTCAACTTGCGAGTTCAGGATCTCGATTGCCTGTCTTGCGTCGGATGCCGTTGGCGCCCAACCGATTGCGGCCGAGAGGTTACTCGCGGGATCCTCGGTAGCAAATCGGCCAACCACCCACGCGCCTTCAACGCCAGCATTCTGACGCTTCTCGACAACGTTGAAATCACCGGGCACCAGCGTCCCGTCGATTTCCACTACCGAGCCGGCGGCGAGCTCGTTGAGCCCCCCGCCAGGCTTGGCAAGCTCGGTCAGTGACGTGACGGTTTCGGTATCTGCGAGATCCGAAATGTCAGTGCGGATCGCACTGCCAAGCTGCCACCGACCGAGCCACGCAAATGCCGCAGCGATGACCATTACGAGCAAGAATGCGAGGATCCACTGAGGACGCCGCATCACCTGCCCGAGTGTGGGCTCACCGAGGTATTCAGGTGTTTTGCGAGCCACTGTTTAGCGCTCTGCGTAGACGACACCGACGCGCTGGAACTCCTTGACGTCGGAGTAGCCCGTGGTTGCCATCGAACGGCGCAATGCGCCAATGAGGTTCGAGTGACCGTCGGCACCGTGTGCCGGACCGTTGATGATCTCGGCGAAGGGTGCAATCGGCTCAACCGAGATGCGCTTGCCACGGGGCAAGTCCTCGTGGTGAGCTTCCTGGCCCCAGTGACGGCCGCGGCCCGGTGCGTCAGTTGCGCGGGCAAGAGCGCCACCGAGCATGACTGCGTCTGCGCCACATGCGATTGCCTTGACAAGGTCGCCGGAGGTGCCGAGGCCACCATCAGCGATGACGTGGACATAGCGTCCACCCGACTCGTCGAGGTAGTCAGTACGTGCGCCTGCAACATCTGCAATTGCACTTGCCATCGGTGCACGAACACCGAGGGTTGCGCGGGTGGTCGACGATGCGCCGCCGCCGAAACCGACGAGAACGCCAGCTGCGCCGGTACGCATGAGGTGGAGTGCCGACTGGTAGGTCGCAACGCCACCAACGATGACGGGCACGTCGAGTTCGTAGATGAACTCCTTCAGGTTGAGCGGCTCGCGACCGGCAACCGACACGTGCTCTGCCGAAACCGTGTTGCCACGGATAACAAACATGTCGACGCCCGACTTTACGACGGTGTCAGCGAACTCGGCGGTGCGGTGCGGCGAAAGAGCGCCTGCCACGGTGACACCCGCATCGCGGATCTCAGCGAGGCGGTCACGGATCAGCTCAGGCTTGATGGGAGCCGAGTACATCTCGCGCATGCGATGTACTGCCTCGGTCTCGTCATCAATGCGTGCGATCTCCTCGAGCAGGGGCTCGGGGTTCTCGTGACGGGTCCAGAGGCCCTCGAGGTTCAGTACGCCGAGGCCACCCAGTCGGCCCAGTTCAATCGCCGTTGCGGGCGACATTACCGAGTCCATGGGGGCACCGAGTACGGGAATCTCGAACTGGAATGCGTCGATCGACCATGCGGTCGACACGAGCTCTGGGTCGCGCGTACGACGGGTCGGCACCACACCGATTTCGTCGAAGGTGTACACGCGACGGGCCCGCTTGCCCCGGCCGATCTCGATCTCGTTACTCACGATCACTCTTTCTTTCCGCGCCGCAGCGCCGGTGAAGTATTACTACTTGTAGTTCGGTGCTTCGACAACCATCTGGATGTCGTGCGGGTGCGATTCCTTCAGACCCGCTGCAGTGATACGAACGAACTGGCCGCGCTCCTTGAGCTCGTCAATCGTGCGTGCACCAACGTAGAACATCGACTGGCGAAGTCCGCCGGTCATCTGGTGTGCGACTGCGCCAACCGGGCCGCGGTAGGGAACCTGGCCCTCGATGCCCTCAGGGATGAGCTTCTCATCGCTGGGAACGTCTGCCTGGAAGTAACGGTCCTTCGAGTACGAGGTGCGCTCACCACGCGTCTGGAGCGCGCCAAGCGAGCCCATTCCGCGGTAGCCCTTGTACTGCTTGCCACCGATGAAGACGAGGTCGCCGGGGCTCTCGTCGGTGCCCGCGAGGAGCGAGCCCATCATGACGGCTGATGCGCCAGCAACGAGTGCCTTTGCGATGTCGCCCGAGTACTGGAGGCCACCGTCAGCGATCACGGGGATGCCCATGGGCGTTGCAGCCTTCGCAGCCTCGTAGACTGCAGTGACCTGAGGAACGCCAACACCAGCGATCACACGCGTGGTGCAGATCGAGCCGGGGCCAACGCCAACCTTGATCGCGTCTGCGCCAGCCTCGCCGAGTGCCTTCGCACCTGCGTAGGTCGCGACGTTGCCGCCGATGACGTCAACGCCCGCGAATGCGGGGTCGGCCTTGATCTTCGCAATGATGTCGAGCACACCCTTGCTGTCACCGTTTGCGGTGTCAACAACGATGACATCGACGCCTGCGTCAACGAGCTGGCCAGCACGCTGCCATGCATCGCCGAAGAAGCCAACCGCAGCGCCAACGCGGAGACGACCAGCATCGTCCTTGGTTGCGAGCGGGTACTGCTCTTCCTTGTCGAAGTCCTTGACCGTGATGAGACCGGTGAGCTTGCCGTTCGCGTCAACGAGGGGAAGCTTCTCGATCTTGTGCTGACGGAAGATCTCCGCAGCGGCCTCACGAGCGATGCCAGCGGGAGCAGTGATGAGGGGCATGCGGGTCATTGCGTCACCGACGCGAACCTGTGCACGATCCTTTACATCGATGAAACGCATGTCGCGGTTCGTGATGATGCCGAGCAGGATGCCTGCTGCGTCAACTACGGGAAGACCCGATACGCGGTATTCGCCGCAGATCGCATCAACCTCAGCAACGGTTGCGTCAACCGTGGTGGTCACCGGGTTGGTGATCATGCCAGCTTCACTGCGCTTTACGCGGTCAACCATCTCTGCCTGATCCTGAATAGACAGGTTGCGGTGCAGGATGCCGAGGCCGCCGTTACGAGCCATGGCAACAGCCATACGGGTCTCGGTAACGGTGTCCATTGCCGCCGAAATGAGCGGAATGTTCAGGCGAATGCGACGGGTGAGCTGGGTACCAGTGTCAGCCTCACTCGGAATCACGTCGGTGTGCGCAGGCAGGAGCAGCACATCGTCGTAGGTGAGACCGGTGAACGCGAAGGGGTCACGCTGTTCCATAGAACCTCTCTCAATTGTGGCCAAGACTCGGGCCGATTTAGGAGGCTAATATGCACTCCTCACCTGTATCAGTCTAAACGACTCTGGCCTGTGCTCGGCTGGGCGTCCGCCAAGGGCGTGCTTCTGGCTTTGCGAATCATGTCCGTGACCAGGAGAACAAGCGCAATCCAGACACCGATAAAGCCAATCCAGCGTCCGAGCGACACAGATTCGTGCAGCACCAAATAGCCATACAGGAAGCCAATAATTGGCGTGATGAACTGCAGGAAGCCGACGTAGGTGAGCGGGAGCCTGCGTGCAGACTCACCAAAGAGAATCAGCGGCGCAGCGGTGAAGACGCCACTAATCAGTACGAGCGCGAAAGTGCCAGCGCCATGCGAGAAGGCATTCAGGCCGACGGTCATTGCGAGAATGATGCCCTGCACGATACCGATGGGCGCTGAGATCACTGACTCAGCTGCGAGCCCCGTAATGCCATCGACCGACTCGATGCGCTGGTGCACAACACCATAGAGTCCGAACGACAGCGCCAGACCGAGTGCAATCCAAGGGAATTTGCCATAGGCAATTGCCGAAACAATGACGCCAACAAGCGCGATGGTAATCGCTGCCCACTGCAGCTTGTTGAGCTTTTCCCGCCAGAAGATCACACCAAACAGCACCGTGAGGATGGGATTGATGAAGTAGCCGAGTGAGGTCTCGAGCACGTGACCGGTGACAACACCAATGACGAAAATCTGCCAGTTCGCGTACAGCAACAGCGCTGACAGCGTGTACATGCCGAGAAGCTTTGGTGTTTTGAAGATCCGCGCAAACTCTTGCCACTTTCGGGCAATCGTGACCAACACAGCGCACACCAGGAGCGTAGACAATACGCGCCACGACACAATCTCGAGCGGTGAGACCACCGAGATGAGCGTGAAGTACAGGGGGAAGGCTCCCCACAACAGGTATGCGCCGATTCCATATGCTATTCCTCGGCGCGTCTCATTCACTGCACCAGTCTATAGACGCTTTGAGTGTGCAGGTGTGGTGGAAAACATACAAAAGGCGGGGCAGTCCCACTCCGGACTGCCCCGCCTTTCAGCGCGAGTGTGCTTAGCGCTCGATGATCGCGAGAATGTCGCGCGAGTTGAGCACGAGGTAGCTCTCGAGACCAACCTTGATCTCGGTGCCGCCGAACTTCGCGTAGATGACCTTGTCGCCTACTGCGACGTCCATGGGGAGGCGGGTGCCTGCATCAGAAACGCGACCGGGGCCAACTGCCACGACCTCACCCTCAAGGGGCTTTTCCTTTGCACTGTCAGGGATGACAAGACCCGACGCAGTGGTCTGCTCTGCCTCGACCTGCTTGATGACGATACGATCCTCGAGCGGCTTGATAGCAACCGACACGGTTGACCTCTTTCTCCAATGGAAGCGTGGTTAGTACGCTGCGCGCCCCGGAAGGAGCTCGCCTGGTAATGAGTCTACGGGCCGAATTGGCACTCTCGCAAGACGAGTGCCAATGATTCAGAGCGCGGATCGCGGACAGCGAACGACACCCCCTCGATAGAATCGAGGATCCGCATTCCTGCACGCGCAGCATTGACCGAAAGAGATGTCATGTCACACACGACTTCATCTGCCCCTGGCTGGCACGAACTGGCTGAACCTGCGGGTCTCGATCTGCTCGCGCGCATCGCAACAGCGCACTCGGCCGGCACCTCGCTCGACACCATTGGTCAGCGCCTGCGCAAGGACGGCATCGAACCGAGCATGATTGCAGCGGCGCTTACCCAGACTGACTTGCGCGCGAAGGCCGCCAGCAAGTTCGGCCCCGTTGCGTCAGCGTTACTCTTCACTCGGGCAGGCCTCGAGCAGGCGAGCCGTGCCATCGTGAGCGACCTTCATGCGGCACGCTTCGCTGTTGCAGGCTGCAACACCGTCGCAGACCTGGGCTGTGGCCTCGGCGCCGAGTCGGTGTCATTCCTGCGCGCTGGACTTGACGTGCGTGCGGTGGAGATCGATCCGCTCACTGCTGCCTTTGCCCGCCATAATCTTGCCGTGGTTGCCGCGGAACCCGGGTGCGGATCGGCAACCGTCACCGAGGCTGATGCTGAACACACGGACCTCGCCGGAATCGATGCGGTGTTCCTTGATCCTGCACGCCGCACGGCCGGACACCGCGATACGCGTCGGGTATCGCCCGATGACTACTCCCCCTCGCTCGACTTCGCGTTTGATGCGGCACGATCCGCAGCCGCGGGCGGCGTGAAGCTCGGCCCGGGTCTCCCCCGTGAGCTCCTCCCGAACGATGCGGAGGCGCAGTGGGTGTCCGTCGACGGCGCGCTCGTTGAGACTGGCGTCTGGTTCGGCGCGGCAGCGCGGCCAGGCATCCGCCGCGCGGCAACCATCATTCACCGGGACGAAGTACATGAACTCACCGGCGCCGAGGACGCGGCTGATGCCGAGGTGCGCGAACTCGGCGAATTTATCTACGAGCCAGACGGTGCGGTGATCCGCGCTCGCCTGATCGGAACGCTTGCGACCCAGCTCCATGCCGGCATGGTGCGCGAGGGCATCGCGTACCTCACGGGTGATGCACTCGTGCCGACACCGTTCGCCACAGCGTTCCGCGTGCTGGAGGAGCTGCCAGCAGGCGAGAAACCACTTCGCAAGGAGCTCGCCGCGCGCGACATCGGCACGCTCGAAATCAAAAAGCGAGGCATCGATGTTGACCCGTCGAGCATGCGAAAGCGCTTGAAGTTGCGCGGATCCCAGTCAGCAACGATCATTCTCACGCGCGTGGCAGACCGCCACGTTGCGCTCCTTGCGGAGCGGGTGCGCTAGAGTTACGCAGTCGGTTTACGCAACCTTACGAAGCGGACGGTTCAACGCTCATCGGCGGCGAACTTGTCAGCGCAAGCACGGCAGCACGGACCCGCGGTTCTGGCGTGATGGTATCTCGCAAGACAGTCGACAAAATCGGCAGACCGATCAGCAGGTCGAGCAAGAGGTTTGCGTCGGTGCCAACAGGAAGCTCACCGCGCTCAACCGCGCCACCGACGATCTGCAGGCCTTGCTTGCGACGATCCGCGCCGATGCGTGCGACATACAGCTCAAGCACATCCGGGCTCACAATGAGCGCCCAGATAGACAGCCGTGCCGAGTCGCCAATTTCGCGCGGGGGCGCGTTACGCATGGTGTAGGTGACGAGGTCCTCAATGAGGTTGCCGGTGATCTCCATCGGCTCAAAGTCCGTGTAGAACTCGAGCACGTCGTAGGCAAGATCGATTTTGCTTTCCCACCGACGGTAGATCGCGCTGCGGCTGGTTTGGGCAGCATCAGCAACCCGATCGAAGCTCAGAGCTTCAAATCCTTCTTCGAGCATTACGTCGCGCGCAGCAAGCAGTGCACGCTCGGTGAGCTCCTGATCCCTGGGGCGGCCTCGTGTCATGCCACCCATGTTAGCCATCCCCGTCATGGACAATTTGACGCCTAATTGCCGTTAGGAATAGAATCCGCGCTGCCGTCCCGATTCGAAATCATTTCGATTTTCCGAAGAAACGTCTGAAGTCACAGGTTTAATCCGCGTAATTTCGCGGTTCTTACACCGATGCGACACATTCAATCCTGTATTGACTAAATGTTTTACCTTGATACAACCCTTGAGGCACGCGCGATAATCATTTCAGCGCCTTCAGCGAGTCGCCGCGTCACAATCTGACTTACGAAACGCGAATTTCCGTAACGGGCAGCGTCGAATCTGCGCTGAACTTTAGTTCCGAAGGCGCGTGACCTGCCATCACCAACTGTGCGCCAAGCGACGCAATCATCGCACCGTTGTCCGTGCAGAGCGAGAGCGGCGGTACACGCAGCTCAATGCCGGCCGCTGCGCAACGCTCGGCCGCGAGCTCGCGCACTCGAGCGTTGGCCACAACGCCACCGCCGAGGAGCAGCCGCGGCACGCCATACTCCGTGCACGCGTCAATCGCCTTTGTAAGCAGCACATCGGCGACTGCCTCACGGAAGCTCGCCGCAACGTCGGCAACTGGCACCTCAACGCCGGCGTCTGCTTGCTGCTCCACCCAGCGGGCAACCGACGTCTTCAGACCAGAGAAGGAGAAGTCGAAGCGATGGCGCTCGAGATCTTTCTTCTTGGTGAGCCCGCGGGGGAAGCGGATCGCGTTCGGATCCCCCTGAGCAGCCACACGGTCGATCTGCGGGCCGCCTGGGTACGGCAGGCCGAGCACACGTGCCACCTTGTCGAACGCCTCGCCTGCCGCGTCATCGATCGTCTCGCCGAGCAGCTCGACGTCGCCGACCAGGTCGCGCACGAGCAACAGGGACGTATGCCCGCCTGACACGAGCAGCGCAATAGTCGGAAGCTCAAGCTCGCCAATTTTGCCCTCCATGCCGACTACGCCACGGAGGCCATCGCCCTGCAAGAGATCGGCACCAACGTGGCCCACGAGGTGGTTGACACCGTACAGCGGCTTGCCAGTCGCAACCGACAGCGCTTTGGCCGCCGAGATGCCCACCATGAGCGCGCCAGCGAGGCCAGGGCCAGCAGTCACCGCAATCGCGTCCACCTCATCGAGGGTGAGGCCCGCCTCGGTGAGCGCCTGCTCGATCGTCGGCGTCATCGATTCGAGATGAGCGCGAGCCGCAACCTCAGGCACGACGCCACCGAATCGCGCGTGCTCATCCATCGACGAGGCAATCGCGTTTGCGAGCAGGGTGCGCCCGCGCACGATGCCAACGCCGGTCTCGTCACAGCTCGTTTCGATGCCAAGGACGACGGGCTCTGCCACGTTTGCTACGCTCTCCACGCTCATTTTCCTGTCATTTCCAGACGCATCACGATCGCGTCTACATTGCCCGGCTGGTAGTACCCGGGGCGCACCCCGATCTGCTCGAAGCCGAGTGATTCGTATAGTTTCTGGGCGACGGAGTTGTCGCCCCGCACCTCAAGGAAGATTCGTTCAACACCGCGCCTGGTGGCTTCTGCGAGCAGTTCGGCCATGATCCGCCGCCCCTGCCCGGTACCGCGAGCTGATGCGTCAACAGCGATGGTCTGAATATCGCCGTCGGGACCGACCGCGAGGAGGCCGCCATAGCCGTAGACGGTCTGTGCGTCGTCGACGAGCGCGAGGTAGTGGCGATACTCTGACTCGAGTTCGTCACGCATCGCGCTCTCGCTCCAGGTCTCCCCCGCAAACGTTGCATGCTCGATGCGCATGATGCCTGGCAGATCGGCGACAGTTGCCACGCGCAGCGTCAGCTCCCCCGGTGTTGCGAGCGCCTCGGTCACGCAACGACCCGCTTCGGCGCCGATGGCTCCTTCACGTCAGGCGCACGGAGATACATCGCACGCTCAGTCTCAAACGCTCCACCGCCAGCGAGCTTGCGGGCCGCGAGCTGAATGAGCGCGCGCGCAGGCACAACCGCGGGGACGACATCGTTCGGCTGTGATACGAGGTCTGCGCGGGCGATGAGGTGCGGATCAGCGCTCCGTTCCGGCACTCCCGCCCAGTCAAGGCCGCTGTACTCGGTAATGAAGAGCTCGCGCCGCTTTGCGTCTTGCACCACGCGAACGCCGGCCTGAGCGCCAGCGCCGTCAAGTGCGGCAAGCGCAACAGCATCGTGGCTGCAGAGCGGCAGCAGCGGAACACCACGGCCGACCGCGAACGCCTGCGCGGCCGCCATACCAACGCGCAGACCCGTGAACGGGCCAGGGCCGACGCCCATGACAACGGTGGTGACCTGCTCTGGTGAGACCCCGGCATCGGCGAAGACGGCGGCAATGAGCTCGCCGATCCGCTCAATGTGTCCGCGCGGATCTTCACTCGTCAACTCGATGATCCGCCCGTCACCGGTGCTGAGCGCGACGCTCGTGCCGAGGGCGGTGTCGATCGCCAGCACTGCGCCGTTCTGCGGCTCAGCCTGCGCCACTTCGTGTCGCTCGACTCCAGCGATTTCCAGCGCGCTCATGCGATTGCTCCCTCTGCCCAGCGCGGGCCGTGCCCGGTGATCGTAATGGTTCGTGCCTCGACGAGATCGTCATCGTCATCGTCATCGTCGGACCCAAGTGCGGCCGTGTTTGCACCCGGCGTGCTCCCATCGGAGGCACCACCAATCGGGCGTTCAATCACGATGTCGAGCCACGAGTCTCGCTCGCCAGCGAGCGCTGCACCCCACTCGGCAACGACGACCGAACCATCAAAATCAAGGTCAAGATCTTCAATCTCTGCGGCATCGCCAAGACGATACGCATCAACGTGCACGAGCGGTGCGCCGCCAACGAGCGACGGGTGCGTGCGGGCAATCACAAAGGTTGGACTCTGCACGGGACCGCGCACGCCAAGCCCCTCACCGATGCCACGCGTGAGCGTCGTCTTCCCCGCGCCGAGCGGGCCGGTGAGGAGGACAAGATCTCCCGCACGCAGCACACGACCGAGCTTGATGCCGAGTTCGTGCATGTCATCGGGTTCGGGGATTTCGATTCGCTCTGAGAATTGTTCGCTCACGCTTCGCCCCCTGCTGTGTCGACATCGACCGCTACCCGCACGACGCGGGGGCCGATGCCAGCGATGATTTCGTAGTTGATCGTGCGCATGAGTCCCGACCAGATCTCGACGGGCGGATGCCCACGCTCTGGGTCGCCAAACAGCACCACCGGATCACCGAGCGACAGTCGGCCAGCGAGCGGGCCAACATCGACAATGAACTGGTCCATGCCGATTCGACCGACAATCGGTCGCGGCTCCCCCGCAACGGTAACCCACGCACCCGCGCCGTTGAGCGCGCGCGGCATGCCATCTGCATAGCCCATGGGCACGAGCGCGAGCGTTGTCGCGGTCTCACACACGTGGTTGTACCCGTAAGAGACACCGGTGCCAGCGGGAACCCCGCGCAATGCGACAATTTCCGACCGCAACGTCATCGCAGGTACGAGCCCCAACTGAGCCGACGTCTTGTCTGCGAACGGGCTCAGACCGTACGCAGCGACGCCAACGCGCACCGTGTTGTATCGGAGATGTGGCGAGCTGAACGCCGCGGCACTCGCTGCGAGGTGCTGCATGTCAGTTTCGACCCCGTGCTCTGCAAGCAGTGCGATTGCGCGATCGAAACATGCGGCCTGGCCGCGGTCATTCTCGTCGCCCGCGTTTGCGAGGTGGCTGAAGATACCGCGCACGCGCACAGTGCCCGCAGCTTCAAGCTCGGCAGCACGCGCGAACACTTCCGGCCACTCTTGTTCCTGCACACCATTTCGGCTCAGGCCGGTATCGACCTTGAGGTGTACCGTCGCGAGCTTTCCAGTGTCATGAGCTGCCTGCGCGATCGCTTCGAGCTGGCACAGACTGTTGACGCCAAGTTCGATTCCCGCGTCAACGCCCGCAAAAAAGTCCGTTCGCGGGCCGTGCAACCAGCACAGCAACGGGTCGGTGAAGCCTTGCTCGCGGAGGGCGAGCGCCTCCTCAAGATCAGCAACTCCGATCATGACCGCGCCCCCGGCCATTGCGGCCTCAGCCGCAATCAGCGCGCCGTGGCCGTAGCCACCTGCCTTCGCCACAACGATGACGTTTCCACCGGTGAGATCCCGCATGCGCGCGACATTGTGGCGGATCGCGTACGTCGAAATCTCTGCGACTCGCATCGAGCCTGTTCTCATTCGTCGTCTCCGTCCGAGTCTTCAACTGTGGGCCGCTGCCCACCCTCCACGACAACAAACGCAGTGGCCATGCCACCATCGTGCGTCAATGAGAGGTGCACCGTGTCGGCCCCGCGCTGGGCCAGTACGCGGTTGAGCCCCGCCGTTCGTGTGAACGTCGGGGCCGTCTTTGGAATGCGTGGCACTTCAAGATCGTGCCACGAGAGGTCGTGCGATCCGCCAAGCGCTTTGATCAACGCTTCTTTGGCAGCGAACCGCGCTGCGCGCGAGGCGAGTTCTAGCTCCTCCTCGCGCGCGGTGAAGAGACGAGCGTTCAGTTTCGGTGCCCGCTCAAGCTGCTGCTCGAAGCGAGCGATGTCGACGGTGTCGACGCCGATGCCATGAATCACTCGTCTCTCCTTTGCGTGAGTTACTCGACCGTAACCGACTTTGCGAGGTTACGGGGCTGGTCGACGTCCAAGCCCTTCGCGGTCGACAGTTCGAGCGCGAACCACTGCAGCGGCACGACCTGAAGGATCGGGTCAAAGAGCGCGTCCGACAGCGGGATGCGAATCACATCATCAGCAAACGGGAGCACCGCGGTGTCACCGGTCTCGACGATTGCGATGACGCGTGCACCACGTGCGCGGATCTCCTGGATGTTCGAGACGACCTTCGCGTGCATGAGTGGCGAAGTGCGCGGGCTCGGTACGAGCACGAACACCGGCTGCCCGTGATCGATGAGCGCGATCGGACCGTGCTTGAGCTCGCCAGCGGCGAAGCCTTCTGCGTGAATGTAGGCGATCTCCTTGAGCTTCAGTGCGCCCTCGAGTGCCGCGGGGTAGCCCACGTGGCGCCCCAGGAAGAGCACCGAGCGGGTGTCTGCCATCCAGTGTGCGAGCTGTGCGATCTGCTCGTGCGTCGCAACAGCTTCCTGCATCTTCTCGGGAAGCGCCTCGAACTGCGCGAGCGCTTCAGCCTCGTCAGTCGCACTCAGCGTGCCACGGATGTGACCAAACTGCAGACCGATGAGGTACAGCGCAGTGATCTGCGCAACAAACGCCTTCGTCGACGCCACTGCAACCTCGGGGCCGGCGTGCGTGTACACCGCAGCGTCAGACTCACGGGGAATCGTCGCGCTCTGGGTGTTGCAGACCGAGACGGTCTTCGCACCGCGCTCGATAGCGTACTTCACTGCCATCAACGTGTCCATGGTCTCACCCGACTGACTCACCGAGATGACCATCGTGTTCGGGGTGAGGACGGGGTCGCGGTAACGGAACTCGTGGCTCAGCTGCACCTCAACCGGGATGCGCGCCCACTGCTCGATCGCGTACGCGCCGATCATGCCAGCGTACGATGCCGTGCCGCAGGCGATGATGATGATGCGATCAACGCCCGTGATGACTTCTTCGCCGAGCGCAGAAATCTCGGGGATCTCAACGTGGCCCGTTTCGATACGGCCGCGGAGCGTGTTCGCAATTGCCTCGGGCTGCTCGTGGATTTCCTTCGCCATGAAGGAAGACCAGCCACCCTTGTCTGCCGCGTTCGCGTCCCACTCGACCTCGAACTCGCTGAATTCGACGGGTGCGCCCTCGAAATCGGTGATGCGAACCTCGTCTGCGGTGATGATCGCGATGTTGTCCTCATCAACCGCGACTGCGCGACGGGTCGATGAAACGAACGCTGCAACGTCAGAGCCGAGGAAGTTCTCACCCTCGCCAAGACCAACGACGAGCGGCGAATGGTGGCGTGCTGCCACGATCTTGCCCGGCTCATCCTGGTGCAGGGCAAGGAGCGTAAAGGTGCCGTGCAGACGCTTGACGACCACACGGAATGCAGCCTCAAGATCATGCTGACGCTGGTACTCAAGACCGAGCAGCGCTGCAACAACTTCAGAGTCGGTCTCACTTGCGAGTTCGCAGCCAGCCTCGAGCACCTCTGCGCGAAGTTCTGAGAAGTTCTCAACGATGCCGTTGTGAATCAGGGCGAGACGACCGTTGTCACCCAGGTGCGGGTGGGCGTTCACATCGGTGGGCCCACCGTGGGTTGCCCAGCGGGTGTGACCGATACCGGTCGAGCCTGCAGCGAGCGGATCATCTTCAAGCACCTCGATGAGTCGAGCGAGCTTGCCCGACTTCTTTCGCACTGACACACCATCATCCGCGTCGATGACTGCGACGCCCGCGGAGTCATACCCGCGGTACTCAAGACGACGAAGGCCTGTGATCAGTGCGTCGACCGTACTATTCGGTCCGACGTATCCAACGATTCCACACATACGGTTATTTTAATGGCACGATGGTGAACAATGAATGAGCACGCACACCCGAGAACCAAGCCCATCGATGTGAGCTTGCATACCCAGGCGCTGATCCGCCCGGATCTCACCTCGCCATTTACCGAAATTGGGCGCGCAGAGTGGGCCCGACTTGCCGGCGAAACCAAGCTGCCACTTACCCAGGAAGAGGTCGATTCATTTCGCGGCCTCGGTGAGCCGCTCGACCTTGCGGAGGTCGCGGATGTCTATCGTCCGCTCTCGAGACTCATCAATTTGCACGCGATCGCCGCGCGCGAACGACACAAATTGACACGTCAAGCGTTCCTGCATCGTGACGAAGAACAGCCCACACCCTTCGTCATTGGTATCGCTGGCTCGGTCGCCGTCGGTAAATCGACCGTTGCGCGCCTGCTGCGCGAGCTCCTCGCTCGCTGGCCAGAGACCCCGAATGTCGATCTCATCACAACCGACGGCTTCCTCTACACCAACGAAGAGCTTGAGCGTCGCGGGATTGCGGACCGCAAGGGCTTCCCCGAATCCTACGACCGTCGTGCGCTGCTGAAGTTCGTCACCCAGGTGAAGGCCGGTGTGCCAGAGGTGAAGGCCCCGCACTACAGCCACCTGATCTACGACATCGTTCCCGACGAGTACACGGTCGTGCGCCAGCCTGACATCCTCATCGTCGAGGGACTCAACGTACTGCAGCCCGCCACGATGCGTCATCCGCTTGCCGTGAGCGACCTGTTCGATTTCTCGATCTACGTCGATGCGCGCACGTCGGACATTCAGACGTGGTTCCGCGATCGATTCCTGAAGTTGCGCGAGAAGGCGTTCTCGGACCCGCGTTCACACTTCCGCCCGTTCGCGAAGGTAGACGATGCGACCGCCCACGCGCTTGCTGACTCATTCTGGAAAGACATTAACGAGCCGAACCTGATGACCAACATTCGCCCAACCCGCGCACGCGCAACACTCGTGCTGCGCAAAGAGCGAGACCACCGCGTGCAGAAGGTGTTGCTGCGGAAGCTGTAGGGGCGATTCGCGTTACTTGCACTGTTGGCGGGCGCCCCCTCGAGATTGGCCCGTTTTCGCGAGATCGCACGTTTCACTCACAAGAAAGGGGCCGTTTCGAGAGAAACGGCCCCTTTCGAGGTGTTGAGCACCAAACGGCGCCAAAGTCGCAAGCACCAGGCTAGATAGCGAGGCGCTCCTTCACAACGGCGGCAAGATCATCAGCGAGCTGATGAGCCTGCTCCTCCGTTGTTGCCTCAACCATCACGCGCACGACGGGCTCAGTACCCGACGGTCGCAACAGCACACGGCCTTCACCGGCGAGGATGAGTTCAGCCGCGCGAACCGCCTGCTGCACCACTTCATCGCCAGCAACCTTCGAGCGGTCAACGCCACGAACATTCACCAGCACCTGTGGGTACACGGTCATGCAGGTCGCAAGCTCTGCAAGCGTATTGCCAGTGCGTGCGAGCTCTGCAGCGATGTGCATACCCGTGAGGATGCCGTCACCGGTGGTGGCGAACTCGCTCATGATCACATGGCCAGACTGCTCACCACCCAGGCTATAGCCGTGTTCATTGATCGCTTCGAGCACGTATCGATCGCCGACACCGGTCTCGACAACATCAATGCCGTTGTCAGCCATCGCAAGCTTCAGGCCGAGGTTCGACATCACGGTTGCTACAAGAGTGTGCTTCTTGAGCTTCCCGCGGGCTTCCATCGACAACGCGATGATTGCCATGATCTTGTCACCGTCGATGACGTTTCCGTCAGCGTCGACAGCGAGGCAACGATCCGCATCACCATCGTGAGCGATGCCAAGGTCGGCGCCGATCTCACGCACCTTGGCCTGCAGCGGCTCAAGGTGGGTCGAACCGACACCGTCGTTGATGTTGTAGCCGTCAGGATCGTTACCGATCACAGTGACGTTCGCGCCAGCAGCAGCAAAGACGTCAGGCGAAATGCCAGATGCAGCGCCGTGAGCGCAGTCGAGAACAACGTTGAGGCCCTTGAGGCTCACACCGTCGAGTGTGCCGAGCAGATGTACGAGGTAACGATCCTCGGCGTCTGCGAAGCGGCGGATCCGCCCAACTTCACGACCGGTTGCGGCGGGAGCGGGCTGCGCGAGCGCTGCCTCGATCTCGTCCTCGATCGAATCGTCGAGCTTCTTGCCACCTTCGGCGAAGAACTTGATCCCGTTATCTGCCGCAGGGTTGTGCGACGCAGACACCATCACGCCGAAATCAGCGTCAGTGTCGGCTACGAGATAGGCAGCGGCTGGGGTGGGAATGACTCCCGCGTCCAGCACGTCGACGCCAGCCGCCGCGAGGCCTGCCGAGACTGCGGCCGAGATGAACTCGCCTGAGACTCGGGGGTCGCGCGCAACGACGGCGGTAGCACGACGGCTCTCGGCCCGGGCGTGACGCCCAAGGACGAGAGCCGCCGCATGCGCGAGGCGCAGGGCAAGGTCGGCAGTGACATCCACGCCGGCCAAGCCCCGCACCCCATCAGTGCCAAATAGGCGTCCCATGAAGGGGAATACTCCTGCTTAACGCTTCGAGTACTGAGGCGCCTTACGGGCCTTCTTGAGACCAGCCTTCTTGCGCTCCTTGATACGAGCGTCGCGGCTGAGGAAGCCCGCCTTCTTCAGGGTCGGGCGGTTGTGCTCTGCGTCGATCTCGTTGAGCGCGCGAGCGATAGCGAGGCGGAGTGCGCCTGCCTGACCCGAGGGGCCGCCACCGACGATACGTGCGACTACGTCGTACGCGCCACCGAGCTCAAGCACGGTGAAGGGGTCGGTGATGAGCTGCTGGTGCAGCTTGTTCGGGAAGTACTCAGCAAGGTCGCGACCGTTAACGGTCATCTTGCCTGCGCCGGGGATGAGGCGAACGCGAGCGATTGCCTGCTTACGACGGCCTACAGCTGCACCGGGAACGGTGAGTGCGGGGCGGGGGGTCGAGGCTGCGGCCGAATCGGCCGGGGTCTCGGTGGTGTAGCTTTCGACGGCCACGGTCTGCTCTTCAGTCACTGTGAAGTCTCTCTCTTAAGTCTCTGTAGGAGGCGCGTTACTGCGCGACCTGGCCGAAGTTGTAAGGGGTGGGCTGCTGAGCTGCGTGGGGGTGCTCTGCGCCGACGTATACCTTCAGCTTGCGGAACTGGTCACGACCGAGCGAGTTCTTGGGAAGCATGCCACGGATCGCCTTCTCAACAGCGCGGTCCGGGTTCTTGCCGAGGAGCTCGGTGTAGCTGACCGAGGTGAGGCCGCCCGGGTAACCCGAGTGGCGGTGCGCCTTCTTCTGCGCTGCCTTGTTGCCGGTGAGGACAACCTTTGCAGCGTTGATGATGATGACGTGGTCACCCATGTCCATGTGAGGAGCGAAGGTGGTCTTGTGCTTGCCGCGGAGGAGTGCGGCTGCATGCGATGCGAGGCGGCCAAGAACGACGTCGGTTGCGTCGATGACGATCCAGTCGTGCTTCTTGTCAGCTGCCTTCGGCGAGTAAGTGCGAGTCACTGTCGTGCTGCTTTCTGTCGAAATGGAGATGTTCGTGGATCCCACTCCTCTGCTCAGTCCCACGGGATTTCTCTCGGGGTGCTGGGCCGGTGGAGGGCTCACATTCGGGCACGAACTGGATATACCAGTACGCACCAAGGGTCTACTTTAGCACATCAGTCATCGAGCGAGTCACGCCGGGCACGCGTCTGCTCAGCGCGCGCAGCGAGATCCTCGTCAGCCGGGTAGGCAATCTCCTCGAGCGAGAGTCCCTTCGCCGGCATGACGGTGAACTTACTTGTCCGCTCTCTCGCATCACGCAGGTCGCGGAGCTGCTCGCCACTGATCCGCTTCGAACCGACCGCGACGACCGAGCCCACGAGCGCCCGCACCATCGAGTGGCAGAATGCGTCAGCCTCGATCCGCGCCGCAAATGCGCCATCTGCAGTTTCCCGCCACTCGAACGCAAGCAGCTCACGCACCGCGGTGGCTCCCTCTCGTGCTTTACAGAAGGTGGTGAAATCTTGGAGTCCGAGCAGATCAGCCGACGCCTGCTGCATCACCCCAAGGTCGAGCTCACGGGTGAAGTCTGCCGTGAACCGCGCAGTGAGTGGATCGAGCCGCGACTGCGCCGGCCGCACACGGTATTCGTACCGGCGACGGAGCGCACCGAATCGGGCGTCAAAGGCGGCAGGAACCTCGCGCACGGAATGGATCGCGACATCGGGCGCGGATCGCGACAGCACGCGATTCAGACGCCTGGCCATCGCATTCGATTTATTCCACTGCGCAAGCTGTTCGGATGACACATCAATATGCGCAACCTGTCCACGCGAGTGCACACCGGCATCGGTGCGACCACCGACGGTGATCCGCACGTCGCCCGGTGCGACCTGAAGGATGAGCGCAAGCGCCTCCTCAATCTCTCCCTCGACCGTTCGCAGCCCCGGCTGCTTCGCCCAGCCAGAGAAGTCTGTGCCGTCGTATGCGAGGTCGAGTCGGAGGCGATGAAGCCCCGCTGAAAGTTCTGTCATCCTTCGATAGTGCCAGAACAAACATGAAGCGTCGCTTGCGCAGACAAATCGCGTAGAATGACGTGAGTCTTTTCCAGGCAAACATCTGTATGAGTATTTTTCGAGTTTCCACCCCGCACCCCCGCCACATCGGTGGACTTGACGGTCTTCGCGCAATCGCTGTGCTGTTGGTCCTCATTTACCACCTCGCCCCGAAGGCGCTCACCGGCGGCTTCCTCGGCGTAGACATTTTCTTCGTCATCAGCGGCTTCCTAATCACAACGCTCCTATTGCGTGAGGTTCGGAAGAGTGGGCAGATCCGCCTCGTCGCATTCTGGCAACGGCGCGCACGGCGCTTGCTGCCGCCACTGGCACTTGTGGTACTCGTCTCAACGACGCTCGCGTATCTCGTGGATCGCGATCTGCTCGTCAATATCGGGAAGCAGATTCTGGGAACCGTCTTCTTCGTCAGTAACTGGATGTTCATTGCGAACGGTACCGATTACTTCACGCAGGACACCCCTGAGCTCTTCAGGAACACCTGGTCGCTTGCTATCGAGGAGCAGTTCTACCTCGTACTCCCCTTGCTCGCGCTGCTGTTGATCACGCTCCGCTCGCGCGCAACGCGCGGCCTGCCGCTCCTCATCCTCGGCGTCATCTCTGCCGGCTTTATGGCTGGCATGGCCGTCGATGGCATCGACCCGACCCGTATCTACTTTGGCTCGGACACGCACAGCTTCGGACTGCTGCTTGGCGCTGCGCTCGCGGTGTTTGCCGAGCCGCGTAAGGGTACCGACGTCGCGCGCCAGATCGGCCGTAGCGGACAAATTCTGACGACCAGCATCGCTGTGCTCGGCGGCGCCGTGTTCCTCTATCTTGCCTTCACCGTCAAGGAAGCTTCGCTCGAGAGCTTCACCGGTGGCTTCCAGCTCGCGACACTGCTCGCTGTCGCGATTATCTGGGCCATCACGCGACCCGGTGCCATCGTCGGCCGTGCGCTTGACTGCGCTCCCCTGCGATGGATCGGTGAGCGCTCGTACGGCATTTACCTGTGGCACTGGCCGCTGCTCCTCATCGTGACGGCTGCCTTGAAGAATGTGTTTGGCGGATCCGCGCCCCTCGCGCTCGTGATTATCATTACCGCAACGGCAACATTCGGCCTTGCCGCCCTTTCTTACACCTACGTGGAGCAGCCTGTGCGTCGTTCTGGAATTCGTGGCGCCTTCCGCCTCATGCGCCTGCGTGCGTCACGCACGACCCGCCAGTCGATCATCGCCATCGCGGTGTTGGCCGTGGTCATCGTGTCAGTGCCCATGACGGCGGTCGCGGTTGCGGCCGCGCCTGAGCGCACCAGCTCCGCCGACGTCATTGCTCGCGGTGAAGCAATGCTCAAGCAGCAGCAAGCAGCAGCTGAGGCACAGGCGATCGCAGATGCGAAGGCAGCGGAGGAAGCCAAGGCCGCTGAGGACGCGCGCCGCCAGACAGAGGCGCCCAAGGGGAAGCCGGGCGCCAAGCCCACCACAAAGGATCCTAAGGGCCCGAAGAAGCCGCAGCCTCGCCCCGCGCCAGTACCCATCGAGGTCACCGGCGCCGACATCACGGCCGTCGGCGATTCGGTCATGCTCGCAAGCCTGCCCGAACTCAGCGCACGATTCCCCGGTATCGCAGTTGACGCGGCAGTCTCTCGCGGCATGAGTGTCGGCGCCGATCTCATCGAGGCGCAGGCCGAGAACGGGACACTCCGCTCCGTCGTACTTGTCGGCCTCGGCACGAACGGCCCGGTCGACCATGACGATTTGGCGCGGATCACCAAAGCAGCCGGCAACGACCGCTTTGTCATCTTCGTCGACGCACACGCTGACCGCGACTGGATCCCCCAAGTGAACCAGGACCTCGCGGCCTTCGCAGCCGAGCGTCCCGGCGTGGTCACCGCACCGTGGACCGAAATGGTGAGCGGCGTTCCTGACGCGCTCGCAGGCGACGACATCCACCCGAACCCGAGTGGTGGCGAAATCTACGCTGACGCTGCCCAGCAGGCGTTTGACGCAATGCTTTCACCTGGCGAAGTTCGTGGCTGGAGCGTTCCGCGCCGATAAGTGATTCTCGGCCGTGGTTGGATAGCACCATGGCTGATTCACTTCCCACCGATGCGCTCGAGTTTGCGCACCGACTCTTCGACGCCGCACGCGCAGGCGATGCCGACCTTTTGCTCGCCGCAATCGACCAGGGCGTCCCCGCCGATCTCACCGACCCCAGCGGCAATACGCTGCTCATGCTCGCGGCCTACAACGGCCACGCTGCGCTCACAGACGGCCTCGCTGCACGCGGTGCAGATGTCAACCGGCTGAACGACCGTGGCCAGAGCCCGCTCGCAGGCGCCGTTTTCAAGCGCAGTGCCGACGTCATTGTCGCGCTGATCGCACGGGGCGCGGATCCGGATGCTGGAACCCCTTCAGCACGTGCAACGGCCGAGATGTTTGGCGTCGAGCTGCCTGCCGCAGGCTAAGCACTCCGTATTACACACAGAGGCCGCAACCCTTCGAGAAGGATTGCGGCCTCTGTGTGTGAGGGGGAAAGCTTACTCAGCCTTCTCCTCTGCAGCCTCAGCTGCGGGTGCCTCTTCGACAACCTCTGCCTCAACAGCAGCAGGAGCCTCTTCGACAACCTCAGCTGCGGGAGCAGCCTTCTTTGCCTTGGGCTTCGGGTTGACGGGCTCGAGGACGAGCTCGATTACTGCGAGGGGAGCGTTGTCGCCCTTGCGGAAACCGGTCTTGATGATGCGGGTGTAGCCACCCTGGCGCTCAGCAACGAGGGGTGCAATCTCAGTGAAGAGCTCGTGCACAACCGAGTTGTCGAGAATCTGACGCATGACGCGACGGCGTGCGTGCAGGTCGCCGCGCTTTGCGAACGTCACGAGACGCTCAGCGACGGGCTGCAGGCGCTTAGCCTTGGTCTCAGTCGTCTGGATGCGCTTGTGCTCGAAAAGCTGCGCAGCCATCTGGTTGAGCATCAGACGCTCGTGAGCGGGTCCGCCTCCGAGGCGGGGGCCCTTGTTGGGCTTAGGCATGTGTGTACTCCAAGTAAATTTCGATCAGCGCGAGACGCTTAATCGTTAGTTAACGTCGTCTTCGTAGCTGTAGAACTGTGCGCCGTCAAAGCCGGGCACTGCGTCCTTCAGCGAGAGGCCCATCTCGGTGAGCTTGTCGCGCACCTCGAATACGGACTTCTGACCGAAGTTGCGGATGTTCATGAGCTGGGCTTCCGAGAGCGCAACAAGTTCGCTCACGGTGTTGATGCCCTCACGCTTCAGGCAGTTGTAGCTGCGAACCGAAAGGTCGAGATCCTCGATGGGAATCGACAGTTCGCTTTCAGCAACAACCTCGACCGGTGCCGGACCGATCTCGACGCCCTCAGCCTGCACGTTCAGCTCGCGTGCAAGACCGAACAGCTCGACAAGCGTCGAACCGGCCGATGCAATTGCATCGCGGGGGCTGATAGCGGGCTTCGACTCAACGTCAACAACGAGGCGATCGAAGTCGGTGCGCTCACCGGCACGAGTTGCTTCAACTCGGTAGGTAACCTTGAGCACCGGCGAGTAGATCGAGTCAACCGGAATACGGCCAACCTCTGCATCGTCGTTACGGTTCTGAGCCGCCGAAACGTAGCCGCGGCCACGTTCGATGGTGAGCTCGAGCTCGAACTGTGCATCGTCGTTCAGCGTGGCGATGACGAGTTCCGGGTTGTGCACCTCAACGCCAGCAGGCGCCGAGATGTCAGCAGCGGTAACCTCGCCCGCACCAGTCTTGCGGAGGTACGCGGTGATCGGCTCATCGTGCTCGCTCGAAACTACGAGCGCCTTCACGTTGAGGATGATCTCGGTGACGTCCTCAGTCACGCCAGGAATGGTCGTGAACTCGTGGGCAACGCCCTCGAAGCGAACGCTCGTCACAGCTGCGCCAGGAATCGACGACAGCAGGGTGCGGCGGAGCGAGTTGCCGAGGGTGTAACCGAAGCCTGGCTCCAGCGGTTCGATGGTGAACCGCGAACGGAACTCAGAGATTGATTCTTCAGTCAGAGTGGGTCGCTGTGCAATGAGCACTGTGTGATCCTTTCGCCGGAGTCCGCTATATGACTCACGCGGTAAAGAGAGAGGGAAATGTGTAAGTAATGCTGTGAGTCAACCGAAGTTGACCCACATCCGCTGCACGCAGCGGAAGGCGCTACTTATACGCGGCGACGCTTCGGGGGACGGCAACCGTTGTGAGCCTGAGGGGTCACATCGTTGATCGAACCAACCTCGAGGCCTGCTGCCTGGAGCGAACGAATCGCGGTCTCGCGGCCCGAGCCGGGGCCCTTGACGAAGATGTCAACCTTCTTCATGCCGTGCTCCTGCGCCTTACGCGCAGCAGACTCAGCAGCAAGCTGAGCAGCGAACGGAGTCGACTTACGCGAGCCCTTGAAGCCCACGCCGCCCGACGATGCCCAGCTGATCACAGCACCGGTGGTGTCAGTGATCGAAACGATGGTGTTGTTGAACGTCGACTTGATGTGGGCCTGGCCCTGTACAACGTTCTTCTTATCCTTGCGGCGCGGCTTGCGCGCTGCGGCCTTAGGTGCAGCCATTGAGAATTCTCCTGAAAACTATCTGTGATGGTCCGGTGAACCGGCTATTACTTCTTCTTGCCGGCGACGGTACGCTTCGGACCCTTACGGGTACGTGCGTTCGTCTTGGTGCGCTGACCATGCACAGGCAGGCCCTTGCGGTGACGAAGACCCTGGTAGCTGCCAGTCTCAACCTTGCGGCGGATGTCTGCTGCAACCTCGCGGCGAAGATCGCCCTCAACCTTGAAGTTGCCCTCAATGTGGTCGCGCAGAAGCACGAGCTGGTCGTCAGTGAGATCGCGAACGCGGATGTTGCCGTCGATACCGGTCTCAGCAAGCGTCTTAAGCGCGCTGGTGCGGCCGACGCCGTAGATGTAAGTGAGTGCAATCTCAACGCGCTTCTCGCGCGGGATGTCTACTCCTGCAATACGTGCCATGTGTTGGCTCTCCTTGGCGGTAGTGGAGGTATGGTGCGCGTTGGGGGTCCGGGCCTCCAACCCGAGGTGTCCCCCACCCCAGCACTTGCGTGCTAGGACGGGATCTTCAACGCGCGGTTCAATGTTGAATTATGAATGGTCTACGAAAGCAAATGACGATTGCTCATCATGCATCGCAACCAGCGAGGGAATTAACCCTGGCGCTGCTTGTGACGGGGGTTGCTCTTGCAGATCACCATGACACGGCCGTGGCGACGGATCACCTTGCAGTGCTCGCAAATCGGCTTGACGCTGGGCTTAACCTTCATGATTTCCTTAAGGGTTCGCTGTCTTCGTACCTACGAGGTTTCGTAGGCCGTTACTTCCGAGAGACCTACTTGTAGCGGTAGACGATACGACCACGGGTCAGGTCGTACGGCGTCAGCTCTACGATCACGCGATCCTCAGGGAGGATTCGGATGTAGTGCTGGCGCATTTTGCCGGAGATGTGCGCGAGGACCTTGTGGCCGTTCGTCAATTCAACCCGGAACATTGCGTTCGGGAGTGCCTCGACAACCTGGCCCTCGATCTCGATGACGCCGTCTTTTTTCGCCATAGCCTCACTATCGCTTAGTAGATGTACTCGTCTGCGAATGCTTCATGCCGTTTTCGCGATCACGAAAACAGGCGCAAAGCACCAAGGAACAAGAATAGTCGGGCGCGCCGGGTTTGTAAACCCGAGCGTGACAGTCTTCGGCGCGTCGCGCTTTCGGATCCGCCCCCGTCCAGTATCAGAAACAGCAGGAGCCCCGCTTGTTTCCAAGCGGGGCTCCTGCAAAAGTGCGTGCTGTACTGCGATGCACTAGGCGATCGGGACCGGCGTGATACCGAAAGGTGCGAGGCCTGCGGCGCCGCCATCTTCAGCGGTCAACACCCAGATGCCACCCTCGTGGCGCGCGACGCTGTGTTCCCACTGCGCACTCAGCGAGCCGTCCTTGATCGTGACGGTCCAGTCATCGTCCTGAATCTTGGTCTCAATCGTGCCGGCAGAGATGATCGGCTCGATCGCGACGCAGAGACCCGCCTTGACGGCGGGACCGCGACCCGGGCTGGGGACGTTGAACACGGGGGGATCTTCGTGCATGCTACGACCAATGCCGTGCCCGATGTACTCCTCGAGAACGCCGTACTTGCTGTTTGCGTGCACGTATTCCGAGACAGCTTCGCCGACCTCGTTCAGATGCGAGGCGCGAGCAAAACGGGCAATGCCCTCCCACATCGCATTGTGGGTGACCTCAGAGAGACGCTGCGCATGCTTCGTGCGAGCTTCATCCTTCGGATCAGGGATCACGACAGAAATCGCCGCATCGCCGTTCCAACCATTCACATCAGCGCCCACGTCGAGCGACACAATGTCACCGGGCTGAAGCGGGCGATCCGTGGGGATTGCGTGAACAACGTCGTCGTTCACGTTTGCGCAAATCGTATGGCTATAGCCGGGCACCAACTGGAAGTTTGGCACTCCCCCGGCATCGCGAATCGTCTTCTCAGCGATCGCATCAAGTTCAAGTGTCGTGACACCCTCTCGTGCGTTCGCCGCGAGGGCGTCGAGCGCCAGCCGAGTTACCCGACCCGCTTCGACCATCAGGCGAAGCTGTGCGGGCGACTTATAGATCGACCGGCGAATGATTCCTCGACGTGCCATTGGCTAGCGCCCCAGCTGTGCAGTGAGACCCGAAGCGATACGCTCCGCGACCTCGTCAGGGGTACCCATGCCATCAACGGATACGAGAATGCCACGCTTCGAGAAGAGCTCGATGAGCGGTGCGGTCTGCTCCGCGTAGACGTTCTGACGGTGGCGAATGACCTCTTCAGTATCGTCCGCACGACCCTCAAGCTCAGCGCGCTTGAGCAGGCGAGCTACAACTGCGTCAACGTCTGCCTCGAGCAAGACAACCGCGTCGAGCGAGTCGCCCTCGAGCATGCCATCGAGCGCCGTGACCTGGTCAACGGTACGGGGGTAGCCGTCGAGCAGGAAGCCTGCTGCTGCGTCTGCCTGGCCAAGTCGATCCTCGACGATTTCGTTCGTCAGCGAATCAGGAACGAGTTCGCCCGATTCGATGATTGCCTGAACGCGCTTACCGAGCTCAGTACCGCCCTTAATGTTGGCGCGGAAGATGTCACCGGTGGAGATTGCGGGGACGCCGTAGGTCTCCGCAATCTTGCCAGCCTGGGTGCCCTTGCCCGCACCGGGAGGGCCGATGATGAGAAGTCGAGTTGAAGTCATTTACTTAAGAAGCCCTTCATAGTGACGCTGCTGCAGCTGTGCGTCGATCTGCTTGACGGTTTCAAGACCCACACCGACGATAATGAGGATCGAAGCGCCGCCGAACGGGAAGTTCTGGTTCGCTCCGAAGAACGACAGAGCGATCAACGGGATGAGCGCAATGACGCCGATGTAAATCGAACCGGCCGTCGTGATACGAGTGAGCACGTAGTTGAGGTACTCAGCCGTCGGGCGGCCAGCGCGGATGCCTGGGATGAATCCGCTGTACTTCTTCATGTTGTCCGCGACCTCTTCAGGGTTGAAGGTGATCTGAACGTAGAAGAACGTGAAGCCAATGATGAGGAGGAAGAAGACCACCATGTACAGGGGCTGGTCACCGGTGACCAGATTCGTCTGAATCCAGACAACCCAAGCCTTGGGGTCTTCACCCGCAGCGGGCTGGTTGAACTGCGAGATCAACATCGGGAGGTAAAGAATTGCCGAAGCGAAGATCACGGGGATAACGCCCGCCATGTTCACCTTGATCGGGATATAGGTGCTGCTGCCACCGTACGTACGGCGGCCAACAACGCGCTTCGCGTACTGAACAGGAATACGGCGCTGCGACTGCTCAACGTATACAACTGCTGCAACGATGATGAGGCCGATTGCGATAACGAAGAAGAAGATCTCCCAACCGCGCTGTTCCTTGATCACCCAGAGGGCGCTCGGGAAGGTTGCGGCAATCGAGGTGAAGATCAGGAGCGACATACCGTTGCCGATACCGCGCTCAGTGATGAGCTCGCCGAACCACATGATGAGGCCAGTACCTGCAGTCATCGTGAGGATCATGATGAGCGTTGCCCACCACTCGTTCGAAACGAGGTTCTCGCACGCCTGGTTCGCGTTACCAAGCAGCTGACCCGACTTCGCAACCGTGATCAGCGTGGTCGACTGGAGGACAGCAAGACCAATCGTCAGGTAGCGCGTGTACTGCGTCATCTTCGCCTGGCCTGCCTGGCCTTCCTTGTGGAGCGCCTCAAAGTGAGGAATGACCACGCGAAGCAGCTGCACAATGATCGACGCCGTAATGTACGGCATGATGCCGAGCGCGAAGATCGACAGCTGCAGCAGAGCGCCGCCGCTGAACAGGTTGATCATGTCGTACAACCCGTTTGCATTCTCCCCTGCCGCGAGGCAGGCCTGAACGTTGGCAAAGTCAACGAACGGTGCGGGGATGAATGAACCCAAACGGAAAAGCGTGACAATGCCGAGCGTGAAGAGAATCTTCCGCCTTAGATCGGGGGTTCGAAAAATTCGTCCGATCGCACTGAACAAGATCTGCCTCCTGGCCTGTCGGTACTGGCTCACGCCAACACGACGATCACCGACTCAACAGCCTACACTGCAGCCGGGTCGTTTCGCTTAATGATTCGGTTGTTTGGCAACCAAATGACAAAAGAAAAGCGGGGGAATTCCTCGCACGAAATATCGCACAAGGGACTCCCCCGCAAATAACTTCCTACTTATAGAAAGTTACTTTACCTCGCCGCCTGCGGCAACGATCTTTTCGCGTGCCGAAGCCGACACCTTGTCAACGTCAATGACGAGCTTGACCGCGAGGTCGCCATCGCCAAGGACCTTAACGGGCTGGTTCTTGCGAACTGCACCCTTTGCAACGAGATCAGCAATCGTTACGTCGCCACCCTTGGGGTACAGCTCAGCGAGCTTAGCAACGTTCACAACCTGGTACTCGGTGCGGAACGGGTTCTTGAAACCACGGAGCTTCGGGGTGCGCATATGCAGCGGCATCTGGCCACCCTCGAAGCCGGCACGGACCTGGTAACGAGCCTTGGTGCCCTTGGTACCGCGGCCAGCAGTCTTACCCTTCGAAGCCTCACCACGACCCACGCGGGTCTTGGCCTTCTTCGAACCGGCTGCGGGACGAAGGTGGTGTGCCTTCAGAACCTCGCCGCGCTCAATGTTCTCGCTCATACGTCGATCTCCTCAACCTGTACCAGGTGAGCAACTGCACGAACGTAACCGCGGTTAGCTACGGTATCCTCACGAACGACCGACTGGCCGATCTTCTTGAGGCCGAGGCTACGCAGGGTGTCGCGCTGGTTCTGCTTCTCACTGATAACGGACTTCGTCTGCGTAATCTTCAGGCTCTTAGCCATTACGCACCTGCCTTTGCCTTAGCTGCAGCGTCGGCCAGAGCCTTCGCTTCGGCGCGCACGAGGCGAGCCGGTGCGACACGGTCAAAGTCGAGGCCACGACGAGCTGCGACGGAGCGGGGCTCCTCGAGCATCTTCAGTGCCTCAACGGTCGCATGCACGATGTTCAGGGTGTTCGACGAACCGAGCGACTTGCTCAGTACGTCGTGGATGCCAGCGCACTCGAGTACGGCGCGGACGGGGCCACCGGCGATAACACCGGTACCAGCAGCTGCGGGGCGGAGCAGAACGACGCCTGCTGCTGCCTCACCCTGCACGGGGTGCGGGATGGTGCTGCCGACGCGGGGGACGCGGAAGAAGTTCTTCTTTGCCTCTTCGACACCCTTCGAGATTGCGAGGGGCACCTCCTTGGCCTTACCGTAACCGACACCAACGGTGCCGTTACCGTCGCCGACGACGACGAGAGCGGTGAAGCTGAAGCGACGACCACCCTTGACGACCTTCGACACACGGTTGATGGTTACGACGCGCTCGAGGAACTGGCTCTCGGTGCGCTCGCGACCGCCGCGCTCACCACGGGTGCCGCGATCGCGGCTACCGCGACGCTGCTCACGAGGCTCGTTGCGGTGATCCTCAGTCTTGGTTTCCACGACCGGGGTCTCAGCAGCCACTTCCTGCTCCTTCGTTTCGTTGCTCACAGGGTCAGCCCCCCTTCGCGAGCGCCTTCGGCGATCGCAGCGACACGGCCGGCGTACTTGCTGCCACCGCGGTCGAAGACCACTGCGTCAACGCCTGCTGCCTTTACACGCTCAGCGAGGATTTCGCCTACCTTGCGTGCCTTAGCGGTCTTGTCGCCCTCGAAAGCGCGAATGTCCGCTTCCATGGTCGAAGCCGATGCGATGGTGAAACCCTTCGAATCGTCGATGACCTGGACGAAGACGTGACGCGACGAGCGCGTAACGTTCATGCGGGGGCGCACCTCGGTGCCAACAACCTTCTTACGAAGGCGGCTGTGGCGGCGGAGGCGGGCAGCGGTACGGCCCTTAGCGCGAGTGATGTTAGCGGCCATGGTTACTTACCAGCCTTTCCAGCCTTGCGACGAACGTTCTCGCCCGCGTAGCGGATGCCCTTGCCCTTGTAGGGCTCCGGCTTCTTCAGCTTGCGGATGTTAGCAGCAGCCTCACCGACTGCCTGCTTGGAGATACCGCTGACCGAGATCTTCGTGGTGCCCTCAACTGCAAGCGTGATGCCTGCAGGAGCAGCGAAGACTACGGGGTGCGAGAAGCCGAGAGCGAGCTCGAGATCGCTACCCTTCAGCGCGACGCGGTAACCGGTACCAACAACCTCAAGCTGCTTGGTGTAACCAGCGGTTACACCAACGATGTTGTTGTTGATAAGGGTACGGGTGAGGCCGTGCAGTGCACGCGACTCGCGCTCGTCGTTGGGACGGGTAACCAGAATCTGGCCATCCTCAACAGCTACGCGAATGGGCTCTGCAACGGTGAGCGTGAGCTCGCCCTTTGCGCCCTTGACCGTGACCTGCTGGCCATCGATCTTGACATCTACACCACCGGGAACGGTGATGGGAAGCTTACCGATACGTGACATTCTGGCTTACCACACGTAGGCCAGCACTTCGCCGCCCACGCCCTTCTGCTCGGCCTCGCGGTCCGTGAGGAGCCCCGAAGAGGTGGACAGGATCGCAATACCGAGACCGCCAAGAACGCTCGGAACCTCGGCTGCACCTGCGTATACACGCAGACCGGGCTTCGAGACACGCTTGATGCCCTCGATCGAACGCTCGCGGTTGGGGCCGTACTTCAGCTGCATGGTGAGGGTGGTACCGACGCGTGCGGCCTCAACCTTCCAGTCAGCGATGTAGCCTTCGCGCTTGAGGATCTCTGCGATCCGCTCCTTGAGCTTTGAGCCGGGGAGCGAAACGTCATCGTGATGTGCGCTATTTGCATTGCGCAACCGGGTCAGCATATCTGCGACCGGATCAGTCATCGTCATAATTGACTCTGCTTTCTCGCCTGGTATCGGGGGCCGTTACACGACCACCGACCTGGGTGACGCGGGAAAGGTGCCCGGGAAAATTCCCGGGCACCAAGCCCACTTGGACTATTCAGTTATTAGGCCTTGAACGGGAAACCGAGCGCCTTAAGCAGCGCGCGACCCTCGTCGTCGGTCTTTGCCGAGGTTACGACAGTGATGTCGAAACCGCGTACACGATCAATCTTATCCTGATCGATCTCGTGGAACACACTCTGCTCGGTCAAACCGAAGGTGTAGTTACCAGCACCGTCGAACTGCTTTGCCGAAAGACCGCGGAAATCGCGGATACGGGGCAGTGCGAGGTTGATGAGACGATCGAGGAATTCCCATGCACGGTCACCACGGAGGGTAACGTGCGCACCAATAGCCTGGCCTTCGCGCAGCTTGAACTGTGCGATCGACTTACGGGCCAAGGTGACCTTGGGCTTCTGACCGGTGATCTTCTGGAGGTCTGCGATAGCGCCTTCAATCACCTTGCTGTCGCGAGCTGCCTCGCCGACGCCGGTGTTAACGACAACCTTCACAACGCCAGGCACCTGCATAACGTTCTCGAACTTGAACTCCTCGAGGAGTGCAGGAACGATCTCGCCGCGGTACTTCTGCTTCAGACGGGGCTGAACCTTAGTCTCAGTCATTAGAGGGCCTTCCCTGACTTCTTCGCGTAGCGAACACGGACGGTCTTCTTCACGCCGTTCTTCTCGACCTCTTCGACGCGGAAACCAACGCGAGTCGGCTTCTTGGTCTCGGGGTCGACAACTGCGACGTTCGACACGTGGATCGGAGCCTCGACGGTCTCAATGCCGCCTTCCTTCGTTCCACGCTCCGACTGGCCAACGCGGGTGTGCTTGGTGACGAAGTTAACGCCCTCAACCACTACGCGGTCGGTTTCGGTCAGAACCTCAATGACGCGACCCTGCTTGCCGCGGTAGCCACCGCGCTCCTGGGTCGGGCCCGAGATGACCTCTACGAGGTCACCCTTCTTGATCTTGTTAGCCATATGGACTAGATCACCTCCGGTGCGAGCGAGACGATCTTCATGAACTTCTTGTCGCGAAGCTCACGGCCGACCGGCCCGAAGATACGGGTGCCGCGGGGCTCCCCGTCAGCCTTCAGAATGACGGCAGCGTTCTCGTCAAAGCTAATGTACGAACCGTCTACACGACGGGTCGACTTACGCGTACGAACGACAACCGCCTTTACGACGTCGCCCTTCTTGACGTTGCCACCGGGGATTGCGTCCTTGACGGTCGCGACGATCGTGTCGCCGAGGCCGGCGTAACGACGACCCGATCCACCGAGTACGCGAATCGTGAGCAACTCCTTGGCACCGCTGTTGTCGGCAACCTTGAGTCGCGATTCCTGCTGAATCACTTGTTACTCCTTCAATCAGTAAGCCGCGAGGCTTACTTCGCCTTCTCGAGAATCTCTACGAGGCGCCAGCGCTTCGAAGCGCTGAGCGGACGAGTCTCGTGGATGACCACGAGATCGCCGATGCCTGCAGTGTTCATCTCGTCGTGAGCCTTAACCTTCGACGAGCGGCGCAGGACCTTGCCGTAGAGGGGGTGCTTCACACGGTCTTCGACCTCAACGACGATGGTCTTGTCCATCTTGTCGCTGACGACGTAACCACGGCGGGCCTTGCGGTAGCCGCGCTGTTCCTGTTCGATCTCAGCCATTGTTAGGCCTCCTTCGTCTCAGCGGCGGCGTCCGCCTGCTCGGTCTTCTTAGTGCTCTTCTTCGCCTTAGCCTTTGCAGGAGCAGCAACGGGGGTAACCCGAATGCCGAGCTCGCGCTCACGCAGAACGGTGTAGATGCGAGCAATGTCGCGCTTCACCTGACGAACACGGCCGTGGCTTTCAAGCTGGCCGGTGGCCGACTGGAAGCGAAGGTTGAAAAGCTCAGCCTTAGCCTTCTTGAGCTCTTCTGCCAGGCGCTCGTTCTCGAACGTATCCAGTTCGGTGACAGCCAGTTCCTTGGTACCGATCGCCATTACGCGTCGCCCTCCTCACGCTTGATAATGCGGGCCTTGAGCGGAAGCTTGTGGATCGCGCGGGTCAGTGCCTCGCGTGCAAGCTGCTCATCGACACCTGCGACCTCGAAGAGGACGCGGCCCGGCTTGACATTGGCAATCCACCACTCCGGCGAACCCTTACCGGAACCCATGCGGGTCTCGGCAGGCTTCTTGGTGAGGGGACGGTCAGGGTAGATGTTGATCCACACCTTGCCACCACGCTTGATGTGACGGGTCATCGCGATACGAGCGGACTCGATCTGACGGTTCGTCACGTAAGCGGGGGTGAGAGCCTGGATACCAAACTCACCGAAGGTGACCTTGGTTCCGCCCTTTGCCTGGCCGCTACGGCCGGGGTGATGCTGCTTACGGTGCTTTACTCGACGGGGAATCAGCATTGTTACTTCTCCGCTCCTGCTGCAGCGGGTGCAGCCTCAGCCTGCTGAGCGTTACGAGGCGCACGGCGGCGATCGCCGCGGTCACGCGACGGCTTCTGTGCTGCCTGCTCGCGAGCAAGTTCCTTGTTGGTGAGGTCACCCTTGTAGATCCAGACCTTCACGCCGATACGGCCGAAGGTGGTCTTAGCTTCGTAGAAACCGTAATCGATGTTCGCACGAAGGGTGTGCAGCGGCACGCGACCCTCGCGGTAGAACTCCGAACGGCTCATCTCTGCGCCGCCGAGACGGCCCGAGACCTGAATACGAACGCCCTTGGCACCAGCGCGCTGTGCGCCCTGGAGGCCCTTGCGCATTGCACGACGGAATGCAACGCGAGCAGCGAGCTGCTCTGCAATACCCTGTGCAACGAGCTGAGCGTCAGCCTCGGGGTTCTTGACCTCGAGGATGTTCAGCTGGATCTGCTTGCCGGTGAGCTTCTCGAGGCCGGCGCGGATGCGCTCTGCCTCTGCGCCACGACGGCCGATGACGATACCGGGACGTGCAGTGTGGATGTCCACGCGTACACGGTCACGGGTGCGCTCGATCTCGATGCGCGAAACACCTGCACGGTCAAGCGTGTCAGTCAGGTAGCTGCGGATCTTGATGTCCTCGGCAAGGTAGTCAGCGTAACGCTGACCCTTCTTGGTCGAGTCCGAGAACCAACGCGATACGTGATCAGTGGTTACCCCGAGGCGGAAGCCATAGGGATGAATCTTCTGGCCCATTTACTTGGCTCCCTTCGATGCGGCAACCTCGTCAGCCGTCTGAAGAATGACGGTGATGTGGCTGGTCCGCTTGTTGATACGGAACGCGCGACCCTGTGCACGGGGGCGGAAACGCTTGAGCGTTGCTCCCTCGTCCACGAATGCACGTGCCACAACGAGCTCGTCTTCGTTGAAGCGCAGGTTTTCCTTCTCGGCCTTGACACGCGCGTTAGCGACTGCCGAGGCGACGAGCTTGAAAATGGGCTCCGACGCTGCCTGGGGTGCGAACTTGAGGATCGCGAGTGCTTCCTCAACGTTCTTGCCACGGATCAGGTCAACAACGCGACGGGCCTTCTGGGGGGTGATGCGGATATGACGCACGCGTGCGATCGATTCCACCATTTCTCTTCCTCCTTCACGTCGCCGCTTAGCGGCGACGGCCCTTCTTGTCGTCCTTCACGTGGCCACGGAAGGTACGGGTCGGGGCGAACTCGCCCAGCTTGTGACCAACCATGGTTTCCGTTACGAACACGGGAATGTGCTTACGACCGTCGTGCACTGCGATGGTGTGACCCAGCATTGCGGGGATGATCATCGAGCGGCGCGACCAGGTCTTGATCACGTTCTTGGTGCCAGCTTCGTTCTGGACAACCACCTTGTTCAGCAGGTGGTTATCGACGAAGGGGCCCTTCTTGAGACTACGAGGCATCTTCTACTCTCTCCTACCTGCCGACTAGCGCTTCTTGCCAACAGTACGGCGACGCACGATGAGCTTGTCGCTTTCCTTGTTCGGATGGCGCGTACGGCCTTCCTTCTGGCCCCACGGGGTAACCGGGTGACGGCCACCCGAGGTGCGGCCTTCGCCACCACCGTGCGGGTGATCGACCGGGTTCATGACAACACCGCGGACGGTCGGGCGAACGCCCTTCCAGCGCATACGGCCAGCCTTGCCCCAGTTGATGTTCGACTGCTCGGCGTTGCCCACCTCGCCAATCGTTGCGCGGCAGCGCAGATCGACGTTGCGGATCTCACCCGAGGGGAGACGCAGCTGAGCGTAGGGGCCGTCCTTAGCGACGAGACGCACCGACATACCAGCCGAGCGAGCGAGCTTAGCGCCGCCGCCGGGACGGAGCTCAATAGCGTGAATCACGGTACCGGTGGGGATGTTCTTCAAGGGCAGGTTGTTACCCGGCTTGATATCTGCACCCGCGCCAGCCTCGACGATGTCGCCCTGCTTGAGCTTGTTCGGAGCAATGATGTAACGCTTCGTGCCGTCCACGTAGTGCAGCAGCGCGATGCGCGCGGTGCGGTTGGGATCGTACTCGATGTGCGCAACCTTGGCGTTCACGCCGTCCTTGTCATGGCGACGGAAGTCGATGACACGGTACTGGCGCTTGTGGCCACCGCCGATGTGGCGGGTGGTGATACGACCCTGGTTGTTGCGGCCGCCGGTCTTGGGGAGCGGGCGAAGCAGCGACTTCTCAGGGGTGGAGCGGGTGATCTCAGCGAAATCAGCAACGCTCGAGCCACGACGACCAGGGGTCGTCGGCTTGTACTTGCGAATAGCCATTATGTTTCCTCTTCGCCCTTCTACAGACCGGCCGTGAAGATGTCGATCGAGCCCGACTGAAGGGTGACGATGGCGCGCTTGGTGTCCTTGCGCTTGCCAATGCCGAACTTGGTGCGGCGGGTCTTGCCCTTGCGGTTCAGGGTGTTGATCTTGTTGACCTTCACGCCAAAGACCTGCTCGATAGCGAGCTTGATCTCAGTCTTCGTCGCAGTGGGCTGTACCTCGAAGGTGTACTGGCCGTTCGCGTCGATGAGGCTGTAGCTCTTCTCCGAGACGATGGGACGGATGATGACGTCGTGTGAAGACTTGTTCAGGCTCACTTCGTTTCCTCCTTGGCGGTGCGACCAGCGACGAATGCGTCGAAGGCTGCCTTGGTGAAGACGAGGTCATCGCTGACGACCACGTCGTAGGCGTTGAGCTGATCCTGGAACAGGACGTGGACGTTCTGCAGGTTGCGAACGCTCAGCGCGGTCAGCTCGTCTTCACGAGTGACAACAACGAGAACGCGGGTGCCAGGAGCAACAGCTGCGAGGAACTCGCGTGCGCTCTTGGTGCTCGGCTTGCCCTCGATGCCGAAGCTGTCAACAACGTGCAGACGGTTGCCGCGAACGCGGTCCGAGAGCAGGCCGATGAGTGCAGCTGCGATCATCTTCTTGGGGGTGCGCTGTGCGTAGTCACGGGGAACCGGACCGTGCACAATGCCGCCGCCGCGGTGCTGAGGCATACGGACCGAACCCTGACGAGCGCGGCCGGTACCCTTCTGCTTGAACGGCTTGACGCCCGAACCGGAGCGTTCGCCACGGTTCTTGACCTTGTGGGTGCCCTGACGCGCAGCTGCGAGCTGAGCGGTGACAACCTGGTGGATCAGCGGGACGTTGGTCTCGGCGCCGAAGATAGCCTCGGGAAGCTCAACCGAGCCTGCCTTCTTGCCCTTCGCGTCGAGGATCTCGAGCTTGGTAGCGGTAGCCATGAACTACGCCCCCTTCACTGCGTTGCGGACGAATACGAGACGACCGCTTGCACCGGGAACAGCACCCTTAACGAGGATGAGACCCTTTTCAGCGTCGATCGCCTGAACCGTGAGGTTCTGGACGGTGACACGGTCGCCACCCATACGGCCGGCCATCTTCTGACCCTTGAACACGCGACCAGGGGTCGCAGCGCCGCCGACAGAACCGGGCTTACGGTGGTTACGGTGCTGACCGTGCGATGCGCCAACGCCAGAGAAGTTGTGGCGCTTCATGGTGCCCGCGAAGCCCTTACCCTTCGAAGTACCTACAACGTCGATCTTCTGACCGGTGGTGAAGGTTGCATCGATGGTGAGCTCCTGGCCGAGAGCGTACTCAGCTGCATCCGCGGTGCGGATCTCAGTGAGGTGACGGCGAGGCGTGACGCCTGCCTTCTCGAAGTGACCAGCCGAAGGCTTGTTTACCTTGCGGGGGTCAATCTGGCCAGCTGCGATCTGGATCGCGCTGTAGCCGTCGAGCTCCGGGGTGCGGATCTGGGTAACAACGTTAGGTGCTACCTCAATTACGGTCACAGGAACAACGTTGCCGTTCTCGTCCCAGACCTGAGTCATACCGAGCTTGGTGCCCAGGAGACCCTTCACGTTACGTACTGCAGTCATGAATCGATCCCCCCTTAGAGCTTGATCTCGATGTTGACATCGGCCGGAAGATCGAGACGCATGAGCGAATCGACGGCCTTGGGCGTGGGATCGACGATGTCGATCAGGCGCTTGTGCGTGCGCTTCTCGAAGTGCTCGCGGCTGTCCTTGTACTTGTGAGGCGAACGGATAACAGCGATCACGTTCTTCTCAGTGGGGAGGGGCACGGGGCCGATAACAGTTGCGCCTGCACGGGTGACCGTATCTACGATCTTCCGAGCGGAGCTGTCGATGACCTCATGGTCATACGACTTCAGTCGAATGCGGATCTTTTGTCCCGCCATGTGACTCTCTACTTTCTACTTGCGTCGTACTCAGGGCAAGCCCTAAGCATTGGACGTCTTGCGTACCAGCGCCCTGGCAATACGGCGTCTTTCAACGCTGTGCGTGCTGGGTCTCTGTTCACCTGTCAAAACCACACTCAACGTGTGGCCTCGCAACGCACGACTCCCACCAAAGTGAGGCCGAGCCTTACAAGTCTTGTTCGCTCCCTACGGCGCCCCACCTCATTCACTTGAGGTGTCAACACACAGCCAGGCAGTGATTCTCAGTCAAACCGAGAAGTACTGAACCTGTATATTCTCGCACGCCGGATGCAATGAATGCAACCCGGGCGTGTTGCGTGTCGTGTGCCTTCAGGAAACCCTCAGGATCCGCGCCACCATGCGCTTGTTAGCGCGCAGGGAGAAGTTTGGGAAGGGCGAGATAGACACCCAAAACAGCGAGGCCCGCGATGAGCAAAAGCGCGGTGCCGAGGAGCCCGGTAAAGCAGGAAAGCAGGCCCAGTCCCGCCGCGACCAGCGAGCACAGTGCTGCGATCCCGGAGGCCTGTGCATGGGTGTAGCCGAGCTGCTGAATGCGCTGGTAGACATGCTCCTTGTGGGGCTCATCCCACTTCTTGCCTGCCCGTACGCGCTTCACCAGAGTGACGCCAACGTCACCGAAGCAAATGATCATCGGTCCAATGGTTGCGAGCAGCGGGACGCCAGCGAGCAACGCTGCAAAGCTTGTCACTGCGGTAGCTCCCCCAAGGAGGTAGCTACCGACGTCACCGAGAAACGCACCGGTCTTACTGAAGTTCCATGGCAAGAATCCGGCGTAGCCGGCGGCAAGCACCCCGCCACTCACGGTAAGCCACCACTCGCCCACAACAATGCCGGCAATCGCAAACGTGAGTCCAGCGATCACACCGTGGAATCCGCTAATGCCATTGAGACCATCAACAAAGTTCGCAACATTGATGTAACTCGAGATGAAGAGCACCGCGTAAATCACCAGGATGACGAGCGTGATGAGTGACACGTCAGTTACCGGTATTCCGGCGACCCAGGTGAAGACGACGCCCCCGGAGCGTTCCGCCGAAGCAATCAGTGCAATTGCCGAACCAGCTGCGATCACCAGCAGCACCGCACTGCGCACAGGGACGCTCAGTCCCTTCAGGTCCTCTCGCAGACCGAGCAGACCGCTCAACACCGCACCAACACCAATAACGAGGAGCGATGACCAGCCCGGGTGATCCGCGCCCTGCGAAAGCAGTCCAACGACATACCCAGCTGCCATCGCAATCAGCACCGCGAGCCCGAGGCCACGCAAGACCGGTCGGACGTGCGAGGAACGCTCATTCGGTACGTCCATGATGCCGAGCTTCATGAGCATCGGTTTCACCGCGAAAGGCAACAGGAGCGACAGGACGAGGGTGGTAGCGGTTGCGATGGTGGCGGATCCGGCGAAGGTCATTGCACTCGTTCTTCTGCGGCCGAGGTCAACGACATGCGTGCTACCCAGCCTTCATGATCAAGGTTGATGGGGTCTAGCACGCCGACGTGGGCGTGCGAAATCTTGGGATGGAATGGGCGCGAATCACCCTCACCATCGGCAACAAGTATCTCGTGCATCTTCTCACCATGACGAAGTCCAGTGAAGACGATCTCGACCTGCTTGCCTGATTGCGCGATCATGCGTTTGGCGACATCGAGAATACTGACGGGTTCACCCATGTCAAGAATGAGTACCTCACCTGGACGACCAATACCGCCAGCCTGCAGCACGAGCTGCGACGCCTCGGGGATCGTCATGAAGAACCGTGTGACTTCTGGGTGCGTGACCGTGAGCGGACCGCCAGCTTCAATGAGCTTGCGGAACGTTGGCAACATCGAACCACGGCTGCCCAACACATTGCCGAAACGGACAGAAAGGTACCGCTTGCCGGTTTCCTGTGCCATCCACCCCGTGAGCTTCTCGGCCACGCGCTTCGAATGCCCAAGCACACTGGTCGGGTTCGCAGCCTTGTCGGTCGAGATATTCACGAACGTGCCGACGTCAGCAGCCTGCGCCGCACGCAGCACATTGAGCGTACCAAGCACATTGGTCTTCCACGCCTCATCTGGATACTGCTCGAGCATTGGCAGGTGCTTGAGCGCCGCAGCGTGGAATACCACGTCTGGCTTGCGCTCGAGCATGATCGCGGTAAGGGCTTCCTGATCGCGAATGTCTGCGAGTACAACATCATTCGTGTCGAGGAGTCCGTGGCCACTGATCGAGAGCTGCGCTTCCTGCAGGGCTGTCTCATCGCGATCAAGCATGATGAGTTCGCCGGGAGCAAAGGCGACCAGCTGTCGGCAGATCTCCGAGCCAATTGATCCGCCGGCACCCGTCACAAGTACGCGCTTGCCCTGGATGTACTTCGCAATTGGCGAGGCATTCAGACGTACCGGATGACGTCCAATGAGATCTTCAATCGAGAGTTCACGCACGTTTGAAATTGAGGCTGAATTGTTCAGGATCTGATCAAGCGGCGGAAGCACAAGTACGTTCAGACCGTAACGATCAGCCGCATCATCTACGCGACGCAGCATCGCCGCATCTGCATCACCGATGCAGACCATGAGCGTCGTTGCGCCCGTCTGCTTCACGGCTTTGCCAAGTTCTTCGAGCGTGCCCATAACGCCGACACCGCGTACCACCTGGTGGCGCTTGGTCGGGTCATCATCGATGAAGCCGACGGGAAGGTACGAGGCCTTCGCATCGGTAAGCAAGCGCTTTGCCGTCTGAACGCCAAGGTAGCCCGCGCCGTACAGGAGCACCTTCTCAGCGCGCGCGCCAGGCTTCAGACTGCGCTCGGCGTGCAGGCGAACAAAGTAGCGGCTCACACCCATGATGCTGAACGTGATCGGTGCGGCGATGATCACGGTACTGCGCGGGATGCCATTGCCGTAGCCGACCCAGTATCCGAAGGCCCAGGAAACCACCATGACAGCGGTGACACAGAAGACCAGTGCGCGAACCTCATCAAAGCTGCCAACCTCATACCGGTTGCGGTACAGCCAGAAAGCCCAACCACCAATGAGTTGCAGCACGATCGCTACCGCAATGAGCGCGGAGGTCCAGCCCCAGTGGATACGCTCAAGCTGGAAATCAAATCGGAGCACGAGGGCAGCGATAATCGCAATTCCCCAAGCGAGTGCGTCACACAGGTACAACACTCCATAGGTCCGAAGAAAGTGTGTCATCCGACCGGTTGGCGTTTCGCGCACGCGCACCCCTTTTCGATTCGACAGTGAGGCTCTTGCCTATTCGTCAACTCTACCGCGCAGACAAAGCAAAACCCCCGAGAGGCGAGCCTCTCGGGGGTTTTGTCAATCAGTCAGAGTGAAATTACTCGACGATCTTGGTGACGGTGCCTGCACCAACGGTGCGGCCACCCTCACGGATAGCGAAGCCGAGGCCCTCTTCCATAGCGATGGGCTGGATCAGCTCAACAACCATGTCAGTGGTATCGCCGGGCATAACCATCGGCTTGTCCTCGGGGAGGGTGATAACACCGGTCACGTCAGTCGTACGGAAGTAGAACTGGGGACGGTAGTTCGTCTCGAACGGGTTGTGACGGCCGCCCTCATCCTTCTTGAGGATGTAAGCGGTGCCCTCGAACTTGGTGTGAGGGGTGATCGAACCGGGTGCAACAACAACCTGGCCGCGCTCAACGTCTTCACGCTTGGTGCCGCGGAGGAGGAGGCCACAGTTCTCGCCTGCCCAAGCCTCGTCGAGCTGCTTGTGGAACATCTCGATACCGGTAACGGTGGTCTTCTGCGTGGGACGCAGGCCAACGATCTCGACCTCAGAGTTGATCTTCAGGGTGCCACGCTCTGCACGGCCGGTAACGACGGTGCCACGACCGGTGATCGTGAAGACGTCCTCGACGGGCATAAGGAACGGCTTGTCCTTGTCACGTACGGGATCGGGGATGTTCTCGTCGACTGCTTCCATGAGCTCAACGATCGAGTTAGCCCACTTCTCGTCACCCTGGAGTGCCTGGTAGCCCGAAACGCGGACGACGGGGACGTCGTCTCCGGGGTAACCCTGCTTCGAGAGCTCCTCACGGACCTCCATCTCGACGAGCTCAAGCATCTCTTCGTCCTCAACCTGGTCGCACTTGTTCAGTGCAACGAGGAGGTAAGGAACGCCGACCTGCTTTGCAAGGAGGATGTGCTCCTTGGTCTGAGCCATCATGCCGTCAGTAGCAGCAACCACGAGGATCGCGCCGTCCATCTGAGCAGCACCGGTGATCATGTTCTTGATGTAGTCGGCGTGGCCGGGTGCATCAACGTGAGCGTAGTGACGCTTCGGGGTCTCGTACTCAACGTGCGAGATGTTGATGGTGATGCCGCGCTGGCGCTCCTCGGGAGCCGAGTCGATCGTTGCGAAGTCGCGCTGAACGTTGGTCTCCGAAGGGAACTTGTCAGCAAGGGTCTTCGAGATCGCAGCGGTAAGAGTGGTCTTACCGTGGTCAACGTGACCGATGGTTCCGATGTTAACGTGCGGCTTGGTCCGCTCGAACTTGGCCTTCGCCACTATGGTCCTCCTCAGGACGTAGTACACAGAGCTCCTCCGACGGTTTCGGAGGCTCCGGGTACAGGTTTATGTGTTTATGTTACAAGCTCTGGACGCTCAGCGCGACCTGAGCCGTAGATCAGGGGCGAGTTTCTTCCTCGCCCCTGATCACAGGCGGGAGTTACTCGCCCTTAGCCTTCTGAACGATCTCTTCGGCTACTGCCTTCGGCACCTCAGCGTAGGAGTCGAAGGTCATCGAGAACACGGCACGACCACTGGTCTTCGACCGGAGGTCACCGATGTACCCGAACATCTCTGAAAGCGGAACCAGCGCGCGGATAACCTTCACGCCACTTGCGTCTTCCATCGACTGGATCTGGCCACGACGCGAGTTGAGGTCGCCGATAACATCGCCCATGTACTCCTCAGGAGTACGAACCTCAACAGCCATCATCGGCTCAAGCAGCACGGGCTGAGCCATGCGAGCTGCTTCCTTGAACGCGATCGAGCCAGCAATCTTGAACGCCATCTCCGACGAGTCAACGTCGTGGTAAGCGCCGTCAAGCAGGGTTGCCTTGACGTTAACAACGGGGAAGCCAGCGAGGATGCCGTACTGCATTGCATCCTGGATACCAGCGTTGACCGAAGGGATGTACTCGCGGGGAATACGGCCGCCGGTGACCTTGTCTTCGAACTCGTAGATCTTGTCGCTGCCTTCCTCTGCATCGAGAGGAGCGATAGCGATCTGGACCTTTGCGAACTGACCCGAACCACCGGTCTGCTTCTTGTGGGTGTAGTCGTACTTCTCAACCGTCTTGCGGATGGTCTCGCGGTACGCAACCTGGGGCTTGCCCACGTTTGCCTCAACCTTGAATTCGCGCTTCATGCGGTCAACAAGAATGTCGAGGTGGAGCTCGCCCATACCCGCAATAACGGTCTGGCCGGTCTCAGCGTTGAGGCTCACGCGGAACGTGGGGTCCTCTTCAGCAAGCTTCTGGATAGCAGTGCCGAGCTTCTCCTGGTCACCCTTGGTCTTAGGCTCAATAGCGACCTCGATGACGGGCTCAGGGAAGGTCATCGACTCGAGAACTACCTGGTTTGCGGGATCGCAAAGGGTGTCACCGGTCGTGGTGTCCTTGAGGCCGATAACCGCGTAGATGTTGCCTGCGGTGAGGTTATCTACAGGGTTCTCCTTGTTGGCGTGCATCTGGAAGATCTTGCCGATGCGCTCCTTCTTGCCCTTGGTCGAGTTCACGACCTGAGCACCGGAGTCAAGCTGGCCCGAGTACACGCGAACGTAGGTCAGACGACCGAAGAACGGGTGAACTGCAACCTTGAAGGCGAGAGCCGAGAAGGGCTCGTCTGCCTGAGGCTTACGGGGGATGACGACCGACTCATCGCGGGGATCGTGAGCCTCGATAGCGCCGATGTCGAGCGGGTTGGGGAGGAAGTCCACAACTGCGTCGAGCACGGGCTGGATGCCACGGTTCTTGAACGCCGAGCCACAGTACACGGGGTACAGCTCGTTGTTCACAACAAGCTTGCGGATGCCGCCCTTGATCTCGTCGATGGTGAGCTCTTCGCCACCGAAGAACTTCTCGAGGAGTGCGTCATCAGTCTCAGCTGCGGTCTCAACGATCTTCAGGCGGTACTCTTCAGCCTTCGCCTGGAGCTCTGCGGGGATCTCGCGAGTCTCGTAGTTTGCACCGAGGGTAACGTCGCCCTTAGCGTCGCCTTCCCAAACGAATGCCTTCATCGAGAGGAGGTCGACAACGCCAACGAAGTCGCTCTCCGAACCGATCGGGAGCTGCATAACGAGCGGCTTAGCGCCGAGGCGGCTGACGATGGTGTCTACGGTGAAGTAGAAGTCAGCACCCATCTTGTCCATCTTGTTGACGAAGCAAATGCGGGGAACGCCGTACTTGTCAGCCTGACGCCAAACGGTCTCTGACTGGGGCTCAACGCCCTCCTTGCCGTCGAACACTGCGACTGCGCCATCGAGGACGCGGAGCGAACGCTCCACCTCGACGGTGAAGTCAACGTGACCCGGGGTGTCAATGATGTTGATCTGGTTCTTGTTCCAGAAGCAGGTAACAGCGGCCGACGTAATCGTGATGCCGCGCTCCTTCTCCTGCTCCATCCAGTCAGTGGTCGCGCCGCCGTCGTGGGTCTCGCCCAGCTTGTGGTTCACACCCGTGTAGAACAGGATGCGCTCGGTCGTGGTGGTCTTGCCAGCATCGATGTGAGCCATGATGCCGATGTTGCGGACCTTGTTCAGGTCCGTGAGCACGTCTTGTGCCACAGGGGTCTCCTCCGGGTGGGGATGAACGTTCGAAAGTGCGGGAGCGGATCGCCCCGCAGGTGGCGGATCGGGCCGGTGAGGCACCGATCCGCCAACTGGGTGCTACCTGCTGATTACCAGCGGTAGTGAGCGAACGCGCGGTTCGACTCAGCCATCTTGTGAGTGTCCTCACGACGCTTTACAGCGGCGCCGAGGCCATTCGATGCGTCGAGGATCTCGTTGGTGAGACGCTCGGTCATCGTGTTCTCACGACGAGCCTTTGCGTAGCTGGTGAGCCAACGCAGTGCGAGGGTGTTCGCACGGTGCGGCTTTACCTCAACGGGCACCTGGTAGGTCGAGCCGCCAACACGACGCGAACGTACCTCAAGGGTGGGACGCACGTTGTCGAGCGCCTTCTTGAGTACGGTCACGGCATCCTGGCCGCTCTTCTCTGCGACGGTCTCGAGTGCACCGTAAACGATGCGCTCTGCGAGACCCTTCTTGCCGTCAACAAGAATCTTGTTGACGAGCTGGCTTACGATCGGTGCGCCGTATACCGGATCGGCGACGACGGGACGCTTAGGAGCGGGACCTTTACGAGGCATTACTTCACCTTCTTTGCACCGTAGCGGCTACGAGCCTGCTGGCGATCCTTGACCGCCTGCGTGTCGAGCGCGCCGCGCACGATCTTGTAACGAACACCGGGGAGGTCCTTCACACGACCACCGCGAACGAGCACCATCGAGTGCTCCTGGAGGTTGTGGCCCTCACCGGGGATGTACGCAGTTACCTCGGTACCGTTCGAAAGCTTCACACGAGCGACCTTACGCATCGCCGAGTTCGGCTTCTTAGGGGTGGTGGTGTACACACGGGTGCACACGCCGCGCTGCTGAGGGTTCGCCTTCAGAGCGGGCGCCTTGGTCTTCGAGACCTTCGGCGTCCGGCCCTTGCGAACCAGCTGCTGAATAGTAGGCACTGATTCTCCTAGTTAGTCCTGCACGGTGACAGGAATGCTTCACATGGTTGAGCATGCGTGCTTGCTTGCACAAGCACTGAGCTGCTGCCGCTCACGATCCACAAAAGCGGATCATGAGAGGCTGAGTGCAGCTATGCCGTGGGGGTTTCATCTCGGACGAGATGAGGGACCCACAGTGCGCGCCACCCTTGCCCGCATGCGAGCATGCGAATAACGGCGGTACACACCTCGTTCCACTTTACGGGCGATTGGCCAGATTCGCAAGATTCCGCGGGGTTACGCGGGCGGTTCTAGGTGCTTTGCCAGCTCCTCGAGGAGCGCCTCAACCTGAGGCTCCACAAATCGCGCAATTGCCGCGCGAACGTCGGGTCGGTGCGTCACGAGGGCAGCGCACACGGCATTGCCCGTGTCGACGGCGACGCGATCCGCCACAATCAATTCCTGCCGCAGCACATCGCGCTCTGCAGGCGTCATTGGCGGGCGCGGGAGTGCGACACTCCCCCGGTCCTGTTCGGCGAGTTCGCCCATGGTGAAGAGGAATGGCTGCCCATCGTCACCGGGCTCCGGGTCGGGATCGATTCCGTCAAACTCCGGCTCGAGTCCCGCGAGTGGATCATAGCCAGGCGCCGACCACGCTTCGGCACCCTGGAGTTCTGCATACAGCGCCGGCAATGCGGCCTCCGTAAACTCATCAACTCGGCGGTCGATGATCTTTTGCATGCGCGCGATGAGCGCGTGGGTCACCTGATGCGGCGTTGCATCAGGAATACCGGCTGCTCCAATGAGCGGCGAGCCAATGCACCGTCGACAGATGCGAGCGCGTCCCTTGTGCACCGGCGGCGCCCACTTCGGGACCCAACGGAGCCAGGCGGCGATGGCATCAGCGACATCGTCCTCGACGGTGCGGGAGTTCATTCAGATGGCTCGTCTCGCTCCCACGGCCAACGCGGTGGTGGCAGCTCCGTGTACACCCGACGCACGAGCACCGCCCAGAACGCAAGACATGATACGAACCAGATCGGCACCAGCACCCATGCGTAGACGCTCAGCCAGGTCTCTTCGATGTGCAATCCACCGAGTGTTCCCCCGAGGCACCACACCAGGTACGCGAGCAGCGATCCAACGAACATCGTCGTCCATGCGGGATGCACTCGTCCACGCAATAGCGCGAGCGCCTGTTGCCACATGGTTGTAGCAAGCGCCACGAGCGCAATTACAACAAGTACGGGTGCGAGCCACCGCGGCACGCTTTCCGTCTGCACCGGGGATGCGGATCCGAGCAAGCTCGTGAATCCCCACACCGCGACGAGCAATGCCACGGCGACAACCAAACACGCGGCAATGAGCCCGCGGACGTATCCACGGGTCACGCCGCGTCTTGGTTGAGGAGCCATCACTACTTTGAGTTCACCTCTGCGAGTGCGACCTCGTACTCGTCAAGCAGCTCTGCGTTACGGTTGCGCACGCGGCGACCGCGGAAGCCAATCCACGCACCGAACCAGACAGTCACCTCACGGGCGACGATGCCAGCTGCGATGGCCGGCATCGTAAAGCCATACTGCTCAATGATCGCGAAGGGATCGGTACCGATCCCGATGCCGAGCCCGAAGCGCGCGTAGAGCGCAGCGCCAGCGGTAGCCGCAAGCCAGGTTGCGACGCCAACGAAGAAACCAAAGACGATGTACGCCCACCAGCCAGCTCGTCCGACAATCAGCACCAGCAGCGCGAGCGCAGCGAAGAAACCGAAGACTGCGGCTTCAAAGCCCCAGTTCTGCAGGAGCGGGAGCAGGCCCTCGCTGAGGTACGTCGATGGCGGGAACTGTGGTGCCTGCCATGCCGCATAGACACCTGCGAGCACGACGCCGAAACCGACCATGGCGACGAGTGAGATGAGCACGCCCACGCCACGATTGCCACGCAGATCTGGCGGCATCGGAGTCTGCATGTACAGGGCCGCCATCGGATGCTCTGCGCTGATGCGAATCTCGCCGTCACGCTCAGTCACCGCAACAGTGTCAGGCTCTGCCACGACCACTTCCGCAGCGGCACTCGGGAGTTCCTCGAACTCCGCTACCTCGGGAAGTACCGAGGTAGCCGCCGCAGGCGCGGGTGCCACGCCAGTGGTTGACGCGTCATCTGCGAGCGGCAAGTCCATCTCAGTTGCAACCTCGGAAAGCGCCTCACGACGACGAAGTTCAACGTCGTCTACCGTGAGGGGCGCTTGCGGATCCGCCGAAACAACCTCGGTTGACGCATCAACCGGCGTAGCGGATGCCGCAATTGACTGATCCGCCGATTCCTCAGTGCCAACCGCACGCGCGCGCTCGACTGCCTCAAGAACCTGGTTCTCTTCAACGACGTCCTCAGTAACGGGTGCGCCGGGGTTCGGCTTCTCGTTCTCAGTCATCGGTGCTCCTCACTGGTGGGGATCGCACCACGCACACATGCGGGCACGGTGATATGGCAAATACCGTACTCTGCCCTACCGACATTCCGCGATCAGCGCGCCGTAGCGTTACCAAAAAACGAAAACGGCCCCGGTCCACTGCTTGCGCAGCGGCCGGGGCCGTCATCGAGAACTTCTTAGCTGAAGTTACCGGGGTTGAACTCGTCAGAGGTGAAGCTGTCGAAATCAACGAACGAGAAATCGTTCTCATCGAACGTGCCTTCACCAGCGAATACGCGGTTCGGGTAACGCTCTGCCTTTGCCTCTTCAGTCGGCTCGACGTCGACATCGCGGTAGGTGCTCAGGCCGGTACCAGCCGGGATGAGCTTACCGATGATGACGTTCTCCTTCAGACCGACGAGCGGATCCTTCGATCCCTCCATCGCTGCCTGGGTGAGGACGCGAGTGGTCTCCTGGAACGAAGCAGCCGACAGCCACGACTCAGTTGCGAGCGAAGCCTTGGTGATACCCATGACCTCGGGACGTGCGGTAGCCGCACGCTTGCCCTCGATGAGTGCCTCGCGGTTGATGCGCTGGTAGCTTGCACGGTCAACGAGTGCGCCGGGGAGCAGCTCGGTGTCGCCGTGATCGACAACGGTGACCTTGCGGAGCATCTGGCGAACGATGACCTCGATGTGCTTATCGTGGATCGGCACACCCTGCGAACGGTATACGCCCTGAACACCCTCAACGAGGTACTTCTGGACCGCACGCTCACCGGGGATGTGCTTGCCGTTCTGAGTCGAACCGACCTGCAGGATGTCCTTGGGATCAAGGGTACCTGCGAGGAACGGCTGGCCGAGCTCGACGTGATCGCCGTCAGTAACGAGCAGGGTTGCACGCTTCAGGACGGGGTATGCCTTGACCTCAGTGCCATCGTCGGGAGTGAGGAGTACGCGACGCGACTTCTCGGTGTCCTCGATAGCAATGCGGCCTGCAGCCTCTGCGATCGGCGATGCACCCTTGGGGGTACGTGCCTCGAAGAGCTCCTGGACACGGGGCAGACCCTGGGTAATATCTGCTGCCGACGCCGAACCACCGGTGTGGAACGTACGCATGGTCAGCTGAGTACCGGGCTCACCAATCGACTGAGCAGCGATGATGCCGACTGCCTCGCCGATGTCAACGCGCTGACCGGTCGCAAGCGAACGGCCGTAGCAGGTTGCACATACGCCGACTGCAGATTCACAGGTCAGAACCGAACGAACCTTGATCTCGGTGACGCCAGCTGCAACGAGCTGCTCGATTGCAACGTCGCCCACGTCCGAGCCACCTGCGAGGACGACAGCGCCGTCTGCTGCAAGTGCATCGGTTGCGAGGGTACGTGCGTAGACCGAGTTCTCGACGTTCTCGTCACGGACGAGGACGCCGTTCGCGTCTGCCTCTGCGATTGCGAGGTCGAGACCCTTCTTCGTGCCACAGTCTTCTTCGCGGATGATGACATCCTGCGAAACGTCGACGAGACGACGGGTCAGGTAGCCCGAGTCAGCGGTACGGAGTGCGGTATCAGCAAGACCCTTACGTGCACCGTGGGTCGCGATGAAGTACTCCGCAACCGACAGGCCCTCACGGTACGAGTTGATAATCGGGCGAGGAATAATCTCACCCTTCGGGTTCGACACCAGGCCTCGCATACCCGCGATGTTACGGATCTGCAGCCAGTTACCACGTGCACCCGACGAGACCATACGGAAGACCGTGTTGTCCTCGGGGAATGCGTCGCGCATCGCCTGAGCAACCTCATCGGTAGCCTCGGTCCAGATGTCGGTGAGTGCCTTGTGACGGTCAGCGTCGCTGATCATACCGAGGTCGTAGTCACGCTGAACCTTAGCGGCGCGCTTCTCGTGACCTGCGATGATCTCTGCCTTGTTCGACGGCGTGATGACGTCAGACAGTGCAACGGTGACACCCGAGCGCGATGCCCAGTGGAAGCCGGCATCCTTGATGCGGTCCAGGGTCGCAGCAACCTCGGTCTTGGGGTAGCGCTCAGCGAGGTCATTCACGAGACCCGAGAGTGCGCCCTTGTCAGCAACGCGCTCGAAGTACGGGTAGTTCGTGGGAAGTGCCTCGTTGAAGATCGCACGGCCAAGCGTGGTCTCAACCAGGGTCGGCTTCTCCATGGTCACACCCGACGCATCGGTGTACCCGATGAGACGGAGCTTGACGGGAGCGCCGAGGTCGAGGGTGCCCTCGTCCATGGCCAGGATTGCCTCGGAGATGGTACCGAACGCACGACCAGCGCCCACAGCCTTCGGCTTGAGGGTGGTGAGGTGGTGCAGACCGATGATCATATCCTGCGAAGGCAGAGCAACCGGACGGCCGTCCGAAGGCTTCAGGATGTTGTTCGATGCAAGCATGAGGACGCGTGCCTCAGCCTGTGCCTCTACCGAGAGGGGCAGGTGAACAGCCATCTGGTCACCGTCGAAGTCAGCGTTGAACGCTGCACACACGAGCGGGTGAAGCTGGATCGCCTTGCCCTCAACGAGCTGCGGCTCGAACGCCTGAATGCCGAGGCGGTGCAGGGTCGGTGCGCGGTTCAGCAGCACAGGGCGCTCGCGGATGATCTCCTCGAGTACGTCCCAGACCTCCGAGCGTGCGCGCTCGACCATACGCTTTGCAGCCTTGACGTTCTGTGCGTGCGACAGATCCATGAGGCGCTTGATCACGAACGGCTTGAAGAGCTCGAGTGCCATCTGCTTGGGCAGACCACACTGGTGCAGCTTCAGCTGCGGGCCAACGACAATAACCGAACGGCCCGAGTAGTCGACTCGCTTACCGAGCAGGTTCTGACGGAAACGCCCCTGCTTACCCTTGAGCATGTCCGAAAGTGACTTGAGCGCACGGTTACCGGTACCGGTAACGGGGCGACCACGACGGCCGTTATCGAACAGTGCGTCAACAGCTTCCTGAAGCATGCGCTTCTCGTTGTTCACGATGATCTCGGGAGCACCGAGGTCAAGGAGGCGGCGCAGACGGTTGTTGCGGTTGATCACGCGGCGGTACAGATCGTTGAGATCCGAGGTCGCGAAGCGGCCACCGTCAAGCTGCACCATCGGGCGAAGCTCGGGCGGGATAACCGGGACAACGTCGAGCACCATTGCAGCGGGGCTTGCGCCGGTCTGCAGGAACGAGTTGACAACCTTCAGACGCTTGATGGCGCGGATCTTCTTCTGACCCTTGCCCTCAGCGATCTGGAGGTGGAGCAGCTCGCTCTCAGCCTCGAGGTCGAATGCCTCAAGACGCTTCTTGATTGCTTCTGCACCCATGAATGCGTCGAAGTAATCGCCGTAGCGGTCCATGAGCTCGATGAAGACTGCGTCCTCAGCCCGGAGATCGCCAACCTTCAGGTTGCGGAACTCTTCCCAGACGCGCTCGAGACGAGCGATGTCTTCGTCGAAGCCCTTACGGATAAGGGTCATGTCCTTCTCAGCCGACTGCTCGGCGCGACGGCGCTGATCAGCCTTCGCACCCTCAGCCTCGAGTGCTGCAAGGTCGGTCTCCGACTGCTGCATACGCTTCGAGATAGCAATATCGCGCTGATCTGCGAGGGTACGCAGCTCGTCGCGAAGCTCTGCCTCGAGCTCTGCAAGGTCTTCGTGGCGGCCCTCTTCATCGATGTCGATGACCATGTACGCAGCGAAGTAGATGACCTTCTCGAGGTCCTTCGGTGCCATGTCGAGGAGGTAACCGAGACGGCTCGGAACACCCTTGAAGTACCAAATATGGGTAACGGGAGCTGCAAGCTCGATGTGGCCCATGCGCTCACGACGAACGCTCGACTTGGTGACCTCTACGCCACAACGCTCACAAACGATGCCCTTGTAACGGACACGCTTGTACTTACCACACGCGCACTCCCAGTCACGCGAAGGACCGAAGATCTGCTCACCGAACAGACCGTCCTTCTCGGGCTTCAGGGTGCGGTAGTTGATGGTCTCAGGCTTCTTGACCTCGCCGTGGGACCAGCTGCGGATGTCGTCGGCGGTCGCCAGACGGATCTGCAGTTCATTGAAACTCGTACCTTCGAGCAAAGTTGTTCTCCTTGGTAGCTTTTGTCTGGCCCGGCTTAGATCTCGTCGACAGACGAGGTCTCGAAGCGGGATGAAAGGTTAATGCCGAGCTCTTCCGCGGTGCGGTGAGCCTCATCGTCGTTGTCACGGAGGCTGACGACCTGGCCGTCAGCACCGAGTACCTCAACGTTCAGGCAGAGCGACTGCATCTCCTTCATGAGAACGCGGAACGACTCGGGCACGCCCGGCTCCGGAATGTTCTCACCACGGACAATCGCCTCGTAGACCTTGACGCGACCGAGGATGTCATCCGACTTGACGGTCAGGAGCTCCTGGAGGGCGTATGCGGCACCGTATGCCTCAAGTGCCCACACCTCCATCTCACCGAATCGCTGGCCACCGAACTGCGCCTTACCACCGAGCGGCTGCTGGGTGATCATCGAGTACGGACCGGTCGAACGAGCGTGAATCTTGTCGTCGACGAGGTGGTGCAGCTTCAGGATGTACATGTAGCCGACCGAGATCGGGTACGGGTACGGTTCGCCCGAACGGCCATCGAACAGACGGGTCTTACCGGTCGAGTCGATGAGGCGAACGCCATCACGCGTGGGAAGGGTCGAGTCAAGGAGACCAGCGATCTCTGCCTCCGAAGCACCATCGAACACGGGGGTCGCAACCTTGGTGTTCGGAGCAGCCTCGCGTGCCTCTTCCGAGAGCTTTGCAGCCCACTCAGGCATGCCGTCGATCTTCCAACCCTGCTTGGCGATCCAGCCGAGGTGAACCTCGAGGACCTGGCCGAAGTTCATTCGACCCGGGATACCGAGCGGGTTGAGGATAACGTCAACCGGGGTGCCGTCTTCCAGGAAGGGCATGTCCTCGATCGGGAGGATCTTCGAGATGACACCCTTGTTGCCGTGACGGCCTGCAAGCTTGTCACCCTCGGTGATCTTACGCTTCTGAGCGATGTAGACCACCACGCGCTGGTTGACGCCCGAGCCGAGCTCGTCGTCGTTGTCAGCGTCGAATACCTTCACAGCGGTGACGGTACCTGCAACACCGTGCGGAACCTTCAGCGAGGTATCGCGAACCTCGCGGCTCTTCTCATTGAAGATCGCGCGAAGCAGGCGCTCCTCAGCGCTGAGCTCGGTCTCGCCCTTCGGGGTGACCTTACCAACGAGAATGTCGCCGGGGCTGACCTCAGCACCAATGCGGATGATGCCGCGCTCGTCGAGATCCTTCAGCGACTCCATGCTTGCGTTGGGGAGGTCACGAGTGATCTCTTCCTTACCAAGCTTCGTGTCACGTGCATCGATGTCGTACTCTTCGATGTGGATCGACGAAAGGGTATCGTCCTTCACCAGGTTCTGGCTCAGGATGATCGCATCCTCGAAGTTGTGGCCTTCCCACGGCATGAACGCTACGAGGAGGTTCTTGCCGAGTGCGAGCTCACCGTTCTCGGTTGCCGGGCCATCAGCGATGACCGAGCCAACCTCAACGCGCTCGCCAGCCTTGACGATGACGCGGTGGTTGTAGTTCGTGCCCTGGTTCGAACGGTCGAACTTACGCATACGGTAAGTCTTCGATCCGCCCTCATCGTTGATGACGGTGACGGCGTCAGCCGAAACGTCCTCAACAACGCCAGCCTGGAGCGCGGTGATCACGTCACCAGCATCGATGGCTGCGTAGCCCTCCATACCGGTACCAACGATCGGCGACTCGCTGCGGAGCAGCGGGACAGCCTGACGCTGCATGTTCGCGCCCATGAGTGCGCGGTTCGCATCATCGTGCTCGAGGAACGGAATCAGCGACGTAGCGACCGAGACCATCTGGCGCGGCGAAACGTCCATGTAGTGAACGCGAGCTGCGTCAACGAGCACAACCTCGGAGCCACGGGGGCGAGCGAGGACCTGCTCCTCAGCGAAGCGGCCGTCCTCAGTGAGGGGTGCGCCTGCCTGAGCGATGAGGAACTCGTCCTCTTCGTGTGCGGTGAGGTAATCGACCTGGTCGGTGACCTTGCCGTCGACGATGCGACGGTACGGGGTCTCGATGAAGCCGAAAGCGTTGATGCGCGCGAAGGTTGCGAGTGCACCAATCAGACCAATGTTCGGGCCCTCAGGAGTCTCAATCGGGCACATACGGCCGTAGTGCGACGGGTGAACGTCTCGAACCTCAACACCTGCGCGGTCACGCGACAGACCACCGGGGCCAAGTGCCGACAGACGGCGCTTGTTGGTGAGGCCCGCGAGGGGGTTGTTCTGGTCCATGAACTGCGACAGCTGCGAAGTTCCGAAGAACTCCTTGATAGCTGCGAGCACGGGACGCGTGTTGATCAGTGTGTTCGGCGTGATCGCTTCGATGTCCTGCGTGGTCATACGCTCGCGGACAACGCGCTCCATACGGCTCAGGCCGGTACGGACCTGGTTCTGGATGAGCTCGCCGACAGCGCGGACGCGACGGTTACCGAAGTGATCGATGTCGTCGGTGTCGAGGCGGTTGTCGAAGATCTCGCCCTCGCGGACGCCGGGAAGGGTCTCGGTGCCTGCGTGCAGACCAACGAGGTACTTGATGGTGCTGACGATGTCGTCGAGCGAGAGTACCGAGTCGGTGATGGGTGCGTCGATGCCGAGCTTACGGTTGATCTTGTAACGACCAACCTTCGCGAGGTCGTAACGCTTTGCGTTGAAGTAGCTGTTGTCGAGCAGCGCGCGTGCTGCCTCGATAGCAACCTGCTCGCCCGGACGCTGCTTGCGGTAGATGTCCTTGAGGGCGTCTTCCTGCGTGACAATGTCCTTGTTGTCCTTCGCAAGCGTCTCGGTGATCGAGTCGTAGCCTGCGAACTCTTCCAGAATCTCTTCGGCGGACATGCCGAGAGCCTTGAGGAAGACGGTGACCGACTGCTTACGCTTACGGTCGATACGCACGCCAACCTGGTCGCGCTTATCGATCTCGAACTCGAGCCATGCACCACGGCTCGGGATCACACGTGCAGTGAAGACGTCCTTGTCACTGGTCTTTTCGGGCGTGCGCTCGAAGTAGACACCGGGGCTACGGACGAGCTGCGAAACGATAACGCGCTCAGTGCCGTTGATGATGAAGGTGCCCTTGTCGGTCATGATGGGGAAATCGCCCATGTAGACCGTCTGGCTCTTCAGTACCTGAGTCTCGGTGTTGTAGAAAGCAGCCTCGACGTAGAGGGGTGCGGAGTAGGTCTTGCCTCGCTCCTTGCACTCTTCAATCGTGAACTTCTTCTCATCGAGAATCGGGTTCTCGAACGAGAGCTGCATAGTGCCTGCGTTGTCCTCGATAGGCGAGATCTCCTCAAAGATCTCTTCGAGGCCACTGCGGAGCGCGACGTCGTCGCGCCCTTCGGCCTGTGCTTCAACGAGGCGTGTCTTCCACGCTTCGTTGCCGACGAGCCAATCAAAGCTCTCGAGCTGCAGTGCCAGCAGATTAGGCACCGACAGCGTGTCGGAAATCTTGGCGAAGGACAGACGCTTGTGATTGCGCCCATTCTTCGGGTTGGTGGATGACGATGCGTTGCGCGCAGCAGCCAAGGAAGTACCTCCGTGAGCCCCGTCGGGCCGGTTGACCTGGTCTTGCGAGAAATGCAACGGAATCACTCGTTCGGGGCTATTTGCGCATGAAGCGCCAACTCCCGGAACCTCCCACTATATGAAGGCACACTGGTGTCCGTAGTGCAAACAACGAGTTTATCACCAGAAATTTCACTTGTCTACCGAATGTGTGTATATTGCCCCGATCAGTTTTCGGCTCAATCCGGGCATTCCAAAGGTTTGCCGAGTATCGTTCCAGGATGTCAAGCGATCAAGATCCGCGCCCCGCAGTCTCGCGCCCCCGCGCCACAGCCCACGATCCGTGGCCCATTCCGCGCGCAGCGTTGCCCATCGCGATCGCCGCAATCGCGCTCGTGTGCGGTTTCGGCACGTACTTACTGATTGGCGGATCAGGCCCCACCCCGATCGACACCTGGTGGCTGGGTGTCACCACCATTGACGCGTCCAGTCCTGCTGCCGCACTCGCAAAGTTCCTCGCGGTCGTTGGCGGATCGAAGGGCGTCATCATACTCGGCGCCGTACTGATCGTGCTCCTGTGGGCGCTTCGGCATCGGCGATCCGCGCTCATGTTGGCGACAGCGCTCCTGCTCGGGGTCGCGATGTCAGAGGTGTTGAAGCGGGTCTTCGAGCGCGCGCGGCCCGGCGATCAGCTGTTCCCGACATCGGGCTTCTCGTACCCCTCAGGGCACTCGATGGGCGCGGCAACGCTCGCGATCTCCCTCGCGATCATCGTTACGTGCTTCATTGGCGCGAGCCGTACGGTACTCGCAGTCACTTGGTTCGTTGCTGGCGCATGGGTAGTACTCATGATGTGGAGTCGTGCCGCACTGCACGCACACTGGCTCACCGATACCCTCGGTGGCATGCTCCTCGGGTGTGCTGCAGCTCTTCTCGCGGGCTGGCTGTGGTCCGATTCTGGGGTTCTCGGCCGCCGCAATATGGTTGAGGGATGAAGCTTCCGGATCCTGTCACGCTGAGTTCAGGGCTCACCGCCGCAATTGAAGAGGACGAGTGGGTCCCGGGCGCGGTGCAACTTGTCGTTGACGGCACCCCGCAGTCTCACGTGAACCTGCGCAACCCGGCTGACCTGTTCTATGAGTACATTCGGCGGATCGGCCACGTCATCGATCTCTTCAAGCCGAGCAGCCAGCCCATCTCGGCGTTGCATCTCGGCGGTGGCGCATTCACGCTTCCACGTTACGTCGAGGCGACTCGGCCGGGCAGCCGGCAGCAGATCATCGAGCTCGAGGGCGCGCTCGTCGATCTCGTGCGTGAGGCGGCTCCCCTGCCACAGCGGGCAAGCATCCGCGTGCGTCGCGGCGATGCCCGCGCCATGCTCGCGAAGCTGCCCGCAGGCATGCACGGCGCGATGGATCTCATCGTCGTGGATGTGTTTGCTGGCGCGCAGACGCCCGCGCATATTTCAAGCGTCGAGTTCTATGACGCGCTCAAGCCGTTCCTCTCACCAGGCGGTGTGGTTGTCGTCAATGCTGCCGATGGCGCCGGGCTGCCGTTTGTGCGCGGCCAGGCTGCGACGCTTGCCGATCGGTTCTCAGTCGTTGCCGCGATCGCTGAGCCGCAGGTGCTCAAGGGACGCCGATTCGGCAACGTCGTATTCGTCGCTTCGGATGCCGACCCTGATTTGGAATGGTTGCCGCGCTTGCTCGCTGGCGGCCCCTTCCCCGCGAGCATGCTCGCCGGCCCCGAGTTTGCCGCGCTCGCTGCCAAGGCGAAAGTCGTCACCGACGCAACCGCCTTCGACTCCCCCGCACCACCCGAGGGCATCTTCGGCTGATGGCGTCACTGACTGAGGTGCGCGCGCTGGCCGAGTCACTGATCGAGGAGCACCTCGGGGTGCGCGGTGGCGCTGGCGGCGGTGCCGGCACTGTCGGCGTGCGCGGGTTGATTGGGCGTCTGGGATCCCGGACGCCAGGCGCAGTTCCCCCCGCTGCACCGTGGACCTTCGATTTCGACCGCGCGAAACGCCGTGCCGGTTTGTGTAACTTCACCGATCGGCGGATCACCGTCTCCCGATACCTCGCAGAGAAGTACGAACTCGTAGAGGTGCGGCAGATTCTGCTCCACGAAGTGGCTCATGCGTTGGTTGGTCCCGAAGTCGGGCACGGCCCCACATGGCGTTCAACTGCAGCTTCGATTGGGTACACGGGTGGCCGGACGCACGATGGTGAGATCGCGCACGAGCAGGCCCCCTGGATTGGACTGTGCCCTGCGGGGCACGAGTTTTTCCGGTTCCGAAAGCCAACGCGCCCGTCATCGTGCACCAAGTGCGCGCGAGGGTACTCGCCCGAGCACGGGATTCACTGGCGGCGACGCTAGGCCGCGCTGTCGGTGCCAGCGCGCCAGTGTCCCGCCTAACCCCGCGAAGCCCGCTTCGTCGGCAAACCTCGCGAAACTGACCGTTTCTGCCGAAACTTGCCGTTTCACGCGTATGAAAGGGGTGTTCTCGCGAGAAACGGTCGATCTCGAGCGGTTTGCTGGCGACGACACGCTCAAGCGCGTGCCGCGGGGCTCCAGAACTGCTCAGCGCATCGCCAACGCGGCTCAGGTTGTGAGGCATCCGTGCGGCCGCAGGCCGCGCCCTTTCCATAAGAGCGCGGCGCAGCATGCGCCACGTAGTCTTCTCCCCTGCCTAGCCATTGTGGTTGGCGCATCCTACGCACCGGCCCGGGCACAGAAATGCTTCGGGTTTGGGCCAGCCCGCCGCCTACCAGCCGACGGTAGCGAGGGCCTGCCGCACGAGGTTGCCGCGACCGCCGGGGAGATCAGCGAACGTGGAATCAGACAGCGCTTCAGCAGGTGAAAGCCACGCGATCTCGAGTGCGTCCTGTCGTGGCTCGCATGAGCCCGTCACCGGCACCACATAAACAAGTGACACGGCGTGCTGACGTTCGTCAACGTATCGGGAAATGCCGGGCATTGGGAAGTACTCAGCGATCTGCGCGGGAACCAGCGCAGTGGGAATCTGCGGGAACGCCATAGGCCCGAGATCATTCTCAAGGTGGCGGAAGAGCGCCTCACGAATCGTCTCACCGTAGCGAACTCGGCCAGAGACGAACGCGTGACCGAGCCGGCCTTCCGGGGTGCTTCGCAAGAGCAGTCCAACTTCGGTGACGTTGCCATACCCGTCAAGCCGCACCGGCAGCGCCTCGACGTAGAGCATCGGCATTCGGCCACGTACGAACGCGAGCTCTGCCTCGTTCAGCCAGCCCGGGTTCTCCATACTGCGCGGAGCACGCTCGGGCTCAGTCGGTTCCTCAGGACGGTCTGCGGTGTCAATCGCCATGGCCCCATTCTGCCAGGGACCTCTGCGAAGCACAGCTATCATTTACGGGTGGCTGCGAACGAGATTCAGGAAACCGAACAGATCATACGCGTGAGTGCGGTGGTGATGCGCAATTCGGACGGCCGTGTATTGCACGTTCGCAAGCGCGGAACCGACATGTTCATGCTCCCCGGCGGCAAGCCAGAGGCAGGCGAAACCGCCGATGTGACCGCTGTACGCGAGATCGCAGAAGAGCTCGGGTTCGAGCTCGAATCCGCAAGTCTGATTCCGCTGGGTGTGTATCGATCCGCTGCCGCAAACGAGGCAGGCTTCGTCGTCGAAGCGGCCGTGTTCGTGGCGCCTGCGGTGCCGGGCATTGAGTCCGCAGCACCCCAGGCCGAAATCGAGGCCATCGACTGGATCGCTCCAACGAACACGCGCGCTGACGTGGCCCCACTCAATCACGACCATGTATTCCCCGCGCTGCGCACACTGGACGCCGCGGCGTGACCGACCCCAAGCCTGGCATCGTCTTCACGATCGGCCGCGCGGTGCTGCGGCCGGTGCTTGCGCTTGGGTTCCGCCCGCACATCACCGGGCGTGAGAATGTTCCAGATTCTGGCCCGGTGTTACTTGTGAGCAACCATCTCTCAGGGTTCGATACGATCTTGATTCCGTCGTTCGCGCCACGCAAGGTGCAATTCCTGGCGAAGGCCTCGCTCTTTTCGAACGGGCTTGGTCGCTGGTTTTTTACGCGGATCGGCGCCATCCCCGTCTACCGGGAAGCTTCGTCGGCAGCTCAGGCCGCGCTTGATTCAGGCCGTCGGGTACTCGCAGCGGGCAATGTATTTGCCGTGTTCCCCGAGGGGAGTCGCTCACGCGATGGTCGTCTCTACCGCGGAAAGCCTGGCGCTGCCTGGCTCGCCCTTGAGACCGGTGCGGCCGTGGTGCCCGTTGGCCTCATCGGCACCAGCAGGAGATTAACCGGTCACCGTTGGCCGCGCGGCCGCGCGCAGATCACGTATGGGCAGCCGCTCGATTTCTCAGCTCTCGCGGCTTTGCCCGGTGGCAGAGCACGCCGTGAGGCGACCGAGCAGATCATGTGCGCGATCCAGGCATTAACTGGGCAGGAGCGCACCGATGCGCACGCGTCAGGCGCGGTCGGAGCTTAGCCGGCAGGGGCGCAACAGCCAACCCCGCGAGATGGGTCCGTTCACACGAAAAGGCCCCTTTCATACGCATGAAAGGGGCCTTTTCGGTAGAAACCCTCAGTTTCGAGGGGTTGAGAGCGCTACATCAAGCCCTAAAGGTTACAGAATCTCAGCACGCAGCTGCTCAGCCGACTTCGGCGAGAGCAGGCCGGGAGCGATGTCGAACGGCGTCTTCGCACCGGTATCGCCCTGCGCAGCGAGACGAGCTGCCGCGCGTGCGTAAGCCACGAGCACGCTCGAGGTGAACTCGGGGTTCGAGTCGAGTGCAAGCTTGTACTCGATGGTGTGGTTGACACCCTCAGACGACTCACCGCTGCGAATCACGAAGCCGCCGTGGGGCATGCCCTGGTGGTCGCGTGCCAACTCTTCAGCCGAAATGAAGTTCACGGTCGTGTCGTACGGCTCGAAGTAATCGGGCATCGTGACGATCTCGTTGCGAACTGCTTCTGCGTCTGCGCCCTCTGCGAGCACGACGAAGCACTCGCGAGTGTGCTGCTCACGAGTGGTGAGCTCGGGCTGCTCGCCCGAACGCACGCGCTCGATCGCCGACTCTGCGGGAAGGGTGTACTGCACGGCACCAACAACACCCTCAATGCGGCGAAGCGCATCGGAGTGACCCTGGCTGAGGCCACGGCCCCAGAAGGTGTAGGTCGAGCCCTGGGGCAGGATTGCCTCACCGTAGAGACGGTTGATCGAGAACAGGCCCGGATCCCAGCCGGTCGAGATGATCGCGATCGTGCCTGCTGCGGTTGCAGCAGCGTCTACGGCTGCGAAGTGCTCGGGAACCTTGGGATGCGTGTCAAAGCTGTCAACAATGGTGAATCGTGCAGCGAGCTCGGGGCTCTGCACGGGCAGGTCGCTGCGCGAGCCGCCGCAAAGGATAAGGACATCAATCTCGTCTGCGTGCGCATCGAGGTCTGCAAGAGCGTATGCGGGTGCTCCCGCCGTCTTCACTTCTAATGGATCGCGGCGTGAGAACACGCCGACAAGCTGGAGGTCAGGGCTCAGTGCGATCGCCTTTTCGACGCCGCGTCCGAGGTTGCCGTAGCCAACAATTCCGATACCGATAGGAGTGGTCATGCGAATCATCATATGATGTTTTGGCACTCCGACACGCGGTATTTACGACATATGACGCCCAACGTTCATCAGACCTGCTAGCCGAGGCCGAGCACCGAAATCGCCACCGTGAAGTAGATCATCAGGCCACTTGCATCGCAGAACGTCGAGATGAACGGCGTCGAGAAGACCGCCGGATCCACCTTGCACGCACGCGCCACCAACGGGATCACGCCACCAACGGTCGCCGCAATCGGCAAGTTGATGATGATCGTCAGGCCGATGACGATGCCGATCGGCACCTCGTAGACGAGGCTCGCAACGGCGAATGCCAGCACCGCAAGAATCGCACCGAGCATGAGGCCGGTTCGCACTTCCTTGAACGCGACGCGTGCAGCATCACGCAACCGCACTTCACCCATCGCGAGCGCGCGGGTGACGGTCGTCGCTGCTTGCGACCCGGTGTTACCACCGATGCCCGTGAGGAGCGGGATAAACAGCGCAAGCGCCACCTGCTGCTCAAGCGTTGCTTCGTACAGCTCAAGCACGTTGACCGTGAGCACCGCCGAAATCGCGAGCACGAGCAGCCAGACGATACGCGAGCGCGCGATCTTGCGCACCGGGGTGAGGAGATAGGGGCGACGAAGCGGCTCGCTCGCACCAGCGCGCGCCTGGTCCTCTGCGACGGCTTCCTTGTCGATCTTTGCCGCGTCCGTGATGGGCAGCAGACCGACGAGGCGGCGCTCTTTATCAACGACGGGTGCGAGCAGATCGCCAGAGTCGAGAAGCTGACGTGACGCCTGCTCGACATCTTCGTTCGTGGTCGCCACGATCGGATCTTCGTTCATGATGTCGGTCACGATCGTGCCGGGGGCGGATCGCCACACATCGGCGGGGTCAACAGTTCCGAGCAAGATGCGGTCTCGGGTAATCACCGGGATCGCAGCAAAGTCGGAAATGTTGACATCTTCGCCGTTAATGCGGGTCGCCAGCGTGGCAACGGTGTCGTCCGCATACGCGCGCACCCGGGTGGGTGACATGTGACGTCCGACGGACCCCATCGGGTAGCCGAGGAGCTCCATGACTGGGCCACGCTTGGTGATGTCGATCGAGGCGACGAGGCGCTTCGCGACACGTGCCGGCAGCTCATCGAGCAGGCGCGCCTGCTCATCGGGGTCGATCGTGGCGAATGCCTCGGTGATTGCGCCGTGACCGAGTTCGTCAACGAGGTCAGCCTGCGTCGCAGTGTCGAGACTGTCGAAGACGGGCGCGGCATCGCCCTTGTGGAGGAGTCGGAAGACGATCGCTGCCTCGTTGGTTGGCAGCGCGTCAATTACCTCGACGACCTCAGCGGTATCGAGGGTGTGCAGAATCTCGGCGAGACCTTGGAGGTCGCCTGCCTGCAGTGGTTCGCGGATCTGGTTCTGAAAGTCGACCATGTCGGCACCTTCTGGCTTCACGCACCACACAATGGTGCGGACGGATGTTTGAGAGCACGCCTCAAGTCACCTATTCCAGGGGTGCGGCGTGCTATACCGTCCTGGAGGTGCGGTGAGATCGACTGAGCGGATCGCCCATCATGCACCTCCTGCCGTGTTTCACAGCGAGCCAGCGAGTCTGACTCCAGAAAACCCTATGTTACCCGATCTGTAGCGTGGTGAGGCAGGTCGGATCTTCAGGTCCGGTCGTCACCACCTGCGATCCCGTCTTTCCATCTGCCGTCACGGTGACCTCATACTCGTTGCCGCTCTCGAGCCACACACCGGTGAATCCGTTGTCTGCGAGCGTGCGAGCGCCGTCAACTACGGTCTCCCCCGTCGCCGTATTCGTGATCTGCAGTGTCACGTCTGCACCTCGCATCTCACCGACACACGTCGTAAGGCTGTGAAAGGTGCAGGGATGCGTCTGCTCAACGTAGGGCGCAATCGAGAGGTAGAACTGCCCCTCAGGAATTGCCAAGTTGTGGGCGGTCGATTCTCCTGGCTGCAGCTGCAGTTCGGTTGGCGTCACCGACGCAATGAGGTTGGTGGGACGCTCAGCAAGCGGCAGCGCATCAAGCGCGTCAATGATCTCGCGCGGATTCGTCGTTGAGATCCCCAGGTCAGACAGTACCGTTGCGGGCACCGCCGCGCCGGAGACCTCCACCGCGCCACCCTGTTCACCAGCCGTATCGTTACCGGTGGTGCACCCGGTCACGGCAAGCACCGTCGCGAGCGCGAGAGCAGAAACAACCCCAAAACGTACAGTCATGTGGCCATCTTCCCAAGCCACACGTCAAAGCCGCCTGTGAGTTGTGTCTTGGGGCGGATCCGCACCTATTCCACTGGTACGACCGGCGCGGCGAAGCGGTCGCTGTGGGACTTGCTGAAGGGGTCGAAGATCCAGCTCACCGCTAGGGCAATGCCAGCAGCGACGAGGCCAGCAATGACCCGCTCACCCGCGAGTACGTACCCCGGAAGTTCTGAGCTCGACGTCAGCAGGATTGCCGGCGTGAGGAATGCGACGAACAGCGCGTAGTTGCCCATATTGATGTAGGCCAGGCAGAGGATGCCACAGATGGCAGCCGCTGCGGTCTGCGCCGGCTCGGGCGCAAACATCATGAGGGCGGCAAAGAGCGCACCCGCGATCGTGCCAAACATGCGCTGATGTACACGCGAAACGCGGTTATCGAAGCCAACCGAGAGAATCATGCAGAACGTGAGCAGCGTCCATTCGGTGAACGTCTTGCCAACGAGCTGACCGAGCAGCAGGATGAGCACGGAGCCGGAGGCAAACATGAAGCCGTACCACAAGCGCTGGTGCGTGCTTGTGGGCTGCTCGAGCTTGCCGCTCTTTTGCGGGTTCAGCCAGCCAACCAACAGCATGACCGATGCGCCTGCGATCGAACCGACGATGACGTGCCAGAGCTCCATGGTGCCGCTCGCACCGATGCCGGCGAACACCACAAAGTTCACCGGCGAGCGGCTCAGTGACGCAATCTCACCAATGCGGAACATGCCCTGCACCACACACACCAGCACCACACCGATGAGCATGGGCCAGAAGCCGAGGCCACCGATCAGGAAGCCGGCTACCGCGACAGCAACCGCCCAGCACGCGGCAAGCGCTCGAGTCTTCAACACGAAGGTGCGCACTGGCGAGAGCAGGAAGAGCATCGCAAGATATCCAGCGCGAGCGGTATTGGGACCGATGACCACATTCAGCAGACCGAGCACCACGATTGCGGCGATCGCGAGCGCTACGGCGCCGAGGATCGCGGCCTTCGTGAGGCGGAAGGAGAATCCGTCGAGCTTCTTTGCGGTCAAGTCATTCACATCCCCATGCTATCTATGCGGATGGCAGTTCACAGGGCGGATCAGTGGAACGTCTGTGTGTCGCGTGTGACACGCAGACGTTCCCCTGATCCGCCCCGGTGACGGACTGGCAGCGGCTAGCCGAGTGCGCGCGTCAGCAGCACCTCAGCTGCTACCCGCGGACCGGTGAAGAACGGCGTCTCCTCGCGCACGTGGCGTCGCGCCTCGGTCGCGCGCAGGTCGCGCATGAGGTCGACGATGCGCAGCAGATCGTTCGCCTCGAAGGCGAGCAGCCACTCGTAGTCACCAAGCGCGAACGACGAGACCGTGTTCGCCAGCACATCGGTGTAGTCACGCGCCGCTCCACCATGCTCGCGGAGCATCTGGCTGCGCTCTGCCTCGGGCAGCAGGTACCAGTCATAGCTGCGCACGAACGGGTACACGCAGACGTAGTCGCCTGGCGTCTCGCCCGCGAGGAACGCGGGGATGTGGCTGCGGTTGAACTCCGCGGTGCGGTGCACGCCAATGTTCGACCAGACGGGCGAGAGTCGCCCCTCCGAACCCTCGATGACGGCGCGGTAGCCGGCCTGGAGCGCTTCGGAGGTGGGCGCGTGGAACCAGACCATGACGTCTGCGTCCGCGCGGAACCCCGAGATGTCATACCAGCCACGGACTTCGAGTCCGTCGACGGCTGCGATCCGCGCCTCAATCTCGGCGATTGCGGCTGCAGCGTCGTCGACGGGCGCAACCAGTCGGTCTTCTGCGAACACCGCAAACATGGTGTAATTCACGGCGTCATTAACGCTTTCGGCGATTGCTGAGTGGTCGATCATGGCGGATCTCCTTAATCCTCTGGTCCTGCAAGTACCGGCTTGCCGGTTACTTCGTTGTGGCGCATGCGGCAGCTTCCTGGAGGTGCCACATCTGGCAGCGCCGCGAGCTCACCGAGCGTGCGAGGAGTGACGTCCTCGCCACGTTCGCGGGCGGCGCGTTCGAGCACGAGATCAACGAGGCCGGCAACGAAGGGGGCGCGCACGCCAGCGGTATCTGCACGAACCGCGTGGATGCCAAGCTCCTCAGCGGTTTCGAGCGCCTCGGTATCGAGGTCGTAGACGACCTCCATGTGATCTGAGATAAAGCCGATGGGCGCGAGAATCACCTTCGTCACGCCGGCAGCAGCGAGCGCCTCCAGGTGATCGTTGACATCGGGCTCGAGCCACGGAGTGCGCGGATCGCCAGAGCGCGAGCAGTACGCGAGTGACGAATCGAAGGTGGGTGCGGTGGCACCTGCGAGGAGCGCGTCGATCGTCGCGCGCACGTCTTCGTGCTGTTCGCGGTAGCCGGGGCCGGTGACCGCCGAAGCGTCCTGCATGGTGTCGGGGATCGAGTGGGTGACGTACACGATGTGCGCGCCTGCGAGCTCGCCAGGCAGCTTCGCCGCCGCCTCGCGGATCGCGTCTGCGTTCGCGGTCACAAACCCGGGGTCATTGAAGAACGGGCGCACGATATCAATCTCGGGTGCGATGTCGCCGAGCGCGGCAACGTCTGCCGCGAGGTGCTCGCGGTACTGGCGGCTGCCCGAGTACGAGGCGTACGCGCTCGTCACAATCGTGAGCACGCGCTTCGCACCGAACGCTGCGGCATCGCGCAGGGTGTCGACCGAGTACGGGTGCCAGTTGCGGTTGCCCCAGACAACCGGCAGGTCGATGCCGCGCCCAGCAAGTTCGGCCTGCAACGCTGCGACGAGCTCAAGGTTCTGTTCGTTAATCGGGCTCTTGCCACCGAAGTGGCCGTAGTGCTCACCGACCTCTGCGAGGCGCTCGTCGGGAATCCCCTTCCCAACCGTCACATTGCGCAAGAACGGCAACACGTCTTCGGGAGCGTTCGGTCCGCCAAAGGAGCACAGGAGCACGGCGTCGTAGGGATGGGCGGGTTTGAGATGAGATTTGTCAGTCACAACTCTGACGCTATTCTCCCCAACCTGAACATCTGATGTGAAACATCGGACGTGATAGGTCTGACGTGGAACTATAGTGATTGCCGTTCGGCCAAACGGCCGGCTCCATCCCTTCGTCAGGAGCTCAATCGTGACCCGCATGCGCCATCCCGTGCTGTGGACGACCATCATCGGCGTGGTTGTCCTAGCCGCGGTCGCACTCGTCTCGCTCATGCTCGGCACGGTTCGACTCACGCCAGCGGAGACGCTCGGCGCACTGTTCTCCGGATTTGGCGGATCGGCCACCCCGGGCGCCGAGGGCACCGACCGCGCTGCCGCGCAAGCGCAGGCGGTTGTGTGGTCGATCCGCCTGCCCCGCATCGTGGTCGCGATGCTCGTGGGTGCCGCACTCGCGGTCGTGGGTACGGTCATGCAGGCGATTCTGCGCAACCCGCTCGCCGAACCTGGCATCACGGGCGTCTCCGCGGGTGCAGCGGTCGGCGCGGTTGCCGGCATCACACTTGGCTTCTCTGGGAAGAGCCAGTGGGGCGTCCCGCTCTCGGCATTTGCGGGTGCCGCGGTTGTCGCACTCATTCTGCTCGGGGTCTTGCGTGCGCGGCGCGATCTCCGCCCCGGCACCATCATTCTCGTGGGCGTCTCGCTCAGCGCGCTGGCCGGCGCAATCATCAGCATCCTCATCGCAAACGCACACGACGACGCACTCGTGCGGAGTGCCATGTTCTGGCTCTCCGGCGACCTTGAGCTCCGCCGCTGGGATCATGTCGCGCTCGCGATCGTCCCCATCGTGCTCGGTGTCGGTTACCTCCTCACCCGACTCCGGGCGCTCGATGCGCTCGCGCTCGGCGAAGAAATCGCGGCCACCTCAGGCATCAACGTGAACCGGGAGCGCACGATCCTGCTGCTCGTCGCCGCACTCGTCACCGGTGCCGCAGTTGCGGTGAGCGGCATCATCAGTTTCGTCGGCCTCATTGTGCCCCACTTCCTGCGGCTCATTGTCGGCGCCGCCCACGCGAGACTCCTCCCCCTCACGGCGCTCGGCGGCGCACTGTTCCTGGTGATTGCAGACACCCTGGCCCGCACCGCGTTCGGCTCGGTCGTCGTGCAGACCGGCGTTGTTGCCGCGCTCGCTGGCGCACCCGTGTTCCTCTTCATGCTCCTGCGAAAGAGCCGCTCATGATGACCGATTCACTCACACTCACCGACTTCGGCGCGATGCGGGGCGGGCGTTCGCTGGCGGATCCGCTCACCGTACACATCGAGCCAGGCGCGATCCTCGGGCTGGTCGGCCCGAACGGTGTCGGCAAATCATCACTCCTCGGTGCAATTGCCCGCACCGGGATCGCCTCATATGGCACGGCCACCTACGGCAGCACCGATCTCGCACGCCTCCCTGCACGCGAGCGCGCGAAACTCATCGCGCTCATGGCCCAGGATCACGGCGCACCTGGCGAGCTGCGCGTCCGCGAGCTCGTCGGGGTGGGAGCATGGGCGTCAGCCCGCAAGTATCCGAGCATGGCGGTCGAGCGCGCGCTCGATCAGGCCGGTATTGCTCACCTCGCAGATCGCCCCTACGCCGGACTCTCCGGTGGCCAGCGCCAGCTCGTCCAGTTCGCGCGCGTGCTCGCCCAGCAGACCCCCATCGTCGTGCTCGACGAGCCAACGAGCGCACTCGATCTCTTCCACCAGGGCGCGGTCGAGCGCATCATGCGCGATCTCGGAGCAGAGGGGCGGATCGTGATCGCCGCCATCCACGACCTCAGCCTCGCACTGAACGCGTGCACGGACGTCCTCCTCCTCCACCCCGGCGGCGTCGCGCATCACGGCCCGCCGCAGGAGGTCCTGCATCCGGAGCGCGTGTACGACGCGTACGGCGTGCACACCGAGATTCACACAACTGACCAGGGCAGGCACGTGCTTGCGACGGCAGATCCGTACGGGGCTGATCCGCGCCCCGAAGATACACACCCCGGCGTCACGCCGCACCGAAAGGACCAGTAATGCACCTCAACCGGACTCTCTCAGCCACGGCACTCGCGGCCGCGTGCCTCGTCGCCCTGACCGGGTGCGGTGCGGGTGGCGGATCGGACGCTACCGAGGGCGCCGCGTCGGCAGCACCGGCCGAGGCTGCCGCGAGCTGGCCACGCACGATTGACATTCCCGCTGGCTCGCACGGTGGCGAGGCAACGTCGATCACGATCGAGACTGAGCCGCAGGCGATCGCCGCGCTCGACTACGAGAGTGCCGAGGCGATTGCCGAGCTGGGTCTCGCCGACCACCTCGTGCTGATCCCCGAAGCCGTACTCAACCCGACACTTGGAAGCCACGTCAAGGAACTCAGTGCGGTGCCTGCGACCTTCCCCGTCGCAATGAGCCTTGATCCGGAGACCGTCATTGCGGCGGCGCCCGATCTCGTCATTTCGAGCCCACGCCACGGCATGGACGACACCATCGGCGAGACGCTCGCGCAGGCCGGCATTCAGTCGATGCAGCTGCCGACCTCGTGGACGAGTGTCGCCACCCTCACCCAGAACGTCGACCTCATCGGGCAGGCTATTGGTGCGGAAGACGCCGCAGACAAGCTCACCGCCGAGCTCGAGAAGGGTCTCGTGGCTACGGGATCCGCCGCCAAGGCAGCTGACACCAAGGACAGTGAGACACCAGGCGTGCTGGTGCTCACCAACCAGGCCGGTCGTGCCTTCATCACCGCGGGCGAGGCATACCCGCTCGAGCTCCTCGAGCTCGCCGGCGGTCACAGCGTGAGCGCGGATCTTGGCATGCGGGCCACCGGTCCCATCACCGCCGAGCAGGTCGTTGAGGCAAACCCCGCAGGCATCGTACTCGTCGACATGAACGGCTCGGGCGACCGCCTGTTCCAAGATTTGCTCGCAAACGAAGCGGTCGCGGCGTTGCCAGCTGCCGCGGATGACAAGATCCTGCGCGTCACCGGACACGAGGTCCAGGCACTCGGCTTGAACTCGACCATCGACGGGCTTGCAAAGCTCTCGACCTGGGTAGCCACGCTGGGCTAACGGGCAACTTTGGGACGCGATCGGTACACTCAACGCATGGCGACCCAACAGCTCGGATCACACAAAGTGCGAGACACACTAGCTTTCCTTCGCGCGCGCATCAGCAGCGGCGAATGGGCCATCGGCGAACTCATTCCGAAAGAACCCGAGCTCATGGAGCTCATCGGTGTCGGTCGCTCGACCGTCCGCGAGGCCGTGCGGTCACTCGCGACCCTCGGCATGCTGCAGGCTGTCCCCGGCGTCGGCACCTTCGTGCGTGCACGTACGCCGGTGAGCTCGATCCTTACCGAGTTCCTGCAGGAGCAGGACATCGAAGAGGTACTCGTCTACCGGCGCTCGCTGGAAATCGAGGCGGCACAGACCGCGGCGATCAAGCGCACCGACGAGCAGCTTGAGGCACTCCGCCTGAGCTACAGGCAGAACCACACCCACATTCTCAACGGTGAATACGGCGCTCCCGAGCACGGTGACACCCACGAGCGCTGCAACGACATCACGCGCCCGGACTCGTTCCACCGCCTGATCGTCGAGGCGAGTGGCAGCAAGCTGCTACTCGACCTGTACACGGGTGTGATGGCTGTACTCGGCCGCGCGGTCGATAACGGTGTCGCCTTCCTTGACATTTCTCCCGAGACCATGGACCTCGATCACGGTGCGCTCCTGCGCGCTATCGAGGACCGCGACGTGCGTGATGCAGCTCACACGATGGCGCTGCACGCGGACCGCGACCTCGGACTCCACACCGACATGCTGAACCTCTCCCCCAACACGGAGCGTGCCGAAAGCCTGATCGAGGCCGGTTACGATCCACAGTCGGTCGAGTAAGGCGCGAGCGACTCAATCATGACGAATCTGTGGGGCGATGTGCGAAAGCGCATCGCCCCACAGTCGTTTGCGCGGCTTGGCCAAACCTGGGTTTTGCAGCAAGTTTGCACTAAGTTGCACATTAATGTGCACTTTAGGGGTAAGCTGTTCACGTGAAACAGAGCTGGAGCGTCTTTACACGCGATGTTAAGCGAATCCTGCGCACAAGAAAAGCGTGGGTCATCGTCGTCGGTGTACTCGTCACGCCTGCCCTCTATGCGTGGTTCAACATCAATGCATTCTGGGACCCGTACGAGAACACCTCAAACATCACCGTTGCCGTGGCAAACCTCGACCGCGGGGCAGAAAATGAGCTCACCGGCAAGGTGAACATTGGCGACGAGCTGGTCAAAGAGCTCAAGGCCAACAACCAACTCGGCTGGGAGTTCATGAGCGAAGCCGCCGCACACGAAGCCGTCGAAAGCGGCAAGGCCTACGCGGCAATTGTCGTCCCGGCAGAATTTAGCTCAGATCTCTTGAGTCTCACGTCAGGCGACTTTACCCAGCCAGCACTCGAGTACTACGTCAACGAGAAAAACGGCATGATCGGGCCAAAGATCACCGACGTTGGCGCATCCACGCTTGACGCACAAATCACCAGCTCGTTCAAGGAACAGGTTGCAGACGCCGCAACGAAGGCGATCAAAGATACCGGCGACTCGATCGAGCTGAAGCTGTTCAACGCGCAGGATAAGACCGTCAATGCGTTCGATCAGACCACCAAGACGCTCGAGAACGCGCGAACGAGCCTCACGAACATGCAGTCTGGGATTGAAGACTCACGCGGCACGATTGCGACCACGCGCACGACCCTCACCGACGTGCGCAGCACGCTCGACGATGTGAAGGCCTCGATGACCGCTGCGCAGACCGCACTCGTGGAAACGCAGCGTGAGCTCGTGGCGTTCACCGATGCGGCATCACACGCGTACCTCACCGGTGCGACAAAGCTCGCAGACTCGGCTGCCTCAGCGCAGACCTCGATCACGCACCTCACCCAGGAACTCGATCAGGCAGGCGTTCGGCTTGATGCATCGATCACCGAGATGCAGAAGTCGATCGATGCGAACAACGAATCGATCGCAGATCTCGAGGCGCTGCTCGCAGACTCCTCGCTTCCCAACGATACAAAGGTGGCGCTGCAGTCAGCACTTGATCAGCTCGAATCGCAGAACGAAGCGAACCAGGGTGTACTCGATTCACTCAGCGAGCTGAATGACAGCACCGCCGGCGCAGCGGCTTCGGTCAACGATGCGGTCACCGCACTCTCCACCGCGATGGACAACACCAAGAACGCCGCTGGCGATATGCGGAAGATTCTCACGCAGACCGTCCCCGCAGTGAACTCGGCCGTCTCCCAGCTGTCAGCGAGCGCTTCGGCATTTACCGCGGCGATCTCTGCACAGCAGGAGGTCCTGACGCAGGCCGATGGCTTGCTCGCAGGCATCGATACTCAGCTGGTGGCTACCGGATCCGCCCTCACCAGCTTCGATGAGGACGTCAAGGGCCTGATCACTGGCGTGAAGACCGCCCGAGCAGACGTCCTCGCGATGTCTGCAGCGTCAGAGTGGGGTCTCCTCACCACCATCACCACGCTTGATCCCGACCAGATCGCGAGCTTCGTTTCGTCGCCGGTAACGGTGAACGAGATTCAGGTGTTCCCCATCAAAACCTACGGTTCGGCCATGGCGGCACTCTTCACCAATCTCTCCCTGTGGATCGGAGCCTTCGTGCTCATGGTCATCTTCAAGGTGGAGGTCGACACTGAGGGGCTGCGCCGCATCACCGTTCGCCAGGCCTACATGGGACGCTTCTTCCTGTTCGCGCTGCTCGGCATGCTGCAGGCACTCATCGTGAGCGTCGGCAACCTCGTCATCGGCGTGCAAACGACGAGCGCGGTCGCCTACGTCGGCACGAGCATGCTCATCTCTGTCGTCTACATGAGCATCATCTACGCACTTTCATCTGCGTTTGGTCACGTCGGTCGCGGCCTCTGCGTCCTGTTCATCATCATGCAGATTCCCGGTGCTTCTGGCCTCTACCCGATTGAGCTCATGCCCGGATTCTTCCGCACGCTGTACCCGCTGCTGCCGTTCTCCTACGGCATCGACGCACTGCGCGAAACGATCGGCGGCTTCTACGGGGCGCACTACTGGAAGTTCATGGGTGTGCTTGCGCTCATGTCAGCAATCGCCTTCATCATCGGCATCACGCTGCGCACGCGCTTCGGTAACTTCAACCGACTGTTCAACCGTCAGATCGCTGAAACCGATCTGATGATTGGCGAGAAGGTTGCGGTGGTCGGCCCCGGCTACCGCCTGATTGATGTCATTCACGCACTGAAGAACCGTGACGAGTACCGCGAGGACCTTGCGGTACGCGAGCGCGCGTTCACCCACCACTACCCCAAGCTGTTGAAGAGCACGCTCATTATCGGCGCGGTCGGCATGGTCGTACTCGGAATCGTCGCGTGGGCGTTGCCCGGCGGCAAGGCCCTCATGCTCGGCCTCTGGGTGGCGTGGTCACTGCTCGTGATCGTCTCACTCATCGTGCTCGAGTACATCAAGCAGAGCTTTATTCACGCGGCCACGGTCGCAAACATGCCGGAGGAAGAACTCCGCGAAGCAGTCATGGCGAGTGCCATCACTGAGCAGGGCGAGGAGGCGCCGCGCGCATGAGAAACATCTTGGATCTGATCCGCCGCGATCTGCGTCACGCCACCCGCAACGTCATGGCAGGCATCGTGTTGTTCGGCCTCGTCGTCATTCCATCGCTCTTTACCTGGTTCAACGTGATCGCCAGCTGGGACCCGTTCGAGAACGCGAGCAGCCTCAAAGTCGCCGTCGCAAGCACGGATGCCGGATATCAGAGCGACCTCATGCCGATCCGCATCAACGTCGGCGAACAGGTGCTCTCCCAGCTGCGCGCAAACGATGCACTCAACTGGGTCATCACCGATGAGGAAGACGCAATCGACGGCACCCGCTCGGGTGAGTACTACGCGGCTGTTGTGCTGCCCGCATCGTTCAGCACCGACATGATGACGTTCTACACCAACGGCTCTGAGCGCACGAGCCTCGACTTCTACACGAACGAGAAGAAGAACGCGCTCGCGCCGAAGCTCACCGAGCAGGGTGCCGAGGGCATCTCTGCGCAGATCAGCGAAACCTTCACCGAAACCCTCGGTGATGTTGCCGTCGGCATGGTGTCGTCGCTCAGCGACTACCTCACCGATGAAAACACCCAGGCGATGCTCACACGCGTTGAATCCCGCGTTGGCAACATCTCGCTCCAGCTACGCTCAAGCGCCCGCACGACCGAGATGCTCACGTCGCTCGTTGACGCCAGCATTCCCCTCGTCGACAGCGCCGAATCGCTCGTGAGCGCTGCGGGCGGCGCATTCGGCGACACGAAGAACGCCCTCGGCGGTGGTGCAGCGGCAGTCGAAGACCTGAAGAGCACCTTGCAGGGCGCGTCAAGCGCGCTCTCAAGCGCACTCACCGCGTCGACCGAGGGCTACGACGCAGTCGCGGCCAAGATCGACGCGCTCTACGCGAGCGGCCACGACCTCGGCAATGCGCAGGCAAATTCACTCGACTCGCTCGCCGATCGCGTCCAGGCACAGATTGATGCCACGCAGGACCTCCGCGACAAGCTTGCGACAGACACCGCAAACCTGCCACAGCAGGACGAAGTGACCAAGCTGCTCGCCCGGCTCGACGACTCCATCGCGCGCCAAACGGTCGTGCGCGATCGCCTCACCGATGCTGCGCAGGCCATCCGCGACGGCGATGCCAAGGCGCAGGAATCGCACGACCAGAACATCGCTGCGATCGCTGAGGCAAAGGCGGCGATTGAGGCCGCGCGCACCTCGTACGAAACCGGGTTGAAGCCGCAGCTCGACAAGCTCGGCGCTGCCGTCGACGCGGTGAGTGGTGACGTGGGGGCGATCCGCCAAGACCTCGCTTCAGCGTCTGCCGGGCTCTCTGGCGCGGGTGACTCGGTACGCGACGTGCTCGACCGCTCGCGCGATGCGACTTCGAAGCTCTCAAAGTCGCTCACCGATGCCGCCGACAAGTTCGACAAGATTCAGCAGACCATCAAGGACGCAACGAAGACCGGCGACCTCTCCAAGCTCTCAGAGGTCATTGGCTCTGACCCGGGTACGCTCGCTACCTCACTCGCGAACCCGGTGCGCGTGGATCGCACCGCGGTATTCCCGGTCGCAGGCTTCGGCGTTGGCGTCGCTCCGCTGTACATGGTGCTTGCACTGTGGGTGGGTGCGCTGCTGATGACAGTGACGATTCGTACCGACGTCACCAATGAGACGCTCCCCGATCGCGACGAGCTCAGCCCCACCGAGAAGTACCTCGGTCGCTACGGTATCTTCGCGCTCATCGGCCTTGCCCAGAGCAGTCTGCTGGCGCTCGGACTCATCCTGTTCGTGCAGATCGAGCCGGCGCACCCGTTCCTGCTCGTGCTTGCGTCTTGGATCATCTCGCTCGTCTTTACGCTCATCGTCTACACGGCGGTCGTCGCGTTTGGCAACGCGGGCAAGGCACTTTCGGTGCTCCTGCTCGTGCTCCAAGTGTCTGGCGCAGGCGGCGCCTACCCTCTGCCGTTGTTGCCCGAGTGGTTCCAGAACATCAGCCCGTTCCTGCCCGCCACGTACGCGGTGGAGGCGCTCAGGGCTGCGGTCGCCGGAGTTTACAATGGAGACTTCTGGATCGCGCTTGGCATGCTCCTGCTGTTCACGCTTCCCGCGCTGCTGCTCGGCCTCGTGCTGCGTCGCCCGCTCATGTCATTCAACCGTGGCCTCATCGAGGCCGTTGAATCAACGAAACTCATGTAAGGGGTGACACCGATGCCCGCATCAACTGCCGTGCGCAACGTCGTTCGCCGCGGACCCCGCAGCGACGCCACCGCCAACCGTGAAGCCCTCATCCAGGCCGCCCAGTCAGTCTTGGCGCAGCAGCCCAATGCCTCACTCGTCACGATTGCGCAGGCCGCTGGCCTCTCACGGCGCGCACTGTACGGGCACTTCCCCGACCGGGAAGCACTCATCAAGGCCGTTGTTGAGCACGGTGCACAGAAGTTCAACGACATTGCCGAGTCGACCGAGCATGCCGATCCGCGCGTTGCGCTGGCGCTGCTCGCCGCACGGTTGTGGCGCGAGGCGTCGGCCGTGCGCGCGTCGGCGAACATCGCGCTCGACGATGCACATGTTGCCGACACCGCGCGGGCGCTGGCACCGCTGCGCCAGCGGTTGCGGGTATTAACCGAGGCTGGCGTCGCTGACGGGTCGTTCCGTCGGGATCTGTCGCCCGCCGTACTCGCTTACCTTGTGGAGGAGGCGGCACGTACGACGCTGCGCGGGAGGTCTTCCTCTGGCGATTTTGCGTCAGGCGAGCTGGCTGCTGCCGCTGGCACCGTCGTGCGCGTGGTACTCAGCATCGTCGGGCTCGGCTGGGTCGAGCAGGTGGAGCTCATCGAAGCGCATCCTGAGGTGCTTGGCTAACCCGTAGCCGCCGACTTCCTCCCTTCACCGGGCTCAGATTTCGTCAATGCGCTCGCAGCTATTGATGATTAGTTGCGGGTCGTAGATGCTCGTGTGCATGAGATCTAATGCTTCTGCACACAAGGTGAAAGTTCCCCCTGCTGTGCAACTGCAAGCGCTGAGTATCGTGCGTCAGTTTCCTTGGTCATCAGATCTGTCTGAGGCAGATCAGCTGCAGTGCGCGAATGGTCTCCTCGCGGCGATCCGGGCAGATACTCCCGGGCGTCTGTTGAACGAAATCTACTCTTGGCGTGGCACCGCTGAGGCGCTAGCCGCCGGGTCGGAGGGGTGAGGCGTGCGAATGGCTGGTCTCGCGCAGCCATCACGATTCTTAACCGTCCACATTCGAGTGGTTACATCTCTATCTTGGGGACGCGTGAATCTGGACGGACCGAGCGGCGCTCGCTCCCAGGCGAGAACGTTCAACTAGGGTAATTGCTGTATCGGCCCACGCTGTCAGGAGGACCGCCAAGTGAGCAGTGATCTCGTCCCACAAATCGAGACATTCCGTCCAATCGTTCTTCGGCTACTCAAAGATGGTGAAGCACGCTCCGCAAAAGATATTCAGCGTCTCGCAGCAGAAGCCGCGGGACTCAGCGAAGCCGCAACTGGCCAAGTGATTGCTTCAGGACAGCCACGATACGTGAACCGCGTGAGCTGGGCGTGCTCCAGCCTCGCTGTGGGCGGTTTACTCGAACGGCCGCGTCGTGGCTGGTACCAAATCACTGACAATGGTCGCGCAGTTGAGTCGCGCAACCTGAGTGCGTACAGCGAACAAGACATGCTGGAATGGCCGATCTGGCAGGCCTATCAGCGAGAACTCGAAGATCGTAAGCGTGCGAGCGGAGACAATGATGCCTCGCTCGCAGCGCCTGCCACAGAACCGGTCTCATTAGATCCGCTCGAAGCCATCGAAGAAAGCTACAAAGCTTTCAACGATCACACAGAGACCCGGCTGCGCAGACGACTCCAGGAAGCATCACCAGACTTCTTTGAGAAGGCGGTCGTGGATCTGCTCTGGGCAATGGGTTATGGCGGATCTCACGGCGAAAAACAACGCGTCGGCAAGTCAGGCGACAACGGCATCGATGGCATCATCCGTCAGGATGCACTTGGCCTATCGAATGTCTACATTCAAGCGAAGCGGTACTCGGATTCAAACCCGGTCGGCAGTCCCGCCATTCGTGATTTCATCGGCGCGCTTGACTCGCACGGTGCTACACAAGGCGTCTTCATCACGACTTCACGCTTCTCATCATCTGCGGCTAATGCAGCCAACAATTACCGCCATGGAAAAATCGTACTCATCGACGGCATCCGACTGACCACCCTCTTGGTGGACTACTCAGTGGCCGTCCGCAAGGTCAAGGAGTTCACGCTCTACGACGTCGACGAGGAGTACTTCGAGGCCGACCTCGACTAACCGCTCACCGAAACAGCACCACGCACCGGATCCTGCTTCGCAATCAACCGCAGGTGCCACGCGCGCAATACCTCGACGAGCACGACGCCCACCGCGACAACGATCAGCACGAGTACGCCCAGATCATTGGGCAGCCACGTCACCTGGAAGAAGTCGCGCGTGAACGGAATGAGCCAGACGAGGCCGAGCCCGGCGTACATTGCCAGCACGATGAGCACCCGGAACGGGTGAATCGGTCGCGCCATCACCGCGAGCACCCAGAGCGCGACGCCAGCAAGCGTAAGCGTCGACGCCGACTGGATCTCGATCGTCGAGAAGTCACCCATGTTGAATGCGCCGATCCGCACGGCAATGAGCGCGGCCGTCACGATGAGGCCAGCAGGAATTGAGAACGCCAGGGAACGTTTAAGGAAGCCCGACCGGTAGCGCGCGGAGTTCGGCATCAGCGCCAGGAAGAACGCCGGGATACCGATGGTGAGGCCGTCGGTGATCGAGAGCTGACGCGGCAGGAACGGGAACGCCCACGCGAGCAGACCGAAGATCACGCCAATCGCGAAGGCGTACATCGTCTTCGTCAGGAACAGCATCGACACCCGCTCAATGTTCGCGATCACGCGGCGCCCCTCGGCCACGACGCCCGGCATGCGGTCGAAGCGGCCGTCGAGCAGCACGAGGCGCGCGACGGCCTTCGTCGCCTGCGCGGCAGTGTCCATGGCGATGCCAAGATCCGCCTCTTTGATCGCGAGCGCATCGTTCACGCCATCACCGGTCATCGCAACCACGTGGCCGCGCCGCTGGAGCGCGTGCACCATCGCGAGTTTCTGCCGCGGAGTCACCCGCCCAAACACATGCTCACGCTCGAGTACCTCACCGAGCTCGTCGAGATCTTCCGGGAGTTCGCGCGCATCGAATCCGGCCGCACATTCGAGTCCAACGGAGCGGGCGACGGCGGCGACCGTGCGCGGATCGTCTCCCGAGATCACTCGCACGTCGACGTCTTGCTCGGCGAAGTACTGCAGTGTCTGTGCGGCGTCCTCGCGCACCTGTTCCTTGAAGGTCAAGATCACGACCGGGAACAGTTCAGCAGGCAGCTCCGGCTGTTCCAGCGCAGCGGGTCGCTGCGGGCTGTACGCGAGTACGAGCGTGCGCGAACCCTGCTCAGCCAGGCGGCCGGCCTCCGCGAGCGCGATCCGGTTCGCCTCGGTTGCCTCGCGCATGACGAACTCGGGGGCGCCAAGCACCCAGGTGCCTTCGGCGGGGGCGGATCCGCGCCCCACCATCAACGCACTCCACTTACGCGCCGAATCAAACGGAATCGGGGTCGGGTCAACCGGTTGCTCGGCACCCGAGAACGGGGCCGCGAGCGAGGCCGCGGTGCCGTTCGCGTCGGGCGCGGATCCGAGGTAGCTCAGTACCCCTTCCCAGCCCGTGACCGGATGCAGCTCGACCGCCTGGTCGAAGGCCATCTCGCCGGTCGTGAGCGTGCCCGTCTTGTCGAGGCAGAGTGCGTCGACGCGCGCGAGGCCTTCGACGGCCGGCAGCTCTTGGATGAGGACCTGCTGCTGCGCGAGCGAGACTCCGCTCACGGCAAACGCGATACTCGTGACGAGCACGAGGCCGAGTGGCACCATCGCGATGACGGCAGCGATCGCACCGACAACCGCTTCTTCCCACCCACCGTTGGAAATAGCGACCGACCAGCCGCCCTGCGACTGCATCTGGCCGTTCACGACGATGACGATCATGAGCGGGAGCAGCCACATGATCCACTTCAGCAGACGGTCGATACTGCTCCGCAGCTCGGACTTCACGAGTGAGAACTTGCGTGCGTCGGCTGTGAGCTTCGCCGCGTAGGAGTCGCCACCGACGCGGATCACCTCAGCGGTTCCGCTGCCGCTCACCACGTTTGAACCCGACAGGAGCTCATCGTCGGGCTGCTTGCGAATCGCGTCAGATTCGCCCGTCAATAGTGACTCGTCGATTTCGAGGCCGGTCGGGCCGGTGTGATCGGTGTCAATAACCCGCGCATCGGCGGTGATTTGGTCACCCGTATGCAGCACAAACACATCGCCGAGCACGACCTGTTCCTGCGGAATCTCGATCGTTTTCCCATCGCGGATCACGCGCGCCGTCGGCGCATTCAGCACGGCAAGGCGGTCAAGTGTGCGCTTCGCGTTGAACTCCTGCACGACGCCGATGACGGTGTTGAAGATTGCTGGCAGGCCGAACAGCGCATCTTGCCAGCGGCCCAGGAGGAGCAGAATGCCGAAGCCCGCGAACACGATCGCGTTGAACAGCGTGAATACGTTGGCAGCGAGGATCGCGCCGAGCGATCGACTCGATGCGTCTGGGGCCGCGTTCCCTCGTCCGTCGGCGAGCCGTTTGGCTGCCTCTGTGCTGGAGAGTCCGGTCGTCGTCACGCTCATACGCCAAGCCTATGAGGTTTGAGGCGTTTTTCTTAGGGTTTTGTGCAGCCTCGCCAGGGTTGCCGGGCTCGCGGCACCCGCGCCTAACCCGCCGCGCAGGCCACGATGGCCGTGCTGGTACCCCCAACCCCGCGAAGACACCCGTTTCTGCCGAAACCGATAGTTGCAGCGCGCAGAAACGGGTGATCTCGGCAGAAAGTGCCTGTTTCGCGGGGTTGGTGTTGGGATTGGGATTGGGCCTGCGGCCTAGCCCTTGACTGCCACCTCGGACACCTGCTTGCGCCCGAGGAACGGCGCGCACACCACGCCGAGCAGCGCAATGCTGCCGCCCACGACGAACGCCAGGTGCACGCCGCTCGTCCCGCTGCCAGCGGCAGCGCCCGCCGTCCCGAGCGCGAAACCGCCGATCATCGCCGCGATACCGATCGCACCACCGAGCTGTTGCGCGGTGTTCACGATCGCGCTGCCGTGACCGTACAGTCGCATGGGCAGGCTGCTGAGCGCGTGGGTCAGCATGGGGGTGAGCACGAATGCCATACCGGTCGAGAACACGACGTGCATGCCGATGATCTGCGGCACCGTGCTCTCCGCGTTGAGCGTCGTCATCCACCACTCAGCGCCAGCGAGCACAATCGTGCCGGGAATCACGAGCGGCAGCACGCCGAACATGTCGTACAGGCGGCCAACGAAGGGCGAGAGCAGCCCCTGCAGCACGCCGCCTGGCAGCAGCATGAGGCCGGTCGCGAGCACGGTCATGCCGAGTGCGGTCTGGGCGAACATCGGCAGCACGAGAACGGTGCCGAGCATCGTGCCCATGGCGACCATCACGACGATGACCGAGAGCGCGAAGCGGCGCTCGCGGAACGGCGTAAGATCAAGCAGCGCAAGGCCGGGACCCTTCGCGAGGAGCGCACGCTGACGCAGCACGAACCACGCCAGTGCCACGAGACCGATCGGCCCCGCGATGACCGGAACGAGCGAGCCGGTGGAGAGATCCGCGATCGTGGAAATCGCCGTCACGATACCGCCGAAACCGAGCAGGCTCAGCACCACTGAGGTGGCGTCGAGCGACGGGCGCGCGCCGCCGCCGATGCGCGGCATGAGCAGGAGGCCGACGATGAGCGCGATGATCGCGATCGGCACCATGAAGCCGAAGACCCAACGCCAGTTGAACGCGTCAATGACGAGGCCAGAGAGCGTCGGGCCAACCGCGGGACCGACCGAGATGACGACGGAGTTGAGGCCCATGACAGATCCGCGGAACTGGGGCGGCACCAGCGTCAGCGTCGTGGTCATGAGCAGCGGCATGATGATCGCTGTGCCAGCGGCCTGGAGCACCCGGCCCGTCATCACGAACCCAAACGTCGGCGCGAAGGCAGACACGATCGTACCGAAGAGGAAGAGCACGATAGCGAGCAAGAATAGGTGGCGGATCGAGTGCTTCTGGAGCAGGAATCCGGTCATAGGAATGACAATCGCCATCGTCAACAGGAAGCCAGTCGTCAGCCACTGCACCGTGGTCGCGCTCACGCCAAAGTCGGCCATGAGCTGCGGGAGGGCCACGCCAAGCACCGTCTCATTGAGAATCATCACGAAAGCAGAGATCGCAAGAATCAAGATTGCTGCCGTGATGGTACGGCGGTCGGGGGTGGGTGTTTCGGTGGGTTCAGGCGTCACTACGCAGCAGCTCTTCTCTGGTGAGGAATTGTTCGAAGCATAAATTATGGCACACTGTGCCATCTTCTGAAAAATGGGCCGCGAATCAGATAGATTCGTATGGCACCGATCCGCCCACCGCGAGGAGCGCCGTGTCTACATCGCAATCTGATGCCCTGCCAGAGGGGCTGCGTCAGCGGAACTACCGCGAGACGCAGACGCGAATCCAGCTGGCCGCTATCGACCTCGCCGAACGCAATGGACTGTGCAACGTCACGACCGCGCAGATCGCCGAGGCCGCTGGCATTTCGCGGCGCACGTTCTTCCGCTATTTCTCCTGCAAGGAACAGGCGATCATGCCCGGCCCGCGCAGGTATCTCGACACGATCGACTCGATCGAGCTCGCCGGGTCGAACCTCACGGTGTCAGACAGCATCCTCGCGACCATCGAGGCGATCGGTGACCAAGTGTTGGAGATTGAGGGTGACCCGGAGCTCCCGGTGCACCGCCGCATTGCCGCTCTCCTCGCCAAAGAACCCGATCTGCGCACGTATGGCGCCTCGCAGGACGTCGAGATCGCAGAGCGCATGGCGGATCGGTTCAGCACGGTCTACCCCGATGTGAGCACCGCAGACCTCGCGCTCTTCGCCGAGATCGGCATCACCGTCTGGCGTCACGGCTGGATTCGCTGGTCAGGCCAGGCCGAGCAGCCGAACCCCGAGTCGCCCGTCGAGAGCCATCGTGCCGTGCGCGAGGCGATGCGCGGGGCGTTCCTAGCACTCACCCAGCCGTAGCGCGGTCCGGCCCGTTCAGCCGCGCTCAACCCCGCAACCCCGCGACCCCGCGAACCCCGCGAACCCCGCGAACCCCGCGAAAAGCATAGTTTCTCCCGAAACCGATAGTTTCAGCGCGCTGAAAGGGGTGATCTCGGCAACAACGCCCCTTCTCGAGGGGTTGACCGCGGCTTGGGCAGGGTTGACCGCGGCTTGGGCGGTGCTGAGCACCAAATCAGCCCAGCACCACACCTCAAACACCCAACCCGTATGCCGTCCGTGAGGATCCCCGCAAACACCGTATGGATTCCGTTAGGACTCCCTTGAGCGACCCCAGACGGGTGTTTGATCAGGTCATAGCCCGTATTTGGGCGCCAGTTTTCGCTGAAAGGACCTGTCGTGTTTGACCTCATTGCCGCCACGCTCGCGGTCGCCGCCATCGGGTATCTCGTGGTCGCACTGTTGAAGCCGGAGAAATTCTAATGACCTGGCCGACTACACTCCTCGCGCTCGCCTCACTCGCGACCGTCGCGCTCGTCCTGGTCATCGCGTATCGCCCGTTCGGCGATTACATGGCCTGGGTCTACACCTCACGCACTGATTGGAAGATCGAGCGCGTGATTTATCGGATCATTGGCGCGGATCCGCAGACCGAACAAACCTGGCAGGCCTACCTGCGCAGCGTGCTCTCGTTCTCTGCCGTTGGTCTTCTCTTCGTCTACCTGTTGCAGCGGCTCCAGCCGGTGCTCCCCTATTCGCTCGGACTCGATGCGCCGTCACCGGATCTCGCATTCAACACCGCGGCCTCCTTCGTGGGCAACACCAACTGGCAGTCGTATTCGCCAGAGCTGACCGTCGGATACACCGTGCAGTTTGCGGGTCTCGCCGTACAGAACTTTGTCTCTGCTGCGGTCGGCATCTCGGTTGCGATCGCGCTCGTGCGCGGCTTCGCGTATCGCCGCTCTGGCACGATCGGCAACTTCTGGGTCGACCTCACCCGCGGCACCCTGCGCATCTTGCTGCCGATCGCAACGCTCGCGGCGGTGGTGCTGATGATCGCCGGCGTCGTCCAGAACTTCGCTGGTTTCACGACCGTCGAGACTCTGACCGGTGCAACGCAAACAATTCCGGGTGGCCCGACCGCTTCGCAGGAGGCTATCAAGCTCCTCGGCACGAACGGTGGCGGTTTCTTCAACGCGAACTCCGCGCACCCGTTCGAGAACCCCTCGGCACTGACGAACCTGTTCCAGGTGCTCCTCATGCTCATCATCCCGTTCTCGCTGCCTCGCGCCTTCGGGCGGATGGTCGGCGACAACCGCCAGGGCTACGCAATCGTGTCGGTCATGGGGATCCTCTACATCGCATCCTTCAAGATCCTCACGCTGCTCGAGACCGCCGGCCGAGGCACCGCACCCGAGCTCGCAGGGGCTGCGATGGAGGGCAAAGAACAGCGCCTCGGCATCATTGGCTCGACGCTGTTCACCACGACGAGCACGGGGACATCGACGGGCGCGGTCTCGGCGATGCACGATTCGTACACCTCCCTCGGCGGAATGATGCCGATGCTCAACATGATGCTCGGCGAGGTCTCCCCCGGTGGCGTCGGATCTGGGCTGTACGCGATCCTTGTCCTCGCGGTGATTGCGGTGTTCATCTCGGGCCTGCTCATTGGGCGCACCCCCGAATACCTCGGCAAGAAAATCAGCTCGCGTGAGATCAAGCTGGCGGCGATGTACGTACTCGTGAGCCCCATGCTCGTGCTTGTGGGCACCGCCCTGAGCTTCGCACTCCCCGGTGTCAAAGACGAGGTGGCCAACGTCTCGATTGCGAACCCCGGCGTGCACGGCATGTCCGAAGTGCTCTACGCCTTCACCTCGGCAGCCAACAACAATGGCTCGGCGTTCGCGGGCCTTACCGCCGATACTCCGTGGCTGAACATCGCGCTCGGCCTCACGATCTTGCTCGGCAGGTTCATTCCGATCGCACTCGTGCTCGCGCTCGCTGGTTCGCTCGCCGCACAGGAGAAGGTCCCGCCAACGGTCGGCACCCTCCCCACCCATCGCCCCATGTTCATCGGACTGTTGACCGCGGTCACGATCCTCATGTCGGCACTCACTTACTTCCCAGTACTCACTCTGGGTCCGCTCGCTGAAGGGCTGCAGTAACTCATGTCTACGATCATTTCTCCATCACAGGCGACGGCACCTGAGCCTGGCACCGAGTCGGCAGTGCCTCAGCCGCAACCCCGCTCCGGCTTCACGCTGCAGCAGGTGAATGAAGCGCTGCCGGGCGCCCTGCGGAAACTCAATCCGAAGGAACAGTGGCGCAACCCCGTCATGTTCTTGGTGTGGATCGGTGCCGCACTCACCACCGTGCTCGCGGTCGCTGAGCCGTTCATCGGCGGGCCGGCTGACTCTGGCGGATCGCCCGTGCCGGTCTCGTTCACGTGGGCAATCGCCGTCTGGCTGTGGCTCACGGTCTTGTTTGCGAATCTCGCGGAGTCCATCGCTGAGGGCCGCGGCAAGGCACAGGCTGAGACGCTGCGAAACACCCGCACGAGCACGGTTGCGAACCGTGTCGACGGCTACGACGCTCCGGCTGATCCCGCTGCGACCGACGCCCAGACCACACAGCTCGCCTCGTCCGAGCTCACGCTCGACGATGTCGTCGTGGTCACCGCTGGTGAGCTCATTCCCGGCGACGGCGACGTCATCTGGGGCATCGCCTCGGTCGACGAGTCTGCGATCACTGGTGAGTCTGCGCCCGTGGTTCGTGAGTCCGGTGGTGACCGATCCGCCGTCACTGGCGGCACGCGCGTGCTGTCCGATCGCATCGTGGTGCGGATCACCTCGCGTCCTGGCGAGACCTTCGTCGACCGGATGATCTCGCTTGTCGAGGGTGCCGCACGACAGAAGACGCCGAATGAGATCGCCCTGAATATCCTGCTGTCAGCCCTGTCGATCATCTTCGTGACGGTCGCGCTCACGCTCAACCCGATCGCCTCGTACGCAGCCGCTCCTGTGAGCGTCCCCGTGCTGGTCGCCCTGCTCGTCTGCCTCATCCCCACCACGATTGGCGCACTCCTCAGTGCAATCGGCATCGCTGGCATGGACCGCCTCGTGCAGCGCAACGTCCTCGCGATGTCTGGCCGCGCGGTTGAAGCCGCGGGCGACGTCACGACCCTGCTGCTCGATAAGACCGGCACCATCACGTACGGCAACCGACGAGCGAGCGAGTTCGTGTGCATCACCGGCGTGACCGAACAGGAACTCGGCGAGGCAGCAGCGCTCTCGTCGCTCGCCGACCCCACCCCCGAGGGCGTCTCGATCGTCGAGCTCGCAGAGCAGCTCGGCATCGCGTTCGAGCGAGAGACCACCGGCGAGATCGTCCCGTTCACCGCACAGACCCGCATGTCTGGCCTCGACCTACCAGACGGCACACAGATCAGAAAGGGTGCCGGCTCGGCCGTCAAGGCTTGGCTCGTGGAGGCAGACGCACCTCTCACTGCTGCGGCGAGCGCGGAGCTCGATACGCACATTGCGCGGGTGTCGTCGACCGGTGGTACTCCCCTGGTGGTGGCGATGCGTGATGCAGCCGGTGTCGCCCGGTTGCTCGGCGTCGTCCATCTCAAGGACGTGGTGAAGGCGGGCCTCCCTGAAAAGTTCACGGAGCTGCGGGCAATGGGGATCCGCACCGTGATGATCACGGGTGACAATGCGCTCACGGCCGCCGCAATTGCGCAGGAGGCCGGCGTGGACGACTTCCTTGCCGAGGCAACTCCGGAGGACAAGCTCGCCTACATCCGCAAGGAGCAGGAGGGCGGCAACCTTGTCGCAATGACCGGTGACGGCACGAATGATGCGCCCGCCCTCGCACAGGCCGATGTTGGTGTCGCGATGAACTCGGGCACCTCGGCGGCGAAGGAGGCCGGCAACATGGTCGATCTCGACTCTGACCCGTCGAAGCTCATCGATATTGTGCGGATCGGTAAGCAGCTCCTCATCACCCGCGGCGCCCTCACCACGTTCTCTATCTCGAACGACATCGCCAAGTACTTCGCCATTATCCCGGCGATCTTCATTGGGGTCTTCCCCCAGCTCTCTGCGCTGAACATCATGGGTCTGCACTCACCGGCGTCGGCCGTGCTGTCGGCGATCATCTTCAACGCGATCGTGATCGTGTTCCTCATCCCGCTCGCGCTGCGCGGCGTGAAGTTCCGCCCGGGCAACGCCTCGACCGTGCTCGGCAGAAACCTCGGCATCTATGGCCTCGGTGGCATTGTCACCCCGTTCATCGGTATCTGGCTCATCGATCTGCTCGTGCGACTCATTCCCGGGTTCTAGCGCGTCCCTCTCTTCCCGTCTTTTGAAAGAAGCTCATCATGCAATCCTCACTTCGTAGCGTGGGTCGTTCGACCTGGGCGTCGGTGCGCGCAATGGCGCTCTTCACGGTGCTCCTCGGTGTCGTCTACACCCTCATCATCACCGGTATCGGGCAGCTGGCCCTTCCGTGGCAGGCCAATGGGTCGCTCCGCACCGATGCACAGGGCAACGCGGTCGGCTCTGCCCTCATCGGGCAATCGTTTGTCGACGCCACGGGCGCCCCGCTCCCCGAGTATTTCCAGCCCCGGCCGTCGGCCGCGGGCGACGGGTACGACGGTGGCGCCTCGGGTGCGTCAAACCTCGGCCCCGAGAATCCCGATCTCGTCGCCGCGATCACCGAGCGTAAGTCGCAGGTCGCGTCGTTCAACGGGGTGCCCGAGTCGGCGGTGCCCGCAGATGCTGTGACGGCGTCGGCGTCTGGCCTTGATCCGCATATCAGCCCGGAGTACGCCGCCATCCAGGTTGCGCGTGTTGCACAGGCTCGTCATCTCGACCCCGCGGTGGTACAACAGGTCGTCGCTGAAAACACCCGTGGCCGTGCCCTCGGCTATTTGGGAGAATCGACCGTAAACGTGCTCGATGTGAACATCGCGCTCACCGAGCTGAAGGAGTAAGCATGTCGAAGCGGGGGCGGCTCAGTGTGCTGCTCGGCGCCGCCCCAGGCGTCGGCAAGACATTCGCGATGCTTGAGGAGGGGCGCAGGCTCCTTGGCGAGGGAAAAGATGTCATTATCGGCATCGTCGAGACCCATGGCCGCGAGGCAACCGCGGCCATGACCGTTGGGCTTCCCGTGATTCCGCGCGCGCTCGTCGAGCACCGCGGAGTCGCCCTCGAAGAACTCGACCTCGCAGCCGTCCTTGCGCACCACCCAGAGATCGCGCTCATCGATGAGTTGGCCCACACCAACGCCCCAGGCTCTGTGCATGCGAAGCGCTGGGAAGACGTTGAGGCGCTGCTTACCGCGGGCATTGACGTCATCTCGACGCTCAACATACAGCACATTGAATCGCTCAATGATGTGGTCGAGCAGATCACGGGCATTCCACAGCGCGAGACGGTGCCAGACAGCTTCCTGCGCGAGGCTGACTCCATTGAGGTGGTCGACCTTGCCCCGCAGGCACTGCGCGACCGGTTGGGCAGCGGCGTCGTCTACCCCGCGGAACGCATCGACGCTGCCCTCTCGAACTACTTCCGGCTCGGCAACCTCACCGCCCTCCGTGAGCTCGCGCTCATCTGGCTCGCTGACGAGGTCGACCAAGCCCTTCGCGGCTACCGCGCCGCACACGGCATCAACCGCACCTGGGAAGCACGCGAGCGCGTGGTCGTTGCGCTCACGGGCGGCCCCGAGGGTGAGACCCTGCTACGACGAGGGGCGCGGATCGCTTCACGTTCAGCCGGCGGCGAGCTCTTGGCAGTGCATGTCACGACCCAGGACGGCCTGCGCGCGAGCAACCCTGCAGAGCTCTCGCAGCAGCGCCGCCTCGTCGAAAAGCTCAACGGCTCGTATCACCAGGTCATTGGTGACGACGTCCCTGGTGCGCTCGTCGAGTTCGCTCGCTCGGTCAACGCGACCCAGCTCGTGCTCGGCGCCAGCCGCCGTGGCAGGCTCGCCGCCGTTTTCACCGGCTCTGGCATTGGTGCAACCGTCGTGCGAGAGTCTGGCGACATCGACGTGCACATGGTGAACCATGCGGCGGCAGGAAAACGTTTCTCGCTCCCGCCGCGCACGGGCGCTCTCACAATGAAGCGCCGCCTGCTCGGTCTCGCCGTTGCGCTCATCGGTGGCCCGCTACTCACGCTGCTGCTTGCCACCACCCGCAACGCTGAATCGATCACCACTGACGTACTGAGCTTCCAACTGCTCGTCGTGGTGGTCGCGATTGTGGGCGGCTTCTGGCCGGCTATTCTCGCGGCGGTCTTGTCAGGGCTCACCCTCGACTTCCTCTTCATCGAACCGCTCTACACGGTGCACATCAACCGCACCCACCATCTCCTCGCGCTCGTGCTCTACGTGATCATCGCGAGCCTCGTGAGCTTCATTGTTGACCGCTCGGCACGCTACACTCGCGCTGCCCGCAGAGCGGCGGCCGAGTCCGAACTCATCCAGACCATCGCAGGCAGCGTGTTGCGCGGTGAGAACTCGATCCAAGCGATCCTCGACCGTGCCCGCGAGGCCTTCCAATTGCCAAGCGTGGTCCTGCGCCAGGGCGACGGGGTGGTGACGAGTGCTGGCGATCCGCCGCCTGCCGAGACCCCCACCTCGATTGTGCTCACGCGCGATGCGACGCTCGATCTCTATGGCCCCGACATTAACGCGACCGAGCAGCGCTTGCTCGGCGTCGTCGTGGTGCAGCTCACCACCGCGCTCGAACACGAGCAGCTCACCGAGACTGCGAAGCAGATTGAACCGATCGCCGCGTCCGACCGCGTGCGCGGAGCGCTGCTCTCTGCCCTGAGCCACGACCTCCGACGCCCGCTCGCCGCTGCGACCGCGGCAATCGGCGGCCTCAAGACGGCAAACCCGGAGCTCACGCTCGCCGACAAGCAGGAACTCCTCGATACCGCAGACGAAAGCCTCACCTCGCTCGCGACGCTCGTCACCGATCTGCTCGATGTGAGCCGGCTCCAGGCCGACGCGATGAACGTCAGGACGTTCCTGATCGACCCGGCCGACGCCATCGCTCCCGCGCTCGAGGAGCTGCGTCTCGGTCCCAGCGAAGTCACGCTCGCCCTCGATCACGGCGACACCAACGTCGATGCCGACCCCGTCCTGCTGCAGCGGGTGGTCGTGAACCTGCTGTCGAACGCGCAGCGGTACACCCCCGCCGGCATCCCGGTGCTCGTTGGTACGAGCGTGTTCGGCGACCGGCTCGAGATCAGGGTCGCGGATCGCGGTCACGGCATTCCCGCAGAAAAGTTCGACGACGTGTTCCAGCCGTTCCAACGCCTGGGCGACACCGACAATTCGACCGGCCTCGGGCTCGGCCTTGCGCTCTCTCGCGGTTTCGTGGAGGCGATGCGCGGTACGCTCACGCCAGAGGATACGCCCGGCGGCGGACTCACCATGGTGGTGTCACTGCCGATCGAAGGTGCCGCCGCTGGTAGCGGCGCGGCTAGTGCCGGTGGTGCCGGTGGTGCCGCCGCGAATGAGGAGGATGTGCGATGAAGATTTTGATTGCCGACGATGATCCGCAGATCCTCCGTGCGCTGCGCATCACGCTCACGGCCAAGGGGTACACGGTCTTCATCGCAAACGATGGTGCGCAGGCGATTGCGGCCGCCATCGATCACCACCCCGACATCTACCTGCTCGACCTCGGCATGCCGCAGCTCGATGGTATCGAGGTCATCCAGGCGATTCGTGGCTGGTCACAGGCACCGATTCTTGTCGTTTCGGGGCGCTCAGGCGCGGCCGACAAGGTCGAGGCCCTCGATGCGGGAGCCGATGACTACATTACGAAGCCGTTTGCGGTCGAAGAGCTGCTCGCGCGCATTCGGGCGCTCTCCCGCCGCGTGGTGCAAGATGACACGTCACCTGTCGTGCGCCTCAGCAATACGGTGATCGATCTCGCTTCGCACAGCGTGACGCTGGTTGGGGGCGCTGGCAACGAAGCGGGTGCGGCTGCGGCTGCTCGCCAGATTCGGCTCACTCCCACTGAGTGGCAGTTCATCGAGATCCTCATTCGGAATGCTGGCAAACTCGTCACCCGGAAGACGATTCTCACGAGCATCTGGGGCTCCGAACACGTCGAAGACACCGGGTACCTCAGGCTCTACGTTTCGCAGCTGCGCCGCAAGCTCGAGGCAGACCCCGCGAATCCCGTACACATCCTCACCGAGCCCGGCATGGGGTATCGGTTGGAAGGGTTGAGCGCGTAAGGCTCACTGACGTACCGCGGGCTCACCGTGCATGAGTGTGCCCCGGTGTCACAGCTGGCCGCTGGGCCAACGTGACACCGGGGCACACCCGCGGTCAGACAGGCTATCCAGCGTCTCCCGCACGCTGCGCGGTGCGCTTTCGCGCTCCTGCGAGCGCGGCACCCGCAGCGACAAGCGCTACTCCCGCAGCAATCATCAGTGCAACCAAGTTCGCGTCCTCACCGGTGTTCGCGAGTGCGCCAGTTGCTCCGCCGGTTCCGGTTCCGCCTGCATTGCCTGAGCCCCCAGGGGTAACGGGCTTGACCGGGTCAACCGGGTCAACCGGGTCAACCGGGTCAACCGGGTCAACCGGCGAGTCTGCGTTCAACCAGCCAGCACGGAGCGCCTCAGAGCTGTACCCATCGGCGAACCACCACGCGGGCCGCTTGCCATCGACGATGAGCTCAGCGGGGGCAGTCGCAAACCCCTCGTTGTTCAGGTTCGGGAGCCCAGCGGGACGCAGCACATGCTTCACCGTTGGTTCTGCGGTGCCGTTGAGCGAGATCTGTGCTCCGGTTCCGTCACATCCGTCATCGCAGACTGCCCACAGCACGCCGAGCGTCGTGTCATAGTCGAGCGCCATAACACCGGGTAGCCCCGGCTTCACCTCGGCAACAATCTCTGCCTTGCCGCCCGGGAGCAGTGCGACCGCAAACACCTGCCCTTGATCTTCGATGCCAACAAAGAACAGCCCGTCACCATGACCGGCGTAATCGCTGCTCTGGTACGGCGCATTGGTGTTGCGATCCCACAGCGCGCCTTCGAGGTCGCTGTCCGACACCCACTCGATTGCTTCAAGACCCAGGTTCGCACTGACCTGAGGCAGCATGCTCGTGAGATCCCACTGCTGTGATGCCACCACGTCAGGCCCCTGGGCGTTCGGGTCGACCTGCAACACGGTGTTGTAGTTCACACCCTTTGCGCTGTTGTCGCGCTCAGCTGCGAGGTAGAGGAAGCCATCGCCAGCGACGGTGATGCCCTCGGTATCGGGGCCTGCCGCACCCGGATTCGCCGCATCATGCTGGAACCGGGCGCGCTTGCCTGACTCCCACCCGTCAGCAAACTGCACACTGCCGTCGGCCTGCGCAGTGAGCTTCCAGAACTTGCCAGCACCGTTGTCTACTGCCCAGAGGAACACGCCTTCGTCGGTGACCTGTGTATCAAGCCCTGAACTGTCTGCCAAGAACATGGGGGCCGTATCGAGCACGCGTGTCTCTGCAGCGCCCGGCCACGGATCCGCTGAAATCTCTCCAACGCAGGTGTTCGCTGCACCCTTCGTTGCGCCAGCTGTCACAGCGAACGGGCCAGCAGTGTCGGGGCACCGGCCCCAGCTAGGTACTGCGTGCTCAGGGCCCCAACTTGTCTCATTGATCAAGTTGCCACCTTCGAAGAGGCGCACGCTGTCGGCCTTACCCAAACCGAAGCCAAGCGCATCGCCCTCGATGACCAGGTATCCGCCTGCGGGAATCGTGGTGCCCGCAGGAATCGTGTACTCGTGTGCATCATCGTCGTCTTTCACAACAATGCCCGAGACGTCGATTGCACCCGCCGCCGGGTTCACCAGCTCAACCCAGTCACTTGGGTTCGAGACAACCTCATTGATACGCACCGGATTGCCACAGGCGTTCTGCAGTCCCTTGGTGGAGATCTCAAGGTCGCGGAACTCACCGGTGCCGTCAACGCAACGTCCGAATACACCGGCAGCGTGGTCATCCCAGCTGTACTCGGCAGCCACGAGCCCAGCCGCGGTACGCACGGATGCGGTGTCTGCCTTACCAAGCCCGAACGTGAAGTGTGACGGCTGGTCAAAGACATAGAACCCACCCGGCGCAAGCACCGTGCCGGCGGCAACCGGGGTCACATCAGCTGCATGCCCAACGGGGTCGTTATCGAGCATGATCCATCCCGAAATGTCGACAGGGCTCGCACCTGTGTTGGTGATTTCTACCCAGTCGGTCGCGTCACCGTTCGATTCAACCTCGTTGATCGCGATGGTCGGGGGAACACAGCGGTTTTTCTCTCCCGGCGTCGCATACGCAAGCGCGAACTCACCTTCGCCATCGACGCATCGCGCGAGCGTCGCTGCGGCCGCGTCACCATCGATCGCCGCGTGGGCCGTCCATGCGCCAGTGCGATCTACCAGGTCTCCGTTGCCTGCAAAGAGGCGGATCTCGTCAGCCCCACCGATTCCAATCGCCTCAGGGAAGCGGCCGTCCTGCCAGGTACCCGTGGCGTCGTTGAACACCGATCCGCTGCTGTTCTCGTCGACGACCAGCAACGCACCGGGTTCAATCACAGCCCCCGCGGGGAAGCGCCAACGGTGATCATCAGAGTTGTCACGCAGCTCAAATCCGTCGAGTGACACCGCGACGTCACCTGGGTTCACCAGCTCGACCCAGTCTGCCGGTTGCGAGTCAACCTCGTTGAGCTTGACGCTGCCCTGCACGGGAGCAACCGTGCACATGTTTGCGGCGCCCGGAGTCGCCTGCGTCGCGGGAGCCCACTCGCCAAGTCCGTCACCGCAGCGTGCCCAGGTCATGAGCGGGGCCTCGTTCGTGTAGGCGTAGCCGTCGACCTCAACACCGGCCAAGTCGGACAGGGTAAACGAGTCACCCTTGCCCAGCCCGAACGTGAAGTGAACGCCATTCATGAGCATGAAGTACTCGCCGGGCTGCACAACGGTGCCTGCTGGGAGCGCCTCTTGATTCTTATCATCGGCCACGCCCCAACCACTCACATCGACAGCAGTCGTCCCGGTATTGAGAATCTCAACCTGGTCAGTGTCGAAGCCAGAAGCCTCGCCGTAAATGATCTCGTTCACGATGAGACCGCTCGGGTGCGCGGGGGCAAGTGCTGCGGGGCTCGGCTCGGCAGCACGCGCCGCGGCGTGCGGGAGCGCCAACGCGGGCACTCCCGTAATGGACATAGAAATTGGGGCAACACACACGGTTGCACCGAGTACGCCAAGGGTTACTCTGGCGAGGGCTGAACTATTGCGGGGCAAAACGGGGCTCCTCTGGTCTCAAACGGCCAGGTTTTAATCAACCACTCATACGTTTCTCACTGGTTACGGCAGTAGAAAGCGACGGTGACACACTGGCATCAGCTCGGGGTGCGCCGTTGCAACACCAGGAGATAACGCAAATGGGTGTGCCCCGGATAGAAAACATCCGGGGCACACCCATTTGCAAAGTAGACAGCCTCACACCGCCAGAGGCGGCATGTCACGAACTCTGCCTACAGCACGCTCTGCAAGAAGCCCTGCGTGCGCGCGTGCTGCGGGTTGTCGATGAGTTCGCTGGGGGCGCCAGCTTCGACGACAACGCCGCCGTCCATGAAGACCACCTGGTCGGCAACCTCACGGGCAAAGCCGATCTCGTGCGTGACTACGATCATGGTCATGCCTTCCTTCGCGAGCTCCTTCATGACGTCGAGTACCTCACCGACGAGCTCGGGATCGAGCGCAGAAGTCGGCTCATCGAAAAGCATGAGCTTCGGCTTCATCGCGAGCGCGCGAGCGATCGCAACGCGCTGCTGCTGTCCGCCGGAGAGTTGTGACGGGTAGTGATCCGCCCACGCATCGAGCCCCACGCGTGCGAGCAGGCGACGTGCCTCAGCGACAGCTTCGGCCTTGCTGCGACGCGAGACAATCATCGGTGCCTCGATAATATTCTCGAGCGCGGTCTTGTGCGGGAACAGGTTGAAGCGCTGGAAGACCATGCCGATCGAGCGGCGCTGCTTCGCAACTTCGCGCGGGTGCATCTCGCGCAGGCGCTTGTCACTCTGCTCGCGATAGCCCACGATCTCGCCATCAACGGTGATGCGACCGCCGTCAATGGTTTCAAGGTGGTTGATGCAGCGCAGCAGGGTCGACTTGCCAGAGCCTGACGGGCCGAGCAGCACAGATACCTGGCCCTCGTGCACGTCCATCGAAATGCCCTTGAGGACCTCGAGATCGCCGAAGTGCTTACGCACTCCGCGCATCTGTACGAGCGCCGAGTCATCGAGTTCAGCCACGACGTGCTCCCTTCTTCTTGCCCTGCAGCTGCACTGCAATGGCACCGGTCATTTCGCGTGCCTTCTGCAGCGTCGACGTCGGAGCGTTACGTTCAACGCCACGGCCGAAGTACCGCTCAAGGTAGTGCTGCGGAATCGACAGGATCGAAACGATGATGAGGTACCAGATGCTCACAACGATGAGCAGCTCAACCTGCTTGAGGTTCTGCGCTGAGATCTGCGTCGCACGAGTGTAGACCTCCATCACCGCAATCAGCGAGAGCAGCGAGGTGTTCTTAATCATCGAGATGAGCTCGTTGCCGAGCGGCGGAATGATCACGCGCATCGCCTGGGGCAGGAGAATGCGAACGAAGGTGTGGAACGGGCTCATGCCGAGCGAGGCAGCGGCTTCCTTCTGGCCGGAATCGACCGAGAGCATGCCCGAGCGAACGATCTCTGCCGAGTACGCAGCCTCGTTCAGCGTGAGGGCAATAATGCCAGCAACGAACGCGGTGAGCAGCACGTTGGTGTCGACTTCCCAGAACACAATGTCGGTGAACGGAATGCCGAGCGAGATCTTCTCGAAGATGAGGCCGAAGTAGCCCCAGATGACGATCTGGACGAGCAACGGAGTACCGCGGAACAGCCAGACGTAGAAGGACGAGAACGCGATCGCGACGGGGTTACCCGAGAGGCGCATTGCCGCCAGGATGACCGCGAGCACGGTCGAGATAATCATCGAGATCGCGGTAATGATGAGCGTCGTGCCGACGCCCGAGACGATCTCAGGGTTGAACAGGTATTGCCCAACCACGGAGTAGTCGATGTTCTTGTTCGTCCAGAGCGCCTGGATGAACCATGCTGCGAAGAGCAGGAGGACGATGGCCCAGATCCATCGCCCGGGCCGCCGGAGCGGGAGGGCCTCAATATCGAAGGCCCGATCCTGCCCCGGCTTCGGGAGAGTTGACGAAGTCATTGTGGAAACTAGCCTGCCTGCGATGCGCCGTTGACGATTGCCTCTTCGGTGGCGAAGGTCTGAAGGTTGTGCTTCTCGAGGATCTCCTGGTAGACGCCCTCATCGATGATCGCCTGCAGTGCGAGCTGGAGCGCCTCGGTGAGCTCGGTGTTCTCCTTGAGCGTGCCGATGCCCGTGTACACGGGGTTGATGCCAGCGGGGTTCTCGGGGTCGGTGATCATTTCAAAGTCGTTGCCGTCGCCCGCGGTCTGTACGGTGTACGCCGCAACCGGTGAATCAACGGGGAATGCAACCACACGGCCGGCCTTCAGCGCGGTCTGCGGATCCTGCGCGGTGGGCAGCTGCTGGATGACGAGTTCACCCTTGCCGTCTGCCTTGCAGGTCGCGGCCTGCTCCTTCAGCAGGTCGAGCTGGGCGCTCGCCTTCTGCACAGCTACCTCGTGGCCGCAGAGATCACCGAGACCGGTAATGCCCTCGGGGTTGCCCTTCTTCACGACGATCGAGAAGCCAGCGTAGATTTCTTCGACGAAGTTCAGCGTCTTCTCGCGCTCAACGGTGTCGTTCATGCCCGACATGATGATGTCGAACTTCTTTGCCTGCAGCGAGGGGATGACGGTCTCGAACGCCTGGTGCGAGATCTGAATCTCAACGCCGAGCTTTTCACCGAGTGCCTGCGCGAGATCGGGATCAAGACCAACCTGCTTCTCGCCCTCGAGAAGAATGAACGGCGGGTACGGGATGCCTGCGGCTGCCTTGATAACGCCTGAGTCGCGGATCGAATCGGGAAGCGCAGCGGCTGCCTTCTCGTCGACGCCCGAAGTGAGCTGCGCTGCAGCGTCTTCCTTCGCGGGAGCTGCATCGGTGCTCGAGCACGCGGTGAGGCCGAACACTGCGGCGAGCGCAGCAGCTGTGGAGATCTGTACGAGCTTCTTGTTCATTGTGGGTTCCTCTTCTTTGGGGATTTGTGTGGCGGCAGGTGCCGCCGGTTCTATATCTGGACTATTCGGCCCAGGAGACTTCGCTCGGGCCGACGTGCGGACCCAAGAATTCTGCGTAGGTTTGGCGTCGCACCGCGAGTCGACTCTCGCCGTTTCGGCAGAACACCACCGCGGGCTTCAGTGCACCGTTGTAGTTGTTCGAGAGCGTGTACCCGTATGCGCCGGTTGCCGCGAGCACGATGGTGTCACCGGTCTTCGGCGACGCGAGTTCCGCCTGATCGACCAGGAGATCACCCGATTCACACTGCCGACCGACAAGCTGCGCGACCGTGTCGGGGGTCTGGTTTGCGCGATCCGCCACGATGGGAGTGAATTCCATGTTCATGAGCGCAACGTTCATCTGGTCAGCGAGGCCGCCATCGACCGCGACGAAGGTCGCGCCGGTCTGCTTCACGTTGTTCACCCGGTATGCGGTCATACCGCTGCGGGCGACGAGTGAGCGACCGGGCTCGATGATGAGCTGGCTCGATGCCGGCAGCACCCGCTCGGCGGCGGCGGTGATCGCGTCAAGGTACTCGTCGAGCGTCGGGGCGTTGTTCTTGACGTTGTAGTTCACGCCGAGTCCGCCACCGATGTTGTAGACCTCGAACTCACCAAGCTCTCGCACCGCGGCAACCGCACGCTCGAAGGGCTCGACCTCGAGCACCTGCGAACCGATGTGCAGGTGCAGGCCCTTGACGTTGATGTACGGGTGATCCTCGAGACGTTCGATCAGCGCCTTCGCCTGCGGAATCGGCAGACCAAACTTCGACTTCTTGCCGCCGGTCGAAATCGCCTTCGGCACGCTCGGGTCCACACCGGGGATGATGCGCACGAGCACATCCTGCGGGCGGGTGAGCAATGCATCGAGGCGCTCAACGTCGGCCTCGCCATCAATCACGATCGCGCCGATACCCGAGTCAACCGCGAGTACCAGTTCTTCCTGGCTCTTCGCGTTCCCATGCAGGTGGATGAGCTCGGGATCCGCGCCAGACTCCAGAGCGAGCAGCAGCTCACCCGCGCCAGCAACGTCGAGCGCGAGGCCCTCTGACGCTGCGACCGCGTACGCCGCAAGTACCGGGAACGACTTCGAAGCGAACGCGACCTGGCTGTTCGGGCGGCGTGCTGCCAGTCCCTGCTTGTACGCACGCATCCGGTCGCGCAGGCCCTGCTCGTCGACCACGTACAGCGGGGTTCCATACTCAGCGGTGAGCGCTGGCAGTTCGCAACCGCCGACACTCAAAACTCCGTTCGCACCCACTGCGGCGCGCGTCGGAAAGATCCGTTCAAACCTCGGATCGTAGAACCCGCTAACTGCCACTTCGAAACTCCTTTGTGTTCGTATGTAAAGACTCTAGAAAGCTGGAGTGGCAGAATTTTTATCGGATTCGATAATCTTTAGAAGTGAACTTATCGAAGTCGAGCAATGTAGCTCAGCCGCCATTTGCGAGTGGCCTCCCGCTGTCGACCCTGCTGTCGCAGCTCGGTGACGAGGTCGTCGTCTCCCTCAACACCTCCGCGGCGCCCGTCGCGCTCGTCGGTGTGACCTACTACGACTCAGATGTGACGCAGCAGCACCTCACGGGTCAGCTCCTCCTGCTCACCGCTCATGCAGAGCTCACGGTCGAGCGCATCAACGAGCTGTGTGCCGAGCTCAAGCAGCATCAGGTCAGCGGAGTCGTGGCGAGAGATTCGGGCAGTGGCGTCTCCCCCGCCCTCGTTGCCGCATGCCAGTCGAACAGCCTCCACCTCCTTGCCCTCACCGCGAGCGTCGGCTGGCGCGAGTTCGACGCCCTCATCAGCCGCCTACTTGGCGAGCACGGTGCCGGCCTGCAGCTGGGCTCAAACTCGGGCGACCGCCTATTCGCACTCGCGAACTCGGTCGCGCAGGCCTTTCGCGGATCGGTCGCAATTGAGGATCACCGGCGCAACATCCTCGCCTACTCAGCGCTGCCTGGGCAGGCAATCGATCAGCTGCGCGCGAGCGGCATCCTCACGCGCAAGACCCCGGATGGGCCGCTGAACGAGGTGCGCTACCGACAGGTCTTCAGCACCGAGGAGGTCTCGCGGTTCCCAACAGAGTACGAGTTTGCGCCCCGCGCCGCGATGCCGATCCGCGCGGGAAATATCCCCCTCGGATCCATCTGGGTGATTGACCCGACAGGCGATGACCTGGCGACCCCGCTCGCGCCAGAGAAGGAAGACGCCCTTCGAAGTGCCGCGAACATCGCCGCGAGCTACATCGTGGATGCCTGGCGCTTTGACCACGGCGACGAGCGTTCGAAGGAGGCAGCACTCCGTCGCGTGCTCGCTGGCACCCAGCACGTCAACGATTTCACCGTGCTCGGGATCCGCTCAGACCGCCAGTACCTCGTTGCCGCGATCGACGGCACCTCGGCTACCGAGGGTGACGTCAGCGAGATCCGCGCCGCTGCCTCACGCCATCTCTCCGTCTACTTCCCTGGCAGCACGTGCGCCGTCGTCGATGGCCGGGTGCTTGCCGTGGTGCCAGCGCTGTCCCGGGAGAACGTCGCTCGCTCGCTCGAGCGATTGCTGCCCGAGCTCGAACGTCTCACGGGCGTGCACTGCCACTGCGGCGTGAGCGATCCGAGCCATCCCGGACCCTTCGCCGAAGACACCGAGCGAGCCATCCGCATCGCTGACTGCGCACGAGACCTCGGTCTCGCGGTCGCGGGGGCCGACGCGGTGCAGGCGCAGTTGGTGCTGCGCGCATGCAACGATGCACTGCAGGGGGCGGATCTCCGACTCCCCGAAACCGATCAGCTCCTTGCCGATGCCGAAACCGAGACGCGAGCCACACTGCTGGCATGGTTGGAAGAGCGTGGCAATGCGCCGCGCATCGCAGAACGGTTGAACCTTCACGAGCAGACCGTGCGGTACCGGGTGCGCAAGGCGACTGCGCGGCTGGGGATCGATCTCGATGATCCCGACCGGACGCTGGCGCTGTGGTTGCAGTTGCGGTTGGCGGAGTTGGGTTAGGGTCTCTGCACGTTCGTTGTGACGCTGCTCGCTAGATACCCGCAATTTCCCAACAAGTAATCCGGCAAAACCCCAGTAATGATCCCGACCCAGAACCGTGCCCCGACTCATATACTGACAAGCAGACCCGGCACCGCCGCCGGGTACCAATCAGGGCCACGCACGGCACAGCGCAAGCAGCTGTCGGAAGGAATTGACATGTCATATCGAGTACAGGGTGTTGTTGTTCGCGAGAAGTTCGCACCGGCCACGATCGAGACGATCATCGTTCCCGAGCCAGGCCCGGGCGAGGTCGTCGTTGACGTGCTCACCTGTGGCGTCTGCCACACCGATTACCACTACCAGCAGGGCGGAATCAGTGACGAGTTCCCCTTCCTCCTCGGCCACGAGTCAACCGCTCGCGTTGCCGTCGTCGGTGAGGGCGTGACCGAGGTCGCCGTCGGCGATCGTGTCATTCTCAACTGGCGTGCGGTCTGCGGCCAGTGCCGCGCCTGCCAGAAGGGCCAGCCCCAGTACTGCTTCGCGACGCACAATGCGAAGCAGAAGATGACACTTGAGGACGGCACTGAGCTCTCCCCCGCGCTCGGAATTGGTTCGTTCGCTGAGAAGACCCTCGTGGCTGCTGGCCAGTGCACGAAGATCGACGAGGACTCCGACGCAGCTGCCGTCGGCCTGCTGGGTTGCGGAATCATGGCCGGCATCGGCGCCGCAATCAACACCGGTGAGATCAAGCGCGGCGAATCCGCGGCCGTCATCGGCTGCGGCGGAGTCGGCACCGCAGCCATCGCTGGCGCACAGCTCGCTGGCGCCACCACAATCATCGCGGTCGATATCGACGACGCGAAGCTCGAACAGGCGAAGCACTTCGGCGCAACGCACACCATCAACTCGCGGAATGAGGATCCGGTTGAGGCGATCCGTGCCCTCACCGGTGGTCATGGTGCCGACGTCGTGATCGATGCGGTCGGCCGCCCCGAGACCTACAAGCAGGCCTTCTACGCGCGCGATCTTGCGGGCCGAGTCGTGCTCGTGGGCGTTCCTACGCCCGAGATGACGCTTGAACTGCCGTTGCTCGATGTGTTCGGACGTGGCGGATCGCTGAAGTCGTCCTGGTACGGCGATTGCCTGCCCAGCCGCGACTTCCAGATGCTCATCGATCAGTACAAGCTGGGTCGCCTCGATCTCGGTGGATTTGTCACCGAGCGCATCGCGCTTGGCGACGTCGAGGCAGCGTTTGGCAAGATGGCTAGTGGAAACGTACTGCGCTCGGTCGTCGAGCTGTAAAGGAAATCATGAGTAACGCACGCATTGAACGCCTGATCACGAGCGGCACGTTCTCGCTCGACGGCGGAACCTGGGACGTCGACAACAACGTCTGGATCCTCGGTAACGACGACGAAGTGATCGTCATCGATCCCGCGCACGACGCCGCCGCGGTTGCTAAGGCAGTCGACGGACGCAAGGTCATCGGCATCCTGCTCACGCACGGTCACGACGACCACATTCGTGCCGCGGTCGATACCGCCGCCGCGCTCGACGCCGCACTGTACCTGCACCCCGCAGATCACATGCTCTGGCAGTCGGTGCACAAGCAGCTTCCGCACTTCGAGATCGCTGACGGCGACGCTTTTCCCGTGGCGGGCATCTCGGTCGAGGCGCTGCACACTCCGGGCCACTCCCCCGGTTCGGTGAGCTTCTCGGTGCCCGCACTCGAGGCCGTCTTCACCGGCGACACTCTGTTCAACGGCGGACCCGGCGCAACCGGCCGCTCGTACAGCGATTTCCCGACCATCATCGAGTCGATCTCGCAGCGCCTGCTGACGCTCCCCGAGGAGACCGTCGTGTACACCGGCCACGGTGACACCACGACGATCGGTGACGAGAAGCCGCACCTCCAGGATTGGGTGAAGCGCGGGCACTGATCCGCCGATCTTCTAGGGCCGTGATCACTCGGCCCGCACCGACTGTGCCCCGCGATTGTCATCCGGCTCGCGGGGCACAGCTGTATCGGTACGTAGACTGGTCAGTGATGAGAAAAGCAAGTGAAGTTTCTGTGTCCACGATCGCAAATCGACCGGCGTTCAAACGCTCCCTCGCAGCAGTAGGCTTCGCGTCGACGCTGTTGCTCGCAGGGTGCGGATCAGCTCCCGCAGAGGAATCAGCTACTTCTTCGCAGGGCGCCGAGCAGGCTGCGCCTGCCGCTCCGGAAACCGCTCCCGAGGCGACGAAGCCTGCCGGCGAATGGTTCGACGTCGCGTACGAGGATTCGTACAAGTCGGTCTTCCTGCTCTCAGCTGCGCAGATCAAGGACGCAACCGGGCTTGATGTCGCGACCGCTTCAGCGATCGATCTCTCGACAGCGTTCGCTGACGCCGACCTCTGGGCGAGCGATGCCCGTTCGGCTGACTACTCTGATGTGATCGTGACCGCGTTCAAGAACGAGGGCGACCGCCTCAACGGTACGGTCAACTCGCTCCGCAACGATGACGGCGCACGTCTGAAGGTGTTCGTGAAGCACGACAGCCACAAGACGATTGCGCACGTGCAGACCAGCCATGAGGGCGATCAGCACCACGGCTGAGCACTAAGCCCGCCCAAGAATTACCGTAGTTAGCACTTCAAACTTTGTAGAAGGCATCAGGCGTTGGAAGCCAGACGCTTTTGGCTGACCTCTCGCTTAGACTCGGCAGTCCCTGGCGGTCTAAGAAGCGCATTTCGTTCGACTTACGCGCCCAATTCCAAACACACATAGGCGCGTCTTAGAGGGCAAGACCCTTAACAGGCTTTAAAAAGGGTCATGATTTGCGGGTCTCACGAATCGAATATGAAAACCTTCCGAGCGATAGCGGGAGCCATCGGTAGGATTGACTCGATGTGAAGCGCCACCTTGTCACGAGGCTAAACGCGCGCTGGTTTCGCTGTTTTAGACGCAGCGTGTGTGAAAGTAGGACTTCCCAATGGCGAGGCTTAGTCTCAAAGCAATCGAGGAGCGCGTCGCTCCACTGGCTCAGCGAGAGACGTTTGATCGTGAGTTTATTTTCGATCTGTTACTTGCATATGGTAAACCGCAGGGCAACGTAACACGATTGCGAAACGGGTCGCTGAATGTCGCTACAGACCCCCGGCTCGAGGTCGCACAGAAGAATGTTGTCTACTTCAAGGAGACCGTAGGCGACCCGCTTGAGGTCGCCGAGCAGCTTCGGAAGTCGCCGGCGGTGGTTCGCTTCAGCACGCGCTTCGTCATCGTCACCGACTACGTCGACATCGTTGCCCACGACATCAAGACGAACGAGACGATCGGGTTCCCGATCCGGGAGATCGACCAGCATTTCACCTTCTTCCTGCCGTGGGCTGGCATGGAGAAGGCGCAGTACGTCGCGGAGTCCCACGCCGACGTCAAAGCCGCCGAGCGCATGGGCAAGCTCTTCGACGAGCTATTGCAGGCCAACCCGGGGATCTTCGACGACGAGCGCGGCCGCCACTCGCTGAACATCTTCTTCACTCGACTGCTGTTCTGTTTCTTCGCCGAGGACACCGGCATCTTCACGGACAACCAGTTCACCAACGCGGTCGGTTCGCAGACCCATCCCGACGGCTCGGATCTGGCAGAGTTCTTGACTGATTTGTTCAAGGCGCTCGACACCGAGGATCCTGCCGACAAGCCGAAGCATCTCGCTGAGTTCCCCTACGTGAACGGCCGGCTGTTCACGGTCAAAGACGACCAGATCGTTCCTCGTTTTACAAAGCAGGCGCGGGAAGAGCTCATCGCCTCGGGCACGCTCATCTGGCGCGACATCAACCCCGACATCTTCGGTTCGATGTTCCAGGCAATCGTCACGCCCGGCAAACGCAGCGACCTGGGACAGCACTACACCTCGGTGCCGAACATCCTAAAGACGATCGAGCCTCTCTTCCTTGATGACCTGAAGACGGAGCTCAACGAGGCGCAGGACAGCGAGCGGCGGCTCATCCGCCTGCTGGACCGCATCGCGGCGATCAAGGTGTTCGACCCCGCCTGTGGTTCGGGCAACTTCCTCGTCATCGCGTACAAGGAGCTTCGCAAGCTCGAACACGCGATCATCGAGCGGCTCGCTGAGCTGAGCTCCTCTCACCAGGTGCTGTGGGCGGACTCGAAAATCAGCATCGAGAACTTCTTTGGGATTGAAATCGACGACTTCGCGGTTGAGGTCGCTGTGTTGTCATTGTGGATCGCGAAGCATCAGATGAACCGGGAATTCCGCGAGAAGTTCCGCGTCGAGATCCCGCTGATCCCGTTGAAAGAGACCGGGCAGATCAACGCAGGTAACGCCACTCGGGTGGACTGGAACTCGGTCTGCCCGAACGATGGCGAGACCGAGATCTACCTGATTGGTAACCCTCCATACGCCGGTGTCAAAGAACAGACGGCCGAGCAGAAAGCTGATTTCGTCCCCGTATTTGGAGATCGTCCGTTCTCAAAGAAGCTGGACTACGTTGCTCTGTGGTTCATGAAAGCCGCGGACTATATGGAAGGAACGGCTTCCAAAGTCGCGTTTGTGAGCACTAAGTCCATCGCGCAGGGTGAACAGGTTGGCCTCATGTTCCCGGCGATCTTCGACAGAGGGATCGAGATCGGTTACGCCTACACACCTTTCAAATGGGAGAACAACGCCAAGCGGAACGCAGGTGTCACGGTGATCGTTGTTTCCCTCCGAAACTTAGAGCCCTCGAAGAAGTTCCTCTTTCAAGGAGACCTTCGGATTGAAGTGTCAAACATCAATGGCTATCTCACAGAAGGTGGAAACGTCTTTGTGCTTCCGCGCTCAAAGCCGCTATCACAGTTACCACCGATGACATTCGGCTCAAAGGGTACTGACTGGGGCAATCTGATGCTCGAGCCTGCTGAGCGGGAAAGTTTGCTTACGATGGCTCCGGATGCATCGGTTTTTGTTCGCAGAATCCTGGGAACGGACGAATTTGTTAAGGATCAAGAGAAGTATTGCATCTGGATCTCAGAAGAAGAGGCAGAGTACGCGGCTACCATTCCGCTATTGAAGCTCCGGTTTGATCGGAACCGAGATCAGCGGGCCGATAGCGTCAAGGCAGCGACGAAGGCCCTCGCAAAAGTGCCATATCGTTTTGGTGAGGTTCGCTACAAACCTACGGAGTCAATCCTCGTACCAAAGGTGTCGTCAATACGTCGCGACTATATTCCGGTCGGATATCTGGATGCCGACACGATCATCAATGCATCGGCGTTCGGCGTGTACGACGCAGAACCCTGGGTGCTAGCTTTCTTGACTTCCCGGACCCACGTAGCCTGGACGGGCGCTGTAGGTGGGCGGATGAGAGAGGACTATCAATACTCGAACACCATCGTCTACAACAACTTCCCAGTCCCGCCGTTGTCGGAGGCGACCAAAGAGAAGTTGACCGTCGCGGCGCTCCGCGTGCTCGACATTCGCGAGTACCACTGCGAGCAAACGCTGGCTGAGCTCTACGACCCGGATAAGATGCCGCAGGATCTGCGTGACGCTCACGCAGCGGTCGATGCGCTGGTCGACTCGATCTATTCGAAGAAGCCGTACGAGACGGATGAGCAGCGCCTGTCTGACTTGTTTGCCATGTACGAGCGTATGACTGCCGAAGAGGCTGCGAAGGCCCCGGCGAAGAAGACCCGAAGGACTGCAAAGTGAACGCGATCCCCAAACCGGTGAACATTGTCGATGTCACGTACGCACAGACGAAGGCCTCGGTGAACACCGACGCGCTGGGCATGCGCGAGATGCAGCAGCGCGTCTTCGAGCAACGCGACGCGCAGCATCTGCTGGTGAAGGCCCCGCCGGCGTCGGGCAAGTCCCGCGCGCTGATGTTTGTGGCGCTGGATAAGCTCTATAACCAGGGACGCAAGAAGGTCATCGTGGCCGTCCCCGAGCGATCCATCGGTGCCTCGTTCTCGTCAACGAGCCTGACGAAGTACGGCTTCTGGGCGGACTGGGAGATCAAGAACGAGCACAACCTCTGCGACGCAGGATCGTCGGCGGGCAAGGTCGATGCGTTCGTCAAGTTCCTTGACGGGCCAGACGCGGTGCTGGTGTGCACGCACGCGACACTGCGGTTCGCGTTCGAGAAGCTGGCCCCGGCGGCATTCAATGGCACGGTGCTGGCGATCGACGAGTTCCACCACGTTTCGGCAGACACGGAAACCTCACGGCTGGGTGCTCTTCTGCGTGACGTGATGAACGGCTCGGACGTACACATCGTGGCCATGACAGGGTCATACTTCCGCGGCGACTCGGTGCCGGTGCTCTCCCCCGAGGACGAGGCGAAGTTCACGCCGGTGACGTTCAACTACTACGACCAGCTCAACGGTTACGAGCACCTGCGATCGTTGGGCATCGGGCATCACTTTTACCAGGGGCGCTACACCGATGCGATCCACGAAGTGCTCGACCTCGACAAGAAGACGATCGTGCACATCCCGAGCGTGAACTCTGGTGAGTCCACGAAGGACAAGATCGAAGAAGTCGGCCGGATCATTGACGCGATCGGCAACGTTGAGTCGACCGATCCCGATACCGGCATCATCAGTGTGCGCCGCGAAGACACTGGCGAGATCCTCCGGGTCGCAGATCTTGTCGATGACACCGATCAGAAGAAACGTGGCGACACGTTGCACTACCTATCGCACACCGCATCGAAGGAGCGCGACGGCGTCGACATCATCATCGCGCTCGGCATGGCGAAAGAAGGCTTCGACTGGCCCTTCGCTGAGCACGCCCTGACGGTTGGCTACCGGGCGTCGCTGACCGAGGTGATCCAGATCATTGGGCGCGTCACGCGTGACAGCGAGGGCAAGTCACACGCGCAGTTCACGAACCTGATCGCCGAGCCGGACGCCTCGCAGGGCGAGGTCAAGATGTCGGTGAACAACATGCTGAAGGCGATCACGGCGTCGCTGCTCATGGAGCAGGTGCTTGCGCCGAACTTCAACTTCAAGACGAAGAAGTTCGATGACGACGAGCCAGCGAAGAAAGGCGAGCTGAAAATCAAGGGCTTCAAGGAGCCCTCCAGCGACCGCGTGAAGCAGATCGTCGCGACGGACCTGAACGACTTGAAGGCGACGATCCTGCAGGACGACACTTTCGCGCGCGCCGCCGCGGGCTCGGTCGATGCCGAGACGACCAACAAGGTGCTGATCCCGAAGATCATCCGAGAGAAGTACCCCGACCTCACCGAGCAGCAGGTCGAAGAGGTGCGCCAGCAGGTCGTCGTGGACTCGGTGATCAAGAACGGCGAGGTACGCGAGGTTGGCGACAAACGGTTCATCAAGATGGCCGAGAAGTTCGTCAACATCGATGAGCTGAACATCAACCTCATCGACTCGGTGAACCCGTTCCAGCGCGCGTTCGAGGTGCTGTCGAAGTCGGTCACCCCATCGGTACTGCGCCTGATTCAGGACACGATCACTTCGACGAAGATCGAATTCTCCGAAGAAGAGGCGCTGGCGCTGTTCCCGAAGATCAAGACATGGAAGCAAGTCCACGGCAAGAATCCCGACATTCGGTCCGAGGATCCCGAAGAGAAGCGGTTGGCCACGGCGCTGCTGTTCCTGCAGAAGCTCGCGACGAAACGCAAGGCCGAGAAGGCCGCGACGGAGATGGGAGAAACGTCATGACTCCAGTCGACTTCACGTCCAACGAGGACCTAGTCATCACTCTTGACGACATCCTCGACGACGAGCTTCTGAACGCGCCTGAGAAGCCGAAGAAGATTACCTCGTCTGATCGTCTCGAGCGTGCATTCCTCGAGATCTTAGAGTTCAGACAGTCCGAGGGGCGGTTGCCCAGTTCGCAGACCCGTGAGATTGCTGAACGCAAGCTTGGAGCGCGTTTGGACGGTTTCCTAGCGAGTGAGGCACGGACCGAAGCCGTGAAGCACCTCGATGATTTGGGATTGCTCGAAGTTCCGGCAGCGCCGGCCTCCATCGACGATTTGCTGGCGAGCAACGACCTTGACGATCTACTTGACGATAGCGCGGGCATCCTCGACGTTTCGGATCTCCCTATTCGCCGTTCGGCCGATGCTCCGGATTCAATAGCACGGCGTAAAAGAGCGCAAGACTTCGAAAACTTCGCTCACCTCTTTGCCCAAAAGCATGCTGAACTTCGCGAAGGAACGCTTCTTCGCGCGCCGTTTAGGGGTGTCCAAACAATCGAAGAGGGTCGTTTCTTCGTTCTGAATGGAATGCTTTTGTTCATCGCGGAAGTTGGCGAATCGAAGACCATGGTTGTCGGAGGAAAGCCAGAGCGGAGGCAGAGACTTCGAGTGATTTTTGAAAACGGCACTGAATCTTCTCTATATCGCCAGTCGTTATCGATTCGCCTCCATGAACAAGCTGGCGAGGCCATCGTACGTAGCGAGACTTCATTAAATGAAATTCTCGACGGCGATACGGAAACGGGCCATATCTACGTGCTTCAATCTCTGAGCACGGACACCCTGATTGCGAATATAGAGCACCTGCACAAAATTGGGTTCTCGACGACAAGCGTCGAGAAACGTGTGCAGGGTGCGTCTACCTCGCCGACTTATCTGATGGCCCCTGTCGAGATCGTCGCCGACTACCGGGTGTATAACGTCAAGGCATCTGCACTGGAAAATTTGCTGCACCGAGTGTTTGCAGATGTTCGTTTGAACCTCACTCAAGTGGACAGCCAAGGTCGCAACTATGACCCATCGGAGTGGTTCGTTGTGCCTCTTGAGGTGATTGATCAGGCGGTCTCTATGATCATGTCAGGTGAGATCATCAAGTATGAATATGACAAGGTTCTGCAGCGACTAGCGCTGCGTCCTGCCACAGGGAAACCTCGGAAGTAGGCTTCGATTACTCACATCTGACTAAACATAGAAACGTAAAGCAGACTTGAAATGCTGCAGTTGAACGCCTCGCCAATTGCCGCTGAAGAAGAAACGTTTTGCTCGACGGATGCCGTTGGGTTTTGTATCCCGCCACGCCTGAAAACTTGGGAGTACTGCAAGAATTCGGATATCCGTTCTTAATACCCGGGGCTTGCGTCCGAAACCTACTGCCAGCCTGACCTCAGGCAAAAGGAGTTCCTTTTCAGGAACACACGGACAGCACTTTGAGCCATGATTTGGACGCGTCGTGCGTTATAATATTCGTCTAGGATTTCATGCTCAGCCAAGCCACAACCGCATCAGAGCATCCGTTGGATAGCTATTCTTCCCCAGATTTGCGTGCTCCTCGCATTCGTGGTCAGGGAAGCCAAATACTCAATGGAGCTGGGTCACCGGTCAATCGCGTCCAATAAGCGTGACCGAGCGCTAGCCCCACAGACGTTAATGTCATCCGGTTAATTCCGTTTCGTTCGTCCTCCCAAATATTACGAAGAGGCGCCAAAGCTGGCACGTGTTCCACTACCTCATCAGCGATCTCGCTCTCGGTCATCTGTCCGAGAGCGAGGATTCGTTTTAGATCTTGAATTTGTATACTCAGTCCAAGCTCCGCGGCGATTTTTTCTAGGCCTTGGTCAGTGAGAAGCACCAATTGAGTTCGAGCATGATCGCGCATGGCTGGCGTCACAAGGTCGCGAGATTTCAGCTCGCTAAGAAACTCCGGCTCAATTTCAGACTCAGAGAATCCTCTTGTATAGAGGCCTTCATTTCCAGAACTAATTGCCTTTCCAAAGCTCTTCGATGAGATACTGAGCGTGCCCGCTCCGACATATTCAATATGCTGGTAGTCAGCATGACCGGGCGGAATATCTACACCGATATCTGAGACGTTTCGTCTAAGTATTGAGTAAAGACTCTCCGCAGTCTTAACGTCGAGTAGCCGTACGTATCTAAGATAAAAAACCCATGCAATGGCGCGCCTCTGTTGTTCAGTTAGCTTCGAGGCAGATGAAATCGCCTCGTTTAGAGCCAGAGTGCGCAAGTTTCGCTGATCCTCGTTTACTCGCGAGGCAAGAAGATCTACGAGTGCCGTCCGAAGGTCTGCTTCCCCCGACCGTGCAAACTCTTTTTGCGCTTCAAATACAACGGTTTGAACGTCAGGATCCGCCAGCTGGTGTACTCGCTCAGGATTCTCGGCTTCAAGTTTGGCAAGAAACTCAGAGGTGAGAGTTTCAGCTCTCTGCAAGGCCAGAGATTGCGCAACGCCTGCGAGCTCGATTGCATTACTCCGAAAAACATCAAGAGCAACTTCTCGAGCTTCATTGACGGTCAGACCATGAAAATGCATGTCCTTCCCTGCTTGATAATTCGCTGAGCCTGGCCCTGCTTCTTGCTGCTGGCTACGCTTACTCATCGATATGCGGTCCTCCGATTACCATGTCCCGGCCTGCCTGGTAATTCTTCGATCCGTGACCGCCATGCTGTCGCAAACTATTGCTTTGTGGATCACGTTTGAACAAGCCGACGAGCAACAATCCCAGGCCCGAGGCTGTGACTGTCAGGGCGACCATTCCTGGCCACGAGAAGAACGAGACTTTTGCTTCGAGTGAATAGATGTAATAGGCGACCCCTAGCGTTCCCCCTAGCCCCATTACGATGCCACCCAACGAGAAGAACCTTTCTGAAATACTCACAAAGTCAAGCGTAACTACAGGCATCCTTCTGATAGAGAGCCGACACGAACATCATGGTTTCCGGCCGGTGCTTACATAGAATAAAGAAGTCTACTTCACTTCTAGTGGAGTGGAATATACATCGGAGTTAGGACTCTATTCGTTATCGCCGAGAACGTCCGCCTCTTCATCGACGAGGTGCTCAAGTCCAAACCAGATCGATTTCCAAGATGGCTTGACCTAAGCTGAGCAGGCCCAACCGAAGCCATCAGCCCTTCGAGCTTTGCGATCTGAAATGACCTCTAGCCACAGCCGATGATTGCGAGTTCACCTTGCCCTCTCGGCTTGGGTACAACCGACCCCTAAAGCGCCACTTCGAACACATTTACGTCATTCGACCTACGGAATTCCGAGACCAAAACTCGCACAATTACTTAGTCGGGCATCGCCAGCCCGCCTGAAGATTGCTCGGCCTCGCGCCGGTGCGTGAAAGGTCAATGATGCCCACTAGTTCCCCAAGTTCCTCACCGACGACGGCTGCGACGGCGAGCGCGCCCGCTCCCTCACTCGTGAAAACTCTCGGCCTCACCGGCGCAGTGGGCTTCGGTCTCGCGTACATGATGCCTATGGCGTCGTTCACGACGTACGGCGTCGTGAACACCATGACCGAGGGCGCGATTGTCACCTCATACGTTGTGACGCTCATCGCGATGCTCTTCACCGCGTCGAGCTACGCGTCGATGGCCGGCGCCTTCCCCACGACGGGCGCCGCCTACACCTACACGCGCAAGTCGCTCGGTGGGCACATTGGATTCCTCGGTGGCTGGACGATCCTGCTTGACTACGTTCTACTACCGATGATGGCGTACCTCGTCATCGGCATCTATATGGCTGCGGCAGTACCCGCGATCCCGCAGCAGGTGTGGATCATCATCGCCATCATCGCGGTCACCGTCTTGAATTCGCTCGGCGTGAAACTCCTCTCGGGTGTGAGCAACGCAATCGTGGCGGCGCAGGTGATCTTCGTGGCGCTCTTCCTCGTGCTCGCGTCAACGACCGCCGCTGGCAATGAGATCCCCTCGATCTTCGACGTGGTGTTCGGCGGCAATACGGAGACTGCGCTCGTGCTGGCCGGATCCGCCGTCCTTTGCTACTCGTTCTTGGGATTCGACGCCGTATCTTCGCTCGCCGAGGAGACGAAGAATGCGAAGCGGAACATTCCGCGGGCGATCATGCTCGTGACGCTCATCGGCGGACTCCTCTTTATTGTGGTTTCGGCGCTCTCGAACCTCGCGGTGCCGGACTGGACGAGTTACTCGAGCCCGGATTCCGCGGCGAATGACATCACCTTCGCGGTCGGCGGCAAGTGGTTCGAGATCTTCTTCACCGCTGCATTCGTCGCCGGCTGCTTCGGCGCCGTCATGGCCCAGCAGGCCACCGCATCGCGCCTGCTGTTCTCGATGGGACGCGACGGCGTACTCCCCCGCGCGCTCTTCGGCGTGCTGCACCCGAAGTTCAAGACCCCGGTGCGCGCGACCATGTTCATCTCGGTCATCGGCCTCGTCTCGCTGTTCATCGACATGAACGCGGCGGCCTCGCTCATCAACTTCGGCGCGCTCACGGCGTTCTCGCTCGTGAATCTGTCGGTCATCAAGCACTTCTTCATCGACCAGAAGCGCCGCGCTGGCTTCGACTTCGTGCGATTCTTGGTGCTTCCGCTCATTGGCTTCGCGCTCTCGGCCTGGCTCTGGACGAGCCTCGACGGCATGGCAATGACCGTCGGCCTCATCTGGCTCGGCCTCGGCCTCGCCTACCTGGTCTGGCTGACTCGTGGCTTCCGGCGCCAGCCGCCCGAGCTCGAACTCAACAACGCGGCTGAGTAAGGCGGCGGATCCCCAACACCCAATCGGTCGCTCACCGGCTGGGCTCGTTGTCGAATATTCGATGTACGAGCCCAGCCGGTGAGTGCTATTTGGATTCAGGATGCTTCGTAGTCGCTATCTGACCCTTCTCCGCCAGGACAAGAACTCGTAAGGGCTCTCAAGATGCCATAGTTGAGAACGAACCCGGTGATAAGGGGAGCCACCACGAGAACCAGGTATTGGAGCCACAGGGGCGAGATCCAGGGTTCATCGATCAGGCTGAGGGATGTGCCGATGATCATGACTCCCATGACCAACAAAAGCAAGCCAGGAAAACTCTGTTCCTCAGATTCTCTCGTGCAAAGCGAGAAACTCAGCAGAAACGCAAACATAAGGCTTGCTCCTGCAAGCCCGATTCCCATGAAGATATCCATGCGAGTTACCAGCGGGCCCTGAAGAGGTTGTAACAACCACCAAGCCCAAGCGAGCCGACGATTACCGAGCTTATGCCTCCGACGAGTTTCCCGATCGTTCTGATTTGGTATGTCGACAGACTCGACCGGTTCCTCACGAATCTCTCCATATACCTGAGCACACTTTTCATGCTGTTACCAAGAGCACGGTATGCCTGAAGTACGGTTTTAGCTGATTTGATGATTCGCTCCGCTTTGGCGAATGCTGCAACAACTTTGGCCGCCCCGAAGGCAAGCGTCCCCAGTTGCGCAGCACACACGGCAGAGGTACCGATGACCCACCACAATGCCGGGTCGGCGGTTACTGGAAATACTGCGCCACGCAAGTCAACTACTTGCGTTAGGGTTTCTCCACTTAATTCGTATCGGGTTGGAAGCGCCTTACCTTTCGCGTCGATTGCCCAAGGCACCCCGACCTTGGCCAGCTGCTGAGTTTCGCTAGCCACCTCCATTTTCGCTGGTGCAATCTGCTCAAGTTCCGCAGCTTGGGATTCTGACAGCTGTTGATCGTCTTTCAAATCGATGAGGGCAGCATCCACGGCGTCGCTAATTCGTTTCTCTTCACCAGCAAGGGGCCGCTCAATTTCAACGTCCTGCTCGATAGCGATAGACCCATCAGCTATCTCCACCATTCGCGAATCCAACGGAAGCTCAAATTCAAAGGACATTCTTCCTTCTGCTGCCTCGTCGTTGAAGATCGCTACCAGTTGTGCCCCATTTTCAGTGGCTCGCGTAACGATATCTGCTTCGTTTACTTCACCCGTCTGGACTGAGGATCCAACCGAGATCGCACCACTATTGAACCTGCCAGTTGCTCTAATCCCAATCTCATCGCCCAAATTTGAAGAAAGCAGGGCTGTCCCGTCCGGAGCGATCTCTACGGTGCTGCCATTTTCAGCGACCGCACTTTCCAAGGCACCGTCGGTCTCAATTGGAATTGAATCTTGAAGCGAAGCTGCATCGGCCAACCTCGCAGCTGTTTCCTGTTTCTCCTTCTCATAAGCCTCTGCGCTGGCCGAAATCACCTGAAGATCATTCGCGGCACCATTCATCTCCTTTGGGGTTCCCCGGCTAAGGGCACCTATGGTCTCTGCCCCCTCGAAGGCGTCATCCGATTTTGCTGCCAAAGCTGGTCCGGAGATCATTGATACCGAGAGCGCTACTGCAATCAGCACACCTAACGTCTGTCTTAAAAGGGCGCTGCTCCTCGCCTGAGGCTCTTGTGTGCAGTACTGCTGTCTTCGATGCATTTGTTTCCTCTTCAAGTGATGAATTTCCACCAGCAATCCATAGATCAACGGCCACCACGTGGGGAAATAGGCCAAACAAGCCGGAATTACCGTTCAATGAAAAAATCTGCTGTCGCCTGGATTGAACTCGGGGTTGGGCTCACAAAAGTAGTGAGACAAGCCATGAACCAACTCGATGTTCCGCGGAATGACGCAAACCTGATGTGCTTTGTCTTCATCCGTGAGTTTCGAAGCTTGCCCCCACTGGTGAATCAGCATTACTGCACTTCTCATTCAGCATTTCTCACATTCAACGTCTCACACCAATTCGGAAAAGGTTGAACGGGCTGACGACGTCCCCGAGACGCTCGGCCTCGGCCTCGCCTACCTGGTGTGGCCGACCCGTGGCTTCCGCCGCCAGCCGCCCGAGCTCGAGCTCAACAACGCGGCTGAGTAGTCACACCCAACCCTCACTGAATACTCACTTCTGGTTCCTTGCGTACTCAAAGCGCAAGGAACCAGTGGGCAGGGAACGCTTTCTGGGTGATGCTGGAGTTGTGACGTGTGTCTGTTCCTATTTAGGACAACAGTTGGCACACGCGCGGGGAGGGATCGACACAATGTCAGTTCAGGGAAGCATCACGAAGCGCACGAAGTTCACCGCGATCAGTGGAGCGCTCGCACTCGGCTTGCTCGGGGCAGGAGCAGGGGCGGGTGCCGTTACAACCATGGGTGCCACCGCGGCCGTCGCCGCACCACCGGCGCCGTCAGCGCTCTCAGCACCGCCTGCGGCCATCGGCCAAGATGGCCAGACGATCGTTGAGTTGTACGACATCATGGCTGCCGCAACCCCCACCCCGCAGGGACAGCTGGAACCCGGTATCGACGATTCCTTCTACTCTGCACTCTGGTCTGGCAGCGCCCCAGGCGACTCACTCATCACCCGGTACTTCGAGAACGGCGACGCTCCGGTCGAGTGGAACACAAACGATGCGCCTGGCGTGACTGGCAAGGTGTACTCGATCTCTACCGATGCTGCAGGCACGGTCTACTCGTTGAATCGTGGCGCCTCCGCCCCTGCTCCCTTCACCATCTCGACGTGGCAGCCTGACGGCACCTTCGTCAAGGCCCAAGACTTCACCATTCCTGGCATCGTTTCGGGATACACGAACGGCATGGCGGTCACGGCGGCGGGCGACACCGCATACGTGCGCGTCGACCGCGCCGCGCCGACGAGCCTGAACGGCATCTGGGCGATTGATCTCGCGTCTGGCGACGTCACCCCGGTGGTGCAGAACCTTGCAGACACCGCAAACCCAGAGCAGTCGCCGTGGGTACAGGTCGATCACGTCACCGGCGCGATCGCCTTCAGTCTCGACATGCGTGAAATGGGTGTCATTGCGGATCCCGCAAACGGCACCGTCCAGTCGTTCCCGACGAACGACCACATGATCCGCGGCATTGACATGACCCGCTACAGCGAAGGCATCATCACCGTGAGCGGCGGCGGATACATCATGGATCTCAACACCGCGACCGGCGCCCTGACCACCACCCTGGGACTCCAGGACCTCGACTACTTCAATCCGTATGCCACTCGCGTCGGAACCGACGGCCGCACCTACATCAGCGGTTTCAGCCCCTGGGGCGTCCTACCCGTTGACGTCACGCTACTGAAGTCCGCTGAGATTTCGTACCCCGAGACCACAGTCACCACGAACGTGTGCGCGGCGGATCCGATCACCCTCACCCCGACGCTCGCAGGCGCGCCCGCGCCAACGTGGGTGAGCGTCGCAGACGGCGAGCTGCCGGAAGGTCTCGAGCTTGACTCCGGCTCCGGTGTGATCTCCGGCACACCGTCCGCAGATGGCGCAGTGACCGTGCGCGCCGAGAACGGTGTGACGCTGGTGGCAGGATCCGCCCCCGATACCGCCCACCTCACCTTCGAAAGCGTCGAAGAGCCCGTAGCATTCGAGTCCGCACACACCCCGGCGGTGACCGGTACGCCGGCAATCGGTGAAACGCTCAGCGCGCAGGTGTCGGCTTGGGCACCAGCAGCGTCATTCAGCTACCAGTGGACGCGCGATGGCTCGCCGATCAGCAGCGCCACCGAAGCGACCTACACCGTCGTTGCGGTCGACGCGGGTGCTGAGATCGCCGTGACGGTGGTCGGCACCGCCGACTGCCGAATTGCTGCGGAACTCAGCTCGCCGGCCGTCGTGATCGACGACGCGCTTGAGCCGCCGGTGAAGCCGGGCGGTACCACTGGACCCGGTAACGGTGCGAAGCCAGGCACCGGCACCGGTGCCACGCCAAATGCGCTCGCGCGCACGGGTAGCGACGGCCTCGCCTGGGGCGTCGCTGGCGCGGCCCTCCTCGCGGCGGCGGGTGCTTCGCTCATTGCGTGCCGCTCGGCGCTGCGTAGGCAGTAGCGGCACGGCAGCCTCAGAGGTTCTGGCAAAGCCAGTGCCAAGCGAACTGAGAACTGCCCTTGGCTTGACGTGCGTTGGCACCATTTGATCGTCATTTTCGTTTGGTGCCCCCAAACCGAAATAACCTTTCCGCCATGACAGGAGCAACGAGCTGGCCAGCGCATCGCGTTGAAGTGCGTCCGTGGCGCCAGCAGACGCGCAGCGGCAACCGTGCTGACCGCACATTGACGTCGGTCAGCACGATGGTGCCGCCTTATATCGCAGCGCTCAATTTCATCCCGGGGCTGGAACTCACCGTCGCCTCAGAGCGTGCGCTACTGGCGGTGGCCCAGGTAGATGCCGAGGCTGAAGATCATTCCAGGGCAGTGAACCGCTTTCTCATTCGAAGCGAATCAGTCGCATCATCAAAGATCGAACAGATCTCGGCCTCCGCGATCGATTACGCCAAGGCGACCACTGGGAATCGAAGTAATCCCTGCGCGACGAACATGGTGGCAGCGACGGAGGCGATCCACCAACTCATTGCTCGGGTGGGCCTGCACGGTTGCTTTACGCTCGATGAGATTCTGGGTGCGCACCGTGCACTCATGTTCAATGACCCGAGTGAGTCTCTCTACGCCGGGCGACTCCGAGACATGCAGAACTGGATCGGTGGAAGCGATCACTCCCCGCGCGACGCAATCCACGTACCGCCTGCGCCCGAGCATGTTCCACCACTGATGACTGATCTCATCGAGTACCTCAACCGTGAAGACGTCCCCATCATGGTGCAGGCGGCGATCGGGCATGCGCAGTTTGAATCGATCCACGGGTTTACCGACGGCAATGGGCGGATCGGTCGCGCGCTCGTCTCCGCCGTGCTGCATCGGCGCGGTGCAACACGAAATCTTGTCGTTCCAATTGCGAGCGGCCTGCTCGCCCAGCGCGACGCTTACTTTGCTGCGCTCATCGCCTATCGCGAAGGTGATCCCGAACCAATCATCCGTCTATTCGCCCGCTCAGCGGAGGCCGCAGCAGTCTGCTCCCGAGCCACAATTGAGCGGCTGAACGCATTGCCAGATCGGTGGCATCTGCAGCTGAAGCCGCGTTACGGCTCCGCAACGGAGCGACTGATCGCCGCGTTCTACGACGAGCCTGCCCTGACGTCAGAAGAGGCGCACTTCTATGCGGGCACCGCTTCTTCGAACACGAATCACGCGATCACGCAGCTTGAAGCGGCCGGCATCATCAAGGAGATCACCGGGCGTAAACGTGACAGGGTGTGGATCGCCATCGCAATCATGGAGGAGCTCGATCAGTTAGAGCAGCGGATTCACGCGGTGATGGCGGGGCGAGGTACTGATCCATCTTGATTCCACACAACAAGACGAACAGATAGGTCAAAATGTCTCTCGCTCAAACAAAGTCCTGGCTGAAGGTGTCGTTCGCCGCTCTTGTTCTCGGTCTCATCAGCGCGGTAGTGCTGAACATCCGTGCAGGCTATCTTGCCGACGAATATGCCGGAAACGGCGAAGAATTTGGAGGCGCAACCAAAGATTTGGCAGCGTGGTCCGTCTATTTCAGTCTCTTTATGTTGACGGTAAACGTGTCGATCGTGACCATCCGGAGAAGGTCTCGGAAGCCAAAACCGCTGTAATGTGATCCCTTTGCGCTTGGCAGGTTAGGTGCTTCCCCTGAAGACGCGAGCCACTTCAGCGTGTGAAAACACTACCGAGAGATTTCTCGATGTGTCGCAGATGCGTTTCACCAGCACCCTGTCAACTGTCAACAGGTCACCAAAAGAAAAAGTCCTGAGTCGCGACTAGTTCGTAAACTCTGTCGTGACTCAGGACATCTGTCGGGCTGACAGGATTTGAACCTGCGACCCCTTGACCCCCAGTCAAGTGCGCTACCAAACTGCGCCACAGCCCGTTGTTGAAACAACTCTTCTATCCTAGTACAGATTTTGCGCCGCTCTGACCACGGCCACTTCGGCGCCTGCGAGCAAGCACCCAACTACTCCGCGTCCCACAGCGCCCGGTAGTACGCGATCCGCTCCGCATCCGGCTCGACGCCGTACGCGTCCCAGAAGTCTTGCTCGTCATAATTTGTGTAGTTCCACCCGAGCGAGAGGGTCATGATGGCGAGATCCGCCCACCGATCAGCGACACCGAGGCGCGCGAGATCGACGTGCGCGAGGAAGTCACCATCGCGGGAAATGAGCGTGTTGGGTGCGCACGGATCGCCCTGGCATACGACGAGCTTGTCGGTGGGTGGCGGATCCGCGAGCGTCCCCGCAGCGATCCCCGCGATGCGCGTGCGCTCGGCGACGCCCCAGTCGAACGGGCAATCCTCGACGGGAAGGTCGTGCAGCCGACGCAGCCCGGTGCCGAGCGCGCGGAGCGCCGGAGCTGGATCGGCCTTCCACCGCTCGCTCACTGCCGATTCACCGGGGAGTGCGCGTGTAATCAGCACCTCGTCATAGCGGGGTGGCTCGTCGCCCTCGCCAGCGTCGGCCCAGTTCGCGAGCCCGACGACGGCGGGCGCCGGGTGGCGTGCTGACAGCCAGACGAGGCGTTTAGCTTCGTCGGCGAGGGACTCCCCTGATCCGCCGGGATTCCATTTGAAGAAGTAATCGGGTTCCGCGCCGGGCCCACTAGTGGCTGCCGAGAAGGTGAGCCCGCCCGCACCGTTCTGCCAGACTGCGGCGAGCGCAGCTGCTCCGAGTCCGTGTGCGCCGAGCACCGCGGTCACGGCGACGGGCACCGCCACGGGCTCGGTTGGGGCGCCGGCGAGATCGCTCGGAACGGCAGAATTTGTCATGCGGGAAGCCTAGCGAGGCGAGTTGGTGAAACCAACCCTTGTGTCCCGCGCAAAGAAGCCGCTAGGGTATTTCTCAGACTTAACCCTCTACGACCCGGAAAGGAGCAGCCATGATTCGCACAATCGCATTTACCGCTGTTCTTCCGGGCACAGCTCTGTCCGGAAACTAGACCTCGGCCGTTCCAGGCCCTCTCTCTTTCCCACAGCTTCCGCGCCTAGGTGCGCACCTTCTCCTCATTAGGGATCATGTCTTCTTCATCTACAGTTTCACTGTCTCTGCCGCGCGCGCTTGCTCGGCTTCTCCCCTTCGTTGCGCCCGCAAAGTGGTGGCTTCTGGCGGGCTTCCTGGTCGCTTTGCTGGGTTCCGTGGCGAGCCTCGCGATTCCGCTTGTGCTGCAGGCCGTCGTCGATGGCCCGCTCGTCTCCGGCGACCAATCCGCCATCGTGTGGGGCGTGGCTGCCGTGCTCGGCCTCGGCATTCTCGAGGCTCTCTTCATCTTCTTGCGTCGCCGGTTCGTGCTGCGCCCGATGACCGAGGTGGAGTTCTCGATCCGCCAAACGTTCTATGAGCGCTTGCAACGCCTGCCCGTGGCCCTCCATGATCGGTGGCAATCGGGGCAGCTCCTCAGCCGCATGATGCAAGACATCGGGCTCATTCGGCGCTGGCTCACCTTCGGCCTCATCATGCTCGTCGTGAACGTGCTCACGATGCTCGTGGGTATCGGACTGCTGTTCCGCTGGCACTGGGCGCTCGGCACCGTCTTCTTCATCTGCTCGCTTCCGATCTGGATCGTGGCCTACCGCTTCGAGCAGAAGTACGGCGTGCTGTCGCGCATGAGCCAGGATCAGTCTGGCGATCTCGCGACCGCGGTTGAGGAGAGCGTGCACGGCATCCGCGTGCTCAAGGCATTCGGCCGTGGTGCGCACTCGCTCGCGAAGTTCCGGGAGCGCGCTGAGACGCTGCGCGGAACCGAGCTGCGCAAAGCCCGCGAAGTCGGCCTCATCTGGTTCTGGTACGACCTCGTGCCGTTCCTCGCGCTCGGCGCGTGCCTGTTCACCGGCATCGTGCTCGCGAGCCGCGGCGAGCTGACCGTTGGCGAACTCTTCGGCTTCTTCGCGCTCGCTGCTGCGGTGCGGTGGCCGATGAACTCCCTCGGGTTCTTGTTCTCCTTCATGATCGATGCCCGCACCGCGACCGATCGCGTCTTCGAGGTGTTTGATGCCCCGATTACGATCGCGGATCCCGAGCAGCCCCAGACCATCGAGCATCCGCGCGGTGAGCTCGCGTTCCGTGGGGTGCACTTCCGCTTCGGCGATGCCCGCGAGCACGAGCGTGACCTCGTGAACGGGCTCGACCTCGTACTGCAGCCCGGCGAGACCATGGCGCTCGTCGGCGCGACCGGCTCGGGAAAGACGACGCTCACGGCGCTGCCGACCCGTCTCTATGACGTGACCGCTGGCGCGGTAGAGCTCGACGGCGTTGACGTGCGCAACCTCACGCTCGAGGAGCTGCGGCGTCGCATCGGCATCGCGTTCGAAGACCCGATCCTGTTCTCGGCGAGCGTGCGCGACAACGTGCTGCTCGGCCGCGAGGATCTCGATCCCGCGAGCGAGGAGGCAGAGGCCGTGCTCCGCGAGGCGCTCGGCGTCGCGCAGGCCGGGTTCGCGTACGACCTCCCTGACGGCCTCGACACCGAGGTCGGCGAGGAAGGCATGAGCCTGTCCGGCGGTCAGCGCCAGCGCCTCGCACTCGCCCGCGTCGTCGCCGCGAAGCCTGATGTGCTCGTGCTTGACGATCCGCTGTCTGCACTCGATGTCGACACCGAGGCGCAGGTCGAAGCGGCGCTGCGCCGGGTGCTTGCCACCACGACCGCGCTCATCGTTGCGCACCGCCCGTCCACGGTTTCGATGGCGGATCGCGTCGCCGTCATGCAGGCAGGCCGCGTCATCGCGGTCGGCACGCACAGCGAGCTACTCGCGAGCAACGAGCACTACCGACATTTGATTTCGTCGCTTGAACCCGACACCGATACTGATACCGCAAAGGAGGTGGCGCGATGAGCCCCGAATCAATCCGCGGAACCCGCGGCGAAGACCGCTCCAACTACACCCGCGAGGAGAGTCGCGCCATCAGGCGCCGCTCGCTCCGACTGCTCGGGTCGCTGCTCAAGCCTCGTAAGAAGCTCATCGTGCTCACCGCCGTCGTGGTCGTGCTCTCTGCGGTGCTGCGCGCAATGGGCCCGTCACTCATTGCCTACGGCATCGACGAGGCGCTGCCCCGCGCCGTCGCGCAGGGTGACTGGGGTCCGGCAATCGGCATCTCGCTCGCCTACCTCGTGGTCGGTGGTGGCGGTGCCGCGCTCGTCGGCTGGTACGTCGTGCTCATCGCACGCCTCACCCAGGCCGTCATGCTTGAGCTGCGCACCCGCATCTTCCGGCACACGCAGCGCCTGAGCCTCGAATTCCACGAGGGCTACACCTCTGGCCGCATCATCTCCAGGCAGACGAGCGACCTTGAGTCGATCCAGGAGCTGCTCGATGGCTCCCTCTCGGAGCTCATCGACGCCGTGCTGCTCGGATCGTTTACGCTCATCGCGCTCTTCCTCCTCGACTGGCGATCGGGTCTTGTCCTCGTCGCGATGGGGCTGCCCCTTGGCATCCTCATGTGGTGGTTCGTCATTGAGTCGCAGAAGGGGTTCCGCGCGACCCGCACCGTGAGCGCACGGCTCATCGTGCAGTTCGTGGAGACGATGACCGGTATTCGTGCGGTGCAGGCGTTCCGGCGTGAGAAGCGCAACGACCGCGCGTTCGCGAAGGTCTCTGATGATTACCGGCGTGCAAACCTGCGCGTGGTGAACCTGTTCGGTGTCCTTGATCCCGGCCTCGTGCTGCTCGGCAACATCACCATCGCTGCCGTGCTGCTGTGGGGCGCGTTCCGCGTGACCGACAACGCGCTCGCAGTGGGCGTGTTGCTCGCAGCGCTGCTGCACGTGCGCAACTTCTTCGGCCCGCTCGAAGACGTCGCGATGTTCCTGAACTCGTACCAGTCGGCAGTCGCCGCACTCGAGAAGGTCTCGGGCGTACTGGAAGAGGAGCCAACGGTGCAAGACCCCGAGCGCCCCGTCGCGCTCCCGGCAGCACGCGGCTCACTCCGATTCGACAACGTGACCTTCCGGTACGGCGGCGCGGATGACCCCAAGGTCGTCCTCGATCGCTGCACCCTCGATATCCCAGCTGGCCAAACGATCGCGCTTGTCGGCACCACCGGTGCTGGCAAGTCGACGCTCGCGAAGCTCATTGCTCGGTTCTATGACCCCACCGAGGGAACGGTCGCGCTCGACGACGTCTCGCTGCGCGAACTCGACACCGCCGACATGCGCCGCGCCATCGTGATGGTCACGCAGGAGGCGTACCTCTTCAGCGGGACCATCGCCGAGAACATCGCTCTCGGCAAGCCCGATGCATCGCGCGCGGAGATTCGTGATGCCGCGAAGGCCGTGGGCGCCGATGAGTTCATCCAGTCGCTGCCCGACGGCTACGACACCGACGTGAACAAGCGCGGTGGCAGGGTCTCGGCTGGCCAGCGGCAGCTTGTCTCCTTCGCGCGCGCGTTTTTGGCGGATCCAGCAGTGCTCATCCTCGACGAAGCCACCGCATCGCTCGACCTCCCGAGCGAGCGCCTCGTGCAGGATGCCTTGCAGCGCCTCCTCGCCGACCGCACCGCAATCATCATCGCGCACCGGCTCTCCACCGTCGCGATCGCTGACCGCGTGCTCGTCATGGAACACGGTGTCGTGGTGGAGGACGGCTCCCCCGAAGCACTCGTCGCGCAGGGCGGCCGCTTCGCAGACCTGCACGCTGCCTGGGAGAAGTCGCTCGCGTAGCTGCTGACTGGTAAACTTGGGATTTATGGAGCTGATTGAGGTAGATATCCGGGCCTAGCCGCCGGTTGTAGGCGGCCTCTCGTTTGCGCGCCATTTTTGCGTCTCAGCAAACGATTCCCCTCATCTCCGCACTCCGTGAATCCGCTCGTCGTTCGGGCGTTGATTCCGCCGTGCACAGCACACCCCGTGGTCGCCGCATTGTCACTGCACTGTGGCGACCACGCGGGCAGAAAGACGGTGCTTACATGTCTATGCATCCCGCAGTTTCACTGCACAATCTCACGTTTGCCTGGCCAGATGGCAAGGTCGCGCTCGAACAGCTCAACGGCACGTTCAATCCGGGCAAGACCGGCCTCATCGGAAGTAATGGTGCAGGAAAGTCGACGCTGCTTCGCCTCATCGCGGGCACGCTCAAGGCGACCTCTGGCAAGATCCGCGCCCAGGGCGACATCGGATACCTGCCGCAGAATCTCACCCTGCAGGCCGACGCAACAATCGCTGATCTGCTCGGCATCCGCCCGACGCTCAACGCGATGCGCGCGATCGAAGCCGGCGATATTCAGCAGCGATACTTCGACCGCATTGGCGACGATTGGGACATCGAGTCGCGCGCTGATGAGGCGCTCACGAACATTGGTTTTTCGGGCGCGGATCTCGAACGCCGCGTCGCCGAACTCTCTGGCGGCGAGAGCATGCTCATCGCCATCACTGGGCTCCGGCTGCGCCGCACCCCCATCACTCTGCTCGACGAGCCGACCAACAATCTCGACCGCGATACGCGCGCAACCCTGACGAAGCTCGTCGACGGCTGGCCGGGCACGCTCATTGTGGTGAGCCACGACCTCGAACTGCTCGAACATATGGATCACACCGCCGAGCTGCACGCCGGACGCCTCGAGACGTTTGGCGGTCCGTACAGCGAGTGGCGTGCGAACCAAGACCAGCTACAGACCGCAGCGCGGCAGGCCGCTCGCACCGCGCAGCAAGCGCTGAAGAGCGAGAAGCGGCAGCGCGTCGAGGCAGAAACCAAGCTCGCCCGCCGCGAGCGCACAGCGAAGAAGGCGCAGAAGGACGGCGGCATTCCCAAGATCGTGGCGGGGAATCTGGCGAGCCGCGCCCAGGGATCCGCTGGTGCGATGCGCACCACGCTCGACGCCAAGGTCCAAGCCGCGCAAGCCGCGGTCGATGCCGCGGATGCCCGCGTGCGTGAGACCGCGCACATCTCGCTTGAACTGCCCGACCCGAACGTGCCGCGCGGGCGCCGAATTGCGGAGCTGACGGATGGCTCGCGGAACGTGGTCATTCAAGGGCCGGAGCGGGTCGCACTCATTGGGCCGAACGGGTCTGGCAAGTCGACACTCATCGCGCAGCTGCTCGCGGGCAGTGAGGCGACTCCGGGTCGTGCCCACGGTCGGCTCCTCACCGAGCACGTGGGGTTCCTCCCGCAGCGGCTCGACAACCTCGACGATTCCGCGAGCGCGCTCGAAAACGTTCGCGCGGTGGCTCCGGAGACGCCGCTTGGCACGATCCGCAATCATCTCGCGCGTCTGCTGCTGCGCGGTCCGGGCGTCGATCGCCCCGTGGGAACGCTGTCGGGTGGCGAGCGCTTTCGGGTGGCGCTTGCGCGGTTGTTGTTCGCGGATCCGCCAGCCCAACTCCTCATACTCGACGAGCCGACGAACAACCTCGATATTGCCAGTGTCGAGCAGCTCGCCGAGGCGCTTGACGCGTATCGAGGCGCACTCCTCGTCGTGAGTCACGACTATTCCTTCCTGGATCGGATCGGCGTCGACACGGTCATTCAGCTCGACCCGAGTGGTGGCTTGGAGGTGCTTTCCGAGCTTCCATTTGACGACTAAAACGATCGCTGGACTGGGATTTAGGGTTGCCTAACCTTGCTTGCATTACGCCAAAATCGGAGTATCGTACTTTTTAACAGTTCAAATCAACCGTGAGACGAAAGGTAAAGACACATCATGGTCGCTACTCAGAAAACTTCAGTCGTAGTCTCGCAGGGAGACCTCGATCGCCCCGCAGGCGTAGCTCGCTACCTCGCGCCGGTCGTGAACGATCTCGTTGCACTCGCAGTCAACGGCAAGCAGGCGCACTGGCACGTGCGCGGCGCAAACTTCATCGGCGTACACGAGTTCCTCGATGACGTGGTCACCCACGCACAGGACGGCGCCGACGAGGTCGCGGAGCGCATCGTCGCACTCGGCCTTCCGCTCGATGCTCGCATCGGTTCGGTCGCCGCTGGCAACAGCCTTCCTGAGCTGAGCGCCGGCTTCCAGAACTCCGAGACTACGGTCACCGAAATGGTCGCTTCGCTCGACGCAGCAATCGCGACGGTCTACGCGGCGATCGACGGCCTTGCCGACATCGACGCTCCGAGCCAGGACATCGTCATCGCGCTCGCACAGCAGCTCGACAAGGATCGCTGGTTCCTCAACTCGCACATTGCGAACTAATTTCGCCTGACTGACGAGTCAGGGAACCCGGGTGGGTGGCGCGGATCTTTCCGCGTCGCCCACCTTTGCGTTTGCGGGCGGGTTAGTGCGTGCGTGGTGAGACGGCGCGAGCTAGTCGTTGAGTTCGCCGCGGAACGCGGTCGCGGCCGCGAACGTCTCAGCAAGTTCGTCAGCGATGCGACGCAGCTCACTGGTCGCCCACTCGTTACCACTCAGGCCAGACCACAGCTGCACATAGCGACCGCTCATCGGGTCACCACGCAGCCACTCATCCAGCCAGCCGTCAGCTGCACGGACAGCGGTGGCGCCGGGGCGCGCGGCATTCGTTGCGCGGACCACCCAGGTGACACTCACGCCTGCGGGGAAGAGTCCCGGCTCGAATGGCTCAACCTGCACCGGCGACTCAACCTCGACGATGACTCGGCCATAGGTCTTGCGTGGGAGCATTGACGCCCAGTCACGCAGCGCAGGAACGTCTTCGACGTCGCCAACCGCGAGCACACACTCGAGGTTCGTCGGGCACACGAAAATGAAGTCGCCTGACTCATCGCCAGATCCGACCCCATTTTCTGGCTCACCAGGAAAAACACCCCAACTCACGCCTCCAGTGTACGCCACATTTCTCAATCATCAGATGTTGGTTTGCTGAGAGGGGTGCGACGGGCCCGGGTGAGTGATCCGCGCCCCTGATTTTGCCGTCAATATGTAAACGACCACGGATATGGCGATTCGAGACTCAAACAACATATTGACGGCAGATTCGATATCTACGGCGAATGTCTTGGGCCGTTCTGGGGCTGCCGCGGGTTCGCTCTCGCTCACCCTTGCCATTGGTGGGCTTGGTGGGGTGAGTTTGGTTGCCTCGGTATTGGAAAGTGGCTTCCCGCGCATTGATTCAGGGACATCAGCCTTACCGTGGGCACTTTTCAATACCGAGGGGAGGAAAGGTGAATGAGCGAGCCAGAAATGCAACAGCGCCCGAAGGCTCGAAAGCCACCGGGCGCTGCTAGCGAGAGATCAGGACGTGATCAGAGCCCTTGTCCCGTCGGCGAGACGAGGATCTTCACTGCGGTCTCATTGTGGTTGATGAGGGTGTCGAAGCCCTTGTCAACGAGATCCTCAAGGCGGATCTTGCCGGTGATGAACGGCTTGAGGTCGATCTTGCCCGACTCAACGAGCGCGATGGTGTCGGGGTGCGAGTTCACGTAGCCGATGGTGCCGCGAACGTCGATCTCCTTCATGACGAGCTTGTGCATGTCGAACGACGCAAGCTTGCCCCAAATCGAGACGACGACAATGACACCGGTCGGACGCACGGCGTCCATGAGGGTGTCAAAGACGACCTGCACCGAGGTGCACTCGAACGCAACGTCTGCGCCCTTGCCACCGGTGAGCTTCTTCACCTCAGCAACTACGTCGGTCTCTGCAGGGTTGAGTGCAACCTCAGCAACGCCAGCGTCGAGCGCCTTCTGGCGACGCAGCGGCGAGAGCTCCGAGATGATGACCTTCACGCCGAGCGCGGTGAGCACTGCTGCGGTGAGCTGGCCGATGGGGCCGGCTCCGCCAACGAGTGCGGTCTGGCCTGCCTGCACGCCCGAGCGCTTGACTGCGTGGTACGCAACCGAGAGCGGCTCGATGAGTGCAGCCTCGTCGAGAGCAACCGACTTGTCGACCTTGTGTACCCAGCGCTCACGCACGACGATGTTCTCTGCGAGTCCACCGCCGCGGCCGCCAAGGCCGATGAAGTTCATGTCGTCCGACAGGTGGTAGTCGTTCGAGTCGGGGCCGGTGTTCACATCATCGCGGATGATGTACGGCTCAACCACAACGTGGTCGCCAATTGCGAGGTCGGTGACGCCCTCGCCAATTTCCGAAATAACACCCGAGAATTCGTGACCGAGCGTGACAGGTGCGTCTTCGCCCGAGATCGGGTGCGGGTGACCGTGAGCCGGAACGAAAATCGGCCCATCAAGGTATTCATGCAAATCGGTGCCGCAGATACCAGTCCACGCGACATCGATACGAACCGTTCCCGGCTCGAGTTTCTGCTGCTCAATCTCTTCGATGCGAATATCGCCGCGATCGTAGAAACGTGCTGCCTTCATTATGAACACCCTCTTCAGTACAAGGTGCAACTGAGCGGAGGCCACCGGGTCTTGTGAACCCGGCACCAGCTTGTCAGCTGCTGGTTATTGGTTCTCAAACACCAACCGGCGCGGCGGTGCCACTTCGATTGATGATTATCACGTTACGCCCGCTAGCATTGATGCGTCAACCACACAGGAGGTTCGGTGAGTCCGACAGCTGAAGACCGAAATCCAGACCTGCGCGAACTGCAGATCTGGGCCAATTACCTCGAGTCTGCACACTTCCTGCGCAACATGCTGGAACGCCGCATGCTCGAGCGTGCATCGCTGTCGCTCGGTGATTACCAGGTGTTGCTCGCGCTGTCTGAGGCTGAAAAGCACACGCTGCGATCCGCCGCCCTCGCAGACCTCGTGGATTGGGAGCGCAGCCGCCTCTCGCACCACCTCGGTCGCATGGAGAAGCGTGGCCTGCTCAAGCGCAGTCAGAGCAAGGAGGCTGCCCGCGGCGTCAATGTGACGATCACTGCTGACGGCCTTTCGTCGTTCCGTATTGCGAACGCGGATCACCTCCACGCCATCAAAGAGCTCTTCGTGAATGCGTTCAGCCCTGAGCAAATTCAGCAGGCAGGCGAGGTGTCAGAGACGCTGCTCGGCCACCTCGATGAGGTCGAAGAGGCCGAGATCGCCGCGGCCGAAGCTGCCGCAGCTGCAAAGCCGTCGCGCGTTGCTGAGGCAGCGCAGGCCGCAGCAGCTATCGCCGCGATGCCGGTGATCTTTGAGCCGCTCGAGGAGCTCACTGGTCCTGCGGCTTAGGTGCCCGAGCGGAGCGATTCCAAGGCCCACCTTCGAGATCAGGCTTCGCATCGATGCCGCGGGACTGAATCATCTCCGCCTTGGCCAGGGACGGGGTGCACCTCACCCAAGTCCACACCAAATCTCATGTTGAGTTGATTCCAACGCGCCCTTCGAATCTCGACGCTATCGTTCGAGAACCTCATCATTGTCGATGCATTGTCATGGGGCGCTAGGGCACTCTTGCGATTTCTCAGGCGCCGCACATCAGAAAGCGGGCGGCGTCAAGACGTCGAGTAAACGTTGTCCGTCGCACGGTCTCAACGTTCCACTAGAGGCTTCTACTTCTACCTGATCAAAGGTTCGGAAAACCCTGTAGTCACAATCGATGACGTGCCACTCAAGAAGGCATAGAAGCCTTTTCTGACCGGATCAGTCTCCCCCTGATGCGATTCGTCGCCCCTCTTTTACGCGAGCATCACAAGGAAATAGCAAAGATGCCACGACCGCAATGATGCGGATGTCGTCGGGCTCTTCCAAACCTCTTACACGTTTGACTGGTAGCCAGCCTAGTCACACGAAAGCCCTGTTCAGGCGCCACGTAGGACTCATGCACATTGAGGCCGGTTGATCTCGGATTACTACATCTGGCCGATGATCGAACGACCCCAAAACGCTTTGATCGGGCTGGCTAGCCCCAGGCAATTTCTCTCATTAGCCATTAAAAATCGCGGAAAGGCACTGCGGGTTTGCCAGTTACTCTTTGCTGACAGCCCGCCCGTGGACTGATTCTTATTCTTCAATCCCCTTCGAGACTGCCTGTGCCCGATGGAATCCGGAGCACGAAGTGAAGTCTCGGGCATTCAAATCCACAAGGAAGGCGCACATTTTGGGTGATCTTGATCTTTCCATTGCAGAAGTGGAAGAAGTCGAAGCGCCAATCACCGAGTTCCAGGCCGGTTTCGGAGTTGGACTGGTCGCTGTGGGCGTCGCGGTAGCAATCACTTAATCGACCTATTTTTCTCGCTCGTAAAACTCACCGAATACAAGAAATGGATACGAAGTAATGGAAACCGGAATCAATACTTTCACCACCACCGACGAAATCATTTCAGCGCGCAGTCAGATGCTCCCGCTGCCACGCCGTTCGCGCTGGGGTTTATTCTCGTAGGCCTCGGACTCACCCTAACTGGCGACAGCAGCCGCTAAGCACCGGCACAGGCTCAGAGTCTATGTTCGGGGACATTCCTTTCGAAACGGAGAAGCTCCACCGAATGGCTGGGCGACAGTCCCAGACGTTCCAAGCACCTAACGGGCTGACCTTGGTCGTAGAGCGGGACCCAACTCTCGCAGAGGTAGCCCTCGCGGTAACCATCGGAGCCGGCTACTGTACCGATCCCGAGACTCTTCCCGGACTTAGCCATCTCGTCGAGCATCTCCTCTTCGAAGTCGAGAAGGAATCCCCATTCGCCTACGGGCGCTTTGTCTCCGGACGAGGCGGCCGACTGAACGCCAAGACCTTCGAAACTCATACGACGTTTTGGGTGGTCACACCACCGGACGCCTTTGAGCAGGTCCTCGTTTTCGAACGGAACCGATGGAACGCCTTCAGCGTCCGAGGCCAAACGTTTGGACAGCACGTGGACAGCATCATTGCGGAGGTGCGTGCCCGTCGAGCAGAGCCCTTCGGTGGGTTTCCGTGGCCGGACGGCGCATTCGTCCCGTATGGGCACTCTCCATACGGGAGAGACGGACTCGGAACACCTGCAGCCTTCAAATCTATGAGCGCGGACGACGCACGAGAGCACCACGAAGCTTGGTACATCCGCCCAGAGGAAATGGTGGTCGCAGTATGCGGACCCTCCGCGCCAGAGGAATACCTGTCGTTGCTCGCGAATGCGTTTGGGGCGTTGCCCGTTGCGCAGAGGCCGCTTGCATCTCTACCCCCAAAGACTTTTCAAGGCGGAGCCGTCCATATCTGCGAGCAGAGATCACGCGTTCCACGACCCGCAACCGTCGTGTTCTTACCAATCCCCACGATTGATGAGGACCTCGATGCTGGGCTGGCCGCAGTTGTGCTGGGCGAATTCTCCCTACTACTGCTTCGCGAGTCGTTCCCATACGCAAGCTTTTCTGTAAGCGCCGGCATGCTCGGTGCATTTACCGCGAAAGGCGGTGACGTGTTGGTGATTACAGCACTCGGATGGCCGGAATCTGCAGCGTCACTTAGCGGTGAAACCGCGCGACTCGTCAGCGGCGCGGCATTCGACGCTGCCTTCCGCGAGGCGCGAACACGCACCTTCGCGCATTTCGCTACATTGACAACCGAAATCGAAAAGAGAGCCGTATTTTTGTCGCGACTACACGCTTTCCTAGGGATGTCGATCACTATTTCGTCACTTGCTCAACGCTTGCTACACACGAGCAAAGAGCAAACAAGAAAAGTTGCAAAGAAGACGGTGGAGGCCACCGTCGGGCTTATGCAATTGGATTCGGAGCGCGACGAGTGACTTCATACGGTTCAGAATGCCTCGACACTCTTCTTGGATATCGTTCGGGCAGTGATGCAATGGTGGAATCTGTTGTTCTGGGCTCGCGGAACCGAGTAGAACACGTCACTCTCAGTTCCGGAGCCAGCTACGTGATCAGCAGGTGGGGCGAACTTTCGCCAGACCCCGAGCGACGTTTTCGCCGTGTGCTGCAGGCACACGACGGACGGTTCGACAACTGTGTCCACTTTCGTACGCCACTTTTGTATGCGGTCGATGAGGAAACCAGGACAACGGCGCACGAGTACGTGCACCGCCAGCCCCGAGTGAGCTCGCTGTCCGAGGCGTGCGCTGCGTTCGCGGAACTACATGCGCAGCCGGTTACCCCGACTCTCGACCATTCGCTTCACGCGATGCCCCAGATAGCTCTTTGGGAAGGTTTAGCGATGTCGGAGTGGCAATCGCTCTCCATGGGTGAGCTTGAAACGTGGAGGTTAATCCAGAGTCAGGACCTGCGTGAAGCACTCGTCGAGGTGCTCACACCAGCGCCCATTGTTTTGGTGCACGGAGATGCCAGCCAGCGTAACCTCCTGGTTGATGATACTGGCACGGTAACGATCGTTGATTGGGAAGAATTCCGTGCAGGAGACGGAGCCAGAGACATCGGGTTCCTCTTCGGTGAAACGTTGGAATCCGAATTGCGGCGCAACCTCCATCACGTTCGTACGGCGCGAGGAAATATCACGCTCACCAATGCTGCAGACTCAGCTGTAGCCGCAGCAAAATCCATCTGGGCGCAAGGCTTGACATCTTATTGCGCTATTCGAGCACCGATGGACAACGGATTCGTATCCCGAAGCGTGCGATACGCCGGGTGGCGGCTCGCAGAGAGCGCGTTGGCCGAAGGCGCGACTCGGTTAAGACTCACGGCCGATTCCAAAGCCGTGCTCGGACTAGGCCTGAAGCTGCTACGTCATCCCGAACTAGCCGGAACAGAATTTATGAAGATGGGGTCATTGGGGCTATGACAATACTCGTTCCTAAACTTGCCAGCGCGTTAAGAGACACCCTCTCCTTCGATTTGAAGAGCAACTCCTTCACGTTGCTCGAGCGATTGTTCACATGGGACGAGGAAGTTCCGTCTAAGGACGCGTTGTGCAACTTTGTTCGGGACACAGTACACGCAAGGAGAACCAGCGTTTCTCCCAGGCCCGATACCGACGCTGCGTTACTCAATGATCTCGTGTCCGGGATCACAGGCTCGACCAGCCATTTTGCACCTTGGGCCGAGCCAAATAGACGAAATGTCATCCTAGATGGCGTTCGTGTCCGAATTCCACACGCAGCAGACACGCAGGTTCACGAAGACGGAGTCCTCATCCAAGTGCCGAAATTACGTCCTCGGCTCACCCCTGGCTACGCGCACGTAATCAATGTTGTTTCTCCGTCCCCAATCGTCGGAGCCACTCGTATATACCTGAGCGCAGAAGGGGTCGCACAACTCACAGCGCGTTGGCACGCAGCATTGTCAGCGCTCGTTCGAAAGCGAATTCTTTTCCGAGCAAAGTTCGTCACCAGTCCGATGGCGCTCCCTCGCTCGGATGCCATTGTCTTTCTTTCGCGGGACCCCAGATCAGTTCGAGCCATCGTAGAGGCCATCAGACAAGACAGGCAAGAGACGATGCGAACATCGCTCTTCGGTCTAGAGGTTGCGCCAGGGGTCGCCCTCGGCGTGGAACCACCTTTGAGCATCGATGGTGGACCGGTGAGTTTCGGAACGAGTCGGAGCCTTCCCGTAGCCATGTGGTTGCTTCAGGGCATCACTGCCGGGCTGCACCCTGAAATTCGGGATCTCAGCCAGAAATTCGAGGCACACGGAATTGATCCGCAGCAGACGTGGGTTTCTCTCGGCGCGCAATCTGGTGACCCACTAAACAACGCGATCAATAAAGGAGAACCATGAACAAAAAATCCGAGAAAACGAGCTTCACAGGAGCATTTTCCTTTCTAGTGATGGTGGCTGTGTCCTCCTACTTGTGTGGGACATTCGTGACGCAAGTCGTGATTTCGCCAACCCCACCGGCCACGCTGTGGCTGGCCATCGCAAACGGTGCCTTCGCGATTGTCGCGTTCATACGGGTTTTGCTCTGCCTTAAGAGACCTCGATGAAAGTCCGACCAAGACAAAAGCCATGGCCTATCGAAAACTGCAGAACATCAGGGAGATAAATATGAACAAGTTGGATTTGACCATTCATGAGGTCGAGCCGGTAGAAGCACCGTTGACGCTCATGGACTGGGCGACTCTTATCGGCGCTGGGGCAGGCCTCGTCACGATCGCTCTCACCTGATCTGAACTCGAAGGAGCAAGAAAATGGCAGAACTCAATCTCACCATTGAAACGGTAGAGGATATCGATGCACCGAATAACGAGTTCATAGCGGGCTTCGGTCTGGCGGTCACGTTGGGCGGCATGATCGTTGCGATCACGTAGCACGAGGATGCTGGGAACAAAACGCTTGACATGCTGCCCACTACACCGAAACACAAGCATACAAAGGGAGAACCATTGTCTCTTCAGACTGGTACCACCTCAGATAAGTCGATCGAGCAGACATTCTTAAATTTCTTGCTCGGCACATCCGCGCGGGCCACCGAATCAACCTGGTGGGACAGTGAACACAGCACGCTCGCGGTAGGTCCCCGAGGAGATCTTTCGGGCGCAACGGTCATTGCGAGCCTGCACGGTGAGATTGGCACCGAAGGTGAGGAGCTAGAGCTCGACGGACGCTTTCTCATTGACCAAGTTGGATACGCAGGCATGGCATTTCATCCGATTACTGCGCCAACACTTGTCTTCGCTTCTGGAGAAGAAGACTATGAAGTCTTTCTCGAAGATGCCGACCTGGCGCATAACGACGGTATCTTCGCTGATCGCCTAACTACACCCTCTGTCGTCCTCGCGGATCCTGCGGCCCTCGTCGGCGAGAGCTGGACCCCACGTACTCTAGGCAATAGATTCACCGTACGCGGTAATTTCATCTTCCGAGGACGTTCCGGAGCTCGCGCGGGGTCGCGCGTTGAGGGGCTCGACACAGATTGGGCCCAAGGCATCGGGAGTGTCGACGACTCGGCTGGTCAGTCACTCGTAAGTTCCGTGGTCAATGCGCGCCGAAGGCGGCCCTGGCTTCCGCGATACCGTCGGGTCATCCAGGTACTACAAGGTTTGAGTCTGGCAGATCGCGCCAAAGGCTTTAGGGTTTCCGGATTCGGACTCCGATTCAACAAATCGCTCGCTCCGTTTGAAGATGATGCTGATCGACCAGTGCTACTCGCCGTAGGCGAAGAACTCTATCTTGTCGATTCAATCTCCAGACGCCGCTTCCGAATTAGTTACGACGTGGCTCGCACCGTTGAGTCACTATCTGCATCGCCATTCCTCACCCCGGAGGAGGCAGTCGCCAAGGGCTTGGGTGTGCGTTCCGAAGTTGCTACCAAGGCGCTGCATGCGGTGACGGAAGCGATGCCCCCGGCAAATTTCAACTTCCATCCGAGCCTCCAGCGATCGGAGCGTCTGGCATGACTAGAGAAGAGCTCGCCCTATCTCGACCGGCCGCAAGCATTCTTTCAGCGCTTAACCGAGAATGCACACTTATCGAGCCACTTTACGGAAAAGAAGGCTCTGTCTTCTACGATCGCGTGAGCCGAAACGACATGTCAGAATTGCAAGAGTTTTCCCGGCGTTCGCCAGCCGGCTGGCTTCTACGCCGACGAATCTGAGCGCGACGTCAGGTTCGGCCGTTGTCAGGCTCGAGCCGGTGACGTTGTACCGATGGTTGCTGGAGTGGTAATGCTGTCGATTCCTTTGACAGAAATCGCGGGGTTAGGCCGCGCTTGTCCCCCGAAGCTTGCCTCAGCGAAGTCGAGCAGCGCTGACGCGCGCTGCGTGAGCTCCATGTCCTCTGGCCAAATGCCAACGACGTGTGACTGGGTGACCGGCGGATCAAGTGGACGGATCAACAACGGCCGCCCCTCGACACTCGTGCGCGCCGCACTCGGCCGTGACATGAGCAGGCTGTACCCGAGTCCGCGGCCAACCAGTGCCTGCACGAGACCGATGTCGCTGATCCGCGCCTCGATCGTTGGCGCAAGCCCGCGTGCAGAAAACGCGTCCATGACGTTCGCGGTGCCCGGGGTCGCGTCGAACTGAATGTAGGGCTCGCTCGCCAGATCTGCGAGGTCGAGCGAGGGCACGGTTGCGAGCGGGTGTTCCGGGTGGAGGTGGACTTCGAGTTCGGTCTCGTAGATCCGTCGTTTGCGGCAGCCGGCTGGCAGCGATACGTCATAGACGAGCGCGACGTCGAGCCGGCCACCCTGCAACGCGGCGAGCAGTTCTTCGTTCGTGCCGATCATGATGGAGACATCGACACCGGGGTGCTCGCGCGGAAAGCCATCCAGAATCGCAGGCACAACATACGCCGCGAAGGTGGAATAGCAGCCGAGCTTCACCGGGCCGCGGAGCCCGTGGTCTTCGCCAACGCCGAGCACGAGTTCTTCGGTCGCCGAGATAATCTGGCGTGCCTGGCGCGCAAACTCCGCTCCGGTTGGCGTGAGCGTAAGCCCGCGCGCTTTTCGACGTACGCAGAGTGGCTCGCCTACGACTCGTTCAAGCCCGGTTATGGCCTGTGACAGCGCCGATTCCGAGATGTGCAGGTGCGCGGCAGCTGCACTGAGCGTGTCAAAATTTGGCAGCGCTGAGAACAGCTCAAGCTGTCGCATCGTCACGTCAACCACGGGTATCTCTGCCTCCTCGCAGCTTCTTCAGTGAAACCGAACTTATTCCCCACAATAGTGCGATTTACACGCAGAGGAATTACCGCCATATTAGGGAAGACCCCGGGGCGCCACTGTCTGTACCAAGATGCGCGCGACCCACATCCAAATCGCTCACTTCGAGCGGCTAACAACGACGTTAGGGAAACACCATGTCCGCAACAGCATCCGCAGCGAGAACCACCTCGATGCGCAGGGTCGCCTTCGCGACCATCATTGGCACCACGATCGAGTGGTACGACTTCTTCATCTATGCGACGAGCGCCGGCCTGGTGTTCGCGCAGCTCTTCTTCCAGCCCGCTGGCCAGGAGATTGGCCTCATGCTGTCGTTCGCGACCGTGGGTATCTCGTTCCTCTTCCGCCCGCTCGGCGCGTTCCTCGCTGGCCACTTCGGCGACATCATCGGCCGCCGTGCGGTGCTCGTGATCACGCTTATCCTCATGGGCGCAGCGACCACGCTCATCGGTCTGCTTCCGACCTACGCGTCGATCGGCATTGCTGCACCGATCCTCCTCCTCTTCCTGCGTATTCTGCAGGGTCTCTCTGCCGGCGGCGAGTGGGGCGGCGCAGCCCTCATGGCGGTCGAGCACGCACCGGCAACTCACCGCGGTCGCGCGGGTTCCTGGCCGCAGCTCGGAGTGCCCCTCGGCATGCTCCTCGCTTCAGGCATGACCGCGCTCATGACCGGCGTCATCTCGCCGGGTGAGGCATACCTCGAGTGGGGCTGGCGCGTGCCGTTCCTCGTGAGCTTCCTGCTCATCATCGTGGGTATCCTGATCCGCCGTGCGGTTGATGAGAGCCCGGTCTTCAAGGAGATCGCGGCAAAGGGCCGCACCAAGGGCATCCCCATCGTGCAGGTTTTCAAGAAGCACTGGTACCTCGTCCTCCTCGCCGCGCTCGTCTTCGCGGGCAACGGCGCGCTCGGCTACATGACGACCGGTGGCTTCATGAACAGCTACGCGATCAACACCCAGGGCCTCGACACCACCTCGGTGCTCGTCGCGGCTTCGACCGGTGCGACGGTCTGGTTCTTCTCGACGCTGGTCTCAGGCATTTTCGCTGACAAGATTGGTCGTCGAAACACGTTCCTCCTCGGCTTCACTATGCAGGCGCTCATCGTCTTCCCGGCATTCTGGTTCGTGAACCAGTGGGGCCTCGCAGGTCTGTACCTCGCGCTCGTGCTCATCTCGCTTGCGCTCGGCTTCACCTACGGCCCGCTCGCGGCATGGTACTCCGAGATCTTCCCCGCATCGGTTCGCTTCTCTGGCGTCTCGATCACCTACGCCCTCGGCGCGATCATTGGTGGCGCATTCGCTCCGATGATTGCCCAGATGCTCCTCGAAGCAACCGGATCCACGCTCGCGGTCTCGACCTACCTGCTCGTCGCCTCGATCGTCGGCGGACTCGCTGCCCTCGCCCTCCGCGATCGCAGCGGCATTCCGCTCGGCCCAGCACACGAGGAAGAGCAGGCGACCGGCGCGACCATGTTCACGAAGCCGACCCCGGTCGTACCTGTCTCTGTAGACGCCTAGGCGATCCGCACCCACTTCATCTCAGTCAAGGAGAAACAATGCTGAGCCCAACAACCAGAATCGCGATCATTGGCGGTGGAATGGGCGGCCTCACAGCCGCAATTGCACTGACGCGGATCGCAGGCGTCCAAGTCACCATCTTCGAGCAAGCCAGTAAGCTCGGCGAGGTTGGCGCAGGCGTCACCGTCGCGCCGAACGCTCAGCGCGTGCTGGACGAGCTTGGGTTCCTGGAAAAGGTGCGTGACGCGGGCGCGGTCCCTGACGGGCACGGTGTCTACCTCAACTCGATGGGCGAGCTCGTGACCGATGCCGCGTGGGAGGACTCGGGCAAGCAGTACCGAAACATTGGAATGTATCGCCCGGACCTCATCAAGGTGTTGGCGGCTGAGGTGGATCCGAAGGTGATCCGCCTCGGCCACCGCCTGAGTGATATCGAGATCTTGGATGCCGGTGTGCGCCTCTCATTTGAGAACGGTGCCGTTGAGGACTTCGACGCGGTCGTGGGTGCTGACGGCATCCACTCGGTCGCGCGCAAGACGGTCGGCCAGTTTCCTGAGCCGGTCTACTCGGAGTACATCGTGTACCGCGGTGTCGTCGACGCGACGAAGCTCCCCGCAGACTGGCCCGCAATCAGCCAGGTCTGGATGGGCAACTCGCGCCACTTCATGTGTTACCCACTGAAGAACCGCACGCTGTACAACTTTGTTGCGGGTGTACCGAGTGATCGCCCGCTGAACGGGCCATGGTCTGGCCCGGCAGAGGTGAGCGAGCTCGCGGCCGAGTTTGCTGGCGACAATTGGGATCCCAAGTTGCACCGGTTCATCAGCTCAATCGAGAAGACCTTCTGGTGGGGTCTCTTCGATCACGAACCCCTCACCAACTGGTCGCACGGGCCGGTCGCGCTGCTCGGCGATGCCGCGCACACGATGCTCCCGCACCAGGGGCAGGGTGTGAACCAGGCCATCGAGGACAGCATGGCGCTCGCGACCTTCCTGAAGGCTGCGAACTCCGTCGCTGAGATCCCTGAGGCGTTCCGCCGCTACACCGCGGTGCGTATGCAGCGCACCGCGATCCTGCAGCACGGATCGCGTCGCTCGGGCTGGATGTTCGACGCCCAGCACGAATTCGCGGATCTCGCCAAGCGCGACGCAGACATCCGTGTCGGCCGCGACTTCCGCCGCAGCGCGGTCTTCGATTACGACGCCAAGAAAGTGGCAGAGCAGGCGCTCGCGCGCTTCGAGAGGAACGGGAACGCATGACTTCCATCACGATTATTGGCAGCGGCAAGATGAGTGCCGCGCTCGCTGAAGTGGCCTACCGCGCCGGATACCCGACCCAGATCCTTCGCCGCAGCACCCGCAGCTCGTCTGGCGACCGCCCCGAGGTGAGCTACGGAGCGCTCGGCGACGACATCACGGGTGACATCGTGATCTTCGCCCTGCCGTTCGTTGCATACCCCAGCGTGGTCGAGCTCTACGGGCCCCGGCTCGCAGGGAAGGTCATCGTCGACATCGCGAACGCGATTGACTTCACCACCTACGATGAGCTCAAAGTCCCCGTGGGGTCTTCAACCGCACTCGAACTCGCAACGTTGGTGCCTGCCTCGGCTGCTGTCGTCAAGGCGTTCAACGTGAATCTCGGCGACACCCTCACCGCAGGCACGAACGGCACCACGACTACGACCGTGCTCTACGCAGGTGATTATGCAGAGGCGAAGATCGCCGTTGCCGACTTCATTCGTGCCTCCGGCATGCGCGCAGTTGATGCTGGCCCGCTCACGCGTTCGCGTGAGCTCGAGTCGATGGGCTTCCTGCAGATCATGCTCGCGGCCCTCGGCCGCACGCACAACGAGACCGGCTTCACGCTGCTCGAGTAGCGTGAACGCTTCGAGCAAGCCGACCAGCTCGAAGCAACCAGACCGGGCGGGATCGCAGAACCCGCCCACCTTCACCGGCCCTATCCGGTGAAACCACCGGGATGTTCGGCAGGCAGGAACACTCGTCCTTGACATCGTGGCGAGTACGCCCGTCGAACACCCGGGCTTCTGCCGAAAGCGCCCCCTTCAACTTCTTGAAGGGGGCGCTTTCGCGTGCACGGGTACTTCTCGCGGGGTGAGCGCTACTTCGCAGCAGCAGACGCGTGCCCGGTGCGCTCCATGACGCCCCACTCGCTTGCCTTGCCGAGGCGGCCGCGCAAAATACCCTTGAGCTGCCACACGAAGGTGAACGGACGGTAGAAGACAGGCTCGAGCAGGGTGGTTGCTAGGAGTAGCCAGAACTGCTTATTGGCCGAGTAATTCTTAAACCACAGCATGTCCACGACGAGCGCAGCGATGCCGACGAGCGCAGACAGGCCGATGCCACAGACGAACAGCAGCATGACGCCGAGCAAGTTACTCATGAAACTCCCACCGACGCCGCCAAGCGTCAGCAAAACAACGGTCAGAATCACGCCAATCGCAGCGACAAGCGGCGCAAGGTACTCGTACAGGAACAGCCACGGTAGCGCCAGGTTGCCGAGCACCCCGTACCGACGATTGAACAGCAGCCCGCGGAACTTCACGAGGATCTCGTCGAGTCCCTGTGCCCAGCGAATGCGCTGGCTCTTGAGCTGATCCATGCGGCTCGGCACTTCGGTCCAGCACACTGCACGGGCATCAAACACCACGCTGTACGGCCGCTTCGCTTCGACCGCGTCCATGTGCACCGAAAGGAGCAGATCCGCGTCTTCTGCGAGGGACTCAGCGGTGAGGCCGCCAACGGCAAAGATTGCCTCGCGCCGGTACAGGCCGAAGGCACCGGAGATGATCGTGAGGCCGTTGCGGCCAGACCAACCGGACCGGCCGAGCAAGAACGCGCGCAGGTACTCAACAACCTGGAATCGTTCGATCCACTTCTTCGGCAGTGCGTAGCCAACCGGATTGCCACCCTGGAACGTCATGCCGTTCGCAGGCAGAATCGTGCCGCCCGCAGCCACCACGCGCGGATCATCGATAAACGGCAGCGCAAGTCGCAGCAGCGCATCGGGTGCGAGCATTGAGTCGGCGTCGATCATGCAGACGAGCTCACCCTGTGCGGCGCGCAGCCCCGCGTTGACGGCATCGGCACGGCGGCCCTTACTCACCTTCGAGATGACATGTAGGCGGGTGCCGTCAGTGGATCGGTACTCAGCGAGCGTCTCGCCCTCTTGTGGCACACGTTCGTCGACGGCAGAGAAGGGTGCGGGTTCAAGCGCAAACGCCTCTCGCAGCACCTCAACCGTGCGGTCTTTGGAACCGTCATCGACCACGATGATGTCGAGGGCGGGATATCGCAGGTTGCGCAGCGATTCGACGGCCGGCACGATACCGGCTTCCTCGTTGTGCGCGGGCACGACGACAGTCACGGTCGGCGTCATGGGGTTCGAAAATACCTCGATGCCAGAGAACATGGCTGGCCATCGAGCCTCCCGTGAGATGCGACGGGCCGCGACGCCGATCAGCGCGAGCGTACCGACGTGATAGACGACGTAGTACAGGCTCAGCACCAACAGGGTGACCAGCAGGAAGAGTTCCAGGCCGTTCATGCGCGTGCCCCTTCAGTGTCAGTATCCGTGTCGTCTTCATCGTCATAGTCGGTGAAGCCTGCGTACGCCGCTGTCGCCGGTTCCTGCGAGCCGGTGTGCTCGAGCACCATCGCAGCGACGCGACGCACGGCGGGGCTTTCCGAGACCATCTTCTCTTCGAGCAAAGTTGAATCCTGCGGCAGAATGCGCAACACTGCCATCGCGCCAACGCTCGGCGGCAACAGCTCTGCCTCAATCGCGCGGAACACGTCTGCCACGTTGTCTTCGTTTCCGAAGTATCCGAGCAAACGCGCGGCACCAGATCGAACGCGGGGGTGCGGATCCTCCAACTGCGACACCAGCACAGACAGCGCCCGTGGACGCTCCGTAAGCACGAGCAACGTTGCACCGCGCAAGCGCATCGCTGGTTTCGGTGAGGTGGTCCATTTGATCGCCATGCCGAGCAGCAGCGAGGTTTCGAGCCAGATCGACAGGACTCGTCGATCCGCCACGGTCAGATTCGTGAGCAAGCCAATTGCGACGTCAGCAGTCTCTTCCCAAGTGGCCTTGCCGCGGTCGAGCGTTGGTCCGACTCCCTCTGAGCCGTCAATGAGCGCGTCAAGGACACGCTCTTTGCGCTCCTTGCGAGCGCGGGCAGATGCGTGTGTCCAGATACTCAGGACGACGAGCAAGATCAGAACGGCCGCCAGCAGCGACCAGTAGAACCACTGAACAGCCGCCCCGACCTCATCGACGAACTCAACCATCGGCGTGCTTACCAACGCGGCTCTGGCCAGCGGCGCGCGCCTCAGCAACAGCGGCTTCAAGCCCAGCGACCTTCGACACCAGGTCGGCGGCGGCGAACGGCTTCACGAGGTAATCGTCGGCACCTGCGGCGAGCGCGCGTTCCTTATCGCTGCCCTGCGAGCGCGCAGTGAGCATGAGGAAGCGGGTCGTGGTGTTCGGGTCGAGCTCGCGCAGGCGCTGGATCATTTCGAGGCCACTCATCCGGGGCATCATCCAGTCAACGATGGCGACGTCTGGCGTGCTGGTGCGGATCAAATCGAGGCCTTCGAGGCCATCTGCGGCTCCAAGTACCTCATGTCCCAATCGTGTGAGCCGACGAACCAACAATCTGTTGAGATCGACCTCGTCTTCGACTACCACGATGCGCATAATTCCCCCTGCTCCAACCCAAGATACGGATAAGCTTCTCACAGAAAATCTATCGAGGAGTAGCCGTGCGTAGAGACAGCTTGACAACGCTGTTGCGAGATGCCGAGCGCGGTGTCAGGACCAGCTGGATCGCCGTCTTACTCGGCCTCATGTTTGGGCTGAGCCTGCTCATGGTCTACTTGCGGTTCCCCGGCGCTTCGACTGCGCCATGGTGGCCGGCAGTCGGCGTTGCCACGCTTGCGGCGCTCAGCACGCGTCGTCGTCTCGATGTTGTGCTCCTCCTGGTGGGCCTGCTCACCGCCATTGCAAACAATGTGACGGGCACCGCGTGGTGGATCGCAGTGATCTACGGCATCGCCAACGCGGGCGAAGTATGGATCATCACCCGCATTGTGCGCGGCAAGCCTGGCAAGGTCGCGCTTCCGTTCCGGGCGATTGATCTGCTGCGCTTTGTTATTGCCATCGTGGCGGGTGGCATCTTCGCGGGTATCCTCGCTGGTCTCGCCGTTGGGTTGCACGGTGGCGACTACTGGGTGGTTGGGTCGTCGGTTGCGGCCTCCCATGCGAGCGCAACGCTGCTGATCGCTGGATTCGGTGTGATTCCATTGGATTCGATCCGCTTCCATCGCCCGATTGAGTTCATCGGTCAGGTCGTCCTGTTGCTCGCGACGATCTACGCGGCGTTTGGTCCGGGCCAGGCGATTCCGGTTTCCTTCCTCCCATTCCCTGCACTCGCGTGGGCGGCCTTCAGATTTGGTGCGGGCCTCGCACTCATCGAGATCGCGGCGACGAGCACGCTCGTTGTCGTGCTCGGTGTGAATGGTTTTGGCCCCTTCGCGATTGCTTCGGCTGGCGAGACCATGATGTTCTCGTGGCTGAACCAAATCTTTACGCTCTCGATTGGCATCCCACTCCTGCTGCTCGCAGTACTTCAAGATCAGCGCACCGCGCTCCTGAAGCGCCTGCAGCTGCGTCAGGCGCTACTGCATAAGTCGCTCGCGAGCTCGACCAGCGGTTTCATCGTGCTCGAGCGCGAATCCCCCGGCCACTATTCCCTTATCGAAGCGAACCCTGCCGCAACACAGCTCATGCCTGGATGGCGCGGGAAGAAGCACGCCGACGGCACGTTCTCGGTAGCTGACGCACTCGAAGCGTTGCCAGGCGTCGACATGTCATCGTGTGAGCGTTGGCACGGTACGCGCAGCTGGGGCGGCCGCGAGCTCGACATCCGAGTCGCTCCGGTCGGCAGCGACCGTTCCACCGTCCTCATCCAGGCGAGCGACATCACCCTCGAAGAAGAAAAGCGTCGGGCGCTCAACAGCGCGCTCGAGCAAGAGCGCGAACTGAACATCGAGATGCGCGCACTGAGCGAGCAGAAGGATGACTTCGTATCGTCCGTCAGCCACGAGCTGCGCACGCCCGTCACGAGCATTCTCAGTTATTCAGAAGAGCTCGAAGAAATCATCGAGGACGACGAAGAGCGTGAGATCGTCGAGGTCATTTCCCGCAATGCCAAGCGCCTCGCAGACCTTGTCGACGACATCCTTACCCTCTCCCGTATGAGCGTCAACGCTGATCCGTGCGTCGGCAAGTGCTCAGTCTCCGACATCGTTCGAGATGCGCATCGTGACCTTGAACCGCACCTGCGGGCGAAAGAGCTGACGTTCACCGCAGAGGTGCCCGACGACACCGTCGTCATTGCCGACGAGCTCTGGCTCCAGCGCATCATCAATAATTTGCTGACCAACGCCATCAAGTTCTCGACGAAGGGAGCGCGGATCGACATCACCGCGTCCGTGCTCCCCTCGTCGGTCGTCCTTCGCGTCATTGACCAGGGGCCTGGTCTCTCGGAGCGCGATCTCGAGCGCGTGTTCGAGAAGTTTTACCGGGTGCACCGCGCTGAACTTGGACACGTGCCAGGCACCGGTCTCGGGCTACCAATTGTGCGCGATCTCCTCACCCGGTTGGGCGGCACCATCACCCTCGAGTCAGACGGGGTGTCAGGGACGACCGCGGTCGTCACGCTCCCCCGGGCATAGTCGGCAGCCGCGATCCGGCCCGCCTCTTTCACATCGGCCCTACCCAGCGAAACGAGGTGTTTCTGCTGAGATAGGGCGTTTCTACGCGTTGAAAGTGTCTGTTTCGACAGGAACGCCTGTTTTCGAGGGGTTGGCGGGGTCGAGGGACGCTAGCCGATGAGGCCGTCCACAGCCTGCATTACAGCAGTGCACCCCGAGACACCAAGCATGACGAGCACCACGACACGGAACGTCCCAGGCTTCAACCGTGCGAACGTGCGATCGCCAAGCCACCAACCGAGCGCCATAGCCGGCGTAGCAGCAAGGGTTTGCAACGCCAACGGCGCGGTCAGTGTTCCGACGATCAAGAACCCGATCAACACGAAGAAGTCTGCCAGCGAGAACGTCACCTGCAGTGATGCTCTGAAGTTCTGCGGCGACATCTTCATCGACTGAAACGCGAGCACGAGGGGCGGGCCGTTCATGCCGGTCGAGCTCAGCAGCACGCCACTCACAACACCGGCGCCAATGACGCCGCCGCGACTGCCAAGCTGACCGAGTCCACCGGATGCAAGCACGACAACCGTTGCCAGCACCACGAGGCCAATACCGAGTGAAAGGTAGCGGGAATCCGCCCATTGCATAATCAGCAGGCCAATAGGCATGCCCACGATCGCGGACACAGAAATCAATGCCACCGGTTTCCAAGAGACCTGTGTCCGTAGCTTGAGAGAAGCCGCAAAAGTGAGGATGAATCCGAGTAGCGTTACCGCGACAACCGCCTGCTGCACGCCCACGAGCGGCATCGCAAAAGGCACCGCGAGCAGAGCGAACCCGAAGCCGGAGACCGCCTGCGCGTACGAAGCGACCGCTGCGATGCCCGCGAGCGCCAGCACAGTCCATAAGAAATCGGGCTGGAGCACGTCGTTGAACACCTGCTCACTCTATCGCGCGCTACGCCAGCGAACTACGCCTTACTCTGGCCACGCAATCGTCTGCGAGTACTCGATCAGCGCTTTGGTTCGTGCGGTAACCGGTCGCTCATGTGACCAGATCATGTCGACGGCGACGGGCCGCACTGCTGGCGCAATCGGTTTACTGACGAGCGGCAGCCCCTCGTAGCTCGCGGCGTTGGCGACGCGCGACACGAGCACACCGTAGCCGATGCCGCGCGCGACCAGGGTTCGCACCGCCTCAAAACTTGTCGTGCGATGGCGCACCCGCGGTTGCAGTCCGCGTTCCGCAAATATGGACAGCGTGTGTTCGCTCGAGGGCGCTGCATCGAGCAAAATGAGGTCTTCGTCGACCAGGTCTTCGAGTCTGATCGAGTCTTGGTGAGCGAAGCGATGATCCGCCGCCAAGACCACGTGCGCTTGCAACGCGTACAGGCGCGAGCGCGCGGTCGCCGCGGGAACCAGCATGTCGTAGACGAACGCAACGTCGATGCGGCCGGAGCGCAGGCGCTCTGCGAGCTGGTCCTGCGTCGCTTCGTGAATCGAAAGCTCGATCCCGGGATGCAACTCCGCAAAGTCCTGCAGCAGCGGTGGCAAGATCGTTGGCGCGAGCGTGGGGTAACACCCGATCGCGATTGGGCCGGTGAGGCTGCCCGATCCGCCCACCGCGCGCTGCAATTCTTCGGCCTCCGCGAGCATACTGCGCGCGTGCGCCACGAGCTGCTGCCCTGCGGGCGTGAGCGTGATGCCGTGCGCGCGGCGGCGGATGCACAGCTGCTCCCCCATCACCGACTCGAGCTCGGTGATGGCATCTGACATGGCAGATGACGAGACGTGCAGCACCGCAGCGGCGCGCGTGAGCGTCCCCTCGTCGACGGCCGTCACCAGATATGCGAGTTGGCGCAGGGAGAACGGGGGCAGTGAGCGTACGGGTCGATCAGTCATTTGCGCGGATCCTCGGCAGGTCAAGCGGCGTTCCCGACTCATACGGTCCCGCCATGAACAGGTCAGCTCCGTCTGCGGAAAGCGTGCAGCTGAGTGCAGCACCGTCTGGGTCGAAGCCAGCGACCTGGGCAAACGACAAGCGCTGGCCCGGATCGTACGGGTCGGTGATCGTGAGGTGCCAGACGCCATGCGCCGAGGGGTCCTGCTCGAGCCATGGTTCGGCGATCATCAGGCGAAGCATCCCGCTGTGGCCGGCAAAGCTCACACTGCCCGTGAAACGAAGCGTGCGGTGGTGCGACCAGGGTTGGCCGTCGCTGGTCTGCTCGCCGTCAGCCTCCGGCGCGACGCCAGGAAAGATGAACCCATCACCGCCGACCATCGCGCCAGCTGTTGCGGTCACGCTCCCATCGGACATCCCGGTGACATAGGTCACCAGAGAACGTTTCATTGACCACTCGAGAGCGAGAACAGGCTTCGTTACCATGCGATTACTATTACACATTTCCGAATAGCCATTGCGATTAATTCCGCTTTTCTCGGGCAATTTAAGCGTTCATACTCAGATGCAAATCATCGTTTTCAAACGCGAGGTGTGCAATGACGCGCAAAGAGGTTCCGGTCGCCGATTGGGTGACCATTCCAGATCTGTACCGTGATCCGTTCCCCATCTATGAGCGGCTGCGAGCCGAGGGCGGCGTGCACTGGGTGCCGGCGGTGAACCGCTACCTCGTCACGTCCTACGAAGCAGTGCACGCGACCGAGCTCGACCAGGAAATCTTCTCCGCAAACGAGCAGGGCTCGCTCCAGATCCGCGCAATGGGTCACTCGATGCTGCGGCGCGATGATCCCGAACACTACGTCGAACGCAAGGCGTGGCAGCCGGCACTGCGGCCGGGTATGGTGAAGCGCGTGTGGACCGAGGTCTTTCGTGAGACCGCCTCGCATCTGCTCGACGATTTCATCGCTAAGGGACCCGGTGCCGACCTCGTGTGGGATTTCGCTGCCCCGTATGCCGCCGAGTGCCTGCGCCAGGTCTGCGGACTCTACAACGCCGACCAGGCCGACCTGCAGCGCTGGTCGCAAACCATGATTGACGCAACAGGCAACTACGCAGATGACCCTGAGGTGTGGCGCCTCGGTGAGCAGTCGTTCAATGAGGTCGACGCATCGCTGGACGAGATGCTTGCCTGGCATTCCGAGCACCCCGATCACTCGCTCATCTCGCAGCTGCTGCAGATTCCTGACTACGAGATGCCGCTTGAGCGCATTCGCGCCAACCTCAAGATGACGATTGGCGGCGGCCTCAACGAGCCGCGCGACGCGATCGGCGTCGCCGCGCTCGCAATGCTGCAGAACCCTGAGCAGCTCGCGATGGTGCAGGCCGACCCGTCGCTCTGGCACACGGTCTTCGACGAGACGATCCGCTGGGTTGCGCCCATCGGCATGTACTCTCGCCAGGCTACCCGCGAGACCGAGCTCGCTGGCTTCACATTGCCAGCTGGCGCGCGACTCGGCATCTGCATTCTGTCAGCCAACCGCGACGCCTCGGTGTGGGAGGACGCTGCAGACTTCAACATTCGCCGTGAGCCGAAACCGCACCTCGCCTTCGGAAAGGGTGTGCACGTCTGCCTCGGCGCGTGGGTTGCACGTGCCGAGGTTGCCGACATCGCACTCCCAATGCTCTTCGAGCGACTCGAGGGGCTCCGTCTCATCGAGGATGAACCCGCTGAGATGGGTGGCTGGGTCTTCCGCGGAATGACCAAGATGCCGGTCACCTGGGACCGGGCGCTGCCCGCGCAGGAGGTGACTGGCGGCAGTGCGGATCGATCCGCCACCACACCCGGACGCGCTGTGAGCAACGTTGACGCGACACCGGCGCCACGGGTCGCCATCGTCGGTTCCGGCCCCTCGGGCTGCTTCACGGCGCAGGCCGTGCGTCGTGCGTTCCCTGCCGCCCCGATCGACGTCATCGATCGGCTCCCGACGCCCTACGGCCTCGTGCGCTACGGCGTCGCCGCCGATCATCAGGGCACGAAGGCGGTCGCGCGCCAGTTCGACCGACTCTTCACGTCAGAAGACGTCACGTACCGCGGCAACCTCCACCTCGGGAGCACGCTCACGCTTGAGGAGATCCGTGCCGCGTATGACGTTGTGGTACTTGCGACCGGTATGCACGGCGACGCGGTGCTCGACATCCCTGGCAGCCAGGTGGCGCGCGGATCGGGCAGCGTCACTCGGCTCCTCAACGGCCACCCCGATGAGGATGAGTCGCAGCCGCTCGGCACTGACGTGGTGGTCATCGGTCAGGGCAACGTCGCCATGGACATCGCCCGCCTCCTCACCCGCGATGCTGCTGGCTTCGCTGGCTCCGACATCGATGACGCCACCCACCAAGCATTCGCCGGTGCGGTGCGCACGATCCACCTTGTGGGCCGCAGCCTGCCTGGCGCCGCAAAGTTCGACCCGGTCATGGTGCGCGAACTCGCGGGGCTTCCCGGGATCGAGCACATCTTGCACGGCGCTGGCGAGCTCGCCGATGACGGTCGCGATGCGCGGATCGACGCCGTACGCAGCCTCCTCGAGGCTCATCGCGCGCCGGGGGCACCGATCCGCGCCCGCATGCACTGGTGGTTCGGTCTCACCCCTCGCGAAATCGAAGTCGATGCGACTGGGACCAGCGAAGCTGCAGGGTCGGCGGCGAGCGCGGTGGTCTTCACCGATGCGACTGGCGAGCCGGTGCGCATCCCGGCGACCGACGTCATCACCGCGGTCGGTTTCACGGCAAACGTTGACAGCCCGGTGCCAGCCGCAGCGCATGTCGATGGCAGGGTCGAGCCAGGTCTCTATGTTGCTGGCTGGCTGCGGCGTGGGCCGCGCGGCACCATCCCCGATCAGCGCACCGATGCGAAGGGGCTTGCGCAGCTCATTGTGGACGATATCCGCTCGGGTGCGGTGAGCGCGCGGGCGGCTGGGCTCACGCTGCGCAGCTGTGAGACTGACTTCACTGGCTGGCAGCGCATCGAACTGCACGAGCGGTCGGCCGCGGCACCCGGCCGGGAGCGTGCCAAGCTGCGCACCCACGCGCAGCTGCTCGCAACGGCAGCTGACACGTCTATTGCGGTGCCCGTTGCGCAGCACGGTGCGGCCCTGACCGCTGGGGTGCCCGTCACCGTACTCTTTGGCACCGAGTCAGGCGGGGCCGAGCTCGTCGCAGAAGAGCTGCATCGCATGTTCGGCTCAGCTGGCGACGTCGACGTGCGTGACCTCGCCGAGGTGGCCCCGGCTGAGCTGGGGACAGACCGCTTCTACCTCATTGTCTGTTCCACCTACGGTGACGGCGAGGTGCCGACCTCGGTGCAGCCGTTCCATGCGGCGCTGACGGGCGCGGGTGGGGCTGGTGTCGCAAGCGGCGCGGGTGACTCGAGCAGTGCGGCGCCGTCGCTCGCGGGCGTCAGGTACGCGATGTTCGGCATGGGTGATCGCTCGTACGACAAGACGTACTCACGGGGAAGTGAACTCGTCGATGAGGCGCTCACCGCGTGCGGAGCGACGCGCATCGGCGAGTATGGCCGGCACGATGCTGGCGGTCCGGTGCCAGCATCGGAGGCCGCCCTCGACTGGGCCGCAGGCGTGCTCACCGAGGCAGCTGCGTCGCTGGCCGGAGCGCGCTAACGCGCCAAGAGGTTCGTGCGGTCACGATCCGCCCACCATGTCACTCGGCACGGTGGGCGGATCTGTCACCTGCAGCGACCAGATTTCGTGCTGGACGAAAAATAGTTCATATGCAAAACTACTTTCACGCACCGGCGCGGCACGCACAGTGACGCGGATCGACACAGGAGTCACACATGCGCATCATCATCGTGGGAGCTGGCATTGCTGGCCTCTCGACCGCCCTCAGCCTCGAAGCTGCGGGCTTCACCGACATCACCATCTACGAGCGCACCGCCCAGGTGCGCGGGCTCGGCGTCGGTCTCAATCTCCTCCCCCACGCGGTACGCGAGCTCACCGAGCTCGGCCTCAAAGACCGCATCGAGGCACTCGGCGTCGAACCAACCGCGCTCGCCTATTTCAACCGCTTCGGCCAGCCGATCTGGTCGGAGCCCCGCGGCACCGCGGCAGGATACATCTGGCCCCAGCTCTCCGTACACCGCGGCGAGCTGCAGCTCTTGCTGCTTGATGCGGTCACCGAGCGCCTCGGTGACATCGTGCGCACGGGTCACCGCCTCATCGAGGTTGCAGACGGGGACGAGACCACCGCCACCTTCGAGACCGCGACCGGCCCGGTCACCGCGACCGCTGACCTCATCATCGGCGCCGACGGCATCCACTCCTCGCTGCGCCAACTGCGGTATCCCGACGAGGGCGCCCCACCGTGGAGCGGACTCACCCTCTGGCGCGGGACCGCTCGCATCCCCCAGTTCCTCGACGGCGCGACCATGGTCATGACGGGTGACGGCGATCAGAAGTTCGTCGCGTATCCACTCGAGGCCCCCGCCGCAGACGGCACCCAGCGCGTCAACTTCATTGCAGAACATCGCGCCCCCGGATCGCCAGGCGCAGACTGGAACCGCACCGTCGACCCCGCCCCCATCGTCGAACTGTTCCGCGAGTGGCGGTACGACTGGCTCGATGTCCCAGCAACCATCGCTGCCGCAGAGGAAATCCTCGAGTACCCCATGGTTGATCGCGACGCACTCCCCCAGTGGACGTTCGGCCAGACCACCCTCGTCGGCGATGCCGCACACGCGATGTACCCCAACGGATCCAACGGCGGATCGCAGGCCATCCTCGATGCGCGCACGCTCGCCTGGGAGCTGGCGACTGCGGTGCGCGGATCCGCCCCCACCATCACCGATGACCGCGCAGGTCGCGCCGCCGCGATCGCGTGTGCCCTCGAGCGCTACGAGGCGAAGCGACGCCCCGCCACCGCAACGCTGCTCGAGATGACGCGTCAGACCGGGCCCGAGCGCGTGATGCTGCTTGCCCGCGAGCGCGCCCCAGAGGGATTTGCCGACATCAACGATGTGATTCCGCTGGCGGAGCGAGAGCAGATCGCACTGAGCTACAAGCAGGCGGCGGGGTTTGATCCGGCAATGCTCGCGGAACGCAGCTCCCTCACTGTCGAGGCACGCGCGTGAGCTCGGCATCGCTGTCCACGCTTGCTGCGCAAGTCTCCCCCATGCGGCGAGCGCTCAGCGCGCTTGCTCGCGAGCGTGAGGCGCTGCCAGAGATTCCAGATGCGCAGATCGAGATCATCCGGTTCATTGAGACCGGTGGCGAAGCAACGCCCAGCTCGATCGCACTCGCGCTCGGCGCCGGTCGCCCGACGGTGAGCAACCTGCTTGCCACGATGGAATCCGCTGGACTCATTACCCGGAGACGCGATGCACACGATGGCCGCCGGATCGTTGTGAACGTCTCCGCCGCCGCACGTGACTACTTCGCCCGGTTCGACGCGGCGACCTCCGCGATCATGACGGAGGCTGCTGCGCAGCTTTCCGCGGCGGATCAGGCAGCCCTCATCGCCGCTGCCAAAGCCTTTGAACGCCTCACGGGGCAACTCGTGCTCACCCGCGGCGGAACACACACGCCTTCGTCCGTTTCCACCGAACAGACCACCCACACCGCCCAGACCGAACAGGAACGCGCATGACCACACCGATCCTCGACCAGCTCGCAGTGCCTCAGCTCACGCCTGTCTTCGATGTGCGCGTTGACCTTGAGCGCCCGCTCGAACTCGGCAGCACACGCGCTGGCACGCGACGCATCATTCCCATTGTCGGCGGCACCATCTCGAACGGTCTCGACGCGACGATCCTCAGCGGCGGCGCTGACTGGCAGCGCGTGCGCGCAGATGGCACCCTCGAGATCGATGGCCGCTACACCGCGCGCACCGCAGACGGCGAGCTCCTGTATCTCTCTGCAACCGGCATCCGCACGGGGCCACCAGAGGTGCTCGCTGCGCTCGGCCGTGGCGACGCGGTGGATCCGGGCGCATACTATTTCCGCACGACCGTATCCATTGAGACCGGGAGCGCGGATCTCGCCTGGTTGCAGCGGTCACTGTTCGTTGCGACCTGCGTGCGTGAGGCTGCGACCGTGCGGTACCGGACCTACCAGGTGTCATAACGGCGAACAGGTGGCTGGATGCTCTCGCACTCAGCCACCTCTTCGTTGCTTGCCTGTGTTACTTGCGCTGCGCGCGACGCGAGACCGCGAACGCGGCAGCCGCAGCGGCCAGCAGAGCGATGCCAGCAGCCCCGAGCCACGGAGCGAACTCGTCACCGGTGTTGCTCAGGCTGCCCGTCTTCGCTGGCCCGGGCTTCGGCTTGGCCGGGTCGGGCTTTGGTTCTGGCTTCACCGGGGTCTTCGATAGCGTGCTCGTGACAAGATCCGCCGACGCGCCATCGCGATCGTTCGGTCCGTACGCGGTCAGCTCGACCGTGTACGTCGTCCCAGCCTTCAGCCCGTCAAAGCGATAGCTCGTCGGAAGCTGCGCGTCACTCAATTGGCTGGCCTCGACGGCGTTCTCTGGATCCGCGTCCCCTTCGAAGAGGGCAATCACGTAGTGATCAACGGGGACATCCGATCCGGCAGCGCGCGTCACGGCAGCGGCAGCTGGGGCGTCCCAAGTGAACGTGAGTGAGTCAACGGCGCGATCCGCAGCTTTCAGGCCGGTGGGTGCCGCAGGGATCTGGGCCGGCAGCAGCTCATCAATCTTCTCCAAGAGCGCCAGCCCGTCAACGAGGCCATTGCCAAACACGTGCTCGTCAGCGAACCGCGATGCATACGGGTTCACAAGCGGAGCGCCTTCGACAGTATCGCGGGCAGTGTTGATGGTGAGATCGGTGAGTTCAGCGCCCGTCAGCTGGGGTCGATAGGAAAGCCCGAGTGCCGCAACTGCCGCTGCATTGGGGGCTGCCGCAGACGTGCCATCAAATCGGTACACGTTTTCCTCGTCTGTTTCGTTGAAGAACGTGGTCTGGGTGCCGTCAACGGCCACGATATGCGGCGTATCTACAATCTCCGGTGCGGCCAGACGCGCTGATGGCGTCGGAGGTGCCACCGGCTCGAAAAGCAGCGTGCCAGGGCCGAGCGAGGAATAGTTGCGAATGATGGTGGGGTCTTCCCAGTCCATCGCACCAACACTGATCGCTGATCCGTCAGCCGCGTGCCCGAAGAATGATTCGCCAACCCAGTCGTGGGTGTTATCGCCCATGAACTGCCGCTCAGTGATCGCTGCACCACCTTGCATAAACAGTGTGTAGAGCGCTGGCAACGGAGCCGCGGTGTCATGTCCCGAACGCACAATGACCATCTTGATGTTGGAGGCCAAGGGCAGCGTCGCTTCACCGACCAGTGTCGTGAACGGGCCGCCGATCATTCCAATCTCATCAATGAGTTCCGGCTCGGCTGCACCGTCCGTTTCCTTGTAGAACTGCACCTGGAAGTCACTCGTCACACCGAAGAGTGATTCACCAACCGCGCCATAGAAGAGCAGCTTGAATGCGTTGCCACCTGCAGCCTGCATGGTCTTGAGCGTGTCAAACCCGACCTCCGACGATTCGGAAGGGTCAAAGTCCATGCAGTCAACCCCGGCTTCTGACGCCGGAACCTGCACCTCCTCGCCGTCCTGCAGCACGGTGACTTGAGTCCACGCCGGGCATTCCATCGGCCGGTACTCGTTGGTCTGCCATGAGCTGTTTGGCAGCCCCGCACTCGGGCCAGTAGACGCTATTGCGGTCGAATTTCCTGCCGCCGTGAAGTAGGCAACATCGTAGTTCTCTTTCGCCTCCTCAACCGTGGCCGAAACGATCCCCTTTTGGTAGTAGGCCTCGGACAGGTAGGAAATGTCGTCGACAATGATGTCAGCGCCAGCTTCCACGAGCGCTTCGATGTTGAGCGCCATCCCGATCTCGCTGCTGCCTGAATCTGCGAACAGCAGCTTCGCTCCGGGGGCAATGCCGTGCACGAGCTGCGCCATCGCTCGGCCTTCATCGCTTCCATCGTCTTTCTCGTCGGACACGATCGTTACTGGTTCTTGCCAGCCGCAAGGATTGTCGGGGCCGGGCAGAGCCCCAGCCGCGATGTCTTCCGCCACCGATTTGGGTGTTTCGAGCTGCCCGAACGAGTCAGAGATGATGCCGATCGTGACACCGGTACCGTCGACGTCGTATTCACCCCTGGCGAGGTCTGCGCGCAGCGGAACGTCTGCCTCGATCGGCACGGGTCCGCACTGCTCGCCCGAGACTTGCTCCGCAGCGGTACGAATCGCGCCGTTCGCAGCGAGGCTCTCGCGCAGGCCGGCCGTTGCTGCTGCTGACCGTTCACGGCCCGCAATCGGTGCGAGGGACGGAGTAGCGCTGAGGACACCGTCAATTTCCGCAACCGCGGGAAGAGCCTCCGGCGCCACCCGAATCTCAGCAGCCGCAAAGCGTTCGACAAGCTGATCGATTTCGGCGATCTCACCGAGGGCAGCGAGCGTTGCCGCAGTCGGCGCACCGTCAAAGAACACCGTCGCGCTCACGCGCTGATCAGCGTCGAAGGACAGACTGCCGCCGCCCTCGACCGGGAGCGAGGCTGCCTCACTGATCTCTTCGGGGCTTGCTCCCCCTTCGGCAACGGCCGCAATGCGGTCGGAAAGCGTATCCAAGGTTGTCACTTCAATCGGCTCTTCTGCCGAGGCCGCAACCGAAACACCACCCATGGTGACAAGCGAGACTACGGCAAACGCCGAGAGTAAAGACGTGGATCTCAGACGCATATCTTCTCCTAAGCGCGCCCGGGGAGGCCTTTCTCCCAAGCCAGAGACGCACGGGAAAAACCTATGCCAGATTTCCCACTTTTCGTATGGATTCCTCGGTTGCTTCGCAAACTGCACGCTCGGTGCGCGGATCGTTCCAAGCTCGCACGCTGCGCCTGCTGATCCGCGCCCGCCAGCTAACGTCCGTTGCGCAGCTCCCGCGGGGCGAGGCCGTACAGCTCTTTTAGTGCCCGACGCATGCTCGCGCTCGTGCCGAATCCGGTCTGCTCCGCGATCGTCGACACGTCGACCTCGTCAAACCGAGCGTCCTGCAGCATCGACCGCGCCACGCGGGCACGCTCCCGGCGGATCTCGCCTGCAACTGAGCTCTCCACCTCAGCAAACACCGCTTGCAGCCGTCGGAGCGACACCCCAAGAAACTGCGCCACCATCTGCGGGGTCAGCTGTACTTCGGCCCGATGCTCAGCAATGTGTTGCAATGCCTTTTCCCGCAGTGCGGAACGCGGGCTACCGGCCTGCTGCGGGTCGCCCTGTCGTCCGATAATGAGCGTACCGGCCATCTCGAGCAGCATCCGGTCGACGGTGAAGCGTTCACGCTCCGAGGTGTCTTCGGTGACCGAGATGGACTGCTCGAGAAACGCCAGCATCGCGCGCTCCGAGACAGAGAGTTCGTCGAAGAGCATGACCTGGTCGATGAGCATTGGCACGTACGCGAGCAAAGCCTCTCGCGGAATGCGCAGCACGTGGAATCGCCACGGTTCAACAAATCGCACGCGGTGCGGGAGGCCGCTCGGTGCGATCATGAGCGCGCTCGAAGATCGCTGCCAGGCCCCTCCCTGCAGGTACTCAAAAGATCCTTCTTGCACGAAGACAATATCGATCGTTGGCAGGCCAGGCCGCAGCGGCCGCCGTTCGACTTCACCGCCGGTCCCCCACGCTTCGATTGCCATAAGCATGCCGAACGCGGTGACCCGCGCCTGCATGCCAAGATCTCCCCCGGCATTGCGCACGCCGGTGCGCCGTATGTCACTATCTGCGTAGTCAGTGATCGACCGCTCAGGCAGTCCTTCGATCTGAGCAGCGGTGCTCCTGTTCATGCACACAATGTATCCCGCAAATCATGTCAACGCAGCTATTGCATCTTCCCAACGGGAAACCGAATGTGAAGTGAGCGAAAAACCGGCGCCCGGCACCAGCGTCACAGCCCGTTGCCGAAGCGAATCCTCCTTTTAATACATACTCACGGCAGATCTGAGACCTGCGCCTGATTGCAACAATCGCATCAGCGCGATCAATTTCACCAGCGCACAGCGATCAAGCGCATCAGCCCTGGCCACCGCGCGACATCTGCCACAACCGGGCGAACGCCCCGCCTTCGCGCTCGCGAAGCGCTGCGGGCGCACCTGATTCCACGATCCGACCGTCCGCGCACACGACGACGGTGTCTGCACCTGCCACCTGCTCCATGTGGTGCGCGATCACGACCGCGGTGCGATCACGTGTCACCTCTGCGATTGCGCGTGTGAGCACACCGTCGGCACCCGCCTGCGACCCGGCTTCGTCGAGCACAACGACTGGCGGATCAGCGAGCAGCACTCGGGCAAGCGCAATCTGCTGTGCGTCCCGGTGACTGACCGATGAGCTGAGTGTGGCGTCGAGTCCGCGGTCGAAGCGCGCGACATCGCAACCAACGCGGGCAAGCGCTGCGACGAGCTCCGCGTCTGAGGCGTGAGGCGCTGCGATCCGCACATTGTCTGCGATGGTGCCGGAGAACAGGTATGTCTCTTGTGCGACGAGCATCACTGCGGGTCTGCCCGAGTGCATCGCCTCGCCTGCTGGGGCACCGCCGATGCTCACGGATCCGCGCAACGGATTATCAAAACCAGCAATGAGCCGCGCAATCGTGCTCTTGCCGGAGCCAGAGCTGCCGATGAGCGCAACGGTATCGCCCGCGGGAATCGTGAGCGTCACCTCTTGCAAAGCGTCACGTACAGCATCGCCGCCGTAGCGGTAGCCCACGGCCTGAAGTTCGACCGATGCATCGATGACATTCGTGAAGTCGGGGTCGCGCCTCCCGCCGGCCACCCCTGGAGTCGGCTCAGGAACCGCCTGCACCACGCCAGCGAGGCGCTGCAGCCCGGCGAGTGCACGCTGCAGATCGTCCATACTGCCGAGCAAATCACCGATGGGGCCGAACAGCCGGTGGAAGTACAGCGCGGCTGCGGTCACAGCGCCCACCGACAGCCCGGTCGTTGTCGCGAGCACGAAGCCGACAGCGAGCACCGCCGCGAGTCCAACAAACTCAGCGGCATTCAACCCACCGATGAAGATATTCCGTGCACGCGCGGTCTCCAGATGCGTGTGTACCGCCGTTTCGCTCGCGTGAGCAATGCGGTCGAGGTGCGAGTCGCGCGTACCGTAAGCCCGAACAGTATCTGCCCCTGACACCGCTTCGACAAAGACGCGGCCGCGCTCGGCCTCCTCCCGCCGCAGTCTGGCGTACAGCAGACGCGAACGGCGCATAAACACGAACGTGCTCACGACCTGAATCGGTACGGCGGCAAGCGCTGCAAGCGCGAGCCAAGGGTTGAGCAATGCGAGGCCGAAGACGGTGAGCACGATGGTGAAGAGCGAGCGTACGCAGAGTGGGATGACGCCAGAAATCGCCTCGGTGATCGCCTCGACATCATTTGTCACGCGCGAGATAAGATCAGCATCACCTGCGTCTTCGACCTGACGAAGCGGCAGCCCGAGAGCTGCAGAAAAGACGAGTTCTCGCAGTTCAGCGAGTGCTGACTGCAGGCACCGTACGAGCAAGACGCCGCCAGTACCTTCGAGCGCCGCAGCCGCGACACCAGCGCCAGCAAGCGCACCGCCAAGCCAGAGCACCTGAGAGAACGGCTCCCCCGCAACCACAGCATCGACGATCGCGCCGAGCAGTCTTGGGATCAGCAGCATCGAGGCAGTACCAGCGAGCAAGAGCACGACCGCTGGAATGAGCATCGTGCGCCGACGCCACAAGAGCCGAAGGCCGAGCCGCGCAGCAGCTCGAGTGCTCGCAGTTGGCATGAGGTTCGGTGTCGGTTTCATGCCTCCTCCTGGTCCAGCGCCAGGCGACTGGTCAGGGGAGCTCGCTGCGGGCGTCATGACGGATCCTTTGCGTGAGGTTCGTTGGAGTCTGGATTCGCGCCAGCATCTGCGCGGCCATCCACAATGCGCGAGCACGCGGCCAGGAGAATTGGGCTCGAGGTGACGACCACGATCGGCCGTCCGAGTCCGCGCAGGCCGTCAGCCACGCGCTGTTCGGTGATGGGATCCAGCGCGCTCGTTGGCTCATCAAGTACGACCACATCGGCGTCTGAGTGCAGTGCTCGTGCAAGCAGTACGCGCTGACGCTGCCCGCCAGAGAGCCGTCGACCGCCAGCACCGATTGGTGCGTCGGCATGGCCGAGGTGGTCAAGCACTTCGTCGAGTTCGGCTGCGGCGAGCGCACGGTCTGAGAGGTCGGCGGATCCGCTTCGCACCACGTTCTCCCGCAGTGTTCCGGTAAACAGCGCTGCGTCGTGCGGGGGTGCGAGCGCACAGGCTGCCATGCGTTCTGGCCCGAGTGTGCACGCATCGGTTCCGCAGAATTGTAATTCGCCTGGGGCGAGTGACGTGCGGAAGCCGAGGGCTGCTGAGATCGTCCGCGCCTCAGCTGGGGTATCAACGCGCACCCCGACCAGGCTGTCGCTCGCGTGCACCTCGAGCGGCGCTCCCTGCGGCGGCGCCCAGCTGAGCAGTACGGGTGTGTGGGCGGATCCACCAGCACTCACCCCTGTGGAGGAACCCCTGTAGGCGCCTGCGCCGAGATCCGCGTCCCCGGCCGGCAGCGCGTATCCGGTTTCGAGCAGCTCACGCAGGCGTTTGCTTGACGCCCGCTTGTGGGCCCAGTTGGCGCCGAAGGTGCCGACGTGCGCGAGCGAGCCCTGCAAGAACTGGGCGAGACCAACGACGGTGACAAGTTGCCCCGGCGTGATCCGCCCCTGAAGTGCAAGCCATCCTGCGGCGAGCGCGAGAACCGCGAGGTACACAATCGAGATGAGGGTGCTCACGGATTGATAGGTCACCAGCAGACGCGAGGCAGTGATTGCCCGATCGCGTGATGTGGTGCTCGCACGACCGTATCGACGCTGCATCTCTGCTTGCGCGCCGAGGCCGCGGATGACTCGCAACCCTGCGAGTGCGTCGGTGGCGATTTCGCTCGCGTGGCCAACGGCGGCTTGTTCGGCGGATCCGGCGCGCTCCAACGGCCGCGCCAGCCACTGCATGAGCAGCAATACGAGTACTGCGCCGATTCCGACGCCGACGCCAAGGGGTACCGAGATGATGAGCAGGGCAATGGTCGCTGACAGTACGGCGGTCACCGTCGCCGCTTGCTGTGCGATACTCCAGGCGATGCCAGCGACTCGGCCGGTGTCACTCGTCGCGATGGACAGCAGTTCGCCAGGGTGCCTTCTGCCGAGCACGCCGCGCGGATGCAGCACTCGTGACGCCGCAAGCTGCCTGAGATCGTGCTCGCCGAATCCAAACACGCTCACCATGGCGCGGGCGGATCGCTGATAGCTCAGCGAAAGCACCAGGAATGTCGCACCGAGCACACCGATCCAGAGCAGCAGTTGGGTGAGGCTGCCGGGCTCAATCGCGCGGTCGATGATGATGCCGATAAGGATCGGTACCGCGGCTTCCGCCGCCTGATGCAGCATGAGCCCAAACGTTGCCGCTGCGAGTCGTCGATCGCGACGGTCGTTCGCAAGGGCGATGCGCAAGAGGTTTGGCACACGCGGTGTACTCACGTTCTGGCCTGTTTGCCCTCGCTCAGACAATTGGGCCATGCTCAACCGACGTCTGCTGGGCGATCTCCTGAGAGATTCTGTGTCCAGTAGCCGATTGCATGATGCCGGTTCCGAGCGAGACCCAGCCGTGCACGCAGGTCTGAGCGAATGGCACGACTCGTTGCGGCTTCACATGCGATCCAGGCATACCAAGCTCGGCTTGGCTGCTGGAATTGCGCGACGGTCTTGGCGAGGGCGCTTGGCGCAACTCCGTTTCCGCTACCAATAAGCCAGGTAACCTCGACTGTTGCGTCGGTTTTGAGCGGGAGCACGTCAGCTTCGGTTGCTACTTCGACAATCGCTCTGGCATGAGCGTCTGAGGGAAGCTGTTCGAGGATTCGCCCGAGGCCTGGAAGACCAGTTGCATCAGCGACGAGCAACTGAAATTCGGTATCGTCAGCTGGTCCGTAGTACGAGGACGGTTCATCACTGCTTGTGAATACCCCTATGACATGACCAGCCTCGGCTCGAGAAGCCCAGTCAGAAGCGACCCCTCCTTCGTGAACCACGAAGTCAATGTCGAATCGTTTCCCACCGTCACGAACCGCACGCATTGTGTAATGCCGCCAGGGTGGTTCCTCACCTTCCCAGCCATGTCCGTACTCGGGTGAATTGAACGTTGCAAGCTCAGCGACGGTCTCGCCTGGACGTGGAATAGCAATGTCGACGCGCTCATCCCCGATGCCGGTCAGGAACCAACGCCACTCACCGACCGCTTCGAACTCAATGCGGCGCATGTGCGGAGAAAGCTGGGTGATGCTCACCACACGAGCCGGGGAACATGGAATAGCCATAACAAAAGTCCTGCGTAACTCTTGCAGCGCATCATGCGCTGCTGCGTGCGAATCCACGGGACGGCACATGAGTCATTCGCCTCAGTCGTTACAGCACCGCCGTGGATAGATACCCTCCAACCGTACGCAGAGCCAGTATCGCAGTACGGACATCGTGTTCCGTCTTTATGCCACCCTGACGTTGTCCTCACTCACCGGCGTTCCACAGTGCGCGATAGTAGGCGATTCGCTCGGCGTCAGGTGAGACCCCGTAGGCGTCCCAGAACACCCGTTCGTCATAGCGTGTGTAGTTCCACTCGAAGGAGAGCGTCATGACAGCGAGGTCCGCCCATCGATCCGCAGCCCCGACGCGAGCAACATCAACGTGCGCAAGAAAAGCCCCTGTCGAATCGAGCAACGTGTTTGGTGCACACGGATCCCCGTGGCACACCACCAGCTGATCAATCGAGGGCGCCTCTGGCACAGCGTCATCAGCGATTCCATCTGAAATCATGCGATGCCGAACGCCCCAGTCGAACGGGCAGTCATCCACTGGCAGCTCATGCAGCTGCCGAAGTCCAGTGCCGAGCGCACGAAGCGCCACGTTCGGGTCAGCCTGCCAACGCGGGTCAACCGCCGATACGCCAGGTAGCGCATGCGTGATCAACACTTCATCCTCGTGGGTCGCCGCGAGCGCAACAATCTGTGGCACCGGGTGAATGCCAGCGAGCCACCCCAGCCGATCAGCTTCGGCTGCGAGTGACTCCCCCGAGCTCAACGGGTTCCACTTCACAAATAGTTCGGGCGCCGCGTCCCCCGCCTGTGTTGCTCGACGCACAGCGAAGGTGAGACCACCCACCGAGTTTTCCCAGACTGGAGTCAGCCCGGGGTTGGGAATACCTTCATCGGCAAGCGCAGCGTACACACTTTCAGGTACGTCGATGGGTCCTTTGGGGGCGCCTGCAAGTTCGAGCATCCCCGCAGTGTATCTGTCACGGCTGATGCAGTGAGTAGCATGGTGCGCAGCCGTGCCAATGCTGCCGTGGCAATGACAGGGACGCAGGCACGCAGAAGGAGCTCCATTTGTTGCACGTATTTGATCTCGACGGGACGCTCCTCCGCGGCACAACCGCAAGCATCGAGATTGCGCGGACCAATGGCACACTCAGTGATCTTCACGCACTCGAAGCTGATTTTGCTGCGGGTGCGCTCGACACGAAAGGCTTCGCACAGGCAATCGGTGCGCTCTGGCGCGGGCTTGATGATGCCACCGTCGAAGCAGCATTCTGCGCTGCCCCGTTTATGTCGGGAATCGAGCGCGTGGTCGCCGATATTGCGGCACGTGGCGAACGATCTGCTCTCATCACCATGACTCCGACATTTTTTGCGGATCGCCTTTCCAGGTTCGGCTTCGACCACATCGCAGGCTCAGTGTTCCCCTCGCTCCCCCTGGTGCAGGCACCGAACCCTGATCGTATCCTCGTACCCGAGTCGAAGGTACACATCACTGACGACTTGCTCGCACACTATGGTTTCGATCGTTCGAGTTGCATGGCCTACGGCGACTCACTGTCAGACATGCCACTGTTTGCCACGCTCACCCGCACGGTCGCGATCAACGCAAGCGAAGCGCTGTGCGCACGCAGCAGCATGCAGTATCGCGGCAATGACCTGTGGGAGGCATACACAGCGGCGCGCAATCTGACCGCTTGGCCGAATTAGTAAACGGTCATACACTAATGTGATGGCGCGACCACGAACATCCTCCACAGACGAGATCATCTCGCGCATCGCGCTTTTCCTTGCCGAACGCGAGTGGCCAACCGCGACCTGGAGCCTCGCCGAAATCTCACCGGCCGCAGGCCTGAGTCCGGCCGGACTCATGAAACGTTTTGGCTCACGCGATGGCATCCTTGATGCGCTCGGCTCCCACTGGCTCGCACACATCCCCGAGCAACCCCGTTCCGGTGCAGACCCGGTGAGCGAGCTTCGCACGTTTCTCCTCGACACATTTGCAGCACCCACGGCGGTTGCAGCCACAGCGAGCCTCACCGAGCTCCTGCGCGACAGCTCACGTCCGACCGCAGCAGCAACCCTGCGCGAGGGCCAGGCTCGTCAAGCGCGATATGTGGCCCAGCTGCTCGCACTCGCGGATCCACCACTGCGCATCCCAGCAGCCACGGCGGCCGAGCTATTGCTCGACGCTTGCTCCGGCATACTCCTCAGAACCGCAAGCGGCGATACAACCTCAGTAGTGCACACCCTCGACACCTGTTTGGAGCTGTTCAGAAAATGACAACACGCACCTGGCACGGACGTGCCTTTCTTGGCATGAGTCTCGACGGATTCATCGCAGGTCCTGACGGCGACCTCTCATTTCTCGAATCCGCCCCTGGCGCAGGTCAACATGTCACCGTCGAGAGCGCGCACCCCGCATTCACTTGGGAGACATTCTTCCCCACCATCGACACCCTCGTGCTCGGTCGCACCACCTACGAAAAGGTGCTGACGTTCGGCGACTGGCCATACGCCACATTGCGAGTGTTTGTGCTCAGCACAACGCTCACAACAGCCGACGAACGAGTGACCGTTGTGCGCTCGCTCGCCGAATTGCACCAAGCACTCGATGCCGCTGGCGCGCGTGAGGTGTACATCGACGGCGGCCGCACGGTGCAGGCCTGTCTCGCACTCGGGTTGATCGACGAACTCACCGTCTCAATTCTGCCGATGGTCATCGGCGGCGGATCACGACTCTTTGGCGACGGCGATCAGGCAGAACTCGCGGTCAGGGGCACCCACGTTGCAGCGGATGGCCTCGTGCGGATCACCTATCGCGTACTGCGCTCCTCGCACGCTTGAGCGCTCGGCGGGCACACTCGAGTGCCTGCCGAGCGTTTTCCGCTTTCCGCTTTCCAGATTTTGCGCGCAACCGGATATGCAATAATCGCCCCATGCAGTCGTTGTCGCGCCTTCCGCACTTGGTGCGCGGATCGAGCGCAGCTGCGATTGCGACGTTTGCGGCACTTTTCTCGCATGTGCTCGGTGGCGGCGCGATGCCTGGACCGCTCGGAATTGTAGTCCCGCTGCTGCTCTCACTGATGGTGTCGGTTCTGCTCGCTGGACGAAAACTTTCGCTGATACGCCTCTCTGTGTCTGTAGTAACGAGTCAGATACTGTTCCACTCGTTGTTCGTGCTCGGCACGCCAGCTTCCGGGGCAGCTTCGCAGAGCGAACCTCCCAGCCCTCATCACGCACACGGGATGATGCCGATGCCGATGCCGATGCCGATGCCGATGCTTTCTGAGCACTCAATGACTCAGATGCACAGTGGCTTTGAAATGTGGATCGCACACCTTGTCGGTGCGGTTGTGACCATCGCGTTCCTCTATCGAGGCGAGCGAGCCATCCACCATCTGCATCGAGTCACGGAACAGTTCATTGCTTGGGTGCGGCACCGCTTCACGCCGACCATTCAGGTTCCTGCACTCTGGGCACCGGCCCCTGCACCGGTACAACCGGCCGAAGCCAAGGGCTGGACGGTGCTGTCCCAGATTCACGCTTCGACGCTGAGCCGTCGTGGTCCGCCGGCTGTGCACCGGATCGCTTCATAGCTCTCTACGACAGATTCATCGTTTGCGTGGAGAGTGGCTTACGTCTGCCTGTCGCGAATTGAGAGCTGCGGAGCTGGAGTGTCTGTCGACGCTTCAGCGCGCCAACACAGCGTCGCAATAGCTTGAGCCTGAGCTTGAGCTTGAGCAGACCATCAGCGATCCGCCCACCCACACATCCTCAGTCATGTGTATGACGCGTGCCAGCCCGCAAGAGCTGACAACGCCTGTGCAGGCGACCCCATTTCGCTCAGCCGGGTCTCGCACGGCACACACCTTGCTCGGTGCATACGATGCGCCGAAACACACGAAAGATATTCGAGAACGCAAAATGAATCTCACCACATCATCACGACGCCCGTTCATGCTTACTGGTGCAGCTGCACTCGGCGCGATCGCGCTTGCGCTTGGCGGCGCGACAGCAGCTAGCGCCCACGTCGGCGCCACCACAGACACCAATGAAGCAGGCTCGTACACGGTCGTGTCTGTCAGCGTCCCCCACGGGTGCGACGTCTCACCTACGACGAAGGTCGCACTCAAAATTCCTGCTGGCATTAACGCAGTGACGCCAACCCGGAACGCTTTCTACACTGTAGAGAAAGTCATGGAGGCGTTGGATACCCCGCTCACTGACAGCCACGGGAACGAGGTAACCGAACGAGTCGCGGAGGTCGTTTACACTGCGACCACACCGCTACCCGCTGATCAGCGTGACGTTTTCGAACTGTCGTTGCAGCTTCCTGAGGACGCAGCCGGTGAAGTCTTGTACTTCCCGACCGTTCAGACCTGTGCAGAAGGAGAATCAGCGTGGGTGCAGATTCCTGCAGACGGGCAGGATCCGCACGAGCTTGAACTCCCAGCGCCGAGTTTCGAGGTAGTTGCGGCAAGCGCTGACGGCCACAGCGGCCACGCTTCCGGGTCAGCTGCTGCAGATAACGCCGACGAGGCCGCAAGCGGCAGTCAAACGCCGCTCGTGATCACCTCGCTCATCGTCGGCGCGGCCGGACTCGTCGCCGGCGTGATCGCCCTCATCCGCGGCCGCAAGCAGGCGTGAAATTGACCGTCTCCGGGGAACGATCCGCGCGCAGGCAGTGGGTCAGTATCCTTGCCCTGCTGGCCACCCTGGTTGGGCTGCAACTCACGTTCGGTGTCGGCAGCTCACCGGCGTTCGCACACGCCGAGCTACTGGAAACCACACCAGAGGACGGCGCAGTACTCGACATCGCGCCAGAAGCGGTCGAGTTGCGATTCAACGAGCCAGTTCGGGTCGTTGACGACGCGATGCGATTGTTCCCCGGAGACGGTGCTCCGGCGACCCTCACCGCCCGCACCAGCAACACCGCGGTCATCATCAATCTTCCAGATGAGCTGGGCAACGGAGCATATACGCTCGCCTACCGCGTCGTATCTGCCGATGGTCACCCCATTGGTGGTGCACTCACCTTCCAAATTGGCGATGGCGATTACGCAACCCCCGTTTCGAGTGTGGCCTCTGCTGATCCTGTCGTTGCTGAAATGATCGTCTCCGTGTTGACAGTCGCCCAGTACCTCGGGTTGCTCGCCCTCGCAGGGCTTGTGTTCTTCAACCGCTTGGTGATCCGCTCTCCCAACGGTGCCGAATCGCGTATCCGCAGGTTCAGTCGCATCTCATACGGGACCGCGGTCGTGGCTTCACTGCTACTGATCCCCGTTTCAGGGGCACGAGTGACGGGAAATGAATTCATCACGTATCTCCCCGAGACCGGTGAACTTGTTCTCCTCTCCGCGCAGACATGGCTGCCAGGAGTTTCTTGGCAACTCCCCGTCACGGCAGGCCTAGTGCTCGGATTCGGGCTCGCGGCGTTGATCTCACAGACTCGTGCCAATGCACGCCTGTGGCAGCATTTAGGGGTTCTCTGCACGGTAGGTGCGCTCGCATCTCCGGTGTTGATCGGACATACGCAAACGGTGCAGCCGACATGGGCGATGCTCCTTGCCGACCTCGGACACCTGATGACTGGCGCATTCTGGGTCGGCGGCACTATTGGGCTGCTCTGTGTGCTCGCCGCAGCACGCCCAGCATCGTCTCAGGGATTGCCAGGGATCCCATCGAACTCGCTTCTCGAAGTAGTCGCCAGATTCTCACAGTATGCGCTGATCAGCGTGATCGTGCTCGCGGTCAGCGGCACCGTCATGGCGTTCCTCATCGTAGGTTCTTGGGGCGCACTCTTCGGCAGCTGGTATGGGTGTCTGCTGCTCATCAAACTCGGCATCGTCGCAGTGGTGGTCGTGCTTGCTGCGTGGAACAGGCTCCGCGTCCTGCCGCGCATCACGAGCCAGCCAAGCGAACGCCAGCAATGGACCAGCTTGCGTCGCACGCTCACAGGCGAAGCGGTGCTGCTCATTGCAGTCATTGCGGTCACCGGGTTCCTCACGAACACCAGCCCGAACTCAGCACCCGAGCGCGAGCAGGGAGGAAGCATCGCGGGATCCGCCGCCAAGGAAGTTCGTCTTGATGCAAGCTCTCAGGGATTGACGGTCGACGGTTCTGTCATCCCGGCGGCAGGAGGTGAGAACGCTCTCACGTTCCGACTCGAGTATGATGGCGAGCCCGTCACAAGCGATGAGGTGAGCCTCGAAGCGCGGTTGCCGGAACAACAGCTCGGACCCTTTAGCGCGAGCCCGCAGTTCAATCCAGAGACCGGCGAATACAAAGCACAACTGATGTTGCCCGTTTCAGGTACCTGGCAGATCCAGATATCTGCGCGGATCGACGCCTATTCGCAGCCCATCGCGGTGATTCCTGTCACCATCAACTGATCCGGCCGCGCACTCTCGATAGCCGTTCCTTGAACTGACCGCGCGGTTGAGGGTGGGGATCAATGTAGATTGATCCCCACCCTCAACCGGGATAGGCATCCTTGGTTAATCAGACAGCTGATAGCTCGAAGCGCGGCCCCACAAACGACAAAGTCCCGGAAACCCTCAGGTTTCCGGGACAATCTGTCGGGCTGACAGGATTTGAACCTGCGACCCCTTGACCCCCAGTCAAGTGCGCTACCAAACTGCGCCACAGCCCGTTGTTATCTGGCTTTCACCAAGCAACCACTCAATAATAGCGAGGAATCTTCGTTTCGCCGATTCGAGCGCGACTCACACCCATACTCCCGCGTGATTCTGCGGATCTTGTGACCAACGCCAAGAACACAGCCGCGCGTTTCGCGGCTCAAAAACCGGGGTGGACGGCGTCGCGATCTGGCTCTTCGCCGAAGATGAAGTCACGGCCGGTCAGCGACGCGACCGCAATGCGCACGAACTCCATTTTGACGGTGGCCACCATGGGCTTCAGCGGCAGTTCCTCGGCACGTTCGATCTCGCTGAGCTTCTGGATGCGGTGTGCGTTGCCGCGGATCACGACGCTCCACCCGTTCTTGTCGTTGTACTCGTCAACCTCAAACAGCACCTCATGATTCACGACGAGGCTAGAAAGTTTTGTCCCCTCAGCCGTGCGAAACACAATGCTCCGCTCGTCAACCACGTAGTTCACGGGAACGATGTCGAGCAAGCCCGCGACGTTTGTAACGATACGACCGACACGCTGCGTTGCGAGTCGTTCCCAGCAAGCGTCTTCGCTCAGTGCGGTGATGGGGACTTCAGTGTTCATGTCCCCAATCTTGCCGTATCTCGGGTCGAAATTGTGGTAATTCGTAATCTCCATTCGAATGTCAGAGGCCTCCGATACGCTGGGAAAATGAGCGATACTCGGAACACCGGAGATGTCTGGGTCGAAGCCCCCGACGGGACTCGATACTGGGGCAAATTCGGCGCTGCCGGGTTGCTTACCTACGACCGCGCCCGTGATGCGGTGCTCATGCAGCACCGCGCAAGCTGGAGCGATCACGGTGGCACCTGGGGAATCCCCGGTGGCGCACTCCACGAGGGTGAGTCGGCAATCGCAGGTGCAATCCGTGAATCGCAGGAAGAGGCGGGCATTCCCGACGACTCCGTGCAGCCACGTTACACGCACGTGCTCAACCGCGAGGTGTGGTCGTACACCACCGTCATCGCCGAGACAGTGTTTCCTTTCGAGCCGGTCATCACCGACGCTGAAAGCGACGCACTCGAGTGGGTGCACGTTGATGAGGTCGATGGACTCGCGCTTCACCCCGGCTTTGCACAGAGCTGGCCACTGCTGCGCACGCTGGTACGCGCGACACCGACCGTCGTTGTCGACGCAGCAAACGTCATGCTGACCATGTCTGGCACCTGGTGGCGGGACCGCAAAGGCGCGACAGAGCGTCTGCGCGACCGCATTAACGAGGCCGCACCGCGCGGCATCCGCCCCGGCTTCATCGGGTTGCCGCCGACTGAGGCGCCCGGGCTTGACCTCGTCTTCCCCGAATGGATTTTTGTCACTGAAAGCACCGCTCGTGGTGTGGCTTCAGTTGATCATGTCACCGCTGTCGACGCCGTCCACTCCGGTGACGACACGATCGTCGACCAGGTGAGGGCTGCAGCGCTCAACGGCAACACCATCACGGTCGTCACCAACGACGACGAGCTGCGCGTTCGCTGCTCGGTCTCCGGCGCTGGCAATTTCCGTGGCGGCGCACAGCTGCTATTGCTGCTGCCGGAAGAACCCGCGGCGGCGTAACCGCACGGCGCGCACCGTACGCCGTGCGGTCGCTCGTCACCGCACGGCGTTAGTCGCGCAGAGCGTCGACTGGTTCGATCCGCGCTGCTTTGAGCGCAGGGTACGAGCCAGCCGCGAGTCCAACGAGGGCGCCCACGAGCACGCCGAGCGGAGCAGCCCACAGCGCGATGATTGGCGTCCACTGCTGAGCAATGCAGACCCCGATGAGGGCAAACAGGCCGACCACAACGCCCATCAGCCCACCAAGCACACCGGTCGTGAGTGACTCAAGCATGAACTGGGCCGCGATGTCCCGCGTGCGGGCGCCAAGCGCTCTGCGTAGACCGATCTCACCGCGCCGCTCCGCAACCGACAGGAGTGTCACATTGGCGATACCGATGCCGCCACCAATGAGCGCCACGACGCCAATAGCGAGGAACAGCACGTTCACGTCCGCCTGTACGTCTTCTTGGAGTTCGTTCGAGTTCGACGGCGCTTTCACCTTGTAGCCATCTGGCGCATTGGGATTCAGCGCGATGGGAGCCTGATGGGCCACCACTGGCCCTGCACCAATCGCGATGCGGATGTCGAGGTTCTCAGCGGCCGCAATGTCGAGCTGTGCCCGGGCAGTTTGCAGGGGCACGATGACCGAATCAAGCAACGTCTTTCGGGTACCGACTGAATCAAGAATGCCAATGACCGTGTATGCACGATCGTCGATGAATACCGCAGGCTGACCAGTCACGCGGTTCACACCCAACTTGGCCGCTGCGTTCTTCCCGAGTACGACAACGCGATCACCGCGCTCATCGTGACCGCGATCAAAGAACCTGCCGGTGGCGATCTCACCGTTCACGGTTTCGAGGAGCTCAGGCGACGCCGCCACGATGCTCGGTGACGACTGCTGTGCTGCCGAAGGGTCTTGCACCCGCACTGCTTCGACGCGCGGAGCCGACTTCGGGCGGGCAATCAGTGAAGCGTGCTCGACGCCAGCGAGATCACTCACTCGGTCGACTGCGTCCCACGGAAGGGAAGCTTTCGCTTGTTCTTTCCCCTTCGCGGATTTCACCGTGCCCGGTTCAACTGTCACTCGTGTTGCGGCGAGCGCATCAAACTGTTGCGCGATCTGGCCTGATGCCGTCTGTGCAAAGCCGATCGTTGCGACGAGCGAGGCGATGCCAAGCACAGTGCCAACCAGGGTAATGATGAGGCGCGACGGTCGCGCCCCAACTCCCTCGAAGGTCTCGCGCAGGAGATCTTTCGTTGAGACGCCGGGTGGAAGTGCGGCACGCGACCGTTTGCCGGATCCGCGCCACTGACGAATGGTGTTCATGAGGCGGCCCATCAGTCGACCTCCGTGAGTGAGCCATCATGCATACGCACGCGGCGGCGGGCGGCCTGAGCGACCTCGGCGTCGTGGGTGATCATGATGATCGTGAGACCGTCTTCCCCGAGCTCTTCGAACAGGCGCATAATGCCCTGCGAGTTTTCGCGGTCGAGGTTACCGGTCGGCTCATCAGCAAGCAGCAGGCGCGGCGAGGTACTGACGGCGCGGGCGATCGCTACTCGCTGTCGTTCACCACCGGAGAGGGTACGTGGGAAGAAGTCGACTCGGTGCGAGAGTCCGACTCGGTCGAGCGCGGATCGGGCAAGCTCCTCACGTTCCTCGCGCGGAATGCCAGCGTACGTCCCAGCAAGCATCGTGTTCTCCAGCACTGTCCGCGTAGGCATGAGATGGAACGACTGAAACACGAAGCCGATTGCACTCGCGCGCAACGCAGCGCGAGCATTGTCTTCGAGTTCTCCCGCATCGATGCCCTCGAACAGGAACGTGCCGGTACTCGGCCGGTCGAGCAGGCCGAGGGTGTTGAGCATCGTTGATTTGCCTGAGCCAGACGGGCCGATGATCGCGAGATACTCCCCGCGGTCAACCGTGAGGTCAACACCGCGCAGCGCATTCACTGGCGGCGGGCCAGGGAAAAACCTGGTGACATCTGTGAGGGAGATAAGCGGCCCTGCGTAGTGCGGGTTGCCGACGCCAACGTGAGATTCTCCCAAGGTGTTGAGCGCTGCAGCTCCGTGCAGCTTCGCTCGCCGTTTGGCTTCGCGTACGGTTTCGCGGTCGCCTTGTCGGTACTCTCGGGCGAGGGCACGCTTCGACAGCGATTTGCGGTTCGCAGCCGCCTCACGCGCTTCCTCGAGGAGTCCGTCGACCTCGCTCACCGACCGACCACAACCTTGGCGCCTGCGGTGAAGCGGGGGTCGTCGCTTTCGATCTCCACGTAGCCGTCTGCTGCGAGCCCGGCTGTGACGTCAATGAGTTCGGTGACCGCATCGGGACCGCTCTTCAGATCGATCAACAGTTCAACGCGGTCCTGTCCGCCTGAACCCGCAGAAAGCGCAGCGATCGGCACGGCAAGCACATCACCGTCGGTGCTGGCGACCGGCACACGGACACGTACGTTTGTGCCGCGCAACGCTTCAATCTGGTCTTTCGTCAGATCACCAGGCGTAAAACTCACGGTGTAACGCGAGCTCGAGCCGGTACCTGCACTATCGCCACCCGTATTGCCATTGTTCTCGCCGCCCTCTGGCTTTGCGCCAGCCTTTGGCGCTTCGACTTTGGCAACCTTGGCCTTCAGTTCGGTACCGTCTGGGGCGGGGAATGTCGCCTCGGCACCCGCAACGAGCAGTTCTGCATCTTGTTTGGAGACGGTTCCCACAATCGTGAGCTCAGCGCCAGAAACGTACATCGGAGAACCCTGCAATACGTCTCCACGTTTGACGGAGACATCGTCAACGCGTCGCGGAAGATTGTTCAGGAACAGTACCTCTGACGAAGGCAGCGTCGGGAGCACACGCTCCTGCGCAAGGCCGAGCGCATCTTGCGCATCCGAGAGCTGATCGTTTGCTGCGGTCAGAGTGGCTTCTTCACCTGCGGTGTTCTTACTGCCCGCGGCTCGTGCTTGGTTCAGCGCTGCCTGGGCCTGCGACACGGCGATGTTTGCGTCGCGCACGCCGCGTTCGGCATTCTGCAGTGCCTCTTGTGCTTCGTCGCCGCCGTTTGCTGCCGAGTAGCCAATCTGTTCGTAGAGCGCGCCAACCGCGGTTGCGGTGTCCCAGGTGAAAGTGTCATCTCCGGAGTCGCCTGCGGCGTACCCCATTGCGTTCAAGGCCGCCTTAAGCTGTACGACGTCGGGCCCCCGCATGCCAATACTCAATGTGCGGTACGCAGGCAGATCACCGGGCAACACGATGACGGGACGACCCGCAACCTCGAGCGCAATATTGCCAGCGTTGAAAATCGTGCCAGCCTCAGGCACATGGCCCGTCACCACCGGCCGCTCTGCTGCTGCGCCTGCGTCAATGCTCACCTCAACCGCGTCAGCGTAGGTGACCTCGCCACGCGTGATGATGGTGTTTTCGATGCGCCGTTCTTCAACGGGAGCCGTGATTGGCCCTGGCTCCGGAGCCTCGGTACGAGCGGCAAGCTCGGCAGGCGACACGATGAACTGCATCACGCCGATACCAACGAGCAACGATGCCACGGCGACGCCAGCGATCAGTGCGACGAGCCGTCGCCCGGTCCAGCCTGTGCGCTCACCCGATTTTTCGGGCTTCTCGATCGACGCTTCGCCGGTCAGCTCTGCGCTGATTGTGGGGTCATCGGTCGAGAATTCCTCGGTCGATGAGCTCTCTTCGGTCAACACTTCTTCGTTCAACGCCGCTTGTTCGTGACGGCGCTTTCGGTCCCGCATTCGTTAGTTCTTCTTCGCACCGTACTTGGCGACGAGCGCATCAAGCTGCGCTTTATTCTCATCAACGAACTCTTGCTCTGCGGCGTTCGAGAGCTTGAGTACCTGCTCGTCATACTTGATGTTCTTCTTGCAGGTCGCATCAGCCACTGCGGTCTCGATCTCGCGTGACTTAAACGCGTCAACAGCGCTCTTATCTGCCTTTGACATGTCGCCGTCCTCAGGCATGAGCTCGTTGTACTCCTCGATGAGCGTATCGTACGGCTGGTTGGGGTTATCAAACTCGCTGATGCCAGACTTCGTCATGCATGCATTCCACGAAGTATTGATTGCCTGCATCTCGGGGCTCGCCTGCTCTGCATCGTAGAACTGCATGGACAGGTTGTTCATGCCCTCAAACAGATCAGCGAACTCAGGGTCCTCAAATGCAGCCATGATTCCGCCTGAATCTTCACGCACCTGGTTTTCCGCCCAGCCCTGGCAGCCAGCGGTCTCCCAGTTGTACTCGTACGAGCCGTCCTCGTTCATCTCGCTCTCGTCAGGACCCTGCCCGTAAAGAGTGTCGTAGAACGCCTGCTGCTCAGACTCACTCAAGGAGTTGATGTACTCCTCGTTGGGGTCTGTGTAATCAGTGCCGTCGTCTGGCTCCTCAGCATCAGCCTCATCCATGCCTGGCCAGTCAATGATGCCGTACCCGTACTGTTCGGCGAATTCGATGCTGCCCCACTCTGGACCGCTATCGCCCTCGTCCTCGGTCGTGTTCGAGATCACTACGCCGCCACCAGACGAGTTGGGGATGTATTCGAAGCCTTCCTTCGTCATGCACTGCGCAACGAGCTCTTCAGTCTTCGCCATCTCGGCGTCCAACATCTCCTGCGTGTACTCCTCCTCACCCGACAGGGCAGCGAAGTACTTCTGCAGCGGAGTCTCTTCGACCTCGGCGGCCTGCTTACCGCCGTCGCCAGAACAGCCGCTCAGCAGCATTGCTGCGGCGAGCGCGAGGGCAGGTGCACCAATGCGCATTCCAAGAATCGAACGTGTACGGCTGGTCTGGGGATTCATGCTGGTCCTCAATTTTCGAGCGTCGCCGGCGGTATCTGACGGGCTGGTTAAGCAGAAAGCCTATCCAGCGAAGCCTGAGGGAAGGCACCGCCGATACCAAATCGTCACCGAACGACTGGAACTGATCACAGTTCGACGAGCACCCCATCTGCATCGCACCACACGTGGGCACCCGGGCGGAATTTCACTCCCCCGATGATGAGTTCAACGTCGAGTACTCCGGCGCCCGTCTTTGTCGATTTTGCTGGGTTCGATCCGAGTGCCTTCACACCCAGCGGAAGCGTGCCGATGGCCACTCGATCACGAATCGCGCCGTTCACGATGATGCCTGCCCAGCCATTGTCGACTGCGAGCCCTGCAATCATGTCGCCGACGAGTGCGGTCTCCAGCGATCCGCCCCCGTCAATGACCAACACGGCCCCGTCACCGGGCGATGACAGTACGCTCTTCAGCAGCGCGTTGTCTTGGAAACAGCGGACCGTGCGAACCGGGCCGTCGAAGCATGTCATGCCCCCAAGATCTTGAAATTGCACTGCAAGGGACTGCAGCGCGTCGCCATGTTCGTCATAGAGATCTGCTGTGCTGATGAGGTCCACGAGACCCCTCCTTCCGGCGCGTGCGTCTGCGAACGCGCACCATTCCACGCTACCCCCGACCCCGGTATCGCGCGACCCCCGCGTGAAGGTACCCAGGTATGAGAACGGCGATACTTCAGCAGGATGGCAGGCGGCGCTATGCCCCGTAATTTTGTAGTTATCAGGCACACAAGCCACCGTCCGAGAAAGGCAACATCATGCAGGACACCATGCACCTCACCCAGGCAACCAACATTGATACCGGCCTGGACACCACCGCTACGCGCACCGATACACCCGCCGCACCCACGGCAGATCAGTTCGCGGCGAAGAAGGAAAACGACGGCAGCGCATTCGCAATCGCAAGCTTCGTCGTCGGCATCGCATCGATCGTCTCCGGTTGGACCATCGTCGCTCCGATCGTCGGCCTCATCCTCGGTGTGCTGGCCCTTCGCCGCGACACCAAGGAACGCACGCTCGCGCTCTGGGGCGTCTGGATGAACGCCGCGATCCTCTCGCTCGTTGCGATCATGCTCGTCTTCGGCATCGGCCTGCTGGTCTTCGGCTTGGTCGCGGGCACCATCGTCTAACGCGCCAAGCTCCCCCGCTAACGGGGCGCGGATCACCACCCCCGATCCGCGCCCCGTTTCGTGTGTGTCTACTTACACCCCTAGGATGAACACGTCTTAATTTCCACGATGACGAGGAAACCCTACGTGTCTAAATACACACTTGATAATGCAACCGACACTGGCCACATTCACACTGGCAAGGGATTAAGCCAAGGCACCCTGGGTGTCGTTGGGTCAACCATCATTGGCCTTTCATCGACAGCCCCGCTGTACTCGCTCGCTGCGACGCTCGGCTACGTCATTGTCGCGGTTGGCGCACAGGCTCCGCTCGTGTTCGTCGTTGCGTGCATTCCGATGGTGTTTGCCGCGTTCGCTTATCAAGAGCTGAACCGTGTCGCGCCTGACTGCGGCACCACCTTCGTATGGGGCACTAAAGCTTTCGGTCCGGTCACCGGTTGGATTGGCGGCTGGGCCGTCGCGGTTGCGGGCGTCATGGTGATGGCCAACGTCGGCGAGATCACCGGCCGTTACTTCTGGTACCTCCTCGGGAACGAGGAATACGCAAATGACCAGACCATTGTTGTCATTACCTCGGTCGTCTTCATCGCGCTTATGTCGGGAATCAGCATGCTGGGCGTGCAGATCGGCGACCGCATGCAGATGGTGCTCATGGTCATTCAGATGGGCGCACTCCTCCTCTTTGGAGTGCTCGCACTCGTGCATGCGCTCGACGGCAGCAACCCTGATTCGATTGCGTTCAGCTGGAGCTGGTTTAACCCCGCAGAGCTCGGCAGCTGGAGCGGATTCATGCAGGCCGTCCTGCTCGCGCTCTTCATCTACTGGGGCTGGGACACCTGCCTCGCGCTCAACGAAGAGACGAAGAACCCGCGTAAGACCCCCGGCCGTGCCGCGCTCTCGAGCATTGTCGTGCTCATTGTTGTGTACGTAGGCGTCTCCATCGCGGTCATGATGTTCGCCGGCTTTGGGGACACCGGCTTCGGCCTCACCAACGCAGAGAACCTCGACGACGTGTTCATCGTGCTCCGCGACGTTCTCTTTGGCCCGTGGGGCTGGTTCCTGATTCTCGCGGTGATGGTCTCGGCAGCATCCTCGACCCAGACCACCATCCTGCCCACCGCACGCGGCACGCTTTCCATGGCGGTCTATCGTGCGCTCCCCGCAAAGTTCGCGTCTGTGCACCCGAAGTTCAAGACGCCGTGGTTCTCCACGCTCGTCATGGGTATCGCCTCGATCCTCTACTACGTGGTCATGTCGCTCGTCTCGACAGATATGCTCGCCGACTCACTCACGTCGATGGGTCTCGCCGTCGCGCTGTACTACGCGCTGACCTCGTTCTCCTGTGTCTGGTACTTCCGTGACACCCTGCGCGACAACGCTCGGAACCTGTGGATGCGCGGCATCCTGCCGTTGCTCGGCGGCCTCATGCTCACCTATGCCTTCATCCAGTCGGCAATTGACATGTGGGCGACCGACTACGGCAACACCGTCCTGTTCGGCATTGGCGGCGCCTTTGTCATCGGTGTTGGCGCAATCGGACTGGGCTTCGTGCTCATGGGACTGTGGGCAATGCGCCCGAATTCACGCCCGTTCTTCCGTGGCGAGAGCCTCAACCGCGATACCCCCGTGCTCGTCCCCGACGAGTAGGCCGCTTCCGCTGTCCCTGCACTGTCCTTGCCTACAGATTCTTGTCATTTCCCGCATTGGAGCGTCGTATGACACACGTTGATACCCTCATCATTGGTGCCGGAGTATCCGGCCTCACCGCAGCGTCCCTGCTCACGCGTGCTGGCCGCAGCGTCACGGTGCTTGAGGCGCGCGATCGTATCGGCGGCCGCGTGCACTCGGAGCGCACTGCCGGCAAGGTGACCGATCTCGGCGCTTCGTGGATTCATGGTATCGTCGACAGCCCCGTCTACGAGGCCGCGCGGGCCTGTGGAATGCCTATGGCGGAGTTCACCGTCGGCGGATACCAACCAGACAGCCGCCCCCTGGCCTACTACGGCCCCGACAATGAGCGGCTACCCGCCGCAGCGGCAAAGCAGTTCACTGACGATCTCCACACGGTTGATGCGCAGCTCGTGCACACGATCGCTGCTTCGCAGCCCGGTGAATCGTACGGAGATGTCGTCGAACGCACGCTTACGAGCCTCGGCTGGGACGCCGAGCGCACCGAACGGGCGCGCGAGTACTTCCGTCACCGTTCAGAAGAACAGTACGGGGCGTGGATCGATGACCTCGACGCGCACGGTCTCGACGATGATGCGATCGACGGTGACGAGGTCGTATTCCCTGAGGGCTATGACGCGCTCGCGACCCATCTGGCGCGGGGCCTCGATATCCGACTTGAGCACGAGGTCACCGCGGTGCGATGGGGCGGATCGGGCGTCGAGGTCACGAGCAACCGCGGCATCTTCACCGCTGACCGCGTGATCATCACCGTGCCTGTTGGCGTGCTGCAGTCTGCGGAGTTTGTGATCGATCCGCCCCTCCCGGAAACCAATGCCCGTGCGCTCGCCGGTCTGCGCATGAACGCGTTTGAGAAAGTGTTCATCAGGTTCACCGAGAAGTTTTGGGATGACGATGTTTATGCGATTCGACGCCAAGGCCCAGAGAGCCACTGGTGGCACTCGTGGTACGACCTCACCGCGGTGGCGGGCGAACCGACGCTCCTGACGTTCGCGGCTGGGCCGTGCGCGCAGGAGACGCGGGAGTGGTCAGATGAGCGGATCGCCGAGGCCGTGTTGGCCGAGCTGCGCGCGCTCTACGGTGATCGTGTTGCCGAGCCAACGCAGGTAAACGTTACCCGCTGGCAGGACGACCGGTGGGCTCGTGGCTCGTACGCATACATGACGCCAGGTGCACGCCCGGAAGAACACGATCTGCTTGCAACGCCAGTCGGCGATGTGCTGCACCTCGCCGGCGAGGCCACCTGGACTGATGACCCAGCGACCGTGACCGCTGCGCTCATGTCGGGGCATCGCGCGGCGGAGCGCATCCTCGACCGTGAAGTGGCGTTCTCTGAGCTGTGGAGCTAGCGGGATACCCGTCGCTGGGCACGCGCCCACAAACAACACAGAGCGGGTGCCTCAGCTTGATCGCTGAGGCACCCGCTCTGTTCATGTGCGCACGAGGCGCGGCCGCGTCACTTACGGACGGGGACGCTTCTCACGAATACGCATGTTCAGCACGATCGGGCTGCCCTCGAAGTTGAAGGTCTCGCGCAGACGGCGCTGGATGAAGCGGCGGTAGCCGGGGTCCAGGAAGCCGGTCGTGAAGAGCACGAACGTGGGCGGACGGTTCTGCACCTGGGTGCCGAAGAGAATACGGGGCTGCTTGCCACCGCGCACGGGGTGCGGGTTCTCCTGGGTAAGCTCTGCGACGAACGCGTTGAACTTTGCGGTGGGGATACGTGAATCCCACGAGTCCAGCGCGGTTTCGAGCGCGGGTACGAGCTTCTCGAGGTGACGGCCGGTACGTGCCGAGATGTTGACTCGGGGTGCCCAATCGACGTGAGCGAGGTCAGCCTCGATCTCACGCTCGAGGTAGCGACGACGCTCGTCATCAAGCAGATCCCACTTGTTGAACGCGAGTACGAGCGCACGGCCCGACTCGAGAACGAGGTCGATGATGCGGAGGTCCTGGTCGGAGATCTCAGTGGTGACGTCGATCAGAACGACGGCAACCTCTGCCTTCTCGAGCGCAGCCTGGGTGCGGAGGGTCGCGTAGAAGTCAGCGCCCTTCTGCTGGCGCACGCGGCGACGGATACCTGCGGTATCGACGAAGGTCCAGACGCGGCCTGCGATCTCAACCTGCTCATCGACGGGGTCGCGAGTCGTACCAGCGAGCTCGTTGACGACAACGCGCTCTTCGCCCGCAGCCTTGTTGAGGAGGCTCGACTTGCCAACGTTCGGACGGCCGAGCAGCGCAACGCGGCGGGGGCCTGCGAGCTTCGGGGTTGCGACAGCCGACTCCTCAGGGAGCGCCTTCACAACGTCGTCGAGCAGGTCAGCTGCGCCGCGGCCGTGCAGTGCCGAGACGGCACGGGGCTCGCCAAGGCCGAGCGACCAGAGCTGAGCAGCTTCGGGCTCGAGCACCGCGTCGTCGACCTTGTTTGCGACGAGGAAGACGGGCTTGTTGGTGCGGCGAAGGAGCTGCACAACGTGCTCATCGGTCGAGGTCGGGCCAACGCGCGAGTCAACGACGAAGAGCACAACGTCGCAGAGCTCGATAGCGATCTCAGCCTGCATTGCGACCGAAGCGTCGATGCCCTTTGCGTCGGGCTCCCAGCCACCGGTGTCGACGAGCGAGAAGCGCTTGCCTGACCACTCAGCGGTGTAGGTGACGCGGTCACGGGTCACACCGGGGATGTCTTCAACAACTGCCTCACGACGGCCGAGAATACGGTTCACCAGTGCCGACTTGCCCACGTTCGGGCGGCCAACGATCGCGACAACGGGAAGTGCCTCAGCAAGCTTTTCCTGGAAGCCGAGGAACTCGCCGTCCTCACCGAAGAGCACCTCCTTGTCGTCGTCGTCGAGGTCAAACGTGTCGAGGGTCGAACGCATGCTGCGCAGGCGCTCCTCGTCGGTCAGCTCCGAGTCGAAGCCTTCACCAACGATGACCTCGGTTGCGTCGATCTCGGTGGCGTCGAATTCTTCGCCTGCCGGATCCAGTTGTTCGTTCTGGGTCGTCATCGGGGGTCCTGTTCCGAGGCACGGACGGCCTCTACGATGTCAATCACAGCCTGAATCGACTGTTCAAAGTCAAGATCGCTCGTATCAACGAGCGTTACCCCGGGAGCGGGGTTAAGGAAGTCCACCACGAGCGCATCTTTCGCATCACGCGCGGTGATGTCTGCAAGCACCTGCTCGTGCGTCGCGCCGGGCAGTTCGCCTGCTCGCCGGGTTGCGCGCACCTCGGGTGACGCCGTCATCAGAATGCGAACCGGCGCATTCGGAGCAACGACAGTGGTGATGTCACGGCCCTCGATGACGACGCCGGGCAGACCCGACTTCGCAACGATGTCGCGGAACATCTCGTTCAACCGCTCACGTACCTGCGGGTGCTTGGAAACCCGGCTCACCTGACCACTGATGGCAGGCTCGCGAATTTCACTGGTGACGTCGTGGGTCGCGGATCCGTCAGCACTCGACAGTTCGACCCCAATGCGCTGCTCCCCCTGCAGCGTGGTCTGGTACGACCACGCATCCATGAGTTCGAGCACGGCGGCTTCATTTTCAAGATCGGTACCGGTGTGCAACGCAGACCATGCGAGCGTGCGGTAGGCCGCGCCCGTGTCGAGGATGCCAAAGCCGAGGCGATCCGCCGCCTTGCGAGCGACGCTAGATTTGCCGCTGCCTGCGGGGCCGTCAATTGCGACGAGCATTGCTTCGGTCATTACAGCGTCCTCCATCCGCGCTCAGTAAGGTCGGTCGTCGCGCGTTCTGCCACTTCTGGCAGCACCGCGATCTCCGCGAATCCGATCTCTGCGCCCGGCGAGTGCTCAAGGCGCAAGTCTTCCATGTTAATACCCAGATCTCCGAGTTCGGTGAGCAAGCGGGCAAGCTCGCCAGGCTGATCGTCGATGAGCACCGTAATTGCGGTGAATCTTTCGCTCGATCCGTGCTTACCTGGGAGGCGCTTTACGCCGAGATTTCCCTGCGCCATTAGGTCTGCGACCTGGCGCTTTGAGCCTGGCGCCTCAATTTCTCGCAGTGCGTCTGCAAACTGCTGCACATCTGCAACGAAGGCGTCGAGCACCTCAACGATCGGCTTGCTGTTTGCGCCAAGAATTTGTACCCAGAGTTCGGGGTCGCTTGCCGCGATGCGCGTGGTGTCGCGCACGCCGGCGCCAGCAAGGTTCATCGACAGCTCAGGTGCTGGTACGAGCCGTGCAGCAAGCAGGCTCGACACCACCTGGGGAACGTGCGAGACCAGACCGACCGAACGGTCGTGTTCTTCTGGCGTCATTTCGAGGAGCACCGAGCCGAGGTCGAGCGCAATCGCTTCAACGGCAGAAAGCACACTCGCTGGGGTTTCTTCGTCACGGCAGATGACCCACGGACGAGCGGTGAACAGGTCTGCGCGAGCCATGATCGCGCCGCCGCGTTCGCGGCCAGCCATCGGGTGCGAACCAACGTAGTTCGTGAGATCGACACCGCGGCGCTTGAGTTCAACGAACGGCGCAAGCTTCACGCTGGCAACGTCAGTGACGACTGCCTCAGGGAAGCGTGCCAGGGCTCCTGCCACGACATCTGCGACGACATCGGGCGGAGTCGCGACGATCACGATCGAGGGATGCGGATCGCTCTCAACCCGTGCACGGCCCGCGCCGTAGTCTGCGGCGAGCGCGACCACGGTGGGCGACTGGTCTTCGAGAGTGACCTCAACGCCGCGTTCGCGCAGCCCGAGTCCGATGCTCGCGCCAAGCAGGCCCGCGCCAATGATGTGCACGGTGCCCGTCACACGGGTCACGAAGGTGTGGGGAGCTGGAGTCATCGCGGTCCTCCTCGGTTGTCACGGCGGCCTGAGCCACCGCCAGTGTTCTTGCCGCCGTTGTTGCCGCCAGTACCGTTGTTGCCGCGCCCTGCGCCGCCGCGACCGTGCGGGTTGCCCTTCGCTGCGATGCCGCGCATGCCACGCGCACCTGCGCCGTCGCCTGGGCGCCCAGCGGTGATGGGTCGTCGCTTGTTACGCACCTGCTGCTTTGCGGTGTTCTCGCTGTCGCGGCTGTTGCGCGCGGTTTCCTTCTGGCCGCCGTCTTCAACGGCCGACAGAATCGCGCCGCGCTCAGCTGCAGACATTTCACGCAGTTCACCGAGGCCAAGGGTGCCAAGGTTGAGCGGGCCGAAGCTGCGGCGCACGAGTTCGAGTACGGGGTGGCCTACCTCTGCCATCATGCGGCGCACGATGCGGTTGCGACCGGAGTGAATGGTGAGCTCGATCAGCGTGTTCGTGCTGTTCGACGTATCGGGGAGCAGCTTGACACGATCCGCCTTGATCGGCCCATCTTTCAGCTCGATGCCATCTTTCAGCTGCTGCACGGTGCCGGGGCGCACGCGCCCGCGCACCTTCGCAATGTACGTCTTCTGCACACCGAAGCTCGGGTGGGAAAGCGCGTGCGCGAGGTCGCCATCGTTGGTGAGGATCAGCAGGCCACTCGTGTCGGTGTCGAGGCGGCCGACGTTGTACAGGCGGTCAGCAGGCGCGGTGCCGATCTTCTCGGTGAACTCGCGCAGGTCGGGTCGGCCGTCTTCATCTGCCATCGTCGATACGACACCGGTCGGCTTGTTGAGCACGAAGTAGCGCTTCGAAACGTCGAGCTGCACGACGACACCGTCGACGCGCACCTCATCGCCCGGGTTCAAGCGCGAGCCAAGTTCGAGTTCAACCTCGCCGTTCACGGTCACACGGCCACTGGTGATGAGCGTCTCGCAGGCGCGACGTGATGCGATGCCAGCGTGCGCAAGTGCCTTCTGGAGGCGCGGGCGCTCATCTACCGGCTTGGGCGTTGCTGGCGTACGGGGTTCCCAGCCAAACTCGGCCAGGTCGACCTCGACAGCTTCGCCATCGACGGTGAACGAGCCACCGAAGTCGTTCGAGTCGTTGCGGTCAGAGTTCTTCATGGTCAAATCCTTCAGTGCCGTCTTCGAGGAGCGGCGCGATCGGCGGGAGCTGTGACAGGTGATCAATTCCGAGCTGCGCGAGCAGCATGTCACCTGTGCCATACAGGGTCGCGTTGGTCTCGGGCTCGAGCCCTACCTCTTCCACGAGCCCGCGGCCCAGCAGGGTGCGTACTACCGAGTCTACGTTTACTGCGCGGATCGACGCGATTGCACCCCTCGTAATGGGCTGCCGGTACGCGATCACAGCGAGCGTTTCGAGTGCCGCCTGCGACAGTTTGGCCGGGGTTGACTGCTGCACGAAGTCGGCCACGATCGGGTCGAGGCTTTCTCGCACGTACAACCGGAATCCGTTTGCCGTCTCGCGTAGTTCGAAGCCGCGAGGTGTGCCGCTGCTTGCGAGCGTCTCATCTGTGCCGTTGTAGTCGGCCACGAGGGCCGCGAGCGCGGATCGCACGAGCCGCACAGGGTGATCTGTGGCGGCCGCGAGCTCGACTGCTGACAACGGCCTGTCGGCCACGATGAGCAGCGCCTCCAGCTGCTGTGAAAGCGTGTGCGTTTCACGAGCTGCTGCGAGCTCCGTCGGGGTCTGGTGTTCGTCAGTCATAATCACTTCCCAGGGTAGCGAGTTCGTCGTCGCTCCACTCCTCGCCGACCCACTGCACGTGCAAGTCGCCAAGGGGTTCTGCCTGGTCAAAGAGCACCGAACCGCGCCGGTACAGTTCAAGGATCGCGAGGAACCGTGCCACAATCACGCCACGTTCAGTTGATGTGTCAATCCCCGCGATGAGGTGGCGGAAGCTCAGTGCTCCGTCGCTTCGCAGCATTGCCACAACGATTGCTGCTTGCTCCCGGATCGACACCAGCGGAGCATGCAGGTGGTCGAGCCCGACAACGGGAATTGCCCGCGGCGTAAACGCCAGCGTCGCGACTGCGGCGAAGTCTTGCACCGTCAAAGTCCAGAGCAACTCGGGGCCTTTGCCTCGGTATTTTGCGTCAAGGGGCACCTGCCGTGGGTGCCGCCCGGCCTCAGTCGCGAGCTTCCCCGAGAACCATGCGCTCGCCTGCTTGAACGCACGGTATTGCAACAGCCGTGCGAACAGCAGGTCGCGCGCTTCAAGCAGCGCAATGTCTTCGGCATCGACGGCCTCGCCCTGTGGCAACAGGCTCGCGATCTTCATGTCGAGCAGGGTCGCCGCGACGACCAAGAATTCGGAGGCCTGATCAAGCTCGATGAGCCCCTGCCCTTCGAGCGTGCCAAGGTACGAGATGAACTCGTCGGTGACGAGGCTCAACGAAACCTCAGTGATGTCGAGTTCGTGCTTACCGATCAGGCTGAGCAACAGGTCGAACGGGCCGTCGAAAACCTCAAGACTTACCCGGAAGCCGCCATCATCTGCAGTTGCCGGCAGCGACGTTGCTGCGCCCGTCTGAGCGCCCGGCAAAAGAGTGTCTGGCGTCTCAGCGTGTGTGTCCATGTGAGCGCCAGTCTGGGTCATGCGACTATGCCGCGCTGCACGATCTCACGGGCCAGCGTGAGATACGCTTCGGCTGCCGCATTCGAGGGTGCATAGTCAAGAATCGACTGGGCCGCGACCGAAGCATCAGGCAGCTTGACTGTGCGGCCAATAACGGTGTCAAACGTCTTCTCACCAAAGGTCTCGACCACGCGCTCGAGCACCTCACGTGCGTGCAGTGTGCGCGGGTCGTACATCGTCGCGATGATGCCGTCGAGCTCGAGCGCGGGGTTCAAGCGATCACGCACCTTCTCAATCGTTTCGATGAGCAGCGCGACACCACGGAGTGCGAAGTACTCACACGCGAGCGGAATCAAGACACCGTGCGCCGCAGTCAGCGCGTTCACCGTGAGCAGGCCGAGCGAAGGCTGGCAGTCGATGAGGATAACGTCGTAGTCATCAGCAACGCGGCGCAGTACCGAACCGAGGATCTGCTCGCGGGCGACCTCGCTCACGAGGTGCACCTCTGCAGCCGACAGGTCGATGTTTGCGGGAATCACGTCAAGGCCGGGCGTTGCCGTGTTCTGGATGACCTCGTGCGGGTTCTTGATCTTGCCAAGCATGAGGTCGTAGATCGTTGGGACCTCATGGGCGGGTACGCCAAGACCTGCAGACAGTGCACCCTGCGGGTCGAAATCTACCGCGAGCACCCGACGGCCGTAGCGCGCGAGCGCCGCACCCAGGTTGATGGTCGTTGTTGTCTTACCGACGCCACCCTTCTGGTTGCACATCGCGATGATGCGCGCGGGACCGTGCGTCTCAAGGAACTCAGGCGGCGTAATGACACGCACCGGTCGGCCGGTTGGTCCAAGCTCGCCTTTGTTCGCCATCGTGCACTCTCCTTGGGGGTCGTGATTCGGCTCCAGCTTATCGCTGGCCACTGACATTTGAAGGTTGCATCACGGCGTGTATTTCGGTGTCGCGAACCAGTTCGATCCGCCAGAAATGGTCATTCTCAGCATCTACTTCGCCCGCGGATGCGACATCACGTAGTGCTCCCGCAACGTATCCGGAGTCACCTGCGTGTAAATCTGCGTGGTTGTCACCGAGGAATGCCCAAGGAGTTCCTGGACCGTGCGCACATCGGCGCCGCCCGCAAGCAAGTGGGTGGCGAACGAATGACGCAGCGTGTGAGGCGAGACCTCTGCAGTGATTTCGGCACGATCCGCCGCCGCGCGAATGACCAGCCAGGCGCTCTGCCGCGACAGCCTGGCACCGCGGGGGCCAACGAACAGCGCAGGAGTCCCCTTGCCGCGCTCAACCATCGCCGGACGCGCGCGCACCAGATAGGCAGCCAGCGCTGAACCGGCATGGCGGCCGTACGGCACGATCCGCTGCTTCGAGCCCTTGCCCGTCACACGCAAGAAGCCGCCCTCGCTGAGTACGCGGGTCGGGTCCGCCCACGCGTCACCAGCGGCATGCCCACCAACGAGATCGTCGAGATCAAGGTCAGCAACCTCGCTCACTCGCGCACCGCTCGCATACAACAGCTCAAGCAGGGCCCGATCGCGCAGCGCAACGGGATCGTCACCGCCCGTCGCCTCAAGCAGCGCGGTGACCTCATCGATCGTGAGCGCTTTCGGCAGCCGCTGGGCCTTCTTCGGCGTGCGAACTCCGCGGCCAGCAAACTCCGCAAGCACCCCCTCTTCGAAGAGGAACCGATGGAGCCCACGCACGGTCGACGTGCGGCGTGTGACGGTCGCTGGCGACAGGGGCGCGGATCCCCCGGCATCGCCTGCTCCGCCGGCAGACAGGCTGACCACGAAGGCAGAGAGCAGCGCTGGCGTCACCCGCGCGAGATCGGTGATCTGTTCGGACGTGAGCCAGTCGCCATACGCAGCAAGGTCGGCACGATACGCCTTCAACGTGTTCTCGGACAGGCCACGCTCAATGACCAGATGGCGCAACCAACGCTCGGCCGCCGCGTCAAAGGTGACCGCCATCGGTGCTACTTCGAGCGTTCGCCGCGCACGGTGTCGCGCGCGGGCCATGCGGTGTCGGCAGGACGCAGCGTCGACCAGTCGAGTGAGCGTGAGGTTGCCGCAGCCAAGATGCCGCCTGCGGTAACCGCGTTCTTGACGCGCCCCTCAAGCACCGCAGGGACGGCGTCCTCGAGCGGCACCCATACCGTGAGCATGTCGGCCTCTTCGGCTTCACGCTCGAAGGTGTGCTCGGTGGGGTGCACATCTCGTGCGAGGAAAATGCGCATGGCCTCCGATGATCCGCCAGGGGTCAAGAACAGGTCGATCAGCAGGTCCCAGCGCTCAGCAGCGAGGTCGGCTTCTTCTGCGAGTTCGCGGGCGGCGGCCAGATGGCCGGGCTCCCCCGCGACGTCCATGAGACCTGCGGGAAGCTCCCAGTCGCGGTGCGCGATGGGATGTCGGTACTGCTGGATGAGCAGCACCCGTCCGGCGTCATCGAGTGCAACGACTGCGACAGCGCCGGGGTGATCAATGTAGTCCCGCACGAGCTCGGTATCGCCATAGGCGAATCGATCTCGGCGCAGATCCCACACATAGCCGTTCGCGACGAGCTCGCTCGAGAGCACCCGCACATCACGTGCGGGTGCGTCTACGAGCGAGCCGTCGAACGACGCCCCGAGTTCGGGGTTAGGCGTTTGCGCCACCGTTGTTCTCCACCTCGAAGAGGTGCGTCGCCTCACGGCGCTCGATAGCTGCGCCTACCAGGCCAGCAAAGAGCGGGTGGGGCTTGCCCGGACGCGAACGCAGCTCAGGGTGAGCCTGGGTTGCGATGTAGTACGGGTGCACCTCGCGGGGCAGCTCGACGAACTCAACGAGCTCGCCATCGGGGCTGGTGCCCGAGAAGCTCAGACCAGCAGCAGCGATCTGATCGCGGAACTGGTTGTTGACCTCGTAGCGGTGACGGTGACGCTCTTCGACCATGGTCGAGCCGTACAGGTCGGCCGCAAGCGAGCCGTCAGCGAGCTTCGCATCGTAGAGACCGAGGCGCATGGTGCCACCGAGGTCGCCGCCGTCGATGTGTGCGTGCTGTTCTGCCATCGTTGCGATGACGGGAATTGCGGTGTCGGGATCGAACTCGGTGGACGATGCGCCCTCGAGACCAGCAACGTTCCGTGCGTACTCGATGACCATTGCCTGCATACCGAGGCAGAGGCCGAGAGCGGGCAGGCCGTTCTCGCGAGCGAAACGGAGTGCGCCAAGCTTGCCCTCGATGCCGCGGATACCGAAGCCACCGGGCACACAGATTGCGTTCATACCGCTGAGCTGCTCACGAGCGCCCTCGGGGGTCTCGCAAGTGTCAGACGGGATCCACTTGATGTTGACCTTGGTCGCGTGAGCGAAGCCGCCTGCACGGAGCGCCTCGGTCACCGACAGGTACGCGTCAGGAAGATCGATGTACTTGCCGACGAGGCCGATCGTGACCTCACCCTTCGGGTTGTGTACCGCGTCGAGTACGGGCTGCCATGCTGCCCAGTCGACCTTGGGTGCGCGATCAGCGAGGCCGAGGTGCTCAACGACGGTCTGGTCGAGGCCCTGGTCGTTGAACAGCTTCGGCAGGTCGTAGATGCTCTTGACGTCAATCGCGTTCACCACTGCGCCCTCTTCGACGTCACACATGAGTGCGATCTTCGAGAGGTTTTCCTTGGTGACGGGACGGTCACTGCGAAGGACGAGCGCGTCAGGCTGGATTCCCACCGAACGGAGCGAAGCAACCGAGTGCTGGGTCGGCTTGGTCTTCTGCTCGCCCGATGCACCCATGAAGGGGACCAGCGAAACGTGTACGAAGATGACGTTCTTGCGGCCAAGCTCGTGGCGAACCTGACGTGCCGACTCAAGGAACGGCTGCGACTCGATGTCGCCGACGGTGCCACCAATTTCGGTGATGATGACGTCGGGCTGGGGATCCTGCTCAGCCTGGAGACGCATACGGCGCTTGATCTCGTTGGTGATGTGCGGGATGACCTGGACGGTTGCGCCAAGGTAGTCGCCGCGACGCTCAGCTGCGAGGACGTCCGAGTAGATCTGGCCGGTCGTCACGTTTGCGGCACGCGACAGGTTGATACCGAGGAAACGCTCGTAGTGGCCGATATCAAGATCGGTCTCTGCGCCATCGTCGGTAACGAATACCTCGCCGTGCTCGAACGGGTTCATCGTGCCCGGATCGACGTTCAGGTAGGGGTCAAGCTTCTGCATAACCACGTGCAGACCGCGCGCGGTGAGCAGGTTGCCCAGGCTAGCTGCCGTCAAACCCTTGCCGAGTGACGATACGACGCCACCGGTGACAAAGATGTGCTTGGTCGTTTTACGCTGTTCCGCGTTTAGCTCTGCTTCCACGGGCTTTGATCCTATCAGCTGATTCTGGGGAGTACTGGACAGTTGTGCGAATTAACGGTTTTCTTGGCGCGGGACCCAGACCTGTTTGATGATCATGAGGATCGATGCCGTCACCGGAATCGAGATCAGTGCGCCAAGCAAACCAAGCAAAGTACCGCCCGCAAGGGCACCAATGACGACGAGTGCGCCGGGAACCGCGACGACGCGGTTCATGATCTTCGGCGTGAACACGTACGACTCAATCTGCATGTAGACGAGGTAATAAATTACGGCGATAAGTGCAGTCATGGGCGAGTTGAACAACGCCACGATTCCGACAAGAACGGTCGCCATAACCGAGCCGATGAGTGGGATCAGCGCGAGGATGAATACGCCAACGGCCACCAGTCCTGCGAACGGAACGCCGACAATGAGCATCATGATGAAGCCCAGGATTGAGTTCATGAGCGCAAGCAGCACCATGCCGTTGACGTAACCACCTACTGAGCCCGCAACCTGCTCAGTGATGTCCATCACCTTTGCACGGCTGCTGCGCGGTACGAGGGTGTAGAACCCACGCTTGATCGAACGCATTGAGGACAGGAAGTAGAGGCTCAGGATCAGAATGATGAGCGCTGCCGTGAGACCATTCGCGATGCCCATGCCGGCCTGCCACACACCGCCGGCGACCTGAGTCCAGTTTTCAGGCTTACTAATCAGGTCTTGACCTGACTTCAGCAGTGCTTGGAAGTCAACGTACTGACCAAAGCGTTCGTTGATGTCCTTGTACCAGGCTTTGGCGGTGATGTCTGTCACCAGCTCAGGTGCGCTCTGAATCAGCAGGTTCACCTGGTGCGCAAGCATCGGAATCACAATTGCCAGGATGGTCGCGATAATCGCGATGAACCCCAGGAACACGACGGCGATGCCGACGGGGCGCTTCATGCCACGCTTTTCAAACTTACGAACTACGGGGTCGAGGCCGAGCGCGATAAAGAGCGCCGCAACGACGTACATGATGATGGTGCTGAGCTGACCAAACATGTCTCCGACGAGAATCGCGACGAGCACACCGAGGGTGATCGTGAACCCCAGCACAAAGGGGCTGCGCATCGTGACAAAACGATTGCGCTTGTCCTCTGAGTCTGCCTTCGCTTCAACCGCAGCCGAGCGTGCGTCACGGTACAGCTCACGCGTATCTGCGTCCATCTCTTCGATGTTCGCATGTACGACGCCCGGCGTTGCCTCGGACGTGGGCTCCACGATCGTCTCTTCGCTCGGCGAAGTTGCGTCTTCGTTCTTGTGTCCGAATAGCTTGCTCATAGCGTCAGATTATCAGAGGACTTGCGAGACTCAAGGGGCAAGATTGAGGAGCTCTGTCGCATGTTCGCGGGCACTTTCGGAGCTCGAAAGCCCCGACAGCAGCCGCGCCATTTCATCGATTCGAGCTTCGCCTGAAAGTCGAGTGCAGCTGCTTTCTGTGAACCCACCGGAGGAGTCTTTCACGACCTGTAGGTGGTTGTTCGCGAACGCTGCGACCTGAGCAAGATGCGTCACCACGATGACCTGCGAGGTCTGCGCGAGACGAGCGAGCCTGCGCCCAATCTCGATTGCGGCCGCGCCGCCGATGCCAGCGTCGACCTCGTCAAACACGAAGGTGGGCACGGGATCTGCGCCTGCCAACACCACTTCAAGCGCAAGCATGACACGTGAGAGCTCGCCGCCAGAGGCGCTCTTCGCGACCGGTCGCGGCGTCGCACCCGGATGTGGGCTCAGTAGGAACTGCACCTCATCAGCACCGTGTCCCGCGAACGAGCCGAGAGGCTCGACCGTCACGATGAAGTCTGCGTCTGGGAGGGCGAGTTGCCGCAGTTCTGCGGTGACTCCTTTACGGAGCTTCGTTGCGGCCTTCGAGCGGAGTTCAGTTAGCTTTGCCGCCAGCTCGCTTTCCAAGACGCGGCATTCGTCGAGAAGCGCCGTGAGCGCCTCTTCAGAGCTCCCCTCACCCTCGATGTCAGCCAGCCGCTGTGCTGCCGTCTCAGCGTATGCGAGGACCGTTTCCGTGTCTTCACCGAAGAGTCGCAGCACTCGCTTGAGCGCCGACATGCGATCGTTCGCCCGTTCGAGTTCTGCGGGGCCTTCCTCGTCGAGATCGCTTGCGTACTCAGCGAGGTCACGGCCAGCGTCAGCAAGCTGGAATCGTGCCTCACGCAGCGTATTTGCCACGGCGTCGAGACGCGGATCAACGCCGGTCACTCGATCAAGATGGTGCAACGCATCATCAATCAGGCCTGCTGCGTCACGCGCCATCGGATCGTCGCCTTCGTTCGCCACGGCGTTCTGCGCAGCGGTTGCGGCGTCGCGCAGTGCTTCGACGTTGGCGAGCACCTCGATGCGGGAGGCAAGCTCGCGTTCCTCGCCTGGCTCAGGGTTGACCTCTTGGATGAGCTCAAGCTCTTCGCGCAGTCGATTCGCCTCAGCAGTCACGGCGTCACGCGTCTCACGGAGTTCAGTGATGCGACGCTCAAGGTTGGTGCGCTCATCGTGCGCAGCACGGTACTTCTTGGCGACTGCGGCGAGCGCCGAACCCGCGAAGCGGTCGAGCGTCTCACGCTGAGCGGCCGTTGATTTCAATCGCAACTGTTCTGACTGGCCGTGCACGGCAAAGAGCTGCTCGGCGAGGCGTCCAAGCGCACCAACCGGTACGCCAACTCCGCCAGCGACCGCGCGGCTTCGTCCTTCGGCGTTCACGGTGCGACTCAGCACGAGCTCGCTGTCTTCAATCGCACCGCCGACCTCGTCGACGATCGATGCAACGTCTGGGAACTCAGCTGCGTCAACGCGTACGATACCGCTCACGCGCGCCTGCGATGCGCCTGCACGAACGCTGCTCGCATCTGCGCGCTCACCCATCAGCAGACCGAGCGCGGTGACCACCATGGTCTTACCGGCACCCGTCTCACCAGTGATGGCGGTGAAGCCCGGCCCGAGCGGCAGGACGGTCTCTGCGATAACTCCCAGATCGCGGATCTGCAGTTCTTCAATCATGCAGCTCGCCCTCCATGGCCGCGCCAGCCTTCTACTGGCAGGTGGAACTTCCGCACGAGACGCTCAGAGAAGGGTGATTCGTCAAGGCGAGCAAGTTTCACGGTTTGCGCGGATCGGCTCACAATCACCACCGAGCCTGCGGGCAGTTCGGTGCGTCGACGCCCGTCACACCACATCACGCCAGGGCCAATGTTTTCTGGCAGGATCTCGACGGTGATCGTCGAGTCTGGCCCGGTGACCACCGGACGGTTGAACAGTGCGTGGGCAGCGATCGGCACCATGAGGAGCGCCTGCACGCCGGGCCACACGACTGGCGCACCAGCTGAGAACGCGTATGCGGTTGACCCTGTGGGAGTTGCCACCACGACGCCGTCGCAGGCAAACGAGGTCAGGGGACGTCCGTCAACTCCGGTGGCAACTTCAAGCATGCGACGGCGCTTCTCAACGCTGACTTCGTTGAGCGCCCAGGTCGCGGCGATCGTCTCGCCTTCGTGCTCAGCACGCACGTCAAGGGTGAGTCGCTCTTCAACGGTATAGCGACGCTGCAACACCGAATCGATGGTGAACTCAAGGTCGTGCATTTCCATCTCAGCGAGGAACCCGACGTGGCCGAGGTTCACGCCAACGATGGGGCATGCCGAGTCGCGCAGCACCTCAGCCGCACGCAAAATGGTGCCGTCGCCACCGAGCACGATCGCAACCTCAAGGTCTTCGATCTCGGCGTCAACACCGAGTACCTCAGTGCGCGCGGGGGCAAGGTACGGCGCAAACTCTGCCTGATCATCTGCGGTGAGCACGGGCACGACGTCGCGCTCGCGAAGTCGTCGCACCGTCTCTACCGTCGCACTCACTGCCTCTTCACGAAACGTGTGCGAGACAATCAACATACGTCGCACTGGTGCCTGTGTCATCAGTTGGCCCTCCCGGTTGCCGCTTCACTGCGATCAGCGGCCACCGTGCACAGCTCGGTGATCCGCGCATCCCATTCTGTCTGATCGCCGGGCGTACCGCGCGCGATCCACAAAAGAAATTCGCGGTTGCCTTCGCCACCCAGAATCGGTGAGTGCGCGATTCCCCGCGTAACAAAGCCGTGTTCTGCCGCTGAACTCATCACCTTGCGAATCGCAGATTTCCACTGCTCAGGGTCAAGCACAATGCCATTGCGCACGCGCCCAACCTCGAACTGGGGCTTCACCAGCACGGCAGCTTCTGCATCATCGCTCGCACAGCGTGCAATGGCCGGCAGAATGTGCGTCAGGGAGATGAATGACAGATCTGCAACGATGAGACTCGGCTGCTCAGTCTCGCCCGTAAGCTCGGCAAGGCTCGCTGCGGTGAGTTCGCGAGCGTTGCACCCCTCGATTGATCGCACTCGTGGATCAGCTGCGATCGCAGGAACCATCTGGTCATGCCCAACATCGATTGCCAGCACGACCGCGGGCTCGTGTTCGAGGAGTACCTGCGTGAAGCCGCCGGTCGACGCACCGAGGTCCATTGCAACGCGGCCCTTGGGCTCCAGCCCAAACTCAGCGATTGCCGCAACGAGCTTATGCGCGCCACGACTCACGAAGCGGTCTTCGCCGGTCACGGTCACCTCGGTACCCGCCGCAACCTTGAGGCCGGCCTTCCGTGCCTGCACTCCGTTGCACGCCACCGCACCCTCGGCAATGAGCTCACCAGCCCGGCTGCGCGAACGTGCGAGGCCAAGCTCGGCTACGACGCGATCGAGGCGCGCTTCGTCACCCTCCCACACAGCAGAGCGCTGGAGATTGGTTGTTCCGTCAGTCATTACTCAGCACCCACATCACTACGCTCAAGTTCCGTCACCAGCGCGCTATACATCTGCTCAAACCCGGCTGCTCGTTCGGCAAGCGGCATCGCTTCAATGACCGCGACCTGCTCGGCGCATTGCTCGACAGCCTCGGCCGTGTCTACGACCCCGGATTCTTGCTGCGTACTCATGTGTTCCAGACTATCTCTGACCACTGACACTGGGCATGTGTTGCGCCAGAAGGCGGCCAATTTCCGCCATACGGAAAATAAGTTCGTCGAACCGAACAATGAACTTTTCACTATGGAATACAATTTGGTGCATGCCTCGCACATCTTCGGTCGAGATTCGGACATCACCGAACCGACTGCTCGCGCTCCTTGGCCCCGCGTTCGTTGCGGCGATCGCGTATGTCGATCCTGGCAATGTCGCGGCCAACATGTCGGCTGGCGCCGAGTATGGCTATTTGCTGCTGTGGGTGCTGGTGCTTGCGAACGCTATGGCAGCGATCGTGCAGTACCTTTCCGCGAAGCTCGGTCTCGTCACTGGGCAGAGCCTGCCCGCGCTACTCGGCAAACGTCTGTCAAACGCCAGTCGGCGTCTCTATTGGCTGCAGGCCGAACTCGTCGCGGCCGCGACCGATCTCGCCGAGGTTATTGGCGGTGCACTTGCGCTGTACATCCTCTTTGGCATTCCGCTGTTGCCAGGCGGCATCCTCGTTGGCATTCTGTCGATCCTCATCCTCATGCTGCAGGGCAAGCGTCAACGCCAGTTCGAGGGCGTGATGATCTTCATGCTCATCGTGATCACCGTTGGCTTCGTCGGCGGCTTGCTCTTCGTCAACATCAATCCGACCGAGCTTGTCGCTGGTCTCGTTCCCCGCTTCGCTGACGTCCAGTCGCTCCTGCTTGCCACGAGCATGCTCGGTGCGACGATTATGCCGCACGCAATCTACCTGCATTCATCGCTGTCGCGCGATCGCCACGGCGCAACGATTGCCGAGTCTGGTGATGATCCGCGCCTCATCAAGCGCTTGCTCAAGGCGTCAAAGGTCGATGTGTTCCTCGCGCTCATTCTTGCTGGTGGCGTGAACATTGCCATGCTCGTACTCGCTGCAGCAAGCCTGCAAGGTGTCGATGGCACTGACACGATTGACGGCGCCGCGAACGTTATCTCAACGCACCTTGGTGCTGGCGTCGGGATTGTCTTCGGCATCGGGCTCCTCGCGTCCGGCCTCGCATCAACCTCGGTCGGCGCCTACGCTGGCGCCGAGATCATGGCTGGCTTGCTTCGGGTGCGGATCCCCCTGCTCGTCCGCAGGATCGTGACACTCTTGCCTGCCCTCATCATTCTGGGCTTCGGTATCGACCCAACCTGGTCGCTCATCATCAGCCAGGTCATACTCTCCTTTGGCCTACCGTTCGCGATCATCCCGCTCGTTGCGCTCACCGGAAAGAGCGAACTGATGGGCAGGTACGTAAACAAGCTTCCATTGCGGATCGCAGGTATCGTCATTGCGGCCGCTATCGTCGTGCTGAACGGTGCGTTGATTGTGCTCGAGCTCGCCGGCATGGCCTAGCTCACACTTCGGGTTCACCCGTAAAACACAAAAATCCCGCTGGGGACACTACCGAATTTGGTAGCCTCCCCAGCGGGATTCTTGTCATTACAGCTTAAAAGCGCCAGTTGTCCTCGTAGATGATCTCGGGAACCTTCAGACCATAGATCGCGAGCCCCGAGTTCCAGATCGCACCACACCCCGCACGCAGCAGATTGATTGCACTGTCGCCCTCGTCGACGACGCTCGCTATGTGGCCGTCCATGCGCACGCGAGCGCTACCGACACTGACGGAACCATCACGGCGGATCTCCGTCGCGGGATACGGCTCGAACAGTTCCGCGAGCGAAGCCACGATGTAGTTGGGTCGCATGTCCTGCGAGGCGGCAACGAGCTGCTTCGGGCGATCCGCCCCTGTCAGCACGTGCAGCGAGGCGATACCAGCCTCGTGCGCGCCCTTGATGTCAGTGTCCAAGCGGTCACCGAGCATGAGCGGATTCTTCGCACCGAAGCGATTTGCAGCGGTCTCAAACATGGGACGCTCTGGCTTTCCAGCGAACTCAGGAAGGCGCTGGACCGCGGTGTGTACCGCCGAGACGAGCGTACCGTTACCTGGCGCGAGACCACGGGCGACCGGGATCGTCCAGTCGGTGTTAGTTGCGACCCACGGGAGCGGATCGCGACCAGGCTGATCAGCGAGCGCGAATGCGGCCTCCGCCAGCTCGGTCCAGCCCACCTCGGGAGCGAAGCCCTGGACAACGGCATCGGGGTTATCGTCTGCGCTGCGCGTCGTGCGGAAGCCCGCCTTCGCGAGCTCATCCATGATGCCCTCGCCGCCAATCACGAACACGAGCGCACCAGGCGCTACGCGTTCGCGCAGCACGGTCACTGCAGCCTGCGGCGACGTGACAACCTGATCCACAGCGGCCTTGAGACCAAGGCTCTGCAGGTGTGCTGCCACGTCGCGATCAGTGCGCGAAGCGTTATTCGTGAGGTAGCCGATCTGCATCGACTCAGCCGCACGATTGAGGTGTTCAACCGCGCCAGGGATCGCGCCAGCGCCGCGGTACACGACACCGTCGAGATCGGTCAGGATCGCATCACGACCAGTAATTGGCGCGTCAATCATCTTGCCGCGTCGGCTAAACATCCCCACGATAACCCTTCCTAGGAGTCAGGCGACTCGTTAGTCGTTCTGCGCTTCGGTAGCTGCTGCTTCAGTAGCTGCCTCAGCTACGGGCTCAGCCGCTTCCTCTTCCGTTGTTTCAACTGCGGGCTCTGCAGCCGGTTCAGCCTCGGCCTCGACGTACGCCTCAGCGTATGCCTCGTCGGCGTCGTCCTCGTCAGCTTCGGCGTCGTCACCAGCGGTGTCGACGATACCAGCCTCAGCGAGAAGCTCAGCGACCTCGTCCTCGATGCTCATCGAGTCGTCTTCGGTCTCAGCTTCAGCCTCTTCCTCGGCCTCAGCCGAAGCGTTGTCTGCAGAAACATCAGCGTCAGCGTCGACAGCGGGTGCGGCCTCGGCGTCAGCCGCTGAGTCTGCTTCGTCAGCATCGTCAGCGTCATCGGCTGGAGCATCGGTGTCGCTGTCGCGATCCGCGCCCTCTTCCGAGTCGTTTGCTGCGTACGCATCGTCGTCATCGAACTCGATGGGCTCTTCTTCAACGATCTCGAAGACCTCGAGCTGGTCGAAGCCGGCAGCATGCTCGTGCAGAGCAGCTGCTGCGCGGTCGGCATAAGCGAACCACTTCGCGGACTCCTCAGCCCGGCCAAGATCCTCGAGGACGGTTGCGTACGCACCGAAGAGCTCGGGGCTCCACGAGAACGCACGGTTCGGGTTGAGCTCAGGGATCTCCAGCTCGAGCAGTGCCTGCTGAGTCTGGTTGAGATCGAGACGTGCGCCCGACATTGCGATCGCGAGGTGCACGCGCTGCTCGGTATCGAGCTTGCTTGCATCAACCGCGAGGCCAGCCTCGATCGCCTTGTCGGGGCGCTCCATGCCGCGCTCCGAATCAACCAGGATCGCGATGTGATCATCACGGCCGCTGAGGCGACGGAAGGTGCGGATCTCACGCAGCGCGAGCGCAAAATCGCCAGTACGGTATGCGGTCATCGCGAGGGTCTCACGCGCAACCGGGATACGGCCTGCACGGCGGCTTGCCGAAATCGCGTGCTCGTGAGCGAGCGCAGGATCATCGTCAATCAGCAGTGCAACCATTGCGAGGTGTCGCGCGACCTTCTCGGCGGTCTCCGCCTGGAGGGTCTTCAGCTCAACGCGTGCTGCCGGGTGCAGATCGCGCTCGGTGATCGAGTCAGGGATCTGCGGATCTTCGTGCTCCGCACGAACGGGGCGCAGCGAGTGCTGGAGGCGCTCTGATTCGGTGAAGACACGATCCGCGCCACCACGGTCGCTGCGGTTACCACCGCGGGTGCCACCGCGGCCGTAATCACCGCCTCGCTCGTCCTGGCCGTCACGGTCAAAAGGGCGGCGGCCCCCACGATCATTACGGTCGTTGCGGTCGTTGAAGCGACGGTCGCCGCCACGATCATTACGATCGTTGAAACGGCGGTCACCACCACGGTTGTCATCGCGGTTGAACGGCTTACGATCACCGCGGTCGTTGAAGCGACGCTCGCCACCACGATCATCACGGTTACGATCACCGTAGCCACCCTGACGGCGGTCTCCACCTTCACGGTTGAACGGCTTACGATCGCCACGATCGTCACGGTTGAACGAACGACGATCATCGCCATCACGGTTGAAAGGCTTGCGGTCACCACGATCATTACGATCGTTGAAACGACGGTCACCACCACGGTTGTCATCGCGGTTGAACGGCTTACGATCACCGCGGTCGTTGAAACGACGCTCGCCACCACGATCATCACGGTTACGATCACCGTAGCCACCCTGACGGCGGTCTCCACCATCACGGTTGAAAGGCTTGCGGTCACCACGATCATTACGATCGTTGAAACGACGGTCACCACCACGGTTGTCATCGCGGTTGAACGGCTTACGATCACCGCGGTCGTTGAAACGACGCTCGCCGCCACGATCATCACGGTTACGATCACCGTAGCCACCCTGACGGCGGTCTCCACCTTCACGGTTGAACGGCTTACGATCGCCACGATCGTCACGGTTGAACGAACGACGATCATCGCCATCACGGTTGAAAGGCTTGCGGTCACCACGATCATTACGATCGTTGAAACGACGGTCACCACCACGGTTGTCATCGCGGTTGAACGGCTTACGATCACCGCGGTCGTTGAAACGACGCTCGCCACCACGATCATCACGGTTACGATCACCGTAGCCACCCTGACGGCGGTCTCCA
>NZ_JACVMU010000007.1 GCF_014529985.1 Leucobacter sp. cx-42
ACCACGCATTGGGTTGGCGATGTCGTCGTTGGCACGGTTAATGGTGCCGGACATTAGTGATCTGGTTCTAGCGGCGTGATGACGCGGTTAGATCAGGGTTCCATCCACTCTTTTTGGCCTATAAGCCGACAGTTTCTGCCGAGATTGATGGTCTCATGCGCCTGAAAGACCTTGTTTCGGGAAACGGGCCTGTTTCGAGGCAGTGGCTGTGTTTCCTGTATGTGGCAACAGGTGGGTCGGGGAGCGGTGTGGGGGCTCCCGTTCTTTGCCGCCAATATGTAATCGGCCGTAGATATGTTCCAGGGGGCCTGAAACGGCATATTGAGGGCAGATCGCATATCTACGGCAAGAGTCTCAGCCGTGGCGGCGCACCGGAGCGGTTTGGCTGGACATTCTGGTTTACGAGAAGGAAACACGAACTGTCACGGTGAATTGCGGCGGTGATGGACTCGATTGCCCGGAAGGTCGTTGGTTTTGGAAAAGAAATTCCGACACGGCGCGCGACACGGGCAAATGATTTGCGATTGCGCTTCGCAGGCCGCTACTATCGTAAACGTTGCTTCGGCAATGATCCCCTGTAGCTCAGTTGGCAGAGCGCTTGACTGTTAATCAGGATGTCGCTGGTTCGAGCCCAGCCGGGGGAGCAAGCAAGACCCTCACCTTCGGGTGAGGGTCTTTTGTTGTGTCCGTGGCTTTCTGGGCGCGGCGCTCAGATGCTGGTCACCCAGCAGTCCAGCAGCCCTGCCACCCGGCGACCTCGCAATCCGCCGACACGCGGGGTGAATCGAAGATGTGCGTCACCACGCTTTTCCACTATGCTGATCGAGGTGCTTCTGCACTGGATAACTCTCAGAGTTATGGGGATGTAGCTTAATGGTAAAGCTCCAGTCTTCCAAACTGGCTACGCGGGTTCGATTCCCGTCATCCCCTCCACTGAACCCCTGCCTCGGCAGGGGTTCTTGCGTTTCGGGACTCACGCGCAGCGTCACGCCCCTGGCCTTTGATGATGCCCGGTTGGGCGATTCTGAGCTCACCTCTGGCTCGGTATTGCCAACTCGCTTCACAAACATCTGATGAATCTGCTACAGTCACTCCGTAAGGTTCGCCTTGCATAGATCTGATGTTTGAAGTGAAAGGCCCGGAGCATGCTCGCGACGCTACTTATTGGAATGCGTGAGGGGCTCGAAGCGGCGCTAGTGGTGAGCGTTCTGCTCGCGTACGTCAACAAGATCGTTCGCCGAGATGCAGCTCGGAAGATTTGGTTTGGCGTTGGTGCAGCGATTCTGCTGTCGCTCATTGTTGGTGCGGTGCTGACGTACGGGGCCTACGGCCTCTCATTTGTGGCGCAGGAGGCAATCGGTGGCACGCTGTCGCTCGTTGCCGTTGCGATGGTCACCTGGATGGTGTTCTGGATGCTGAAGATGTCGCGGGGCTTGAGTGGTCAGCTCCGCGATCAGCTCGACAAGGCGCTGCTTGGCGGTGGTTGGGGAGTGGCCGCGGTTGCGTTCATCTCCGTGGCCCGCGAGGGCATTGAGACCGCGCTCTTTATCTGGGCGACGACGCGAGCGAGCGATACGACTCCGCTCGTTGGTTTTCTGTCAGCAATCTCGGGCATTGTCATCGCTGCGGTGCTCGGCTGGGCACTCTACCGCGGGCTCCTCGTGATTAACCTCACGGTGTTCTTCCGTTGGAGCGGTGTGCTGCTGATTATCTTCGCTGCAGGAGTGCTTGCGTATGGCGTGCACGACCTGCAGGAAGCCGGGCTGCTGCCCGGGCCGTTCATGCCAGTACCTCTGAGTGCAGGACCCGTGGTGGCGAGCTGGTTTGGTGAGGCTGCCTGGGCCTTCCAGATTTCGCACGTCATCGCGCCAGACGGGTTCCTTGGTGTCCTACTGAAGGGCACGATTGGTTTCTCACCTGAGATGACCAAACTCGAGGTGCTGGCATGGGCCACCTATCTCATCTGTGTGCTCCCGCTCTTCTTGGTGCGTTCGTACCGCTCGTCGAAGCCCGCTTCACGGCCCGCCGCTATCTCAGCGTCGGCGACGGCAGAGAAGGCGGGCTGACGCTTCGACGGGTCAGCCCGCCGCGCCCGCACCGGCGAAGTAGCACACCTGCGACGATCCGCGCCCGTATTTTTCTCCCATGTCCCGAAAGGACCATTCGTGATTTCCACGCACTCTCCCTCCACACTTCGTCTGCTCGGCGCGGCAGGCGCCTGCGGCATCGCGACGCTTGCGCTCACTGGCTGCGTGCCGAACGGCGCAGCCGATGCGACGACGATCGCGGTTACGGCGTCAGACGACGGCTGCTCGGTATCGACCGCGTCCGCTGACGCAGGCACCATCACGTTCCAGGTGAAGAACTCTGGCACGAAGGTGAATGAGTTCTATGTCCTCGGAAGCAACGAACTCACGATTGTCGGCGAGGTGGAGAATATTGCCCCAGGCGCCACCCGTGAACTGACGATTCAGGTCGGTGCCGGCGACTACTTCACGAGTTGCAAGCCCGGCATGATCGGTGCGGGCGTGGGTCAGGCAGCATTCACCGTCAGTGGCGATGCTGTGAGCGCCTCGCCTGAGGAGGAAGCGGTCATCGCACAGTACATCTCGTATGTGAAGACGCAGACCGAGGAGCTCGTGCCCGAGGTGCAGGCGTTCGTTGACGCCTACAAGGCCGGCAATGACGATGAAGCACGCGCCCTGTTCCCGATCGCACGCATTAATTACGAGCGGATCGAGCCCACGGCCGAGCAGTTCGGTGATCTGGACCCGAAGATTGACTACCGTAAGCCCGGCGCGATTGAGGAAGGCCTCGAGTTCACCGGTTTCCATCGAATTGAGCAGGATCTGTGGCTCGAGCGTGCCATCGAGAACTACTCGCAGCCCGAGAAGAATCACTATCCGAAGGATGACCTGGTTGCGCTGACTCCTGAGCAGCGTGCAGAGCTCGGCGATCAGCTTGTTGCTGACGTCACCGAGCTCAAGAACAAGGTCGCAAGCCCTGACTTCACGCTCACCCTCGCAGATATCACTGAGGGCGCAAAGGGCCTGCTTGACGAGGTCGCTGCACCCGATGGCAAGCTGCCTGGCGAAGAGAACGAGTTCGCGCACACCGACCTCTACGACTTCGTCGCAAATGTGGAAGGCGCTCAGGTGGCGTTCGACACTGTGCGTCCGCTGCTCGTAGCGAACGGTGGCGAGGAGCTTGCGACCGAGCTCGACACCCGGTTTGCCGAGATGTTTGAGCTGCTTGCGACCTACGGTTCGTTTGACGCGGGCTTCGTCTCCTACGACACGGTTGATGCGACACAGCGCAACGAGCTCGCAGCAAAGCTCACCGCCCTGAGCGAGCCCATGTCACGCCTGACCGCTGGTGTAGTCAAGGCCTAGCCCGAGTTCGGCCAGAGAAACCGCAAGAAATCCATGTTTTCCGACGACGTCACCACACCCACCCCAACCGACCCCGCTGATTTGTCAGTCCCCACAGCGCCACAGGGTCGACAGCAGCGCAACACGCACTCCGAAGGCGCAGGCGACGCAGGTCGGGCAGGCCAGAATTCCTCCCTGGTTCGTCCGTCACGTCGCGGCCTCTTCGGTCTCCTCGGCGCCGGTGCCGCGGGACTTGCGCTGGGTGGCGTCGCCGGAAATGTTCTCCAGCGGGGGCGCGGATCAGCCGCGGCCCCCGCACAGTCGGCCGTGACGTTTGCTGGACCTCACCAGGCCGGTATCGTCACTCCAGCTCAGGATCGGTTGCACTTCGCTGCGTTCACCATGAATACGGGGGCGACGCGCGACGACCTCATTTCACTGTTGCGTGACTGGACCGCTGCGGCGAGCGCGCTCGCGCGCGGTGAAGAGGTGGGTGAGGGGATGGAGCCTCAGAACGCGCTCTTGCCGCCTGATGACACTGGAGAGGCCTCCGGTCTCGGCCCTGGCAATCTGACGCTGACGTTTGGGTTTGGGCGTTCGTTGTTTGTGGGCAGTGAAGCTGGCGGTACCGGCGCGACGGGTACTGGGGCAGACCCGTTCGGGATCCGCGACCAGTTGCCGAAGCAGTTTGAGCCGCTGCCGTCGTTTGCCTTCGATCTCCTTGATGCGACGCAGAGTGGTGGGGATCTGTGCGTGCAGGCGTGCAGTGATGATCCGCAGATCGCGGTGCATGCGATCCGTAATTTGGCGCGTATTGCGACTGGTCGAGCGCATATGGCGTGGAGCCAGTTGGGGTTTGGTCGCACAGCCTCGACCTCGCTTGAGCAGGACACCCCACGAAATCTCTTTGGTTTCAAGGATGGCACTGCGAATGTCATGGCCGAAGAGGCCGAGGAGCTTGCCGATCACGTGTGGGTGGGGAACGAAGCGCCTGAGTGGATGCGAGGTGGCTCGTATCTTGTGGCTCGAAAGATTCAGATGACCATCGAGACGTGGGATCGCGCGAACCTGGCAGAGCAGGAGCGCATCTTTGGGCGCACGAAGCGTGAAGGCGCGCCGCTGACGAGTGCGCATGAGTTTGATACGCCTGATTTCGATGCGATGGATAGCGCGTCAGGTGACCCGAAGATCGACGTGGCTGCGCATGTGCGGCTTGCACATCCCGTGCACAATGGGGGAGTGCGACTGCTTCGCCGTGGCTACAACTATGTTGACGGGTCGAACTCGCTTGGCCAGCTCAATGCCGGACTGTTCTTTATCTCGTTCCAGCGTGACCCGGCGAGCTTTGTGCGGGTGCAGCAGTCACTCAAAGGCGATCTACTGAACGAGTACATTCGCCATATTGGTTCAGGTCTGTGGGCCGTGCCGCGTGGACTTGAGCGTGGAGGCGACGAGTTCATTGGCCAAGCGCTATTTGAGTAACGGTTCGTATTCCAATTTTGCGGAGCTCGCTCCCGCGTTCTAAACTCCCTAACGACCATTAGTTAGGCGGTTACCGTGACAGAGACTCGCTCGCGCATCCTCAGCGCAGCATTGCTTCGCTTCGCGCAGTCGGATTACACCTCGACGTCCCTCAAAGACATCGCAGCGGATGTTGGCATTAAGGCGCCATCGATCTACGCGCATTTCACGAGCAAAGAAGAGCTCTACGCAGAGGTCTATACGCGCTCGATCGGTGACCACCAAGACTTCTTCAACGCTCGGATCGACGACGCTGCTGCGCTCGAGCCGATCGAGCGTCTCCACCAGCTGTTCACTGGCGTGCGAGAGTTCTATCGCTCGCGCCCTGAACTCCTTGAGTTTCACCTGAGCACCGCACTCGGACACAATCGAGCAAAGGCGCCAGGCATGGCCGACACATTCCAGGTTTGGGATGCCGATTTGTCGGCAGCCGTCCGAGAGGCATATCTCGAGGGCGTTGCACGGGGGCAGTTCACGAGCCTGTCACCCGAGGCCTTTACATCCCACTTCATGTGCCTCCTGGATGGGTTGTTCCTCCAGATGGGCCACTATCCGTCTGCGCTCTATGACGCGCACCTCACTCAGACATGGGATGTCCTTGTGCAGTTCCTCACTGCACACACGTCCCAGGAGAGCTCGTAATGTCTCACACCACTGAACCTCCATCGGCGAACGCGCCCGTGGCTGCACCGACCGAGAAGGCCCGTTCCGACTACGAATTGGGCACAGTCCCCGCTGCGGAGCGCAAAGGTTGGCTCCCGATCGCTGGCATCTGGATCGCGATCGGTATCGACCTTTCGGGCACGATCATGGGTGTTTCGCTCGGTAGCGGCTTGCCCTTCGGCGATGCGCTCGCTGCCACCATCCTCGGATCTGTACTGCTTGGCCTGCTGGCCATGGCGTGCACCTATGTTGGTGCCGCAACCGGCCTCACGAGCGCAATGCTCTCGCGCGCGGTCTTTGGTCGCGTCGGTGGCCTCGTGATTGCGGTCGCGATGGCGATCTCCTCGCTCGGCTGGTTCGGCGTGCAGACCGGCTTCTTCGCTGACAACGCGCGCGTCGCGTTCGACGAGCTCTTCGGCATGAGCGTTCCCGTGCAGGTGTTCACGGTCATCGGTGGCGCGCTCATGATCCTCACCGCGCTCTGGGGCTACCGCTCGATCCAGCGCCTGAGCTCATGGGCTGTGCCCCTGCTCATCGCGTTGCTCGCGCTCGCGGTCGTCATGGCCTTCATGCAGTTCGGCACCGGCGACCTCTTCAAGGACGTCGCTCCCGCGTTCAGCTTCGGCGGTGCGGTCTCGCTCGTCATGGGCATCTTCGTGTTCGGCGTCATCGTGTCGCCGGATATCGCGCGCTGGGCAAAGACCCCCAAGCAGGCAATGGCTGCTGGCTTCGTCGGCTTCTTCATCGGCAACTCGCTCATCGTGATCGTCTCGCTCGTCCTCTCGCGCGTCATGGGCACTGAAGACTTCATGCGTATGTTCTTCATGCTCGGCCTCGGTGGCGTTGCAATCGTCGTCCTCACGCTCGCACAGTGGACTACGAACACCAACAACCTCTACTCGGCCGCGCTGAACCTCTCGGCTGTATTCCCGAAGGTCAGCCGCCGCGCACTCACCCTCATCGGTGGCGTCGTCGCGATCGCGGCAGCGCTCGCTGGCATCTACGACGCGTTCATTCCCTTCATCTCGCTCATGGGCACCTTCATCGCGCCCTACGGTGGCGTCTACCTCGCTGACTTCTTCACGCACGTGAAGGGTCGCCTGCGCACCGGCAGCACCGAGGTTCCGAAGATCGATGGCTGGGCATTCGTCGCGTGGGGCATCGGCTGTGTCGCCGGTCTCCTCACCACGAACCCGCACGATGGTTTCGGCATCGGTGTCATGACCATCACCACGATTCCCGCGCTCGACGCAATTCTCGTTGCGTTCGCAGCGCACATGGTCATCGGTTGGGTGCGTCGCGCAGCCAGCTCGAATGCCGTCACCGCACCCGTACACGCAGGCGCACAGACCGAAGGAGCGGAAGGTTGAGCACTGATCACCTCACCGTCATCACCGAAGCGGATATCGACGACATCGCCATTGGCGCTGCCGTTCTCGGTACCGGCGGCGGCGGCGACCCCCACGTAGGGTCCCTGCACGCGAAGCGTGCGATCCGCCTCCACGGCGAGGTTCCCGTGCTGCAGGTTTCTGATCTCGACGACGAGGGCCTCGTAGTTCCCGTCGGCATGATCGGTGCCCCGTCGGTGTCGATTGAGAAGATCGCTGGCGCAAACGAGCTCAGCCGTGCGCTCGACATGCTTGAGCAGGGGACAGGTCAGCGCATTGCTGCCATCATGCCGATCGAGATCGGTGGCGGCAATTCGCTCATCCCGATTGCTGCGGCCGCTGAGCGTGGCCTGCCGATTGTTGACGGCGACGCAATGGGTCGCGCGTTCCCCGAGGCGCAGATGGTGACGTTCCACCTCGCAGGCTACGGCCCCGGAGCAACCGTGCTCGTGGACGCGCAGGGCAATGCCGTGCTGTCCTACCCGATTAACGGCGCGTGGTCGGAGCGCCTTGCGCGCGTGATTACGTTCGAAATGGGCGGATCCGCCACCATGATCGACTACGCCTACCCCGGCGCTGTCGCTCGCGAGTGCGCGATTCCCGGCACGCTCACCATGGCGCGCGATATCGGCCGCATGCTCCGCAGCTCGGAGCTCCGCGATGACGAGCGCACCGATGCGATGCTCGAAAAGCTCGGCGGGTTCCGTCTCTTCATGGGCAAGGTCACCGAGATCGAACGTGCGGTACAGGGTGGCTTCACCCGCGGCCGCGCAGTGCTCGCAGGAACGGGCGCGGATCGCGGCGACACCTTTGAGCTCAGCTTCCAGAACGAGATGCTCCTGGCAACGCGCAATGGCGAGCTCGCTGCGGTGACCCCGGATCTCATCGCCGTCCTCGATCAGGCCACCGGCCACCCAATCACGACAGAGACCCTGCGGTATGGCGCGCGCGTCACAATCGTGGCGTTCCCGTGCCACCCGCAGTGGCGCACGGAGCGCGGCATCGAGACCGCGGGCCCCGGCTACTTCGGCTACGACGTCGAATTCACGCCAGTAGAAACGTTGATGGCAGCAACTGCTGAGGAGGCACGCGCATGAGCTACCGGATTGGTATCGACGTCGGTGGCACAAACACCGATGCCATCGTCCTCGATGCCGAGCGCCGCGTGCTCGCATCGGTCAAGACCCCCACCCAGGCGCAGTCGGGCGACGGCGTCGCACGCGCGATCGACCTCGTGCTCGAGGCATCGGGCGTTCCGAGCAGCGAGGTGCGCTCGGCAATGCTCGGCACCACGCACTGCACGAACGCGATTGTTGAGCGCAAGGGACTCGGAAAGGTCGGTGTGCTCCGACTTGGCGGCCCGGCGACGAGCGCAGTGCCCCCGTTCGAGGGCTGGCCAGCAGACCTGCAGGCAGCGGTCGAGGGTCCCTCGTTCATCATCGCCGGCGGCAATGAGTTCGACGGCCGCGAGATTAGCGCGCTTGACGAGGCTGGCATCCGCGAAGCTGCAGCGGCAATGCGCGGCAAGGTCGACGCGATCGCAATCGTTGGCGTCTTCTCACCCGTCGCGACCGCACACGAGAACCGCGCCGCTGAGATCGTCGCGGAGATCATCGACGTTCCGATCTCGAAGTCGGTCGAGATCGGCTCGATCGGCCTGCTCGAGCGTGAGAACGCGACGATTCTGAATGCTGCGCTGATCCGCACACTCGGTGACATGGCAGCCGGCTTCGAGCGCTCGCTCGCTGAGCATGGCATCGACGCAGACATCTACTTCGGCCAGAATGACGGCACCCTCATGCGCCTCGCCTATGCACTGAAATACCCGGTCTTCACCATCGGCTGTGGCCCAACGAACTCGATTCGTGGTGCGGCGCACCTCTCCGGGGTATCTGACGCGCTCGTTGTTGACATCGGTGGCACCACGACCGACATCGGTGTGCTCGTTGACGGTTTCCCGCGTCAGTCGGCGCACGCGGCAGAGATCGGCGGCATTCGCACGAACTTCCGCATGCCTGACGTCCTCTCGGTGGGTCTCGGCGGCGGCACGATCGTGCGCGGCCTTGGTGCGAACGGCACCGGCGCAGACGAGCCGATGAAGCTCGGCCCGGATAGCGTCGGCTACCGCATCGCAAGTGAAGCGCTCGTTTTTGGCGGATCGACCGTCACCGCAACCGATATTGCGGTTGCGGTCGGTCGCCTCGAGATTGCGGATGCGCAGACCCCGGAGCTCCCGGCAGATGTCACGGCGGCAGCCGATCAGGCGATCCGCGAAATCATCGAGGAAGCCATCGATCAGATGAAGCCGAGCGCGGCGCCAGTGCCCATCGTGCTCGTCGGTGGCGGAGCCGCAATTTCACCGACCGAGCTTGCTGGCGTTTCTGAAGTCATTCGCACCGAGCACTCGAGCGCTGCAAACGCAGTTGGTGCGGCACTCGGTGACGTTGCTGGCCAGGCCGAACGGGTGTTCTCGCTGCGCGAGATGACCCGCCAGGAGGCCGTCGCTCTCGTGCGTGACGACGCGATTGCGCGCGCGGTCGCAGCGGGCGCGGATCCTGATACCGTCGAGGTCCTCTCGCTCGAGGAGCTGCCCGTCGCCTACATGGAAGACACGGTCATCGTCCGCGCTCGCGCGGCCGGTCGCCTCGCGTAGTTTCGCACTGACGCCGCACAGCGGTAAGTTCGTCAGACACAACGGCCCACCCACACCACAGTGCGGGTGGGCCGTTGTGTACGTGCTGAGGGATGATCCGCCCCCAGAAGCTGGGAATTGGCGCTGGCACGAATTTACATAGTGATGCTATGTAAATCTGGTACACTGCAGTCGTGACCAAACATTCTCCTGCTGGGCGGGAAGCGCTTGAGGCGCTCTCCCTGGAATTTATTGTTTCCGCTGCGCGATTGACACGCGTCGTCGGGAAGAAATCTGGCTCTGCGTACTCGTCGAACGCGTGGCGAGTGCTCTCTGACCTTGAGCGTCACGGCGCGCAACGCGTGAGTGACCTCGCGCAACAGCAGAACGTTGCCCAACCAACCATGACAGCGCTCATGCAGCGTCTCGGTGGTGAGGGATGGGTGACGCGCGAACCTGACCCGACGGACGGGCGCGCAACACTGGTCACCATTACACCAGCCGGTGCCGCTGCCCTCGCCGACTACCGCACCAAGGCGGCGGCCGTGCTCGTTCCGCACCTCGCCGATCTCCCCAGCGAAGACCAGGCGACACTCCTGCGGGCGGCAGCGATCATGCACCGAATCGTCGAAGTCGCGTAACCACACGCGGCCGTAAGCAAAGGAACGAATACGAATACCGAGACTCCACCCAAAGTTTCACTCTGGCGACAGCCGACCGCCGTCTGGGCAATTGCGTTTGCATGCGCGATCTCCTTCATGGGCATCGGTCTCGTCGACCCGATCCTCCCCGCGATTAGCCATGAACTTGGCGCATCACCCAGCCAAACGATGCTCCTATTCACGAGCTATCTGTTTGTTACCGGCGTCGCAATGCTCTTCACCAGCTGGGTATCTGGTCGGCTCGGAGTTCGCTGGACCCTCGTCATTGGCCTCATTCTCGTTGTCATCTTCGCAGCCCTGGCAGGCGCCGCAGGTTCGGTGGACGCAATCATCGGCTTCCGTGCGGGGTGGGGCCTCGGGAACGCGCTCTTCATCTCAACCGCGCTTGCGGCAATCGTCGGCGCGGCCTCGGGCGGATCACGTCAGGCCATCGTGTTGTACGAGGCCGCGCTCGGTGTTGGCATGGCGGTTGGTCCACTCGTTGGCGGCGCGCTGGGCTCCATCTCGTGGCGCGGGCCATTCTTTGGCACCGCAGCGCTAATGGCGGTCGCGCTCGTCGCGATCCTCGTGTTCCTCAAGTCGCCCAAGCAGCCCGCCACGCAGGCGGCAGCAGTACCGGCGGGGGAGAAGCCTTCACTGCTTTCCAGCTTCCGCGCGCTTCGCAACCCGGCACTCCGATCGCTCGCGCTCGTTGCAGTGTTCTACAATTTCGGCTTCTTCGTACTCCTGGCGTACAGCCCGTACCCAATGGAGGCGGCCGCAAAACTCGCTGGCGCTGACGCATTCGGCGCGCACGAGCTCGGGTTCGTTTTCTTCGGCTGGGGTGTCGCGCTCGCGCTCACCTCCGTGCTGGTGGCTCCGGTGCTCACGCGACGGTTCGGCCTTGCGGCCGTCCTGTTTGTCATGCTTGGCGGCCTCACCGTGTGCCTCGTGCTGCTCGGGGTGTTCGTCAACTCCCTCACCGGGCTGGTGGTCGTTGTGGTGGTGAGCGGGTTGCTTCTCGGTGTGATTAATACCGCGCTCACGGAAGCGGTGATGGAAGCCACCGACCTCCCGCGCAACGTGGCGTCATCGACCTACTCAGGCGTGCGCTTCATTGGTGGCGCGATCGCACCAGCGGTAGCCGGCCCCATCGCGGCAGCATTCGGAGCGCCGGTGCCCTACTGGGTCGGAGCCGCAGCGGTGCTCATAGCGATTGTGGTGCTGGCCTGCTCGCATAAGCGACTTGCACACATTGGTGCAGAGCATCGTAACCCAGTCGCCGAAGCGGCAATCATTGGAGCAGGTGACGCGGCCTAGTCCCACTGAACACCCCCTGAGCATTCCCGCTCAGGGGGTGTTTCTCTTCCCTGGTCACTGTTAGCCTGGCTCGACACCGCAAAACTGCCTGCCTGAACAAGGAGAGCAACATGAACGACATCACCGCATCCGGTATCGAAATTCAGCGAGAGTTCGATGCAGCACCAACCTCGGTCTTCACTGCATGGACGACGGGTCAGTCGTTCGCGCACTGGTTCGGTGGTGCCGGAGTAAATGTTCCACTTGAACACTTGGAATACGTCGCAGAGACTGGTCGTGAATGGCGAGCGCGAATGGAACTCCCGGACGGCAACCACATCGACTGGACGGGTGAGTTCATCGAAGTCACCCCCGGTGCGCGCCTGGTGCTCACAATGACGGACCAGCCCGCCGACCCATCGCGGGCGGTGATCGTCGTTGATCTTGAGAGTTCCGAGCGTGGCACGCTGATGAAGTTCACCCAGGAAACTCCCGGGTTTACCCCCGAACAGCAGTCGGCAGTACTGCAGGGCTGGGAGTCATTCTTCGATGCAATGGCAGAACTTCTGCCGCGTTAACGCGTGATGACACGCCCAGGAACCGCCAGATAACCAACCCGGGTTGCTTTCCAAGGGGGAGTATCGGCTAGACTTTCCCAGGTTGCGCATTTCTCAATGCGTAACTACCGAGAACCCACAGGGTTACGGGGTATAGCTCAGCTTGGCTAGAGCGCCCGCTTTGGGAGCGGGAGGTCGCAGGTTCGAATCCTGTTACCCCGACCAGGGCCGTCCGGTCCGATTCGCAGCCCTAACACAACGATGAGAGGCCAAATTGCCGAAGACGATCGCTGAGAAGCTCACCCCGACCCGCGTCAAGTTCAACGTGACTGTCACGGCAGACGAGCTTGCGCCGTACCTCAAGACCGCGTACAAGACGGTTGCCGAGCAGGTCAACATCCCCGGCTTCCGCAAGGGCAAGGCTCCCGCGCAGATCATCGATCAGCGTGTTGGTCGCGACGCAGTTGTTCAGGAAGCAGTGAACGCTTCGCTCGATGACTTCTTCCGCGCGGCTCTCGAAGAGTCCGGCGAGCAGCCCATGGGCCGCCCGACCGCTGACGTTGTGACCTGGCCTGAGGCTAAGGACGCGGATCTCGAGCTCACCTTCGAGGTTGAGGTTCGTCCCGAGTTCAAGCTCCCCAAGTACGCTGGCATGAAGATCACCGTTGATAACGCTGAGATCGACGATGCAGCTGTTGAGGCTGAACTCACCAAGCTCCGCGAGCGCTTCGGCACCCTCGTAACCGCTGACCGTCCCGCAAAGACCGGCGACTTCGTCGAGCTCGACCTTCTCGCGAAGATCGACGGCGTTGAGGTTGACCAGGCAAGCGGCGTTTCGTACGAGGTCGGCGCAGGCAACCTGCTCAACGGCACCGACGAGGCAATCGAGACCCTCACCGCTGGTGAGTCGACGACCTTCACCTCGCAGCTGCTCGGCGGCGAGCACGAGGGCAAGGACGCAGAGGTTGAGCTCACCCTCACCGCTGTCAAGGAGCGCGAGCTTCCTGAGGCGAACGATGACTTCGCACAGCTCGCGAGCGAGTTCGACACCATCGCTGAGCTTCGCGACAGCCTGAAGGACCAGGTTGGCCGCGCTGCAGTCTTCGCACAGGGCCAGCAGGCACGCGACATCTTCACTTCGACCCTCATCGAGAAGGCGGGCATCCCGGTTTCGGAAGAGCTCGTTGAAGAAGAGGTCCACAACCACCTCGAGGGCGAAGGCCGCCTTGAGGACGACGAGCACCGCGCAGAGGTTCGCAAGCAGGCAGAGGACCAGATCCAGCTGCAGCTTCTTCTCGACGCACTCGTCGACGCTGAAGAGGTCGTTCCCACGCAGAACGAACTCCAGCAGTACATCTTCCAGTCGGCACAGCAGTACGGCATGGAGCCCGGTCAGTTCCTCCAGGCAATCAGCCAGGGCAACCAGATGGGCGTCATCATTGGCGAGGTAACCCGTAACAAGGCTCTCGCTATCGCACTCGCAAAGGCAAAGGTTACCGACAAGGACGGCAACGCTGTTGATCTTACCGAGTTCACCGCTGTCGACAACGAGCCCGCTGAGGACGCAGCTGAAGAAGCAGCGACCGAAGAGGTAGCAGCAGACGAGAAGTAGTCTTCTCGCACTGCACGTACATCGTGTCTAGGAACCCCTCACCAGTTCACCTGGTGAGGGGTTCCTGCGTGTATCGCTCACGCCTACGGCGAACAGAGCCGCTAGATTCGCTGTGAGTCGATAACCTCGAATCAGATACTCGACGAATGGAGCCCCGAATGGCTGATCAGATGGCACCGAACAGTGTGTTCGACCGACTGCTCAAGGATCGCATTATCTGGCTTGGGTCAGAGGTGCGAGACGACATGGCGAATGAGATCTGCGCCAAGATCTTGCTGCTCGCAGCTGAAGATCCCGAGGCAGATATCTACCTCTACATCAACTCGCCGGGTGGCTCGATCACCGCTGGTATGGCGATCTACGACACGATGAGCTTCGTGCCCAATGACATCGTCACTGTTGGCATCGGCATGGCCGCGTCGATGGGACAGTTCCTGCTCACCGCAGGCACCAAGGGCAAGCGCTACATCACGCCCAACGCACGCGTTCTGCTCCACCAGCCCCACGGCGGTTTCGGTGGCACCGCGAGCGATATCCAGACGCAGGCTCAGCTCATCAACTCGATGAAGCAGCGCCTCGCAGCTATCACCGCAGCGCAGACCGGCAAGACTGTCGAACAGGTCAACGCTGATGGCGATCGTGACCGTTGGTTCACCGCTGAAGAGGCCCTTGAATACGGCTTCGTAGACTTCATCCGCGATTCTGCTGCTGAGGTTTCCGGCGGCGGCGGCACCAGCAAGTAATCACGGACGCAAGAGACATGGAGTACGAACAGATGAACACTTCAATTCCGCAGGCTGGCGGTTCTGGTCTGATGATGCCGAACTCGCGCTACGTGCTGCCTTCGTTCGAGGAGCGCACCGCATACGGCTTTAAGCGTCAGGATCCCTACGCAAAGCTCTTCGAAGACCGCATCATCTTCCTGGGCGTCCAGGTCGATGACGCATCTGCTGACGACGTGATGGCCCAGCTCCTCGTTCTGGAAAGCCAGGACCCTGAGCGCGACATCACCATGTACATCAACTCGCCCGGTGGCTCGTTCACGGCAATGACCGCGATCTACGACACGATGCAGTACATTCGCCCGCACATTCAGACTGTGTGCCTCGGTCAGGCAGCCTCGGCTGCTGCCGTGCTGCTCGCAGGCGGCACTCCGGGCAAGCGCCTCGCGCTCCCGAACGCTCGCGTCCTGATTCACCAGCCGGCTACCGGCCAGGGTGGCGGCCAGGCTTCGGACATCGAGATCCAGGCTCGTGAGATCATGCGCATGCGCGAGTGGACGGAAGAGACGCTTGCGAAGCACTCGAACCGCTCAGTCGAGCAGGTGCATCAGGACATCGATCGTGACAAGATTCTGAGTGCTGCTGAGGCTCTCGAATACGGCCTCGTTGACCAGGTGCTCACGAGTCGCAAGAACCCGATTCAGGCAATCTCGGCCTAAGTCATGTCCGACGGGGGAGTGGCGAGTAAGCGACACGACCCCGTCGGAATCTCGAAATGTCAGTGGGTGCGACTAGGCTCGATGGTAATCTCACGATGATCACTAAGGGGGCTCAGCCATGGCACGTATGACTGAGAGTAGTGAAGTGCTCAAATGCTCCTTCTGCGGGAAGTCGCAGAAGCAGGTTGCTCAACTCATTGCAGGTCCACAGATCTACATCTGTGACGAATGCGTCTCGTTGTGTAACGAGATCATTGAAGAACGTCTCTCTGAGCAGCAGGCGCCCGAGCCAAGTGATGTTGCACTGCACAAGCCGCGAGAGATTGCCGAGTTCCTCGACGAATACGTGATCGGTCAAGACCGCGCGAAGCAGTCGCTCGCTGTTGCTGTGTACAACCACTACAAGCGTGTGAAGGCGGCGAGCTCACTCGCAAGCACGGATCTCGCGGGTGATCAGGTTGAGATTGCCAAGTCGAACATTCTCATGCTCGGTCCCACTGGCTGTGGCAAGACCTATCTTGCTCAGTCACTAGCTCGTCAGCTCGGCGTTCCCTTCGCTGTCGCTGATGCCACCGCTTTGACTGAAGCGGGCTACGTCGGTGAAGACGTCGAGAACATCCTGCTCAAGCTGTTGCAAGCTGCCGACTTCGACGTGCAGCGCGCAGAGCACGGCATCATTTACATTGACGAGATCGACAAGATCACTCGCAAGGCAGAGAACCCCTCGATCACCCGTGATGTTTCGGGCGAGGGTGTCCAGCAAGCTCTCCTCAAAATTCTCGAGGGCACCGTGGCGTCAATCCCACCGCAGGGTGGCCGCAAGCATCCCAACCAGGAGATGCTGCAGCTTGACACCACGAATGTCCTCTTCATCGTCGCCGGCGCATTTGCCGGCCTCGAAGAAATCATTGCCTCGCGTCTTGGCAAGGGTGGTATCGGCTTCGGAGCTCCCGTCGCAGCAAAGCAGAATGAGCAGGAGCTCTTCTCAGAGGTACTGCCTGAAGACCTGCACAAGTTTGGCCTCATTCCTGAGTTCATTGGTCGACTCCCCGTGGTTGCGACGGTCGATCCGCTTGACGTTGCCGCGCTTACACGAATTCTTGTTGAACCAAAGAACGCGCTCGTCAAGCAGTATCAGCGCATCTTTGAGATGGACGGTGTGAAACTCGAATTCGAGCCAGATGCGCTCTCAGCTATTGCTGAACTTGCGGTCTCCCGCCAGACCGGTGCCCGCGGTCTTCGTGCGATTCTCGAATCGGTACTTGGGCCTGTCATGTTCAATGTGCCTTCTGAAGAAGACATCTCGCGAGTCATCGTGACACGTGCCACGATTGAAGATGACGCAGAGCCCACTTACGTGTACGAGTCGAACGCTCGCGAGAGCGCGTAACCACCTCCTGGCTTATGAGCTCTGGTTCGCACCGGAGTCCGAGAGTCGGTCCTGAAACGCACAGGCACACGTGTACCGACCAGGCTAGATCAGGTGATCGATCCCGTGTGAACAAAGCAAAATGCCCCTTCTCTCATGAAGGGGCATTTTGCATCAGTCATGTCTGACCCAAACCGCAAGCACGTGCGTCGTGAAGTTTAACGCGTGACAGCCTACGGCATCAGTGAGAAGACGGTGATGTCATAGTTCATGAGCACTGTGCCATCTTCCTGGGGGAGTGTCATCGCGTCGACACTTGCATCGTCCGACGTCAGCGTGGCCGATGTGCCACCCTCGGTCGTCTCTGCGGCATCGGCTACTTCGAATGAGCCGTCAGTAATGACCTGCTGCCAAAGCGTTTCCGCCTCAGCCGCATTCTGCGCAACGAGCACTAAGAACCACGTCCCAGCGTTCCGCGATCCAACATCATAGATCTTGGCGCTTTCTGGCACCGGGAAAGTCTCAGGGAAGTCAGCGGGCAAGACGGTGACCTTTTCGGTCTCCTTGTCGAGCTCAGGCCACTTCGTCTCGTCTTCGATTTGCGTGGTCAAATCATCTGGTGCATCGATTTCTGGTTCAGGGGCGCAGCCGGTGAGCGCGCCAAACGCGATTGCTCCAGCCGCTACTACTGCGATCGCACGCCGAGTGTCGCGCGGTGTGCTGCGGGTGGAGCGAATCACCTGAATGAAGTTTCGCTGCATGATTAGCCTCCCAAAAGCCAGTCGTCATCGTCGTCGTCGTCATCTACCGATGACAGCGACGCGTCTTCGCCGAAGGATTCCTGCGCATTGGTAGCCAGGGCGGTGAAGTCTTTCACTCGCACCACACCCTGCGCATCGACAGAAATCTCTGCGAGATCATCGAGCGCCAACCGCGGTCGACCCTCAAGCCAAGTGAGCGTCCACGCATGCGCTGATGGGTGAGCCTGTTCGCACGCCGTAATCGTGTCGAACAGGGTTGGGGGCACGCTGCGGTGCGGGTCGTTCCCAACCTGCCAGCGTGCCCCCAACTGCATGATCGTTACTCCGCAGTCTCGAGGTTGATTTCAGCTACTACGACGCCATCGACGTCTGCAGCTTCGATACGAAGCTCGGTGATGCGGCCGACTCCAGCGAGGTCCTCTGCAGCGAGCACGAGGCGCTCCTGCAGCGCAGCAGGCGCCTGGACAACGGCGAGCGATGCCTGGGTGCGCTGCGAAACCTTTGCCTCAGACTTCGCGCCACGAATGCCGATGAGCGCGGTTCCGACGAGATCGAGCAGGTCGATGTCTGCGTCTTCGCCGATGAACTCAGCGAGTTCACCCGCAACAGGCCACGAAGCCTGGTGTACCGAACCCTCGGCGAACCATGACCAGACCTCTTCGGTAGCGAAGGGGATGAACGGAGCGAGGAGACGCACGAAGACCGAAAGGGCCTCACGAAGCGCGGTGACTGCCGAAGCCTGTGCCTGGCCGGAGCCGGCGTGTGCGCGGTCCTTGACGAGCTCAAGGTAGTCATCGCAGAAGGTCCAGAAGTACGACTCGGTGATTTCGAGTGCACGCTGGTGATCGTAGGTCTCGAACGAGCGAGTTGCCTGCTCGATCACGCGAGCAAGGCCGGCGAGCATCGAGCGATCGAGTGCTTCGGTGACCTGGCCAGCGCCTGAAGCGTCGAAACCGAGCGTGAACTTCGCTGCGTTCAGAAGCTTGATCGCCAGACGGCGACCGATCTTGATCTGCGTCGGGTTCTGCGGGTCGAACGACGCATCGGTGCCGAGCTTTGCCGAAGCCGCCCAGTAGCGAACTGCATCCGAACCGTGCTGCTCGAGCATGCCAGCCGGGGTAACAACGTTGCCCTTCGACTTCGACATCTTCTTACGGTCGGGATCGAGGATCCAGCCCGAGATGCCTGCGTTCTTCCAGGGGAGCTCGCCTGACTCAAGCTCCGAGCGGAGCAGGGTCGAGAACAGCCAGGTACGGATGATGTCCTGGCCCTGGGGGCGAAGATCGAACGGGAAGACGAGCTTGTACAGCTCCTCGTCGCGCTCCCAGCCGCCAGCGAGCTGCGGGGTGAGCGACGAGGTCGCCCAGGTGTCCATGACATCAACTTCACCCTGGAAGCCGCCAGCCTGGCCGCGCTGCTCTGCGGTGTAACCCGCGGGGATGTCGGTCGACGGATCAACGGGCAGCTGCTCAGTCGTGGGGAGGATCGGCTTGTCGAAGACAGGATTGCCGTCGCCGTCGATGGGGTACCAGACGGGGATCGGCACACCGAAGAAGCGCTGGCGCGAGATGAGCCAGTCACCCGAGAGGCCCTCTACCCAGTTCTCGTAGCGCACGCGCATGAAGTCGGGGTGCCAGTCGAGTTCTTTGCCGTGCGCGAGCAGGCGCTCACGAAGCGCTTCGTCCTTTGCGCCGTTCTTGATGTACCACTGGCGAGTCGAAACGATCTCGAGGGGCTTGTCGCCCTTTTCGAAGAACTTCACCGGGTGGTTGATCTTGCGGATCTCGCCGACGAGTTCGCCCGAAGCCTGCGCAGCCTCAACGATTGCTGCCTTAGCGCTGAAGACGGTCTTGCCTGCGATCTGTGCGTACAGCTCGCGGCCACGTTCCGAGGTGATGACCTCGGGAGCCTCCGAGATGATGCGGCCGTCGAAGCCAAGGATCGCACGGTTCGGGAGGCTGAGCTCGCGCCACCAAATCACGTCGGTGACGTCGCCGAAGGTACAGATCATCGCGATGCCCGTGCCCTTGTCGGGCTGCGCGAGGTGGTGCGCGAGGATCGGGACCTCAACGTCGAAGAGCGGGGTACGCACGAGTGAACCGAAGCGGTCCTTGAAACGCTCGTCGTCGGGGTGCGCAACGAGTGCGACACACGCTGCGAGCAACTCGGGACGAGTGGTATCGATGAGGATGTCATCGCCGCCGTCAACCGGGTGGAACGCAAGCTGGTGGTACGCACTGGGCTGCTCGCGGTCTTCGAGCTCTGCCTGCGCAACTGCTGTGCGGAAAGTAACGTCCCAGAGCGTCGGAGCCTGTGCCTGGTACGCCTCGCCACGCTCTACGTTGCGGAGGAATGCGAGCTGCGATGCGCGGAGCGAGTCTGCGCCAATCGTGCGGTAGGTCTGCTTCCAGTCGACCGAGAGGCCGAGGGTGCGCCAGAGATCTTCGAACTGCTTCTCGTCTTCGACGGTCAGCTTCTCGCAGAGCTCGATGAAGTTACGACGCGAGATCGGCTGCTGGTCAGCTGCCTTGATGCTCTTGCCTTCGCCGCCGTCGTGCGGGGGAACGAAGTCCTCGACGTAGGGGAGTGACGGATCGCAGCGCACGCCGTAGTAATTCTGAACGCGACGCTCGGTGGGGAGGCCGTTGTCGTCCCAACCCATCGGGTAGAAGACGCGCTTACCCTGCATGCGCTTGTAGCGCGCAACGGTATCGGTATGGGTGTACGAGAACACGTGGCCGACGTGCAGCGAGCCCGACGCGGTGGGCGGAGGGGTGTCGATGCTGTAGACGTCGTCGCGATCCGCACCCTCACGCGAGAATGCGTAAGTACCCTGCTCTTCCCAGACCTGGCCCCACTTCTCTTCAAGGCCTTCGAGTTTCGGCTTGTCAGGGATAGCACTCATTGAGGGGCTCCGATTCAGTATGGGCGGCACCGCGTAGTCGCACACCGCGAGATGGGTGCACTGGTGCCTGAAGGTGTAAACCACTCCAGTCTAGCTTCGGAAAGTGTCAGTGAGTGTGCAGCCCACGCAGTGTCGCGCCCTGGTAGTATGTGGGTCATACGACTTTGATCCGGCTATCACCGGGGAGTCTTCGGAAGAACGGGTGGCTGGCGAGAGTCAAAAGCCCCAGTAGAACCGAACGGGCAACGGCACGTTACGCCGAATGAAGTGGCGCGATCCGCACCCTATCCAATAGGGCGCAGGTCAGCAAGCGGGGTGGTACCGCGGGTAGCGAGTCAGTGCGACTTGCCGCTCGTCCCGGCACGATACGTGATGACGTTCGACCGAAGGAGCCACATGGCTTACCCCAAGCAGCCCACCAACGCGGGCGATGCAGCAACCCAGAATGGCGCAAGTTTTGGCGTCGTGCCGTCGCCGAACTTCCCCTCGCTCGAAGAGCAGGTGCTCGCGTTCTGGAAGAACGACGATACGTTCTTGGAATCGATCCGCCAGCGTGAAGGCGCAGAAGAGTGGATCTTTAACGACGGTCCTCCCTTCGCAAACGGTCTGCCGCACTACGGTCACCTGCTGACCGGTTACGCGAAGGACGTCTTCCCGCGCTTCCAGACCATGCGTGGCAAGAAGGTCGAACGTCGCTTCGGCTGGGACACGCACGGCCTGCCCGCTGAGCTCGAAGTCATGAAGCAGCTCGGCATTACCGAGAAGAGCGAGATCGAGGCCATGGGCATCGACGTCTTCAATAAGAAGGCACGCGAGTCGGTCCTGCACTACACCGGTGAGTGGGAGACCTACGTCACCCGCCAGGCGCGCTGGGTGGACTTCGAGAACGATTACAAGACGCTCAACCTGCCGTTCATGGAGAGCGTCCTGTGGGCGTTCAAGCAGCTGCACGAAAAGGGCCTCGCGTACGAGGGCCACCGCGTGCTCCCGTACTGCTGGCGTGATGAGACCCCGCTCTCGAACCACGAGTTGCGCATGGATGACGACGTCTACCAGATGCGCCAAGACCCGTCGGTCACCGTTACCTTCCCGCTGCAGGGCGAAAAGGCGGCGTCGCTCGGCCTCACCGGCGTGCGCGCGCTCGCGTGGACGACGACTCCCTGGACCCTTCCCACGAACGCTGCGCTCGCAGTTGGCCCGGAGATCGCGTATGCGATCGTGCCCGCTGGCCCGCTCGGTGCCGCTGACGGTGGCGAGACCGGCGTAGCGAGCTACATGCTCGCGACCGATCTTGTTGCAGCTCACGTCAAGGAGCTGGGATACGAATCGGCCGAGGACGCACTGGCCGCAGTCACCAAGACCGTGACGGGCGCGGATCTCGAAAATGTCGAATTCGAGCCGCTGTTCGACTACTTTGCTGACACAGAGAAGTGGGGCACCGAAAACTACTGGCGCATCCTCGTTGACGACTACGTCTCGACGACCGACGGCACCGGCATCGTCCACCAGGCTCCTGCCTACGGTGAGGACGATATGCGTATCACCGGCGAGGCTGGCATGCCCCCGATTCTCAGCGTTGACGAGGGCGGTCGTTTCATTGCGGCGGTGACCGACGTCGCTGGCGAGCTGTGGCAGGATGCGAACCGTCCGCTGATCCGCCTCGTCAAGGAACAGGGTCGCCTGCTGCGCGAGCGCTCGTACGAGCACTCCTACCCGCACTGCTGGCGCTGCCGCAACCCACTGATCTACCGCGCCGTCTCGAGCTGGTTCGTGAGCGTTGGCCCGATCAAGGAGCGCATGCTCGAGAACAACGAGCAGATCACCTGGGTTCCTGGCAACGTCAAGCACGGCCAGTTCGGTAAGTGGCTCGAGGGCGCACGCGACTGGTCGGTCAGCCGCAACCGCTACTGGGGCAGCCCGATCCCCGTGTGGAAGAGCGACAACCCCGACTTCCCGCGCGTCGACGTCTACGGCTCGCTCGAGGAGATCAAGGCCGACTTCGGCACCCTCCCCGTGAACGATGACGGTGAAGTTGATCTGCACCGCCCGTACATCGACTCGCTGACCCGTCCGAACCCGGACGACCCCAGCGGCAAGTCGACCATGCGTCGCATCGAAGACGTCTTCGACGTCTGGTTCGACTCTGGCTCGATGCCGTTCGCGCAGGCACACTACCCGTTCGAGAACCGCGAGTGGTTCGATGCAACGCAGCCCGCAGACTTCATCGTGGAGTACATCGGCCAGACCCGTGGCTGGTTCTACGTCATGCACGTCCTCGCGACGGCACTCTTCGATCGCCCCGCGTTCAAGAGCGTCATCAGCCACGGCATCGTGCTCGGTTCTGACGGCAACAAGATGTCGAAGAGCCTCCGCAACTACCCGGACGTCAACGACGTGTTCAACCGTGACGGCTCGGACGCAATGCGTTGGTTCCTCATGGCATCGCCCGTCGTTCGCGGTGGCAACCTCATCGTGACCGAAGAGGGCATCCGAGAGGGCGTGCGTCAGTTCATCCTGCCGCTCTGGAACACCTGGTACTTCTTCAGCCTCTACGCGAACGCCGACGGCGTTGAAGCGCAGTGGAGCGTTGACTCGACTGATCCGCTCGATCAGTACATCCTGTCGAAGACCGGCGACCTCGTGCGCTCGGTTGAGGCTCACCTCGAGAACCTTGACACCACCTCGGCTGCCGAGTCGCTGCGCGACTTCGCAGAGGTCCTCACGAACTGGTTCGTGCGTCGCTCGCGCGACCGTTTCTGGGAGGGTGTCAACGGCGAGAACGGTAAGCCCGAGAACCAGCAGGCGTTCAACACGCTCTTCACCGTCCTCGAGACCCTGACCCGCATCGCCGCTCCCATGGCGCCGCTCGTCACCGAGGAAATCTGGCGCGGCCTCACCGGCGGCCGCTCGGTACACCTCACCGACTGGCCCGACGCTTCGGTCTTCCCGAACAACGAGTCGCTCGTTGCTGCGATGGACGAGATCCGCCAGGTCACCTCGTCGGCACTCGCGCTGCGCAAGGCAAACGGTCTGCGGGTGCGCCTGCCGCTCGCTGAGCTCACCGTCGTGACCGATCAGCCCGCCGGCATCGAGCCCTTCGCAGACATCCTGCGTGACGAGCTGAACGTAAAGTCGGTCAGCATCGTTGAGCAGAAGCCCGAGAGCGCTGCCGAGTACGGCATTGTGCACTCGCTCGCAGTCAACGCGCGTGCCGCTGGCCCGCGTATCGGCAAGAGCGTGCAGCAGGCGATCAAGGGCGCAAAGTCGGGCGACTGGTCAGAGGTCAACGGTGTGGTCACCGCTGGTGGCATCGAGCTGGTCGAGGGCGAGTACGAGCTCACCCTCACCGCAGATGGCGCTGCAGCAGCCGGCCGTGCACTCGGCCTGCTGCCCACCGGCGGCTTCGTGCTCCTCGCGACCGACCTCACTCCCGAGCTCCTCGCAGAGGGCCTCACGCGTGACGTCACCCGCGCGGTACAGGAAGCACGTAAGAACGCTGGCTTCGAGATCAGCGATCGCATTGAGCTTGAACTCTGGTTCGCCTCGGCTGAAGACCTCGCGGACGTCACGAGCGCATTCGTTGCCGTTGCCGTCGCTGACGACACCCTCAGCGTCGCGTACTCGCTCGGTTCGGACGACACCGCGGCGCTCGCTTCGAGCTCGTTGGCTGACGGCCGCTTCGCTGGCGAGTTCGAGCACACCGAGACTGTTGCAGCAGATAAGTACGCGAACCGTGGCGAGATCCGCGTGAGCGTCCGTCGCGCAACCGAGGCCGGAGCATGAGCGCGATCTCACAGAACCTGACCCCGAGCGAGCGCATCTATGCTGCGCTCCTCGAACGCACCGGCGAAGCCGCGCCCGAGCCTCGGCTCGGGCCGGTTCGCCGGCTGGCGGAGCTCGCGGGTTCACCCCAGCTCCAGTACCCGGTGATCCAGGTCGCTGGCACCAACGGTAAGACCTCGACGAGCCGTGCCATTCAGACGCTGCTCAGCGCGCACGGCGTGCGTTCAGGTCTCTTCACGAGCCCGCACCTCATCGACTTCACCGAGCGCTTCCAGATCGATGGCCAGCCCATCGACGCTGAACTGCTCGAGTCGATCTGGGACGAGCTACAGTTGCCGCTGTCGGTCGTTGACGCTGAGCTTGAGGCGAAGAACGAGCCGAAGATCACCTTCTTTGAGGCGCTCGTCGTGCTCGGCTTCGCGGTCTTCGCTGACGCCCCCGTTGATGTTGCCGTCATCGAGGTGGGCATGGGTGGCGAGTGGGACGCGACGAACATCGTCGATGCAACCGTCGCCGTTTTCACACCAATCGGCCTCGATCACACCGAGATTCTCGGCGACACGATCGCCAAGATCGCGAAGACGAAGTCTGGCATCATCAAGCAGGGTGCGACCGTCGTGAGCGCGGCACAGGACGACTCGGCACTCGCCGAGATCGCCGCTGCCGCTGTCGCCCACGATGCGAAGCTCTACGTGGCTGGCACTGACTTCTCGATTGGTGAGGATCGTCTCGCAGTCGGTGGCCGCCAGGTCGATTTCGTTGGCATCACCGGTCACGCGTACGAGCCTGCGTTCGTGCCGCTCTTCGGACACCACCAGGCGGCGAATACCTCGCTCGCAATCGCTGCGGTTGAGGCGTTCTTCGGCGCTGAGCGCCCGATCCCTGACGAGGTACTTGAGGAGGGTCTCGGTCACTTCACGTCGCCGGGCCGCCTCCAGCTCATCTCGAAGGAGCCCGTCACCTATGTCGACGCGGCACACAACCCGCACGGCGCCGAGGCGCTCGTGCGCGCGGTCACCGAGTCGTTCTCGTTCTCCGAGCTCGCCATCGTTGTTGGTGTACTGGGGGAGAAGGACGCCGCTGGCCTGCTGCGCACGCTCGCGCCGATCGCACATCGCGTGTACGCGACCGCGGTTGATTCGCCTCGTTCACTTGAGGCGGATCGCATTGCCGAACTCGCAGAAGACGCTATCCCTGAGACCCCTGTTCTCACGGTAGATGCCTTCGAAGACGCGGTTGCAGACGCGCACCAGTGGGCAGCTGAGGAAGACGGCCGCGCAGTGCTCATTGTTGGCTCGGTCGTACTCGCGGGTCAGGCACTCGCGCTTTCGCATCGTGAAGATTGGGGCATCGCGTGAGCCACCAGAACGCCAATTCCGAAGAAGAATTCAAGATGTCTCCGTCGGAGACGCTCGCCCACAACTCGGCGATGCGTATTTCCGGCGCGGGCCGTACCGACGATGCGGCCAAGACGCAGAAGGCACTGGGTTCGATCGTGCTCGGCTTCGAGCTGATCATCGTTGTGCTCATTGGCCTGGCCATCTTCGGTCTCGGCCTGCTCGAGCCGCGCGAACTCGGCCTCTACATCGGCGGCGGCCTCGCGCTCGTCCAGATCATCGGTCTCGGGACGATGCGGATCGGTCGCGTCGGTATCATCGTCGGCTGGATTGCACACGCGCTCATGCTGCTGTGCGCATTCATCCTCCCGATGGCACTCATCGTTGGCCTGCTGTTCACCGCACTCTGGGTGTACTGCATGGTGAAGGGCGCACAGATCGACCGCGGTCGTATCGCGCACTTCGCGGCAATGGGTCGCTAACAAATTTGCCGAGTTCGCTCGGATACACTGAACGCCGGGGGACACCCCGCAGCACTACTTTTGAATGGAGCATTCATGTCCGTAGAAGCAACTCTCATCCTCGTAAAGCCCGACGGCGTCGCTCGTGGCTTGACCGGTGAGATTCTCCGCCGTATTGAGGCAAAGGGCTACACCCTCGCAGACATCCGCTTCGTGAACGCAGATCGCGAGCTCCTCGCGCAGCACTACGCTGAGCACGAGGGCAAGCCGTTTTACGAGCCGCTCCTTGAGTTCATGCTCTCGGGTCCCATCGTTGCCATCAAGGCAGAGGGCGAGCGCGTCATCGAGGGCTTCCGCTCGCTCGCTGGCGCAACCGATCCCACGACCGCTGCTCCCGGCACCATCCGTGGTGACCTCGGCCGTGACTGGGGTCTCAAGGTGCAGCAGAACCTCGTGCACGGCTCTGACTCGACGCTCTCCGCAGAGCGCGAGCTGGGTCTCTGGTTCGCATAAGCGAATATTCACCAGTACACGCTGAAGGGCTGGCGCCGATCCGCAATTGGATCAGCGCCAGCCCTTCAGTGTTGCAGCGAAGACTTAGACGTCTTCGGGGATGACGCGAACCGCGCCCTTGTCTGCCGACTGCGCGAATGCAGCGTACGCGCGGAGCGCATCGGTCACGGGGCGGATACGGTTCTTCGGCTTGTAGCCGCCGTTCGCTTCGAGCTCTGCGCGACGGCGATCGAGCTCGTCCTGAGGTACATCGAGCGTGAGCTCACGGGTCGGGATGTCGATCTTGATGATATCGCCGTCCTCAACGAGAGCGATGACGCCGCCACGTGCAGCCTCGGGGGAGACGTGACCGATCGAGAGACCCGAGGTTCCGCCAGAGAAGCGACCGTCGGTGATGAGCGCGCACGCCTTGCCGAGACCGCGTCCCTTGAGGAACGAAGTCGGGTAGAGCATCTCCTGCATGCCGGGGCCGCCCTTGGGGCCCTCGTAGCGGATCACGACGACATCGCCCTCGACGACCTGCTTGTTGAGGATCTTCTCAACAGCCTCGTCCTGCGACTCGCAGACAACTGCGGGGCCAGAGAACGTCCAGATCGACTCGTCAACACCAGCGGTCTTCACCACTGCGCCATCAACGGCGATGTTGCCGCGGAGCACAGCCAGGCCGCCGTCCTTCGAGTATGCGTGCTCAACCGAGTGGATGCAGCCACCCTCCTGGTTGAGGTCAAGCTCGCGCCAGCGCTCCGACTGCGAGAACGCGGTCGACGAGCGAACACCACCGGGAGCAGCGTGCCACAGCTCGAACGCCTTCTCCGAAGCCTTGCCGCCACGCACGTCCCACTCGTCGAGCCACTCGCCGAGGGTCTTCGCGTGTACGGTGTGGACCTCGTCGTTGAGCATGCCGCCGCGGCGGAGCTCACCGAGGAGCGCGGGAATGCCACCTGCGCGGTGCACATCCTCCATGTAGTAGGTCTTGCCGTTGGCAACGTTCGGCGCGACCTTCGCAAGGCAGGGGACGCGACGTGAAACCGCGTCGATCTCCTCCAGGCCGAAGTCGACGCCAGCTTCGTGAGCTGCGGCGAGGAGGTGGAGGATCGTGTTCGTCGATCCGCCCATTGCGATATCGAGCGCCATGGCGTTCTCGAATGCAGCGTGGGTCGCGATGTTCCGGGGGAGGACGGTCTCGTCATCTTCCTCGTAGTAGCGCTTGGTGATGTTCACGATGAGCTCGCCAGCCTCTTCGTAGAGTGCGCGGCGGGCGGTGTGGGTCGCGAGGGTCGAGCCGTTGCCGGGCAGTGCGAGACCAATGGCCTCAACGAGGCAGTTCATCGAGTTTGCGGTGAACATACCCGAGCACGAACCACAGGTCGGGCAGGCCGACTCCTCGATCTTCTGAAGATCTTCGTCTGAGACGTTCTCGTTCACTGCCTCAGAGATCGCGTCAACGAGATCGAGGGTGCGAACCATGCCGTTCGCGAGCGTTGCACGACCCGACTCCATGGGGCCACCCGAAACGAACACCACGGGGATGTTCAGGCGCAGCGCTGCGAGGAGCATGCCGGGGGTGATCTTGTCACAGTTCGAGATGCAGATCAGTGCGTCAGCGCAGTGTGCATTCGCCATGTACTCGACCGAATCAGCAATGATGTCGCGCGAGGGGAGCGAGTACAGCATGCCGCCGTGGCCCATTGCGATGCCGTCATCGACAGCAATGGTGTTGAACTCGCGGGGGATGCCACCTGCGCGGGTGATCGCCTCAGAGACAATGCGACCGACAGGTGCGAGGTGGGTGTGGCCTGGGACGAACTCGGTGAACGAGTTTGCCACGGCGATGATGGGCTTGCGGCCAAGATCGGCGCCGGGAACACCGGCAGCACGGAAGAGCGCACGAGCGCCAGCCATGTTGCGGCCATGGGTAACAGTGAATGAGCGATAGGCGACCATAACTCATATTATCCACCCCTTTTTCCGGGCGGGAGGCCGGGGCGCGAACAGAGTTACTACTAGTACTCCTGGTACTATGAATGCATGATTCGTCCTCGTACCCCGCGCGGTGTCCAGCTCGGTGAGTTCCTTGCCACGAAACGCAAGGGCGTGGATCGAGCTGGCCTCGGCTTGCTCGGCGGCACGCGCCGTTCTTCGTCTGGGCTGAGTCGCGAAGAGGTAGCGATTCTCGCCGGCATGAGTGTGAGCTGGTACACCTGGCTTGAGCAGGGTCGCGACATTAATGCCTCACGGCAGGTGCTTGCGGCTGTCGCCCGCGTGCTGCAACTCACCCCGTCAGAGGCGGAGTACGTGTTTGCACTTGCTGGCCCGAACGCCGACTTCCCCGCGGTTGAGCACGAGATGGCGCCCGCGCACCTGCAGCGCCTCATCGACTCGCTCGATTACCCGGCGTTTATCGTGTCGTCGGCGTGGGACATTCTCGGCTGGAACAAGGGGTACGAATGGCTGTACGGCCCCATTGCAACGCTCCCCACTGCGCAACGTAACCTGCTTGGCCTCGTGTACACCGATCCGCGCCTACGAGAGATGCTCCCAGACTGGGAAAATGACAGCCGTGCGTTCATGGCGGAGTTCCGTGCGGAATCCGGTGCACGCCTGAGTTCAGAGAGTCACCGCGCGGTGGTGGATCGGCTGCTCGCGCAGAGCGAGGACTTCACGAAGCAGTGGGCAGAACAAAGCGTCGAGCGCTTCAAATCTCGGTTGCGCACATTTGTGCACCCGGAAGCTGGCGTGCGAGTTTTCGAGCATCATCGCCTGGTGCCCTCAGATGCGACCGATTTGCACGTCGTCATGTACGTGCCTGTCGTGGAGCCCGTGGCTGCCACGGGCTAACTAGCCTCGGCGCACGATCTCGTCGTACTTACGGAACACCGCGTTGAGTCCGCGATCGAACGCGGCCCGGTCCTCTGGCGCGATGGCGCGGACCAGCTCGCGAGAGACCTCGGCGTGCGCAAGCTGGCGCTCCCGCATTTCCTGATGCGCCAATGGCGTCAGAGTGACGAGTACCGCACGGCGATCGTGCGGGTCGGCGGCGCGGATCGCGTATCCAGATTCCACCAAACCATCGATCAACGAGGAGATGCTACGCGGAGTGATGCCCATCGCGCGGGCGAGTGCCTGCTGAGATGACGGACCCGCGTGGAACAGCGTCTGCATCGCCTGGATCCTGGCGGTCGTCAGTGACGTGCCTTTGAGTGAACGGTGCTCGTTTCGCTTGAAGAGTGTGCTGATGGCGAGCAGTCGGTCCAGCAGGGTCGGGTTCACGCCTTTACGGTAGCACTTTGTGAGGTGGTGTAATGAACGCGCGGCTGCGGCGCCAGTGGGGCGATTGACCTGTCATATGGCGGATCGTGGCCACCTCGGGCGTGTTTGGACGCTGTTGTCGTTGGGTGATCGTTCCCTCATGTAACAGTTGCTTGTTCGCGATGGGCGTGCTCAGCGGGCCTGCGAATTGGCCGCTTCACGGTCGAATGTCGGTGGCAAAAGATAGGGTGAGAAACATGGAAACCACGCGCAGTGTTCGACCCTTCGAGGTCATCTCGGAATACGAGCCGAGCGGCGATCAGCCGAAGGCGATCGAAGAGCTTGCTGCGCGCATTAACGCGGGTGAGACTGACGTCGTATTGCTCGGTGCAACCGGTACGGGCAAGTCGGCAACGACGGCCTGGTTGGTTGAAGCCGTGCAGCGTCCGACGCTCGTCCTCGCGCACAACAAGACGCTGGCCGCGCAGCTGGCAAGTGAGTTCCGTGAGCTCTTCCCGAATAATGCGGTCGAGTACTTCGTGAGTTACTACGACTACTACCAGCCTGAGGCGTACGTTCCGCAGACTGACACCTTTATCGAAAAGGATTCCTCGGTGAACGCCGAGGTTGAGCGCCTCCGCCACTCGACAACGAACGCGTTGCTGTCCAGGCGTGATGTGATCGTGGTCTCGACGGTCTCGTGCATTTATGGCCTGGGCAAGCCTGAGGAATACTACGAGGCAATGGTGCCGCTGGTGGTTGGTGACCGCCTCGACCGCGACGTGCTGCTGCGCCGCTTTGTCGATATGCAGTACCAGCGCAATGACATCGAGTTCGTGCGCGGCAACTTCCGCGTGCGCGGCGACACCGTCGAGATCATTCCGATGTACGAAGAACTCGCGATTCGCATTGAGTTCTTCGGTGACGAGATCGAGGCGCTTTACTATCTCCATCCACTCACGGGCGACGTCATCAAGCAGGTTGAGACTGTTTCGGTGTTCCCTGGCTCGCACTACGTTGCTAGCCGCGACGTCATGAACCGCGCGATGGGCACGATCGCGACCGAGCTCGACGAGCGTCTCGCCGAGCTCAAGCGCCAGAACAAGCTTGTTGAAGAGCAGCGTCTTCGCATGCGCACGACGTTTGACCTCGAGATGATGGAGCAGATCGGTTTCTGCTCAGGCATCGAGAACTATTCGCTGCACATCGATGGGCGCAAGCCGGGGGAGGCGCCACACTGTCTGCTCGACTACTTCCCGGACGACTTCCTCGTCGTCATCGACGAGTCGCACGTGACCGTGCCGCAGATCGGCGCAATGTACGAGGGTGACGCTTCGCGTAAGCGCACGCTCGTTGATCACGGCTTCCGCCTGCCGAGTGCGCTCGACAACCGGCCGCTGAAGTTCGCAGAGTTCAAGGAGCGCGTCGGCCAGACGATTTACCTGTCGGCAACGCCGGGTAAGTACGAGATGGAACGCGCAGACGGCATCGTCGAGCAGATCATCCGCCCGACAGGCCTGATCGACCCTGAGATTGTCGTGAAGCCCTCCGAAGGTCAGATTGACGACCTTCTCGAAGAGGTGCGCGCACGCGCTGAGCGTGACGAGCGCGTGCTCGTCACGACCCTCACCAAGAAGATGGCTGAGCAGCTCACTACCTTCATGGAGGAGGCGGGCGTTCGCGTTCGCTACCTGCACTCTGACGTCGACACGTTGCGACGTGTTGAGCTGCTCACTGAATTGCGTGCTGGCGTCTACGACGTACTGATCGGCATCAACCTGCTGCGTGAGGGTCTCGACCTTCCTGAGGTGTCGCTCGTCTCGATTCTTGATGCTGACAAAGAGGGCTTCCTGCGGTCGTCGACGTCACTCATTCAGACCATTGGTCGTGCGGCTCGAAATGTTTCGGGACAGGTGCACATGTACGCCGACAAGATCACGCGTTCCATGCAAGAGGCGATTGAAGAGACCAATCGTCGCCGTGAGATTCAGGTGGCGTACAACACGGAGCACGGTATTGACCCACAGCCCCTCCGGAAGAAGATCGGTGACATCACCGAGATGCTGAACCGCGAGGCTGCTGACACCGAAGACGTGCTTTCTCGCTCTGGCGCACACGCGCAGCGAAAGGGCGGCTCTACTCAGAAGGCAAAGGGCAAGGCTGCGGCACGCGCCGGCGCAATCGCTTCCGAAGGTGCGGCAAAGCTCGAAGAACTCATCAGTGAGCTCACTGAGCAGATGCTGCTCGCCGCTGAGGAGCTCAAGTTTGAGCTCGCCGCGCGCCTGCGCGACGAGCTCACTGAACTCAAGCGTGAGCTGCGCAGCATGGACGAAGCGGGCCACCTCTAGGCCTGGCGATCCGCGCCCACCCAAACGATCAGGAAACAACGGAGCACCGATGACCGCAGCTACGAACGCCACCCGCGGGGCGAACATCCCCGCGCTTGAGCGCGCCTCGAACGTGACCTGGGCGGACTGGCTCGAGCTTTTTGCGGGCGCGAACGCAGCCTCGCTCAGCCACGGTGAGATTGCGGCAATCGCACTCACCCGGATGCCGACAGCGCTTGAAAACCCGGAGTGGTGGGCACAGATGGCGACGATCGCTTTCGAGCAGCACGCTGGCATTCGTCGCCCCGGCCAGTCAGCAGACGGCACGTACCGCGTAAGTGCAAGCCGCACGATCACGGGGGACCGCGATACGGCAATTGAGCGATGGGCCGAGCTTGCGCTCGACACCGATTTTCTCGGCGCGGAGCGATCCGAGCCTCGCCGCTCGCGTACCGATAAGCGCACGTTTTGGCGGTCGAATCTCACGGGACTTGGCAAGCTGGAAGTGGCCGCCGCAGCGAAAGATGACACAAAGATTATCGTGACCATCAGCCACGATGGCCTGCCTGCCGAGAGCGACGTCGAACGTTGGCGCGCATTTTGGAAAGAACAGCTCGCACGTTTTCCCAGCGCATTTTAATCGCACATATGTTCGAACTTTTTGCCCGTTGCAACGTAAGATAGAGCCGTGACTTCGAAGAACTTCGACCTTGCCCCCAGCACCCCGATTCGCTCCTCTGCAGCGCATGCCGAGATCAGCGTCAAGGGTGCCCGCGTCCACAATCTCCGCAATGTCGACCTGTCGATTCCACGCGACTCCATGGTGGTGTTTACCGGCCTTTCGGGCAGCGGTAAGTCCAGCCTTGCGTTTGACACGATCTTCGCAGAGGGTCAGCGCCGCTATGTTGAGAGCCTGAGCGCGTACGCACGCCAGTTCCTTGGCCAGGTTGACCGCCCAGACGTTGACTTCATTGAGGGCCTGAGCCCTGCGGTCTCGATCGACCAGAAGTCAACGAACCGCAACCCGCGTTCGACCGTCGGCACAATCACCGAGATCTATGACTACATGCGTCTACTTTGGGCGCGCGTTGGCATCCCGCACTGTGCGCAGTGCGGCGAAGCAATCCAAGCCCAGACGGTGCAGCAGATCGCTGACCGCCTCATGGGGCTCGAAGAGCGCACCCGCTACCAGGTGCTCGCGCCCGTCGTGAGCAAGAAGAAAGGCGAGTTTGTCGACCTCTTCCAGGAGCTCGCAGCTGGCGGTTACTCACGCGCGATCGTTGATGGCGAGATGATTCAGCTGTCCGATCCGCCCAAACTCAAGAAGCAGGTCAAGCACGACATCTCTGTCGTCATTGACCGCCTCGTGGCGACGCCAGACGTTCTCGGCCGTCTGACCGACTCGCTCGAGACCGCATTGCGTCTGGCTGGTGGCATTGTCGCGATTGAATACGTTGATCGCGACAAGGGGAGTGACGACCGTGTACAGCTCTTCTCCGAGAAGCTCAGCTGCCCGAACCAACACCCCGTACAGCTCACCGAGATCGAGCCCCGCACGTTCTCGTTCAACGCGCCCTTCGGTGCCTGCTCCGCTTGTTCGGGCCTCGGCACGAGCATGTCGGTAGACGAAGACCTCGTGCTTGGTGACCCCGCGCTCTCAATTGCAGAGGGCGTCATCGTTCCCTGGACGAGTCAGGGCAAGAGCCTGTATCAGTACTACGAAAAGCTGCTCGTCGGCCTCGCAGACGACCTTGATTTCTCGCTCAAGACCCCGTGGGGCGAGCTTGATGAAGAGGTGCGTGAGGCAGTGCTGCACGGCAACAACTTCAAGGTCAACGTTCGATGGAAGAACCGCTTTGGCCGCGAGGTGAAGTACTCGAGCGGCTTTGAGGGCGTCATTCCCTTCATCGAGCGCCAGTACTCCGAGGCTGAGTCCGATGCGAAGCGCGACCGTTGGCAGGAGTTCCTGCGCGAGGTGCCGTGCCAGTCGTGTGCTGGTCAGCGCCTGAAGCCCGAGGTGCTCGCAATCACCGTGAACGAGCAGTCGATCTCGCAGGTCACTGAGCTGAGCCTGTCGAACGCCAAGCAGTTCTTCGACGAGGTCACCCTGACCGAGCGCGAGGCAAAGATTGCGGCACAGGTGCTCCGTGAGATCCGTCTCCGCTTTGACTTCCTCATCGAGGTTGGCCTTGGCTACCTTACGCTCGCCCGCGCGGCAGGCACCCTGTCCGGTGGTGAGGCGCAGCGAATCCGCCTGGCAACGCAGATCGGCTCCGGCCTGACCGGCGTGCTCTACGTGCTCGATGAGCCGTCGATCGGCCTGCATCAGCGTGACAACCGCCGCCTCATCGAGACGCTCGTGAAGCTGCGCGATCTCGGCAACACCCTCATCGTCGTTGAGCACGACGAAGAGACGATCGAGGCAGCTGACTGGATTGTTGATATCGGACCGGGTGCTGGCGTTGAAGGTGGCACGGTTGTTCACTCCGGCAGCTACGCAGAACTGCTGAGCAACCGCGAGTCTGTGACCGGCGACTATCTCGCAGGCCGTCGCAGCATCGAGACTCCCAAGCATCGCCGCAAGCGTGACAAGAAGCGCGAACTCAAGGTCGTTGGTGCCCGCTCAAACAACCTCCAGAACGTCGACGCGACGTTCCCGCTCGGCGTAATGACCGCGGTTACCGGCGTCTCGGGCTCGGGTAAGTCGACGCTCGTGAACGACATCCTGTACCGCGTGCTTGCGAACCAGCTCAACGGTGCACGACTCGTGCCAGGCAAACACACTCGCATCACCGGCCTCGAACACCTCGACAAGGTCGTACACGTCGACCAGGCACCCATCGGCCGTACACCGCGATCGAACCCCGCGACGTACACGGGTGTCTTCGACAAAATTCGAAACCTGTTCGCCGAGACGCCAGAGGCAAAGACCCGCGGTTACCTGCCAGGTCGCTTCAGCTTCAACGTAAAGGGCGGTCGCTGTGAGGCGTGTTCGGGTGACGGCACCCTCAAGATCGAGATGAACTTCCTGCCCGACGTATACGTCGCGTGTGAGGTCTGTGGCGGTAGCCGCTACAACCGTGAGACGCTGCAGGTTCGGTACAAGGGCAAGAACATCTCCGAAGTTCTCGAGATGCCGATCGCTGAGGCTGAGTCGTTCTTCGAGCCGATCTCGTCGATCCACCGCTATATGAAGACTCTCGTCGATGTTGGGCTTGGCTACGTGCGCCTCGGTCAGAGCGCGACAACGCTCTCCGGCGGTGAGGCGCAGCGTGTGAAGCTCGCAACCGAGCTCCAGAAGCGTTCGAACGGCCGCAGCATCTACGTGCTCGACGAGCCGACGACCGGCCTCCACTTTGAAGACGTGCGCAAGCTACTGCTCGTGCTCAACGGTCTTGTTGACAAAGGCAACACGGTCATCACCATCGAGCACAACCTCGATGTCATTCGCAGCGCCGACTGGGTCATCGATCTCGGCCCAGAGGGCGGCTCCGGTGGTGGCACGATTCTCGCGACGGGTACCCCTGAGCAACTCGCTGAGCACCCCGAGAGCCACACCGGCCGATTCCTCGCAGAGGTACTGCACGGCCGTGAAGCGAAGGCGGCCGCAAAGGCCAGCAAGTGACACCTGAAGACAACCGATCTTCCTTCCGCCCCGCGCAGGGGGAGATCCCCACCAGCCCCGGCGTGTATCGGTTCAGCGACCGATACGGCCGGGTGCTGTACATCGGCAAAGCAAAAAACCTGCGCCAACGGCTCGCAAACTATTTCCAGCCGATGCACGCACTCATGCCGCGTACGCAACGCATGCTCATGCTTGCCGCCAAGCTCGACTGGACCGTTGTCGCAACCGACACCGAATCGCTCGTTCTTGAGCACACCTGGATCACGGAATTCAAACCTCCGTTCAACGTCCAGTTCAAAGACGACAAAACCTATCCGTACCTTGCCCTCACCCTGCGCGAGGAGTCGCCACGACTCATCATCACTCGCAACGAGCACATCCGTGGCGCGAAGTACTTTGGCCCGTACCCGAAAGTGTGGGCGCTCAAGGAGACGGTTTCGCTGCTGCAGCAGGCATTCCCGATCCGCACCTGTAACGACGCCGATTACAAACGCGCCATGAGCTCCGGCCGGCCGTGCCTTGCGGGGCAGATCGGCCGCTGTGGCGGACCGTGCTCCGGCACGATCAGCATCGCTGACCATCGGGCGCGGATCGAAGAGCTCAGCGCCTTTCTCGCTGGCGCTGACGATTCCCACCTCAAGGTTCTCGAGCGTGAGATGAAAGCCGCTGCTGTCGAACAGCGGTATGAGGATGCCGCTAAGCTCCGCGATCAGATGCAGGCCGTCGCTCACGTGCTTGAGAAGAATGCGATCGTGCTCGGCATGGACGTGAACCTCGACGTGTTTGGTCTACGCTCTGACGAGCTATCTGCCGCGGCGCACCAGTTCATCATTCGTGGCGGCCGCATCCGCGGTGAACGCAGCTGGATCGTCGACGTCGAGCTTGATGATTCGCCGTCGCGGCTCGTTGAACAGGTACTGCAATCGGCGTACCCGCAAGACCGCGAGCCGCCCGCGGAGATCCTCGTATCGGTCATGCCAGATGGGGTCGACGAGCTGCAAAAGGCGCTTGGCAAGCAGCGGCCTCGCGGCGGCAAGGTGAAGATCCGTATCCCGGAACGCGGCGACAAGGCCCAGCTGATGGATCGTGCGATCTTGAACGCGGGGGAGAACCTCGTGCGCCACAAGCTCAAACGCGCGAGCGACATTACCTCCCGCACCGATGCGCTCGCCGAGATCCAGGACGCACTCGGCATGGACGTCGCGCCGCTGCGCATTGAGTGCATTGACGTTTCGCACTTGCAAGGCACGAACGTCGTGGCTTCGCTCGTCGTGTTCGAAGATGGCCTGCCTGCGAAGAGCGAGTATCGAAAATACTCCATAGAGGCGACAACGGACGATACTGACTCGATCTATCAGGTGGTTTCGCGTCGTGCCGCTCAGCTGAACCAGCATGAGGCAGCTGGCGATCTCCCGAACGGCGTGTACCGCGATCGTCCGCAGTTGCTGATTGTGGACGGTGGTGAACCACAGGTCGCCGCTGCAGCCCGAGCACTCTCCGAACATGGGATCACCGACGTGATGCTGTGTGGCATTGCGAAACGACTCGAGGAAATCTGGCTTCCGGAGGATCCATTCCCCGTGATTCTGCCGCGCACAAGTGACGCACTGTTCCTAGTCCAGCGCATTCGCGATGAGGCCCATCGTTTCGCGATCACCTTCCAGCGGCAAAAACGCAGTTCGGCGATCTCTACGCAGCTCTCTGAGATTCCAGGCCTCGGGCCGAAACGCGTCAAGGAGCTCCTCAAGCGCTTTGGATCGGCCAAACGATTGCGTGCAGCGACGGTCGCTGAGATCTCTGCGATGCCCGGCTTTGGCGATCGTCTGGGGGAGCAAGTACACCGCCATCTCGCGGCGGCGACAGAAGTCTCCACAGCCGGTAAGCTGGGGGTTCCTGAAACGGATCAGACCAAAGGTGAGGCTTCATGAGCGAAGAGAAATCGATTCAAGAGATTTTGATCGTCACCGGAATGTCAGGCGCCGGGCGAAGCACCGTTGCGAACACGCTCGAAGACCTTGGCTGGTACGTGGTTGATAACCTTCCGCTTTCCATGGTGAAAACTCTCGCTGACATGGCAGATAAGTCTGGGGGAGCACTGCCCCAGATCGCTGCCGTCATTGACGCACGTGGTCGAAACCTGTACAGCGACATTCAGTCAACAGTTGCTTCACTTCGGGAAAACGCGTCAGTCCATGTGGTTTTCCTTGACGCAAACAATGACGTACTTGTGCGTCGTTACGAGCAGGTACGTCGCCCACACCCGCTCCAGCTTGAGGCTGGCGGGCTCCTCGAGGGCATTCGACTTGAACGAGAGCGAGCAAGCGAGCTTCGCGCGTCGAGTGATGTGGTGATCGATACGTCAAACTACAACGTTCACGGTCTCACCACCCACGTTCGTGACCTCTTTTCGTCGGAAGACACCCCCGGGCTGCAGCTCAGCGTAATGAGCTTTGGATTTAAGTATGGCGCGCCAACTGACGTGGATCTCATGGCAGACATGCGTTTCCTACCAAACCCATTCTGGGAAACTGATCTGCGTTCGCTCACGGGACTCGACGGACCTGTGAAAGACTATGTGCTTGCGCAAGAAGGCGCAGCAGAGTTTCTCGAGCACTACGTAGCTTCTCTCGCGCCAGTTCTTGCTGGGTTCCAGCGTGAGAATAAACGTCATGCGGCGCTTGCAATCGGCTGCACTGGTGGCAAACACCGGTCAGTCGCAATGGCCCGCGAGCTTGCAGATCAGTTTGCTGCCCTCCCTGGCGTGAGCGTGTCGCTCCGTCATCGCGACCTCGGTCGCGAGTAGCGCACACCTTTTGATTTTCTGTTGAACTTTCGTTGAGAGGACTCTTCTCCGTGCCGACTACCGCTGAAGTCAAGGGCGAGCTCGTCCGCATTCCCGTCCAGCCGACTGGGGTGCGGATGGCAGAGGTTGCCACGACGCTTCGCCTTTCTGGAGGACTGCACACCATCAACGGTCGCATTGTCCTCGAGGCCGAACTGCACACCCCGCAGATCGTTCAGCGTGTCCGTAAGGACCTCGCCGAGCTGTACGGCGTTCGCGCTGACGCCAAGCAGCTGCCCCCCACCACGGTTCGCCCCGGCGCACCGCAGTTCCTCGTGCGTGTACTTGACGGCGAAACCCTCGCACGTCAGCTTGGCCTGCTTGATCAGCGCCGCCGCCCGATTCGCGGTTTGCCGAACCGCGTCGCGACCGGCGACGCAGCAGAGCTCGCCGCAGCACTCCGTGGCGCATTCCTTGCGCGTGGTTCGATCACCCCTCCCGGCCGCACCGCCGGCCTTGAGATCGCTTGCCCCAGCAGCGAGGTTGCTATGGCCCTCGTTGGTGCAGCTGGCCGCATCGGCATTGATGCCAAGAACCGTGAGGTTCGAGGCACCAGCAAGCTTCTCGTGCGCGATGGCGAGGCCATCAGCGCAATGCTCGGCGCAATGGGTGCCATCGGCGCTCGCACCGAGTGGGACAACCTGCGCAAGGCGCGCGAGACCCGTGCGACCGCAAACCGCCTCGTGAACTTCGATGACGCAAACCTTCGTCGATCCGCCCAGGCCTCGGTCACCGCATGTGCTCGTGTGGAGCGCGCGCTTGAAATTCTCGGCGACGATGTCCCTGAGCACCTCAAGTACGCGGGCATGCTGCGCCTGCAGCACCGTGAAGCAAGCCTCGATGAGCTCGGCACCAAGGCTGAGCCCGCACTGACCAAGGACGCAATCGCTGGCCGCATCCGCCGCCTGCTCGCAATGGCAGACAAGGAAGCGCTCGCAAAGGGCATCCCTGGCACCGAAGCGAGCCTCCCCGAATTCGCAGAGGGCAACTAGCCGACAGCGCGATACTCTCGGAATACCCCGGGAGTATCGCTAACTGCGAACGATTTTGCCTGACTTCCGCGCGCCACAGCGAGTAGAGTGGGCATACACCAACACCGATCTGAAACGGAGCAAGGCAATGGTTTACACCCTTCCTGAGATGCCCTACGACTACGCAGCACTGGAGCCGCACATCAGCGGCAAGATCATGGAGCTGCACCACAGTAAGCACCACCAGGCATACGTCACCGGCGCAAACGCAGCTGTTGAGGCACTCGCAGAAGCTCGCGAATCGGGCAACCTTGCAAACGTGAACAAGCTCGAGAAGGACCTTGCGTTCAACCTTGGCGGTCACGTGAACCACACCATCTTCTGGAACAACATGTCGCCCGAGGGTGGCGACCGTCCCGAGGGTGAGCTCGCAGCTGCAATCGACGAGTTCTTCGGCAGCTTCGAGAAGTTCCAGGCACAGTTCACCGCGACCGCACTCGGCGTGCAGGGTTCGGGATGGGCTGCGCTTGCATGGGATTCGCTCGGCCAGCGTCCGAACATCGTTCAGCTCTTCGACCAGCAGGGCAACCTCCCCGCTGGCACCACGCCGTTGCTCATGCTCGACGTGTGGGAGCACGCGTACTACCTCGACTACCTCAACGTTCGCGCTGACTACGTCAAGGCTTTCTGGAACATTGCAAACTGGCAGGACGTCGCACAGCGCTTCGAGACCGCTCGTTCGCAGACCCCTGGCCTGATCTAATTTCCGTTAAGCGGGTGGGTGACTCCTTCGTCACCCACCCGCTTCGGCATGTTCTCCCGAAATACCACTAGGAGTATTCACCGCTATGCGCACGCTTGAAGACCTCGGCTCGCTCGCTTCGCGAACGGTTATTGTTCGCTGCGACCTCAACGTCCCTCTTTCGGAGGGCGTGATTACCGATGATGGGCGGATCCGCGCATCTCTCACCACCATCCGCGAGCTGCGCGCTGCGGGTGCACGCGTGGTGCTCCTTTCTCACCTCGGCCGCCCCAAGGGTGCGCCCGAGGATCGCTTCTCCCTTCGCCCCGTCGCCGCTCGCATGGCAGAGCTCCTTGAGGCTCCCGTGCAGTTCGTAGGGGAGACCGTTGGCGCAGAGGCAACCGCAGCTGCTGCGGCACTCACCGACGGCGATGTGTTGCTGCTCGAAAACCTCCGCTTCAATGCGGGTGAGACCAGCAAGGACGACGCAGAGCGCCGCGCATTCGCAGAGCAGCTCGCCGCACTCGGCGAACTCTTCGTTTCGGACGGCTTCGGTGTAGTGCACCGCAAGCAGGCGAGCGTCTACGATCTGCCCCAGATTCTTCCGAGTGCAGCTGGTCGCCTCGTTGCGGCTGAGACGGTTGTGCTCGAACGCCTCACTGAGCATGCCGAGCACCCCTACACCGTCATCCTCGGCGGCTCGAAAGTCTCCGACAAGCTCGGCGTCATCTCCCACCTCATCGAGCGCGTTGACGCGCTGCTCATCGGTGGCGGCATGCTCTTCACCTTCCTCGCAGCGCAGGGCTACAAGGTCGCTTCGAGCCTCCTCGAAGAGGACCAGCTCGAGACCGTGCGTGGCTACCTCGCAGACGCAGAACGCCGTGGCGTTCGCATCGTTCTGCCGACCGACATCGTCGTAGCTGATCGCTTTGCTGCTGACGCGGCTCACGAAGTCGTTGCTGCTGATGCAATCGAGTCGAGCGCGTTTGGCGTCGCAGGCATCGGCCTCGACATCGGACCTGACAGCGCGGCAGCCTTCGCCGAGGTCATTGGCACTTCGAAGACCGTGTTCTGGAACGGCCCCATGGGCGTGTTCGAGATGGACGCATTCGCAAATGGCACTCGCACCGTTGCTCGCGCGCTCACCGAGACCGACGGTTTCACCGTTGTTGGTGGCGGCGATTCGGCTGCGGCAGTTCGCGCACTCGGCTTCGCAGATGACCAGTTCGGTCACATCTCGACCGGCGGCGGCGCAAGCCTCGAGTTCCTCGAGGGCAAGCAGCTTCCCGGTCTCGAGGTGATCGCATGAGCGCACAGTTCACTCGCACTCCGCTGATCGCGGGCAACTGGAAGATGAACTTCGACCATCTGCAGGCGATTGCATTTGTGCAGAAGCTCGCTTGGGGCCTGAAAGACGCGAAGCACGACTTCGCTGACGCAGAGGTCGCAGTCTTCCCCCCGTTCACCGACCTGCGCTCGGTGCAGACCCTGCTTTCTGCCGACAAGCTCGCACTGAGCCTCGGCGCGCAGGACGTCTCACCGCAGGCCGCCGGTGCCTTCACTGGCGATATTTCAGCGGCGATGCTCACAAAGCTCGACGTTCAGTACGTCATCATCGGCCACTCGGAGCGTCGCCACGGCCATGGCGAGTCCGACGAGGTCGTGGCGGCGAAGACCGCTGCAACCGCGCAGGCTGGCATGGTTCCTGTAATCTGCGTTGGCGAAACCGCTGAAGACCTCGAGACGCATGGTGCAGCTGCGGTACCCGTTGCACAGCTGCGTGCCGCACTCGCTGGCGTACCTGCCGGCGCACCCTTCGTGGTTGCTTACGAGCCCGTATGGGCGATTGGTAGCGGCCAGGCAGCAACTCCCGAGCAGGCTCAGGCTGTTGCTCACTCACTTCGTGCAACGATCACCGAGGTTGCGGGCGAGGAAGCTGCCAGCGCAACTCGCGTTCTGTATGGCGGATCGGTCACCAGCGAGAACATCGCAGCGTTTATGCGCCAGGCGGATGTTGACGGCGCGCTGGTAGGTGGCGCTAGCCTGAAGGTCGATGAGTTCCAGCGGATCATCCGATTCCGCCAACACGTCGGCGCGTAATCATTTCAGGGCCGTTCGGCGGCTATACTGGTTTCTGGTCCGTCGGCGCCGCGCACCTCGCGTGACGCCAAGTGAAAGGTTTCCTCAGTGCTCGTAGTTAAGATCATCCTCTTGGCGCTGCTTGTTCTTACGAGCTTGCTCCTGACGCTGTTCATCCTGCTGCACAAGGGTCGCGGTGGCGGCCTCTCCGACATGTTCGGTGGCGGTATGGGTTCGGCGCTCGGGTCGTCGGGCGTCGCAGAGCGAAACCTTAACCGTATTACGGTTGTCGTCTCGATCGTTTGGGTTCTCTCGATCGTCGGCGTCAACGTTATTGATCGCTTCACGCTGATCTAAGTTTTATCTTGTAGAAAGCAGGTCACTCGTGGCAGGCAGCAGTAATGCTATCCGCGGTGCCCGCGTCGGTTCTGGTCCCATGGGGGAGCAGGATCACGGCGTGCGTGCCGAACGTGTACAGGTCTCATACTGGGACGCACTGGGCAACGAAACGATCCGCTACTTCTCGGCTGATGTCGCCGACGAAGAAATTCCGGATCAGATTGATTCGCCGACCTCGGGTCTCCCCGCTGGTCGCAACAAGAACGAGCCACCGCAGCTCGTCAAGAACGAGCCTTACAAGACGCACCTCGCGTATGTGAAGGAGCGCCGCACTGAAGAGGAAGCTGTTGAGCTCCTCGAAGAGGCGCTGCAGAAGCTTCGCGCGCGTCGCGGTCGCCGCTAAGAACAGCGACACCCAATAGGAAAGGCCCCAAGTATTTTGCTTGGGGCCTTTCCTATTGGTCTATACGGACAGCATTCGCTCGCTAGCCCCCCGAAGCGGTGATTGCGGCGATGAGCTCATCGATCGCAAGAACCGTTGAGTCACCACTCACCCGGAGCACCGAGCGACCTCGCTCTCGCAGCACGGCTGCGTCTCCGTTCGCCTGAGCACGCATCAGTGATGCGAAACTCGATTCGCCACCAGGGATGTCCAGGTCCGACGACGGGGTATCGATGATTTGGAGGAAGACGCCGAGCGGGCGGCCACCCTTGTGGAATTGCCCGACCGAGTGAAGGTAGCGCGGACCCCAGCCAAGACTCACTGGAATATCCCACGCGTCAGCGAGCGCAGCACGCAAGCGTTCCAGCGGAGCGGCGCACGGACCCTCAGGCGCGCCGTACACCTGAATTGCGATATATCCGTTGACCGGCACGGCACGACGAAGTTCGGTGAGCAAGCTCTCCGGATCGATCGACGTGCCGGCCCCACAGCTCACGCCTGACACCTCGGTGCCTGCGAATGCCGGCGTCCAAGATTCGGTAGATTCCTCTGCTGCGGTGAGGTTCTTGCGAGCCGCGACCTTCGCTGACTCTACGTCAGGCTGGTTGAACGGGTCTACGCCAATGAGATGACCAAGCGCTGCGGTTGCAACCTCCCATAGGAGGAACTGTGCGCCAAGTGCACCAGCGACCGCGATGGTCTGATCACTGGCGAGCTGTACAGCTGAGTTCACAAACGTTTCGTCAAGAAGCTCAACCACTCGTGCCGGCTCGGCCGTGGTCGGAAGGGCTCCGCGGGGGAGCGACAAAGGAAGCACACCCTTGCCGTTCTTTCCCGTCGACTCCGCGACAAGCTGTTCAATCCACAGGCCAAGGCCCCAAGGCTGGGTCGCCGACTCAACGAGTTCGAGTACGTAGCGCTCGGGGAGATCCGCGAAGATCGCCGCCGCCAATTGGAGCGCGGGATTCTCGACAGAGTCGAGCATAACTTCTGGGCGTACCGACTCAGCTTCTCGCAGGAGCCCGTCAATGTCAGACCCTGCAAGCCCGGCAGGAACGATACCGAAGGCAGTCAGCGCCGAGAACCGGCCACCCACATTGGGGTCAGCGTGGAAGACGCGTTGACCCGCAGCGGTAGCGCTGGCCTCGAGCTGCGAACCAGGGTCGGTGACGACCACCACATGCTCTGCAGGGTTCACACCAGCTGCTGCAAACGCTTCGGTAAACACCGCGCGATGACTCAGCGTTTCAACCGTCGAACCAGACTTTGAGCTCACCACCGCAACCGTGCGTGCAATATCGCCAGAGAGAGCGGTGCGAACGGTGTCAGGATGTGTCGAATCAAGCACGGTGAGGGAGATGCCGTCGCGACGCGTGATGACATACGGCGCGAGACTTGATCCACCCATGCCGCAGAGCACGAGTTGCGTGATGCCTCGCTCGAGAAGCTCTGCGCGATACTCCTTGACCTGCTCAAGCACCTGACGTGCCTCCTGAGCGAAATCTACCCAGCCGAGACGGATCGCTGCCTCATCGGCAGCACGCTTTCCCCAGAGCGAGTCGTCTTTCGCGAACAGTCGAGTAGCGAACTGCGCGTCAACCAGCTGCGTGAGCACGGTTGCCGAACGTTCGGCTGCGTGCGCCGTCAGTCGTACGGATGCCGCGCTCAACGGCTCACCTGGATTGCTTCGGTCACGGTCTCCACGAGTTCAGCCCATGATGCGTCGAACTTGGCAAGCCCTTCGTTCTCAAGCTTGGTCATCACCTCGTCGTAGTGAATGCCGAGACCGTCAAGCGTGTTCCAATGCTGGTTGGCTTCGAGGTACTCGGAGACGACGCGGTCCGTTGCTGGCAGCGCATGATCAGCTACTGCCTCGAGCGTCGCGAGCGGCATGGTGTTCACCGTGCCACTCGTCACCAGCTCATCGACATACGCAGTGTCAGCCAGCAACTCAGCGTTTTTCACGCCCGTCGATGCCCACAATAGGCGCTGAGGGGTCGCGCCGCGATCGTGCAGGTAGCCCAGGCGAGCGGTGCCATTCATGTTCACGAGGATCTCGTGCATGAGACGTGCGTTCGCAATGCCTGACTTGCCTCGCAGTGCGAGTGCTTCCGACGTGCCGATTGTGGTGAGCTGCAAATCTACCTCGGTATCGACACGAGACACGAACACTGAGGCGACCGAGTGCACCTGTGAAACATCGATGCCCGCTGCGCGCGCCAACTCAACACCCGCGTAGTACGCGTGAATGACCTGGCGATAGCGGGTGATGCTGAAGATCAGGGTGACGTTGACACTGATTCCCTCGCTGACCACCGCCGTGATCGCTTCGAGGCCCGCTTCAGTCGCAGGAATCTTAATCATCGCGTTTGGACGATCGATTCGCTGCCACAGGTCGCGAGCCTGAGCGATGGTTCCTGCAGTGTCGTGCGCGAGACCGGGGTCAACCTCAATCGAGACGCGGCCATCACGACCGGCTGTTGCCGCGTACACATCAGCGAACAAGTCGCACGCTGCGGTGACATCGGCTACCGTGAGGTCGCGGATCGTCTCGGTTACGGACAGGCCACGGGCGACGCACTCAGCGACTGCGTCGCGGTACGCCTCGCCGTCCGCAAGTGCGGCGGCAAAGATCGTGGGGTTCGTGGTTACGCCTACGACGTCATGTTCGCGCACGAGCCTCGAGAGCTGACCGCTCTCGAGGCTGCGGCGCGAAAGATCGTCAAGCCAGATACTCACGCCCGCACTGCTGAGCTCAGCGGTGTGCGAGTGGGACATGGATCCTCCTATGCCTGCGCCTGCAGGCTTTCCTGTGCTGCCGCAACGACAGCCTCAGTTGTGATTCCGTACTCACGGAACAGCGTCTCAAAGTCGGCCGAAGCACCGAAGGTCTCGATCGAAACCGAGCGACCGGTGTCGCCAACAAACTTTTCCCAGCCGAGCGAGAGGCCAGCTTCAACGCTCACGCGCGCCTTTACAGCCGCGGGGAGCACGCTTGCGCGGTACTCAGCGGGCTGTTCTGCGAACCACTCGAAGCAGGGGATCGAAACGACGCGCGCGCCGATACCCTGTGCTGCGAGCTCTTCGCGTGCTGCCACTGCGAGCTGCACCTCCGAGCCGGTTGCCATCAGAATAACGTCAAGCGAATCGGTCGGGGTATCTGCGAGGACATATGCGCCACGACGCACGTCATCGGTGCGAGTGCCCGCAAGCACGGGGACGTTCTGGCGAGTCAGTGCGAGGCCGGTCGGGCCAGCGTGACGGGTGAGGATCTCATGCCACGCAATTGCAGTCTCGTTTGCGTCTGCGGGGCGAACCATTGCGAGGTTCGGGATCGCACGAAGCGAAGCGATGTGCTCGATCGGCTGGTGCGTGGGGCCGTCCTCGCCAAGGGCGATGGAGTCGTGCGTCCAGACGAACACGCTCGGAACGTTCATGAGCGCGGCGAGACGCACTGCGGGACGCATGTAGTCAGCGAACTGCAGGAAGGTGCCGCCGTAGCTGCGAGTCTTGCCGTGCAACTGAATGCCGTTCAGAATCGCGCCCATTGCATGCTCGCGAATACCGAAGTGCAGCACTCGGCCGTAGGGGTTGCCCTGCCAGGTCGACGTCGAGTGGTTTGCGGGAACGAACGATGCCGAGTTCGGGATCGTCGTGTTGTTCGAACCTGCGAGGTCTGCCGATCCACCCCACAGCTCGGGCATGATCGGGCCGAGAGCTGCAAGCACCTTACCGCTTGCCGAGCGAGTCGCGATGCTTGCGCCGGTCTCGAACTGGGGGAGCGCGGCTTCTACACCCTCGGGCAGCGCCTGCGCCTCAAGGCGATCCAGGAGCTGCTTGCGCTCAGGGTTGGCTGCAGCCCAAGCATCGAACGATGCCTGCCACGTTGCGCGCTTCTCAGCACCGCGGTCGACCGCGGCACGGGTGTGCGCGATGACCTCGGGAGCGACGTCGAAGTGCTTCTCAGGATCGAAGCCGAGCACGGTCTTCAGGCCAGCGAGCTCTTCAGCACCAAGCTTTGCGCCGTGAATTCCACCGCTGTTCTGCTTGCCGGGCGAAGGCCAACCGATGATGGTCTTGAGGATGATGAGGGTCGGTTTCGTCGACTCAGCCTGTGCCTCTTCGATTGCGGCGTAGAGCTCGGCGACGTCCTCGACGTATGCACCGGTCTTCTTCCAGTCAACCTCGAGCACCTGCCAGCCGTATGACTCGTAGCGCTTCGCAACGTCTTCAGAGAACGAAATATCGGTGTCATCTTCGATCGAAATCTGGTTCGAATCGTAGATCGCAATGAGGTTACCGAGCTCCTGGTGGCCCGCGAGCGAAGCTGCCTCAGCAGTCACGCCCTCCTGCAAGTCACCGTCGCCTGCGACGACGTAAATGAAGTGATCGAAGGGGCTCGTGCCGGGCGCAGCCTCAGGGTCGAACAGGCCACGCTCGTAGCGTGCCGAGTATGCGAAGCCAACAGCCGACGCGAGGCCCTGACCCAGCGGACCAGTTGTGATCTCGACGCCCCTGGTGTGGCCGTACTCAGGGTGACCGGGGGTCTTCGAACCCCAGGTGCGAAGCGCCTCGATGTCTTCAAGCTCAAGACCGTAGCCGCCCATGTAGAGCTGGACATACTGAGTCAGTGAAGAGTGACCGATCGAGAGAATGAAACGGTCTCGGCCGAGCCAGTCAGCGTCAGTCGGATCGTGGCGCATCACCTTCTGGTGCAGCAGATACGAAACGGGGGCAAGGCTGATCGCCGTTCCGGGATGGCCATTGCCAACCTTCTCAACTGCGTCAGCAGCGAGCACACGAGCGGTGTCCACCGCCCGATTATCAAGCTCGTCCCAGTGCAATCCGTTCGTCAACAGCCCCAGCCTCTCATGTTGCGTTTTGCGCCTACTCAGCGCACTCCCAACCAATCTTACCGACTACCGGTACCATGGGGAGTGATGTCCGCAGAGATTTCTACCCCAGCAGCTCCCGTTCAGGCCCCGCGTTCGTTCGGCCGGACGGTGAAGAACTACGTTGCACTCACAAAGCCGCGAGTGATGGAGCTTCTGCTCGTTGTCACTGTTCCGGCCATGATTTTGGCTCAGGGCGGCCTGCCGAACCTCTGGCTTGTGCTTGCAACGCTTATCGGTGGCGCCATGAGCGCGGGCTCCGCCGGCGCATTCAATTGCTACATCGACCGTGAGGCCGATCGTGTGATGAATCGCACGAAGAATCGCCCACTCGTCACGCGAGAAATCTCCGATCGCAACGCATTGATCTTTGCGTACGCGCTCGGCGTTGCGTCGATCGTGTGGCTGTACTTCACCACGAACTGGCTTGCTGCGCTGTTGAGCCTCGCAGCAATCTTCACGTACGTTGTGGTGTACACCATGTGGCTCAAGGGCCGCAGCGAGCAGAACATCATCTGGGGCGGCATCGCTGGCTGCTTCCCGGTGCTGATCGGCTGGGCGGCCGTCACCGAGTCGCTCGCATGGCCTGCGTGGATCTTCTTCCTCATCATCTTCCTGTGGACCCCGGCACACTACTGGCCCCTGTCCATGCGATACCGCGAGGACTATGCTGCAGCCGGCGTGCCGATGCTTGCGGTGGTCCGCGGCCGCACCACCGTTGGTCTCCAGGTCATCCTGTACACCTGGGCAACTGTCGTGTCGAGCTTCCTCATGATTCCCGTAGCAAACATGGGCTGGACCTACACAGTCGTCGCACTCGCGAGCGGTATCTACTTCATTGTTGAAGCACACAAGCTGTACAACCAGGCTATTCGTGGCAACGAGGGCAAGCCGATGCAGGTCTTCCACGCGTCGATTACGTACCTTTCGGTGCTGTCGATTGCTATTGCAGTGGATCCGCTGCTTCCGTTCTAATCTCCCGCGTACGGCCGTTGTGTGGTCGTAATCGCAGGAAGCCCCGGGCCGTTTGGCTCGGGGCTTTCGCGTTGTCTGGGGCGTCGTCACCACCTGCCTTCGCCATGCCGTCTCCCGTTACGGTCAACCCCGCGTGACGGCCCCGTTCGCGCACGGCGAGGCCTTTCATGCGTGTGAAACGGGTCATTGTGCAAGAACAGGCCAGCTTCGAGGGGTTGCCCTCAAGATGGGGCGCGGATCAGGCCACACGCCACGCGGTGGCACGCAAAGCGCCTCTTCTCACGTGTTGGCCCGCGACACGGCCCGGCCCGGCCCGCCACAGACAGTACACATACAAAGAGGTGGCGATCCGCCCCAGAAAACCGGGGAGAATCGCCACCTCTTGGCGTGTGGGAAGTGCGGCGTGGTTAGCCGACGCCCTCGAGCATGTCAGTGTCGGTGTTGCCGATCCGCGCAATCACATCGGGGCGCTTCTGCTTGAGGTAAACGAAGCGGGTGAGTGCCAGAATCATCGTGAGCAAGAAGAGGTACGGGATGACGTTCAGCGGGAACGCCGGCACGGGCCAGACGTTTGCGAAGAACACGTATGCCATTGCGACAACCGCAATGGTGGCGCAGAGCGTGACGAGCGCGCTCCGCATCTTCTCGCGGCGAACGTAGACGACACAGGCGATCGCGACAAGCGCGTACGCCACCATGTATCCGTAGGTGCCGTAGGTATCGACCCACACGACGATGTCCATCGGATGCACGCCACAGGCAAGCAAGATGACATCGAGCACGATTGCTGCGGGACCTGCGATCAGCAGCACGCGATGCGGGGTGAGGTGCGTGTCATGAGTGCGTCCGAAGCGCTCGGGAACAACGCCTTCCTTGCCCATGACGTAGACAATGCGACCCACGACGTTCAGCGGTGCAACGACAACCGCGAAGAATGATGCGGCTACGCCGAACACGAGCAACGGCGTGAACCACACAGGCATGCCGATCTTGTCCGAAATAGCCTGCAGCGGGCTTACGGCCTCGCCCAGCTCCTCGCCCAGCACAGCGATCTGCGTGTAAGCGGCGAAGATGTAGAGAATACCGACCGCTGCGGCACTCCACATGATTGCGCGGGGGATCGCGGTGTATGGGTTCTTTGCTTCGCGACCGAGCGCGTCAGCCGAAGAGAATCCAACGAAGCCAAGGATGCCGAGCACCATGCCCGCAGCCACACCCTGGAAGGGTGCGCCGGTCATCTTGAACTGCGCGGGATCCCATGCGTCGGGACCAACCGCGATCAGCGCAACGACCAGTAGGACGAGGATGATCGCGAGCGAGACAAGCTCCAGTACGAGCGAGACACGAGCTGAGACCCGGATGCCACGAATCGTGAAGAAGGTCGCAAGGCCACCGATGATGATCGCGAGTGCGATCAGCCAGATGACGTTGTCAGCGGGAACACCCAGCAGGGTGAGGAGGTCGGAAGTGTACGAGACCGCGCCGCCGAGCGAACCCGCGGCGATGCCCCAACAACCGATGATGAGTGCGACGCCTGCGATGTACGCGCCCGTCGGGCCGAGGCCCTTCGAAACGTAGGTGTACAGCGAACCAGCGGAGGCGTTCTTCTTTGCGAAGACTGCCACGCACCAGCCGACACAGAGAATCACGATGGTCGCAAGCAGGAACGACATCATGGTGCCGTTGCCAGCGCCAACGAAGATTCCAGCCGCGGTGAAGGCCATGACGGCACTCGGCGCGATATTGGCGATTGCCTGGGCAGAGAGCTCTGCGCCAGACATCACTCCCTGACGCAGACCAGCGTCTACGGGCGCTTGCCGTTCAGTAGTAGCCATGAAAATGAATCACTCTCCTTCGAGTGGTCGAAATATCTCGGAGGAGACTTACGGGATGAGCAGGGTGCGCAGAACGCCGCCTGCTTCGAGATCGTCGAGTGCCTCTGCCGCGTCTTCCAGGCGGCGACGGCCCGAGATGAGCGGATCAAGCTTCAGCTGACCATCCATGTAGCGATCAACGAGGGCGGGGATGTCGATCGAGGGGCGAACCGAACCGTAGTTCGAGCCGAGGATGCGCTGGTCTGCCTCCGCAAGCACGAGCGGCTCGAAGGACGCCTTCGCACCGGTCGGCGGCAGGCCGACGATGACTGCTGCGCCGCCAAGGCCGAGCATACGAATCGACTGCTCGGTCGTGATGGTGCGGCCGATGGCGTCGAACGCGTAGTCGACGCCGTCAGGGACGAGTGCGAAGAGCTGCTCGACAACATCACCGTTGGAAGCATCGATGCGATCGGTTGCACCGAACTGCAGTGCCATTGCGGTCTTCTCGGGGAGCAGATCGATCGCGATGATGCGTTCTGCGCCAGCGAGCTTTGCGCCCTGCACGACGTTGAGGCCAACGCCGCCACAACCGATGACAGCGACGGTCGAGCCGGGCTCTACCGCAGCGGTGTTCAGTACGGCGCCAACGCCAGTCGCGACTGCGCAACCCACGACTGCGATGACATCGAGCGGTGCGTCATCGCGCACCTTGACCGCACCGGAAACCGGCACGACAACCTCTTCAGCGAAGGACGAGACACTCAGGTAGTGACGCAGCGATTCGCCAGTCTCTGCGTTGGTGAGTCGCGAGGTGCCATCGAAGAGTGAACCGGTGGCGTTGTTCACCTCAACGACCTTCTGGCAGCGCGCCTCGTGCCCCTGAAGGCAGTATCGGCACTCGCCACAGGGCGGAACCCAGCTCAGCACAACATGATCGCCGACAGCGAGCGAGGTGACACCCTCACCGAGTTCAACCACAACGCCGGAGCCCTCATGACCCATGACGAGCGGCGCGGGGGCGTCCCACTCGCCGCGCTTGACGTGCAGGTCCGAGTGGCACACGCCAGCCGCAGCAATCTTCACACGGACTTCGCCTGCCTTCGGGCCTGCAAGCTCTGCTTCAACGACCTCTACACGAGTGTCCGGGTCGCGAAATACGACAGCCTTCATTGGTTATTCCTCCGTTGGATACTGTTCGCGCTGCTCATTCAGCGCGAGGCTACTCCGAGATGGTACGTATCGTTTGGGCACTTTGTCGCTGTACCAACGGTTGATTCTTGGTAACACAAGCAAGCATTTGGTACATTCGCTGCATGGCGCTTACTGTTTCGGCTGTGACTCGCGCGGTGCGCGGAACGTTCATTTCGCAGGGGCTATCGAGCCTGAGTCCCATCGATAGTGTTACCGCACACGAGGATCTTGTCGTGGTAGGTAACCCCGGGTATTCGACGCTCATCACCGGCGATACTGACGCACTCTTCGCGCGCGTGGACTCAAGCCAAGAGAACGCGCAGCTCTTTGCAAACACGGTCTGGGTGTCTTATGCAGACAGTCCAGAGTTACGAGACAAACTCGCGGCACGTGGACTCAATGCGATTCTCGGGTGCGCGCTCGAAGGGGATGCGCTCCACGCCGCAATCACGGCGCTCCTCGTTGAAGACCGCGCCGCGTCTGACCGTCTGGTCTCCAGTGGCATGAAGGTGCTCACGCAGGCGGCACGACGAGGGGGAGTGACCGCTGTCATCGCCGAGCTCACGCATCGCGTCAACGGCTGGGCAGTGCTGCTTGACCCACAGGGTCAACTCATCGCGAGTGCCGGCGCAGGACGCTTGCACGTCACTGACGCCTCGGCCGTCGCACTTGGACGCCCCGTGCGCGTGCGTCACGAGGGTCTCCAGATTCATCAGGTTGGCTCCGACCGCGACCTCGCGGGCTACCTGGTCATTGCCACCCGCTCCGGCACAATGAGCCATGCGCGCGACCTCGCCTCGCTCGCAGCCGAACTGTGCGACCTGCTCCTCCGCACGCACGATCCATCCCGGACGGATCACCTCGGCCGCGAGGCCCTCATGAAAACGCTGCTCGACGGCGGACCTGCAGCACTGGAGCTCCTGCGTAGGTGGGGTGTCCATGAACACACGCTGACAGCATTCGCGCTGGGATCTCGCTCACGCACGATCGATGCGGAGCGAATCTTGCGACGCTGGCTCCACGAAATGGGTGCGGAGTATGTGTTCGCCTCACGTGGCGGAAGAATGCTGGGGTTCGTGCGCGAAGACCTCGTGCCGAACCTCTTGCAGCGGGTGGAAGAACTACGGCCGGTTGCCGGGCAACGATTGCACGTCGGGGTTGGCACTGCGGCTCCCGGGGATAATCTGTCCTACTCGGCAAGCCAGGCCCTGCAAGCGCTTGAGACCGCGCTCGATGACGGGCAAACCGTGGTGCATTACGAACGGGTGTCTTCGGTATCGCTCGTGCTCGGGGCGCTCGCCGAGACGCCGCGAGCGCAACTTGCACAGGTGCTCGATCCGCTGCGGGATGACCACGGTATTCACGGCGATCTCACGGCAACCTTGCGCGTGTTCCTCGCCGAGAATGGGCGTCACCGAGTGAGCGCGGATCGCCTAGGCATCCACCGCCAGACACTGACAGCCCGCCTGCAGCGGGTGGAAGACCTCACTGGGCTGTCGCTCGCTCAGGTTGATGACCGAACGACAGCCTGGCTCGCACTGCGAGCCATCGACGGCGAGGGAGTACTTCGTTAGTTTGCTGCGACCGCTGCGGATTCCGCAGGCGTATCAGTGGATGCTGGAACCGGACGCTTGAGTGACAGAATCGAGACCGTCATGGTCGCGACACTCAGAGCGGCGAGCACCATGTGCACGCCAACGACAAGCGCAGGCAGGCCGTTACGTGCCTGGTAGAGGCCAACGAGGATCTGCACAAAGACGAGCAGCGCGAGCGTGACGGCCCACTTCGCGGTCGGCAGCTTCTTCGCAATCGACCAAATCATCAGGATCACCAGGAGCGTGCCGGTGATGTAGCCGGGCCATGCGTGGAGGTGTGCAAGGAAGCTCGCGTCGAAGCCGTTACGGATCACGTTTTCGTCGCCCGAGTGTGGGCCATTGGCCGTCGTGAGCACACCCATGATGATCAGGATCGCCATACCGAGCGTCGACACGTGGGACAGAATCGCGTAGCCCTTGGGTACCACGCGCACACGAGTGCCGGCAGGCTGCTTCATCAGCACGACGTAAGCTGCGGCGATGCCGATGATGATGAGGCTCACGATGTAGTGGAAACCAACGAGGAACGCGGCGAGGTCAACCCAGACGACTACGCCACCAACGAACGCCTGCAGGAGCACCAAGCCGAGTACGAGCCACGAAAGAATGGAGAGATCGCGGCGCTGTGCGCGGATCCGCCAAGTGAGAATCACGACAGCAACAGCCGCGATAAGGAGCGGTCCACTGATGGTTCGGTTACCGAACTCAATGAGCGAGTGGTAGCTCAACTCTGCAGTGGGGACAAGCGATCCAGGGGTGCACAGCGGCCACTCGGAGCAGCCGAGGCCGGAGCCCGTCAGGCGAACGGCTCCACCCGTTGCGATGATCAGCACGTTCAAGAGGAATGAGATCCAGGCGAACGTCTTCAATGTGCGGGGGAGTCGCACTTCTGACACTTGGTGCTCCTTTATAAGCGCTCATCCATCTCGACTGCACTTGCGCGCCCCCCACCAGATTGTCAGTGGGAACCTGTAGAGTGATGAGTTGTGGTTGAGAACGATTCAGCCCCTCAGCGGATTCGCTGAGGCGGCCGTTCAACGCCCAGACTACTGCACCGCTGCAGGGAATTAGCTCTACGAGATAGTGCCCAAGCGCGGTGCATCCCGCGAGCTAAGATCCCGCGCAAGACGATGAATGAGGGAGTGATCATGTCTGAAGTGCTGATCGACCGGCCAGAGCTTGAAGGGCTCGGCCAGTACGAATTCGGCTGGCACGACAGCGACGCAGCCGGCGAGGCCGCGAAGCGCGGCCTGAACGAAGACGTTGTACGCAATATTTCTGGCCTGAAGAACGAGCCCGAGTGGATGCTCGAGCGTCGTCTCAAGGCCCTCCAGATCTTCGGTCGTAAGCCGATGCCGACCTGGGGTGCAGACCTCACCGGTATCGATTTCGACAACATCAAGTACTTCGTGCGCTCGACTGAGAAGCAGGCGACGACGTGGGAAGATCTTCCCGACGAAATCAAGGACACGTACGAGAAGCTCGGCATCCCCGAGGCTGAGCGTCAGCGCCTGGTTGCTGGTGTTGCTGCACAGTACGAGTCGGAGGTCGTGTACCACCAGATCCGTGAGGATCTCGAGGCACAGGGCGTCCTCTTCCTTGATACCGATACTGCGCTCCGCGAACACCCCGAAATCTTCCAGGAGTACTTCGGCACCGTTATCCCCTCGGGCGATAACAAGTTCGCTGCGCTGAACACCGCAGTCTGGTCGGGCGGCTCATTCGTCTACGTCCCCAAGGGCGTTCACGTTGAGATCCCGCTCCAGGCGTACTTCCGAATCAATACGGAAAACATGGGTCAGTTCGAGCGCACCCTCATCATTGCTGACGAGGGCAGCTACGTGCACTACATCGAGGGTTGCACCGCTCCGATCTACAAGTCGGACTCGCTCCACTCGGCAGTCGTCGAGATCATCGTGAAGAAGAACGCTCGCGTTCGTTACACGACGATTCAGAACTGGTCGAACAACGTGTACAACCTCGTCACCAAGCGCGCAATCGCTGAAGAGGGCGCAACCATGGAATGGGTCGATGGCAACATCGGCTCGAAGGTCACCATGAAGTACCCGTCGATCTACCTCGCAGGCGAGCACGCAAAGGGCGAAACCCTTTCCGTAGCGTTCGCTGGCCCCGGCCAGCACCAGGACGCCGGCGCAAAGATGATCCATATGGCTCCCCACACGAAGTCTTCGATTCTTTCGAAGTCGATCGCCCGTGGTGGCGGCCGCACCGGTTACCGTGGCGAGGTTCGCGTTGACGCAAACGCGCACCACGCAGCGAACTCGGTGGTGTGTGACGCACTCCTCGTTGACACCATCTCGCGTTCGGACACGTACCCCGCGATTGATATTCGTACGGACGATGCAGTGCTTGCACACGAGGCGACCGTGACGCGCGTGAGCGAAGACCAGCTCTTCTACCTCATGAGCCGCGGCCTCTCGGAAGAAGAAGCAATGGCAATGATCGTTCGCGGCTTTATCGAGCCGATCGCGCGCGAGCTTCCCATGGAGTACGCGCTCGAGCTGAACAAGCTCATCGAAATGAGCATGGAAGGATCCGTCGGTTAATCATGTCGAATCTTCAGACTGAACAGCTCGGTTTCAAGGCGCACAGCGATGGCGACTGGGACAACCGTGCACCCATTCAGACTCGTTCGGACCGCTTCAAGTCGACCAACCTCGCAGACTTCCCGGCAGTGACCGGCCGCGAGGTCAACTGGAAGTTCACCCCGATCGCCCAGATCAAGCACCTGCTCACTGGTGACCTCAACAGTGCAGCTACCGCACTCGAGATCTCCGACGCCGCTGGCGTGACGGTTTCCGAGGTTGCAATGGACTCGGAGTTCGTCGGCCGCGCCGGCATCCCCGAGGACCAGGCTGCAGCAAACGCATGGGGCCAGGTTGCAGCTGCACAGCGCATCCTTCTCACGAGCGAAGAGCACCAGACCGTCGTTGTGAAGCGCACCGCGCTCTCGACCGAGGCGACCGCAGCTCACACCGTGATCGAGACCGCGCCTCACGCGCAGGCACTCGTCATCATCGAGAACTCGGGCGACGCGAACCTGACGGAGACCGTCGAGATTGTCGTCGGTGAGGCTTCGAAGCTCACCGTTGTTTCGATCCACGAGTGGAACGAAGACGCGATTCACCTGGCAAGCCACAACGCGACCATCGGTCGCGACGGTGACCTCCAGCACATCGTTGTTTCGCTCGGCGGCAAGGTTGTTCGCGTCAACCCGACGCTGCACCTTGACGGCCAGGGCGCAAACGGCGAGGCGTACGGCGCATACTTCGCCGACGCAGGCCAGCACCTCGAGCACCAGGTCTACATCGACCACAACGCACCCAACACCCGCAGCCGCGTGGCGTACAAGGGTGCGCTGCAGGGCGAGGGTGCACACGCTGTCTGGATCGGCGATGTCCTGATCCGTCGCGTTGCGGCCGGCACTGACAGCTACGAGGAGAACCGTAACCTCACCCTCACCGAGGGCACGCGTACCGACTCGATCCCGAACCTCGAGATCGAAACCGGTGACATCGCTGGAGCAGGTCACGCGTCGACCACCGGTCGCTTCGATGAAGAGCACATCTTCTACCTCCAGAGCCGTGGCATTTCGGAAGATGAGGCGCGCAAGCTTGTTGTGCGCGGCTTCCTCTTCGACGTGATCCAGCGCATCGGCAACGAGCAGGTTGAGGAGCGCCTCCAGGCTGCGATTGACGCCGAGCTGCAGCAGAGCGTACTCGCATAATGGCACGTCTCAAGGCACTTGATCTGAGCGACCTCACGCAGGACCAGGCCGTACGCGTCGAACTCGATGGAGTTCCGATGGCAATCGTGCTTGATAACCAGGGCGTGGTTCACGCGATTGGTGACACCTGCAGTCACGGTCAGATCAGCCTCTCGGAGGGCTTCGTCGAGGGCAACACCCTCGAGTGCTGGGCTCACGGATCGGCGTTCGATCTGTGCACCGGTGTTCCTCAGAATCTTCCGGCATATGAACCGGTACCCGTTTACGTCGTCGAAATTGAAGACGGCACTGTTTACATTGACCCCCACGTTACGAAAGAGATTGAAGCATGACTTCCGTTCTTGAGATCAAGGATCTGCACGTCAGCGTTGAGACCGAGCAGGGTCCCAAGCCCATCCTGAAGGGCGTGAACCTCACGATCCGTAAGGGTGAAACCCACGCAATCATGGGCCCCAACGGCTCGGGCAAGTCGACCCTCGCATACGCGATCGCCGGCCACCCCCGCTACGAAATCATCGGCGGCCAGATCATCCTCGACGGTGAAGACGTCACCGAGATGGAAGCTGACGAGCGTGCACAGGCTGGCCTGTTCCTCGCGATGCAGTACCCGGTCGAGATCCCCGGCGTGACCAACGCAAACTTCCTCCGCACCGCGAAGACCGCTATTGACGGCGAAGCTCCCGCGATCCGCACCTGGATGAAGGACGTCAAGGAGGCGATGGGCAACCTTCGCATGGACGAGTCCTTCGCTGCACGTAACGTCAACGAGGGCTTCTCGGGTGGCGAGAAGAAGCGCAACGAGATCCTTCAGCTTGAGCTCCTCAAGCCGAAGTTCGCAGTCCTCGACGAGACCGACTCCGGCCTCGACGTTGACGCGCTGAAGATCGTTTCGGAGGGCGTGAACCGTGCGATGGACAACACCGGCCTCGGTGTCCTGCTCATCACGCACTACACCCGTATCCTGCGTTACATCAAGCCTGACTTCGTTCACGTCTTCGTCAATGGTCGAGTTGCTGAGCAGGGTGGCCCCGAGCTCGCAGAGCGCCTTGAAGAAGAGGGTTACGACCGCTTCCTCACCGAGGCGTAAACTAGCCTCATGTCCAACGATAACAACGCACCTCAGGTCTCCATCGACCCTGAGTTTCGCGAGCAGGCAGTCGAGGCGCTGAAAAACGTCTCCGACCCCGAGCTCGGCGTCAATATCGTCGACCTCGGCCTCATCTACGATCTTGCGTACGATGAGGAACACGATGCTCTCGTGATCAGCATGACGCTCACCAGCGCGGGTTGCCCGCTGACTGACGTCATCGAGAACGACATCGCCGAAGCGCTCGACGGTCTGGTAGCTGCATTCCGTATCAACTGGGTATGGATGCCGCCCTGGACGCCCGAGCGAATCACCGATGAAGGGCGCGACATGATGCGCGCCCTCGGGTTCGCAATCTAAAACATCCTTCGGTTCGGGGATCGATTTCCCGCACTCTGGTGCTAGGCACGGCCTTTGGCCTGCTTGGCACACGGGCGCGAATTGGTGAAATCGGTCCCCGAACTATTGGTGTTTCTTGACGCACGTTTGCGTCACCTCTTTGGCTGCCCTGAATCCGTCGCGGATCGGCAGGCCTACATCACTCAAGCTTTAAGGACCCCCTCATGATCATTGTCGAGGATCTTGCGATCGACGTTGGCGCACGCCGTCTCATGGGGGGCGTAGACTTCCGCGTGAACCCCGGTGACAAGATCGGCCTTGTCGGCCGTAATGGCGCTGGCAAGACGACGCTCACCCGCACGCTTTCCGGTGAGTTGCAGCCCGCAGAGGGCTCGGTCACGATCTCTGGTGAGCTCGGCTTCTTGCCTCAGGATCCGCGCACTGGCGACCCTGAGCAGATTGCGCGTCACCGCATTCTCGACGCCCGCGGACTCGGCACCCTGCAGAAGAACATCGACAAGGCATCGCTCGAGATGGCTTCCGATGATCCTGCGGTTGCTGCGAAAGCGATGAAGCGCTTTGGTAACCTCACCGACCGGTTCCACGCACTCGGCGGCTACGCTGCCGAATCTGAGGCTGCGTCGATCTCGCACAACCTCGGCCTGCCCGACCGTGTGCTTGACCAGCCGCTGAAGACGCTGTCCGGTGGCCAGCGCCGTCGTATCGAGCTCGCGCGCATTCTGTTCTCGGATGCCGACACGATGATCCTCGATGAGCCGACCAACCACCTTGACGCTGACTCGATCGTGTGGCTGCGAGAGTTCCTGAAGACGTACAAGGGCGGAGTCATCGTGATTAGTCACGATATCGATCTCGTCGGCGAGACCGTCAACCGCGTCTTCTACCTCGATGCGAACCGTCAGGTCATCGACGTCTACAACATGGGTTGGAAGCTATACCAGCGCCAGCGCGCAGCAGACGAAGAGCGCCGTCGTAAGGAACGCACGAACGTCGAGAAGAAGGCGTCTGCTCTCAAGGATCAGGCAGCACGCTTCGGCGCGAAGGCGTCGAAGGCTGCAGCCGCGCACCAGATGGTTGCGCGCGCTGAGAAGATGCTGTCGGGCCTCGAAGAGGTTCGTCAGGCGGATCGCGTCGCAAAGCTGCGTTTCCCGGACCCCGCACCCTGCGGCAAGACCCCGATCATGGCGGAGGGGCTGTCGAAGTCCTTCGGTTCACTCGAGATCTTCGCTGGCGTGGATCTCGCGATCGACCGCGGTTCCAAGGTCGTCATCCTTGGCCTCAACGGTGCTGGTAAGACGACCCTGCTTCGCCTGCTTGCACAGGTTGACGAGCCAGACACCGGCGAAATCATCGCTGGTCACGGCCTGAAGGTTGGCTACTACGCGCAGGAACACGAGACCCTCGACGTCAAGGCGAGCGTTCTGCAGAACATGATCTCTGTGTCGCAGCACCTCACCGAGACCGAAGCCCGTAAGGTGCTCGGTTCGTTCCTCTTCACCGGTGATGATGTACACAAGCCCGCCGGCGTGCTGTCGGGTGGCGAGAAGACGCGTCTCGCGCTCGCGAAGCTCGTTGTCTCGAGTGCAAACGTGCTGCTCCTCGATGAGCCAACAAACAACCTGGATCCTGCGAGCCGCGAAGAGATTCTCGATGCACTCGCACACTTCACCGGCGCCGTCGTGCTCGTTTCGCACGACCCCGGTGCAGTCGAAGCCCTCAACCCAGAACGCGTTCTCGTGATGCCCGAGGGCACCGAGGATCACTGGTCCAAGGAGTACCTGGAGCTCATCGAGCTCGCGTAACCCACCCACAACGCACCGGGCCGGGCAAGCACGAATACTGCTTGCCCGGCCCGGTGCGTTGTATCACTTAGGGGCGCGGATCGGTTCCCGCTGTACCCTGTTCGGTCTCGGTCGCGGGGGAGTCGCCCTGCTTCTCATCTGAGGTCTTGTCCTCGGTGGATTTGTCGTCAGGGGTCTTGTCGCTCTGCGTCTTCGAGTCCTTGACCTTTGCTTCCTTCTTAGGCTTTGGCTTTGCGGGGTCGAGGCGAGACACGACAAATGCAGTTCCGTCCTGCTGCATACCGTTGTCGAAGTACTCAACATGAGCTTCTTCGGTGGCATCAAATGCACTTTGGCAGACGAGATCCTTATCGACACAGAAGTCGCGAATGCGGCTTTCGTATTCGTCCAACGCACCTTCGCGTCGTGGGAAAACGCCGTCACGATTCATCTTGTATGTGCCGAAGTCGTACTTCTCTGCCGACTGGAACCGCGGGTTGCCGTACATGACCACCGAACGCACCTGTGCAGCAGCTTCTTCGGGGACCACGCCAGCAGTCACACCAACCATGCGGTCTTCGGGAGCTGACAGTGCGTCGCCAATGACGAGCGCACCCTGGGAGTAGCCGAGCAGAATGTACGACTGCTCATCACCACAGGTTTCTGACTGTACGCGCAACGTATCCAGCAGCACGCGAACGCCCTTGGATCCGCCCTCTCGTACTTCAGTGTCGGCTGGGTAATCCAAATCAATCTGCGTAACTTCGCCTGGTCGAGCCTTTGAAATCTCGCGCGCGACAGGGGAGAGGAGCTGCCCCTTCGTAGGTTCGCCAGTGCCGCGTACCGTCACAACGAGATACGGCGTGCACTCGAGCGCTTCCACCATTGGTTCGGGATGCAGCTCGAAATCGTATGCCTCATCGGTGACCGCGGCCGCATCGACCGACGGTTCTTCAATGGCTTCTGCAACCGCATCACGGGTCGCGATCGAATCAACCTGCGGTGAGGAGCACCCCACCAAGAGCGGGACGGTGCACGCAACCAGTACGGTGGCGCCGATCCGCCCAAAAGTTCGAACAGGGGACTGGAGCTTGGTCATGCCGATATTGCCTTCGTAGCGGTGCGTGCGTTGTACTCAGATTCTACGCGCCGAGCAGCGCGTCTTCCTCATCAGCGTCCGTGACCTTCTTGCTGCGCTTTTCAGCTCGCACAGCATCAGCCTGACGCACCTTTTCAGAACCGGTGTTCAAGCCACGGTACTCCTGGCGAGCCGCGTAGGTGACGCCGATGCCAGCGATGATGATGAACACGTACCACTGCAGGGCATACGAGAGGTGTGGCCCCTCATCGCGCTCCGGGCGAGCGGGCAGCGTGCCGTGCTCAGCAGAGATAGTCTCGCCGTCACGCGCCGATTCTTTGACGAGCATGCCGTACGTTTCGAGGTACGCTTCTGCTTCGGTGCCCGTTACGCGCGCAATCTCAGACGACTGAATACTCGCCACGGTCATGCCGTCAGACGTTCGGCCCGGGATTTCGGGTTCACTGGCGCGCAGTCGTGCGGTCAGCTCGATCTGCCCCGCAGGAACACTCGGGAGTGAGGCCAACGCTGACTCGCGCGCTGCAGAATCTTCTGACTCAGACTGTGCACCGTCAACGTTCACCCAACCTCGATCCACAAAGAACACCTTGCCATCGAGCGTTTTGAACGGCACGATCATGTCTGAACCGACGCTGCCCGGACCGGGACGGTTGCGCGCGAGGATAATCGTGTCGAGGTACTCGCCAGTGACGGTGACCTGCTGCCACTTCTGCGCATCCTCGTTGAAGGCAGCCCTGTCAGGAACCTCCTCGGCGAGCGGGACAGGTTCCGAGTCATAGTTCAGGTCAATCCGGTCGATCTCAGCCCGCGCCTCAGCGCGGCGCTCGAACTGCCAATTTCCCAAGAAGACACACGCGATCGCAAAGATCACGAGCAGGGCAAAGTACCCGATCCAACGCGGAGAATAAAGAAACTTCCAACCGGGAAGCTCGGTGTCACTCTGAGGCAACGTCACGATTACTGTTCGCTTTCCTGGGTCGGTGCTGGCAGATCCGCCACTGAAATCACTTCGAGTGGGAAACTGCGCGCTTCGAGAAACTCGCGGAGCACTTCACGGTGCGGCTCACACGCGAGCCAAGTCTTACGTCGATCGGGGGTATGGATTTTTGGGTTGCGCCACTGAATCGCCCACTCTGCCGTTTCGGAACAGCGTGCTCGGGAGCAGCGAAAGCGCTCATCAAGCTCGCCTCCGAGGCCAATCTGCGGAACCGCGATCATGCTGCGTCACCTTCGCTGTCGCGTGACTCACTTCGTCGCTGCGGATCAACATCAACAACAATCACTGGTTGAGCCTGTGGACGATTCGAATCCCCGTCAGCATCGTCTGTAACCGGGAGGGCCTCAAGCTGAAGCGGTTCAGGGGCGTCAACATCTTCACCGCCGCCGTGAGCCACAGCGTTGCCGATCATCACTGCAAACCAGGGAAGAATAATCGCACCGGCGGCCGACAGCAGCACCCACCAGCCGTGCACCCAGAAGAGGGAAAGCACGCAGGGGACACGAAGACCCATCGAGATGTAATACATCTTCTCGCGATGTGCGCGATCTGCAGCCGGGTTCACTCCAGCGGAAGTTACGCGATAGGTCTTCGACATCCTGCTCCCACGATCAATACCACCCCAGCCTACGCCTTTCGGCCTGGGGAAATGCCCGTGAATCGCCTGCGCGCGCCTGGCTTCCCGGCATTACCGGGTAACTTAGGCTGTATTCATCTGTATGTTTTTCGAAAGGACTCTCATGACGACTTCCCGTACCGTCCTCGTTACCGGCGGCAACCGCGGCATCGGCTACGCAATCGCTGAGCGCCTACTCACCGACGGCCACCGTGTTGCCGTAACGGCACGCTCCGGCGAGGGCCCTGCGGGCTCGCTCACTGTACGAGCAGACATGACCGATGCCGAATCCATCGATCGCGCATTCACCGAGATCGAAGAAGCGTACGGCTCCGTTGAGGTTGTCGTCGCGAACGCAGGCATCACCAAGGACACCCTGCTGCTCCGCATGAGCGAAGAGGACTTCACGAGCGTCATTGACACGAACCTCACCGGCACCTTCCGAGTGGTCAAGCGGGCAGCAAAGGGGCTTCTGAAGGGTCGGTTTGGTCGCGTCATCATGATCTCCAGCGTTGTAGGTCTCTACGGTGGCCCGGGCCAGATCAATTACTCGTCATCGAAGGCTGCCCTCGTTGGCTTCGCACGTTCACTCACGCGAGAGCTCGGTGCACGCAACATCACCGCAAACGTGGTCGCCCCAGGTTTCATCGAAACCGACATGACCGCAGTGCTTCCCGAAGAAACGCAAAAGCAGTACCTCGGCACGATTCCCGCAAACCGTTTCGGCCAGGTTCAGGAAATCGCCGGCGCGGTTTCGTTCCTTGCTGGCGACGACGCGGCGTACATCTCGGGAGCGGTCATCCCGGTCGATGGTGGCCTCGGAATGGGTCACTAGGCGCCTGTCGCTTCGGCACAAATAAAGCCCGGCACGCGTCACGCGTCCGGGCTTTATTTACATCCAATCATCGTTACAGCTACTCACTAAGAGTAGTTGTCACCGAAATCTCCTCAGAATCCTGCGGTTTTTGGGCCAGTTCTGGCTGTTTCTTGAACTGCCCGCACGCAAACAGCACCAGAACGCACGCCGCGAGCACGATCCACCCCGCTACACCAAGTGGACTCACGAGGGCGGGGTCAGGTTGCTCGCCGGCAGTACCCAGAAGCATGAAAAGCCCTGCCGCGGCATTCAAGGATCCGTGTGCGATGACGGCAGGCCAGAGTGAAGCACTCCGCAACCGAAGCCAGCCAAAGAAGACGCCCCAGGCAATGCAGCCAGCAACCATGAGCAGCACTCCAACAATGTCGGTGCGATTGAAGTTGTACCCCAATAGGATCACCGGCGCGTGCCAGAGCCCCCAGATTGCGCTAGAAATCAGCAGCGCCGGCCAGGTGCCCAGCGGACGTAGCGCCGGCAGGAGCCAGCCACGCCACCCAACCTCCTCACCAAAGGCGAAGAGACAGTTGAACAGCGCCCCAAGCGGAATTGCAGCAATTTGCGCGAGAACGAGCAACGACACGGGTGGTAACCCCAGGCTTGACGCGTCCATCCCCATCGTTGCGAGCTGCGCATCGAGCACCTCGGCAAAGCCAGAGAAGGCAACAAGGTCCAACTGAATCCAGCCATGTAATGACGCCACCCAAACGGAAAGTGCTACGAGTGCGATGGGCGAGAGTAGGCCGAGAACAATGAACCAGACAACCCTGCGAGCGGGACGCAGTGGCCATATGCCCGTGAAACGCAGCCAATGCGCACGTGGACTCTTCAGAACGAAGACGACGGCCAGGGTTGCGACCAGTGGTGTGAACATCATGCCACTCGCGATAGCGCCAAATAGCGCCTGATACCCAGGCCGGGCCGGATCCATCACCCAGACGGGGATCGCGACCGCCCACGCGAGCGCCATTGCGACAACCGTGAACACGACCACAGCACGCCAGGGAACTCGGGTAAATCTGTCTGGTCGAGACATGAGCAGCTCCTTCACGCGACAACACAACAGAGGGAGGCCCTCCACTAGAAATCCTAGTGGAGGGCCTCCCTCTGTTGACAAGCAGTCTGGCTTAGTGGCCTTCGTGCTTCGCCTTCTCGATCTCACCCGCGGTGGGGGGAACGATACGGTCCTCGTAGAACCAGCGGCTCATGCCTGCACGGAGACGCTGCGAGAACTTAATCTGGCCGTTGTCGTCCGGGCGGAGCATCATGGGTGCGTAGTCGTCGTAGCTGACGAGCTCCCAACGTTCGTACTCGTTGAGCTCCTTGTGAACCTCAACGAATTCGCCGCCCGGCATGCGGACGATGCGACCCGACTCGAAGCCGTGGAGCGCGATGCTGCGGTCCTTCTTCTGGAGGCCGAGGCAGATGCGCTTCGTGAGAATGTACGCAACGATCGGGCCAATGAAGAGCAGCGCCTGCAGGGTGTGAATGACACCCTCCATCGAGAGCTGGAAGTGCGTTGCCATAAGGTCAGAGCTTGCGCCTGCCCACATGACCGCGTAGAAGGTCACACCTGCCGCACCGATAGCGGTACGGGTCGGAGCGTTACGCGGACGATCAAGGATGTGGTGCTCGCGCTTGTCGCCAGTTACCCAAGCTTCAACGAAGGGGTAAATCGCAGCAAGGATGAGCCACACGCCAATGATGATCAGCGGAAGGAGCATGTTCCACGACCAGGTGTAGCCGAACCACTCGGTCTCGAGCCCCGGGGGAACGAGACGCAGCATGCCATCAGCAAAGCCGATGTACCAGTCAGGCTGAGTACCAGCCGACACCGGTGAGGGGTCATACGGGCCGTAGTTCCAAATCGGGTTAATTCCGAAGAACGTCGCGATCAGGAGGACCACACCGAAGACGATGAAGAAGAAGCCGCCAGCCTTCGCCGCGTACACGGGAAGAACAGGGAAGCCAACTACGTTGTTCTCGGTCTTGCCCGGGCCGGGGTACTGCGTGTGCTTGTGGATGACCACAAACGCAAGGTGCAGCGCGACGAAGAGGATAACGAGTGCGGGGAGCAGCATGATGTGCAGCATGTACAGGCGACCAACGATGTCAGTGCCCGGGAACTCGCCACCAAAGAAGAGGAACGAGAGCCAGGTGCCAATCACGGGGATTGCCTTGATGATGCCATCAATAATGCGGAGGCCGTTACCCGACAGAACGTCATCGGGAAGCGAGTAGCCGGTGAAGCCCTCTGCCATTGCCAGTACGAAGAGAACGAAGCCAATGACCCAGTTCAGCTCACGGGGCTTACGGAAAGCGCCGGTGAAGAAGATACGGAGCATGTGGAGACCGATCGACGCAACAAAGAGCAGTGCTGCCCAGTGGTGCACGTGGCGCATCAGCAGGCCGCCGCGGACCGAGAACGAGATGTCCAGGGTCGAGGCCATTGCTGCCGACATCTCTACGCCCTTCATGGGAACGTAGGGACCCATGTAGTGGGTCTCAACCATCGACGCCTGGAAGAACAGGGTCAGGAAGGTACCCGAGAGAAGGATGATGACGAAGCTGTACAGCGCAACTTCACCAAGGAGGAACGACCAGTGGTCGGGGAAGACCTTACGGCCAAACTCCTTGACTGCAACGCCGATCTTGGTGCGATCGTCGATGTAGGAAGACGCCGCAGACGTGAAGCGGGTCGAGCCGCTCTGTGCGGTGGTATCAGTTACGGTGCTCACTTCAGGCGCTCCCAATAGCTCGGACCGACAGGTTCATGGAAATCGCTCTGCGCCACGAGGTAACCCTCACTGTCGACCGTGATCGGCAGCTGGGGGAGAGGACGCTTAGCGGGACCGAACACGACCTTTGCTTCCTTTGACACGTCGAACTGCGACTGGTGGCAAGGGCAGAGGAGGTGGTGGGTGTGCTGCTCGTACAGAGCAACGGGGCAACCGACGTGGGTGCAAACCTTCGAGTAAGCAACGATGCCGTTGTATGCCCAGTCTTCGCGACCCGGGCTCGGGTGGAGCTCCTTCTCGTCCAGACGCATAAGAAGGACAATCGCCTTCGCCTTCTGGTTGAGAACGTCACCAGCCGAAGCAAGGTTCTCGGGAACAACGTGGAACGCCGAGCCAATGGTCACGTCTGCTGCGCGGATCGCGCCGCCGACATTCGAACCACCGAGGTCACGTGCGAGGCGGGTGCCCTTCTCCCACATGGTGTGGCGGAGAACCTCTACCGGATCGATGTCCTGCGGTGCGAGACCACGAAGGAGGGTGATGCCGGGGATCGGGAACGCGATAAGCGCGCCCAGGAGGCTGTTGCGGACAAGAGTGCGACGCGAGAAGCCCGACTCCTTGTCAGCGAGCTCGAATACCTCAGCTGCGGTTTCGCGCACCTCAGGTGAGCTTGCCACGGGGTGACGGTAATCGATCGACTCGTGGTCAGCCATCAGGGCCTTGCCCCAGTGGACTGCGCCGATACCGAGCGCAAGCAGCGCGAGCGTCATGCCGAGGCCGACGAACATCGTGTGCGTGCGGATCGATGCAAGAGCACCGTCCTCGATCGGGAAGAACATGTACGCGAGAACCGCGCCAAGGCTTCCTACGATCGAGAGGTAGAAGAGGGTGTAAACAGCGCGGTTTGCGCTCTTTTCCTTCTTCGGGTCGATATCAGTAACGCGCTTCCGATGAGGGGGAAGCCCGGGATTCTGCACTGCGTCAGACGAAATGACCGCGGTTCCCACCGAGGCACCGTCACCGCTGTGGCCGTGGGCGCCGACGACAGCGTCCTGAGCGCCGTCGTTCTTCGCTTCCTCTGCCATGTTGCTCCTTGACTTAAGAAATAAACTGCTGATGCGTTGCCGCTAGTTGGACTTCGCGGTGACCCAAACGGTCAGACCGACGATAAGGCCGAGGCCGATAACCCAGATGAAGAGACCCTCTGCAACCGGACCAAGCGAACCGAGCTTGAAACCGCCAACAGCCGGCTCGTTCTCGATGTACTTGAGGTACGAGATGATGTCTGCCTTGTCCTGCGGCGCAAGGTTTGCGTCGTTGAAGACGGGCATGTTCTGGGGGCCGGTCACCATCGCGTTGTAGATGTGCGTCGGCTCGACGCCATCAAGCGAGGGAGCGAACTTACCCTGGGTCAGTGCACCGCCAGCTGCTGCAACGTTGTGGCACATTGCGCAGTTAATGCGGAAGAGGTCGCCACCGCGAGCAACGTCACCGTCAGCCTGGAGGTACTGCGACTCGGGGAGCGCAGGGCCAGGAGCCAGCGATGCTACGTAAGCAGCCATTTCGAGGGTCTGCTCCTCGGTGAACTGCTGAGGCTTCACCATGCCCTGGGGGCCCTGGAAAGCGAGAGGCATACGGCCGGTACCAACCTGGAAGTGTACCGAAGCAGCACCCACACCAATCAGGGTGGGGCCATCTTCGGTGCCCTCTGCGTTGATGCCGTGGCAAGTTGCGCAGTTTGCGCCGAACAACTTGCGACCCTCATCGATTACCTCAGTCGAGTTGAGGTCAACCTCTGCGGTTGCCGAAGTCTGCGTGAAGCCGGCGTATGCAGCGCCAGTTACAACGAGACCCACAGCGAGCAGAGCAATGGTAGCCAGCGGATGGCGGCGACCAGTCTGTCGATTCTTCTTGGCGATTGCCATGATCTTCTAACTCCTGAGCTTTACTTAAGTACGTAAACGATGAGGAACAGAATGATCCACACGACGTCGACGAAGTGCCAGTAGTAGGACACGACGACTGCGGTGGTCTCTTCCTTATGCGTGAAGTTCTTGACCGCGTAGATACGACCGATCACGAGCAGGAACGCAACCAGGCCGAGCGACACGTGAATGCCGTGGAAGCCGGTGGTCATGTAGAAGGCCGAGCCGTAAGGATCGCTCATAAGGGTGACACCCTCAGAAACGAACGTTGCGTACTCGTAGGACTGGCCTGCAACGAAGATCGCACCGAGGATGAAGGTGAGATAGAACCACTCAACCGTTCCCCAGTTACGGATTCCGCGGCCAGTACGGCGGGGCTGCATACGCTCTGCCGCAAACACGCCTGCCTGTGCGGTGAACGAAGACGCCACCAGGATCAGGGTGTTAATAAGGGCAAAAGTGAAGTTGTGCTTCTCGGTCTGCGTTGCCCACACATCGGGGTTCATAGCCCGAAGCGTGAAGTAGATCGCGAAGAGGCCTGCGAAGAACATGACCTCGCTGCCCAGCCACACGATCGTGCCGACGGCGACGATATTGGGTCGCTTAACCGCGGGCACGGCTGACTTGGTATTCATAGTGGTCTTGGTCACCCTTCCATTATGGCTGAAAGTTTGGTGTGCATTTTTCATCGCAGCGCAAAGTATGCAGATTACTGCGAAATACCTGACAATCCTATCGTGAACCGAAGAGCTTTGTGCGCCACGCCTCGCCGTGGCGTGCCGGATAGTATTTACGTATGATCGACGCTCAGACTTGGCCAGCAGTCCTAACAGCCCTCCTTGCGGGAGAAGACCTTAGTGTTTCCCAGTCGGAATGGGCAATGTCCCAGGTAATGACCGGTGCCGCAACGCAGGCACAAATGGGCGCATTCCTGGTTGGCCTTCGCAGCAAGGGCACAACCGTTGAGGAAGTCATCGGCTTCCGTGACGCGATTCTCGAAGAGGCGCTGCCTATTTCCCTTCCCGCGATGTCGCTCGACATCGTCGGCACGGGTGGCGATCGTTACGGCACCGTCAATATTTCATCTATGTCTTCTATCGTTGCTGCCGCGGCTGGCACCCCCGTTGTGAAGCACGGCAATCGGGCAGCATCGAGCAAGTCAGGCTCGTCCGATGTCCTGTCGGAGCTCGGGATCAACCTTGCGCTCGACGCTGATCAGCTCGCCGCTTCGTTTGAAGAAGCTGGAATTGCCTTTGTTCATGCCGCGCACTTCCTTCCAGGGTTCCGCCACGTCGCACCCGCGCGCAAGGAACTCGGAATTCCTACCGTGTTCAACTTCCTTGGCCCACTGTGCAATCCAGTGCGCCCAGAGGCTTCTGCGGTCGGTGTCTCCGATATTGATCGCATCCCGCTCTTTGTAGGGGTCTTCCGCCTGCGCGGCGCTTCCGCCCTCGTGTTCCGTGGCGACGACGGCCTGGACGAGCTCACCACCACCGGCCACTCACGCCTGTGGGAGATCTCACGAGGCAATCTGAGCGAGCACGACATTGATCCGCGCGACCTCGGCCTGCCACGCGCGAAGATGGACGACCTGCTGGGTGGCACCCCACAGGAGAACGCAGAGGTCGTGCACCGAGTGATGGCCGGCGAGCGCGGGCCCGTCCGCGATATCGTCTTGCTGAACTCGGCTGCGGGACTGGTCTCTTACGACCTCGCATCAAAGCCTGACGCTGATGAACGTCCGCTCCTCGTTCGCCTGCGCGAGGGAATCGAGCGAGCGGAAGCTGCGATTGACAGTGGCGCTGCAGCCGCGAAGCTCGAGGCATGGTCTGCCGCGACTTCACGCCAGGCAACCGCACAGTAGCGACAAACGTAAGGAGCCGATCCGCCAGGTGTGTGGCGGATCGGCTCCTTACGTCTATATACGACTACGCGGCTGGCTTGGCTGCAACGGGCTCAACCTTTGGCACTACGCGGCTATACGTGGCCAGGAAGGGCATGGGATCCACTGGGACGCCCTCAATCTCAATAACCAAATGCAGATGCGCACCGAACGACAGTCCGGTGTTGCCGACGTTTCCGACGACGTCACCCTTCTTGATGGCGTCGCCGACCTGCCAGCTGTGGGAGTCTGTCTGCATGTGGCAGTAACGACTCTTGGTCGCCTTGCCGTCGATGTCGTGCTGGATCTCAATCGCAAAGCCACAAGCCTCAGTAATGAACGGCCCGGCACTCACAACACCATCGGCAATTGCAAGTGCTGGCGTGCCCTCGGCAATGCCGAAGTCCTGCGCTGCGTGGAATTGCTCCACCGGTTCCGATCGATAGCTAAAGCCATCCGTCAGGACCGAAGGTTGATCGAGTGGGTATCCGACAATCGCATCGGGGAGCGCAAAGAAGTTACTCCCAACATCGGAGCCAAGCGCCACCGCTGGGATTTCGCCGAGCGCGCCCGCAACACCATCTTCGTTACCGATGGCGCTGTAAAACTTTTGCCCAGCGACATCTTCGCCGGCACCAACCGTGGTTTCTGCGAGGGAAGGCAACGCAAGGGAGAGCACAAGCCCGGCTGCGCTGGCAGCTCCGGTGACTTGAAGCGCACGCTTGAGTCTGGAGACCGGGCGGGCAGGTGCTACGTGAGCCTCCTGCTGCGTCTCGTTCCGCTCGTCAGGCAGGGTTGCGATTGTCGTGATTGCCGCGGTGGAGACCTCAGCAAGCTGTTCACGCATCCGGATTTCGCGTCGCGACGGAAACGCTCGCGGCGTGTAATTACTATCGGAGTTCATACATCCCTGAATATAGGCGGGCGAGCAGTCAACACTCTAAGGTAACGATTATGTTACAGCGAAGCAATTTGAGACACCAGTCAGAGTTGCCCAAACCTCACGCATTTGCACCTAATCTCCAGGTTTTGCCACCGCCGCGCCTTTTGCATTTGTCACAAACGCCTCGATCAGAGCAAGATCCTTCACGCCTCGCGAGGATTCAACACCGCTCGACACATCGGCGCCACCCGCACCAGAGCGCATCAACAGTGCAGCCACGTTTGCAGGGGAGAGGCCGCCCGCGAGAAGCCACTCGTTGCCCAGGCTCAACCCTGCGGTAGCATCCACATCCCACACGTCTCCAGAACCGGGGACACTGCCATCGAGGAGCAAACGCTCCTCACCGCATTCGCCAACCGCAATTTCTGGCTCATCTGCCAGCGATGCCGCCCGCCAGACTCGGAGGCCAGCGTCACGAGCAACTGCGAAATCAGCAGGGGAGTAGCCGTCGTGCAGCTGCAGCACGTCAGTGCCGTACGCAGCCATTCGCGCAATCGCCTCGTTCACGCCAATGCCGCGCACGACGAGCACGGTATCGACCGCACGGCCGAGGCCAGCGGTCGCGTCACGGGCAGCGCGCAGTACTGACTGTGCGTGATCCGCCTCAATGTGCCGCGGACTCAGCGGGTACGAGACCACGCCTATGGCATCAGCGCCGGCGCGCACGGTGAAGTCAGCGGTGTGCGGATCTGTGATTCCGCAGATTTTCACATACATGCGTCGAGAATTCCGTTCTGACATCTACTGTCTATTCGCCAGCCGAGTCCCCGAAGAGACAGTCGGTCTGGAAACGCAGAGTGAGACTCCCGTCGATCGTAAATCGATCATTGACCGAAAGGGAGGAGACGGGATGTGCATCGCTCACATAGACCTGTTGAGATCTCATCTTATCTTCGAGCGAATATCCGGCCGCATGCCACGCGCCAGCAATAGCGGTTACGGCGTCTCCGCTTTCATCGCTGGAAAAACCTACGACGAGTGAGCCCAGAATTCCGTGAGCTTGTCCGTCTGGGGTGGCGCAGGCCTCACGCACAAGCATCGGCTTGGCATCTTGGGGTTCCGCTTCCAGCTTGGGATCCTGCAACAGCCTTGCGCGGGAATCCGTAACCTCACTCGCACGCTCAAGCAACATCGCAACCTGCGCATCAGCATCATCGATTGAGAAGATTCGCTGGGGGAGTACGGCGTCCTCATCCTGCTCCACCGACGCTGGTGTTGATGTGACAAATCTCTGTGCCATGTCCGTAGCCCAACTCACCTTATTGCTGGCCATTCCGCCGGCAAGCACCAAGGTTCCAAGCAGCAAGCAAGCTGACACCAGAAGCGATACCAGCCAAAGCCTGCACCTATGCCAAGCGGCAACCGCAGTGCCACAGGCAATCACAGTTAAGGAAATTGCAAGGGTGGCATAGGTGCTGTTCAAGGACTCGTTTGCCGCCGCAATTGCGTCAAACCACGCTTCACTGGTGCGGACATCATTGGGATCAAATCCCTCAGCCGCATTCACGGAAAGCGCGTTCAGTAATAGCCAGCCACAGAGACACAAGACTCCAAGCGGCAGGACGGTCGCGGCTGCACGCTGAGCGTCCAGTTTCCACGACCGCGTCTTGGCTCCAAGATTTGGCATCCGCCAAGCATATCCGCCCGCTCGGGGAAGCGCGCGGAGTATCCAAGCTGACATAATATAGATTATCCGCGAATACTCGCAATTGAGGAGTGGTCTCAAATCTGGCCGCTTGCGGCGTCGCTGGACGCGATTCCTGCACCAACGGCGCGTGCAGGACTTACTGACTCTGCGCGCGCCGCACTGAGGATCGATCTGGGAGAACTTACGCAGTCGACTCAGCGTCGTACACGGGCGCGATCGACAGCGCACTGAACGCGAACGGACGCGTGACGCGATCCACGCTCAGTGGGCAATGCTTGACGCCTGCTGGAATGTAGATCGAACCCGACTGGGTGATTTCACGTTCTTCGCCGTCGATCGTCATCGTGAGCACCGCGCCGAGATCTCGCGGGTTCTCCGGATCGCTGCCGGTCCAGATCAGCACTTCGTCGTAGTCGTGCACGTGTTCGCCGACCCACGGGTGCTTTTCGTCATCCGCGGTGAACCACACGTGCGTCATGTGGATCTTGGTGTCGTTCTGCGTCTGGCTGCCGACGAGCTCGCGGCCCTCACCCTGGTTGGGCGGCATCGGAATCCCGGCATTCTCCCCCTCGGTTTCGAACTCGAAGTTGAGTGCGGGCGTGGTGTCATTCAGCAGACCGTCAAACTTGCTCACGTTGGCTCCTTTGCCATTCCGTGGGGCTACTCCCCTGGTTTTTCTACGTGTGTAGATAAGTAAACCAGGTTTCACGGTATTTGACCAGCAATGCGGCTACTTCTTGCCACTCCCCAAACGCAGCAGAGCGCGCGCAGCGAGCGCAGACAGACCGATCGCACCGAACTGCCCCGATCCCAACATGAGCGCGGATCGGCCAGACATCCAAGACCACAGCGCCAGCAGGAGTGCCCCGGCAATCAGTGCCCAACCGCAGAGCGCAAGGCCAATCGAAGCGGCCTGGCCAAGCGTCACCGTGCCACGTGCGGTGGCGGGTTTGAGTACACACGCGACAGCGAATGCAATCACGCCGAGTGCGAGGCCACCGAACACATCACTCGGGCGATGCCAGCCATACTCCAAGAGCTGCCAGGCGGCAGCACCGAGCACTGCGGTGCCGATCACGACAACGAGTGCGCGGAGTCGTGCAGGCACTGCCCACACCAATCCGCCAATGAGCACAGTGAATACGGTCATGTGCCCGCTCGGGAAGGTATTGGGCACGTCAAACTCGAAGAGTTCAGGTCGCGTGAGGAGTTCCAGTTTCAGGAGCTGCGATGCTGCGATGCCGAGTCCGGGAATGATCACCACAACCAGCGCGCGCCGCATGCCGTGGGCGAAGAACGCAATCATGCCGATCACCACCAGCGAGACGCCAATCATCGGCACCGAAACGAGGTTGAGCGGAGGCGGTGGTTGCGTGGTGAAATCAGCAGCGTCGAGCACGCTGTTTTCGGCACGCTGTCCCAGTTCAAGTTGCACGCCGAGCAGATACGATCCGCCGCCAACGATGCCCCAGAACAGCAGGGTCCACAACGCCGTGCGGCGACCAGCCGTTTGCTTCATCGGTACTCCCCTGCGCTTACCCACGCTCGAACGCATTTGAATGGCGAAGCCTGAGCGCAAACATGTATCGCCAAACACTACACCGAGCCGGGCCACCGCACGGCGATGCATCGCCGCTCCGCCAGGGAACACACAGACAGATGATCGGCGGTGAGGTTCGATTCTGGGCGGGTGCGGTGATCCGCCAACCGAGAATGGTTCGATTCTTCGTAGGGTAGGACGCAGGGAAAGGAATCCACCGTGTTCAATGACGAATCGCACCCCACAGACTCACGCCCGCGCGCTCGCGACCTAGGTATCCCGTTCGACGGCGTTCCGGGCGCGCACAACGCAATCACTGACGTGCCCGGCCTCGAGGTCGGCTTCGTCACGCTCACGGGCGATGCCCCTGGCGCTCCCGGCGGCATGCGCACGGGAGTCACCGCGATCCTGCCACGCGGTCGTGCGAAGGCGGCACTCCCCTGCGCCGCGGGAGTCGCCGTGCTGAATGGCAACGGTGAGCTCACTGGGCGGAGCTGGATCGAGGAATCGGGTCAGCTCCAGGCACCAATCGCTATCACGAACTCACACGCCGTCGGCGCCGTGCACACGGGCATTGATCGCTGGATGGCTGCGAATCACCCGCAGGCGGCGGCCGCGTGGATGCTCCCGGTAGTTGGTGAAACCTGGGACGGCTACCTCAATGCAATCAACGCAGGGACGGTCACTCCTGATCATGCGATTGCCGCACTCGACTGCGCTGCCGGTGGGCCCTTCTCAGAAGGCAACGTCGGCGGCGGAAACGGCATGAACTGCTACGGGTTCAAGGGCGGCACGGGCACGGCGTCGCGCGTGGTGACGTCCGGGGCCGATGCCTGGACCGTTGGCGTGCTCCTGCAGGCGAACTTCGGTTCGCGCGAGGAACTTCGGGCGGCCGGACGCACGCTCGGGCGCGATTCCGCGGCACCGAACACGATGGAAACGAGCGGCTGGTTCGCCAAGGAGCACGCGGCTGCGGTTCGTCTGCCCGGTGGCGCCGGCAGCGTCATTGTGATCGTCGCGACCGATGCACCGCTGCTCCCGAGTCAGTGCGAGGCGCTCGCACGCCGCGTTCCGCTCGGCCTCGCTCGGACGGGCACGACCGGCAGCCATTTCTCTGGCGATATCTTCCTCGCGTTCTCCACCGCGAACGAGGGCGCGCTAGTCTCACGCATGAGCGACGAGACGGTGACCGTTGAGACCATGAGTCATGTGGCGTGGGGTTCGATTGACCCGTTCTTTGAGGCCGTCGTCGAGGCGACCGAGGAGGGGGTCCTCAACGCCCTCGTTGCGGCCCAGGACGCGACCGGCCGCAACGGGCACCAGAGCTTCGCGCTCCCCCACGAAGAGGTACGCGCGGCGTTCGCTGGTAACTGATTCGGGGCGGATCGGGCCAAACACGTCGGCAGTTATGCCGAGAACTTGCCCTGGTCCGCCGAACGCACTGCCCAAAGCGCGAGTGCCGCGGCCGTCGCGACGTTGAGTGAGTCGACGCTGTGCTCCATCGGAATGAGTACCGTGCGCACCGACGAAGCGAGCGCACGGCGCGACAGGCCGGGACCCTCGGAACCGAACATGAGCGCGAGCTTCTCGGGCACAGCGCCAACGAAGTCAGCAAGGTCTTCAGCGTCATCGCGCAGCGCGAACGCTGTGAGCTCGTAGCCCGCATCGCGGAACATCGGACCGGCCTCACGCCAGTCAGGGAGGCGCGCCCACGGCACCTGCAGCACGGCACCCATGCTCACGCGCACGGCGCGACGATACAGCGGATCGGCGCAGCCAGGCGACAGCAGCACCGCATCGGCCCCGAGGGCTGCGACGGAGCGGAAGATCGCGCCAACGTTGGTGTGATCAGTGAGGTCTTCGAGGACGACCACGCGCTTCGAAGCCTGGAGGAGTTCGAGCGGGTCGCGATCCGCCGGGCGATGCATGGAGGCAAGCACGCCGCGGTGCATATGGAAGCCGGTGAGCTGCTCGAGCTGCGCCTCGCTGCCGACGTAAACAGGGACGTCGGGGTGCTCGGCGAGTGACTCCCCCAACTGCGACAGCCATGCCTCGGTCGTGAGCACGGCACGGGGCTTGTGACCGGCAGCGATCGCGCGGGCAATGACCTTCGAGGACTCGGCGAGGTACAGGCCCTCTTCTGGCTCGCGGACGCGGCGCAGCGCGACGTCAGTCAGCTGCGTGAAGTCATTGAGCTCGGGGGCATTGATGTCTGTGATCGGAATGAGGTTCATTCGGCGTCTCCCAACGCATCGGTGATCCATGCGGCCGCGTCTGCCACGGCTTCGTAGTGCACAAGGTGTCCAGTGCCGGGGATGATGCGCAGCGTTGCGCCCGGGATTCGTCGTTGGAGGTCAAGCTGCGCCGCGAGCGGCGTGATGTCGTCACGGTCGCCCACGATGAGGAGCGTTGGGACACGGTACTCCCCCGCGAACTCGCGCACGGTATGCGAGACCGAGGCTTTGAACGCCTCAAGCAGCGTCGCTGAGTCAGAGAAAGCGCTGAAGTACGCGTGGTGCTGGGCGTGGATCCAGGCACGCAACTCGGGGTCACGAGTCTTAGCCATGACCTCGCTCATGACTCGCACAATCAGGCGGTTGCCGAGCAGCTCCTTCGCGGCACGCTCGGGAAGGAGGCTGCCGGCCTTGTAGTAACCGATGGCGAGCTGCGTGAGCACTGCCTGCGGGCCTTCAAGCGCGGGAGAAGCAATGGGGTTGATCAGAATGACCTGATCTGGCGAAAGCCCGGCACGGAGGGCAGCAGAGACCACCAGCGAGCCGAATGAGTGGCCCAGCATCGTGTGCCCCTCGGGCGCAGCCTCAGCAACGAGCGCGACCAACCAGTCGCCGTAGGCAGCGAGGTTGTGCTCGACGCCAGCCATCGGCCCGGTCTCGCCGAAGCCGGGCAGATCGGGCACCAGGAAACGCTTGCCAGGGTTCTTCTCGGCAAGCGATTCAGCGAGCCCCTCGAGACCGTGATGATCACCTCGGAAACCGTGCACCAGGAACACCGGCCAGCCATCGGCTGCGCCGTACTCCCACACATGGGTGCGGGTTCCTGCCACGTCGAACGTGTGTACCGTGCTCGTATTCACCTGTTTATCGTATCGGCCACCCCTGACATTCCAGCTCGCCGCCGCCCGCGCGCCACGGTGAGCCGATAGCATCGAAGTCAACGTGCCCGCAGCTCGAAAGGACTTCCGTTGCAGCGACCACTCCCCCTCTGGGCCTCACAAATCGCAGTGTTCGATACCGAGACCACCGGCATCGACACTGACACGTCACGCATCGTGAGCGCGACGGTCGCCCTGCTCGGTGATCAGGGTGAGGTGCTTGAGCGTTACGACTGGCTGCTGGATCCGGGCGTCGAGATCCCAGACGCAGCGGCGCGCGTGCACGGCATCACGACCGCAATCGCACGCACGAGCGGCACCAATGCGGCCGTAGGTGTTGCGCAGATCGCTGCTCGCCTCGCCGAAATGGTCGACCGCGGATTCCCCGTCGTCATCTACAACGCCCCATACGATCTTTCGTTGCTCGCTTCCGAGCTGGAGCGCCACAACATTGATGCGAGCGTCCCGACAACGCCGATTCTTGATCCGCTCATCATCGACAAGCAGGTCGACAAGTACCGTCGCGGAAAGCGCACCCTCGAGGCCGCTTCAGCGCACTACGGTGTCGAGCTCGGGAACGCACACGACGCAGGAGATGATGCGATCGCTGCCGGCCGCGTCATGCAGCAGATCGCGGCCAAGTTTGGTGAGTCAATGGCTGACGATCTTGAGTCGATTCATGCCGCACAGATCAAATGGGCGGCGGATCAGGCCGAAAGCTTCCAGGACTACATGCGTAAGAACCGGGACCCGAACTTTACCGCGGACGGCCGCTGGCCGATTCGTCGCGGCTAGCTCGCCGCTTCCGCGAAACCCACGAAAAAGGGCCTTTCTCTCGAGAAGGGCCCTTTCTAGTACCAGAAACACCGTGTTTCGAGAGAAACGGGCGGTTTCGCGGGGCTGAGGCCCGCAGACGCCCGCAGACGCACGTCCCAAACGCACGAAAGCCCGGGTTCCGAAGAACCCGGGCTTTCGTGAAGCGAGACTTAGGCGCCGAAGCCCTTGAAGCGCTGGTTGAACTTCTCAACGCGGCCAGCCGAGTCGAGGATACGCTGCTTGCCGGTGTAGAACGGGTGCGAAGCGCTCGAGATTTCCACATCGAGAACCGGGTAGGTCACGCCGTCAAGCTCGATCGTCTTGTCGCTCTTGAGGGTCGAACGGGTGAGGAAGGTCTCGCCCGAAGCCAGGTCGCGGAAAACGATTGCGTTGTACTCGGGGTGAATTGCGGTCTTCATTGGAATAATCCTTTTGCCTTGATGATGGTGTGTAACAGCACACCGTGGGCCTGCGGCCGGAGCCGCAACAAGCGTCTAGTTTAGCAGACGATTCGCAGAGAATCTTCGCATTTCTGACGCGATTCGCTTGGCGCCTTCAAAGAGCTCACAAGCAAAGTCTAAGGACGCGTGTATTACGCGCGTGCGGTCGCGTTGTAGCGACCGTTCGACTCGGTCAACACCAGCGGCAGATCGAACGTGCGCTCGAGATTCTCAGCCGTCAGTGTCTCAGCGATCGGGCCAGCTGCCTGGATCTTGCCGTCAGCGACGAGCATGAGGTGGGTGAACCCGGGCGGGATCTCCTCAACGTGATGCGTCACGAGGATCATCGCCGGCGAATATTCCGACTGCGCGAAGCCCGAGAGCATCTGAATGAGTCGCTCACGAGCGCCGAGATCGAGGCTCGAGCCAGGCTCATCGAGGAGCAGCATCTCGGGATCCGCCATCACCGCACGAGCGATCATGGCACGCTTGCGCTCGCCATCACTCAGGGTTCCGAAGCGACGATCCGCCAGTGCTTCGAGATCCCACTCAGCGAGCACACGACGGGCCTGACGCACATCGATCTCGTCGTACGACTCGTTCCAGCGGCCCTCAACCGCATACGCGGCAGTGAGCACGAGATTGAGCACGGTTTCGTCTGCGGGGATGCGGCGCATCGCAGCCGATAACACAAAGCCGATGCGGGTGCGCAGCTCGCGCACATCGACGCGACCGAGGCGCTGATCGAGCACATCGACCGTGCCCTTCGACGGGTAGTCCTGCCCAGTTGCGAGCTTCATCAGCGTGGTCTTACCCGCGCCGTTGGGGCCGAGAATGACCCAGCGATCCGCCGAATCGATCGACCAATTGATGCCGTCAAGAATCGGACGGCCATTACGGACGTACGAAACGTCGGAAAGCTCGAGAACAGTTGCCATGCCTCCACACTAACGACTTGTCGCGCGCCCGCGCGTACATGAAACGCAGTGCGTCGGAATTCTCTAAACTGTCTTCCATGACCGTTGCACCGCTTGTAGTACTCGACTGTGATTCCACGACGATCCAGGACGAGGTGATTGAACTTATCGCGGAGGCCGCAGGCACCCGCGAGCAGGTGGCGGAGGTCACCGAACGCGCAATGCGCGGCGAGCTCGACTTCGCTGAGAGTCTCGCTGAGCGCGTTGCGACACTCACAGGCACGCCCGAGAGCGTGTTTGCAGATGTGTATGCGCGGATCCGCCTCTCCCCCGGCATCGTTGAGTTGATCAGCGAAGTTCACGCGCGTGGTGGCAAGGTTGGCGTTGTGTCGGGCGGCTTCCACGAGGTGCTCGATCTGCTCGCAAAGGATCTGAAGCTCGACTTCTGGTCGGCAAACCGCCTCGAGGTCGAGAACGGTGTGCTCACCGGCCGCACCGTTGGCCCCGTGATCCACGCACAGGCGAAGGCGGAGAAGCTCCGTCTGTGGTCGACCGAGAGTGGCATTGCACTCGATTCGTCGGTCGCAATTGGCGACGGTGCGAACGATCTCGAAATGATGAAGGTCGCTGCGATCGGCGTTGGCTACAACGCAAAGCCCATCGTGCAGGAGCAGGCTGACGAAGCGATTGAGGGTGATCTCCAGCAGGCGATCCCGTTCCTCGATCGTCTGCCAATGCAGGAGTAAGTTCCCGCACAAGCTTCACCTCTGCGTGAAAGCATCTCCAAGGCGGTCGTGATTCTCTGCACAGCGGGATGCACGGCCGCTTTGTGCATTCTCCAAGCACGCAAGGCGGTTGAGCCAGCCGTGTTTGCCACATTTCTATTCCCCTGACGCGCTGTCCTCGTTATCGTTATCCACGTAGCGCCCTATGGCGGCAGTTTTCACACGCGAGAAAGAGACGGCATGCCTCATACGTCAGTCCCCACTGTCACGCTCAATAACGGACTCGAAATGCCGCAGCTCGGCTTCGGGGTATACAAGGTGTCGAACGACGACGCGGCGACGGTCGTTACGCATGCGATCGACGCCGGTTATCGCAGCATCGATACTGCGGCGCTGTACGGCAACGAACAGGGGGTGGGAAAGGCAATTGCGCAGACAAGTGTCGCGCGCGAAGACCTCTTCATCACCTCAAAGTTGTGGCCGAAAGACTTCACCTACGAAGGTGCGCTGCGCGGCTACGAAACCTCACTCGAGAAGCTCGGACTTGAAAAGCTCGACCTTTACCTGCTGCATTGGCCCGCACCTGCGACCGACTCGTACCTTGAGGCTTGGCGCGCGCTCACCCAGTTGTACGCAGAGGGACGCGTCGGCGCAATCGGTGTCTCCAACTTCCTCCCCGAGCACCTTGCGCGACTGGGTGAAGTCAGTGACATCGTCCCCGTTGTGAACCAGATCGAGCTGCACCCGTTGTTCCAGAATCGCGCGAGCGTGGCTGCAAACACCGCGCGTGGCATCGTCACCGAAGCCTGGAGCCCGCTTGCACAGGGTGCCGCGCTCTCACACCCGGCTGTGGTCGAAATCGCGGATCGCCTAGGAGTTACCTCGGCTCAGGTCATCCTGCGCTGGCACCTGCAGCAGGGTCGCGTCATCATCCCGAAATCGCAGACACCGTCACGTATGGCTTCGAATCTTGACATCTTCGGCTTCGCACTCTCGGAGACCGATCTCGCTGTCATCGATAGCTTGGACAGCGCTGCAGGTCGTGTCGGCCCGAACCCAGCAGAATTCAACGGCTAGAACTCAGCAGCGCACAACAATACGGCCGGTACATCCGTGGAGATGTACCGGCCGTATTGCAATTTCACCCAGAGAACTCGGCTGGCGCCGAACTCACATCACTGCCATGTGCTAACAAGGCTGTGACCCCAAGTTGAGTCAGCAGCGTGAACTCAGTTGGGCCATACAGCTCAGAAAGCTCCCGTATCAGCGGAGCGATCGCTGGACCGACCTCGCTGTCTGGCATCGAAGCAATCAATTGAACGAGTAAGAGAAGATCTTCTGGCGAAGCTCCAGAAGCCTCTGTGAGCGCACATAAGCGCTCAATTGAATCCTCCGCACAAGCGAGCAACAATGCGCGCTTAGACGGGAAATTCGCGTACAGATGGGGCTGAGGTACGTCTGCCCGCGCGGCAATCCGGCCAGTTGAGGTGCCGTGATAGCCGTAGAGGCCGAACTCAACGAGTCCGGCCTCTACCAGGCGGCGACGATTTTCACCCGGGCGCCTACGGCCCTTGTGAGCGTCTGTCATCCGTTAAAAGATATCGACGAGCTTGCGGTAGTGCTCGCCTACCGCTTCGAAATCTCGGTGGTTATAGAACGAACCCATACGTGCCGTGGAAGCCGAGATCTGACGCACGCCACGCCCTGAGCAGTAGTGCTCATTTGCTGACATGAGGCGATCTCCGATGCCGTTTTCACGTGCGGATTCATCTACAACGATCTCCTGCAGGTGGGCGGTGAGGCCCGGTGCATGGAGGAGGCGAGACACGGTCAGAAGCGAATAGCCGACAATTTTTCCATCAATCTCCGCAACGAAGAGCACGTTGGTCTCTTGCTCGCGGCGGATCATGATGTTGTCGTACGCAACCATGAACTCGTCTCGACCGATCGGCTCGCGACCGGTGGAAAACTGGCGGGCCAGGCCGAAGACAGCTTTTGCGTCTTCGGCCTGGCCGCGTCGAATCGTGATGCTCACGAAATCATCCAGATCTGATTACCGGGCGAAGTTACCGCGGTAGTACTCGTATACCCAGCCCACGACCGAAACGATCAGCAGGGGAACCGAGAAGAACGAGATCCAGAAGTTGAACGAGAGGCACATGCCGAGAACGACGAGTGCACACGCGAGAGCGAGCATGAACGGCCACCAGCTCCAGGGGCTGAAGTCGCCGAGCTCGGGATCGCCATCGTCGATGTCCGAGTCCAGACGATCCTCGATCGCAACGCCGCCCTGCTTCTTCTGAACGAGACCCAGGTAGACGGCGATCATGCCGGCAAGGAATGCTGCACCGTAGATCGACATCGAACCTGACCACTCGAGGTAGCCGTGGACGATGAAGTTCCATGCGGTGTACACCGTTGCAAGGAGAGCGAAGTAAATCGCAAGGATCCAGAAGATTACGATGTTTGATTTCATAGCCTTGTTCCTTCCTTACTACTTAGCTTCTGCGATTTCACGCACGACGGGCTGCTCCACGCCGCTCACCTCAGGGTGATGCAGGTCGAAAGCAGGTGATTCCGAACGAATACGCGGGATCGAGGTGAAGTTGTGACGCGGGGGCGGGCAAGAGGTTGCCCACTCGAGCGAACGACCGTAGCCCCAGGGGTCATCAACTGTGACCTTGGGAGCGCGACGCGCGGTGAGGTATACGTTCACGAGGAACGGAATCATCGATGCGCCGAGGATCATTGCACCAACGGTCGAGAGCTGGTTACCCCAGGTGATGCCATCGCTCGGCATGTAGGTGTAGTAACGGCGAGGCATAGCCATGACGCCGAGCCAGTGCTGCACGAGGAAGGTGGTGTGGAAGCCGATGAACAGCACCCAGAAGTGAATCTTGCCAAGACGCTCGTTGAGCATCTTGCCGGTCCACTTCGGCCACCAGAAGTAGAAGCCTGCGAACATCGCGAAGACAACCGTACCGAAGATCACGTAGTGGAAGTGAGCGACCACGAAGTAGGTATCGGAGAGGTGGAAGTCAAGCGCCGGCGAAGCCAGGATGACACCGGTGAGGCCACCGAAGACGAAGGTCACGAGGAAGCCAAGCGACCAGAGCATCGGAGTTTCGAAGGTGATCGATCCGCGCCACATCGTGCCGATCCAGTTGAAGATCTTCACACCGGTCGGAACCGCGATGAGCATGGTCATCAGAGCGAAGAACGGAAGGAGGACCGAACCGGTGACGTACATGTGGTGAGCCCACACGGTCATCGAGAGTGCAGCAATTGCAATCGTCGCGTAGATCAGGGTCTTGTAACCGAAGATCGGCTTGCGGCTGAATACCGGGAAGATCTCAGAGACAATGCCGAAGAACGGCAGCGCAATGATGTAGACCTCGGGGTGGCCGAAGAACCAGAACAGGTGCTGCCAGAGGATAGCGCCACCCTCACCGTTGAACACGTGAGCACCGAAGATACGGTCAGCTGCGAGGCTGAAGAATGCTGCTGCGAGAACGGGGAAGACGAGGAGTACGAGGATCGAGGTCACCAGGGTGTTCCAGGTGAAGATCGACATACGCCACATGGTCATGCCAGGGGCACGCATCGTGATGATGGTCGTGATGAAGTTCACGCCACCAAGGATGGTGCCGAAGCCACCGATGCCGAGGCCAAGAACCCAGAGGTTTCCACCTACGCCTGGTGAGTACGTCATTTCAGACAGCGGCGCGTACGCGAACCAACCGAACGAAGCAGCACCCTGCGGGGTAAGGAAGCCACCGACTGCGATAAGCGAGCCGAAGGTGTAGAGCCAGAACGCGAAAGCGTTGAGGCGGGGGAAAGCCACATCCGGTGCACCGATCTGAAGCGGCATCATGACGTTTGCGAAGCCAGCGAAGAGCGGCGTTGCAAACATCAGCAGCATGATCGTGCCGTGCATGGTAAACAGCTGGTTGTACTGTTCCTTGGTAGCAATGACCTCGAGGCCAGGCTGGAACAGCTGCGCGCGGATCACCAGGGCCATCAGGCCGCCAATGAGGAACCACACGAAGGAGCTGATCAGGTACATGTACCCGATCACCTTATGGTCCGTGGATGTCATCCACGTGACAACTACGTTGCCCTTCTTCATCTTTCTGCTATCCCCTATTAGTCGTTCTGAGCCTTAGCCTCGTCCGAGGTGAACGAAGCCTGGTTCGGGTTGTACTCTTCGCCAACCAGACCCTGGTTCTCCGGGTTTGCCTTCAGGGTGTCGATGTACTGATCGTAATCTTCCTGCGAGACAACCTTGACCTGGAAGAGCATCATTGAGTGGTACTCACCGCAGAGCTCAGCACACTTACCCATGAAGGTGCCGATTTCCTTGGGCTCGAAGCTCATGTAGTTGGTCTGACCCGGGATCATGTCCTTCTTGTAGAGGAACTCTACGATCCAGAAGGAGTGAATGACGTCACGGGTTTCGAGACGAATCTCGGTCTTCGTGTCAACCGGGAGGTAGAGAACCGGCATGGTCTCTTCGGTTGCTTCACCGGTCTCGTCGGTCTGGACCTGGACGCCCTGGAAGTGGACATCCTCGTTGACGTAGTTGAAGTCCCACGCCCAACGCTTGCCAATAACCTCTACGACGTTCTCCGGGTTGTCGTAACGAGCTTCAATCTTTGCCATCTCCTGAGCGGTGAAGGCGAAGAAGCCGAGGACAAGGAGAACCGGGACCACGGTGAAGAAGGTCTCGATCGGCATGTTGTAACGCAGCTGAACGGGGAGACCAGTCTGACCCTTGCGACGACGGTAAGCAATCGTCGCCCAGATGATGAGTGCCCAGGTGATTACGCCCACAGCAAGGAGCACAATCCACGAGGTTACCCAGAGGCCAGTAATACCTTCGGTGTGGTTCGTCGCATTAGTGGATCCCTCGGGGAGGAATCCGCGCTGCTCTTCGGGCGTGCAGCCCGCGAGCACAAGTGCCGCGGACAGCGCCACAGGGGCCGCGACCCATTTCATTAGACGATTGGAACGCACCGCATACCTTTCGATATCTACTTCTCGTCGCCCCATTTCGGGCAGACGAATCTGATGACTACCTGTTAGCTTAGCGCGAACCTGAACGTTCCCCGAACACGGATGTACGGGTGTCGCAAACAGGAACGCGAAAAATCAACAGATTTAGCTAAAACTGTCGCCACAGGCGCAGCTGCCCTGGGCATTCGGATTGTCGATCGTGAAGCCCTGCTTCTCGATCGTGTCTTCGAAACCGATGGTTGCGCCACTGAGGTAGGGCACGCTCATCATGTCTACCGCGACCTCAACACCATCGAAATCGACGATTGCGTCGTTCTCGAGCGTGCGCTCATCGAAGTACAGCTGGTAAATCAGGCCCGAGCAGCCACCGGGCTGCACGGCGATTCGCAGGCGAAGGTCGTCACGACCCTCCTGCGCGAGCAGGCTGCGAACCTTTTCTCGCGCCGCATCACTCAACGCAACGCCGTGTGCCTGATCAACGGCACCCTCAGCAGTCTCCATTTCCATGGCTGCTCCTTTACGTATAAAACTCAGCGAATTCGTATCCCGACAAGTCTACGCCTCTCAGAGGGAGAGGGTACGCTGTTAGGTGGCCCGTTTCCCTTGCGCATATCCGCGAGGCACGGCCCCGGAGCCAACGGGTTTCGGACTCGAAAGGAATAACGACGAGAATAATGAGTCGCGCAGAGCAGCCACAGGCCCAGGACTCCGGGATGAGCTCCAACGAAGAAGCAAACGGTAAGGGACGCCCGACCCCGTCGCGTAAGGCTGCCCAGGCAGCAAACGCACGCCCGATCGTCGGCTCGAAAGATAAGGCGCAGCAGAAAGAGATGCGCCGCAACCAGGTCGCCGAGCGTGAACGCGCTCGCGTCGGCATGATGCAGGGCGAGGAGCGCTTTCTCACCGCACGCGACCGCGGCCCGCAGCGCCGTTTCGTACGCGATTATGTTGACGCGCGCTGGAGCGTCGGCGAGCTACTGATCCCCCTCATGCTGGTCGTGCTCGTCATGACCTTCATTCCGGGCATCATCCAGGTACTGAGTCTCGTGCTCATCTGGGCGTTCGTGGCGCTCGCAATTCTTGACGCTGTCTTCCTTGGCTTCCGCCTCAAGAAGAAGCTCGCAGAGAAGTTCGGCGAAGAAAACGTTCAGGGCGGCTTCCGCTGGTACGGCGCAATGCGTGCGATGCAGTTCCGCCCGCTTCGCGTGCCGAAGCCTCAGGTCAAGCGCGGCAACTACCCCGCGTAAGTTCGTTGCACCGCACGGTGCAGTGCGCACGACTGAGCCCCGGGTGAGATTGATTCTCACCCGGGGCTCAGTCGTGTGTGGGGCGCCGATCGCGTGAGCGGATCCGCGCCCCATTGCAGCTACGCGGCCTGGCGCCAGCCAGCCTTCTTCAGGCCACGGTTGATCGCGCGCGCCCACAGCGGTCCCTCGTAGATAAACGCGGTGAAGCCCTGCACCAGGGTCGCGCCGGCGTCGAGACGTTCGATCACGTCGGCCGCAGTCGTCACGCCACCAACCGAGATCACGCAGAAGTCAGCGGGAGCGGTCTTGCGAATCTGCTTGAGGACCTCAATCGAGCGATCCTTGAGCGGTGCGCCAGAGAGGCCACCTGCTCCAATCGCCTCGATCTCAGCGGGCGTTGCTGAGAGACCCTCACGCGAGATCGTCGTGTTGGTCGCAATAATGCCGTCAAGCCCGAGGCGGACAGCGAGCGCGACAATTCCGTCGATCTGCTCGTCCCCCATGTCGGGTGCGATCTTCACGAGCAGTGGGGTCTCTCCCGCAGCCTCGCGCACTGCAGCGAGCAGCGGCTCGAGCATGTCGATCTCCTGCAGACCGCGCAGGCCGGGCGTGTTGGGCGAACTTACGTTCACGGCGAGGTAGTCAGAGATCGGTGCGAGACGGCCGGCGCTCCACACGTAGTCGTCGATCGCGTTGTCGAACGGGGTCACGCGGCTCTTGCCGATGTTTGCACCGATGATCGGGCGATCCTTGCGCAGCCGGGCCCGCTCGATGCGGGGAACCGCGGCTGCCGATCCGCCGTTATTGAAGCCCATCCGGTTGATAAGACCGCGGTCAGCAACGAAGCGGAACATGCGCGGCTTGGGATTGCCCGGCTGCGCGTGCATCGTGACCGTGCCGACCTCGACGTGGCCGAAGCCGATCTCGCCGAGACCACGAATACCCTCTGCGTTCTTGTCAAAGCCTGCTGCGAGACCGAACGGGCTCGGGAAGGTGAGACCGAGTGCCTCAACCTGGAGCGAGGGGTCGGGAGCGCAGTAGCGTCGCACGAGTCCACCAAGCAGCGGGGTCGCTCGGATCACGCGGAACGCGAGGTGATGTGCCACCTCGGGATCCATCGGCTTGAAAAAGATGTTGAACAGTGCGGGGTACAGGCGCATGCCGGAATTACTCCTTGATGGGTGCTGAGCTTGCGCTCGGGGACGAAGCGTTCGAGCGAAGATCACTGATCGCGCTCTCAAAATCTGCGAGCGAGTCGAAGGCCTGGTAGACGCTTGCGAATCGTAGGAAGGCGACCTCGTCGAGCTCACGCAGGTGCGGCAGAATCGCAAGGCCAATCTCATTCGCTTCAAACTGAGCAATGCCGGCCGACCGCACGGACTCTTCAACCCGCTGCGCAAGTACTGCGAGATCAGCGTCGGTGACCGGGCGCCCCTGGCAGGCCTTACGGACGCCACTCACGACCTTTTCGCGACTGAACGGCTCAACCACACCTGAACGTTTGATGACCGTGAGGCTCGCGGTTTCGGTGGTCGTAAACCTGCGACCGCACTCGGGGCACTGACGACGGCGGCGGATCGACATACCGTCATCGGCGGTACGCGAATCGATCACACGCGAGTCTGAGTGGCGGCAGAACGGGCAGTGCATTAGCGTGCCTCTTCGAATCGCGCCGAGACTGCCTCGCCATGCGCGGGCAGGCCCTCGGCTCCAGCGAGAGAGAGCAATGGCGCTTCGACCTGTGCCAGCGCATCGCGGTCATACGAAATGATCTGCTGCGGACGTAGGAAGGTGTGTGCGCCGAGGCCGGAAGCAAAGCGTGCGGTACCACCGGTGGGAAGCACATGGTTCGAACCCGCGAGATAATCGCCAAGACTCACCGGACTGTAGCTACCGACGAAGATCGCACCTGCGTCAGTGATGAGCGAGAGAATCTCGTCATCGTTGCTGGTCTGGATCTCAAGGTGCTCTGGGCCGTATGCGTTACTTACCCGTGCACCAACGGTCATGTCATCAACCAGCACAATTGCCGACTGCGGGCCGCCGAGGGCCACTGCGACGCGCTCGGCATGACGGGTCTCCCCCGCACGTGCCGCAACCTCAGCCACGACGCGGGCCGCAAACTCTTCCGAATCGGTCACGAGTACCGAAGCTGCTGCCTCGTCGTGCTCAGCCTGACTGATGAGGTCGGCGGCGACGAAGCGGGGATCCGCGCTCGAGTCAGCGAGGACGAGAATTTCAGTCGTGCCTGCCTCAGAGTCAATGCCGACGAGACCGCTCACGACGCGCTTAGCGGCGGCAACGAACACGTTACCCGGGCCAGTGACGACATCGACCGGCGCAAGGTCAATGCTCGGGACACCGTGCGCAAACGCTGCAATTGCGCCAGCGCCACCAATTGCGTACACCTCAGTCACACCGCACAGGGCTGCCGCCCACAGCACAGCGGGGTGCGGAAGGCCGTTGTTGTCCGCCTGAGCAGGCGAGGCAAGGGCAAGTTCGGGAACACCTGCGGTCTGCGCAGAGACGGCGTTCATGATGACCGACGACGGGTAGGCAGCCTTGCCTCCCGGCGCGTACAGGCCTACGCGGGACACGGGCTGCCAGCGCTGCGTGATCGTGGCACCGTCAGCGATGCGGGTGACCTGCTCGGCAGGAACCTGCGCCGCAGAGCCTTGACGCAGACGCACGATGAGCTCGCGGAGTGCAGCCTCGACCTCGGGCGGGCAGTCGGCAAGCGACTCCTGCACGGCTGTCTCTGGGACACGAAGCACATGCCCTTCAACACCATCAAAGTCGCGCGCCTGTTCACGCAGGGCAAGCTCGCCGCGGACGGCAACGTCCTGGACAAGCGGGCGGACACGCTCTACGGCGACCTCTGCTCCGAGGGCCGCACGCGGGACGAGTTTGAGCAGGTCAGCGCGGGTAAGCTCGCGCCCCCGCAGATCAATCGTTCGCATCACCCTTCCAGTCTACCTGGCGGGCGGTCACACTCCCGTCGATGGCGCGAGCATTCCGAGCCATGCGAGCTCGCGCACGGCCGAGATGAGCGCCTCGGCAGCTGCGCCGCCGTCGACCTCAAGGATCGTCGCAAGCGCGTCTGCAATCTGACCGAGGTCGAGGTCGCCATCGCACGCACCAACCGCGGCGGCAATGAGCGGATCCGCCCCCACGCGCCGCGCGAGCGGACGGTCGATCGTGAGCGCAAGCGCTCGCGGCGATTCCTCGCCCGGAGTGTGCTCGCGTTCTTCAACAACATCGCGTGACCGCAGCCAGTGCGTCGCCAGCACCTCGGCGTCGCTCATCCGCGCGGCAATGACGCCGTTCGTAAATGCCGATGCGAGCAGGTCACCAGTTCGCGGCCCGCCGTACGCACCGGCAACCTGCTCGATGTGCACGAGCGGGTCGACTCCCGGCGTGACTTCCCGACGGATGCGGATCGACCCAAGCCCCACCCCGGCGATGCGGCGCGCAGCGAAATCGTTGAGCCAGCCGTTCATCAGGCGCTCAAACTCTGCAGAGCCGGGGCGTGCGCCACCGTCGCGGGCCCAGGTCTCTGCGTACTGTGCCGGCTCGACGCGATCTCGCTCAATGACCCACGCGGCAAGCGCACCGTGCGCGTCGCTTGCCGCCTCGATCCAGGTCTGCACGCGGCCGAGTCCATTCTGGCCCCACGGCGATTCCCAGTTCGCGAGGCAGATGAGCGTGCCGCCGGCTGCGAGCAGCGCTGGTCCCTCGCGTACCACCCGTTCCGCAAGCGCGTCACCGGTCATTCCACCGTCTCGGTACTCATAGACCGGGGCAGAGTCGTCACGTGGCGTGATCACAAAGGGAGGGTTCGACAGCACAAGTTCGAAGCTTTCTCCCTCGACCGGAGCAAACAGATTCCCCTGTCGGAATTCAATGTTAGACACTTCGTTGAGGCGTGCGTTGGCACGTGCGATCATGAGCGCGCGCTCAGAAATGTCCGTGGCGACGACGGGGCCGCGAAGCGCGAGGTGCAGGGCAACAATGCCGCAACCGGTACCCAGATCGAGTGAGCTTGCGACATCACGGCCCGGCGCCTGGGAGATGAGCGAACGGGTCGCACCGCCAATTCCCATGACATGATCGGTGCGCGCAGGACCGCGGCGCAGCTGATCGTCAAGGTCGGAAATGATGCGCCAATCCAGCGGATCATCGCTCCGCGAGTCTTCGACCTGCACCGGGTTCAGGGAAAGCGCTGCCCGGAAACGCTCATCTGCGGCGCTCGCGCCATCGGCGACACTGGCAACGAGGCCGAGCTCAACAGCACCAGTGGCCGTCAGGCTCGGGAGCGCATGGGTGAGATCGGCAGCGCTCACCTCCTGACCAAGCAGGAAGATCTGAATGAGGATGCTCAGCGGCGTCTGCTGATCCGCACCCTGCGCACGTTCGGAAAGCACCCGCAACGCAGGTGCGAACACACCGCGCAGACGCGCGGCGTCGGCAGTCACACCAAGCTCAGCCATCACGGCTTCTGCCCAGTAGTCCGCGTGGTCAAGGTCGTGGCGCAGCTGGTCGATAAGGTCGATCTTCACCGTGCAAGCTTACGGTGTGGACCTCAGGAATGCCGAACGCCCCGACACAGTGCCGGGGCGTTCGGGGTGCGCTCGAGTTAACGCTTCGTGACCGAACTGTTGACCTGCGTAGAGATCACGGTGTCGAAGTTCGGACCCGCGATGCGACGCTTCTTGAGGTTCTTGTTCACCAGCGGCCAGAAGATCACCAGAACCAACGTTGCCGCGAGGCTCGTAAAGACCTGCGTGCGACCGCTCTCAGACGTCAGCATGACCACGACGATCGCAGCGATCGCGGCGATGAGGAAGATGTTCAACCAGGGGTGCAGCCACACCTTGATCTTCAGCTTGCCTACTTCATCAGGGGTCATCTGCTGGCGCATACGCATCTGGGTGAGTGCGATGAGTACGTACACGAAGAGCGCAACAAGACCGGCCGAATTCATGATGAAGTCAAAGACGCCAGAGTCGGGAGCGAAGAAGTTCACGAGGGTAGCGATAATGCCACCGAACGTTGAAGCAATGAGCGCAAACACGGGCACCCCGCGTCGGTTCTTGCGAGCGACGATCTTCGGGGCGTAGCCCTGCTCTGCGAGCGCTGCAAACATACGCGATGCAGAATACAGGCCAGAGTTGAGCACCGAAATCACCGCGGTGAAGATGATGAGCTGCATAATCTCGGTTGCGAAAGGCAGGCCGAAGCGTTCGAAGACCAGGGTGAACGGCGCGTTCGCGACGTTCGTCGGAGCAGGAAGCTCGTTCCAGGGAATGACCATGGTGACGATAAGTACGCCGCCAACAAAGAAGAGGAGGATTCGCCAGATCACGGTACCGGTTGCCTGGCGAATACCCTTTCCGGGATCCTCAGACTCAGCGGCGGCCATGACCGCAATTTCAGTGCCGAAGTAGGAGAAGATCACGAGCGAGACGCCAGTCAAGGCGATGCCCACACCGTTCGGTGCGAAACCGCCGTGCTCCCACAGGTTGGGAACCGAGAAGTGCGAATCGGGCCACAGGCCAAGGACGAAGAGGACGCCAGCGCCGAGGAAGACGACGATCGCGATGACCTTAATGCTCGCGAGCCAGAATTCCACCTCGCCGAATGCGCGCACCGACACCATATTCACGCCGATGAAAAGCACAAGCATGCCAATACCCCAGGCCCACGATGGCAGCACCGGGAACCAGGCGTGGAGTGTTTCGCCACTCAAGACCGCTTCATAGGCCAGCACGCCAACCCAGAAGTACCAATACAACCAGCCCACCAGATACGCCGCCCAGCCGCCAAGGCCGACGCGAGCGTATTCCATGAAGGATCCGGTAGCTGGCCGGTTCGCAGCCATCTCGCCGAGCATGCGCATCGCGAGGAAGACCAACAAGCCGCCGATGAGGTAGGAAATGATCGCGGCGGGACCGACGCTCCGAATAACGTTGCCCGAGCCAACGAACAACGCTGCGCCGATGATGCCACCGAGCGTGATCATGGTCACATGTCGTGACCGAAGCTTTTGCTGACCGGAAACAACTTGGCCTGCTGATGTGGCCGGGGATACCGGCTTGTCGTAGCGAGATTCACTCTGCATGTTTCGCCCTTGAAAAATCGAGACTCTTTGCCTGTTGCCACGCTGCTCTACAAGCAAGATGGCAACACTGCCAGGTCCTGGTGAGAACCGTCCCGCTTAGTCTCGCGGATCACTGCAAATATGCAGATGTCGCATCTGCACAGTGACTTCCGATCGCACTGGGCAAACCCGCCGCATGAGAATTTGACAGGGCCACCCACATGTTTCATGACACAAAACAGCGGCTACTTCCAAAAGAGAAGCAGCCGCTGAGTGAAGCAAGAAAGCGTTTAGCCTTCGCCGTTGAAGCTTGAAGTGTCACCAACGAGACGGGTGTTGTCTGCGGGGACCGGCTCAACCGCAGCCTTCGCAACCTCAGCAGCGAACTCTGCGACGTTGTACAGCTTGCCTGCCTGCTCACGACGCTCTTCAATCGCGCCGGGGTTCAGACGGTTGAGGAGCGTTGCGGTAACAGTGCCCTCAATCATGTCGCCCGAGACCACGACGAAGCCGATGCCGCGAGCTTCAAGCTCGGGAATACGCGCACGGAGTGCGTCTTCGCCGGCACGCTTCGACTCTGCAACCGGGACATACTCCGGCATGGTCGGGGTCGTGCGAATGAAGTGTGCCTGGTGGCTCGTCACGAACACGACGCGCGAACCTTCACCGAGCAGCGGAAGCGCTGCATCGAGCACACTGAGCTGCGCGTCACGGTTCAGCTGCAGAGCGTAGTCCTCAGCCATGCCGCTCTCCATGCCGCCCGAAGCGTTAAGCACGAGGATGTCGAGACCGCCGAACTCTTCCTTCACGTTCGCCATCATGGCCTGCACTGACTCGGGGTCGGTGAGGTCAGCACCCTGCACGAGCGCGCGAACACCAAGGTCCTGCAGCTGCGAAGCAAGCTTCTCTGCGCGGGGCGCCTTGTTGCGGAAGTTTACGACGACGTCTGCGCCAGCTTCTGCAAAGTAGCGGACGGTGTCGGCGCCAACGCCGCGGGAGGATCCCGTGACCAGTGCGCGGCGGCCAGCAAGGCTGCCCGACTCGAGGACGGTGGGCTGAGCGGTTTCAGTCATCTGCGATGCTCCTTTGAGGACTCTGCATACGTACCCACCCAGCGTACTGGAAGAAACATTCCCTCTATCGCCGCGACGCGATCCCCGATAGCCTGCACATAGGTGGGCGGCGATGAAGAAGCCAGGAGGTGTCGCCCTCGACATGGAGGTCCAAGATGGCCGATCGCACACTTCGCGGAGCCCGCATTGGCGCTACGAGCATGCAGAATGAGCAGGGCGTTGAGCTGGCTCCCCGCAAGACCGTTGAATACCTGACCGACAAAGGCACCCGTTTCAAGGTGGTCTTTGACGCCGATGCCGAGCCCCCGGCCGAGTGGACCGATCAGCGCAGTGGCGAACTCGGCTTCCTCGACGACGAGGCAGGCAAGGCTGCTCGCGCCGAATTTGAAGGCAAAGAGTCGACGCAGCGCACCCCATGGGACATGCTCATTGAGCGCCGAAGCCGCGAAGAGCTTGAGGAAGTTCTTGAGGAACGCCTCAAGATCCTGCGCGCTCGCCGCGGTAGCCGCAAGAAGAAGTAACGCCTCCTAGGCTGCGGGGTCGTTGCGCTTGCGCGATCCGCGCCCCTGCCAGAGACCGACTGCGCCGGCTGCACATCCGAGCGTCCCGAGGAGCATCCAGAAGGCTGCGAACCACGACCCCAACACGATGCCTGCCGTTGCGCCTGCAACAAGCGGCACCTCAGCGACCATCGCATCACGAGTGAACGGTGTCAGCGCATCAGCTGACGTGCCATCGGGGAGAACGATCGCGCTCGTGCCCACGGTCGAGATGTTCACGAGCGAGCGTCCGCTCTCAATAGCGCGCAAACGTGCAATCGCAAGCTGCTGCGCGCTCTGGTCAGTCTGGCCAAAGTCAGCATTGTTCGTCGGGCCGAGGATGAGTTCTGCACCGCCCGCATTCATTGCGCGCGCCTGATCGTCGATCACCATGTCGAAGCAGATCGCTGTGCCCATACGCACAACGCCCTGCGCGGTGACGGCTTCGAGGACCGACGGACGCTCCCCCGGCGTGTATTCCAGCTGCACCAGGTCGACGAGATCTGGTGCCAACATGTGGAAGAAGTCACGGTTCGGCATGTATTCCGCAAACGGAACTGGGAATCGCTTGTCGTATCGCTGGTCAGTGACACCGAAACGGTCGACCACCACAACGCTGTTCGAGTAGATGCCCTCAGGAGTCTCTGGCGTGAAGTCCTGCAGAATCGTGCCGACGACAATCGGCGCATCGGCCCGAGCTGATAGCCGCGCGACCTCCATACTGCGGAGCGGTTTCCCCGGCAGGTCAAACTCAGCAGAGTTCTCGGGCCACACGATGAGGTCAACGCGCTCCCCCGTGGCCTCAAGCTCATCGAGCAATTCTTCAGTGCCTGTCACATGATCGCGAAATACCGCACCTGCCTCACGATCATCAAAGATCGCAGCCTGTGCGTTTCCCTGCACCGCTGCGACGCGCAGGGTGCTGGTCGTTGGCAAGGTATACGGCGGCACGAACGCAGTAGTAGCGACGACAGCTGCGGTCACACCCAGACCGATGACTCGGTGACGTGCGGTGATCCGCGCCCTATTCGTACGCGGCCAGGCGTACCCAACCACGCAGGCACTAACGAGCACAACCAGACCGCTGAACCCGGCGAATCCGGTCCACGACACCAGCGCGTTCCACGGTGATTCTGCGAGGGGGAAACCAGCTCGCCCCCACGCGAACCCACCGTATGGCAGCGAGATCTGTCCCTGCTCGCGCAGCACCCAGAGTCCTGCGGCAGAGAGCGCCTGCGCAGGAACGAGCCAGCGCGCAAGATGGGGGCGGATCGCAGCAAGCTGTGCCAGTCCCCGTGTTGCGACGGCAGTGACGCCGCCAAGCAACACCATCCACACCGTCATCGCACCTGCAAGCCCGATCCACGGCAGTGGGCCGAGGTACAGGGTCAGCCAAGAAATGTGCAACAGCCAATACGCCGCGCCAGCAATAAGCCCGGCAAGGAGTGCCACGCCAACGCGCTGCTGCCACCACGCTGCAAGTATGAGCGCAATCCCAGGCAGGATGAGCGGCCACGCTCCGACTCCGGGACTTGCGAGGTCAAACAGCGCGCCGCCCGCCGCCGCGGCAGGAAATGCAACGTACCACGCAAGGCGCGCGGGCTGCCCCGCGGTCTGCAACCAGGCCATCAGCTCGAGCTCGAGGCTTCGACGATGCCGCGCTTCACGAGGCGCTTTGCATCGCGTGCGCGCGTTGCCAGCTCTGCGAGCGACTCGGGGGCACCCTCGAATTGGGCGGCGTGTGCACAGGCCTGAGCGACCTGATCGAGCAGGTCGATGGTCTGCTTCGACCAACGGACGAAATCGCCTGCTCCGATGCCGCTCTGCGCGAGCACGTTCTCAAACGTTGCACCTGCAGCCCAGTCGTACATGGCTGCCGCGAGGCCAGCATGCGGCATGGTCGTCTGCGGCAACCGATAACGCTCAGCGAGGTCGTCGAGATAGACCCACTCATCGAGGATCCGATCGTAGGCAGCCGAGAAGGCACCTCCCGGCAGGCGTGGCGACTCTTCGTCATCTCGCCGCGGCTCGTAGCTCAGCGTGCAACACATTGCCGCAAGCGCGGTCGCATCGAGTGGCTCAAACAGCCCAGAACGAATGCACTGTGCGACAAGCAGATCACGATCTCCGTAGATACGCCGGAGCATCTCGCCCCACCCCGTCACGACGATCTCGGTCTTGTCGTTGATACGAGTCTTCTCGAGATAGTCGAGTTCAAGCAGCTCATCAACCACGCGACCAAATGTGCGAGCGATCGTGCCCGTCTTGTTCGTGACCTGGCGGCGACCGCGCTCAATCTTGCGCCGAAGTTTACGAGCGCGGTCTTCCCAGCGCTTCTTGTCGGATCCCTGTGCCTGTTCCGCCGCGCGCTCGTAGCCCGCAAGCGAGCGCTGCTCGGCCTGGAGGTCACGAGCCTGGTCCACCACCGCGCGGTCTGCCTGGAACTGTGCAAAGGAGAGCTCAAGTGTGTCTTGCGCCTGCTCGACCGTCAGCCGCTCGAGCAGATTCACTGCCATGTTTGGCGTGGGCCGGAAGCTTGACTTGACGGGGAACGAACGTGCACCTGCGAGCTGCGAAAGCTCTTCAACGTTCAGCCCGTCCTGCCAGACGACAACGGCGTGACCCTCAACGTCGATGCCACGTCGGCCGGCTCGACCGGTGAGCTGGGTGAACTCGCCTGAGGTGAGCGGCACACGCTGTTCGCCATTGAACTTATCGAGACGTTCAATGGCGACCGCGCGGGCAGGCATATTAATACCGAGCGCGAGCGTTTCCGTTGCAAAGACGATCTTCACGAGACGGCGTTGGAAGAGTTCCTCGACCGCCGACTTAAACGCGGGAAGCAGGCCTGCGTGGTGAGCCGCGATGCCACGCTCGAGACCTGAGATCCAATCGCGCACCCCGAGCACCCGGCGATCCTCAGCTGAGAGGTCTCGGACGACGCGATCCGCCACCTTTCGGATCTCAGCGCGCTCCTCGCGGGAGGTGAGATTCATTCCTTCAAAGAGACACTGCTTGACGGCCTGATCGCAGCCATTTCGGCTGAAGATAAAGACGATAGCCGGCAGCAACCTCGCCTCGGCGAGCGACCGGGCAATATCTGCGCGGGAGATGCGTCGTGAGCGACGTTCAGGGGCGCGTCCACGGGCACGCTCACGACGATCACGGCTGTTTCGCCCACCGCCGCTCGGGCGGGGGCTTCCCGCCAGCTGCCGCAGGTCTGGATTCACGCGACCGCCGGTCGTCGTCTCACCATCCTTCGTGACAAACAACGGAATGAGTTCACGCGAGGTAAGCACGTGCTGGTACAGCGGCACTGGGCGATGCTCAGAGAGAATCACGTCAGTCTCGCCGCGAACCGCGTGCATCCAGTCACCGAACTCTTCCGCGTTCGACACGGTCGCAGACAGCGACACGAGACGCGTCTCTGGCGGCAGGTGGAGAATGATCTCTTCCCACACGGCACCGCGGAATCGATCGCCGAGGAAGTGCACCTCGTCAAGCACGACGAAACCGAGGTCATCGAGCGCCGACGACTCCGCATAGATCATGTTTCGCAGCACCTCGGTCGTCATTACGACGATGGGTGCGTCTCCGCGCAGATTGACGTCACCCGTGAGGAGGCCAACTTCATCCTCACCGTAGGCCTCGCAGAGTTCATGGAACTTCTGATTCGAGAGCGCTTTGATCGGCGCGGTGTAGAAGATCCGCTCATCACGCTCTCGGCGTGCGAGGTACACGGCAAACTCTGCAACCGTTGTCTTACCCGACCCGGTCGGCGCAGCAACAAGTACGCTCTTGCCGTCTTCCAGTCGAGCACATGCCTCGCGCTGGAACGGATCCAGCGGGTATGCAAGGCGCGATTCAAAGTGGTCAAGGGCGGGATGCGTTGTCATCTCTGAACCGGCCTCAGACATGGTTACTTGGGCTCCTCTGTGACATCTGCGATATCTGGGATGTCATCGCGATCGTAGTCTGCAAATTCTTTTGCGCGTCGCTTGTCAACGCGTCGGTCATGCAAGATAGCAACGCCGGTCGCGAGGAAGAACAGCACAGTAATGGGGACGGCGAGCAAGAACATGCTCATGAGATCCGCCGCAGGGGTCGTAAGCGCCGCAAACAACACGATAATCATGATCGCAATGCGCCAGCTCTTGAGAATGGTCTTGCCGCGCAGTACCCCGATGAAGTTCAGCAGCACAAGCAACACCGGCATCACAAACCCAACGCCAACAGCAAGCAGGAGCTTAATCGTGAACTCGAGGTAGGTGCGCGCGTTGATGTAGAACGCATCTTCGGTCGGCTGGAACGTCGACATCAGACGAACAATGTTCGGCAGGACCATCCAGCCCGCATAGATGCCGGCGAGGAAGAGCGGCACGGCGGTGCCAAGGAAGCCAACGCCATATAGCTTTTCACGCTTCGTCAGCCCAGGGGCAAGGAACGCCCAGATCTGGTAAAGCCAGATCGGCGAGGCGATAATCACAGCGATGAACAGCGAGATCTGGATCTTCGTGTCGAAGCCACTCGTGACGTCGGTGTATTGGATAAGCGCAGTACGGCCATTCACTGAAAGGTCGTTAATGGGCTTGCGCAGCATCTCCCAAACCCAGTCTGAGAGTACCCAACCAGCAATCAGACCAACCGCAATGGCGATCGCTGAGATCACCAATCGGTTGCGGAACTCCACAAGGTGCGAGCCCAGACTCATCCGCCCAGTCTTGCGCTGCGGATCCTTCGCCTTTTTTGCCATGATTCTCAGCTTATCTCAGCTCGCTCAACCCGAACTGCGACGCGGTCGCAGCGGTACAAGAAGAATGCCAGCGTGCGGCATATTCTGCCCATTCACGCACGGCGGATCGCGCAACCGTCGGCTGCTCAACCTCAAGTTCGCCCGGCGCACGTTGCGCGAGCCGCACCGCAGTATCAGCGTGCCAGCTCGTCAATTGCACGCGCACGCGATCGCCAGAGAGCTGCTCCACCACCGTCGGCGAAAAGCCGTCGATGCGGGAGAGCAGACGATCGGGCAGACGTGCGACGAGGAGGTCTGCGTTGTCTTCGCTCCGATGATCACTCATCACGTGCGTATCATCGGCTGGACCAGCACTGTTGACATCGGACATGCCTGCGACGAGGAACATCCGCTCACCAACGCGCTCGCGACACCACCCGCGGAGGTACCACGCATCGTCAAGCTCCACCAGAAGATACGGGTCGACCACGCGCGTGCTCTCGATGCCATTGCGGCTCACATAGGTGAATCCAATGGCCTCGCGGTGCTCGATTGCCTGGGCAATCTTGGCGATGCGCGGATCCGCTGGCGCGCCAGCAGCAGAAATCGCCGCGTTGCCCGCGGCGTCACCAAGCCTGCCGAGACGGGCGCGAAGTCCTGCCGCTAGCTCGGAATCAGACGCAGAAAGCACCGGCATGAGCGCTTCAAGGCCAAGCAACAGCGATGACAGCTCCACGCCACTCAATCGAGGCGCATCGTCAATCGCAACCGAGTGCGAGAGACTCACGACGCCGTCCTTCAGTGCGTCCCAGTCAATATCGAAGAGATCGTCGTGCTGATACGACAACGATTCCCCTGGAATCCCGGCTGTGCCAAGAAAACGAATGAGATCAAACAGACGCGATTCATCGACTTCAAACCGCTCGCCGAGCTCGGCCAACGACACCGGGCCGCTTTCACGCAGGAACGGCACCAGCGCGAGCAACAGCAACACCGCATCTTCCATCGCCAATGGCGCGCGCCGCGCAACAGCAGAGCGATGTTGTTTCGAGGGAGCATCGATAGGTACCGGAGCCTCCCCTGCGTGAGCCGAGGCAACCGCAAGCAGCGCATCACGCACATCGTCGCGAAGCGATGCAGGTTCGAGCACGACGATGTCAGCGCCGTACGCCGCAAGCTCCGTCGCGAGCTCGGCGTAATCAATCGTGCCGAACGTAACGACCGCATACGCGCCGTCAGCAGTGAGCCGCAGTTCACCTCGCTGACGCAGCTGGCCGGCAGCGAAAGAACCGACTCGCGCAGCAACGCGCACTGGCTGGCGCTCCTGGAGGGACACGAGCGCCGCGATCTGCTCGGGCACCAATGCGCGAAGTTCTCGATCAAACGGCTGACGCGTCTGCTTGATGACCGAGGTGATCCGAGAGAGCAAGAACACGCGCGGCTGATCGCGATCAAGGTCGTAGCCGAGCACATGCCAGCGGCCCTCGAACCGATGAATTGCTAGCGGTGCGACGTGCCTGGTGAGCGGCGCGGATCGACCACGCAGTTGATACTCAAACCGCACGTTCTCCCCCGCGTCAATTGCGGCAAGCAGCGCAGGCGCCGCTGGCTCAGCGAGCCCGAAGCGAGGAACGACGTGACCGTGTAGCGCCGCATCAGGCGCACGCAGTGCCTCGACCTTCAGCGTCGCACGGCGACTCACCGTATCGAGGCTGCCGCGTCGCCACGACAGCGCAGCAAGGCGCAGGAGCATGAGCTCACGGTCGCTAAAGGTCAGGCCTTCTGGGACCTGCAGCTCGCGTTTGGACACGCGATAGCGGAGCATCTGATTGTTTCCAGGCTCCGAGGGTGATTCGATGACTTCGAGCGGAACGCCAATGTCCCGCAGCTTCGCCTTGTCACGTTCAAATTGACGCTCGAGTGCCGCGAGTCGCTGCTTGCGGGTCTCCCCCGCGGCAGGCTGCACGTCATACCCGTCGACGGTGTCGAAGAGCTCTTGTTTCGTGAGACCCCGTTCGCTCGACAGTAACGCGAGGACGAGCGTGAAGAGGCGCTGCTCGGGCCGATTCCTTTTCAGAGGCCCGAACAGCGCGTCCCAGTCGTCGAGGTCATCCCACTCGACTGCCGCCATGCAGATTAACCTGCCGCGACGATGTCCATGATGAAGACCTGTGCCTGGCCGCCAACGTCAGTGATGACGACGACCTGCGAGCCGATCTTCTTCCCGGTGAGGGCAGCGCGGAGGGGGTCTTCACCCGAATCTGCGCCGAGTGGTGCGGTCATACCGCTGTCCCACGTGTTCACGAAGACTGACTGATCTGCCCAGTTCACGCCCATAGCGTTTACCTGCACGATGTCGGTGTCCTTCACCACGGGGCCGTCGCCAGCGATACGCACCGCAGACTGCGTGCCGGTCGGCGCCTTCGACGGGGGAAGCACGATACCGGGCTGACCGGCCTCGTTGGTAACGACCGCGGGGAAGCCGTTCGGCAGGCCCTTTGCGCGGCCCTCCGCCTTTGGACCAAACGCATCAATCACGTCGATGACGGCGATTGCGGGCGTCCCCATGGTCATGCCGTACTGGGTTGCCGTCTGCGAGCTCAGGGTCACCACTACGCGATCACCGGGCGCCGCACAGCGGATACCTTCGGAGAAGGGAGACGCCTGCGCTTCGGTGACAGAGACAAGCTGCTTCGAGCTGCCGCCGGACTGTTCCTTGCTGTCGTAGATCGTCTGGCCTGATCCGCCATCAATGACGACCATGTTGACGGTCGCGATGTCACCCTCGGTGATCACGCGGCTGCGGTCAGTAGCCTTGTTCAGGATCGTGCGCTGCGTCAGCAGGTCTTTCTGGGGGTACGCAAGGCTCACAGTGATCGGGTCACCGATGCCACCCTGCACCGACACCGAGTCACTCGAGGAACCTGCGGTCAACATCGGCTTGCAGTTCGCCTCAGCGGTGTGAGCCGAGGTGCAGCCAGTCAGACCAGCAACCAGAAGGGCGGCCGCTGCAGTGGCCGGGACAATGCGACGAAGCATGGAGAAACCTCTCGAGGGGACAGATCGAAAACGATCGGGATGTTTGTCATCCTAGTGCCACACAGGGCGGCGATTCCTGCAAGCTCGCCGCCCTGTGTGTACTGAAAATTAACCTTCTGCGCGATCCGCTCGCTGGTCAGCGACCTTCTGCGCTTCGCGAGCCTTCTTGCGAAGAATCTTGTCGCTCTTCACGCGCTCGCCAACGGCTTCTGGGGTCCAGGTCTCCTCTGAAGTGGCGTCTCCCATGTCAGGCAGCCAGTTCGCAAGGTCGGCGTCGGTGAAGTCGCTCTTCGACGCGCGGCGCTTGAGATCGGGAACCGTCGTGTTCGGCGCGAGGCGACGAGCAGTGACAAGGAAGCCGGTGTGCGCAACCATACGGTGGTCGGGGCGGACTGCGAGGCCTTCAACGTGCCAGCCGCGCACCATCGTCTCCGACGCCTGCGGGTGGGTGTACAGGCCCGAGCGGCGCATCTCTTCAACGGTGCGCGACAGCTGGGTGACGGTTGCGACGTAGCAAATGATGACGCCGCCAGGAGCGAGCGCATCAGCCGCGATGTCGACGCACTCCCAGGGAGCGAGCATGTCGAGCACAACGCGGTCAATCGAGCCAGGCTCAACCGCGTTGGGAAGCTCGTCCTGGAGATCACCGACCGTCACTGACCAGTTTGCGGGGTCTTCGCCAGTGAAGGCGCGCACGTTCGCACGAGCGATCTCAGCGAACTCGTCGCGACGCTCGAACGAACGCAGGGTGCCGGTCGAGCCGATGCCGCGGAGCAGGTGCAGCGAGAGCGCACCAGAACCAACGCCAGCCTCGACGACGTTCGCGCCAGGGAAGATATCTGCGAGCGAAAGGATCTGCGCCGCATCCTTCGGGTACACAATGGCTGCGCCGCGGGGCATCGACATCACGAAGTCTGACAGCAGCGGGCGGAGCAGCAGGTACTCCTCGCCCGACGAGTTCGTGACCACTGAGGCGTCGGGCTGACCGACAATCTTGGCGTGCGGCAGCGTGCCACGGTGGCTCTGGAACTCGCCATCCACCTCAAGGGTGAAGGTGTTCATGCGCCCCTTGGGGCCGGTGAGCTGGACGCGGTCGCCGTACACAAACGGGCCACGCAGTGCGGGGGTTCCCGCGGTCTCTGCAGCCGCGTCAGTCGCGCTTGGCTGATCGGTCATGTCTGTCTCCTCGATCGTGGATGTGAGATGTGAGTCCTGACCCGCCGAGTGGGCGGATCGGTACAGGGTAAAAGTCTTGCTGACATCGTCTGCGTTTCGGCCCGCGAGTCCGGAATCCCAGACCTCGTGGGCGGGTGCGTCTGCGAGCGACACCATGTTTGGCAGGCCGATCGTCACGGCGCCGGAGGCAGCTGCCGAGCGAACGCCCGTGCGTGAATCTTCGAAGGCGACGCACTCCTCGATGGCGACGCCAAGCGCCTGTGCGCCGAGCACATACGGCTCGGGGTGCGGCTTCTCGTGTGTCACCTCGTCACCAGCCACGACAGCGGCAAACGTGCCAGCAGGCAGCATGTCGACAACCGCATCTGCGATCCGCCGAACCGACATCGTCACCAGTGCCGCAGGAACACCGAGGCTACCGAGCTCAGCGAGCAGCTCGCGAGCACCGGGACGCCACACTGCCGGTTCCGTCTGCATACCTGCGACGACGCCGTCGGCCCACTCGTCAACGATGGTGTCAACCGTGAGCGGCACACCGAGTTCTTGGAAGCGGCGGGCCGCATCACGGAGGCCAGTACCCACCAACTGCTCTGGCAAGTCGGCAGGCATGTCAATGCCATACCGTGCAAGCATTGCGAGCTCAACACGGAGCCAAAACGGCTCAGAATCAATGATCGTGCCGTCCATGTCCCACAGCGTCGCCAGCGGCAGCGCGTGGTCCTGGCCGTTGGGCGCAGCGTGATGGGCGTTCATTCACCCCAGTCTACCGGCCAATCTCCGGTACTCTGGTGGTCTGCAAGCGCGTCGAGGCCCTCTGGCCAACAAATCTGTGCCGCGCTGAAACCCTGTGAAGGAGATTCTTCGTGAGTATTCGCTCCGCATCCGGAGAAGACGCGCGCATTTTGATTGCCGCGTTCCAAGGGTGGAGCAATGCCGGAGACGCAACCACCGAAGCTGTTGCTCACCTCACGGAAATGCTCGACAATGAGGTCATTCACACGATCTCCGGCGAACAGTACTGCGACCTGCAGCTGAATCGGCCGCGCGTGAGTCGCGATGAGGACGGCAAGCGCATCATCACCTGGCCCGACACCAAGCTTTGGGGTCCGGTGCGCCGCCCCGAGCTGGAACAGCTCGCAGGTATTGCCGAACTCGCTGAGCTCGAAGGCCTCCCCGTGCCCGAAGGCGCCGTCGAAGCTGTTGCTGTCGACCGTGTGACTCGCCTCGACGGCACGGCCGTAACGGAACTTTTCGTCCTCTCAGGTGTAGAGCCCACCCGGGACTGGTCTGCGTTCTCCGAGGAGATCGTCGATCTCGTCGATGTCTGGGATATCGACGTCGTCGTATTCCTCGGCGCACTGTTCGCTGATGCGCCGCACACCCGCCCCATTGTGACCACCCTCAGCTCCGAAGACCCGGCACTCCGCGAAGCCCTCGAAGCAGAAAAGGCAACCTACGAAGGACCAGCTGGCGTCCTGACTGCGGTCGACCTTGCGCTCAACGCACGCGACGTGCCGACCGTCGCACTCTGGGCTCAGGTTCCCCACTACGTGCACAGCGCCCCCTCACCGAAGGCAACGCTGGCGCTGCTCGACAAGCTTGAGGAAATTCTCGATATTTTCATCCCCCGTGGCGACTTGCTGGATCTCGCGACGGATTGGGAGAACAACATCAACAACATCGCCAGCGTTGACGAGGAGATGTCCCGATACATCACCCGGCTCGAGGAAGCCCGCGATGAGTTGCACGCGGCAGACGGCGCGGGTGATGCGCTTGCGCTGGAGTTCGAACGTTTTTTGGGCGCGGATCAGCATCTCCTGAAGTCCGATAGCTCTGTCTCGCTCCCCCAGGCGCAGGCGGAATCCGATTCGGGAACGGACGCCACTGAGCCATCGGATGACTCTGCTGATGGCATCACCGCTGAGACGGATGCCACCGATCTGCCCGACGACGAGCAGCCCACTCAGCACTAACACATGTGATGCCGCATACGCAGAGCGCCCACTCGCAGGAAAGGTTCCTCCGAGTGGGCGCTCTGCTATGTATCGAGATGCGAGGCTAGCTTAGGCGCTTTCGTCGCGCAGAGAGCACTGTCACACCAGCACCGAGCGCCAGCAACGTCGCTGCGCTCAGGTACAACGAGCTCATGTCAGCGCCGGTGTTGGCCAGGCCGGCAGCGTGCTTTCCTGCTGCGCCTGTCGCGACACCAGTGTTTGCTGCACCGGTGGTAGTGACGGTACCGCCGCCTACGCCTCCGTTGCCAGTGGTTCCCGTGCCCGTATCGGTGTCGACAACCTCGCCGGCAGTCGGCCCGTTGTCGCCACCAAGTGCCAGATACCCCGCGCGCGCCGCGGCCAGCTCAGCCGCAGCTGCTTCAGCCGCAAGCTGCGCGTCGCTCAGCGCGGCCCCGCTGCGGAGCAACGCACCCTGCGCGTCTTCGTGTGCGGCTCGAGCAGCATCAAGTTGTGCCTGCGAGGCGTCGACAACGCCTCCGGCCGCAGCGAGCGCCTTGTCGCGAGATGACACCGGCGCATCAGCCAGGGCCGCAGCAAAACTCCGGAATGTTGGACCTGGCACCGGCTCTCCCGCGCCCGGCTCGAGCGCACCGGCATGGTCGTTGAGCCAGTCGAGCTCAGCCTCAATTGCTGCCAGGGCCGCCGCTGCGTCTTCCGCACGCGCGAGGACGTCAGGGAGTTGCGTTTCGAGGGCGGCAAGCTCCTGTTCGAGCTGCGCGAATGCCGCGCGAGCAGCTGACAGCTCGTCACCCAGGCGCGCAGCGTCACTGTCAGCCGCAGCGGCCGCTGCAATCGCTTCGTCGCCAGCCTCCCGAGCACTCTCTGCTGCCGCTGCTGCCTCTGCGAGCCGCGCGAGCAAGTCCGGCCACGCAGCGAGAGCTTCTTCTAGCTGCGCAAGCGACGCCCCGAGTTCCACAGCCTGTGTTTGCAACTCCGCAAGTGTTGCACCGTGTGCGAGGGCAAGCGCGAGCTCTTCGCTCACTCTCGCGATGTCGTCTTCCGCTTGCGCTACTGCCGCAGGGATCCCCGCCTCAGCGGCGCGCGTTTCATCGAGAGTGTCCTGCGCGCGATCTGCATCTTCTGCGCGGTCTCGCACCGTTTCAGCGGCGGATTCTGCTGCGAGTTCTGCATCGTACACCGCTGCCGCCAGTTGTGCGCGACTCGCGAGAATCCCGTCTACGCCGCTCTGCGCGTTCGCGACATTTGCGTTCGCCACAGCTTCACTCCCGCTCGCGCTATTCAACGAAGCCTGTGCGGCATTCTCCGCCTGCACTGCAGCCGCAAGGCGCTCCGCGGCGGCCTCGCGCTCTGACGGCATCGCGTCTGCTGGGAGTGCAGCGAGCGCTGCTTCCGCTTCGGTTTTCGTGCGCGTCGCTGCCGCGAGTGCGTCACGGGCGTTCTGCGTGATGCCGGCTGCCTCGGCAGCAGTGGCCTGCAGCGCATCAAACGCTTCAAGCAGCGCCTGATCATCGGGGTTGGCCAGTTTTGTGGCCAGTGCAGACTTCGCAACGGTCACGGCCTCGTTGGCCTGTGTCAGCACCTCTGCCGCTGTCGCGTGCGCGGATTGAGCCTCCAGCAGCAATCGCCCTGCTTCACTCACGGCCGCGGCCGCCTGAGCCGGAGCGACGTTGATCAGGTGGTTCAGCTGCCGCTCGTAGTCATCCAGCTCGCCACGAATCACGGCTTCAGCGCGCGGTGGGCTTTCCTGAAGCTCCGAAATCTCTTCCTGGTTCGAGGAGATTGCTTCCTGGAGCGAATCATGCGATGCCCGATCCGCCGCAGCGTCACTTTCCCCGGTTGTCAGGGCGGTCTTTGTCGCCGCGATGGCGGCGTCGAGTGCTGGAATGTCGACCGTTGCCGCCAACGCCGCGGTTTCCTCAGCGAGCTCATCCGCGGCTGCACTCGCCTCTTCCAAGCGCTCAACCTCTTCACTTGCGCCCGCGACCGCGTCACGCTTGAGGTCGATCTGCGCTTGGAGACTGGTCAGCGCATCGCTTGCTGCCTGATGCTCGGCCGCTGCTGTTTCATGGATAGCGGTCGCAAAATCAAGCTCGCTCACCGCCGCAATGGCATCAAGGCTTTCGACTGCTGCCTCGTGTTCTTCTTCCGCGGCCGCAACCGCCACGCGAGCTTCCTCTGTCGCAGCTGATGCTTCACCGTGTTCGGCGACTGCCACTTCGAGCACACGTTGAGCGCTGGCCAGCGCCTGCTCTGCAAGTGCCAGGCGCTTCTTTGCTGCCTGGTACGTTGCGTTCGTGTCTGCGGTCTGACGCGCGACTGACGGGTCAACCGCTAAGGTCGCCGCGGAAGCGATGGCGGGAGCGACCGCCATGCTTGCAACGACTGCGGCGGCGGCTGCGGTGGTCGCGACAGTTCGTTTTTTCGTAAATGATGCACCGCTGAATTTCGACTCAGACACTAGATACTCCCTTGTATACAACCAAAAAGCGCACAGATTACTATCACAAACCCCATATGGGTCTACGTGTAACCTATGCGCTAACTTGGTGTCACACAAGAGTTAAAGTACAGCTGTTGCCTTACAGGGCGACTCCCAGCAGTGCGAGCACTGCATCAGAAAGCAATCTCGTGTCATCAACACCGCGATCAAGCGCCGCATCGAGCGTTGCGAGCATGACAGGGGTGTCAAGGTCGTTTGCGAGCGCCGTGCGGAGCTGCTGGACAACGCCGACCGCCGATAGGGGTTCGGCGCACTCGCGCTCAAGACCGTCACGCCACGCTTGCAGGCGTCGATCCGCCTGCTCAAGATCGGCATCTTCCCACTCCCACTCCGAGCGGTAGTGGTGAGCAAGCAATCCAAGACGGATCGAACTGGGATCAGCGCCTGCATCAAGCAGCTTCGAAACGAACACGAGGTTTCCGCGCGATTTCGACATCTTGTGACCGCGATAAGCAACGAGGCCCGCGTGACTGTAGAGATGCGCAAGTGGGGTGTCCGTCACTGCGGTCGCGTGCGCCGCCGTGAATTCGTGGTGCGGGAACACAAGGTCTTCGCCACCACCCTGCACCGTGAAGGTGCCACCGAGAGCGCCGGTCGCAATGACCGAGCACTCGATGTGCCAACCAGGTCGGCCTGCGCCCACCACGGTGTCCCAGCTTGGTTCACCCTCGCGTGCGGAGCGCCACAGCAGTGGATCAAGCGCGTCACGCTTCGCGTAGCGGTCGGGGTCTCCCCCGCGCTCCGCGCTGAACTTTGCCATTGTTTCGCGGTCGTACGGAGCGACATCGCCGAGCCGCCACTGCGAACGTTCCTGAGCACCCTGCACGTCGAAGTAGATGTCGTCTCCGCCGAGCGAATCGGCGGTGGGGACGGTGTATGCAAACCCACGCGCGAGGAGTTCAGCCACGGCCGCTGCGATCTCGTCGATCTGCTCGGTCACGGCGACGTAGTGCGCAGGCGGAATCATTCCCATCCGGTACATGTCAGAACGGAACAGCCCGATCTGGTCGTCGGCAAGCTCACGCCAGTCAACACCGGTCGCGTTTGCGCGTTCCAACAGCGGATCATCAACGTCGGTGATGTTCTGCGCATACACGGTCTCGATGCCGGCGTCGCGCCAGGCACGCTGCATGATGTCGAACGTGAGGTAGGTGAAGGCATGACCCAGGTGAGTCGCGTCGTAGGGCGTAATGCCACACACGTACAGCGATGCCTTGCCATCCTGGATTGCTGGGTACTCCAGTCGCCCGGTCGCGGTGTTGAACAGCTTCGGGGTGACGCCCTCGCCGGGAAGATCGGGGATCTCGGGCTGGGTCCAGGTACGCATTAACCAACTCCATTCGTTGCGAGGGCAGCTGCGGCCGCGCTCGCTGCGGTTCCACCATCAGCATCGAGAACGCCGGTGCCGAGGAGGATGAAGACAATAATGCCGAGCGCGATCCGGTAGATCACGAAGGGCATGAAGCTCTTCTTGGAGATGTACCCCATGAAGAACTTGATGACGAAGATTGCAATCACGAACGCAATCACCGTAGCCACAAGGGTGAGTGACATCGGAACACCAGCGGTCGGTTCTTTCACTTCCTTGAGGAGCTTGTAGAAACCAGAGCCCAGCACGGCAGGAATCGCCAACAAGAAGGAGTAGCGTGCAGCGGCCTCACGTTTGTACCCCATCAGCAGACCAGCGGTAATCGTGCCACCAGAACGGGACACGCCTGGAATGAGCGCGAGCGCCTGCGCGCAGCCGTATGCCAGGCCGTGCTGCCAGGTCATCTTTTCGAGCGGGAGCGTCTTCGGGCTAAAGCGATCAGCAAACCCAAGCAGCAGGCCAAACACGATGAGCATCGTTGCGGTAAACCACAGTGAACGAAGCGTCGTATCAATCGCGTCTTCGAAGACGAGACCAAGCAAAACAATCGGGAGCGAGCCCAGAATAATCCACCAGCCCATGAGAGCGTCGGGGTTCTTGCGCGGAAGCTTGCCCGTCAGCGACTTCCACCAATTCCCAATGATGCGTACGATGTCGCGCCAGAAGAACACGATGACGGCAGCCTCGGTACCGATCTGCGTGATCGCCGTAAACGCCGCACCCGCGTCACCGATTCCGAGGAGCTCGCTTGCAATGCGCAGATGCGCGCTGGAAGAGACCGGCAAGAACTCCGTGAGTCCCTGCAGGATGCCGAGCAAGATTGCGTCTAAGAAACTCATCGTTTCCTTTCGTGGCCAGTGGTACTGTGCTCCGCGCGAGTTCACTCACGCGGAGGGCCGCCGTCAAGAATAGCTGAGGGTTGCCCGCAATTCTTAGTACGTACGCAGCAAGTCGACCAATACGCGGTGACCGAAGTCGAGCGCATCGAGCGGCACGCGCTCGTCGACACCGTGGAACATGCCGGGGAAATCAAGGTCAGCAGGGAGACGCAGCGGCACGAAACCATACCCAGTAATGCCAAGACGCGAAAGCGCCTTGTTGTCAGTGCCAGCGGCCAACAGGTACGGGAGCACGGTTGCCTCAGGATCGTGACGGGAGAGGCTCGCGGTCATCGCCTCAACGAGTTCACCCGAGAATGGAACCTCGAGGCCAATGTCAGAATGCAGCGCCTCAACCTCAATGTGTTCGCCAACGATCTCCTGGATCTTACGCATCACGGCTTCTTGCTCGCCCGGAATCGAGCGAACGTCAACGAGCGCATCAGCCGTGTCAGGAATCACGTTGTGCTTGTAGCCAGCTTCAAGCACCGTCGGGTTTGCCGTGTTGCGAAGGCTCGCCTGGATGAAGCCGCCACCCTTACCAAGTCGCAGAACGAGCTCGTCAGGATTAACCTCTGCGGGATCTGCGCCCACGATACGGGACAGCTCAGTAATGAGGTCACGCGTGGTGTCGCACAGTGCGATTGGCCACTCGTGACGGCCAAGCGCGGCAATCGCCTCAGCGAGAGTGGTGAGCGCGTTGTCTTTCCAGTACCGCGAACCATGTGCAGCAGTGCCACGTGCACGCAGTCGGATCCAATCGAGTGACTTTTCACCCGTCTGAATCAGGTAGGCACGCGTACCCTCGACGTCAACCGAATAGCCGCCAACCTCACTGACTGCGGTGGTAGCTCCAGCAAACAGTTCGGGATGGTTCTCCACGAGATAGTGAGAACCGTACAGGCCACCATTCTCCTCATCGGCGAAAAACGCAAGAATGATCTCACGGCACGGCTGTTCTCCCGCGCGCAGAATCTCTGCAATCGCGGTGAGCATCATCGCGTCCATGTCTTTCATGTCGACCGCGCCGCGACCCCACAGCATGCCGTCCTTAATTACGCCCTCGAACGGGTCAACGCTCCAGTTCTCGGGATCGGCGGGCACAACGTCAAGATGGCCGTGCAGCACCATTGCCGGCAGTGAAGGATCGGCACCTGCCACCCGAGCGACGACACTCGCGCGGCCAGGAGCAGACTCGAAGACCTGTGGCTCAAGCCCGAGCTCACGCAAATAGGAGACAACATAGTCGGCCGCGGGGCGCTCTGGCTCTGCATCGCCGCCGCCACGGTTGGTGGTGTCGAAACGAATGAGGTCGCGGGCAATGCGCGCGGTCTCGGAGAGGTGCAGTTCGGGCTGGTCGTTGCTCATGACTTCCACCGTAGTCGTAACCACCGACATTTCAAGGAAACGTGAAGCCGTGTGACACCGACCGCGGAAAACACAAAAGCGGTGAGATCTTACGATCTCACCGCTTTTGCTCTGTTCGTGCGCGGAGGGGGACTTGAACCCCCACGTCCTAATACGGACACTAGCACCTCAAGCTAGCGCGTCTGCCATTCCGCCACCCGCGCGAACCGTTCCAAACCTTCGTCGGCTGAACAAGTAATAACTTACACGGGATCGGAATCATGCACCTAATCGAATGTGCTTTTCGGCGTTTCGCCGCGCCAAGCGAGCGCGCAAAAGTGAGGCAGCCACAGGGATCTAGCTCTCCCTACCGTTCGGCAGACACCTCCGCGCCGATCGTCTTACTCAGAATCAGTCGCTCACAGAATGTCCACGTGGTTGTGGTCAACAGGTAGAGCGCAGCGGCCAACGGCACGAACGCCGCGAACAGCACCGTCAAGAACGGTATAAAGCCGACCATCTTGGTAAGCCCCGAAAGATCAGGCATCTGCGGAATTCCCTCAACCTGCGCAGTCCGAGCGGGCTGCGCCTGCGCCGCTCGCTGTGCAGCCGGCTGCTGAATGTATCGACGCGATAGCCACGTCACCACTCCAATAAGCAGCATGATCGACAGGAATACCGCAACTGAACCCATGTCGATTGCCGGCCCACCCAACATGACAGAGAGTCGGGAGTCGAGCGGCACCCCCAGGAAGGTGTGGCTCAGGAGCTGGTTCGGTTCGCCGTGAATCTCAGATCGCATGAACAGTCCATAGACGGCCATCAGAACCGGCATCTGCAGCAACATCGGCAAGCAGCCGGCCATGGGTGAGGCCTTCTCGCGCTGGTAGAGCTCCATAGTCTTCCGCTGCAAGAGCTCGGGGTTCTTCTTGTAGCGCCGCTGCAGTTCCGCAAGCTCCGGCGCCAGGCGCTGCCGCATGACCGTCGCCTTCACCTGCGAACGCCCGACCGGAATCAGTGCCGCACGCACCGCAAGCGTCAACATCACGATGGCGATTGCGGCACTTTCTGCGCCAGCGAATGGTTCCAACAGGTCACTCAGATGGGTCACGATCCAATATGCGCCTTCAATCAATAGGCGGATCGGCAAAAAGTCATACAGGTTCAACAGTGTTCTCGTCTTTCAAGCGAAGTGTTTTGGTTTCCAAAACGCCTCGCCTGAGCGCGGGCACAACGAACGCAAGCGGGCATGCCATGCACCGCTCTGGGCGGTGACAGCACTCCCCTAGCGGCCCCCAGTGGGCTCGGCAACAGCAGGCTCAGGCGAAAGCGCGCGTCGTCGCAGCAGGAGCTCGAACCACAACGGTGCCCGATGCCCCGGGTGCGCCAGAGAATAGGCGCGTCACAGCGCCAAAGACACGAGGCACTGTGGGCGGATCATGCCGCAGCCAGCCACACACACGCACAATCGCGATACCAGCATGCTTCGAGACGCCGGCGATTGCCAGCGCACTCAGGAGGACCACCAAAACCGCTTGGCTCGGCGACTCTGGCGCAGCAGCTCCAAAGCCGAGAACGAGGGCAAGCATGACGAACTGCACTGCAATCCACAGTGAAGCTGTCATCACATTACTCACCCAACCTCGATCGGTATCGCAAGCGTAACCAATAGAGCTGAGTGCTGAAACCGGTGCGGTTCCAGAAAACACAAAAGCGGTGAGATCTTACGATCTCACCGCTTTTGCTCTGTTCGTGCGCGGAGGGGGACTTGAACCCCCACGTCCTAATACGGACACTAGCACCTCAAGCTAGCGCGTCTGCCATTCCGCCACCCGCGCGAACCGTTCCAAACCTTCATCGGCTGAACAAGTAATAACTTACACGGATTCTCACCCGTGCCACCAATTCGCTTGCAATCTCGCGCGCGTCGCCTCGGAAACATGCGGATCTTGAGCAGGAAAGGCTGGAAGGCGCCGATCCGCGCTCATCACGCAGATCGTCCAATTCCCGCAAAGATTGCCCCGGTGACCGCAGCGAGATCGGTGGCGGCGAGCTCAACGTCAAGTCCGCGCTTGCCGCCAGACACCAGCACGGTTGCGTGTGTGCGCGCTGACTCGTCGAGCACCGTCGGGAGCTTGGTTCGCTGCCCGAGCGGGCTAATACCTCCGACCACGTATCCTGTCTTGCGCTCTGCGACCTTCGGGTCGGCCATGACCGCCTTCTTGCCGCCAACCGCAGCCGCGATCGCCTTGAGGTCGAGCATCCCAGAGACAGGCACGATTCCAACGACGAGATCGCGGCCGTCCACCTCGACAAGAAGCGTCTTGAACACACGAGCTTCCGCGATGCCGAGCGCTGCGGCCGCTTCGGCGCCAAAGTCAGTCACTGCAGGGTCGTGCACGTACTCGCGCGCGACGAACGTCACGCCTGCGCGAGTGAGCGCGATGGTCGCAGGGGTGGATCCGCCAGTCTTCTTTGCCATGGCACTACCGTAGCGCTCGTCCAGCAAGCGTCAGGCGGTTCAGCCCGCTATGGGCGCAATCGTCGCCGCAACAGCTCGATGCGCTTCTGAATCTGCGTCACCGACGCCTGCCCCACCGTCGGGCCACCACAAATACGACGAAGCTCATTGTGAATGTCTTTGTGCGGCTCACCCGTCACGCGGGCATACATGCCTACCAGACTGCTGAGAAGCTTGCGCTGCTCCCCCAGCGTACGGTGCAGCGCTTCGGGCGCCTCAGCCTTTTCTGGCGCGTGCTCGTGCAGCCCCTGACGGGCGGCACTGCGCTTCGCCTGGCGAGACTGCCGCTGCTGGAGCAGCGCCTGAACTTCCTGCGGCTCGAGCAGTCCAGGGAAGCCAAGGAACTCGAGCTCCTCCTCGGTCTCGACCTCGGCATAGCCGCCAAACTCTTTGCCATCAAACACTGCACGATCGAAGTGCGCATCAGAGGCAAGCGCCTCGTACTTGAAGCCGTCATCGACGAGCTCGGAAGAGGCCTTGTCCTCGCGCTCTGCCTCGGTCATGAGTGCGGCTTCAGCGTCCCACATCTCTTCCGCACTCTTCGGGCCTTCGAGAACGTGGTTACGTTCCTTCTCCAGTTCTGCCGCAAGACGCATGAGCGGGGGCACGTTTGGGATGAAGACCGACGCGATCTCACCGCGACGGCGCGATCGCACAAAGCGCCCAATTGCCTGCGCGAAGAAGAGTGGGGTCGACGAGCTCGTCGCATACACGCCGACGGCGAGACGCGGAACGTCGACACCCTCAGACACCATGCGAACGGCGACCATCCACCGCGAGTCTCCCTTGGAGTACTCATCGATGCGGGAGCTCGCCTCGGGGTCGTCAGACAGAATCAGGGCGACCGGCTGCTTCGAAATCTCGCGCAGCATCGCCGCGTATGCCTTCGCAGAGGCATGGTCCGTCGCGATCACGAGTCCACCAGCGTCAGGGACCTGTTGCCTGACTTCGGTGAGGCGCCGATCCGCCGCGTTCAAGACCTTGGCCATCCAGTCGCCAGCAGGATCAAGCGCGGTACGCCACGCCTGATTCGTGACGTCCTTCGCGTTACCCTCGCCCAGGCGCGCTTCCATCTCTTCGCCTGCCGAGGTCTGCCAGCGCATCTTGCCGGCGTACACCATGAACACGACGGGACGGACGATGCCGTCAGCGAGCGCGCGACCATACCCATAGTCATAGTCGGTGAGTGAGATCGTCGTGCCGTCTGGCTGCGGCGCGTACTGCACGAACGGAATTCGTGCCTCATCAGAACGGAACGGCGTACCGGTGAGCGAGAGCCTACGGCGGGCGGTGCCGTATGCCTCGCGGATCGCGTCACCCCAGCTCAATGCGTCGCCACCGTGATGGACCTCATCAAGGATCACGAGCGTGTCGGCGTTCTCCGTGAGGAGCTTGTGCTGGATCGGCTTCATCGCCACCTGCGCATAGGTGACCGCGACACCGTGATAGTGCCGCCCGTAGCCGAGGCCGTCGTTGTTCGAATAGTCCGGGTTCAGACGAATACCGGCGCGCGCGGCCGCGTCCGCCCACTGCGTTTTCAGGTGTTCCGTGGGGGCAACCACGATAATCTGGGTGACTGTGCGGTTCGCTCGAAGAATCGCAGCCAAGCGAAGCGCGAATGTCGTTTTACCTGCGCCAGGCGTTGCCGAGGCGAGGAAGTCTTGGGGACCTGTTTCGAGGTAGCGGTTGATCGCTTCCTCCTGCCAGGCACGAAGCGTTCCCGCTGTACCGTGAGCTGCACGCTCTGGGTACGCCGGGGGCAGGTGCTCTGCGGCACTTGTTCCCGGAAGGTGAATTGCTTCCTGCTGATCGGTCACAGCCCAATAGACTACCGGTGAACCCCCGACACTGACTGCCGCGTTTCTCAGCAGGCCTGGAGTTTTGAAGGAGACGTCAGATATGGAACACCTCGCTGTACAGCACCGCGATAACACCGCACTGCCGTGGACTCGGTACGTTGCAGTCGGCGATTCTTTCACCGAGGGAGTCGGTGATCCGAGCCCCGATAGCCCGGGCGGGTTGCGTGGGTGGGCGGATCGCTTCGCCGAGGTACTCCACGAGAAGAATCCCGAGCTCGCGTATGCGAACCTCGCGGTCCGCGGCAAGCTCATTCAGCAGATCATGGACGAGCAGGTCGAGCACGCGCTCGAGCTGCGGCCCGATCTCATCAGCGTCTGCGCTGGCGGCAATGACGTCATCCGCCCCGGCACCGATCCTGACGAGGTTGCTGAGAAGCTCGAGCGACTCATTGCGAAGCTGAAGTCCGGCGGCGCAACGGTCATCGTGTTCACGGGTGTTGACGTGTCGTTCCAGCCGGTGTTCCGCTCGATCCGCGGCAAGGTCGCGATCTTCAACGAGAATGTGCGCAAGGTCGCCCAGCGGCAGGACGCGATTGTCGTCGATCAGTGGGCCATCGAAGAGCTCCAGGACAGCCGCTACTGGGCAGGTGACCGCCTGCACATGAATGCGCTCGGCCATCACACAATTGCACGCGCCACGCTTGACGCGCTCAACGTCCCGAATGACCTTGAACCGCTCACTCCTCCGGCGCTTCCCGAGCGCAGCTGGCGTGCTGCCCGCAAGGACGACGTGGTGTGGGCGAAGGAGCACTTGGTTCCCTGGGTCATCCGTCGGCTGAAGCACGTCTCCTCAGGTGACAACATCGTCGCGAAGCGGCCTGAACCTGGCACCCCACTGCCACCGCAGGTGCCCCAGGCGTAAGACACAGGCACGCCGAGAATTTTCGGTGCATTTCTCGCGGGTGCGCGGTAGGTTGAAGACATGACGAACCTCACGAAGCAGCTCGCAGACGCCGTCACGAAGAACGGCGTGAGTGCAGCCTACGGCGATCCCATTGATGTTGACGGCACGACGATCATCCCGGTCGCGTGTGTCTCTTACGGCTTCGGCGCAGCTGAGGGCGATGCTGGCGACACTGACGCCAAGGGCGAAGGTTCGGGCGGTGGCGGCGGCGGATCTTCGATTCCCGTTGGCGCCTACGTGACGCGCGATGGCTACACCCGTTTCGAGCCCAACATTATTGCGCTCCTCGCGGTCGGCGTACCGTTTGTCTGGGTAGCCGGTCGGGCACTCGCTCGCGTGATTCGGGCGCTTAAAAAATAAGGCCGGGCCACGTCCAGGCATCCCGCGGCAGCGCCTGCGGGTCAAAGCGTGCAAGGAGCAGGTCAGTGGTGACCTGCTCCTTTTCGTGTGCCAGGCCAAGGGAGACCGCAAGCGTGCGAAGCACCTGCGCGTCGGTGATCCCCTGTTCGCGCAGTTGCGGCAGCGTCACCGCGCCATCACGCTTTGCGAGGCGCTGACCGGTCGGCCCCAGCACGAGCGGCACATGCGCATACTCCATCGCCGGCGGCGTCGGGAGGCCCAGCAGCTGCTGCAACAGAATCTGGCGGGGTGTTGAGGGCGCGAGGTCCGATCCGCGCACCACCTGATCGACCCTCATTGCGGCGTCATCAACGACAACAGCGAGGTTGTAGGCGACAGTGCCGTCTCCGCGGACGAGTACACAATCGTCAATGTCGCCCGTGACCTCGCCAAGTATGAGGTCAGTGAATCCGAGCGCGATCAGTCCTTCCGGGGCCCGCAGCCGAAGGGCTGGGAGGCGCGGGGCGATGGCCGCACGGGCCGCTTCGCGCTCGGCATCGGTGCGGTCTCGGCACGTGCCTGGGTACGCACCGGGCGGGGCGTGTGGCGCGCTTGGCGCCGCAAGAATGTCCTTGCGCGTGCAGGTGCATTCATACACCAGGCCAAGGCCTTGCAACTTCGCAATGGCAGCGGCGTGATCCGCACCCCTATCGGTCTGCAACACGGCAGGGCCGTCCCAGTCGATGCCCAGACTCGCGAGGTCGGCGAGCTGCTGCTCCCCCGTTCCAGCATCACGAGCCCGGTCAAGATCTTCGATGCGCATGACGAACGCACGCCCCGTCGAGCGGGCGAAGAGCCACGCGAGGAGCGCCGTGCGGAGATTTCCGAGGTGCAAATCGCCAGAGGGACTCGGGGCGTATCTGCCGGCGCCGCGGAGGGCATCGCTCATCGTCATGATCCCAGTTTCTCACGGCACCGCGTCGCGCCCGGTGTCACGCGCCCCGCGTCGATAGGCTGCAAGCAACCAATGAGGGGGAAATAGTGGATCTACACGCACTGCACACTGCGCTCGGCAATCGATTCGTGACCGAGGGCGACGCGGTCTCCACGCACGCACTGGATTCCTCACGTGCCGTATTCACCGGCACTCCCCTCGGTGTCGTGTTCGCGGAGTCCACCGCAGACGTCTCGACGGCGCTCGCGTGGGCACACGCACACGCGGTTCCCGTCAGCGTGCGTGGCGCTGGCACCGGTCTTACTGGTGGCGCGGTGGCGTATGACGGCGGACTCATCGTCTCTCTCGAGCGCATGACACAGATCATCGAGATTGATCCGGCGAACCGTATTGCGGTCGTGGAAGCCGGAGTCATCAACGCGGATCTCACCACCGCGTGCACCGAGCACGGACTGTTCTTCCCGCCCGATCCCGCGAGCTCACGAATCAGCACCATCGGCGGCAACATTGCGACCAACGCGGGCGGTCTACGCTGCGTCGCCCACGGCGTGACGAGCGACTGGATTGCAGGCCTCACCGTGGTGCTCGCAGACGGCCGCATCATGCAGACCGGCGCACGTACTCGGAAGAACGTCGTCGGCTACGATCTCACAAGCCTATTCGTCGGCTCCGAGGGCACCCTCGGCATCGTCACCCAAGCAACCGTGCGCCTGAAGCCATTGCCAGAGGGTGTACCTGTCACGTTCTGGGCAGACTTCGACTCCGTCGGCGAGGCTGGCGATGCCGTCGTAGCGATTGTGAACAGTACCGCCGGTCCAGAGGTGCTTGAACTCATGGATGCGTTCAGCGTCGAGATCATTGAGTCTTTCAACCCCACCGGGATCCGCGTCCCCAAAGGCGCGCTCCTCGTCGGCCAAACCGCAGGCTCCGACGCCTTCGCGGCCGCAGAACTCATTTGCACAATCGCCAAGGCCTCAGGCGCCGTCGATGCAGGAATCGCCGCAACGGACGCCCTCATCGAGGCGCGACGCCTCTCCAACCCAGCACTCAACGCACGCGGCCTGAAAATCTCCTGCGACGTCGGCGTCCCTGTCTCCTCCCTCGCAGAGATGTTCCGCGGTGTCGAAGCGCTCGCCGCAGCACATGGAATTCGGGTGTCGAGCGTCGCGCACGCTGGTGACGGCAATCTGCACTGTACGGTGGAGTCCCCCGACACCCCAGCTGGCATCGCCGCCGCAGATGCGCTCATTGACGACATCACGCGCCTCGCCCTGTCGTTGCACGGCACCATCACGGGCGAGCACGGCATCGGGTCGGTGAAGCAGCACGAGGTGTCGTGGCAGCTCGACGAGGTCGCGCGAGACGTGCAGTTCGCCATCAAGGGGGCGCTCGATCCGCGCAATATTCTGACGCCCGGCCGCGGCATCTAAATTGGTTCACCGGAATGCACGCGCAGTGGTCCATACTGAGGCCCGGTGGGAAAATCGAGCCATGCGAATGCTCTCAATTCAGTCCGCCGTCTCGTACGGTCACGTTGGCAATTCGGCAGCGGTCTTCCCCCTGCAGCGCATCGGCGTTGAGGTCATGCCCGTTTCGACCGTGTGCTTCTCGAATCACACCGGGTACGGCTCATGGGGTGGCCCGATGCTTACCGGCGACAACGTGCGCGACATCGTCGCGGGAGTCGAAGATCGTGGCGGCCTCGCCGGAGTCTCTGCGGTCCTTTCGGGCTACCAGGGCGGCGACGATATCGGCGACGCAATTCTCGACGCCGTTGCGCGCGTAAAGAAGCACAGCCCCGAGGCGATCTACGCGTGCGACCCAGTCCTCGGCAACGCCGTTTCGGGCTGCCACGTTGCACCAGAGGTGCAGGCGCTCATTCGTGACCGCGTCGTCCCCCACGCCGACCTCATCACGCCGAACCAGTTCGAGCTCGGCTTCATCACCGGCACGTCGCCCGACACGCTTGAGTCGACCCTTGCATCGATCGATGCAGCCATGGCCATTGGCCCGAAGTACGTACTCGTCACGAGCGTCACCTACCCCGAGCAGGCAGCCGATTCGATCTCGATGATCGCGGCAACCGATGCGGGCGCGTGGATGATCACGACCCCCCGTCTGCCGTTCAAGGCAAACGGCTCTGGCGACGTCACCGCAGCGCTCTTCACCGCACACTTTGCACGCACCGGCGACGCTGCAGATGCGCTCGCGCGCACCGCGTCGAGCGTGTACACCCTGCTGGAGAACACGCTCAACTCGGGCGAGCGCGAACTGCAGCTCGTCGAGTCACAGGACGCATATGCGAACCCGAGCATGCAGTTTGCGGAGGAGCAGATCCGCTAAGTACCGGCGTAGCCGAGCGCGATCCCCAGGATCGCACAGCAGACGGCCGCAACCAACATGCCAACACCGTTCGCGAGTGCCGCACCATAGCGGCGCTCGCGAACGAGTTTTACCGTGTCGAGACTCGCGGTACTGAATGTCGTGTACCCACCGAGCATGCCCGTCCCAAGCAGGAGCATCAGCGGCACCGGCGTTGCGAACCCCACGAGGAGCCCGAGCACGAACGAGCCAGTGAGGTTCACGATCGTGATGCCCACTGGATATCGGGCGCGGATCCGCCCCTGCACGAGCGTGTCAACGACGTGGCGAAGCACAGCACCGATGCCGCCGCCGAGGGCAACACAACCGAAGGCGAGGAGCGCACTAGGCATGATCCGCCCCCTGCGTGCTCGACTGTGCATCGCGGGCGCCAAGCGCATTGCCGGAGATCATGCCCAATAGGCTCGCGCCCGCACCACCGATGATTGTCGTTGCGGCGTACAACGCAACGAGCGACCATTGCTGCGCGAGGATGAACTCCCCAAGCTCGACGGCGAGCAGGCTGTAGGTGGTGAATCCACCCAGCACACCAGTGCCAAGGAAGAGGCGCGCGTTCCGGCGCCCGCCGGCGTCTGTACCGCGCGCCGCCAGCCAGAAGGTGATGAGGCCGAGGAAGAACGCACCCGCGAGGTTTGCCGTGAGCGTCGCGACGGGGATCCCGTCACCCACTGGAAGCGCGAGCGAGAGCGCATAGCGAGCCACAGCGCCAAGCGCGCCACCGAGCGCAACAAGAGCGATCTCTCGCAGCGGCAGGGCCTGTTTCATAGCCCAATTCTATGGGGGCGTTTCTGCTGACCGTATATTAGCGGCTGCCCTTGCGAGCGCACCCAGCAGATTGCAGCACGATACATAGTGAAACCCTTTCAACTCAATGTCGAGGAGTATTGCGTGAAATCTGTGCAGGTAACTGGCCCCGGAATCAATGCGTGGGTCGAAGTCCCCGAGCCAACGGCGGGGCCGAACGACGTGCTGCTGCGCATTCGTGCGTGCGGCATTTGCGGCTCTGACGCATTCTATTCACACAACGGAGGTATTCCACCCCGAATGGGCGCCACCCCGCTTGGCCATGAGCCAGCAGCAGAGGTCGTTGCGATTGGCACGAAGGTGACGGAAATTGCCGTGGGTGATCACGTGGTCATCGACACGATGCGATTCAGCGACGGCCTCCTGGGTAGTGGCGGTGCGCAGGGCGCACTTTCGCCACTCGTCGTGGTGAAAGACTTTGAGCCAGGCAAGCAGTTGCGCGTCATTCCCAGTGATATTCCGTGGCACGTTGCTGCCCTCAATGAACCAATGGCGGTTGCACATCATGCGGTGAACCGTTCTAGCGCACAGGCGGGCGACAAGGTCGTCGTGTTTGGCGCTGGACCTATCGGGCTTGGCGCATTACTGAGCCTAAAGTCGAAGGGCGTTGCACACGTGATTCTCGTCGACATCGTGGGTAAACGGCTTGAGAAGGCGCTGCAGATTGGCGCAGACGCGGTCATCAATTCAGCAGAGGAGGATGTCGCGGCACGTCTCATCGAGTTGCATGGCGGGCAACCAGATGCGCTCGGCCGCGGCACACGCGCGGGCTCGGACATCTACATCGATGCGGCCGGCGCACCGTCGGTCATCCAGACAGCGCTCCAATCGGCAAAGCACCGTGCGGTGCTGACGATCCCTGCGGTCCACAAGTCACCTGTGCCGATCGACTTCGGTGACATCCTCATGACCGAGGTCGACATTCGCATGTCCATGGGATATCCCACAGAAATCTTCGAGGTGACCGATGCAATCATCGCGAGCCCTGAAAAGTACGCACTCATTGTGAGCGACATCTTGCCCTATGAGCGTGCGATTGAGGCACTCGAACTTGCACAGATTCCTGGCGCAGCCGAGAAGGTCGTCGTAACCTTCGACTAGCGGGAATCGCACGTACAACAATGGGGCGAGGGGCGGAATGCGCTCCTCGCCCCACTGTCCTTTATTGCGCGCCTTGCGGCCGGGAGGCGCCTACCGAATGTAGACGTCGAGGTGGTTGCCGAAGGTACCGCGATCGTAGATCTTGCCCTTGAAGCCGAACGGCGTATCAACCACCGTTCCCTTCGCCGCGTCACCGGCAAGAACGATATACCCGTCGGCGTCTGCGACATACCCACCGGCATTCACGTGTCGACCCGGCACTTCAAGACCTTCACCCGGCAATACCTGCTGGCTGTAATAGGTGAAGCGATAGCCGCCCCAGTTCACGACGCCACTGAACAAGAACTGCTCGAGTGTATACAGCGCCCCATTCGGCTGCGCTGCCGATTCGACGTCTTTCACCGAGGGAATGCGCAGATCGAGCATTTTCTCGGGCCCCTCGGCGACGACGAATGCCTGCACCTGACTCCCCGCGGTGAGGTCAAACTCTGAGGGAGCCGAGGCATCCGCCTGCGTTACTGGCGCAAGCGCGGCCGAGCCGAGCAGCAGCCCCGAAAACGCCACGGCGGCAACCGCTTTGCCGCGTGAAAGGCGGGATGCGGTTCCGGATGTCGTAGGCATAATGCGGAAAATTGTACCCGGGAACGCTGAGTTTTCAACGAATAAGAAATATCTATTTCTCATATTGCATTTAGGGCACCCTCATGAAATGATCATTTCACACCATTTACGGAGCAAAGGAGCTCTCAATGAAACTGAAGTCGTTTACCCCGCTCATCGCAGCAGCAGGTATCGCTTTCGCCCTCTCGCTGACCGGTTGCACCAACGCGGCCGAGCAGTCGACCAGCACTGAAGGTGAAACCGCTGAGCAGTCGACCGGTTCTGGACTTCCCACCGAGCAGATCACCGCGCTCTCTGCAAACCCCGAGCTGGTGAAGCTCCTCCCGGCGAACATTGCCGAGGCAGGCGTGCTGCGCGTTGCGACCGACCCCACGTACGCACCCTTCGAGGTCTACGCAGACGACAACAAGACCGTTGTCGGCCTGGACGCAGATCTCGCAACCTCGCTCGGACAGCTGCTCGACCTCAAGGTTGAGTTTGTCCCTGCAGGCTTTGACGCAATCATCCCCGGCTTGAGCTCGGGCAAGTACGACATGGCAATGTCCGCGTTCTCCGTCACCGATGAGCGCAAGGCAAACGCTGACTTCGTGATCTACCACCAGTCTGGCAGCGGCGTAGCCGTGCCGACCGGCAACCCCGACAAGCTCTCGATGGATCCGCTCACACTGTGCGGCAAGACCATCGGCGCAGAAAAGGGCACCACCCAGGGCATGGAGATGCTCCCCGAATTCAGCACCACCTGCACCGACGCAGGCAAGGAAGCAATCGACATCAAGCTCTTCCCCGGCACTGACAAGGCGATCACCGCGCTGTCGTCCGGTCGTGTTGCTGGCGTTGTTTCGGGCGCGACCGGGCTCGGCTACCAGGCAAAGATCACCGGCGCATTCGACCTCGCAGAGGGTGGCGACTACGCATCGAAGCCCACCGGCCTCGTTCTCCCCAAGGGCTCGGATCTCACCCCCGCAATCACCGCAGCAATGCAGGAGCTCGTCACCACTGACGCATACACCGAGGCATTCGCAAAGTGGGGCATCAACGAAAGCAACTACGTCACCCCTGACGAAGTTCCCGTTTCGTAAATTCCCCGCTCGACCGTAAGCACAGAGGTACAAGATCACGATGAGTACATTGGTGGATCCGATGAACGAAACAACCACAACGCATGCTCCTCCCACGGAGGACTATCCGATAGCCCAGAAGAAGCACCCCTGGCGGTGGATCTCTGGCGGCATCATCCTGTTCCTGATCGGGATGCTGGTGTACTCGGCGATCACGAACCCCCGGTTCCGCTGGGATGTCATCGGCCTGTACTTCCGCGATGTGTCCATCGCGGAAGGCATCAAGCTCACCCTGTTCCTCACGATTGTGTGCATGGTTGTCGGCGTCCTGCTCGGCATTGTGCTCGCGGTCATGCGACTTTCGGTCAATCCGGTTATCAGAGGGGCAGCTGGCCTCTACGTATTCTTCTTCCGAGGCACTCCGGTCCTCGTGCAGCTGCTCCTCTGGTACAACCTCGCCGCGCTCTACCCGGACATCACGTTTGGCATTCCCGGCATTCACCTCGACGCCAACCAGATCGTCACGCCACTCATGGCGGCCATTCTCGGCCTCGGCCTCAATGAGGCCGCCTACATGTCCGAGATCGTTCGCGCCGGCATCCTCTCGGTCGACCAGGGCCAGTCCGAAGCGTCTGGCGCACTTGGCCTCAATCGTCTGCAGACCATGATCAAGGTCGTGCTCCCACAGGCCATGCGTGTCATCATCCCGCCGACAGGCAACGAGACGATCGGCATGCTCAAACAGACCTCACTCGTCAGTGTGCTCGCCGTTTCCGAGCTGCTCTACACCACCCAGGTGATCTACACCAAGAACTTCCAGGTCATCCCAATGCTCATCGTCGCGAGCATTTGGTACATCATCATGACCACCGTATTTACGCTCGGCCAGGCATGGCTCGAAAACCGGTATTCCCGCGGCGCAACCCGTACCGTCCAGGTCAGCTGGACCCAGCGAATCCGTAACGCCATGCGCGTCCACGCACCCGAAAGCAACCCGAAGGGTCTCAAGTCATGACCAACCCAGATCTCATGGTGCGCGCAGCAAACGTGCACAAGCACTTCGGCTCGCTCCAGGTACTCAAGGGCGTCGACCTCGAGGTCGGCCGCGGTGAGGTCGTCTGCCTCATCGGCGCATCGGGGTCGGGTAAGAGCACGCTCCTGCGTTGCATCAACCACCTCGAAAAGCTCGATGGCGGTCGCATCTGGGTCGACGATAATGTCGTTGGCTACGAGCTCCGGAACAAGACGCTGCATGAAAAGAACTACAGCGAGATTTGCAAGGACCGCACCCAGACGGGAATGGTCTTCCAGCAGTTCAATCTCTTTGGTCACATGACCGTTCTGGAGAACATCATGCTGGCCCCGAAGACGGTACTTCGCAAGCGCACGGCTGACGTCAAGCCTCGCGCATTGGCGCTTCTCGAACAGGTTGGCCTTGCGGACAAGGCCAACGCCTACCCGCGCCAGCTCTCCGGCGGCCAGCAGCAGCGCGTCGCGATTGCGCGAGCACTCTGCATGGATCCCAAGCTCATGCTCTTTGATGAGCCCACCAGCGCACTCGACCCCGAGCTCGTCGGTGAAGTACTCAAGGTCATGCGTGACCTTGCTGCCTCGGGCATGACGATGATCGTCGTCACGCACGAGATGGGATTCGCACGGGAGGTCGCGGATCGCGTGGTCTTCATGCACGGCGGCCAGATCGTCGAGCAGGGTCCCGCCGCAGAGGTACTCGAGAACCCGCAGCACGAACGCACCAAGGCGTTCTTGGCAGCGGTGCACTAGGCCTTCGACGCACGCGGCCCGCGATGTACGCATTTCGCGGGCCGCTCCCGGTGAACGTCGTACGTACTCGGCGATACGCCACCTACTGTCCCTGGGCTTCGAACCGGGGCTGAGCCGCTGCATGCCCGCGCGCGGCCAAACTCAATGAAGAGAATGGATGAAATACGTGGATCACGCAAAGATTCGCCGAACTCTCGGCGTCACGGCTGTGGTTGCCTCACTCACAGCTACCAGCCTGGCATTCGGCGCAGCCTCAGCGCTTGCGAACGATGACGCCACGGTTGCCCCGGCAGTCGTTGACACCGGCAAGAAGGGCACCGTCGTCATGATTGGCGGCGCAATCAGCCCAAGCGATGAGAGTGGCCATAGCGCCGCAATCATGGATGAGATTGTGCGGCTCGCGCAGGAGCACGCTGACCCAGGCAATAGGCCGCTCATCGCAGTGTCAACCGCGGCCTCAACTCCCGCAGCAAACGCCATCGAAGCGGCAGACGAAGAAGAAGATAACGCCACCATCAACGGCATGGCTTACTACAAGCAGTGGTTCGAAAGTCATGGCGCTGATGTCTACCCGATCCCGGTTGATGTCAACACCGGTCTCGATTACGAAGGCGACCCGTATAGCGCCGACAATGCGCGTGACCAAGCAGTTGCAGACGAAATCGCCAAGGCTGACGGCGTCTTCTTCGGCGGTGGCGACCAGACCAACTACATTCGCGCATTTATGGATTGCGAAGGCCCCGACGCTGAAGCTGAAGCGATTCACGCCTACACGAGCTGCACCGATACCGTCGCGATGACTGCGATCCGCTCCGTGGTCGACAGCGGTGGCGTCACCGGCGGCACGAGCGCCGGCCTTGCGATCCAGCAAGGCAAGGACATGATTTCTGGCGGTTCCCTCTACCAGTCGTGGTCAGAAGGCCCTCGCCCGGGCTGGTTCACCGGAGATGATCCCGTGATCGGTGATCCGCTCACCTATGTCCCTTCGGGTGGCTTCGGCTTCTTCGATGAGGGCACCATGGACTCCCACTTCGCACGTCGCGACCGCCAGCCCCGTGTGATCCGCCTCGCGATTGACCGTGGTCACGAGCTGGCATTCGGTGTCGAAGAAAAGACCGCGCTCATCGTCGATCGCGCGACCCGTCAGGGACGCGTCATCGGCGATCTCGGCGCGACCATGCTCGATGTGAGCAATGCGGCATCGGACGGCCAGAACGTCACCGGCGTGCGCTACTCCTACTTCAAGGACGGCTCAACCATCGACTTCGCCACCCGCGAGATCACCCTGCCTGGCGAAATCAAGACCGGCCCCGGCACCGAAACCATTCCTGCCGATTGGGCACAGGAAGATATCTGGGGCTCGGCAGACTGCAACGACGGCATCTTCGGCACCACGGACGTCATTGAGACTCTGCTCCCCTCAACCGAGTCCACCCTGTCCGGCACCACCTGCGACGCAGGCGATGGCAAGCCTCGCTTTGTCACCACCTTCAATCGCACCGCGAATACCCAGTGGACCGACGCTGGCAGCTTCACCGGTCTCGAAATGACCATCGCACACCAGGCCTCGTTCGAGGTCGCTGCAGTGTCCAATCTGGATAAGGTCATCGCTGGCGAGGCGACCGATCTCCAGTTCACTGTCACGAACACTGGCGGCACGGGCTTCATCAACGTCGCGGCCAACGGCGCAGCGACGACCTCCGCAGCTTCGGCTCGGGCCGCCGCACCGGTACTGCTCCCCGGCGAGTCGGTCACTGTCACCGCCCCCATCAGCGCGAAGCTTGGCGCTCAGGAATACGCACCGAACGTGACCGCTACCCCGAGCACGCTCGACGGCGTTCCCCTCGGTATCGACGCGACCACCGCGTCCAGTGAGGTCTTCACCGTCACTGGCGTCGCAGCGACCCCCACCACGCCCGAGAAGCCCGGCACCAAGCCTGGTACTGATGCAGGCACCGGCGGCGTCGCGACTGGCGGATCAGACACCACGGCCAAGGACGGTGCACTCGCAAACACCGGCGCTGATGCAACCGCTGGAATGGCCTTCGGCCTCGCGGGTCTCGCACTCGTCGTCGCTGGCGCAGCTGCGACCCTCTTCGGCCGCCGCGCTCGCGCACAGCGATAACGCCTCCTGAAAAGACTTGTGGCCCCGCTCATTCAATTGAGCGGGGCCACAAGGCATTTGTTTGACGGATCAGCCAGCCAGCGGCGGCATGTCCCACACGGCGTCATACTGCACCGAGAGCTCTGGCCAGATCTCGCGCAGGGCGTCATCTAGTGACTGCACGGTCTCCGCTGGGTCGCCAAACACAATGATCTCGTGCGGAATCACGCGGCCAGAACGATCCGTGCGGCCCCGCGGGTCCATGAGTCGGAACATAAAGCCGGTGTTGTCGTTCGTACGGGCGAAGAAGTCGCCAGACGCGGGTGCGCCACGAAACGCTTGCTCGAAGGCAGGGAGCGGATCCGCACAGCCATCTGCGCGGAGAAACTTAAAGCCCCAGGTCTTGCCACGGGTGGCCCAGATGATCTTCATCGGTTTCTCCTGAGCAGTATGTGTGCGCGCTCCGCCTGTTCGAGCGCGAGTTTAAAGCCCGTGAGAATCATGGCTAAGTGATCATTCTTTGCGCGCGCCTTTTCGTTGAGTTTCTGCAGCGCGTCTCCGCCGAGCTGCGCAGCCTGATTGATCTCATTCGCGCCAACAAATTTGAATACAAGGCCGAGACGGCCGCGAAGGAACGGCGTGACAAACCCGAGCAAGCCGCCGGCGAGTGTGCCGACATTGCGCAACGCCTTCTCCGCAATCTGCACAGGAAGCTGCTTAGCAGCTGCCCACTTTGCATGACGTTCGAACGGCATAATTACTGAAAGTGGCAGTATTAGATCCACACCGACGCGCTTTTCAACGTCAATAGTGCCGGGAGTGAATTGGGCCGCTGAAATAAGCATGAAGTCATCTCCGATGGAGAGCGCTTCCGCCCCATCGATCATCCCGCTAATCACACCTTTGAGGTCTTCGAGCTCAGCGCCCGCTTTCTCGATAATGAGGTCGCGGAACCAATAGACATCGTGCTCTGGCATGAGGTCGGCTTTGGAGAGCGCTACCGGCCAGATACGTGGGAACACCGCGAGCTTCTCGCCGTTTAGACACAAGTTCTCCTGCATGGCAAGCAGCGTGTTCCGGAAGTTTGCGAAGAGGCTCTTGAGGTAACGTTCTTCCTCACCAACGTTATCCAAGAGCCGCTGAGCGTCAACCAGAAGAAAGGCGACGTCAGCTCCGAGGAGCGAACGGAAGGTCTCTACTCGACGTTCAGCCTCAGCTGGACCACCTGGTTCCTGTTCGAACCACTCGCCTGGATAATCGTGCCAGGTCAAGCGTGCGGCTGAGAATGGCTGCTTCTTCGAACCGTTACCGACGTTCCAGTTGTGCGGCTGGATCGAGAACGAATGCCGCGATACGTCGAATCGCGTCGCAGCAGGCGGCACAGCAGAGTTCTTCATACCGAGGTAGTTCTGGTGCAGTCGTAGGCCAGCACCCAGGTCGTCAGCGATAACGCGGAATCCGTTTTCCTTCGGATACTGGGCTTCCTGTGTAAAACCATAGAAGGAAGAAACAAGTACTGATTTACCGCTGCCGCTTTCACCAAACACGGCGATCTCTTGCTCGAGCTTCTTTAGTTCTTTCATAGCTTCAGCCTAGTCAAATACTCATGTGGGCATAGCTCCACTCGCAGGCTCCACGCACCCCTTTGTCCTTCAAGCGATTCTCGGGGTCGTCGAAACTGGCGCAGCCGCTGCCTTCTTCTTCTGCCGTAACGCTCAAGTTCAGGGATAAGCGACAGTACGTGCCAGGGGGCTGGGTTCTACATTTCGGTGTGAAACCCAGCCCCTGACGCGTGTACGCACTTCCCTATTCGGCGATCACCGGGATTCCCGTAAGGACGGCGGCTGCGTCGAGACCGCCAAGATCTGTCACCTGCTTAATGCCTGCGGCTTGCAGGAGCTTGACGGCCTGGCTTGAGCGGCTCCCCGAGCGGCAGTACACGTAATACTCCTGCTCCGGATCGAGTGCTGCCGCTTGCGCGGCTACTTCGCCTGCGTTGAAATCAAGTACCGTTGCGCCGGTGAGGTGTCCGCTCGCAAACTCCTGCGGGGTACGCACATCGAGAATGACTGCGTCAGCTGGCACCTCGATGGTATGTGTGCTGGCTTGTGGTTCCGCACCATCGCCTGCGGCTGGAGCGCACCCGGTAAGCCCAACAGCAAGCGCAACGGCTGCGAGTGGGAAGGTGAGTGCGGTGAGCATCTTACGAAGCATCGGTCGTCCTTTCGATCGGGGAAATGTGATTGCCAGAGGTAGGCGCCGCGCAGGTGTCGCCCGCGCAGTACATCGGTGGACGTCTCGAAAAAAGCCCCTGCAACTTACATCCCACGCAAATGCCAAACGCAACTTCGAGAAACAGGAAGCTCAAACAGAGCCCACACAACGCAAGAGTGACCCACAGCGGAGCTTGGAACAGCCCCGTGGCCGCGCAGGCGACAACGCCCATCCCGTAGCCCATCCACCAGGCAAAGAGCTTCTGCGGTGCGCCAACCCACTCTGGGGTTTGCCGTCGAACGAACAGCGCGCCAAGCGCAAGGGATGGCGCCCATTTCTCGCCCGCCGTCACACGAATGAACATGTCGATTATGAACAACGCCCCGAAGGGTTTCAGTGCTTCAGCTGAGCCTGTAGTCGCGGCAATGACGTACAGCACCAGGCCGGGCAGAAACAGCAACCCAGCCCCGGCCCGCGCTACGCGCTCATTGATCACGGGAATTTCGTAACCAGGTACCCACTGGCCAACGGGGGAGGCGTCCTGGCGCGCAGGGTCCACGTTGAGCGAGGCATCGCGTTGCGAATGAGGCATGACTGACCTTACGTCCGGTGTGCAAGATTTGCAGGCGCAAGAGCGCCAACACCTCCACCATACTATACCCCTGGGGGTATTGGTTCACCGGGGACATCGCAGTGAGTTGTCGCCTAAAACACTGCCGCCGCGCCACCACCATCACCCAGCGCAATCAGCGTGCAACACGTAGCCTATACAGCAGCAATTGCCGATTGTAGGAGCTCGTAGGCTGCCGCATCGATTGTCACCAGACGCACTTCGCTCACGTCTGACTTCACTTGCGAAAGAGTGTGCACCGCAATCGTGATGGCGTCTTCAATAGGCCAGCGATAAATACCGGAGCTGAGGAGTGGGAACGCAACGCTTTGCGCGCCGAGTTCACTCGCCACCTCCATCGAACGGCGATAGCAAGACGCCAACAGCTCAGGGTCACGCTGGCCACGGCCATAATTGGGGCCCGGGGTATGAATAACCCACTTTGCCGGCAAGTCACCGGCCGTCGTGAAGCCAGCATTTCCCGTCGCGAGGCCCTCTGGGAAGCGAGTAATACACTCAGCCAAAATCGCGCGCCCACCCGCTCGGTGAATGGCGCCGTCAACTCCCCCGCCACCGCGCATGCGATAGTTCGCAGCATTCACGATCGCGTCAACGTGCTGCTCAGTGATACTCCCCAGAACTGCGGTAATAGTCGTCATGCGTTCACACTAGAGCCGACCACTGACATTTCGGGACCCCCAGACGCCAAAAGGCTCCGACCGCAATGGTCGGAGCCTTTTATTGGTGGATCTAAGGGGATTCGAACCCCTGACCCCCTGCATGCCATGCAGGTGCGCTACCAACTGCGCCATAGACCCAAGTGAAGTCGGACGAATGCTCGCCCGACGACTCTCTTACTCTACCTCGAGACGAGCCTCGTGAGCCAATCGCGCACGCTCGAGCGTGTCGTTGACATCAATGCTCGGGCAATCGCCCCAGAGGCGCTCGAGCTGGTAGAACTCACGGTCCTCGTGATGGAACACGTGAACGAGCAAATCACCAAAATCGAGCAGGACCCAGCGTCCACCCGAACGCCCCTCACGACGAATCGTGCGAACGCCGGACTTATTCAGCTCGTCCTCGATGTTGTCAGAGATAGCCTGAACGTTGCGCTCAACAGAGCCACTCACAATCAGGAACGCGTCAGCGTAACCGAACTGCTCGGCTACGTTCAAGGCAACCTGGTCGGTTGCGCCCTTCGCGTCGGCGGCGAGGACCGCGGTCTCAATGATGGACTCAAGCGGCTGCGTCTCCACTACGGTGACCCTTTCGAAGAAGTGTTTCTGAAGAACTCAGAATGCGCCGCTGTTTACGGCCCAAACAATAATACCGCCAACGACTACGACCAGTCCGCCACCCGAGAGCGCAAGGATCATCGGAAGCTTGCTCTTCTCGCGTGTCGGAGCGGCTACCACAGGCGCCTCGCGAACGGTCTGCGCACTCACAGCGGCGCGCGCGGAGACCGGAGCGACACCGTGGTCTGCCGTTGCGTTGAGGGAGTCTTCAACCACCTCAGCAACAAACGGATCGTACTCAGCCGAGTGCTGCAGCGACGCGTGCGTACCAGTTTCGCCGAGCGACTTCGGAAGATGAATAGCTCCAGTGACGAAAAGTTCACCGGTCATACCCAACGGCCCGGTCAGCGAGTCGGTTGCCTCGGGGTGTGAAGGAAGGATGAGCGCCGAAGTGTTGCTTGGGCTCGCCGCGCCCTCCTGCGCCACGGCGCGGGAGATAAGCGACTCGAAGTCTCCCTGAGCCGCAGCAGCACCACCGACACGTGATGCGGGATCGTCAATGACGGGATGCCACTCCTCCGGCGGGCGAATATCAGGGAAGGTATACGCCGGTGCATCATCTGATGCAGGCGATTCCTCCTCGACAGCCTCTTCGCCAACTACCGGCGCGACTGCGGTGACGGGAAGTTCATCAGCCTCAACCGAGGCTTCGACCTGCTCAGCGTCACTTGAGTCTTCAGGTACCTCAATGTCAGCTTCAGCTTCTGTCTCTGCCTCAGCTGCGTCTTCAAGGTCAGAAGCCTCAGCATTTGCAGACTCAGCTTCGGCAGACTCGGCCTCGTCAGACTTCTTGCCACGACGCCACAGCGAACCAAAGCCACGCTTTGACTTTGCTTCCTGCTCGCTGCCGTCAGACTCTTCAGTGCCGTCAGCCGTGTCTGCGCTGTCTACCGGAGCCGCGTCTTCACCCGCATCAGCAGCCTCAGCGCTGGGCTCTTCGGCCAGCTTCAGCTCCTCGAAGGTGTACGGTGCAGTCTCCGGGAATGCAGTGTCGTCAATCGCCGGGACCTCGGCGAAAAGATCCGCAGCGCCCGGCGCGACAATCTCAGCCTCGGGCTCAACGTCGCCAGATTCGACAGCTTCTACCGACTCAACTGCGGGCGCAAGCACCTCTGCAGCGAAGTTCTCAGAAGCAACTTCTTCCTGCAATGCAGCAACAGCCTCTTCACGGAGCTGTCGCATCTCGCGACGCGAACGCGGCGTGCCGTCCTCGTGGACAGGCGAAATTTCGATTGCTTCGAGGACTACCTCTGGGATCGACGCCGTGATCGGCGCCGGTTCCTCTACGGTCTCCTCAACCGGCTCAACCGGCTGCTCATTTGCGGCACTATCGTGTGCGCGCTCCGCTTCTTCGCGGGCACGCAGCTCGCGACGCGTTAACGGTCGTTCCTGCTCACTCATGATTCCAATGCTCCCTCGGCGTATAGCCCATGCTTTGCAATGTACTGCACGACGCCGTCTGGCACGAGGTACCACACGGGAAAACCTCGTCCAACACGCTCTCGGCAATCCGTCGATGAGATCGCAAGCGCTGGAATCTCCAGAGTACTTACGTTTTCATGGGAGAGCCCAGACAGTTCAAGTTCATGGCCGGGGCGAGTCACCGCAATAAAATGCGAGAGGCCCCAGAGGCGGTCTACGTCTTTCCAGCCGACGATCTGTTTGATGGCGTCGGCGCCCGTGATGAAGAAGAGTTCTGCATCGGGCATCTGCTCCCGGAGGTCCGCGAGCGTGTCGACCGTGTAGGTGGGGCCGAGTCGATCAATATCAACTCGGCTCACCTTAAAGCGCGGGTTCGAGGCGGTCGCGATTACCGTCATCAAATAACGGTGCTCCCCCTCGGAAACGTTACTCTTTTGCCACGGCCGACCGGTCGGCACGAAAATGACCTCATCGAGGTCAAAACTCTGTGCCACCTCACTGGCTGCGACGAGGTGGCCGTGGTGAATGGGATCGAATGTTCCACCCATCACCCCGACCCTGCGTCGGTTAGCCACGATTAGTGCTGCGACTCGCCGCCGTGCTCACGTGCGTATGCCTCTGCCTTCTCCGAGTGACGGTTTGCAACGTCACGGAAGGAGAACACAACGAGACCCATTACGGCGAAGAGAGCGCCGACGATAATGCCGTAGGCAACCGCCGGAATCGGCAGTTCGTTCACAATGTGCGCGCCCTCAGAGGCTGCGAGAACGGTTGCTGCAAGTGACATGAAAACCCCTTGTGTGGAAACTCAAGAAACAGATGTTCAAATATAAGTGTAGCGGTTGCCGCTAGCGGATCTGGCCAGCGCCGCGCACGAGCCACTTCGTGCTCGTCAGCTCGGGCAGTCCCATCGGGCCGCGTGCGTGCATCTTCTGGGTCGAAATTCCGACCTCCGCGCCGAAGCCAAACTCGCCGCCGTCAGTGAAGCGAGAAGAGGCATTGACCATGACGACCGCAGCGTCGATCTCTGCGAGGAATCGATCCGCACTCGCGATATCGCTCGTCACAATAACCTCGGTGTGACGGGTCGAGTAACGCTCAATGTGCTCGATTGCTTCGTCCAGCGAGTCGACCACGCGAACGCCCATCGTGAGGCTGTGATGCTCGGTCTCCCAGGTCGCATCGTCAGCCGCGGTGACAACGTCGTTCGCAGCAATTGCGCGATCGTCGCCGAGCAGGCTGACGCCGCTCTCTGCGAGCGAGGAGAGGATCCGCGGAAGCATACGCTCAGCAGCGTCACGGTGCACCAGCAGCGTCTCAGCAGCGTTGCAAACGCTCGGGCGGTGAGTCTTCGCATTGCGCACAATTTCCACGGCCATGTCTTCGTCAGCGGACGCGTCAACATAGACGTGCACGACACCCGCTCCGGTTTCGATGACGGGGACAGTGGACTCCTGCACAACGGTCGAAATGAGGCCTGCGCTACCGCGCGGGATTAGCACGTCAATGAAGCCACGGGCTCGCATGAGGCGGTTCGCGCCCTCGCGGCCGAATTCATCGATGGTCTGAACCACGTCGCCGTCGAGTCCCGATGCCGTAATTGCCTGCTGAATGAGGCGCACGAGAACTTCGTTGGAGGATGCGGCGGCGGATCCGCCACGCAGCACTGCGCCGTTCCCGCTCTTGAGCGCGATTGCGGCAATATCAACCGTGACGTTCGGGCGCGCCTCGTAAATCGCGCCGACGACGCCAAACGGGACGCGGACCTGCGAAATGCGGATACCGTTCGCGAGGGTACTGCCGCGTACGATCTCACCAACGGGGTCCGGGAGCGCGATGATCTCGCGCACAGCTGCGGCGAGACCCTTCAAGCGGTCTTCGTCGAGACGGAGGCGGTCGAGGAGGCCATCGCCGATGCCCTGCTCGCGTCCACGGTCGAGATCTTTGGTGTTCTCTGCCACGATCTCTGGGATGTTCGTCTCAATGGTCTGTGCAATCGCTTCTAGAGCGCGATTCTTCTCATCGGTGGTCGCGGTACCGAGACGGCGCGACGCGGTCTTTGCACGCTGCAAGCGTGCGAGAAACAGATCTGAGGTAGCCATGACCACAGTCTAGGACACAGATGTGTCGGTCACAGCTACCTCAGAGCTATAGATTGCCTACGAGTTAGGCGGATGCGGGCCGGGCGTCGAACCAGGTTCCGCGATCCGCGCCCTCAAGCACGGAATCAAACAGGCGCGCCTCGGTCAACAGCACCTCGGCGCCAGCGTCAGCAGCGAGGCGAGCGGCCTGCACCTTGGTCGCGGCACCGCCGGTGCCCCAACCTGAACGGCTCTCACCAATCTCGATACCTTCGAGCGGATCACGGAAACCAACGCGCGGAATACGCTTGGCGCCGGGATTCTCGGGCGGTGCGGTGTACAGCGCGTCTACATCAGAGAGCAGCACGAGCAGATCGGCACCAATGAGGCGTGCGACAAGCGCCGCAAGCCGATCGTTGTCGCCGAAGCGGATCTCGTGGGTTGCGACCGTATCGTTCTCGTTGATGATCGGGAGAATGCCGAGCTCAAGCAGACGCTCGAGCGCACGCTTCGCGTTGCCGCGGTGCGTCGGGTTCTCCATGTCGTTCGCGGTCAGGAGTACCTGACCGCCGACAATCTCGTGGCTCGTGAACGCACGCTGGTAGCGGTTGACCAGAACATTCTGACCAACCGCGGCAGCGGCCTGCTGAGTTGCGAGGTCGTCGGGACGCTCGTCCAGCTTCAGGAACGGAACGCCGGTTGCGATCGCGCCGCTCGACACCAGCACAACCTGTGCTCCGGCAGCGTGCAGCTTCGCAAGCGAATCAACGAGGAGTGGGATCTGTGCGGCGTTGTCGCCACTCACCGAGGAGGAGCCAACCTTTACGATGACTCGCTTCGCAGCAAAGAGCTTCTCGCTCAGATTCACTCTTCTTCCTTCCAGAGTCCTGCCTCGCGCTCGCGCTCGAGCTCGGCACGTGCTTCTGCCTTCGCGTCCATCATCTTGTAGTAGTCAGCGCGACGCTCGTTGTTCGTACGGCGCGAATTTCGATCGATGCGATCATCAGAGCCACGAACGCCAACCTGCACCTCGGCAGCACTCGTAATCGAGGGCTCCCAATCGAAGACGACGCCCGAACCTGGGCCAATCACGACGGTTGAGCCAGAGACTGCACCAGCCTTGACGAGCGCGTCCTCGAGGCCGGCCTTCTGCAGGCGGTCAGCGAGATAGCCCACAGCCTCATCGTTTGCGAAGTCCGTCTGCTCAACCCAGCGCTCGGGGCGCTCACCGAGAATACGGAAGATCGTGCCGTGCGTGCCACCCTCAGTGCGAACCGTGAACGATGCTTGACGGCCGCCACGGCTGCGCTGCTTGGGCTCAAGCACGATGCGCTCGCGCACCTCTGCAGCCGCAGCGAGCTCAGCTGCGCGTGCTTCCTCGACGAGGCCAGCCAGCGCGAAGGAAAGCTCGCGCAGGCCTTCGTGGCTTGCAGTCGAGATCTCGAAGACACGGTAGCCCTGCTTCTCAAGGTCGCCTCGTACGAACTCCGCGAGCTCACGAGCCTCAGGGATGTCGATCTTATTGAGTGCGATCAGCTGGGGGCGCTCGTTGAGCGGCTTCTGGCCCTCAGGTACTGGGTACGCCTCAAGTTCTGCCTTGATGACCTCGAGGTCAGACAGCGGATCGCGTCCCGGCTCAAGCGTTGCGCAGTCAAGGACGTGCAGCAGCGCGCTGCAGCGCTCGACGTGACGGAGGAAATCAAGGCCAAGGCCCTTACCCTCACTCGCGCCCTCGATGAGACCGGGAACGTCTGCAACGGTGTACCGGTGCTCACCAGCAACAACCACACCGAGATTCGGGTGGAGCGTGGTGAACGGGTAGTCGGCAATCTTTGGCTTTGCCGCACTCATTGCGGCAATGAGGCTTGACTTACCAGCGGACGGGTAGCCGACGAACGCAACGTCTGCGATCGTCTTCAGCTCAAGGGTGAGCGAGAGTGCCTTGCCCTTGGTCCCGAGCAGCGAGAAGCCTGGCGCCTTACGCTTCGGGCTCGCGAGCGCCCAGTTACCGAGGCCACCGATGCCACCACGAGCGGCGAGGAATCGCATGCCGGGCTCGGTGAAATCAGCGAGGGTCTCCCCCTTCGAGCTCTTGATCACCGTTCCGACAGGAACGCTCAGCGCAAGCTCTGTGCCGTTTGTGCCATCGCGGTAGTCGCCAGCACCATATCCACCGTTTTCAGACATGAGGTGTGGGCGTCGATGGAAATCGATCAGCGTCGTGCTCTGTGGGTCAGCAACGAAAACGATGTCACCACCGTTTCCGCCTGCGCCACCGTCTGGGCCAGCGAGAGGCTTAAACTTCTCACGCTTTACCGAGACACAGCCGTCGCCACCGCGTCCTGCCTGCAGGTGCACCTGCACCTGATCAACGAACGTCACCATGACTTTTCCACCCTCTCACCTGCGGCCAATTACACCTCCAAGTGTATGGCCGTAAAACAACAAGAGGCGAGCCGAAGCCCGCCTCTTGCGAAAACCCGCGAACTTACGCTGCGGTGACGATGTTGACGACCTTGCGGCCGCCCTTTGCGCCGAATTCAACCTCGCCTGCAGCAAGTGCGAACAGCGTGTCATCCTTGCCACGGCCGACGTTTACGCCGGGGTGGAACTTGGTGCCACGCTGGCGAACGATGATTTCGCCTGCGTTCACGTCCTGGCCACCGAAGCGCTTCACGCCGAGGCGCTGTGCGTTCGAGTCGCGGCCGTTCTTGCTAGAGCCTACGCCCTTCTTTGATGCCATGAGTCTCTACTCCTTAGGTAGCAGCCGAAGCTGGTTACTTGATGCCGGTGACCTTGAGGCGGGTCAGGTCCTGACGGTGACCCTGGCGGCTCTTGTAACCGGTCTTGTTCTTGTAGCGCTGAATGACGATCTTCGGGCCGCGGAGGTCGCCGAGAACCTCAGCAGTAACCTTTACCTTTGCAAGCTTCGCTGCATCGGTGGTCACGGTCTCGCCGTCGACGAGGAGAACTGCGGGAAGCTGAACCTTACCCTTTGCGTCACCTGCCATACGGTTAACGGTGATGATCGAACCGATTTCGACCTTCTCCTGCCGGCCGCCTGCGCGCACAACTGCGTAAACCACTTGTCACCCTTTTCCTAGGATCGTCTTTCTAAGTCAGTCGCAATTGGTCTGCAACCGAAACACTGTCGCCGATGCACATAAAAGCATCTAGCACAACGATCAATATTAACTTGAACTTCTATTTTCGGTCAAATATGTGCCAGCGTGTCGAGCCTGGTGTCGACCAATCACCAGGCTCGATGGGACTGTTAGTCCCGCTCGGAAGCCTTTTCTTGCACGCGCACATCGAGCGCATCAAAAATGAGCTGCTGCGGATCTACCGCGACGTCTTTCGCCACCTGGGGTGCCGAGTCTTCCGTTGCCGAACCAGCGGACTGCGTCGCGCGATTCGCACGAGCCGATCCACCTGCCGGCTGCGAAGCCCGACGACGAGCTCGCGACGTTCCGACCGCGGGTGCGTCCGGAAGAGCGTCGAGAACGCTATCAAGCAGGTTCGCTGCAGGGCTCGGTTCAGCAGCTGCGGGTGCGGCGCCACCACGGCGGGCCTTCCCACTCACTACCTTGCCGCTCTTCTTTTCTTCTGCGACAGCTGGTTTCGATCCCGCATGCGCGGGTTCGTCAGCCGATGAAGCAGGAAGTGTCGAAGCGGCTACCTGAGCCAGCATGTTCTTAGCGCCATCGGTGATGGCGTGAGCCTTAGCGTCGGCTGCGACAGGCTGCGACTGGTTTTCACCCTGCGCATTGCCGTTGTCGCTCTTGTTGCCGGCGTGAGTGTTCGTGTTGCCACCACCGCTGTTGTTGCGGTTTCGCTTCGATGAACGGGGTGCCTCGTTACGATGCTTCGAGACGGGATCGTGGTGCACCACAACGCCACGGCCCGCGCACACATCGCAGGGCTCGCTGAACGACTCGAGCAGGCCAAGGCCCAGCTTCTTACGAGTCATCTGAACGAGACCAAGCGAGGTCACCTCAGCCACCTGATGCTTGGTGCGGTCGCGGCCGAGGCATTCAACAAGACGACGAAGCACGAGATCGCGGTTCGACTCGAGGACCATGTCAATGAAGTCAATGACGATGATGCCACCGACATCGCGCAGCCGAAGCTGACGAACGATTTCCTCAGCAGCCTCAAGGTTGTTCTTAGTGACGGTCTCTTCGAGGTTGCCACCAGAGCCAACGAACTTGCCCGTGTTGACGTCGACAACGGTCATTGCCTCAGTGCGGTCAATGACGAGCGAGCCACCCGATGGCAGCCAGACCTTTCGGTCGAGCGCCTTCGCGATCTGCTCCGTCACGCGGAACTTATCAAAGACATCACGCTCACCCTCGTAGCGCTCGACGCGCTGCAGCAGATCGGGAGCAACCTGCTCGAGGTAGTTCGAGATCGTCGCGTGCGTATCGTTGCCCGAAATCACCATGCGCTGGAAATCTTCATTAAAGACGTCACGCACAATCTTGATGAGCATGTCCGGCTCTGAGTGCAGCAGTGCGGGACCGCCACCCTTCGCCATGCGTGCCTGGATGTGCTCCCACTGACGTGCAAGATGCTGAACGTCGCGAGTGAGCTGCTCTTCGGTCGCACCTTCGGCAGCCGTGCGCACGATGACGCCAGCGCCGCTCGGGAGGACTTCCTTGAGGATCTTCTTCAGGCGTGCACGCTCGGTATCGGGCAGTTTGCGGGAGATGCCGTTCATCGCGCCGCCGGGGACATACACGAGGAAGCGACCGGGAAGCGAAATTTGGCTGGTCAGGCGTGCACCCTTGTGCCCCACCGGGTCCTTCGTGACCTGCACGAGCACACGATCGCCGGGCTTCAGTGCATTCTCGATCTTGCGAGCGGTGTTTCCACCTTCGAACTCAGACCAGTCAACTTCGCCTGAGTAAAGCACCGCGTTGCGGCCGCGCCCAATATCAACGAATGCTGCTTCCATGCTCGGGAGCACGTTCTGCACACGACCGATGTACACGTTGCCGATCAGTGAGTTCTCGCTCGAACGAGCAACGTAGTGCTCAACCAGAACGCTGTCTTCAAGTACGCCGATCTGAATGCGGTCAGCAGAGCTGCGCACGATCATTTCGCGGTCGACTGCCTCGCGGCGAGCAAGGAATTCCGACTCGGTAATGACTGTGCGACGACGACCTGCGTCACGCCCATCACGACGACGCTGCTTCTTAGCCTCGAGTCGAGTTGAGCCCTTCACGCGCTGCGGCTCGGTCACCACCGGAGCCGACTGGCGACGCTGGGGCTCAGCCTCAGGCGCCGCCTGAGGTGCAGCAGAACGACGCTCACGACGCTCACGACGTGCGGGCTGCTCAGCCTCGCGATCATGCTGACGAAGCGCCTGATGCTGCTCTTCAAAGATGTCATCGAGCTGACGGAAGTTACCACGACGGGGGCGCGGATCAATCGGCGGAACGTCAGGAGCAAGGAAGATCAGCCGCGTGGTCGCACGGAACTGCTCTTCTGGCGAGAGCGCAGCGAGGGGTAGTACGAGCGGCAGGCCGTCGGAACCCTTCACAACCTCGGGCTCTGCGGGCTTTGCTTCTTCCGCCTTAACCTCTTCGGCGACAACCTCAGCGGCAGCGTCGGGCTTCTCAGCTTCGTCAGCGGTCGTCTCAGTCACAGCTGCATTCGCTGCTTCGGCGGGCGCGTCAGCCACGGCCACCTCGACAACTTCGACAGTTTCTACGGATTCTTCTCCCGATCCGCCCACTTCTGGGGTCTCGGTAATCTTGTTCGTCACCATTCCTGGTGCTCTCCATTCACTGCCCCAAATACGGGATCTGGAGCAAAAACTCTTGGCGCAATGCGCCTTAACAACTCGTACTCTTCCGCGTACCGGCAGACCGTCGCCCTGTGCGACTGGCCTCGCTTTCCGGCGGTGCAAGACTCTTGTGGGTAACACGACTATGCGTTGCCACAGCTTCCATTATTACATGCGACTTGCGACATAGCCTCGTCTGACGTTCAGTGTCGTGGGTTTAGAATCGGGGCATGACTGAGGTGACGCAGACCCCAACCCGTTCCCGCGTGTTCCCGATTGCGACAATCGTGCTCGGATTCATCGGGCTTTTCGCGGCTTTCGAGCTCATCACCGAGTACATCAAGAAGATCAAAGAGCCGGGATACATCCCGAACTGTAACGTAAGCGTGCTGGTCACCTGTGGCCCAAACATGGACTCTTGGCAGGGTTCCATCTTTGGCTTCAGTAACACAATCATCGGCATCGGTGCATTCATGGCTCCGATCATCGTCGGTGTCGCATTGCTCGCAGGTGCCCGGTTTGCGAACTGGTTCTGGGCCCTCTACCGCATCGGCCTCGCGCTCGGCCTCGTGTTTGTCGGCTGGCTCGCATACCAGAGCATCTACAGCCTCGGCACCCTGTGCCCGTGGTGCATGGTGGTGTGGTCGGTCACGATCCCGCTCTTCTGGACCACACTGTTCCAGCCCGAGGCTGCGGGCTACGTGAACGTTTCCGACCAGACCAAGCAGCGCTTCGTCAACATGCGCTCATGGGTGTGGGTAGCGATCGTACTCTGCTTCGTCGTTATTGCGGCAGCAGCTCAGTTCCGTCTTGATTGGTTCGCTGAGTTCACGCGTTAATCACCGCAACACCAAGGGTCCGGGTCGCAGGCAATGCGGCTCGGACCTTTGTCTATGTGCTCGCGGGCCTCGCGGGGCGGATCACTCCCCCAGCGACTGCCAGATCGCATCGACCTGGGCGCGGGTCGCATCCAGTGACTCAGCAGTATGAATGAGGATGTCCGCAATCGCACGACGGTCCTCATCGGTGGCCTGACTCGCGATACGTCGCTGCGCTTCCTCTTCACTCAGACCGCGCAAGTCACGCAAGCGATCGAGACGCACCTCCGCAGGCGCGTCTGCAACCACGATGACATCCCATTGCTGCGGCGATCCCGCTCCGCCGAGCCCGTGCCCCGATTCCACAAGCAGGGGAATCTCATAGACGATAACCGCGTGCGGATCCGCCTCGCGAGCGGCATCGATGCGCTCGGCCGCAAGACGACGAACTTCCGGGTGCACGATTCCATTCAGTGTCGCAAGCGCTTCCGCGTCGCCAAACACCCGCGCGCCAAGCGCAGCACGATTGAGCTCTCCTGAAGCCGAATCGAGCACATCAGCACCGAACGCCTGCACGATACCGGCAAGACCAGGCGTACCGGGCGCCACGGCTTCGCGGGCAAGCTGGTCAGCGTCAATGACGACCGCCCCGAGCTCCGCGAAGCGGGCACTGACCGTGGACTTGCCTGAGGCGATACCGCCTGTGAGTGCAATAAGTGTCATATCTCCATCAAACCAGAAAGCCCGGCTCCAGAAGGAGCCGGGCTTTCTTACGTAGCTATCGAGCTAGAAGGACTTAGTTGCCTTCGAGCTGAGCCTTGAGTGCAGCGAGTGCCTCATCGTCAGCGAGTGCGCCGGTAGCGTTCGAGTCGCTCGAGAAGCTCGAAGCGGGTGCCTCAACTGCGGGAGCTGCTGCTGCCTCAGCGATCGAAGCTGCAACCTGCTTCTTGTGTGCTTCCCAACGCTCCTGAGCAGAAGCGTATTCCTTCTCCCAGTTCTCGCGCTGGCTCTCGAAGCCTTCCTTCCACTCCTGGGTCTCAGGGTCGAAGCCTTCGGGGTACTTGTACTCGCCGTTCTCGTCGTACTCAGTGGTCATACCGTAGAGTGCGGGATCGAACTCGGTGCCCTCGGGGTCAACGCCCTCGTTTGCCTGCTTGAGGCTGAGCGAGATGCGGCGACGCTCGAGATCGATGTCGATGATCTTGACGAAGACTTCCTGGCCGGCCTGAACGACCTGCTCAGCGAGCTCAACGTGCTGACCCGAGAGCTCCGAGATGTGCACGAGGCCCTCGATGCCGTCTGCAACGCGAACGAACGCGCCGAAGGGAACGAGCTTGGTGACGACGCCCGGTGCAATCTGGCCGATTGCGTGGGTGCGTGCGAATACCTGCCAGGGATCTTCCTGCGTAGCCTTGAGCGACAGCGAAACGCGCTCGCGGTCGAGCTCAACCGAAAGAACCTCAACGGTTACTTCCTGGCCAACCTCAACGACGTCCGAAGCGTGCTCGATGTGCTTCCACGAGAGCTCCGAAACGTGCACGAGGCCGTCGACGCCACCGAGGTCCACGAATGCACCGAAGTTGACGATCGACGAGATGACACCCTTGCGAACCTGGCCGGGCTTGAGCTCTGCGAGGAACGACGAACGGGTAGCCGACTGGGTCTCCTCGAGGAGTGCGCGACGCGAAAGCACAACGTTGTTGCGGTTCTTGTCGAGCTCGAGGATCTTTGCCTCGATCTCCTGGCCGAGGTACGGCGTGAGATCGCGGACGCGGCGGAGCTCGATGAGCGATGCGGGGAGGAAGCCACGGAGTCCGATGTCAACGATGAGGCCGCCCTTGACAACCTCGATGACGGTACCGGTAACAACGCCGTCGCTTTCCTTGATGCGCTCGACATCGCCCCAAGCACGCTCGTACTGAGCACGCTTCTTCGAGAGGATCAGGCGGCCTTCCTTGTCCTCCTTCTGGAGAACGAGTGCCTCAACCGAGTCGCCGACCTTGACGACCTCATCGGGGTCAACGTCGTGCTTGATGGACAGCTCGCGCGAGGGGATGACGCCCTCGGTCTTGAAGCCTACGTCGAGGAGAACCTCGTCGCGGTCAATCTTTACAACGGTGCCCTCGATGAGGTCGCCGTCGTTGAAAGACTTGATGGTCAGTTCGACCGCTGCAAGGAAGTCCTCGGCCGAGCCGATGTCGTTGATTGCGACCTTGCTGGTGGTCGTTGAGTTAGTCATGAAATTGGTCTCCAGAATGGACAGGAAATCAGGCGGACACGCACTAACTCACGTTAGTGAGGCACAAGGCCTCCGAAGCGGTGTCCGCGTGGACAGGTTTCGCCACAAATGTGACACTCAACCCTACCCCGAATCTGAAAGTTTTGCCAGCAGCATGCGACGCGGCGAGTTATGCCGCTGGCGGCACCAATCCCAGGTGTTCCCAGCCAAGTCGCGTGGCGATCCGCCCACGTGGCGAACGCGCGATGAGACCAGCGCGCATAAGGAATGGCTCAACGACCGCCTCGATCGTCTCCGACTCCTCACCGACAGACGCAGCGAGGGTCGATAGGCCGACAGGACCGCCGCCAAAACGCTCAATAATCACGCCAAGCACCTCGCGGTCAAGGCGGTCGAGGCCATTCTCATCCACGTCATACAGAGAGAGCGCCGCGCGCACCGCAAGTACATCCGCCTCCACCTCGTGCACGAGGCAGTAGTCACGCACTCGGCGCAGCAGTCGGTTTGCGATACGGGGCGTGCCACGAGAGCGACCCGCGATCTCCACGACGCCAGCATCTGCGAGTGGGAACGCGAGGAGACGAGCTGCGCGCGCGACCACCCGTTCAAGTTCGGTGTGCGCGTAGTACTCAAGGTGCGCAGTGAAGCCGAAACGGTCGCGCAACGGGTTGGGCAGCAGGCCAGCCCGCGTCGTCGCGCCAACGAGCGTGAACGGCGCCAATTCGAGCGGCACAGAGGTCGCACCGGCACCCTTGCCCACCATGATGTCGACCTTGAAATCTTCCATCGCGAGATACAGCATCTCTTCGGCGCTGCGCGCCATGCGATGGATCTCGTCAATGAACAGGACTTCGCCCGGCGACAGCGAGGACAACACCGCGGCGAGGTCGCCAGCGTGCTGAATTGCCGGGCCAGATGTCTGCTGCAGCGGCACCTCAAGTTCGGCCGCAACGATCATCGACAGCGTGGTCTTGCCAAGCCCGGGAGGGCCAGCAAGCAGAATATGGTCGGGCGTACGGCCATCAATTGCCGCTGCCCCGAGCAGTAGCCCGAGCTGGTCGCGCACCTTTTCCTGACCAACAAACTCGGCGAGCGAGCCAGGGCGCAGGGCACCCTCGTAGGTGAGTTCGGCGGATCGGCCCTGCGGGGAGAGCTCACCGTTGTCGACGCTCAACGTCCCACCCCGCGGTTACTCTGCAAAAGTGCGAGCGCGGCACGCAACAGTCCGGCGTGGCTCGCGGGAGCACCAGCGTCGAGCGCATCCTGCGCTGCCTGCTGAGCATCAGATTCGCGCCAGCCGAGGCCAACGAGGCCCTCTGCGACTGCCGCTACGACGGCCTCGTTGGGATCCGCACTCTCTGCTGCGTCATGACGCAGCTCAATCTGGAGGCCGTCCAGTTTGCCAGCGAGCGACACAACGATGAGCTTCGCGGTCTTCGGGCCGACGCCAGAAACCTTCTTGAACGGCTTCTCGTCTTCGCGCTTGACCGCCTCAACCAGCTCGGTCGGGGCAAGCGCAGACAGCACACCAAGTGCCATGCGCGGGCCAACACCCGACACGCTCAGGAGGCGCGTGAAGAGCTCAAGCTCAACATCTTCGTGGAAGCCAAACAGCGTGAGTGAGTCCTCGCGCACGATCAACGATGTAACGAGCGAGAGGTGGTCACCGACAGTCACGCTGGGGCCGCGGCCTGCAGGCACCTCGACGCGGTAGCCCAGGCCACCAACACCAATAACTACCCAGCCGGCACCCTGCGAGAGGACCGGCCCGTTAATCGAAGAAATCACAGTGCCAACCCTAAACGCACGAATGGCCGGAGTGACTCACGCCACTCCGGCCATTCGAACAAATGTACGACTACTTACGCCGCGACCTTCGTGCGCTCAGCGCGGTTGATCGAAGAAACGATCGCCTTGAGCGTCGCACGGGTGGTGTCAGGATCAATGCCGACGCCCCACAGACGCTGGCCATCAACCTCAAGGTCAACATACGCAGCGGCTACCGCGTCACCACCCGAGCTCATTGCGTGCTCAACGTAGTCAAAGAGCGTGACCTCGTGGCCACTCTCGTTCACGCCCGAGATGAACGCGTCAACAGGACCGTTACCGCGCGAGGTCATCTGCTCGCGTGCTTCACCGTCACGGTAGTCAACGACGAGCTCGGTGACACCGTCGCCTGCACTCGTCGATGCGGTGCGGAACAGCTCGTAGCGACCCCACTGGTCAAACTCGGTACCGGCGGTCGGCAGGTACTCATCCTGGAAGATGCGCCAGATCGACTCGCTCGAGACCTCGCCACCCTCGCTGTCAGTGACGTCCTGCACGACAGCGCTGAACTCGATCTGCAGTCGACGCGGCAGATCCAGGTTATGGTCAGTCTTGAGCAGGTACGCAACGCCACCCTTACCCGACTGCGAGTTCACGCGAATGACCGCCTCGTAAGAACGGCCGAGGTCCTTGGGGTCGACGGGCAGGTACGGAACCGCCCACTCGATTTCGTCGACGCTCTTGCCCGCAGCCTCAGCATCGGCCGCCATGCGCTCGAAGCCCTTCTTGATCGCATCCTGATGCGAGCCAGAGAATGCGGTGTAGACCAGGTCGCCAGCCCAAGGGCTGCGCTCGGGCACGCGAAGCTGGTTGCAGTATTCGGCGGTACGGCGAACCTCGTCGAGGCGCGAGAAATCAATCTGGGGGTCAATTCCCTGCGTGAACATGTTGATGCCCAGTGCGACCAGGTCAACGTTGCCGGTGCGCTCACCGTTACCGAAGAGGCAACCCTCGATACGATCCGCGCCCGCCATGTAGCCCAGCTCCGCTGCAGCGACGCCGGTACCGCGGTCATTGTGCGGGTGGAGCGAGATGATGACGTTCTCGCGATTGTTGATGTTGCGGCACATCCACTCGATCGAGTCGGCGTAGACATTCGGCGTTGCCATCTCGACGGTCGCGGGCAGGTTCAAAATGACCTTGCGCTCGGGGGTCGGCTGGAACACGTCGAGGATCGCGTTGCAAACCTCTGCCGCGTACTCGAGCTCAGTACCGGTGTACGACTCGGGTGAGTACTCGTAGAAGATGTCGGTGCCTGCGCAGATGTGCTCGAAGGACTTGCAGAGCTTTGCACCCTCGACTGCGAGCTGCTTGATGCCCTCGCGGTCCTGACGGAACACCACATCGCGCTGCAGAATGCTCGTCGAGTTGTACAGGTGAACTATCGCCTGCTTCGCACCGATGAGCGACTCGTAGGTGCGCTTAATGAGGTGCTCGCGTGCCTGGGTCAGCACCTGAATGGTGACGTCATCGGGAATCGCGTCGTCTTCAATGAGCTGTCGCACGAAGTCGAAATCGGTCTGGCTTGCCGAGGGGAAGCCAACCTCGATCTCCTTGTAGCCCATCTTCACGAGCAGATCGAACATGATCCGCTTACGCTCGGGGCTCATCGGATCGATAAGTGCCTGGTTGCCATCACGGAGATCGACTGCGCACCAGCGCGGAGCCTCGGTGATCTGCTTCGTGGGCCACGTGCGATCGGGGAGATCAACCTTGATGATCTCGCTGTACGGACGGTAACGGTGGGCCGGCATGCCCGAGGGCTGCTGCATGTTCTTCATGAACCTTGTATCTCTCTACGTTCGCTTGTTTGTTCCGCCAAACACAAACACCGCGACGAGGAAGGCCAGAAGGATTAGGCCTCGTCGCGGCAACTAAGGAGAAGCGTGCCGAACAGCATGTCTTTCACTATAGCACCCGCTAACCTAGCCACATGCCATGGACACGCTTTGCGCTAACCCCTGTACTGCTGCTGGCGGCATCCTCTGCCGCAATATTTGGCGGATCAGCACCGGCTTCAGCCGATGTTGACGACTTCTCCTACAGCAGCTGGTCTGTGGACTACCGCATTACGCAAGATGACGACGGCCGCGCACTCACCCACGTGACCGAGACACTCGTGGCCGAGTTTCCCGAGGTTGATCAGAATCGCGGCATTGTTCGCGGTCTGCCGATGAACTACGAGAAGGCGGCAATCGATCCACGAGATTTCACCGTCACTGACGAGCATGGCGCAGCGGTCCCCTTTGACACTGAGGTGGACGAAGACGGGGACTTCATCGCGGTCCTCACCGGAAACAATGACTACGTCCACGGCCGCCAGACCTACGTCATCGACTACACGCTCAGCGACACCATTCTCGCGCGCGACGACGAAACCGCCGACGAGTTCTACTGGGATCTCGTTGACTTCGAACACCACCAACAGATCGACGCCTTTCAGGCATCAATCACCGTAGATCCCACGCTTACGTCTTCGCTCAATGGCAACGTTGCGTGCTACGCCGGGGCTGCCGAATCAACGGACCGTTGTGACATCTCGCGCTCGGGCACGACATTCACCGTCCCCCCGGCCCCACTCGCCGCATATGAGGGCGTCACGGTCGCTATCGGATTCGCGCCGGGCACCTTCACCCAGCCGCCTGTGCGCCTGCCCAACGCACTCCTCGACACCGTGCCGTTCCTATCCGGCGGACTGGCTTTTCTCATGAGTCTCGGCTCGATGTTCACGGGGGTGCGATACATTCGCAAGCGGCGGATCGATCGCGGCACCATCATTGCCCAATACGACGTTCCCCGCGACCTCCCTCCACTGCTGGCAGCCAAGATTGCTGGGCGCTCCAGCTCCCCCGTTCCCGCCGAGTTTGTTCATCTCGCAGTGCAAGGCGCGATCCGCATCGAAGACGACCCCAAGAAGCCTGGCGCTCGATCGGCAAGGCCGACGCTGCGCCTGATGAGCCGCGAGGCAGCAGTCGACCCGCTCGATGGCGCGACACTGAACAAGCTCTTCGGAAGCGCGGGTCCCGGCGCGAGCAAGACGCTCCCAAAGAAGGATGAGAAGTTCGGCGCTAGCATGCAGAAGCTCACGGAGGCAGGGAGTAAGCAGGCTCACTCGCGGGGCTACTTCGAGAAACGTCAGGTACCGCTTGCCCGGCTGCTCGCCTTCATCAGCATGCCGATCGCCGCGGTGCACATTGTGCTCACGATCATGGCACTGGTACAACGTGACTCCGGCTCGTCGGTACTGTTCCTCATCATCGCAATTGCCGCCATCGTCGGCATCATTTTTGGCCTGGTGCCACATGAGATGCACACGAAGCGCGGGGCCGAGGCACGCGAGTACCTGCTCGGCGTGAAGGAGTTCATTTCGGTCGCGGAGGCGGATCGCATTCGCGTGCTGCAATCACCCACCGGAGCAGAACGCCGTGAGGTTGACGAGGCGACGGTCGTGGAACTCTATGAGAAGCTCCTCCCCTACGCGATGCTGTTTGGCCTCGAGAAGCAGTGGACGAAAACCTTGCAAACGAAGTATGCGGAGACGCCAGGGTACTCCCCGCTCTGGTATCCGGCGCTCATGATGCACGGCGGGATCGATCGCTTCGCGAGCGAGATCTCACGCTTCACCGACAACATGAGTTCGTCGGTGAGCTACACCTCAAGCAGCTCGGGCGGATCGAGCGGCGGTGGCTTCGCCGGCGGTGGCGGCGGAGGCGGGTTCAGCGGCGGTCGTTAGCGGTCGGTGACGGCCGGTGACGGCTGCCCGAGGCGCGCTCCCTCGCCACGCACACGCAAAAGGGCCCGTTCTCTCACAACAGACAGTTGCAGCGGTGAATAGCTGCACGTCTCGAGAGAACGGGCCCTTTCGCGTGGTTGAGCGCAGCAACGTGGCCGCGCAACCGCGTTACTGCGCGTTGCGGTCGTACTTCGCCTGGCCGAAACCGATGATGAAGAAGCCGATCGTGGAGAAGATCCAGATCAAGAACACCGAGAATGCGGTGCTCTTGCCGAACTTCATTCCCACACGGAGGCACACCATGATGTTGAAGATGAAACCGATGATCGGAACGATGTAGAGCAGCGAAAGCCAGCCTGAGTAGCCGGCAATCTTCACGAGGAAGATGATGTTCACAATCGGGATAATCGCGAGAATACCCGCGTACCCGGCCTTGGTGAAGACCTTCCACATCGCAATGACGACGAGGATGTACCAGGCCACGGAGACTACGCCGAGACCACCCTGCATCAATGCGACAAACTGCTCACTTACGTCCACTTCGGTCTCCTCTTCGAGGTCGGATTGCGCTGGCTATGTAGCCGCTTTAGAAACCGAGCTTACCGAGCGCCTTCGGGTCACGCTGCCATTCCTTCAAAACTTTTACGCGGATCGAAAGGTACACCCGGCGCCCGAGCAGCTCTTCAATGCCTTTGCGTGCGGTCTCACCGATCGCCTTCAGACGCTGCCCGCCCTTGCCGATCACGATGCCCTTCTGGCTGTCACGCTCGACGTACACCGAAGCGTAAATCTCGATGAGGCCATCCTCGCGCTCCTCGCGGTCATCGACCGAAGCTGCGAGCGAGTGCGGCAGCTCTTCACGAGCACCCGCGAGTGCAGCCTCACGGATGAGCTCTGCGATCCGCTCGTCTTCGCTCTCATCGGTGATCGTCTCGTCCTCGTAGAGCGCTGGCGACTCAGGCATGAGGTCGAGGAGCACCTCAGAGAGGATGTCGAGCTGCTGGTCTTCCGTTGACGAGATCGGCACGACCGCATCCCACTCGCGCATTGCGCCGAGCTTGGTGAGCTGGTCGATGATCTCGGTCTGCGAAGCACTGTCGATCTTCGTGAGGATCGCAACCTTCTTTGCACGCGGGAAATCGTTCAGGCGCTCATCGATGAAACGATCGCCGGGGCCAATCTTCTCGTTCGCGGGCACGCAGAAACCGATCACATCGACGTCGCCGAGCGTGGTCTCCACGAGTGCGTTCAGACGCTCACCGAGGAGCGTGCGCGGGCGGTGAATGCCCGGGGTGTCAACGATGATGAGCTGACCATCGGGACGGTGCACGATACCGCGAATCACGCGACGCGTCGTCTGCGGCTTTTCACTCGTGATGACGATCTTCTCGCCAACGAGTGCGTTGGTCAGGGTCGACTTGCCAACATTGGGGCGACCGACGAATGAGACAAAGCCAGCGCGGAACGGCTTCTCAGCAGCCTCCGCAGGCCCGGTCACGTCGCCAGCAGGCTGCGAAACTTCTTCGCTCATGATGATTACTCTTCCTCTTGCTGTGCTGACGACGCTTCGTCGTCATTGAATTTTTGGGCGCGGATCGTGACGAGCCGCTGTCTGCGACGCTCGACCTCGACGGCCTCAAGTCTGATGTCCTCGACGACTGCGGAGTCGCCGGGTTCCGGGAGTTTGCCTACGAGCATGGTGAGCAGGCCGCCGACCGTATCAACGTCTTCGACGTCGAGTTCGGCCTCGAACAGGTCTGCGAGACGGTCGATCGGCAGGCGCGCACTGACGAGGTATGTCTCGTCACCTTCCTCGACGATGTCAACGGTTTCACGGTCATGCTCGTCGCTGATCTCGCCAAAGAGTTCCTCAATGAGGTCTTCCAGCGTCACGAGGCCGGAGATGCCGCCGTACTCGTCCACAACGAACGCAAGGTGGTTGGCCTCGTCCTGCATCTGCCGCAGGAGACGATCCGCGCGCTGAAGCTCGGGGACAAACACCGGCGACTTCGTAATGCGCGTGACCGGTGAGGTTTCTGCCTCATCAGGCCGCCGCAAGACGAACTTACTCGCGTCGCGCAGATGCACCACGCCAACGATGTCATCGGTGTCCCCACCGACGACCGGAAGGCGTGAATGACGCGAGCTCAGCTGCGCTTCAAGCGCCTCGCGCACGCTCTGATCTGCGCTCACGGTCACCATGTCGATGCGCGGCACCATGACTTCGCGAACGTAGGTGTCGTTGAGCTCAACGATCGAATGAATGAGGTCGCGGTCGTCGTCTTCGAGCACAGCCTGCTCGGCCGCTTGATCAACCACGGACAGCAGCTGTTGCTCATCACGAATGCGAGCAGCACCGTCACGACCGGGCGTCACTCGGTGGCCGAACCTGATCAGGCCGTTCGAAAGCGGACCCAAAAGGATGCGGATCGCGTGCACCGTCGGAGCCGTAAAACGAATCACGCCGTCAGGGCGATGAGTACCGACCGTGCGCGGACTCGAGCCGACGAGCACGAACGTCACGGCCGTCATCACGATCGTTGCGATGACGAGTTCGAGCCACAGTTCGTCGAGCATGTAGGCGAGCACGAGCGTGATGAGTACCGCCGAGAGCACCTCAGCAAACACACGTGCAAATGACAGCGCGTTGATGTGGCTTTCTTCGTTCTCGGCAATCGCGCGGATCGACTTACTCGAGCGACCACCCTCGTCTGCGAGCGCGAGGAGTTCAGCCCGCGAACGCACCGAAAGTGCCGCATCGGTTGCAGCGAGCAGGCCACCGATCGCGGCAAGCAGCAGCGCCGCGATGATGAGGAGGGCAGCTAAGCCAGCGCTCAAAGTGAACGCTCTCGCGCGTGGAACGCGGTGACGATGTCGCGCTGAATGCCGAACATCTCGGCTTCCTCTGGCGGGGTCGCGTGATCGAAGCCGAGCAGATGCAGCATGCCGTGCGTCGTGAGAATGATGATCTCCTGCGCGAGGTCATGTCCCGCGGCGTCGGCCTGACGATCTGCCACCTGGGGGCAGATCACGATGTCGCCGAGAATGCCAGCTGGCGTCTTCGAATCAAGACGACCGGGGCGCAGCTCGTCCATCGGGAAGCTGAGGACATCGGTTGCGCCAGGTTCGCCCATCCACTGCTCGTGCAGGTCAGACATCGCGGGCTCATCGACGAGCATGATTGCTACGTCGGTGTCGGCGTGCACGTGCATCGCCTCGAGCGCGAACAGCGCGAGGCGCTGCAGCTGCTCTTCAGAAACTTCGATTGCTGATTCGTTATTGATCTCTACGCTCATGAGGCGTCTCCTTGGTTCTTCTGCTCATCGTAATCCTGGTACGCGTCGACGATGCGACCGACCAGGCTATGACGAACGATGTCGTCTGCGGTGAGCTCCGCAAAATGGATGTCCTCGACGTCGCCGAGGATGCGCTGCACAACTCCGAGGCCGCTGCGGCCCTTCGGGCGATCGACCTGGGTGAGATCGCCCGTGATGACCATCTTCGAGCCATAGCCGAGACGGGTCAGGAACATCTTCATCTGTTCGGGTGTCGTGTTCTGCGCTTCGTCAAGAATGACGAACGCTTCGTTCAGGGTGCGACCGCGCATGTAGGCGAGTGGGGCGACCTCGATGGTGCCGTTCGCGAGCAGACGGCCGACAAGATCTTGGTCCATCATTGCACTCACCGCATCGAACAGCGGGCGCAGGTACGGGTCAATCTTTTCCTCAAGACCACCGGGCAGGAAGCCAAGGCTCTCCCCCGCTTCGACCGCGGGACGGGTGAGCATGATCTTCGAGACTTCGCGGCGCTGCAGGGCCTGCACGGCCTTCGCCATCGCCAAGTACGTCTTGCCAGTGCCGGCAGGTCCGATGCCGAACACAATAGTGTTGTCATCAATCGCGTCGACGTAGCTGCGCTGGCCGTCGGTCTGGGCACGTACGGCGTTGCCCCGCACCTGCACGATCGGCTCGCTGAGACGCTGGGCGGCGGATCCCGCCTGCCCCTTGTTGACCAAATGGGTGATCGCGCGCACATCGTGTGCTGAGACCTGCCCGCTCTTGCGAGCAAGATCGAGCACCTCAAGCACGACTGCCTCAGCGGCACGCACCTGTGCGACGTCACCGCGCAGGGTCATCACCTCATCACGTACGTGGAACCGTACGCCTGGATGCAGCTCCTCGAGGTCACGAACGAGCTGGTCTCGGTGCCCGAGGAACGAACTCAGTTCGACACCCGAGAGCGTAATGGTGCGTGTCAGCTCACGTGAGTTGACGGACGCGGAAGTGGGGCTGGTTGTTTCAGGCTCCAACGAGCGAGTTCTCCTTGAGGTCTCCTGCGAGCACATGGGCGTGCACATGGAATACGGTCTGGCCGACAGTTTCACCCGAGTTGAAGAGCAGACGGAAGTCACCGTTGCCGTGCTTCTCTGCGAGCTGCTTCGCTACCGCAACCATCTCGGCGAGGGTTTCGGGGTCACCAGCGGCAAGTTCGACGACGTTCTCATACTCGGTTGATTTAGGGATCACGAGAATGTGAACGGGCGCCTGGGGCGCAATATCTGGGAACGCGATCACGCGCTCGGTCTCGGCGAGAATCTCGACCGGGATATCTCCAGAAACGATCTTGGCGAAAATGGTGTCCTGAGCCATACCACCAGTCTACCCGGCCAGGGCCGATGCGAAAGAGTCGCAAACGCAGTTCGCCCCTGGCAGACAGCAAGCGCTGGAGCCAGGGGCGAACGATGCGATGACGAACAGTCGTTTTAGGCTTCGTCGGTTGCGGGCACGTCGGCCTGCAACTTTTCTGCGTCACGCTTCTTCAGCTTCTTCCGAACAAGCGGCCAGAAGAGTACGAGTACCACGGTCGCAATAAGGCTCGTCCACACCTGGGTGCGGCCTGCCTCAGTCGTGAGCATGATGATGAGGATCGCGACGATTGCGAGGATGAGGACAATGTTCAGCCAGGGGTGCAGCCACATCTTCAGCTTCAGCCCCTTCACCTCATCGGGGCTCATCTTCTGACGCAAGCGCATCTGCGTGATTGCGATGAAGACGTAGACGAAGAGCGCAACGAGGCCAGCCGAGTTCATGATGAACGAGAAGACGCCCGAGTCAGGCGCTGCGAAGTTCACAATGGTTGCGGCGACCGCACCACTCGTGGAGGCGATCAGTGCCCAGACAGGCACGCCGTTACGTGAACGCTTCGAAATCAGCTTTGGCGCGAAGCCCTGGTCTGCAAGAGCAGCGAACATGCGTGATGCCGAGTACAGGCCAGAGTTCAGTACCGAGATCACCGCGGTGAAGATGATGAGCTGCATGATCATCGCTGCGCCGGGAACGCCCAGCAGCGAGAACACCTGCGTGAACGGAGCGACTGCGACGCTCACGGGTTCGGGGAGTTCATCCCAGGGAATGACCATCGTGATGATGAGCACTGCACCCACGAAGAAGAGCAAGATGCGCCAGATGATCGTGTGCGTAGCCTGACGGATACCCTTCGCCGGGTCTTCCGATTCAGCGGCTGCCATAACCGCAATCTCAGTGCCGAAGTACGAGAAGATGACGAGTGCTACACCAGTGAAGACTACGCCGAAACCGTTCGGTGCGAAGCCGCCATGCTCCCACAGATTCGGTACAGAGAACGTTGCATTCGGCCAGAGACCAAGCGCGAAGAGCAGACCAGCACCCAGGAACACCACGATCGCAACGACCTTGATGCTTGCGAGCCAGAACTCAACCTCGCCGAAGGTACGAACCGAAATGAGGTTGGTGCCAACGAAGATTGCGATCAGAATGAGCGACCATGCCCATCCTGGCAGGAAGGTGAACCAGCCGTTGAGGGTTTCACCACCGAGTACGGCCTCATATGCAAGGACACCGACCCAGAAGTACCAGTACAGCCAGCCGACGAGATACGCCGCCCAGTTGCCCAGACCAACTCGTGCATACTCCATGAACGAACCGATGGTGGGCCGCGCCGCCGCCATCTCTCCGAGCATGCGCATCGCCAGGAAGACGAGAAGTCCGCCAATGAGGTAGGACAGCACCGCTGCCGGTCCAACCGCGCGAATAACGTTGCCAGATCCCACAAACAAACTCGCGCCAATGATGCCACCAAGCGTGATCATCGTCACGTGGCGAGACGCCAGCTTTTTGTGCTGAATGGGGGGCGGCGTCGAGGCGTTCGGTATCTCTTTTGCTCCGTTGTTTAGTGCACCGTTTGAGTTGTTGTCACTCACTTGTAAAAACCTCTATATACCTATGTTCAACGCACATCTTTCGGGAACGCTCGTAGCGAACCCCATGCGTGAGCACGATGGTATACCCAGGTGACTTATATCGCAAAAGCCAGAGCTTGGCCAGAGTTGAAATGATCCCGTTTGGTGGAACAAATCAGTGCATATGCACTGATTTACCAGCGGTGTAGCCCCACATTCAGCACGGCGAGCGCAGCTGGACCAGCAGATGATGTGCGAAGTACCGTATTTCCGAGTACGAGCACACGCGCGCCAGCAGCCTCAAGCTCGTCAATTTCGCCGTCAGAAAGTCCACCTTCTGGGCCAACAACGAGCATGATCTCACGCGCCTGACGGTCAAGACCATCGGTAGCCCAAGAGCTCAGCGCACGTTCACCGCGCGGGTGCAGCACGATGACTTCGATTTCGGGATCCGCTGCAGCCGCACAGAGGTCACGTGTGGTCGCGAGCGGACCAACTTCCGGGATCCAGGCACGAAGCGACTGCTTCGATGCCTCGCGAGCAATGCGCTGCCATTTGGCAATGCCCTTCGCTGACTTCTCTGCGCCGCCAGCGCCATCCCAGCGCGAGACTGAACGCGCAGCCTGCCAGGGCACAAAGCCGTCAACGCCAAATTCCGTCGACTGCTCGACGGCGCGCTCATCTCGGTCGCCCTTTGCGAGCGCTTGTACGAGGGTGAGGCGAATCTCTGGCGCTGCGTCCTGCGTCACGTCGAGCAGACGTACCGAAAACCGGTCCTTGCCAACGACGGTTGCCTCGGCGTTTGCGAGCGCGCCCGCGCCATTGCCGATGAGGATCTGCTCACCCTGCCGCAGACGACTGACGCGAACTGCGTGCCGAGCTTCGTCACCGGTAATTTCGATGACGGCGCCAGGAACGAATTCAGCTGCGGTCAGGCCCTCACGGTAGTAGAGATTCGCCACGGCGCTTAGTTCTTAAAGAAGCGATCGCGGATCTTGCCGAAGAAGCCCTGGTGGAACTCACCAAAGTGGGGATCTTCGTCCTTGCGCAGTGCCGCGAGCTGGCGCACGAGATCTTTCTCACGCTTGCTGAGCTTCGCGGGGGTCACGACCTGCACAGCAACCTTGAGGTCGCCGCGGTTCGTGGTCTGAAGGCCCTGGATGCCGCGGCCACGCACGGTGATGATGTCACCCGACTGGACGCCAGCGGGAACCTCAATCTCAACCTTGTCACCGTCAAGCGAATCGAGCGAGACCTCAGCGCCGAGCACCGCGTCAGTCATTGCGACCTGGAGCGTGCTGAGCAGATCATCGCCGTCGCGGCTGAAGATGTCGTGGTGCGTCACACGGAATTCAATGAAGAGATCGCCGTTGGGGCCGCCACCTGGGCCAACCTCGCCACCACCACGCATCTGCATGCGGGTGCCGGTCTCGATACCCGAGGGGATATCGAGGGGAAGCTCGCGGCGCTCGCGCACGCGGCCCTTGCCTGCGCACGAGGTGCAGGGGTGCTCAATAATCGTGCCGTAGCCTGAGCAGCTGCCGCAGGGGTGCATCGTCACAACGTTGCCGAAGAGCGAGCGAACCTGACGCTGCACCTGACCCTGGCCGTGGCAGACGTCACAGGTAACGGGGCTCGTGCCGGGCTGGCAGCCACTGCCGTCACACGTATTGCAGAGCACTGCGGTATTGATGGTGATGTCGCGCTTCGCACCGAAGACAACCTCTTCGAGGGGAACGTCAATGCGAATGAGTGCGTCCTCGCCGCGCTCGGCGCGCGAGCGGGGGCCCTGTGATCCGCTGCCGAAGCCGCCACCAAAGAAGGTCTCGAAGATATCGCCGAAGCCGCCGCCTGCGCCGCCGAAGCCGGGCTGATCGCCACCGCGGTCGTAACGCGCGCGCTGCTCTGCGTCGCTGAGCACGTCGTATGCGTGAGTGACGTCCTTGAAACGCTCTGCGGCGTCCTCAGACGGGTTCACATCGGGGTGGAGCTGACGCGCAAGCTTGCGGTACGCCTTCTTGATCTCTTCTGGGGTCGCTTCGCGGGAAACTCCGAGGACCTCGTAGTGATCTGCCACTCTGATTGCTCCTTAGTGGTTGCGGTGAAAAACTGATGAAAAACGGCGAAGGCTGCTAGTGCGCTTCGTCAAGGATCTGATTGAGGTACCGTGCGACAGCGCGGACGCTCGAAATGTTGCCTGCGTAGTCCATGCGGACGGGACCGAGCACGCCGAGGCGCGCAGCATTGTCACCTGCGGAGGCATAGTTGGTGGCGATGACCGACGCTTCGGGCAGGCCATACAGCGCGTTCTCACGCCCGATCGAGGCGGCAACGTCACGCTGGTCATGCACGAGTTCTTCAAACAAGCGCAACAGCGTTACCTGCTCCTCGATCGCCTCGAGCACGGTGGTCAGGGTACCGGAGTACTCCCCCGGCCGCGAGAGATTCGCTGTGCCAGCAACCGCGATCTTGTCACTGCGATTCGCTTTGAGCTGCCCGAGCACGATGTCGAGTACGCGCCCGATGAGCTCGTTTTCGAGCGGATCGACCCACTCGTTCGCGTTCGCAGCGAGTGCGGTCAGCGCGCGTTCAGCGGAGTCAAGATCGAGACCGATGATCGCCTGCGCGATCCGCCCCCTGAGTCCGTTCACCCACGCCTCGGTCACCTGCGCAGAAGGCAACTTCGCGACCTGCTGCTCAACCACGCCGGAGCCAAGGATGAGCACGCACAGCACGCGATCTTCGCCGACGGCAACGAGGTCGATGTGACGCACGACCGTGCTGCGTAGCGACGGGTACTGCGCAACGGCCACCTGGTTCGTGAGCTGCGCGAGCAGTCGAACCGTGCGGCTCATCGCATCGTCGAGATCATTCGATTCACCGAGGAACCGTTCGATCGCGGTGCGCTGCGCCCCCGTGAGCGGACGTGCGCGAGCCAAAGTGTCAACGTAGAGCCGGTAGCCCTTGTCCGTCGGCACACGGCCAGAAGAAGTGTGTGTCTGCGCGATGAGCTCTTGGTCTTCGAGCGAAGCCATGTCATTGCGAATGGTCGCGGCCGAAACCCCGAAGCTGTGCCGATCAACGATGGATTTCGAACCAACCGGCTCGCTCGTCGCAACGTAGTCACTCACGATCGCGTGCAAGACAGCGAGACCGCGTTCGGTAACCATCGCGACTCCCTTCCTGGCACTCAACACCTTCGAGTGCCAAGTCTAGCGCAGCCAGCCTCAGAAATACTTAGCTCAGCAGAGCGCCGACTACGCGGTCAGCGAGCAGCCGCCCCTTGAGTGTCGGCACGATTCTGGGTGCGGATCCGCCACTTCCCAATGCAGCGCGACCCTCGATGAGGCCGTCAGCAATCAGTCCGGCAACCGCTCCGCGTTCGCTCTCAGCAAGAGCCGCGATCGGGAGGCCGTCGGCAATGCGGGTCTGCAGGAGCACCTGTTCCTCGTGCCGAGCCTCGTCGTCGAGCAGTTCACGCTCGAGCGCGGGCGAGAGGCCCTGCGAGATCCGGTCAGCGTAGGCGCGGGGATGCTTGACGTTCCACCAGCGCGTGCCACCGATGTGACTGTGCGCACCCGGGCCGGCAGCCCACCAGTCCTCGCCGGTCCAGTACGAGAGGTTGTGGCGTGAACGGTGATCCTCGCTGCGCGCCCAGTTACTCACCTCGTACCATTCGTAGCCGGCTGCCGCGAGCTTCGCGTCTGCATGCTCGTACATCTCAGCGTGCAGGTCGTCGTCAGTCTCCGGGTACTCGCCGCGCTTGATCTGCGCGGCAAGCTTCGTGCCGGGCTCGACGATCAGAGCGTAGGCCGAGAGATGATCGGGCGCCATCGCGAGTGCAGCATCGAGCGTGGTCTCCCACTCCTCGATGGTCTCGCCAGGCGAACCGTAGATGAGGTCAAGACTGACCTGCAGGCCGACCTCGCGCGCCCAGGCAACCACCTGCGGCACGCGCTCAGGTGAGTGCGTACGGTCAAGCACGCGCAACACCTTCGGCACAGCCGACTGCATGCCGAAGCTCACGCGGGTGAAGCCGTTGTCTGCAAGGTGCTGCAGGTAGTCGCGATCCACCGAATCGGGGTTTGCCTCGGTCGTGACTTCAGCGCCCTCCGCGATGCCCCACTCGTCACGGATACGGTTGAGCATCAGCACGAGGTCGGCAGCGGGAAGCAGCGTCGGGGTACCGCCGCCGAAGAAGACGGTCGACACCTGGCGCTCGGGAAGACCCGAGTCACGCATCACCTTGGCACCAAAGCTCAGCTCAGTTGCCGCCTCAGACGCGTAGTGCGACTGGTTCGTGGTGCCGAGCTCGCTCGCGGTGTAGGTGTTGAAGTCGCAGTATCCGCAGCGCACACGGCAGTACGGGACGTGGACGTACACGCCGAACTTCCGGTCTTCTGCGCCAGGAAGCACAGAGGCCGGAAGGGCACCGTCAGCGGGAGCAGGCTCGCCGGGCGGGAAGGTGCTTGGCACGGTTAGCGATCCGCCGAATCATCAGCGGGAAGCTCGATGATTATGGGTTCGGCAGCATCCTCAGACACTACCGGGTCAGTTTCAACCGCAACATCGCCCGCTGCCGCGTCGTTCGGCAGCGTGTTCACCGGGGCAGCACCGGGCTGCAACGCCTCAAGGATGCGCTTGGCAGCATCAACGACGTTGCGTTGATCGCCACGTGCCTTCAGGCCGAGGAAACCGTTCTGCGAGGAGTAGAAGAAGCCGCGAACGCCGGCCCAGACCGTGCCGTCTTCTTTCAGCTCCACAACCGCGAAGTGCTCGCCGTAGGGGCCGCCCTCTGCAGAACGATCGCCCCATGCGAAGCCAATGCGGTTCGTCTCAACGAGCGTGTAGACCACGAGAATCTCGCGGTCGAGGTCGCCAATTCGCAGCCGAGCAGTGGTGCCAGCAGTGATGAACGGCTCACCGTCGGGGCCAAACAGCTCCTCGGTGTTGCCACTGGGCAGGGGCGAACCCTCGGCATCGAACGCGACACCAACGTAGTTACTGCCCTCGCCACGATCGACATCGTCGACCGCGCAGCCCGCACCACGGTGCGCACCCCAGGTCATCAGCCAACTGGAGGCCAGGATGAATCGCTCTTCGCCGCTCCCGAGCTGGGCCGTCTCCTCGTATGAGGTACTCCCGGCAGGCGGGAAGCGGAGCAGATCACTCGCCCGCGAGGCGCCGACGGCTGCGTAGCCAACCGGCATCTCGCGGTGCGTCGAGCGCCGCGGAAGTTCTTCCTTCGGCGCCGGGGTCACTTCTTCGCGTCCTTCGTCTCGACGTCGCCCGACAGCGCTGCGATGAAGGCCTCCTGTGGCACCTCAACGCGGCCGACCATCTTCATGCGCTTCTTGCCTTCCTTCTGCTTTTCGAGCAGCTTGCGCTTACGGCTGATATCGCCGCCGTAGCACTTGGCAAGGACGTCCTTACGGATGGCGCGGATCGTCTCGCGAGCAATAATGCGCGAGCCAACCGCTGCCTGGATGGGCACCTCGAACTGCTGGCGCGGGATAAGCTTGCGCAGGCGCTCAGCCATCATCGTGCCGTAGTGGTATGCGTTGTCACGGTGGACGATCGCGCTGAACGCGTCGACCTTGTCGCCCTGGAGGAGGATGTCGACCTTCACGAGGTCTGCTTCCTGCTCACCCATGGGTTCGTAGTCGAGTGACGCGTAGCCCTGGGTACGACTCTTGAGATGGTCGAAGAAGTCGAACACGATCTCGCCGAGGGGAACGCTGTAGCGAAGCTCAACGCGCTCGCCGAGGTATTCCATGCCCATGAGGCTGCCTCGGCGGCTCTGGCAGAGCTCCATGACGGTTCCGACGTAGTCCTTGGGGGTGAGAATCGCGACGCGCACGACGGGCTCGCGAACCGAGCGGATCTTGCCCTCGGGGTACTCGCTTGGGTTCGTCACGGTCGTCTCCGAGCCGTCTTCACTCGTGACCTGGTAGACCACACTGGGCGCGGTCGCGATGAGGTCGAGGTCGAACTCGCGGCGCAGGCGCTCCGAGATGATCTCGAGGTGCAACAGGCCAAGGAAGCCACAGCGGAAGCCGAAGCCAAGCGCGACCGAGGTCTCTGGCTCGTACTGGAGCGCCGCGTCAGAAAGCTTGAGCTTGTCGAGCGCCTCGCGGAGCACCGGGTAGTCGGAACCGTCGATCGGGTACAGACCCGAGAAGACCATGGGCTTCGGGTCAGTGTAGCCGGGCAGCGCCTCTTCAGCACCGTGGAACTTGGTGGTGACGGTATCGCCAACCTTCGACTGGCGAACGTCCTTCACACCGGTGATGAGGTATCCCACCTCGCCGACGCCGAGACCCTTGGTCGGGGTCGGCCCGGGAGCCGAGACGCCAATCTCGAGCGCTTCGTGCTCGGTCTTGGTCGACATCATGAGGACCTTCTCACGCGGGGTGAGCTTGCCGTCAACCATACGGACGTAAGTAACCACGCCACGGTAGGGGTCGTAGACCGAGTCGAAGATCATTGCGCGGGCGGGGCCGTCAGCGTCGCCGACGGGCGCGGGAACGCGCTCAATGACGCTGTTGAGCAGCTCTTCAACACCCATGCCGGTCTTGCCCGACACCTTGAGAATGTCATCGGGGTTGCCACCGATGAGATCCGCGATCTCAGCAGCTACGCGCTCAGGGTCTGCAGCTGGGAGGTCGATCTTGTTCAAGACGGGGATGATCTCGAGATCGTTCTCCATCGCGAGGTAGAGGTTCGCGAGCGTCTGCGCCTCGATGCCCTGTGCGGCGTCAACGAGCAAGATCGCACCCTCACACGCTGCCAGCGAGCGAGATACCTCGTAGCTGAAGTCAACGTGACCCGGGGTATCGATCATGTTCAGTGCATAGTCACCACCGTCGTGGTTCCAATGCATACGGACAGCCTGCGACTTAATGGTGATACCGCGCTCGCGCTCGATATCCATGTTGTCGAGGTACTGAGCGCGCATATCGCGGTCAGAAACAGTGCCCGTGACCTGCAGCATGCGGTCAGCGAGGGTGGACTTACCGTGGTCGATGTGCGCGATGATGCAGAAGTTGCGAATCTTCGCGGGGTCGGTCGACGACGGCGCTGGGGGGTTCACACTACGAGGAGACATTGTGGCTCATTATCTCACAGTGGCCCCTGAGTTGCTGTTCCCCCTATATGAGAGCACGCGTGGCGTGCCCCTGAGCGCGGTTGCGGCGCTGCTGGGCACCACCGGGGCGCGGATCAGCGCCTCCCCCACAACCGCTCTTACGCACGTTGTGTGACCGTCACGCGTCCACAATGCGAACACGCACGACGACGCACCCAGCAGGAATGACCCTTCATCTGATAGAGTTAATCTCTGACTTGCGTGTGGAACTATCCACACATCCGGGAGGTGCCCTCTCTCACCGAAACGGAACAATTCATATTGACCTTGAAATGAAGGAACTCACTTAACGTGGCAAACATCAAGTCGCAGCTGAAGCGCATCAAGACCAACCGCAAGGCTACCGAGCGTAACCGTGCATACAAGAGCGAGCTGCGTACCCTCATTCGCAAGACCCGCGAGTCGATCGCGGCTGGCGACAAGACCGCTGCTGAGGCAAACCTCAAGGTTGCTACCCGCAAGCTCGACAAGGCTGTTTCGAAGGGTGTTCTGCACAAGAACAACGCTGCGAACCGCAAGTCGAAGCTCGCAGCTCAGGTTGCAGCTATCTAAGACTGCTTTCTGAAGCATCGCAAAGCAGCGGATCACTTCGGTGGTCCGCTGCTTTCGTCTATCCGCAGTCGTGATGTGCTGCGTTCATGTGAGGAGACACGCTTTGCCCGCTGCTTGGAAAGCACTGTTGCAGACGAAAACCCCGCCGCGCCCTGCGCTGAGCAAAATCGTGGTCGCCACGCTGGTCGCTGGCATTGCGCTGTGCTCGTTGGTCGCGATTGGCACATGGACGGGGCATCAACTACTGATCCCGCCGCTCGCTGCGAGCATGGTGTTGATTGTGACGGGTCCGAATCTACACCTGTCGCAGCCGCGTCAGGTCGTTGGCGGGCACCTGCTGTCTGCGCTGGTCGGCGTGGGCGTTGGCTACATCAGTCATTCGCTGTGGGCTGCCGCTATCGCTGGCGCACTCTCGCTCGGCGTGATGCTCGTGCTGCGCACGGCGCACTCCCCTGGCGCGGCGACGGCGATGATTGCGGCGATGACAGTGTCGGGTCAGTGGTCGCTGATTATCTCGACGGTGCTTGGCGCGATCATTCTCGTGGTGTTCGGCATTCTGTTGAACAAGATCAAGCACACGGGCTACCCCGCATACTGGTGGTAAACCGGCGTTAGCGGCTGGTGCGGCCTCGGAGAGCAACGAAGCTCACGAGCTGCTCGAGCGCGTACTCGGGATCGCGGGTGCCGCCCTTGAGCTTCCACTCGGTCTCGCACGCCAAGTCGATTGCGCGTGCGAGGTCTTCTTCGCGCCAGGCCTGCGCGTCACGTACGGCGTTCTGCACCATCCACGGTGCCATACCGAGTTCTTTCGCAAGCTGACCCGCGTTGCCACGGGCACCGTAGACTCGTGCCATGCCGCGCAGCTTCATGTTGAGTGCCGCGAGCATCGGGATCGGTGAGAGGCCGGTCAGGAGCGCCTGACGCAGGAGCACGAGCGCGTCTGAGCGCCGGCCTGCAATTGCCGCATCTGCAAGCTTGAAGCCGCTGGCCTCGACACGGCCCTCGGTCGCGCGGTTGACCTCGGTTTCGGTGAGGTTGCGGCCGACGTCTGAGACGAGCTGCACGCACGCACCTGCGAGCTCACCGACGCTACCGGAGGCGTAGGCCGCGACGAGCATGCGGACCGCGCCAGGTGTTGCCTGCGCGCCAAGGCGACGGAACTCCTGCTGCGCGAACGCGAGTCGGTCAGACTCTTTCTTGATCTCGGGGCACACGATCTCGATCGCGCCGGGTGCGCTCCCGCGAACAGTGTCCAACAAGGCTTTGCCGCGCATGCCATTGACGTGACGAAGCACGAGAGTCGTGTCTTCTGCCGGGTCAAGCACATACCGCTTGGCGTCTTCAATGAACGCATCGGAACTTTTCTCGACATTACTCACGCGGATGAGTCGAGGTTCGGCAAAAAGCGACGGGCTCGCAAGCGTGAAGAGTTCGCCCGCCGCATAGGACGCAGCATCGATATCGTGCACCTCGAGCTCAGCATTCTCAGCTTTGAGCTGTTCGCGAATGCGTTGCCCTGCCCGATCAGCAAGAAACTCTTCAGCGCCGCTCACGAGCACGGTTGGCGCTGGGCGCGCTTCGGTCCAGTCACACTGCGGTGCCTTGGTCTTCGCGCTCTTCGCCGGTGTCGTTCGTGCTGCTGCTGCCACGACACACACTCTACCCGCCCCCGCCGACATCAGCAGGTTCACCCCAGTTAACGCCCCATGAGCATCCCACTGGAAACACATGGATAAGCGGGAACCTCATTCATCTGACTAATATTAGGAGAGCCTTACTTCTATGACTAACTCCCAGGTGACCATGACAGTTCTCACTCTGCACGCCGACCGTGCACCACGCCCGAGCCTCCAGACTGAAGCCCCTGAGCCACTCTTGGCACGGCTTCCTCTGCACTCGCCAGAACACTACGTCGCCGATCCATATCTCTTCACCACTAGCGTGCACATCCCCAACCATGCCGTCACCTGGGCTCGCCACAGTCACCCAGAACACGAGCTCCTCTGGACAGACCGTGGTGTTGTCACAATGGTGACTGGTGGCCGCCAGTGGACAGTCACCCCAGGCATTGGACTATGGATCCCAGCCGGGATGGAGCACGAAGGCTCCTCACGCGAAAGTACCGAGATCCGCACCACCTACTTTGCACCGGAAAGCTGGACGCGCGTCTGGGACAAGCCCGTCGCGGTGCGACTTGTGCCGGCCGCACGTGAGTTGCTGATTCACCTGAAGAATACCCGCATGTCAGTGCAACAACGCTTGCGTGCGCAAGAGGTCTGCATCGACATGCTTGAGTTGAACGATTCTCTTGGTCTCGACGTCCCGATCCCAGAGGACCGGAGGCTCGCACTTCTCGTGGAAAAGGTCCTGAGTGACCCGGCCGACGACCGCTCTCTCGAGCAGTGGGCTTCGCTGCTCAACATGACATCACGAACGCTTACTCGTGCATTCAGCGCCGAAGTTGCAATGAGCTTCACGCAGTGGCGTCGACTCGTGAGAATGCGCGCTGCGCTCGGCTCGCTCACCGATGGCAACAGCGTGAAGTACGTCGCACGTCGTGTGGGCTACAGCACAACAAGTGCGTTCGTCACTGCTTTCAGAAAGACCATTGGCTGCACGCCAGGCGAGTTCACCGAGCGAATTACCGGGCAGGGCCGAAACCGGCGCGCAGCTTAACGCCTGTCTCATATGAGAAACGACCTGTCTCCCCAGGTCTGAAGTACCACCGTAGCTTGGAAGTACGCGCCAGACCGGCGCGATCGCCCTCACAGCCACCGGAGCTCGCCTCGCATTATGCCCATGCCGACTCAAGCCAGCACTCAACCCCGAGATCACGCGGACTTACGCGATTCACCGGAACGACCGAGCCAAGGAAAGGCCTCAGGAAACCTCGCACGCACGCTCTGGTTATTCGTGGCTTGTCTCGGACTCGGTGTCATCGTCGTCGCAAGCATCGTCATCGGCTCACGTGAAATTCCCCTGGCTACCGTGTGGGACGCACTCTTCGCACCGGCCGATACCGAGGATCACTTTGTCGTCCGCGATCTGCGCGTCCCCCGCACCGTCGTCGCTATCGTCGTTGCTGCAGCACTTGGCATTGCCGGGGCACTCATTCAGGCACTCACCCGCAATCCTCTTGCAGATCCCGGCATCCTTGGCGTCAATTCAGGGGCCTCATTCGCTGTCGCAGTGGGGGTCGGCGCATTCGGTGCAGCCTCAATCACCGAATACATCTGGTTCGCGTTCGGCGGCGCCCTCATCGTCACGTTTGCGGTGTACGCCATCGGCTCGGCTGGCCGCGGTGGCGCGGATCCACTCCGACTCGTGCTCGCTGGTGTTGCGCTCGGTGCAGCCCTGAGTGGCCTAACTTCAGCTTTGACGCTGCTAAATCCTCAGGCCTTTGACAAGATGCGAAACTGGGGCGCCGGCACCGTCGTCGGTCGCGACCTCGATACCGTTTGGCCTGTCTTGCCGTTCCTCGCAATCGGACTGATCATCGCCATGTGCCTCGCACGATCGCTCAACGCCATCGCGCTCGGTGACGATCTGGCTGCGGCGCTCGGCGCGAACGTGCTGCGTACCCGAATCCTCGTGGTCATTGCGGTAACGCTTTTAGCTGGTGGTGCAACCGCAATTGCAGGACCAATTGGTTTCGTCGGCCTCATGGTGCCGCACGTTGCACGCTGGATCGTTGGGCCAGACCAACGGTGGATCTTTGCCTACACCCTGGTTCTCGCACCAGCACTGCTTTTACTTGCGGACATCGCCGGACGACTCATCATGCGTCCAGCAGAGGTCCCCGTCGGAATCGTGACAGCGTTCGTGGGCGCACCGGTACTCATTATGCTCATCCGCAAGCGGAAGGTGAGTGGCCTGTGAGCACTCCATCGAAACCACAGTCGGCATACACGCAAGGAGATGCTCCAGCGAATCCGCACCTGCCACAGCATGTGCAGTTTGGCCGCACCTTCCGCAGATGGCATGTGCGCGGCGTATGGCTCCGAATCGACATGCGTGTGTTCACCATGTGCCTCGCCCTGGTGACGCTCGCGGTCGTCATTTTTATTGCGGCTCTCGCAAGCGGCGACTACCCGCTGACAGTTGCTCAGGTATGGCAGGCACTCACCTCGCAGGCCGAAGAGTTCACGCGGACCGTCGTCATCGAGTGGCGCATGCCGCGCGCGCTCGCGGCATGCGCGTTTGGCACAGCGCTTGGGGCAAGCGGCGCTATCTTCCAGTCGCTCACGAGAAACCCGCTCGCAAGTCCCGATATTTTGGGCTTCTCAGCCGGCGCCTACACCGGCGCGCTCATCGTCATCATTGTGCTGCAGGGCACTTACCTTGACGTTGCAGCAGGCGCGTTCGTAGGCGGCATTGCTACTGCTGGACTCGTGTACATTCTCGCGTTCAGGGGTGGCGTGCAGGGTTTTCGACTCATCATTTCAGGTATCGCGGTGTCAGCAATGCTGAGCTCGCTCAACACGTGGCTGACACTCACTGCAAATCTCGATACCGCCCTGGTCGCGGCTGTCTGGGGGGCCGGATCCCTCAACGGCATGACCTGGCTACAGACCGGCGCTGGCACTGTGCTGGTGATCATACTTCTTGCGGTCACCCTAGGGTTCACTCGACCGCTCAAACAGCTTGAGCTTGGCGATGATGCCGCGCAGGCACTTGGCGTGCGCGTCGAGCCTATTCGCCTGGTTCTCATGCTGCTCTCGGTCGCACTCATCGCCGTAGTAACCGCCGCAGCTGGCCCGATCTCATTCGTCGCGTTCGCCGCACCGCAGATCGCGCGTCGCATTACTCGATCTCCCGGTGTCTCTGTTGCCGCATCGGCCTGCATGGGTGCGGTTCTCCTTTCGGCCTCTGACTATGTCGCACTGCACGCGCTTCCAGCAATGCTTCCAGTCGGCACCGTGACCGTCGTTCTTGGTGGCGGTTACCTCATTTGGTTGCTCATCGCCGAAGCCCGCAAGCGCGGTTAACACCTTCATTCCCCACGCTCTCAGAAAGCACTCGCATGACTGTTTCTCCTTCTGCCGCCACTGCACTACAGGTTGCCGACGTCACGATTGGCTATGACCGAAAGACCATCTCAGAGAATCTCTCGGTCGCGATTCCAGACGAATCATTCACCGTCATCGTTGGCCCCAACGCGTGTGGCAAGTCGACCCTGCTTCGCGCACTTTCCAGACTCATACGTCCGACTGCCGGCGAAGTGCTGCTCGACGGCAAGAATATTGCAACGTATAAGGCGAAGGCTGTAGCGCGGAAGCTCGGCCTACTTCCCCAGTCATCCATCGCCCCAGAGGGAATCACTGTGGCGGATCTCATCGCGAGAGGCCGGTACCCACACCAGGGCCTCATCCGCCAGTGGACCGACGTTGACGAACACGCTGTACTTCAGGCTATGAACGCAACGGGAGTCACCGAGCTCTCACCCCGTCTCGTCGATGAGCTTTCAGGTGGACAGAAGCAACGCGTGTGGGTCGCCATGGTGCTTGCTCAAGAAACCCCGCTGTTGTTGCTTGATGAACCCACCACTTATCTCGATATTGCACATCAGATTGACTTACTCGAACTCTTCACCGATCTGCACCTTGCTGGAAACACGCTTGTTGCAGTCCTACACGACCTCAATCAGGCAGCGCGTTACGGCACTCACCTCATCGCTATGAAAGATGGCGCCGTGGTTACCCAGGGGTCTCCAGAAGAGGTCGTCACCGCTGAGATCGTCGAGGAGGTCTTTGGGCTCGCGTGCATCGTCGTTCCCGACCCGGTCACCGGATCCCCGACCGTTGTGCCACTCGGTCGTGACCGTTCACGTCCAGATCGCGAAGCGCCACGTCTCCCCCTCGATGCGAGAAGTTTCTAACGTTGTACTCAGTGGCCAAAGCAAACACGCTGCGGCCCTCTCGCCTGCCAAACAGGCACCACATCATGTCAAGGATTTATATGCCACTCTCAATTGCCGAATCCGGCATTTCACGCCTCAGGCCTGCCCGTCGCACACGCGCCCTAATGTTCCTCTCAGCGGCAGTTTCGGTTGGCCTGCTCACCGGTTGCGCTGGCGGTAACACTGCAGGGACCGAGAGCAGCGCCTCAGGTGAAACTATCGATTTCAACTACGAGGGCTACACTGCAGAGATCCCCGCAGATCCGCAGCGCGTAGTCGTGCTCGATAGCCGCAGTGGCCTCGAAATGGCGCTCCTCGCGGACTACCCACTCGTAGCAACTGCATACGGTGAGGACAGCCCGCTCTCACCGCTCGTTGATGAGGACGTCGCTCATCTGAAAAATACTGCATTTGATTTGAACCGCGAGGAGATCGCCTCGTACAACCCCGATCTCATTGTCGTTGGCAAGGGTTGGTGGGATTTCTATGAGGGCGAAGACTTCAAACTTGATGACATCGCTCCCGTGCTCGCCGTGAACGATGGCATTGATGTTGAGGGTGCCTCTGCCGAGGATCCGTTCGTGGCGATGACTGCACAGCTCAATATGCTCGGTCGTGAAAATCAGGCCGAGGCCGCTATCGAAGGTTACGAGCAGGCGGTAGAAGACGCACGTAAGCGCATTGAGTCCTATACCAAGGGCAAGTCGATCGCCGTCATTCACGCACCAGTTGATAATTTCACGGTCATTTCCGACGAGTCGCTCTACCAGGTCGTGTTCCCCGCGCTCGGATTCAACATTTATGACAATGCAGAGATCACTGCTGCACCGCCTAACCCAAACGGTATGGGCCACATGCTGAGCTATGAAAGCGCAGTCAGCTCGCTCGGTGACGCAGATGCATTGCTCGTCTACAAAGCCGATGTCGATGCGGATCTTGATCCGCTGCTCAACCGAGTGCCAGCGGTCGCAAACGGTACTTGGATCGAGGGCAACCTAGCTGAGCGATTCGGCTTCGCGCTGACCTACACCAGTGTCGTTGACGGCATTGCGGACGCAGTTGAGGAGTTCCCCGACTTCAAGTAGTCACAGAGTGAGCTGCAGGGGGTGCAGCTCACTCTGCACATGTGTGCCGGTACGGTTTCATCTCCGCAAGTGACCGTACCGGCACTTTTGTATCGATCGTGACATACACGCCCGTGCGTTTCGCATCTTTAAGGCAGCCGAACAGATGCACCTCGCCCTTTCATATGAAATCCACGCAGCCCCTGCACTTCCAGCACAAATACGACCGTGCCCAAGTCATCTGTTCGCCAAGTCTGCATACCCATCTTTTGAAGTGCAGAGAGTAACTCTTGGTTGGGGTGCCCGTAGCGGTTCTTGCTACCAACAGATACGAAGGCAGCCCCAGCACCCACCTGCTCGTAAAGGGTGAGGTACTGATCCTTTGACCCGTGATGCGCAATCTTCACGATGTCGCTAGAGACATCTAGCCCAGCGGCGAGCATGCTTTTCTGCTCGTCTTTACCAGTGTCGGCAAGCATGAGAATGCGCTGACCCTGGATCGAAACCGACATCACAATACTCGCCGCGTTTGTATCTTTCGGAACGACTCCCTGAGCCGGAGCCAACGCTTTCCACCACAAGCCAGAATTTCCTCCGGGAACAGCTCCTCCGGTATCACCCTGCCGCACAATCACTGGCGTCAGGCCATGCGCACGCAAACTTTTCACGAGTGCACGATCTTCGCCGTCATCAGCATTCGCCGGCGCAATGATCACCGTCTCCGTGATTCCCGCGACCGCATCTAACGCACCGACATGATCACGATCATCGTGGGTGAGTACCAGCTGATCTATGCGTGATACCCCGAAGCGCTTCAGGCATTGCTGCAATAGGTGTTCATCGTCTCCCGTATCAACTAACATGACGAAGTCAGGGCGTTCAGGGTCCCGCAGCAGCGTTGCGTCTCCCTGTCCGACATCGCAAGAAACGATCGCCCAGTCTTGCGGAATCCCAATTTTGGACGCTACCGGCGCAACACCGATCATCGTGAGTGCAATGCCAGCACTGGTCGCCCCGAGCAAAACACTGATCCGCTTCGCAGCTACCGGCAGCCGTTGCACCTCACCCCATGGAAGTCTGCGCTTCCCTGTTTCCCACGTGCCTCGCGAGAGTTGTCTCGTAATCACCGCCACCAGCATCACACCGATCGCTTCAACCAATGCCAAGGCGCCTGCCCCGAACCAACCTCCGCTCCAATGCCATCGCCCAAACGGCAACTCTGATCCAATCGCTGCGATTATTTCGATCCAGCGCGCCGGTATCGCGGCAAGATATACCAGACACGTTCCAGCTTGTTCTGCGACCGGAAGAACGATGGTAGCGCCCAGCCCGAGTGCAGTCCCAAGAGGTGCCGCAGGCGCTGCCAAGACGTTTGCGAACACACTCACAATTGAGACGCCTGATTGCAGAAGTAGGAGCAGTGGACCGCATGTGAGTTGAGCCGCCAGCGTGAGCGCAAACGGTGTCGCAAGCCATCCGGGTACCCGACACCTGCGCTTCAGTCCGCTCGTGAACTGCCGAGAGAACAACAGGATGCCTAGTGTGGCAGTGACCGAGAGCGCGAATCCGGCTTGAACAGCTTCCCATGGGTCGCGGATCAAGAGGATCAGCACAGCAGCTCCCAACGCAGATAATGCCTGCGATCGTTTCCCTGCAAACTGCGAAATCAACACGACAGCTGCCATCACCGCGGCTCGCTGCACGCTCGAGTCGGGCCCAACTATGCCAACGAACCCGAGGAGAAACAACCCCGCAATTGGAAGCCTCGCCCGACGCCCAAGCCCCAAGCGCGAGGCAAGCCAGATTCCGGCGGAGACAACGAGCGCACAGTTCGCGCCTGAGACGGCAGTGAGATGCGTCAGCCCGGTTTCCAGCATGTCGGCGGAGAGGTCTTCATTCACCAGCGAGGTATCACCCACGGCGAAGCCCGGAACTAGCGACGCGCTCGCCACCGGAGAAGCTGCCGCCAAAAGGCTTGCGCGTAGGCGGGAAGCAGTCGCGTTCCAGCCTCCTGCAGGCGCAACTACCTGCAAGCTGCGCACGGTAATGTGCCAAGCACTTGTAGCACCGAGCATCGCTGGTTTCGGCCGCCCGCGCACAGCGACTCTCGTCCCGGGTCCGAACGTCACATCTGGAGCCCCATCGAGCCAGAGATTTACCGGCACGGCTGCCCCATGCATATCGGCCATCGCCTGCATCCCAAAACTCGCTCCTCCGGCGGGAGCCGCAGTTGCTCTCGGGAATCCGACGACATCAGCTTGAAACTCAATGGCCCGTTCTTGCTTCGCCGCTGCAACAAACTCAACGTGCATCCTCGCGGTGTCACTCATCTCTACCCGCGCTGCGAGCAGAATGACGACAGTCAATAACACGAGCAGCGCGCTACGAACCGTCGGCGCACTACGATTGCCGTCTCGATGACGGGATCGAAGCGTGCCCACCAGCGTAACGATTCCAGCGACAAACGCAACGGCAATGCACCATCGGCTTGCTTCTGGACGATGAATCAAGAGCGCATACATGACCCAACCTGCAAGCGCAGGAAAGAGGAGCCGCCACGCGCCAGGTGGGCCTGTGCTCGCATCGACGAGAAATTGGCCGTCGACTCGCGATTTCATAATGTGACTAGCGGCTTGAGCGATTCAAGTGTTTTGTCGCCAATGCCGCTCACTTCACCGAGCTGATCAATCGTGCGAAAACCACCGTTTGCCTTCCGCCACTCGATGATTCGTGCAGCGAGGGCAGGCCCAACGCGAGGCAACGTCTCAAAGTCGCTCTCGTTCGCAGTATTCAGGCTCACCAGCGGAGCGTCGCCGCCACTTGTCGCACCACCGCCTTGACTCTGATCTGAGACTGCAGCAGCTGAAGCTAGCGACTGTTCGAGGTTTGGTACAACAATTTGTTCGCCGTCAATGACCAACCGTGCAAGATTGACGTCGGTGAGTACCGCAGTTGCAGTAGCGCCACCGGCAGCCGCCATCGCGTCAAGCACCCGTGATCCCTGAGGCAGTTCGACCACCCCGGGCTGCTCCACCTCTCCTACGACGTGCACGGCAAGCAGAGATTCAGGTTGGCCCGTCCCCTCGTTTTCCGTAATCACGCCGCCACCAGCACTTGCAGACTGCTCAGACTCGACAAACGGAGCCGTAGCCTCCCCCGGCTGCTCCCAAATCAACAGCAGAGTGACGAGTGAAGCGACAACGAACAACGCGATTGCGGCGGCAGCCGGTAGGGCGATCGACCGCTTCGTCAGGGCGGCGACGGAGACCCGTTCGCGCCAGGTGAGCGCAGGAGCCTCGGCAGTTCGTTTTGGGTGTGCAAGGGCCCAGCGCCCTGGCACATTGGGCTCCTGAACCGACGCAGGTTCCGTCGCTGTCTGATCGCCTTGCACGAGGTGCAACCAACCTTGCTGTGTCGGTGTTTCCCGCGGGCCGGTGCTCTCTGCATCGTGCATCGGCTCGCGCGTCTGCTCGTACACATGCTTTCGAATTGGTGGAAGTTCCCAGTGCTGCGGTCTCATGCAGCCCAGTTTGGGAGTGAATACCTGCGCAGAAGGGTGGGTTCACAGAATTGTGGGCAATGCACGCGATTCAACAGACATTCACGATTGTGCACAACATACGAAGGCCGCGCAGCTCGTAAGAACTGCGCGGCCTTCGTGACGCTTATCGCGTGAAGCGGAAACGACTACTTCGCGGGCTTCACCGCGATGCTCACGATCTTGGGAACGCGAACAATGAAGTTCACGATCTCCTGATCGCCGATAGCGCGCTTCACGCCGTCGTCTGCGAGTGCAGCCTCGCGTGCTTCGTCTTCGGTAACCGATGCGGGCAGCGTGAGACGCGCGCGCACCTTGCCGTTGACCTGCACGACCATGGTGACCTCGTCCTCGACGAGCAGCGACTCGTCAGCGGCGGGCCAGGTTGCGAGTGCAACTGTCGCCTCGTGGCCGAGCTTGGCCCACATGTCTTCTGCTGCGAAGGGCGCGAAGAGCGAGAGGATCTGTGCGATCGCCTCTGCCGACTCACGAACAGCGGGGTCTGCGATGCCGCAGCCCTTGTCGATTGCCTTGCGGGTGAAGTTCACCTGATCCATGAGACGTGCGACGACAACGTTGAACTTGTACTGCTCAATGAGGGTCGGTGCGTCTGCGAGGAGCTGGTGGGTGTGCTTGCGGAGCGCCTTGTCACTGCCGGCGAAGTCGACGCCAGCGGGGGCACCGTTCTGCTCGACATCGTCGGCGATACGCCACGCACGTGCGAGGAACTTTGCCGAGCCCTGCACCGAAACGTCAGCCCAGTCGATGTCGTCCTCGGGCGGACCAGCGAACGCGAGCGTGACGCGCAGTGCGTCAGCGCCGTGCTCCGACAGCTCCGAAGCGAACTCGACGAGATTGCCCTTCGACTTCGACATCTTCGCGCCGTCGAGCAGCACCATGCCCTGGTTGAGGAGCGAGGTGAAGGGCTCTTCGAAGTCGAGGTAGCCGAGGTCGTGCAGCACCTTGGTGATGAAGCGCGAGTAGAGCAGGTGCAGAATTGCGTGCTCAACGCCGCCAGCGTACTGATCGACGGGGCCCCACTTCTTTGCTGCCTCGGGGTCGAACGCCTGGGTGTCGTCGTTCGACGAGAGGAAGCGGAGGAAGTACCACGAGCTGTCCACGAAGGTGTCCATCGTGTCAGGGTCGCGCAGCCATTCGCCGTCTTCATCGGTGACGGTTGCCCACTCGGTTGCGGCGCCGAGCGGCGACGAACCCTTGGGCTTGAGGTCGAGGCCCTCAGATGCGGGCAGCTCAACGGGCAGCGACTCCTGCGAGACGGGCTTCATTTCGCCCTCGTGCTCGCCGGTGCCGTGCAGGATGGGGATCGGAGTACCCCAGTAACGCTGACGCGAGATGAGCCAGTCGCGCAGGCGGTAGGTCGTGGTCGCACGGCCTGTGCCGCGTGTCTCAAGCACCTCGATCGCCTTGGCGATTGCCTCAGCCTTAGGCAGGCCGTCGAGCTCGCCCGAGTTAACGAGCAGGCCTTCGCCCGCGGTCGCCTTGCCGCTCTCAGCGGGGTTGGGGAGCTCTGCACCGTCTTCGTCACGCACGTCGACGACCACACGAACGGGGAGGTCGAACTTGAGAGCGAAGTCAAGGTCGCGCTGGTCGTGCGCTGGCACGGCCATGATCGCGCCGTGACCGTAATCAGCGAGCACGTAGTCAGATGCCCACACGGGGATGCGCTCACCGTTCACGGGGTTCACAGCGAAGTGATCGAGGAAGACGCCGGTCTTCTCGCGATCCGCATTCTGACGCTCGATCTCGGTCTGCTTCTGCGTCTGCTCCAGGTATGCCTGGAACTGCATGCGAACCTCGGGCGATGCGCCAGCTGCGAGCTCTGCAGCGAGGTCAGCATCGGGAGCGACCACCATGAAGGTTGCGCCGTGCAGGGTATCGGGACGGGTCGTGAAGACGGGAACCTTCTCGTCGCGACCCTCGATCTCGAACTCGACCTCTGCGCCACGCGAGCGACCGATCCAGTTGCGCTGCATGTTGAGCACCTTGGTGGGCCACTGGCCCTCGAGGGTGTCGAGGTCGTCGAGCAGGCGATCCGCGTAATCAGTGATGCGGAAGTACCACTGGGTCAGCTTCTTCTTGACGACCATCGCGCCGGAGCGCTCCGAAGTGCCGTCAGCGAGGACCTGCTCGTTCGCGAGCACGGTCTGGTCTACGGGGTCCCAGTTGACCCAGCTCGCCTTGCGGTATGCGAGACCCTTTTCGTACATCTTGAGGAACAGCCACTGGTTCCACTTGTAGTACTCGGGGTCGCTCGTGTGCAGCACGCGGCTCCAGTCGAATGACGGAGCGTACTTGCGGAACGAGTCCTTCTGCTGCTGAATGTTTGCGTAGGTCCACTCACGGGGATCAACGCCACGCTTGATTGCCGCGTTCTCAGCGGGGAGACCGAACGAGTCCCAGCCGATCGGGTGCAGCACGTCATAGCCGCGACCGCGCCAGAAGCGAGCCATGATGTCACCGAAGCAGAATGCCTCAGCGTGACCCATGTGCAGGTCGCCCGACGGGTACGGGAACATATCGAGCACATACTTCTTCGGCTTGCCCGAATCTTCGTTACCCACCTGGAACGGCTTCATCTCGTCCCAGACGGGAAGCCAGCGTTCTTGGATCTTGCGGAAGTCGTAGCCTTCGGCGTCACGCCCCTGCTGCTCGGTCACACATACCTCGTTTTCAACTGCGTCACACGCCCCGGCGGACGTGCATATCTTTCAAGAATACCGCTTACAGCGCGGCAAGAAGCGGAGTTGCCTTCAGATGCTTCTCTGCGGCCTCCATTGCCGGGTCGGAGTCAGCGGTGATTCCTCCCCCGGCGCCAATGCGCACGGTCGTTTCGACTGCCCCACCGACTCCCTCGCGCGAGTGGATTTCCACGCTGCGAATGGTCATTGCGATCTCTGCGTCACCGTTTTCGTCGACCCACCCGAAGCACCCGGAGTAGAGGCCGCGCGGGCCAGCCTCAAGCGCCCCGAGAATCTCGACGGCGCGTCGTTTCGGCGCCCCGGTCATGGATCCACCTGGGAAGCAGGCCGCAAGAGCGTCCCACATGTCGTTCCCCGCAGCCAGGTCGCCAGCGACCGTACTCACGAGTTGGTGCACGTGCGGGTGGGTTTCTACCTCAAGGAAGCGCTCGACGCGCACCGATCCTACGGTGCATACCCGGCTGAGATCGTTGCGCATGAGGTCAACGATCATGAGGTTTTCTGCGCGTTCCTTCGGGTCGGTGCGGAGCTCGGTTGCGAGTGCGCGATCCGCCGCTTCGGTCGTCCCACGTTTGCGCGTGCCCTTGATCGGGTGCGTCCGCACGGTGCCGTCGTGCACGCTGAGGAAGCGCTCGGGGCTCACACTCACGAGCGCGCGGTCGCCCGCGACGATCACACCACCGCGCACGGCTGGGCCTGTGGCGCGCAGCTGCAAGAACAGGGCGAGCGGATCAACCCGCTCAGTTACGACCGTCTCAGCCGTGTCGGTGAGGCACAGGACGTAGGCATCACCCTCGGCGATCGCGGAGCGGCACGCTTCGACCTCGGCCTCGTACTGCGCATCCGTGCGACGCCAGGCGAGATCGAGATTGCGTGGGGTACGGGCGGGCGTGGTCAGGGGCTCGGCAGCAGCTGCCGCCGCGCGGAGCGGTGCATCGAAGCGCGCGAGCCAGTGGGTACGTGCCGGGGCGGATCCGCGCAGGGTCGCACGTCCGGTCGCGTGGTCGATCGCGAGTACGGCATCGAGGCGGATCGCGAAGCTCGCGTCGCCAGAAAATCCGGGCGCACGTGGCACGCCCAGCAGACCAACACCAAACTCATACGAGAGCGCGAGCGCCCAGTAGGCGCCGGCAGCGGATTCCGCACGAAGCTCCGCGAGGAACTCGTGCTGCGCACCTGGCTGCGGCATACGAACCTCAGCGGCAACGCCAAGCAGACTCACCGCTGATTCTCCTGGCGCTGGCGCGGCGCCGTCAAACCAGCACCACGCCTCACCTGAAGCGGCCAGCACAGCCGCGGCGGTCGAGGCGTCGACGGCGTACGGCAGCTCGGTCAACATCACCTCATAAGGGTAGCGTCGCCGCGCGGGGTCTTGCTCCACGGGCGGTGGGATCCGCCGCCCTGCTACGCTCACGGCATGGAACGTGAGCTACTTGTCGCCGATTCATTCCGCACCCGCACGAACTCCTTCACAGGAGAAACTGAGGCGCGCGGCATGGAGATGCATGTCTCCCGCTTTATCGACTCGGTCGAGGAGGCGGTGGCTGGCGAGATCCCGTTCGATGATCTCGCGGGCTGGCTCACTGACTTCTTTGAGTCTGCCGGTGAAGATATCGCCGCGGGTGGCGATGGCTTCCCACGTTTTGAGCTGTGGCGCACCGAAGAGGGAGACCTGGAGCTGGCGTGCGCGATCCGCCCCCTTCCCGAACTCGGCGAGACGCTTGCACTCGTGACGACAGACCGAGCGGGTGAGCGCATCACGCCGTGGCGCAAGGGGCCGAACATTCCGTTCTACTCGGCACTCAATCGTGAGCTGGGGGCCGAGGCGCTGTTCGTCGATGAGGACGGGTTCGCCATCGAGGGCGCGACGACAAGCTTGGTGCTGTGGAATCCCAGCACGGGTGATGGCCACTTCCTTCCGGGCGCCGGTGAACGCCGGCCAGAGGGGCGGATCGTCTCGGTCACGGAGATCCTGGTTCGGGTCATCGCTGAGGAGGACGAGTCGAGTCAGGCGATCACCGAGATTGCAGTGCTTGGCAGCGCGATCACCCTGTTCGAGGTCTGGGCGGTCAACGCGCTGCACGGTATTCGCGTGGTGACGAGCGTCGACGGCAAGGCAACACAGCCGGCAAACGAAGAGCGCCTTGCGAGGTTCCGCAAGGTGCTCGACCAGAGCTGGCAGCCGGTATAAGCGGCCCGCCAGCCTCAGATTCGATTACAGCTCGAGTCGCGCGCCGGTCACATCCGTCGGCAAGTCGGTGTGCGTAATGAGTACGACCGCACGGTCATCGGGAATCGCACCGAGCAGATCGCGCATGAGCACATCTGCGCGCTCACGGTCGACACCCGCGGTTGGTTCGTCGAGAATGACGACCGGGAAGTCCGCGAGAATGGCCCGCGCGAGCGCAATTCGTTGCGCCTGACCGCCCGACACGAGCGCGCCGTGTTCGCCGACTCGGGCGTCGAGCCCGCCGCGTTCTGCGAGCCACGGGCCGAGGCCCACACGCTCAATGACGGCGAGCAGCTCGTCGTCGCTCGCGGTTTCGTGTGCGAATTTCAGGTTCTGGCGAATATCTGAGTCGAAGAGGTGCGGGCTCTGCTCGCACAGGCCGACGAACGAACGCAGATCCGCGCCGGCGAGGGTGTTCGCCTCGACTCCGGCAACGCGATATTCCCCGCGGTACTCCAGCAAGCGGGTGAGCGCGAGGGCAAGCGTCGACTTTCCCGAGCCCGACGGGCCGGTGATCACGAGCAGCTCACCGGCAGCGAGTTCGAAGCTGATGCCGGTGACGGCATCATGATCCGCGCCAGCATGGCGAACCGAAAGGTGCTGCGCCGCAAGCAGCGGGGTGCCGGTCGGCACGGCCGCCGGCAGCTTGGCTGGCGACGCAGGGTCGACCGGAATCTCGGCGGGCAGCGGCTGCTCGGTGAGCTCGGCAATGCGATCGGCGCTTGCCTCAACCGCGCGACGAGCGGTAAAGGTCGCGAGCAACTGGGCATACACCTCGAAGACCGCGGCCGGCACCACGACAATCGCAGCAAAGACCGGCGCCGAGATCGACTCGCCTGCTGCCGGCAACGCAATAAGGAAGATGCCGAGCGTCGCGATGCCAGCGCCAAGTGCCACAATCGCACCGGTCAGTCCAGCGGATCGCGCGCGGCGCTCCTGCACGGCCGCGAGCCGCGCCTCGGCCGCAGCAATGCGTGCGCGCTGCGCCGGCAGCGCGTCGAACGCGGCAAGCACCTCTGCCGAGGCGAACCGCTCGAGGAGCGCGTCCATGAGGCCGGATCGCGCGGCCGCGAGCTCGCGGTCACTCTCGCCAGCGAGACGGCGTGCGAGCCAGGCGGCAACGAAGCCCGAGAGCACGAGCACCAGGAGCAACACGAGCGCCGCGGGAATCGATGCGATCGCCACGACCAGCACCGTCAGGCCAATGACGATGCCGCTCACGATCTTGGGCTGGCGAACGCGCAACGCCTCGTCCTGCAACTGATCAACGTCGTCAACAAAGGCCGACAGGACCTCGCCACGCTTCGACGTTTCGAGCGCACCCGGCACCCGTGGGATCAAGCGCTCGAAGGTCTCCGTGCGGAGGTGTGCGAGCTGCTTGAGCGCAGAGTCGTGGCTCGATAGTCGCTCCACATACCGGAACGCCGCACGGCCAACCGCCAATGCTCGCACGCCCACGATCGCAAAAGTGAGGTGCAACACTGGCGGCTGCTCCCCCGCGCGCACGATGAGCCACATGCTCAACGCGAGCAGGCCAACGGCGCTGCCGTCAGAGAGGACGCCCAGCAAGATGCCAGGCATTCGGCGCTTCGTCATCGGCACCGCACGCGCGATGACCGTCTCGCGAGCCGTCACTGTTGCGCTCATGCCTGCACCTCTGCTGCTTCGATTCGTTCAACTCTGTCTGCGGCGTTCAGTACCGCCGGCCGGTGGCTCACTACCAACACCGCACGACCGGCATCAGCTTCATCACGCATTGCGCGGATCACCAACCGCTCCGAATCAGCATCAAGTGCCGAGGTGGGTTCATCGAGCACGACCGCTGGCGCGTCGAGCTGCCAGGTGCGGAAGAGTGCTCGCGCAACACTCACACGCTGCGACTGGCCACCGGACAGACCGCTGCCGAGCGAGCCGAGTTCGTAATCGAGCTCGAGGTCTTCGAGACCGACCGTGTTGAGCGCGCGGCGCGCGAGCGCCACATCGGGCGTGCCGCCGAGTGCAAGGTTTTCACCAACTGTGCCCTGGATGAGGCCCGGTCGCTGACCCACCCAAGACAGGTGCGCCGGTCGGTAGACCGTGCCCTCGGTCGGTTCGAGCGTGCCCATAAGCAATGCAATGGCGGTCGACTTGCCGACGCCAGAGGGCCCGGCAAGCGCCACGACCTCACCTGGCGCGGCCGAAAGCTTCAGTGGTGGCGCGAGCTGCCGCGATCCGCGCACAAGTGGAACATCGGCGAGTCCGATGAGTCCATCGGTGACGGCGACATCACCAGCCGTGGTATCTGGCTTGGCAGCAGCGTCGGTGTCGGCATCGGCATCGGCATCGGCATCGGCACCAGCCTCGGCTGCGCCCCCGAGCTCCTTGCCATCGATGAGGTCAAACACGTCACCGACTGCCGTGAGTCCCTCGGCCGAAGCGTGGAACGCCGCGCCAACCTGGCGGATCGGAATGAACACCTCAGGCAGCAACAGCAGCACGAAGAGACCCATCGCCAGCGGGAAGTCGCCCACGACCAACCGCGTGCCGACCGTGACCGCAACCAGCGCGATGGAGAAGGTACCGGCAAGGTCGAGCACGAAGCCCGACAGGAACGTCACGCGCAGCACCTTCATGGTGCTCTCGCGGTACTCGTCCGTCTCACGCGCGATGCGAGCGGCCTGGCGCTCCTCGCGGCGGAAAATCTTGAGGGTTGCCAGGCCAGTCACCACGTCGAGGAACGAGGCAGAGAGGTGCTGCAGTCGGCTCCACTGGCGATCCTGCACAGCTTTCGTTGCGAGGCCGATGAGCACCATGAACACGGGAATCACTGGGAACACGATGACGACGATGATGCCGCTCAGCGGATCCGCCAGAAATACGCATGCAATCATCACCGGGGTTGCAACGACCGCGAGAATGAGCTGCGGAACGTACCCGGCAAAATACCCGTCGAGCGCGTCGAGGCCGCGGCCGAGCGTGGTCGCAAGCCGCGAGTCCGGCACGCCAGCAGTGGCCTGCGGAGAGCGCGCATCGATCGCATCAAGGGCGGCGGATCGCAGCTCCGCCTTTACCCGCACCGAGCCGCGCGCCGCAAGCGCGTCCATGGCCCAGCTCGACCCTGCCCGCAGCAGCAGCGCAACCAGCGCACACCCCAGGAGGAACGGAAGCTGCTCAACCGGTGCGGTCCCCTGCGGGGTGAGGCTGAGATCCGAGCCCTTCGTGAACCGCAGCACCGGGAATGCCGCGGCCGCAATCGACTGCGCGAGGAACCAGCTCCAGGCGATAATCGCGAGGGTGCGGATCAGGCCGATCAGCGCACCCCACCCAAACACGGAACGGGCAGAACTCGCAGTGCGCAGCATGCGCGGGTCAAGCGGTTTCACAGCGGTGAACTCCTTGAGGTGAAGCGGATCCGAATGCGCCAAGGGCCAGGCCCGGGTCTTCCCGAACCTGGCCCTTGTATTGCACTCAGACTAGTGTGCAGCGGCGGGAATCATGTCCCGACTGACGCGCTTACGGAATACCCAGTAGGTCCACGCCTGGTACGCAAGCACCAGCGGGAGGGTAATCACTGCAACCCAAGTCATGAACTCCAGGGTCTTTGGCGAGCTCGCCGCGCCCTCGATGGTCATCGAGAATGCGGGGTCAATGCTCGACACCATGAGGTTCGGGAACAGGGCGGCAAAGATCGTCAGCAGCGCGAACGCGATCGTGACGGTGTTGCCAACGAATGCCCAGCCCTCACGACCTGCGAGGTTCGCAACCCAGCCGGCAATGAGCGCGACAGCGGCAATTGCAGCGCACGCGATGATGAGGCCGAGGTGCGGGCTGTCGAGGTTCATCACGATCGTCCAGACGAGGAAGCCAGCGGCTGCCACGATCGTGACGAGTCCAACGCGAGTTGCGAGCGCGCGAGCGCGGTCACGGATCTCGCCGGTGGTCTTCAGCGCGATGAAGACTGCGCCGTGGGTGAAGCAAAGCAGCGTCACGACTACGCCACCGAGCAGACCGTACGGGTTGAGGAGCGTGAGCAGCGTGCCCTCGTAGAGCCAGCCACCGTTGTCCATCTTGGTGATGGGGAGACCCTGAACGAGGTTCGCGAACGCGGTGCCCCAGAGGAGCGGCGGCAGGAACGAGCCCCACATGATGAACTGGTCGAACCAGTTCGTCCACTGCTTCCCCTTGCCCTGGTGGCGGTACTCGAACGAGACACCGCGCAGAATCAGCGCAACGAGAATGAGGAGCAGCGCGAGGTAGAAGCCCGAGAACATCGTCGCGTACCACTCGGGGAACGCAGCAAACAGGCAGGCACCAGCAACGATGAGCCAGGTCTCGTTGAGATCCCAGACCGGGCCGATCGTGTTGATCATGACACGGCGGTCGGTGTCATCCTTGCTGATGAAGGGCATCGACATGCCAACACCAAAGTCGAATCCATCGAGAACGAAGTAGCCGATGAGCAGCACTCCGACGATGAGGAACCAGATTGTCGTCAATTCCATGATGATCGTCCCTCCTTAGTAGACCGTCGTCAGCTTGTGCTGATCCGGCTGCTTGCTGTCGTCGCCATCTTCAAATTCGATCTCAGGCAGGCCAGCGATCGCTGCCTTCCGGATGAGTCCGAACTCGACCACGGCAAGCGCGCCGTACACGACTGTGAACACGATGAGCGAAATGAGGACTGCCCAACCGGGGACGCCCGGCGAGACTGCCTGCTCGGTCGTCATGAGGCCGAACACGATCCAGGGCTGGCGGCCCATCTCGGTGAAGATCCAGCCAACGAGCGAACCGAGCAGCGGAAGCGGAGCGGTCCAGATCGCAACGCGCCAGACCCAAGTGGGGAGCTGCGTCTTCTTGCGGGTCACCCAGAGGCCAACCGCAGAGATCACTGCTGCGAGGCCGCCAAGACCAATCATCCAGCGGAACGACCAGTAGGTCACCCAAATGATCGGCGTGAAGCTGCCGTCAGCGGGGCAGGTCATGAGCGAGTCAGCACCGCAGAAATCGGCGGTGTACTGCGCCTGCAGGTCGTTGATGCCTTCAACCGTGCCGTCGAACCCACCGGTAGACAGGTACGAGAGAAGGTACGGGATACGAATCGAGAAGATTTCGTGCAGGCCGTCGGGAGTGCCGAGGCTGAAGATCGAGAACGACGCGTCCTTACCCGAGGCTGTGTTGTAGATTGCCTCAGCTGCAGCCATCTTCATTGGCTGGGTCTCGGTCATGGTCATCGAGAGGTGGTGGCCGGTGAAGCCAGTGCCAGCGAACGCAATAATGTTTGTCCATGCGCCGAAGCGGAGTGCCGTGTGCATTTCATCAACGAACTGGTTGCGCTTGAGGTGCCATGCTGCGATAGCAACGATGACGACCGCAGCAAACATGATCGAGGCAAAAATCGTGTGCGGGAACTGCCAGACAGCAACCGGGTTCGTGAAGACCTCACCGATGTTGGTGAGCTCGGCACGGCCACGCTCTTCGTTAATCTCGAAGCCAACCGGGTTCTGCATGAAGGCATTCGCCACGAGGATGAAGTACGCCGAGATGGTCGAACCGATCCAGACAAACCAGATACTCATGAGGTGCAGGCCGCGAGGCAGCTTGTTCCAGCCGAAGATCCAGATGCCGATGAACGTTGCCTCGAAGAAGAACGCGATGAGGCCCTCGAGCGCAAGTGGTGCGCCAAAGACGTCGCCGACGAAGCGTGAGTAGTTCGACCAGTTCATGCCGAACTGGAACTCCTGGACGATACCGGTGACAACACCCATCGTGAAGTTGATGAGCAGAATCTTGCCAAAGAGCTTGGTAAGTCGCAGGTACTTAATGTTGTCGGTGCGCACCCATGCGGTCTGCAGCAGTGCGACCAGCAAGCTCATGCCGAGCGTCAGCGGCACAAAGATGAAGTGGTACAGCGTGGTCAACCCGAACTGCCAACGGGCAAGCAAGAGCGGATCGAGCGCCTCGGTCATATATTGCATTGTTGACTCCTGAACGTGGAATCCCTATCCGCGCCAGCGAATCAAATTCCCGTAGTGAAGTTTTCCGAATCGGGCATATTGCCAAAATCGGTGAAAGCCAAAATGGCCGTCACCTGTGATTTTACGCATATCTATGAGATTCCTGCGAATAATTCTTGACGTCAAAATTCTTCTAGTTTGATGTCAAAATATTCATAGCTTCACGTCAAAACAATGTTTCCTCGACCCGAAGCAAAATGGCGCCAGTTGTACCAACTCCGCTCGGCGCGAACATTCCGCCTCGCGCACAGACTTCCATTCAGCACACGGGTCGACGGCCTAAACTGGCTTGGTGACTTCCCTACAGCAGCCAGATGATCGACCGCGCTTCGCAGCGCGCCTCGAAGATCGCATTCACGGCTTCCGAGAGAAGCGTGCAATTTCGCGCGGCAAGACTCCGTCCGTGATTCCCTACATTGGGTACGGCTCGACGGAGTGGGTGCGCGTCCTTGGCCGGGTGTTGTATTTGAAGCCAGACACCCGCGAGCACACACGCTTTCGCCCTGATGTCGCGGCAATTTCTCGCGTCCGGGGCTGGCGCACATTCACCAGCCTCGCCGTCCCATTTCAGCGAGTCCAGGTCCTTGTCGATGGCGAGCCAGTAGGCGAGGTGTTCGCAGATCGCGGCGGCGTCATCGACTCTATGGTGCCCGTGAGCCTCACCCCCGGCTGGCACACCGTCACATTGCAGACCGACGAGGCCGAAGCGGCACATGCCCCGGTCAACATTCTTGACCCGAAAGCCACGCTCGGCGTCATCTCTGACGTCGACGACACCATCCTGATGACGACCCTCCCCAAGCCGCTTGTAGCAGCCTGGAACAGTTTCGTTCTCGACGAGCATGCGCGCACGGCCATCCCCGGTATGCCCGTCATGCTCGATCACTTCACCGCTGCACACCCGGGCGCGCCGGTGATCTATTTGTCGACCGGCGCCTGGAACGCGGCCCCCGCGCTCAGCCGTTTCCTGGAACGCAATCTGTACCCCATGGGTCCGTTGCTGCTGACCGACTGGGGTCCCACGCACGATCGTTGGTTCCGCAGCGGCAAGGAGCACAAGCGCCGCGAGCTCCGACGTATCACCAAAGAATTCCCCGGCGTGAAGTGGCTCCTCATCGGCGATGACGGCCAGCACGACGAGACGCATTACCACGAGTTCGCAACTGAACACCCTGAGAGCGTGGCCGCTGTGGCGATCCGCCAACTCTCGGTGGGCGAGGCCGTTCTTGCGGGAGGCCGTTCAAAGGCGCGTCTGCACCGAAATACCAGCGGTGTGCCCTGGGTCTATGGACCTGATGGGGCAACGCTGCGCGAAGAACTCAGGAACATCGGACTGCTATGACCATCAATCAGGGCCGCATGGACTGGCGAGGTGCGCCAAAGCGCATCACCGGACGATTCACCGTTTCACAGCGGCAATCAATCCTGCAGCCCCTGAAAGCGGCCGCTGCCGCCATTACCACCTGGCTGGTGTGCACGACGTTCCTTGATTCGCATCTCCCGATCTTTGGCGCCATTGCGGCGCTGCTCGTGATGCAGGAGAACGTTGACCAGTCCCTCACTCGCGGTATCGAACGCGTCGTCGGTGTGGTCGTTGGTATTTCCGTTGCTCTCGGCGCAGCGGCCATCTTTGGCCCGCATCCTTGGCTCTTTATCGCCGCGATCATCGTCGCGATGCTCCTCGGCTGGATACTGCGCATGTCCCAGTCTTCAGCAAACCAGATTGCCATCAGTGCACTGCTGATGATTGCGCTCGGCGGCCTCTCCATGGACTACGGCGTCGAACGACTCCTGGAGACCGCTATCGGCGCCACCATCGGCGTCCTGTTCAATGCGCTCATCGTCGCCCCGGTGCGCACGCCGTCGTTGCGCGCGGCGATCACTGACCTCACACAACAGTCTGCCGACGCGCTGATTCGCCTCGCTGAGGCGCTCGAAAGCCCCCGCGACGAGGCTTGGCTTCAGAACATGTACAACCAGGCGCGTTCGCTCAATGCCGATCGCGCACGCGTACACACGCTGCTGCGCCAGGCGCGTGAGAGCCTGCGCCTGAATCCGCGGAGCCGGCGCTATCGCGCGGATCTCATCGAGGACGACGAGCTGTTCCAGCAGCTCCAGCCCATCATCACCCAGGTCATTGGCATGTCACGCACGACGTTTGATCTGTACGACGTTGATGTGGTGAATGATCCCGCGGTACCCGGCATGGCCGATGAGATTCGCCGCGCTGCGCACGACCTGCGCCTGCTCTCAGCTGGTGACTCTGAGTGGATCTCCCATCATGAGCTGCCAGCGCTGACTGCGCCGTATGTGATTCCGCGTGCCAACCCTGACCACTGGATCCTCATTGGTTCATTGATGGCGGATCTCGGCCGCGTGCGCGGCCGCATCACTGGCGGCCTCGACCTCTAAGCGCAGCTCACACCACGGAGGTAGAGCGCTCCCCCATTTCCTGAGACGACAAACGCCCCGTGACCAACGTCACGGGGCGTTCATACTTATTCTGCGGCGTACCGACCCTTGCGGTCTGCACGTTCACCTGGCGGAAGCAGGTCGGGTCGCACCTTCCGAGTGCGCTCGACGCGCTGTTCCTGGCGCCACTTGGCGATTGCCGCGTGATTGCCACTGAGAAGCACGTCAGGGACCGAGCGATCACGCCAGGTAGCCGGCTTGGTGTAGCTCGGGTACTCGAGCAATCCATCTTCCTCGTGCGATTCCTCGACGAGACTCTCGGGGTTACCGACGACACCGGGAACGAGGCGACCAATCGCCTCGATCATCGCGATTGAGGCGACTTCGCCGCCATTCAAGATGTAGTCACCAATGCTGACCAGGCGGATCCGCGCACGGGACTCGTACTCATCAAACACGCGATGGTCAATACCCTCGTAGCGACCGCATGCGAACACCAGGTGCTCTTCGTGAGCGAGCTCACGTGCCATGCGCTGCGTGAAGACATCACCGGCGGGCGACGGGAAAATGATGAGCGGAGCCGAGTCGTCAGCGTCCTCGATAATGCCATCGAGTGCCGCGCCCCAGGGCTCGGGCTTCATCACCATTCCAGCGCCGCCGCCGGTGGGTGTGTCGTCTACCGTGCGGTGCTTATCGTGCGCATGGTCGCGCAGATCGTGCACGTTGAGGTCAATGAGTCCCTTGCTCTGTGCCTTGCCCATGAGCGAAAGCTCGAGCGCGTCAAAGTAGCCAGGGAAGATCGAGACGACGTCGATTCTCAAGAGTGATCTGCCTCCGCAGTGTCAGATTCCGAGTCTTCGAAAAGACCCGCGGGCGGGGTGATGAAGATCTTGCCACCTGCAATGTCCACCCGGGGAACGATTGCTTCCACGAAGGGAACCAACACTGGGCCGTTTTCGGTCTTCACCGTAAGCAGGTCCTGTGCGGGGAAATGCTGCACTTCGGTGACCTTGCCGACGACTACGTCGCCGTCTTCAGTCTCACGAATGACCTCGAGTCCATTGAGCTCGTGGTCGTACCAGGCGTCATCCTCAGCACCGGCGTTGACGGTTTCTTCATCGATCCAGAGGATCGCACGAACGATCGATTCTGACGCGTTGCGATCAGGAACCTCGTGGAAGAAGCCAACGGGCGAGTCGTTGAACCAACGCAGTTCGCGCAGCTCAATCGTCTTGCCAAACCACTCAGACTCGGTCGGAACCTGGAGGTGGAACACCGCACCAGGAACGAACCGGAGTTCGGGGTTATCCGTGAAGAGCTCGAGCTTAACGCCGCCCTTCAGGCCGTGAGGCTTCGTGAGCCTACCGACGCGCAGGCTCCCCGCCCCACAATCGGGACGGGGAGCCTGCGCGCGACGTGGAGCGTCTGCCATTAGCGAGCGCTCCGATCGCCGTCGGTATCGATGACGTCAACGCGAATACGCTCGCCAGAAGCAAGAGCGGAAATCACGGTGCGAAGCGCCTGTGCGGTACGCCCACTGCGTCCGATGACGCGACCGAGATCTTCGGGGTGCACACGCACCTCGAGAACCTCGCCGCGACCGGAGCTCTGTGCGTCCACGCGAACATCGTCAGGGTGATCTACGATCCCGCTAACGAGGTGCTCGAGCGCCTCAGCAAGTGCCATCTGAGCCAAAGGACTTAGGCCTCGGTGGTCTCAGCTGCAGCCTCTTCAGCTGCGGGAGCCTCAGCAGGCTTTGCTGCCTTGGGGCGAACAACGCTCTTCTTTGCTGCGTCAGCCTCGAAAGCAACCTTTGCCTCGGGTGCGAGGACCTTCGACTCGGTGTTGCCCTCGCCCGAGAACTTGCCCCAGTCGCCGGTGAGCTTGAGGAGTGCTGCAACCTGCTCGGTGGGCTGTGCGCCAACCGAGAGCCAGTACTGTGCGCGGTCCGACGAGATGTCGATCAGCGAGGGGTTCTGGGTGGGATCGTACTTGCCGATCTCCTCGATGACGCGGCCGTCACGCTTGGTGCGCGAGTCTGCAACGACGACGCGGTAGAAGGGTGCGCGGATCTTACCGAAGCGCTTGAGGCGAATCTTTACTGCCATGAGTAACTCCTAAAAAGTGAAGTGTGCCGCACCGAAAGCCAGTGCGGAAGCCTGAATACGCGGTAACCGCGAACTCAACAATTCTTCCACAAACAAGGGGTGAATTGCAATTTTTGCTGCGACCAGGGGTTTTAGCAGCAACCTGAAGATTTAGAGCTTGCCGCCGAGCATCTGCTGCAGCTTTGCCATGTCTTCTTCGGTGGGTGCAGCACCCGCGCCACGTCCCAACCCGAAGCCTGAACCAGCCGCAGCGGACTCTGCCTTCGCGGCGATGCCCGCCTGCTCCTGGGCACGCTTTGCCGGGTTACCCGACTGCTTCTTGCCCTTGCCCTTGGCCTGCTGCTTCTTCTTGCCGCCGTGGCTCATGCCAGGCATGGGACCCATGCCAGGAATCTGGGGAACGCCACCGCGTGCAACCGTCTTCATCATCTTTGCAGCCTGCTCAAAGCGCTGCACGAGGGAGTTCACGTCGGTCACGGTCATGCCCGAGCCCTTCGCGATACGCAGACGACGCGAGCCGTTGAGGATCTTCGGGTTGGTGCGCTCTTCCTTGGTCATCGACTGAATAATGGCCTCGGTACGAACAATCTCACGCTCGTCAAAGTTCTCGAGCTGATCCTTCATCTTGCCCATGCCCGGAAGCATGCCCATCATCTTCTTGATGGAGCCAGCCTTACGCAGCTGCTGCATCTGACCGAGGAAGTCGTCGAGCGTGAACGCATCCTTCGCGATCTTCTCGGCAACCTTGCGCGCCTCATCCTCATCGAAGGCCTGCTGAGCCTGCTCGATCAGGGTAAGGATATCGCCGAGGTCAAGAATTCGGCTCGCCATACGGTCGGGGTGGAACGGCTCGAAATCGCCGAGCCCCTCACCGGTCGACGCGAACATGATCGGACGGCCGGTAGCCGAACGGATCGAAAGCGCAGCACCACCGCGTGCGTCACCGTCGAGCTTGGTGAGGACAACGCCGGTGAAGTCAACGCCTTCCTGGAACGCCTTCGCGGTTGCCACCGCGTCCTGACCGATCATCGCATCGATGACGAAGAGTACCTCGTCGGGATCGATTGCCTTGCGGATGTCAGTAGCCTGCTGCATGAGCTCAGCGTCAACGCCGAGGCGGCCAGCGGTATCGACGATGACGAAGTCATGCTGCTTACTCTTTGCTTCAGCGATACCGGCCTTTGCGACCTTGACGGGGTCGCCGACGCCGTTGCCAGGCTCGGGAGCGAAGATTGCCGCGCCAGCCTGCTCGGCAACAACGCCAAGCTGGGTCACTGCATTCGGACGCTGAAGGTCACACGCGACGAGCAGCGGGGTGTGGCCCTGGCCCTTGAGCCACTTTGCCAGCTTGCCTGCGAGGGTGGTCTTACCCGCACCCTGCAGACCGGCGAGCATAATGACGGTCGGCGGGTTCTTCGCGAACTCGAGACGGCGCTGCTCACCACCGAGGATCTCAACGAGCTCCTCGTTCACGATCTTGACGACCTGCTGCGCAGGATTCAGCGCATTGTTGACGTCATCGCCCAGGGCGCGCTCGCGCACCTTGCCGGTAAATTCCTTGACGACGTCAAGCGAGACGTCGGCCTCGAGCAGTGCACGGCGAATCTCGCGGACTGTCCCATCAACGTCAGACGCCGAGAGCTTGCCCTTAGAGCGGAGATTCTTGAGCGAGTCAGTCAGCCGCGCCGACAGGTTTCCAAAAGTAGCCATAGTGGCTAAATTCTACCCTTATTCTGCGGCGCGACTCACGCGGAAACTCGGGTGTCAGCCGATGAGCTGTGCAGCGAACACGTGCGGGGTGAAGCCCGTCAGGTCGCCAATGCCCTCACCCTGACCCACGAGCTTGATGGGAAGCTTCGTGTTCTCCTGTACGGAAAGCACGAATCCGCCCTTTGCCGAGCCGTCGAGCTTGGTGAGCACAAGCCCGGTCACGCCAGCGTGCTCAATGAAGGCTTCCGCCTGCGCAAGACCGTTCTGACCGGTGGTTGCGTCGAGCACGAGAAGCACCTCAGAGACGGGCGCAAGCTTCTCGATGACGCGACGCACCTTGCCCAGCTCATCCATCAGGCCGCCCTTGGTCTGCAACCGGCCTGCGGTGTCAATGATGGCAATGTCGTACGACTCGTCGATCGCCTTCTGCACGGTCTGGAATGCGACCGACGCCGGGTCCTGGCCCTGCTGCTGTGGCTTGACAATTGCGACGCCTGCGCGATCCGCCCACGTAGCCAACTGCTCAACAGCTGCCGCGCGGAACGTGTCGGCCGCGCCAACGATGATCTTCTTATCGAAAGCCTGGAGGTAGTTCGCAAACTTACCAATGGTCGTGGTCTTACCGACGCCGTTGACGCCAACCACGAGGATCACCGCGGGTCGCTCCGACAGGCGCAGAGTCGGATCGAAGGCCGCGAGGCGCTCCTCGATCGCGTCCTGGAGCATGCGGCGCATCTCCTTGACCTCGGTCACACGGTGGCGTTCGACCTGCTCGCGCAGCTCGTTGAGGATCGACTCCGCGATATCGGGGCCAAAATCGGCAGTGATGAGCGCAACCTCAAGGTCGTCCCAGGTCTCATCGGTGATGAGCTCGGGTCCGCTGAAGAAGTTGCGGAACGCCTTTGAAAACGACCAGGATTTCTCTGCCATGCAGATAAGACTACCGACTACGGGGCGCGGATCGTGATTCGGCCGCTATTCAGCCGAGGTTTCGGCCACTTCCCCGTCTCGAGCGAGGCGCTGGCCAACAACCGCTGAGATACCGTCCTTGCGCATCGAGACACCGTAGAGCGCGTCAGCAATCTCCATCGTGCGCTTCTGATGCGTAATGACGATGAGCTGCGAGTTCTCACGCAACCGTTCGAAGACCTCAAGCAGGCGGCCAAGATTCGCATCGTCGAGCGCGGCTTCCACCTCATCCATAATGTAGAACGGGCTCGGGCGGGCCTGGAAGATTGCGATCAACCAGGCGACCGCTGCGAGCGAGCGTTCGCCACCCGACAGCAGCGACAGGCGCTCGACTTTTTTGCCGGCCGGGCGAACCGAAATCTCAATGCCCGTCGTGAGCATGTCATCCGGATTCGTGAGGATGACCTCGCCCGCACCACCCGGGAACAGGATCGGGAACACCTCACTGAACGCCGCCTTGGTGTCGGCAAACGCTGCAGCAAAGATGTCCTTCATCTTGTCATCGAGTTCGGTGATGATGCCTCGGAGATCCGCGCGGGTACGGGTGAGATCTTCGAGCTGCTCGACGAGGAACTTATGGCGCTGCTCAAGCGCCGCAAACTCCTCAAGCGCAAGCGGGTTGATGCGGCCGAGCGCAGCGAGACGCTGCTCAGCCCGCGCCAGGCGCGCCTCCTGCTCGGCACGAATGTACGGGACCCCAGACACTTCAGCTGCAGGAGCCGCTTCGGCCGAGGTGCCCTGAGCGGTCGGGCCGGTAGTGCCCGCAAGCTCGTCAGCGAGCGCCGCCTCGAGCGACCCTTCGTCGACACCAGCGTCCGGCGTCTCCCCCAGTTCGGCAGCCAACTGCTCTTCGAGGCTGAGCTCGCGCGGAGCCTCGCGATCCGCCCCCGCCGTGCCATCGGCGCTCTCACCGTCAGCATCGGACGCGATGGGAATCAAGACGCTCGGGCCGTACTCCGCGAGGAGCACCTCTTCCCGCAAACCAAGTTCATTCGCGGCACGCTCGACGAGCGAGGTGAACTGAATGCGACGCTCGTGGCTCTTCATCTCAGAGCCGTGCACGAGATTCGTGACCTCTTGGAGCCTGGCGCGCAGCTCCGCTTCTTCGGCACGCAGCAGCGTGAGCTCCTGCGTATTGCGTGCACGCACCTGTTCTGCACGCTGTTGCGCGACCCGAGCCTCGATGAGCGATCGGTCGCACGCCTCAAGAATCATGGGAATACGTGCCGCAACGCGCTCGGCCTGGGCCGTCTGACGCGCTCGCAACACGGCGCGGCGAGCGGCTTCTTCAGCCGCAATGCGCTCTGCCTCGAACTGCCGCTCGATCGACTGCGCCTGAGCGTGTGCCGCCCTGGCGCGCTCGCGGGCAGTCTCGAGCGCGAGACGCTTGTCGAGCTCGACCTGGCGGCGCTCGTCGAGTGCGCGCTGGGCGCCCTCGCGCCGGGTCACGTCAAGCACAGGGCGCGGATCCGCAAGCGCTTCAGCCAACAGCTCTGCCGCGCGCTCAGCCTCAGCCTGAGCGGCCTCGCCATTTCCTGCGACACCTTCGTATGCGGTTTTGGCGCGCTCAGCCTCGGCGCGGCCGGCCTCGGCGCGCGCGACCAACCGGTTGCGATCGTTCTGGAACGCCGCCACGCGGGCATCGGCCTCACGCATCTCTTCGAAAATACGCTTTGCGTCGGCCTGCGTTTTCGAGACGAGCGCGCGCAAATCACCAAGCTCAATCTCGACGCCCGCGAGCAACTCAGACACCTCTGCACGACGTGCGCGGGCCTGGTCGAGCTCACCCGTGAGTTCAATGCGGGACGGTGCCTGGCCTGATCCGCCGGCGAGGGTGTGCGCAGTGATGACGTCGCCGAGCTCGGTCACGACCGTGAAATCGGGTGCACCAGGAAGCGCGCGGAGTGCAACCGCACCCGTCTGTGCCGCGGCAAGATCCGTAGCGATGTACGTCGTCTGCAGCAGCGCCCGCACGCCAGCAGGAGCTTCAAGAATTACTTCGCTCGCGTGCGTGAGACCCGCGATCTCAGGAGCTTCGGCACCGATCGCGGCGCTCGAAGCACCCGCGACCACAGCACGCAAGCGGCCGAGTTCGCCATCGTGGGCTTGGCGGATCGCGGCTACCGCCGAATCCTCATCCTCGGCGAGCAGTGCATCTGCGAGCGAGCCAAGCGCCACACCGATCGCGGCGGAGGCCCCTTCCTGCACACGGAAGTGGTCAGCGACGCGGCCGAGTACGCCGGAAGGTGCCTCCGCGAGGATGGCAGCTGAGGCGTCCTGAGCTTCGAGCGAGCGGGCAAGCGCGGAGATACGGGCATCAAGGCCCGAACCCTCACGCTCAAGTTCGTGAAGACGATCGCGGGCTTCGTCGCGGGCCTGTTCTGCTGCGACCTGCGCGTCTTGGGCGGCCCGGTAGATGGCGTCGCGATCCGCGCCAGATCCAGTGTCGTCAGCGAGATCACCCGCGCCAGCCGCGGCAGCACGCTCCTCGAATTCCGTGAGTTCCCGTTCAACGGCCGTGACGCGCTCGTCAGCTTGAGTGAGCGCAGTTTTGCGGCGTTCGATCTCGGCGGTCACGGCGTCGCGTTTCTGCTCTGCCGCTGAGACAGATCCGCGCAGCTGCGAAACCCGCAGGTCGTATGCCGACACAGCCGCGCTCTGCGCTGCGACCTGTTCGTCGATGGCGTCAAGTGCGGCCTGCGCCGTGCGGGTCTGCAGACGGGCCTGCTCCCAGACTTCTTCCGCCTGCGGGATCAGCTGGTCAAGCTCGGTGGCCTCGGTTTCCGCGTCACTCACGGTGCTCTTCGTAATGCGATGCGCCGGGGTGTCTGGATCAGCCTGCGTTGCAAGGAAAGTCAGGCGCTGTTGTGCCTGGGTGTAGAGACCGCGAAGCTTCGACTGCGCGGCCTCCAGCGACATCGTGACACGACGTGCCTCGTCGAGTGCGTCGCCCTGCTGTTCAGCTTCGAGGTGGGTGATGCGGAGTCGCTTCTGCTCGGACTGCTCCTGCAGTACAACCTGCTCCTGGTGCCGCTCAGCTTCGTTGCGCGAGAGGTCTTCGAGTTCGCGTTTGAGGCGCGTGACGTCGTCAGCGATCAGACGCGCCTTGGCATCTCGCACTTCGGCCGCGATGCCCTGTGCGGCGCGGGCTACCTCCGCTTGGCGACCAAGCGGCTTCAGCTGACGGCGCAGCTCCCCCGCAAGGTCGTTCAGGCGGGTGAGGTTCGCCTCCATGCCGTCAAGTTTGCGAAGGGTGCGCTCCTTTCGGCGGCGATGCTTGAGGATGCCCGCGGCTTCCTCAATGAACCCGCGGCGCTCCTCAGGGGTGGCACGGAGCACGGCATCGAGCTGCCCCTGACCCACGATGACATGCATTTCACGGCCGAGACCGGAATCGCTCAGGAGTTCTTGCACATCGAGCAGGCGGCAGCCCTCGCCGTTGATGGCGTACTCGCTTGCGCCGCTGCGGAACAGCGTGCGGCTAATCGTGACTTCCGAGTATTCAATTGGCAGTGCGCCGTCACTGTTATCGATCGTGAGGCGAACCTCCGCGCGGCCAAGCGGCCCGCGCGTCGACGTGCCAGCAAAAATGACGTCTTCCATTTTGCCGCCGCGCAGGTTCTTGGCGCCCTGCTCGCCCATGACCCAGGCGAGCGCGTCGACGACGTTTGACTTGCCAGATCCGTTCGGACCGACGATCGCTGTCACGCCAGGCTCAAACTGGAAGGTGGTGGGCTGAGCGAAAGACTTGAAGCCGCGCAACGTCAAACTCTTGAGATGCACCCGCCGTCCCTTCGCTTCCGATCAGCCGATCCGCCTACGTATTTCATAGGCCCGATATATACGACAAGCCTAGTCGCAGAAAAGCCTCCCGCCACGGTGTGACGGGAGGCCTCGACGTGTCGCTCTAGGCGAGCACCATCTGCACGATCGTGCCATCGGCGGCGCGAGGTCCGAAACCGAGGGTGCGGTCGATCGCGATGTGCACGAACCAGGCAAGACCTGCGAGGGCAAGCGCGTAGAAGCCACCGGGGAACGCTCCGGTGAGGAAGAACAGAATGACACCCACGATGAGCATGATCACGGGGATCGTCATCGTATGCATCGTGTTGTAGAACTTCACGCGGCTCGGCTTCAGACGCCCCTTCTCAGCGAAGGCCCCGATGAGTGAGATGTCGGGCAGCAGGCCGAACACAATCGCAATCGCAACGGCAGGTACACCCCACATGACGCAGCACAGAATGATCATGATGAACCAGACCGCAGCACTCATGCCCCAGGTCAAACGCAAGAAACCCATGCCTGAATTGTATCGGGGCAGCGCACAGGCTTCCTGGCGCTCCCCCGAGTGTGGGATTCGCTTAGACCTTTGCGACGCTCACGGATACCGGGGTGGGGTTCACGAAGAGGTCGTAGACCGGGCAGTTCGCATCGACGGCGACGCGCAGCTCCTCATAGCGTTCGAGGGATTCCGGGCCAGAGATCTCCACACGCAGACGAATGTCGCTGAAACCTGCACGAACCGAGGGATCCTTACCCAACAGGCGGGCAGCGTCGAGGTCACCCTCAGCGATGACCTTGATGTCGTCGACCTGGATGCCGAGCGCATCTGCGTACAGGCGGTAGACCACCGTCTGGCAGCCGATGAGCGCGCCGAGGGCGTACTCAACCGGGCTCGGCGCAACATCGTCACCCGCGAGCGGTGCAGGCTCATCGATCACAAACTCGTGCTTGCCCGAACGGACACGGGTAGCAACGCTGCCCTCACCAACACCGGTGGTACGGAAGGTGAGCTTCGACGAGTTTCGGTTCGCATCGATGCGGTCGCTCCAGGCAGCGCCAGCGGTACGCAGACGCTCGGTGCGCTCCTCGGCGGTGATCTCGGGGATTACGGTTGCGGGTGCAATTGCAGTAGTCATGTCCGAGACAGTAGCCCGACCGATCCGCGCCCCGCATCTGCGGGTGAAACGTACCGACACCGGGAGTCATTCGGCGTCACAAAGCGGCGAATGTTTGCCCAAATCCGTGCGCTGTGATTCGATGCGCGGCCAGAGAAAGCGCGCTGAAAATTCCGGGAAACTGAGGCAGGCATTGGGGTGGCCTGATGGTCGAGTGGTCATTTCGGTCAGAATCTTGGCCGTCATTCATCTGCGCTGCTTGGATTGAAGCATGCACAGCACAAAACAAGACTTCGGTCGCTTCGTCTCCGAGCATCGCAAGAGTCAGGGACTCACCCAACGCGAACTCGCAACGGCACTGCACGTGACCGAATCCGCAATCTCAAAGTGGGAACGCGGACTCTCCTACCCTGACATCACCGTGATCCCCTCGCTCTCGCGAGCACTCGGTGTCAGCGCAGATGAACTCATGAACGCCAGCGAAGATCAGGACGCCCGCGAAGAAAAGCGCGAGGCGCGCAGCTACCGCAAGTGGCGCACTGCGATCCTGTGGAGCACATCACTGGCATATGCCGCGGCACTCATCACATGCTTCATCGTGAATATTTCGGTCTCGCACCGACTCGACTGGTTCTGGATCGTGCTCGCCGCCGTCGCACTTGCGGCGAGCCTCACGACACTGCCGCTGTTCAACCTGCCCGCGAAGGGATGGCTGGTACTGGGAAGCGCAACGGTTTCGCTGCTTGCGCTCCTCGGAATCACGGCGCTCGTCGTAGGGTCCGGCGCCGGCACCTGGCTCCCCATCACGCTCACCGCAATTCTGCTGGGGCTCGTCATCTGCTTCGGGCCGATTTGGCTTTCGTCGGCCGCACCTCCTCAGCCGGCCGCCTCACACAAGATGGTGATCTCGCTCGCGCTCGATACGGTCGCGCTCCTGCTCTTCATCACCGTCACCATGCTTGTGCTCGACCGGGGCGACGCACTCGTCATGCCGACCCTCGCGCTCGTGGCGATTGGCCTCATCCCGTTCTGGATCTGTGCACTCGTGATCCGCTACGTCCCCCTCCACGGGCTCACCCGTGCCGGCATTGTCCTCGGCATTCTCGGCGCCCTTTCGTTCTCCATGAACGACTGGATCTCTGCCGTACTCGACTCCCCCATCACCGAGCGTAGGTTTGACCTTGCGCGGTGGGACGGCGCGTACCTCGACGGCAACATTGCCGTGCTCGTAAGCGCAGGACTGATCGCACTCGCGGTGATCTTCATCCTCGTCGGCATCGTCCGAGGTGCACAGCGGCGTCGCCAACGTCGCTAGTACACCGTCCACTTCTGTGGGCCCGGGCATACCCTGCTCGGGCCCACAGTTGGTTGTTCATTGGCGCGGATCGATGTCCTCGCTCGACTTGGCAGCTTTCTATACTCGAAGACATGCACCTGGAAACTGAACGCCTCGTTCTTCGCGAGATGTCCGCGGCTGATTTGCCTGCATTGCGCGCGATCTTGCAGGACGAAGAAACCATGACCGCTTACGAAGGCGCATTCACCGAGGCGATGGTGCAGGACTGGCTGCAACGCATGCTCGATCGGTACGTGACGACTGGTTTCGCACTGTGGGCAGTCGAACTCAAATCGACCGGCGAGGTCATTGGCCAGTGCGGGCTCACCAGGCAGCACATACTCGACGAAGATGTCATCGAAGTTGGGTACCTCTTCAACCGCGCACACTGGCACCACGGCTACGCGACCGAGGCCGCGGCGGCCTCGCGCGACTACGGCTTCAACACACTCGGTCTCGACCGCATCTGGGCTCAGGTGCGCGATACCAATATCGCATCAATGAATGTCGCGATCCGCCTCGGAATGACCGTGCGCGGCCGCTTCGTGAAGCACTATCGCGGGATCGAAATGCCGCACCTTGCATTCGCCGTGGATCGGTAGCCAGTTAATTATCGCTTCGACGCCCGATAGCCCGCTGCAACCGCAGCTGCCGTCGTGCGGAAGCACTCCTCGGGGTTCGTTCGGTTGTAGTACGCGCCACCGGGGACGTGGTAAATCATGGAGCTCGCATTGCCCTTGATGGGCGCCCATGCCGGGCAGCTGCCACCGGAGACCGTCACGCGGTTGGGATAGGTCACCGTGGCAGTCTGAGCCGAGGTTCGTGTGGCCGAGCTGTACCCCGACTTCGCGCCCGTGATGCGCACCGAGATCTTCTTGCCGGCATCGCTCGCGGTGAGCTTGTAGTTCGCGCCAGTCGCGCCCTTGATGGCAACACCGTTCCGCAGCCACTGGGTTGAGAGGCTGCTGCCTGCGGTCCAGGTACCGCGGTCGACCCTCAACGTCGAGCCAACCTGCTTCGTGCCAGAGATTGCGGGCGCGGCAGTTTTCAGCACTCGCGGGACGCTCTTGCTGGCCGAAGTCCGAGCAACCGACGCGTAACCAGTCTTCTTGCCGGTCACACGTACGCTGATCTTCTTGCCTGCGTCGCTCGAGGTGAGTCTGTAGCTTGTCTTGGTTGCACCCGCGATCGCGGATCCATCCCGCAGCCACTGGTACGACAGCCCAACCTGGGCGGGCGACCAGGTTCCGGTCTTCACCGAAACCGTCGAACCTACCTTGACCGTGCCCGAAACGGTCGGCGTCGGGGTTGCGGTCAGCGCACGGAGCACGGACCCAGTCGCCTTCGAAGTCGACGATTTCGCGGTGTAGCCAGCATTCGTGCCGGTCACGCGCAAGCTGATGTTCTTCCCGGCATCGCTCGAAGTGAGCTTGTAGGTCGACTTGGTCGCGCCAGGAATTGCGGCGCCGTTGCGTAGCCACTGGTAGCTGAATGTCGTTCCCTTGGTTGACCACGTGCCAGGTGCACCGGTCAGGGTTTTCCCAACGATGGCGGATCCGGAGACCGTCGGAGTCGCGCTCCCGAGCGTGCCCGCGACCACCTTGGAGGTGCCGCGCGATGTAACGGTCGCAGGCGCGTCTCCGCCATGAGTCCCCGTCGCGCGTACGCTCAGCACCTTGCCAAGATCCGCCGCGGTGAGCGTGTATTTTGCGGAGGCACTGCCAGCGATCGCCGAGCCGTTGCGCAGCCACTGATACGTGAAGTGCGTGGCAGCAGGCTTCTGACCCGCATGAGTAGCCAGCAACGTCTTGCCGACAGCAGCTACTCCTTCAACCGAGACGCTGCCAAGTGCGAGCGTTCCCGGACTCACTTGCACAGCGTTTGCGGGAAGCGGAAACGGCGGGAGTTCGCCAGAATGCAGCCAAACAATGAGTCCAAGACGCGAACCAGCGTGCTCAACACCCGGCACAAAGGTCTCGCTCGTTTCACCAGGCACGGCAACGTCGTCAACCAGCCACTCAATGGTGGTCGTAATTCCTTCCCCGCCGTCCCACGCGCCGAAGCTTGCTACAACAGGGACCCCGACCTGAGCCGTGCGAATCTCTGGCAGTTTCGTGATCGTCGGGAAGGTGGGAGCGGGCGGATTCACTTCGTCGGGACCACCAGGGAACTCGGGTAGCACCGGAGTGACCGGCGTTGCGGGTGGCTCCGGCGTCACCGGAGCGACTGGCGAAGCCACGTCCTCCGCAAATACAGGACCCACCGGGCCAAGTGTCGTCATTCCGCCACCCAGCAATAGCGCAGTCGTGAGCATAAGCCCGGCTGCTTTACGCATCGCATCCTCCATCAGAGGCGCAGCGGCCATCGCTGCGCAACCTTGCAAGGTTATGGGAGCAAACGTCCCAAAACTCAACGACACGTGCTGCACATCTGCATTGCCTTAGCCACGCTGCGTCCTATAAGTGGCAAAGCCCTTTCTTTGCAACATCTATCTGGCTACGATGATTTGGGGGCTATCTATGAGAATGCCCGTAGTTGTCGCGGTGAGAGCTTTGCCCAATGCCTCCATCTGCAACTCCTTAACTTGTTTCCGTCGCATGAAGGATGTCGCTTACATGAAGAAGCCCATGAAGATCGCTGGTACGGCACTCATTGCCGCAGTTGGCCTCTCTGCGCTCCCCACGCAAGCATTCGCCGCCCCCACACTTCTGTCGGAATCAAGCGCTTCGCAGCAGCCCACACTTGCTGAACTACAGCAACGCGTCGCTGAAGCAGCGGCAGCCGTTGCCGCAGCAGAGGAGCGAGTCTCACGTGCTTCAACGGCGGCGGACCTCATGCGCGATGCGCACGGCACAGCGCTCGCCGATCTGGCAGCTGCTGAAGCGGCACTTCGCGAGGTGAACGACGAAGACGCCATCGCCGACGCCACGGCCGCAGCGGCCGCAGCGGCCGATAGTCTCGCTGCCGCCAAAGACGCAGAAACGCAGGCAGCTGCAGACTTGCAAGCTCAAGTCGCAGTTCATGAAGCCTCCCAAACGGCACTCTCACAGGCAGCCACCGCCTTGAAAGCCGCTGAAGAGGATGCCCAGGCAAAGCAGGCGCAGGCCGATACACACGACTACGCAGCACTCGAGTCTGCAACACAGGCCGCAACACAGGCGGAGAATGACGCCACAGCCGCTCATGCCGACGCAACCGATGCGCTCACCGCAAAGCAAGCCGAGGCGGTCGCCGCCAAGGAGGCCCTCGAGAAGGCAGAAAAGGATGCGGTCGACGCCACAGATCCTGACAAGTACGCTCAGGCGGAGGCTGCCGTTGCGGCCGCCAACAAGGTGCTACAGGAAGCCAATGCAACCCATTCTGATGCGAAGAACGTTCACCAAGCAGCGACCACAGCACACACGGACGCCAAGGACGCGCGAGACACCGCTGTCGCCAATGAGACAGCAAGCCAGGCTGAGGTCGATCGTTTGAAAGTCGCCGTGGAAACCTCAAGCACCGCAGTTGCAAGCGCCACGACTGAGCAAGCGGCAGCCACAACCGCAAAGAATGACGCACAAACAGTAAAGACCGCGGCTGATTCCGCTGACGCCACAGCGCAGCAGGAGAAGACCGCAGCCGCGACCGCACTCGGCGCAGCTCAGCAGAAGAGCGATGACGCCGAGAGTGCTCGCCTCGCGGCCGTAGCGGAGGAAGCTCGCCTCAAGCACCTTGCCGAGGAAGCCGATCGCCTACTTCCCATGGGAGCCGCCGGATACTTCGAAAATCGTGGTGCCACTGATGCGCTGAGAGTGTTGACTGATTCCACGTTTACCCTCAACCAAAGCTACGTAAAAGTCGGCAATGACAATAGCGCCACGAGCCTCGACAATTTCAAGCAGTCCCTCGAGTATCTCAAGGAGGCGAACAGCATCCGACAGCTTCGCGGGGTGCCCACCGTCAACGTTTCTGACGCTTACATGGCTATCGCTATGGCGAATGCTGACTACGCAGCCACCGAAGGCAAGGCAGTCATGCAGTTCTCTAACTATGGAACCGAGAACCTTGCCTTCGGCAGCGGTTCACCCTTTAACGAGTGGTACTACGACGCGCAGGATGGCGCCATTCCGAAAACCATCTTGTTGCAGCAGGACCTTCGTTTCATGGGATTCGCGATCTCTGGGCTTGGTCCACAACCTGCATACGTCAATACCTTCTACACGACAGATTCGGTGACCAACCACACTGGTACGCCGGTCACCTCTCGAACAACTGCACCGTTTACCGTCGAGGACTACGAGGAAGACCTCGACTCATACATCTACGATCAGATCTGGGCGGGCGTCCGGCACGAAGAGTCTGCTGACGCACTCATGCTCGCCACGCAAGCAGCAACGGCTGCAGCGAGCGAACTCACTGCAGCAGAAAAGCGACACACAGATGCGATTGCAGCTGCTGAGCTGACCGCAAGCGCCAAGCAGGAAGCAGATGAGGCTTTCAACGCTGCTTCGACTGCGCTCACGAACGCTGACGATGCACTCGCTGCAGCACAGTCAGCGCACACTCAGAACACCACCGACCTGGCAACGGCCGAGGCAGAACTCGAAGATAACCAGGCGCTCGCAGCGACTGCGGTCGAAACAGAGAAGTCCGCAGCCGCCCACCTCGCGAGCGCAAATGCGGCCGTCACAGACGCTGAAGCTGCTGTCGTTGCTGCACAGCAGAAAAAGACTACGGCCGACGTCGCACTCGCTGCGCTCGACAATGCCCTCGAAAACCTTCAGCAGGCTCAGGATGCATCTGATGCTGCCCAGCAGGCAGAAGAGATCGCACAAGGCGCGGTCGACGCGGCGCTCGCAGATCTGAACGACGCCCGCGCAGCACGCGAGGCAGCAGAAGCAGCAGAAGCGAGTGCACTGGCGGATCTCGCGGCTGCGGAAGCAGCCCAAGCGGCGTTGCTCGATGCACAAGACGCACATCGCGATGCCGTTGCGGCTGAAGCCGCTGCGAGCGAAAAGCGGGATGAACTCAAGGCCGCAGCCGACGCCGCCACTGCCGCAGTAACAGTTGCCCAGGAAGCACAGGACGCAGCTGCCGACACGCTTGATCGCTTGCTCGCGGCAGTCGCTGAGGCTGAAGAAAGGGTCGCGGAAGCGCAGGCCGCACTGGACAAGGCGGCTGACGCACTCGATGCTGCCGAGCAGGAGTTGGCTGCCGCGAACCAGGCGTTGAAGGATGCACGCGAGGCCTACGAGCGAGCGCTCGCAGCTCTTGAGGCCTTCGAGGAGGGTTCCGTGACGCCTAAGGATCCCGCTGTCGACGACCTCATCACGAATGGCACGGGTGGGGACGCTGGTACAGCTGGCAAGCCCGGGCTTGCCAACACCGGCAGCGCGGCAACCCTGAGCATCGCAATTGGCACCGCATCAGCGCTCGCCCTCGCGGGCGCTGGCGTGACACTCGCCGCACGCCGCCGATCCACGCAACATTCAGTGCCCAGCGAATAGGCTCAACCTATGTCAATGAACTTTGCGCTCGGTTTCGCGCCAGACACGACCGTGCCCTCGGCCGCTGACACGTTGAGTTTCGGCGAGGCCGCAAGCAGCATGTCTGGCCAGCCCGCCGCAGCCCAGCACGGGCCGCACACGCTCCTCATCGATCCGACGATGCAGATGCTCGAGTACAGCCTTCCGGGGATCCCTGACGCGTTGCTCGTCACGCTCGCGGGCGTTGCCGACACCTACGTCGTGCAGGCGTTCGGTAATCCCGGTCGCCTCCGCGTGTTCAGCGAAGGTGCAGTCATCGAAGAAGAGGGCGATCCACTCCCGACCGAATCCATTCTGAGCATGGGCGCGGATCCTGAAGACGCACACCTCGACTTCTTCTGCCAGGCTGCAGGCATCACCCCAGAAGCACTGTTTGCACTGCGCTGGTCACCTCTGACCGCGCAGGGCTGATCCGCCGCTGTCTCGTGCAGCGAGTGCGGCTAGCCGCAGGCCCAATCGAAGGTGTCTGACTCGAGGTCGATCTGGGCGTTGCCATCTCCGCCGAAGTTGAGGCCGACGATCTCTTCGAGTTCGAGGTACCACGGGGTCAGACCATCAGGAAGCCCTTGCACAGGGAACGTCGTTCCGCCGAGGTGACTCATGCCCAGCAGCGGTTCTGCCCATGGCTGGAAGTTTGACTGCGCATCAAACGGGTTCGAATACCCCGCGATTGCTGGCTCGTCGTCGGAGAATTCCTGCGGGACGATGCCAGCGTTGGGGTCGGCGCGCGGGACCAGCCAGACATCCGAGCGCGGAGCCCGCTCATCCCAGGCGTTGCAACCTTCACTGTCGTCAATCCAGGTTCCAGCGGCTCGCAGGTCGGGACTGGGCGCGGTTGGACCGCCAGCCAGCGCTTCTGCGGTGAGCCAGAGCAGCGCGAATTCGCCGTCGATAAGATCGCGCCTGCGATGCAACGCGGGGTGCTCGATCGCGGCCGCGAGGTCACGGAGGAATGGATCCGCCGATGACGCGTCGCCCTGAATTGGTTCTGGAGCAAACTGCCCCTCCCCTGCGAAGAATGAAATCGCCGGGTACTGCTCACCCTTGCGACGGTACTCAGCTGGAAGCACCAACGTGATGACGTGCATCATCGGGAGGCCGGTGGCGGCACTGCGGGGCCAGTACTGCCACGCGATTCCAGGCCCTTCGTGGCCGACCCATCCTGAGGGTGCGTAGGTGGGCGTCTGGAAGGTTGCGGGGCCTCCGGGCCTGGGCGCGACGCCGTTCTCGGTGGCGAAGAGCAAGTTCCAGGCGATGTGCGGGGAGGACATAGCCACATCGTAGCTATTTTTTCGTCAGGACGAACGCACCAAACGTTGCCCGAGATTTGAGCACCACAGCGCCAGTCCATAACTCATCACCGAGACCAAGAACACAGGAAGCGCGCTGACCAGAGCCACGACCATTGCTCCTTCACCCGAACTGGCGCATTCGGTAGCCGGGGCGCAGGCGACAACGGCTCGGTACATGAGCGCGATCACGCCGAGCAGGATGCTCCAAACGGCGACCATGAGGCCACCGAACAGCAGCGATTGTGAGAACGGAAAGAATCGACACAGCCTTCCTCCGACCAGGGAAGCCACGCACGCCGCCAACGAGGCAAGGCCTGCAATTGCGACCCAGGTTCCAAGTTGCGCCGCCAGGGCGGGTGAGTCTTGCTGCACAAGTGCATCTGCCGAGAAGAGCACAGCAGCAAGTCCAGCGACGACGATCGTCCACACGAACAGACGCCAGCCAATGCCCCAACGCGTCTTTTCGAGCCAAGCGTGCCCGGCAGGCAAGCCAGAGAGATCCGAGCCATCACTTTGATCGTTCGCAAGCCCCTCTGCTTTCATGGCCAAAGTGTAGCTCACGGTCTACGGAAGGGGTCGGAGCGTGGGTGATCCGCCGAATGGAGCAGGGATTACTCGAACGAGAACTCGACCTTTGCAGTGGGATCGACACTCATCACGATGTTCGTGTAGAAGGTGCGCGCCTGCGATTTCAGGATGTCGAGGTTCTTGGCGACGTAGGCGTCCTCATTCTCGGCGCTGAGAATTCGGTTCGTCATCTCACTCTGATTGATCTCGCCCGCGGTGCCACTCAGGATCCCGCCAACCTCAAGCATGTCGTCGAACTGCACGTCACCGTTCCCGACGAAGATGAACTTCGGAATCGCGATGTGGTACTCGTTCTCGTCCACCTCGGAGATGCGGACCTTCCCACCATCGATGCCAAGCTTTGCGGTGAAAGAGTAGGGCAGGAATGCCTTCTTGCCGCTGCCGGGCACAGACAGACCCCAGATTTCGCCGTGCGAATCGGTTTGCTCAAGGCCCTGGATGCCGAGACTCATCAGCACGACCTGATCCTCGCGCTGGACCGACATGACGACCTGCGAGCTGCGGCTTTCGGTGACTGTGGTTGGGGTGGGAACACCCCCTTTAACAATAATGACGGTGACGAAAGCGGTCGCCGTGATGAGAACAAGCGTTCCGAAGGCGATCAGCACAGCACGAAGAGTCTTCACGTTCAGCAGATTAACAGCAATCGCGAGAAACTTGCGTAGCAGAGGCACAGTCAACAGATTCACAGACGCAACATGTCATGTGTCTGACACACTCGAGGACATGAGCATCATGGTGGTGGGCGGCAGCAAGGGCCTCGGTCGAGCAATCGTTGAAGCGCTGCGTTTAGATGGCAGCACAGTGGTCGGCGTCTCACGAAGCGCACCGAGCGACTTGGCAGGTCCTTGGATCACCGCCGACTTCTCAACTCCAGAGGCCGCGGTCGCCACGTTGGCGGATCAGTGCCCCACAGACCTCGACACCCTCATCTGGAACTTGGGCATCTGGGAACCCACCGCATTCACCGACGCGTACCGTTTCGACGCCGCCCCGGACACGGTGACGGCCGAGCTCATCGCAACGAACGTGACGGCACCTATCCTCGCGCTCCGAGCGCTCATTCCGACATTGCTTGCAAGTGGCGCGCCCCGCGTGATCCTCACAGGCTCGACCTCCGCGCTTCGCCAAAGCGGTCGCCCGGAGGTTGCGTTTGGTGCAAGTAAGACCGCGCTGAATGGGATCGCTGATGCACTGCGCGAAAGCTACCGCGAGGAGGGACTGCGGGTCACCACGCTGCAACTCGGCGACCTCAACACGGAAGACGGGCTCGAAGTTGCTGCCACCGATGCCGCAAGCCGCGGAGATGGCGCGCTGGTGCCTGTTCACGATGTGGTCTCGATGATCCGCGCGCTACTCTCATTGTCTCCGGCATCCTTCGTTCGCGAGATCGTCATGCCCGCGGTGCGTGATCCGCGGTTCTGAATAGCCAAATCGCATCAGGCTCCGGGGATCCATCGCCACGTGAGAATCGAGCAACCTAGGCTCGAGATCATGAGAATCCTGCTTACATCGCTAAGCGCCCCGCCTACTTCTTCGCATCCTTCGGAAACATGAATTCCGTCTGCGACACCTTCTATAACTGGGATATTGACGCTGCGTTTGCACTCGTCAGGCCGCTGCACGTCGCGAACGGGATCGGATTCGCAGTTGTCGTGGCCTCTGTGATCGCGGGCCTACTGATTCTCAGCAATAGGCGGCGAGAACCTCAAACATTTCACCAGACACGTTGAGCAGGCCCACTGAGGGGATCTACACCTTTCCGCGCTGATCTGTCGGACGGGAGCGGTACTCTTGCCACGCGTTGAGAAGTTCGGATCGCGCGCCTGTGGGATTAGCCTCGTGCCACGCTCGGGTAAAGCGGTTGTACTCGAACTGCGAGTCAATGGGCTTCGCCCCTTGACTGCGCGTCGAAATGTAGTGCTCGAGCGCATCTCCGAGAGTTTGCATGCCATCCACCCCCGCGAAGAAGGCACGCATCTCACCGTCGAATCCGAAGGACGGACCCACCTGATCAACGAACCACGCCCTGACGACCTGGCTGCACCGCTGGCCTACGGGGATCACCGTTGCGGCTGTGAGTGGCGCTGCTAGCTGCTGGCCGGCATGGCGAGGTGCCCGCTGCGGCTCCACGAATGCGATGCCGTCGAGCTTCGCTGCTATGCGCCGCGTGAGCAGGTCTTTCTCGCCCGTTGCGCGGATACCCAAGTACCTGGCGAAATCGGAGAGCTCGTCCTTGAGCCAGTACCAACGGCGCAATTCGGAACTCGTCAGGCTGTCTGTCAGCTCAGGGCGTTTCTCTCCAGTCACGCAGCAAAATTCTACCGGAGCGAGGTGGTTCCCCGGCTACCGTGCACCACGTCGAAGGAGCGATTCGTTCCAGTCAGCTGCTCGGCGCGGAGGCTCGACGCTGACACTTCGGGCAGAAGTGGCTCGAACGCCCACCAAACGGAATGCGCGAGATCTCAGCACCGCACCGCGGGCATGCTTCTCCCCCGCGACCGTACGCGTTCAGTGAGTGCGCGAAGTACCCAGCCTGGCCATTCACGTTGACGTACTGCTCGTCGAAGCTCGTGCCACCCTCACTGAGCGCCTGACCCAGCACCTCGCGCACGTGGCCAAGTAGCTCACGCACCTTGCGCGGGCCGACCGCACGCCCTGGAGTATCCGGGTGCAGACGAGCACGCCACAGCGACTCATCTGCATAAATGTTGCCGATGCCGCTCGCGACCGCCTGGTCAAGCAGCAATGCCTTCACGCCGGTTCCGCGCGATCGCACTCGCGCTGCCCAACTCACGTCGTCAAACGCGGGATCCAGCGGATCACGCGCGATATGCGCCGCCTGCGCAGGAATGAGCGCAGGCGCGACCGGCGCACCGCCGGCGCTCGCCTCACCAGCAGCCCGCAGCAGACCGTTGCCGACGAAGCCGCCGGGAGCTCCATCATCGGTCGGCACAAGCTCATCGAGGGCGAGCGAGCCGAAGAGCCGCTGATCCGCGAAATCCAATCGCAGCTCGCCGTGCTCGGGATGATCGATCCAGATGCGGATCCGCACGTGCCGGTCATCAGCGGCCTCGTGCGCGCGCAGCAACATCTGCCCGCTCATGCCCAGATGCGCGAGAAGCGCGAGGCCTGACGCCCCGCGCTCGCTCGCGACCGGAATCCACATGAACTTCCCGCGCCGTGCGGGTGCACCGAGCACGACACCGGTCAGCCGGCGCTCGAAGTCGGCGGCGCGGATCGCAGCAGCCTCCGAGGTGAGCGTCACGCCGTGCCCACCGCGCCCGTCGTCGCCCACCATCGGCACATGCCGTTTGAGTGCACGTCCGTCGAGCACCTCGACGCCGACGATGCGAGCGCCGTCCACCGCGGGTGCAAGCCCGGCGCGGACGACCTCAACCTCGGGAAGTTCAGGCACTTAGCGGCGCTTTCGCTTTGCCGCGCGCTCTTGCAGCTGTTCGACAGCGTCGCGCGCCGCAGCGAGCTCTGCCGTCTTCTTGCTGGTGCCCTCGCCACGACCGCGAATGCCACCGAGGCTCACGCGCGCCACGAAGCGACGATCGTGATCAGGGCCAGCACCCATGGTTTCGTAGGTGGGGTGCGGTTCGCCACGCTTTGCGGCCTCCTGCTGGAGCTGCGTCTTCGGGTCGAGCGCCTTGGTGAAGCGCTTGCGATCCGCAAACAGCGGCGCAACCAGGTCGAGCACGAAGGTGTTGGCGATCGCAGGCGTGGTCGACAGGAAGACCGCACCAATCACGGCCTCAACCGTGTCGGCAAGGATCGAGTCCTTGTCGCGGCCACCGCTCTTCGCCTCGCCCTTGCCCAGGCGAAGCGATGCGCCAAGGTTCAGGCCGCGCGCAATCTCAGCGAGTGCAACCGTTGACACCAGAGCTGAACGTCGCTTCGCCAGCTCGCCCTCAGGCAGGTCTGGGTAGTCGTTGTACAGCTTTACTGTCACCGCTTGCCCGAGGATCGAGTCCCCCAGGAATTCAAGTCGCTCGTTGTGCGGAGCATGATCATGCTCAAACGCCCACGAACGATGAGTCAGTGCAAGTTCTAGAAGCCCGGGGTCTACGTCAACGTTGAAGGGACGGAGAAAGCCGCCGAACTCACTCTGAGAGGAGTCCGACGGCTTTACACCTTCTGCGTGAGACGCAGTCTTCGCGTTCCCCGGGATCGAATGTTCTTTCCCGTTCACGTGAGACTTAGGCGTCTGCGACCTTGCGGCCCTTGTACTCGAGGAACAGAGCGTTGCCCTGTGCGTCCTCAACTACGCGTGCGCGGTGGGGCAGGCTGTACACGGTACGGCCATTCTCAACGGTCTTTACCAGCTTGGGCGCAACAGCCTTCCATGCCGAACGGCGGTGGCGGGTGTTAGAGCGCGACATCTTTCGCTTGGGAACAGGCATGATGCTCTCTTTCCTACTTAGTCAGATTCAGGCGAACCCGAACCATTTGATTCTGCAGCTTCGACGGGCTCAGTCACGGTTTCTGCGAAACCAGCCAGAGCTGCCCAGCGCGGATCTACGATCCCGCCGTGCGATCCTTCATCCTCTACATCACGCAACTCACCAGACTCGGGATCGAGTCCCGGGCAGTCGGGGCGACACACAGGTTGAAACGGCAGTGCAAGCACTACCGCGTCTCGAAGCGTCGGTTCGAGATCTACATGATCTCCTTGAACCAAGCTTTCTTCGGCCTCACTGGGAGTATACGCGAAAAGTTCCTGGATTTCGACATGAAACGGCGTGGCGAACGTCTCAAGGCAGCGTCCACACTCAGCGTCCATCGTCGTGTTTACGTCGGCAGTTACGAGGACACCCTCGTGAACCGACTCGAGCTTGAGGTCGATCTCGATCTCGCTGCCCTCACGAACCTGGGCGAGCGCCTCGCCAAATGTTTCGGGTGCGACGATCGTAATTTCACGCTCGCGCATCTCACCGGGGCGACCCATCAGGTCGCGTACCTCAATGAGGTAGGGGTTTTTCTGAGCCATTATGCAAGCCTTGCCTTTTCAAGGAACCGCGATACAGGTGCGGGAACATAGCCGCTGACGTCGCCGCCAAGCTCAGCTACCTGACGCACCAGCGTGCTCGATACATGTGCGTGCCCGGGTTCGGGAAGCATGAAGATCGTCTCGACGCCCGCGAGGCTGCGGTTCATCAGCACCATCGGGGTTTCGTATGCGACGTCAATCTGCGAGCGAATGCCCTTGACGAGCACTGACGCGCCCACCTCGGTGCAGTAATCAACGAGCAGCCCAACCGACCACGAAGCAACAATGATGTTGTCTGGCATGCCAGGCGTTTCATTGAGCGACTTCTTGATAAGGTTCACGCGCTCAGCGATCGGCAGCATCGCTGCCTTACTTGGATTGTGCACGACGAGCACGTGTACCTCGTCGAACAGCTCCGCGCTTCGGCGGATCACGTCAAGGTGACCGAGAGTGATCGGATCGAATGATCCGGGTACCACTGCAATCTTCTTCATACCTAAGAGCATATGACCCCGACCATCACTCATGCTGATTACAGGCCGTGATCTCGAGCGAAAATCACCGCTTGGACGCGATCACGCAGCTCAAGCTTTGCGAGAATTCGCCCCACGTGGGTCTTCACGGTCGATTCTGAGAGGAAGAGATCCGCGCCAATCTCGGCGTTGTTTCGCCCGGTCGCGATGAGCGCAAGCACATCCCGTTCACGGTCGGTCAGCACCTCGAGCGCTGACGCGTCCCCCGCGGCAGCCTGCTCTTCACCGAGGAGGACACCACCGGCGCCCGTTTGCATCTGCTCAAGCATCCGTCGAGTGACCGCCGGCGCCATGGCCGCGTCACCTGCCGCGACGCGTCGGATGGCGTCGACCAGCTCCGTCGGCCGCGCGTCCTTCAGCAGGAAGCCACTTGCCCCGGCACGAATCGCACCGATCGCATATTCATCGAGGTCGAACGTTGTCAGCACGAGTACCCGCACGTCTGGGAATTCCTGCACGATGCGCTCAGTAGCTTCGATGCCGTTCATTCCTGGCATTCGCACATCCATGAGGACGACATCGCACGCGGTCCCCTCACTACTCAACCGCGCAAGCGTTGCGAGTGCTTCGCGCCCATCGGAGGCCTCTCCAACGACCGCGATGCCGGCCTCAGCCATGAGGACCAGGCTGAATCCTGTGCGGATGAGCTCCTGGTCATCGACCAGCATTACGTTGATGGTGCCTTCGGTCACGCTATGTCCTTTGTTCGTCAGTTGTATTCTCGCAGCAGTCACTGCATCGCGCACGGCCTGCGCAGCATGCTGCGTTGCTAGTTGGCGTTCTTTGCTCCGGAGTCAGCGCGGATCTCCGCGCGCACGAGCCAGCCTCGGCCGTCAGGCACCGGGCCTGCGTCAAGCGTGCCGCCGAACATGCGCGCGCGCTCCCGCAGACCCTGCAGGCCACGCCCAGAGCCAAGACCAGTGACCGGTGGCTGGGCGCCAACCGAACCGAAGTCACGCACGGCGACCTGGGCAAGGTTCGGGCTGTGTGAGATCCGCACCTCCACTTGTGCACCAGTGCCCGCGTATCGCAGCACGTTGGTGAGCGACTCTTGCACGACTCGGTAGATCGCGAGGCCCTGGCCACGGTCACCTGTTTCGGCACCCTCGGTGACGAGTGTCACGCGCAAACCTGCGTCATTAAAGTCGCGGATCAGTCCAGGCAGGTCGCTGAGCCCCGGTGTGGGGGCAAGCTCAGCTTGACCGCTGTCAGGGGTGATCGCGCCGAGTAGGCGCCGCATTTCCGCAAGCGCGGTGCGGCCAGTCTCAGCGCTGCGCTGCATGGCATTTGCCGCGGCCTCGGGCGAAGCCGTCACCGCACGGGAAGCGCCCTCTGAAAGCGCGATCATGACCGATACCGAGTGCGCTACGATGTCATGCATCTCGCGCGCGATTCGGGAGCGTTCTTCGGCGACGGCAAGTTGAGCCAGTTGCTCGCGTTCGCGTGCGAGCTGATGGGCGCGGTCGAGAATGGCATCGACGTACCGACGACGATTACCGATATTGATACCAGCGAGCAGCACCGCGAGCATCCACGCAGCGGAGATGAGCATGAGCGTGATGAATTCACCCATGCTCTTATGACTCGGCCCCATTGCGACAACGAGCGAACCCGACGCGCTGTTCGGGTTTGGCGTGATCCAGTACTGGAGCACCGTTCCGAGCATGACAATGCCGTATCCAGCCCAGCCAGCCCGCGCACTGCGGTACACCGGAACCGCGTAGAGCAAGAAGATCAGCGCGATGCCAGTTGCGAGCGCCTGAATTCCGTGGTCACCAAAGCTTGCCAACACACCTGCGGCGAGCGCAAGCAATGGGTACTTGCGTCGGAAGAGGAGTGCTGCCGAGATGACGGCAATGCGGAGGACCGCGAAAGGCCACCACGGCCAGGTGAGGTATCCGGGCATTGGGGAGTCCGGGACAAATTCACCTGTGGCGGGATCGGCGACGAAGGCCGCGTCGACGACATCCAGTCCGATACCCATGAGACAGCCGATGATGAACCAGACGACGATGAAGATGTCTACGGCGAGTGGGTGTGCGGCGAGCGCCCGCCGGATGAATCCTGGCGGGCGCGGGAGCCGGATCTCCTCAGTGTTGAGTGAGGTTGCGGGCTGGGGCTGTTGGGTCACATTCTCACCTTAGTGAGTGGATTATCGCGCGTCACGCTTGGCGAACAGGATGCCTGCTGGGACGAGGGTGATGGTGGCCCACCCGAACATGCAGAGGAGTGCCTTCCAGTACCCGAAGGGCTCGTAGGCGTACTCGGGGTCCTGGATACCTTGCGCGAGGGTGGAACCGAGCTGGTCAGGAAGGTAGCGGGAGAGCTCGTATGGCCATTCCCAGGTGCTGAATCCGGCAAGGATTGCGACTGCGATAGGGAGGACGAACATGATGCCGACGACGACAACGATGCCGCCCGCAGTTGAGCGCAGGAGTGCTGCGATACCGAGCGCGAATACCGTAATGAGGGTGAGGAAGAGGGTCGTACCGAGGATGCCGGTGACGACGGGAGCCGAGAGGGCCTGGTCTCCTGCCGTGGGGAAGGAGAGGATGGCAAGGCCGAGTGATGTGATTGTGAGGATGAGTCCCATGCCCAGTGCAAGCGCTGCGGTGACGATGGCTTTGGCGATGAAGACTGCCTTGCGGCCGGGCACGGCGATCAGGGTGGAAAGGATCATTCCGCTGGAGTATTCAGATCCGATAGCGAATACTCCGAGCGCCCCGAATACGAGTGCCATGAACGGTGATGCGAAGGTCGCAACGGTGAGCAGGTAGGACTGATGCATTTCAGCCCCGGCGTTGGCGAAGTCTGTTGTCGCGTATTCAGAGCTGGCGACCAGTGCGATGAGCAGGTTGAGGGCGATGCCTCCCACCAGGGTGAGGAGCACGATGATACGGATACTCCGGAGCGAGCTGAGCTTAATCCATTCTGAGCGGATCACTCCCCCAAAGCTGAGCCGTGGTGCTTCGGTGAGCCCTTTGGCGAGTATCCCGACCGGGCGGGATACCGCGCGTGAGGCGATCGGTGCGGTACTGGTTGGTGTGGTCATCGCTACATTGCTGCTTTCGTTGCTGGGTGATGCGCGTTACTGAGGGTCGCCGTGCGGGCGTTAGACAGTCTCGTACTCAAGGACGTCTCGGGTGATCGCGAGGTAGGCATCTTCGAGCGATGCCGTTACTGGCGTGAGCTCGTGCAACGCAATACCCGCATTCGCTGCGCAGGTGCCGACCGTCTCCGCGCTCATACCGGTAACGGTGAAGCGGTACTCGCCAAGTGAGTCAATCTGGGGCGTCTTCCCCGAAGCACTCGCATCGAGGAGCATGGCGACGAGCTTTGCCGCTTCTGGGCTCCCCACGGTGACGCGCGCCTGATGCGTTGTCGCGAGCAGAGCACCGATGGGTGCGTCTGCCACGACCTTGCCCTTGCCGAGCACAATGAGGTGATCTGCCGTCTGCGCCATTTCACTCATGAGGTGGCTCGAGAGCAGGACGGTGCGCCCCTCAGCTGCGAGCTGTCGCAGCAGGTGTCGTACCCAGAGCACGCCATCAGGGTCGAGCCCGTTTACCGGCTCGTCCAGAATCACCGTGTGCGGATCCCCCAGCAACGCCGCAGCAATTCCGAGCCGCTGTCCCATGCCGAGCGAGAACCCGCCAACGCGCTTGTGAGCAACCTCGGTCAGGCCCGCTTGTTCGAGCACCGCGTCAACACGCGCGTCTGGAATACGATGCGTTGCGGCGAGGGCACGAAGATGGCTGCGCGCTGATCGCCCGGGATGCACACCCTTTGCGTCCAGGAGTGCACCCACCTCTGCGAGCGGAGCCGACGAGCGCGTGAAGTTCTTGCGTGCGATGGTGACGGTGCCAGAGGTTGGCCGGTCGAGCCCGAGCATGAGCCGCATGGAAGTCGACTTGCCTGCACCGTTCGGGCCCAGGAAGCCGGTCACCTGTCCCGGCCGAATGTCAAAGCTCACGTCTTCGAGCGCTGTCTTACGGCCATACAGCTTAGTGAGGCCTCGTGCTTCGATCATCGGGTGTCCTTTCGCATGGGTGCGTAAGAGACACGTTAGGCACTGGGAGGTGGTGGGCGGATCCCCCTGAGGGATTCTGTCCGTAGTACCTGGGTACCAGGGGATCCTGACATCCGGGCAGAGTTCTCTCTGGTCAGGACTTTGCGAGGTTCTCGAGCCTGCCGCTCTCGCCGTACTGCGCCAAACGGGCGGCGAGAATTGGATGTTCCGAAAGCGCAGGGTCGGCTGTGAGCAACGCTTCGGCCACGTCTCGTGCGTGCGCGATGATGTCGCCATCCTTCGTCACCCGCAGCAACTTGAGCGTCGACCCGTTACCCGACTGCACCGTACCGAGGATGTCACCCTCGCGACGCAGATCCAGGTCAATCTCCGCGAGCACGAAGCCATCGCTCGTCGCAGCGACAGCTTCGATCCGCTCCCTCGCCTTGGTGCCCTGCTCAGCCGTGGTCATCAGCAGGCACAGACCGGGGTGTTCGCCACGACCGACACGGCCGCGCAACTGGTGAAGCTGGGAGACGCCGAAGCGATCCGCGTCCCGCACGATCATGATCGACGCGTTCGGCACGTTCACACCGACTTCGATGACGGTCGTGGCGACGAGGATGTTCGTGCGTCCGCTGGAGAACTCCCCCATGACGCGATCCTTTTCGTCGCTCGCCATCGCGCCCGTGAGCGCTTCGATCTGCATGCCTTCGAACTGCGGCATCGAACGGAGCCAGGCCACGGTTTCCATGACGTTGGCCATGGGCTTTGCTGCTTTGCCGTCTTCTGCATCATCGGGTGATGCCGCTTCTGGATCCTCTGCCTTGCCGCCCGGTTCGATCGCGGGACACACGACGTACACCTGGCGACCAGATGCGATGTCTTCGGCGGATCGGGCCCACACGCGCGCCGCACGCCGCGGCATCTCGAGCTCCGGCACAACAAACGTCTCAATACCCTGACGCCCAGGCGGCAGCTCACGGATCGTCAGCGTCTCAAGGTCGCCAAACGCCGTCAGCGCGATCGTGCGCGGAATGGGCGTTGCGGTCATCGCGAGGACGTGCGGCTGCGCACCCTTCTGCCGCAGCGTCTCGCGCTGCTCCACACCGAACCGGTGCTGCTCATCGACGACAATAAGACCGAGGTCGTAGAAGGACACCGTGTCACTGAGGAGCGCGTGGGTGCCGACGGCGATCCGCGCGGTGCCAGAAGCGAGGGACAACAGCGCGCGCTTGCGTTCGGCCGCAGGCATCTTGCCGGTGAGCAACACTGGGTTGAGCTTCGCAGTGAGATCCGGGCCAAGCGCCTCGACAATCGAGCGGAAATGCTGCCCCGCCAGCACCTCGGTCGGTGCGAGCATCGCGCTCTGGCCGCCGTCCTCAGCAACCTGGAGCATCGCACGCAACGCCACCAGCGTCTTACCCGAACCCACCTCGCCCTGGAGCAGGCGGTGCATGGGGCGTTCCGAATCCATTTCAGCGCGGATCACCTGACCCACCGCGCGCTGATCGCCCGTGAGTGAGAACGGCAGCGCATCATCGAACGCGTCGAGCAGGCCGCCGCTCACCGCGCTGCGCGCCCGGCTCTCAGCAATTTGCATCCGCATGCGTCGCGCAAGGAGCGCGAGCTGCAGGTCGAACGCCTCACGGAAACGCAGACTCTGCTGTGCGCGCTGCCAATCGGAGTCGCGTTTGGGGCGATGAATCAGCTCGATCGCCTGGCCGAGCGGCAGAATGCCCTCAGCACGCTGCACCTCGGCCGGCAGCGGATCTTCAATCGGGGCAAGCGCATCGAGCACGAGCTCGACAGAGCTCTGGATCGTCCACGTCGGCACCTGCGCTGTCGCAGGGTAAATCGGCACGGGGGTTTCCGACCATGCCTTTGCGGCAGCCTCATCGAGCAACTCTGCGCCCGGGGCTTCATCTGGGTCATCGAACAGCTGATAATCAGGATGCTGCAGTTGCAACCGGCCCTGGTACGCATTCACTTTGCCTGCGAACGTTCCGCGCACGCCGGGCTTGAGCTTTTCCGCCTGCCACTTCTGGTTGAAGAAGGTGAGCGCGAGGGTGCCGACGCCGTCGGTGATCCGCACCTCGGTCAGCACGCCGTTCCGGCGTTGCATGCGCCGCTCACGCGCATCGAGCACCTGCGCGACGACCGAGACTTGCTCGCCAATCGGCAACGAATCAAGCTGCGTGAGCTCGCCACGCTTCGAGTACCGGCGCGGCACATGATCGAGCAATTCACGGGCGGTGCGGATCGCGAACGCCTTCTCAAGCGCCTTCGCGGTGCGCGCGCCGACCACGTCTGCGATGCCGGAATCGAGCGTGACGGAAACCATGTCTCCAGGCTACGCGGTCAACGAGTCAGGATATTGACAGCTTGCCGCACGCCGCAGAATCATTCTCGTTCGCTACACTCGCAATACAAGGGACAGAACAATCGAGACAAGGACGTCATATGAGCCAGCTTTCTTCCCGCACCGTCGCGCTCGCAACCGCACCGAACATGCGCACCCTTGGAGGCTTGGAAGTGTCGGGTGGGCGGATCCGCGAAGGCCTCATCTTCCGTTCGGCCACGCTCGCGCACCTGTCTGAAACCGATGGCTTGGCATTCGCAGAGCTCGGTATCAAACTGGTGTTTGATCTGCGCACCAAGGGCGAATGCGCTGCGCAGCCTGATCGACTACCAGCAGGTATTGATCTGGTGAACCTCGATGTCCTCGCCGATAGCCCGGTTGATCTTGCAGCAAGCATGGCGATGCTAGATAAGGATCCTGCGGCCACCAACGCGATGCTCGCTGGCGGCAAAGCAGTCTCGATGCTTGAGCACTCCTACTGTGACATCGTTTCGCAGCCTTCCGCGCGGTGGGCGTATCGGACATTCTTCGAAACCCTGTCTGAGCCGGGTGAGACTCTGCCCGCACTGTTCCACTGCACGACCGGTAAGGACCGCACCGGCTGGGCAGCTGCCGCGCTGCTACTCCTTCTCGGGGCAGATGACGAGACCGTGCGCGCCGACTATCTGCAGACCAACGTCGATCTGCTTCCTGCGCTGACCCCATTGCTTGACAAGGCATCTGCAGCAGGGATTGATCCAGATTTGCTGCTCCCGGTGCTGTCCGTACAGGAAAGCTTCCTCGATGCCGCGTTGGGCGAGGTGGAGAAGCGTTTCGGGTCCATGCAGGGCTACTTCACTGAGGGGCTCGGGCTCAGCGAGTGCCGCATCGACGCGCTGCGCGAGCGGTTCGTCGTCGCGAACTGAAATACACTTGAGGCGTGACCAGAATCATCGCAGGAGCAGCCGGCTCGCTCACGCTCGACGTCCCCAAGGCAGGCACTCGACCCACGAGTGACCGTGTACGTGAGGCGCTCTTCTCGAGCCTTGAAGCATGGGGCATGCTTGAGGGTGTCAAGGTGCTCGATCTGTATGCAGGTTCTGGCGCACTCGGATTCGAGGCAGTGAGCCGCGGGGCGGTAGAGCTCGACCTTGTCGAAAAGCACGGTCCCGCAGCGCAGATCGTTGCACGCAATGCAACAAAGATTCAGGCGTCGCTGCGCGGATCCTCTCCGCGCATTGACGTTCACCGTCAGGCAGCTGCGAACTACCTTTCCGGTTGTGCCGAGGTTCCGATGTGGGACGTGGTGTTTATCGACCCGCCGTACGACCTTGGCGAGGCAGAGCTCGTTGAGAACCTTGAGGCTGTCGCGCTGCGCCTTCGTCCGCAAGCGCTCATTATGGTGGAGCGGTCGAGCCGCTCGCCCGAGCCAGCATGGCCTGCCGGCATCGTCCTGTTCAAGAAGAAGTCGTACGGCGAGACTGCCGTGTGGTGGGCGGAGTCGGCCGAAAGCGCGGCAGCGAATGCCGCCGACGATGCGAACACTGATTCGGGTTCCGAAGGATCGGAACCCGCCGAGTAGCATTCACCCGACTGCAAGCGGACACGGGCACCGTTCGCACAGGCGCCGCAGCGAGTTGCGCGGGGAACCTACCGGCCTGTTGCCCGCTCAGCTGAGGAACGACGAATGATCTTCCGAAGCTGCAGCTTTTGAGCTGCCTTGCGCTCACGTCGCACTTCGCGCACCGTTTCGTCGAAGGTCTGGTTAAGCTTCGCCTCTCGGTTCTGCTGACGCGCGGCGAAGGTCTCTGGCGAGAGGCGATATGGCATTGGCGTGAAGGTCATGTTCCACTTCCTCTCTGATTCAAAGCGTTACCCACAGAATACATCCCGAGTCTAAAAAGTGCTCCCCTTCGGGTGTGAGGCTTCCGTTTCGCTGCGGCATAGTACTCAGCAAGCACGTCTGCAATAGGGATGAGGTTTGCTTCATCGACCTCGAACAGATCAGTTTCAGACGCCGTATCGACCGTGAGGATTCCGAAGACCTGATCACCCCGCGAAACAGACACTGCCGCGAAGCTGGTGTACTCGTTTCCGATCATCTTCTGCTTGCTGACGGAATCGCTCTCGCCGGTGAGTAGGCTCATCATGCCGACAAAGACTTCGTCGCCATCGTCATGTGCCCGTGGCTGATCTTTGCGCCCAGCGCTTGCAACCGGACGCATGTGCACGTTGCCCCGCCCGTCGCGCCCCAGCTCGAAGAGCGTCACTCGATAGCCAAGTTCTCCCGGGTATGCGGTCTTGACCAGCTGTGCCACGATCTCCTCGAACGCTTGGTCTCTCAATCGTTGGCGGTCGCGTAGGCCCGCAGTCTCCATCGCAGAGAGGAGCGGCACCATGCGAGAGACTAAACGCAGACTTGCTCGCTCACGGGCGTCTTGTTCATCTTGCTTCTTCTGAACGTGACGCAGAAAATACTGGCGAATTGCGAGCGGAAACGTGCCAATCGCAATGAGAGCGACACCCAGCCAGAACCAGAACGGATCGAAGGTCTCCCCGACATGGGTTGACACCATCGGGCCACCAATGAGTGGCAACACCCAGGGTGCCATTTCGATGAACAGATAGCGGTTTGCAATGAACTCTACGGTGAGCCACCAGGCGGTTCGAATCAATCTCATGAACGCCCTCCTCTGTGCTCAGCCGATGGTGTGTGCGTGTTCCCCACGCTACGTCTGACCACTGACATTTCAAGACGCGCTGCTAGCCACCCGCACCTCAGCACGCTGGCGCACGCCCAACTATTTCTTGAGACTCAATCCCGCGAGATCGACCGTTTCTGCCGAAAAGACCCCTTTCATGCGTATGAAAGCATCAATCTCGGAAGAAACGGCCATGCTCGATGAGTTGGCGCCCCACCCAACAACCAGCACAACGGCACACCGCACAACAGAAAACGGGCGGCCCCGCATCGATACTCGATGCAAGACCGCCCGTTCACTAGGCGAAGAATTAACGCGGGATGAGCGTGTACTTCGTTGCGAGGAACTCGTGGATGCCCTCGAAGCCACCCTCACGGCCGACGCCCGACTGCTTCATGCCACCGAAGGGTGCTGCAGCGTTCGAGACGAGGCCAGTGTTGAGGCCCATCATGCCGCTCTGAAGCTTCTCGATCATACGCTGACCACGAGCAAGGTTCTCGGTGAACACGTAGCTCACGAGGCCGTACTCGGTGTTGTTCGCGATCTCAACAGCCTCTTCCTCAGTGGAGAAGCGGATGATGCCGAGAACCGGGCCGAAGATCTCTTCGCGCATGATTGCCGACTGCTTGCTGAGCTTGTCGATCACGGTGGGCTGGAAGAAGTTGCCAGCACCCTCGATGATTTCGCCACCAGCAACAACGGTTGCACCAGTGTCAACTGCGTCTGCAACGAGGCGAGCGGTGTTTGCCACTGCCTTGCTGTCGACGAGTGCGCCGATGTCGTTGCCCTCTTCAGCGCCACGGCCGATCGAGAACTTGTTGACGCGCTCTGCAATCTTCGCTGCGAACTCGTCAGCAACCGACTCGTGCACGATGATGCGGTTTGCCGCGGTGCATGCCTGGCCGATGTTACGGAACTTCGCGAGCATTGCGCCCTCGACTGCTGCATCGATGTCTGCGTCTTCGAACACGACGAAGGGAGCGTTGCCGCCGAGCTCCATCGAGGTACGAAGAACGTTCTGCGCTGCTGCTTCGAGAAGCTTCACGCCAACCGGGGTCGAGCCGGTGAACGAGAGCTTACGGAGGCGGCTGTCGCTGAGCAGTGCGCTCGACTGAGCGCTCGACTTGCTCGTCTGAACAACGTTGACAACACCTGCGGGCACGCCAGCCTCTTCGAGCAGCTGCACGAAGAAGATGGTGGTGAGCGGGGTGAGCGCTGCAGGCTTCACAACGACGGTGCAACCAGCTGCGAGTGCCGGCGCGATCTTACGCGTCGCCATTGCCAGCGGGAAGTTCCACGGGGTGATGAAGTAGCAGGGACCAACGGGCTGGTGCGAGACAACGATGTTGCCGCTGCCCTCGGGGTTCGGACGGTAGTCGCCGCGCACGCGCACTGCTTCTTCCGAGAACCAGCGAAGGAACTCGCCGCCGTAGTTGACCTCACCACGTGCCTCAGAGATGGGCTTGCCCATCTCCATCGACATGAGGAGTGCGAAGTCTTCCTTGCGCTCCATGAGGAGGTCGAATGCACGACGAAGGATGTTCGAACGCTCACGGGTCGAGGTTGCCGCCCATGCGTCCTGAGCAGCTACTGCAGCGTCAAGCGCGCGAACTGCATCATCAACGGTTGCGTCAGCAATGGTCTTGATGACGTCACCGGTTGCGGGATCGTGCACATCGAAGGTTGCGCCCGAGGACGATGCCTCGAACTTGCCACCGATTGCGAGACCCGAAGAAACTCGATCGAGCAGTTCCTGCTCGTTAGGCTTCAAAGCCATAAGAATGACCTACTTTCCTGTTGGGAAAAAGTTAGTTTGCCTTGATCGCGTCAACGACGACCTGGAGGCCCTCGCGAAGCAGCGCGTCAGAGATGGTGAGCGAAGGCAGGAAGCGGATGACGTTGCCGTAGGTACCGCAGGTCAGAGCGAGAACGCCCTGGTCAGCTGCAACCTGTGCAACCTTGTTGGTGAGGGCCGAGTTAGCCTTCTTCGAACCCGACTCAACGAGCTCGACAGCCATCATTGCGCCACGGCCGCGGATCTCGCCAATGCGATCGTCCGACTTCTGGAGCTCCGAGAAGACCTCGGTGATGGTTGCTTCGATGCGCTTTGCCTCGCTGAGGAGGTCGTCCTCGAGGTAGGTCTCGATGGTTGCGAGTGCTGCTGCACATGCAACGGGGCTACCGGTGTAGGTGCCGCCGAGGCCGCCTGCGTGCGACGAGTCCATGATCTCGGCGCGGCCGGTCACTGCCGACAGCGGGAGGCCGCCTGCGATGCCCTTTGCGGTGGTGATCATGTCGGGGACAACGCCCTCGAAGTTCGCAGCGAACATCTGGCCGGTGCGTGCGAAGCCGGTCTGAACCTCATCAAGGATGAAAACAACCTTGTTTGCGGTTGCCCACTCCTGGATTGCGGGGAGGAAGCCCTCAGCGGGAGCGATGAAGCCACCCTCGCCCTGGATCGGCTCGATGATGATCGCAGCGAGGTTGTTTGCGCCAACCTGCTTCTCGATCTGGCTGATTGCCTGTGCTGCAGCCTCTGCGCCGGTCAGGCCGTCACGGTACGGGTACGAAGCCGGTACGCGGTAGAGCTCGGGAGCGAAGGGGCCGTAGCCCTCCTTGTAAGGCATGTTCTTAGCGGTCATGCCCATGGTGAGGTTGGTGCGACCGTGGTAAGCGTGGTCGAAGACGACAACGCCGTTCTTGCGGGTGTAGTGACGAGCGATCTTGATCGCGTTCTCTACTGCCTCAGCGCCCGAGTTGAAGAGCGCCGAACGCTTCTCGTGGTCACCGGGGGTCAGCTCGTTGAGCTTCTCTGCGACTGCAACGTAGCCCTCGTAAGGGGTAACGGTGAAGCAGGTGTGGGTGAACTGAGCAACCTGCTCCTGAACAGCCTTCACAACGCGGGGTGCCGAGTTACCAACGCCGGTAACTGCGATGCCCGAGCCGAGGTCGATGAGCGAGTTGCCGTCGACGTCAACGAGGACGCCGTCGCCGCCTGCTACGACCGAGATGGGGAGAGCTGCGCCAACGCCCGCTGCAACAGCAGCGTTCTTGCGAGCGATGATTTCCTGCGACTTCGGGCCAGGAATGCTGGTGACGAGCTTGCGCTCCTGGGGCAGCGAGGGGCCGCCGATGACGGTTGCGTCAGACATGTTTGAAGTGCCTCCATGTGTCAGTGATAGGCCACGCAGGGGTGCTCCCACGTAACTAGTCACAAGTGTATGCTTCCTTTCCTGAGATTCCTGGTGCCATAATGGAGATTGATGAACACAGCTTTCGCCAATCCGGCAAACACACCCGCAGCTGACAGTCTGACCCACCAGCCATGGATCCCCCTTGAGGATCTCCTGCACGACTATCAGCTGGGTCTCGTCGTGATTGCTGGCGGTGGCGGTGATGCCGGCGCGCGGCCTGTGCAGTGGGTTCACCCCAGCGATCTCGTCGATCCTGCGCCGTTCCTCACCCCACGAACTGTCCTGCTGACGACCGGCGTCCAGTTCCCCGGCACGCTCTCCCCCGGCACCGCGGAAACCTACGTCACGCGTCTCGTTGATGCCGGCGTGTCTGCGCTCGGCGTCGCAGTCGGGCTGCGTTGGGACCGCATCCCCCCGACACTGATTCGCGCATGCGAGGAGCACCGTCTTCCGCTCGTCCGCGTTCCCTACGACACCCCGTTCATCGCGATTTCGCGTGCGGCAACCCGCCTCATCGAGGCTGCCGTACACGCCCGCAGCATGGATCGCACGGATAACCTTTCTCGAGCACAGCGATCCGCGCCCCATCTCGCGCGTGTGGAATCGGCCGTGCGTTCTGCCGTGTTGCGGCTCCTCACTGCCGGTGAGATCGAACTCGCAACCTCGGTTGCTGCCGAGCTGCTCCCTCCGCTCCCGCGCGGTCAGATCGTTGTGCTGAGCCTCGATGATCGCTCCGGCGCGGTGCGCCCAGCGATCGACTCAGCCATTGACGGCGTGATTTCAGGCGACCTCGATCATCGCTCGCTCATTGTGTGTGAGACGTCGCGGCTGGCGCCGATCCGCCGTCTGCTTGATCGTAACCAGGTCGCCGCGGGGGTATCCGAGCGCGGTCGCCACGACGACCTCACGACCCTCATTGATCAGGCGGATCGCGCGCTCGAGAACGCGCAATCGCTCGAGGCACCGAGCATCGTTGAGTATCGCCCGTCGATGCATTCTGGCGTGCTGCAGTTGCTCACGAAGAGCCGTGAGGCGCGACGTCGCGCACACGGTTTGCTCGCCCCTATCACGGCACACGATGAGCGGCACGGCGACACCATTCTCGTGAGCCTCGAAACCTGGCTCGCGCACAACGGTCAGCTCTCACCCGCCGCGGAAGACCTCGGCGTGCACCGGCACACGCTCCGCTCACGCATCAGGACGGCCGCGAGTCTCCTGCAACGTGACATCGACTCCCCCGATACCCGTGCCGAGATCTGGACGGCACTGCGCCTCCTGCACGCCGAACAGCAGGGCGAGAGCGCGCGCTAGTTCGACCCTGGCGGAACGACGAGGTACGGGTCCCAGCCAGCCGGCGACACCGGCGCGCCGTCAAGCAGTACGCCGGGCGTCGTGGCGGGGCCGTCAGCGGGGTTTGCGCTTGCTTCGTCCCCCTCACGCGTGACGACCTCACCGATCCGTACGAATCCTGCGGGAAGCGCGTCATCGGCAGGGAACGTCGCCAGCAGGCCATGATCCTCACCGCCGAACAGCATCGCGGGGACGCTTACAGCTTCCCCAGCCTGCTCGCCGAAGCCGGCGCACAGCAGATCCGCGCGCAGTGCCATCGTCACCCCACTCGCCGCCGCAATGCGCGAGGCATCGAGGGCAAGCCCATCTGACACGTCCATCATTGCGGTCGCACCAGCCTGCGCCGCGACGACGCCAAGTGAGATCGGCGGGACCGGAGCAAACTGCGCAGCAATCGCAGCCGGGTGGGCGGATCGCAACTCCCCCAACGTGCGCGAGTGCGCCGTGCCGTCAGCCTCGGTGGCGTCAGCAAAGAGCTGCGCGAGCCCCTGGCCCGCAAGTCCGAGCTGGCCAGCGTACGCCACCACGTCACCGACCCGCGCCCCAGAGCGCAACACCGGCGTCTGGGATCCCAGATCGCCGAGCGCGGTCACCGCGGCCATGAGGACAGGGGCGCGACCGAGATCGCCGCCCACAACGCCGCAGCCAGGAGCCAGTTCAGCGCACGCTGCGGTGAGTCCGCGCGCAACCTCTTCGAGGTAGTGGACGGGCAGATCTCGCGGTACCGCGAAGGCGACCGTGAGTCCGACGGGCACCGCGCCCATCGCTGCAACGTCTGAGAGGTTCGTGGCCGCGAGCTTCCACCCCAGGTCGAATCCGCTATGCCAGGCCAGGCGAAAGTCGGGTCCCTCGATCATGGTGTCGGTCGTCACGACACTCTCGCCCGCGTACCCCAGCACGGCACAGTCGTCACCGGGGCCGACACGTGCGGCTGCAGCGGGACCGAGATTCCGGAGCACACGCGCAAGGACACCGGCCTCGCCAAGTTCGCCAACTGTCACGTCTTCTGAGCCAATCACACTCGCAACTGTAGCCTCTCGGGGTTTCCTCCAGCGCGGCTCGCTAGAGTTGATGCTGTGTTTGATTCGCTGATCCGCCGCCCGCGCACGCTTGCCACTCTCGGTCTGATTGCGGTTGCCGCTCCGCTCGCCCTCTCGGGCTGCGCCGGCCCCGCTCCCATGCACGCGGCTGACGACGCGAACAACCCCGCCTGCGCCGACGTCATTGTGCGACTGCCCGACACGGTCGCAGACCTGCAGAAGCGTGCCACCAACGCACAGTCGACCGGCGCCTGGGGCAACCCCGCCGACGTTGAGCTGCGCTGTGGCATCGAGACGAGCGGCCCCACCACCGACATGTGCGTGAATGTCAACGACGTCGACTGGATCATCGACGAATCGCAGGCTCCCCTCTACCGCTTTGAAGCGTACGGTCGCGAGCCCGGCCTCGAGGTCTACGTGAACGGTGACAAGGTGAGTGGCACCTCGGTCGTGACCGATCTTGCGGCGGTCGCAAAGCAGCTTCCCCAGGTGCGCGAGTGCACCGGCTACGCAGACAGCATGGCGATCGCAAACGACAAGTAGCCGTCACCGCAACGACGACCACGCGAAAGGCCCCGGGGATCTCTCCTCGGGGCCTTTCGCGTGCGTGGCGATTAGTACATCGGGCGCTTCTCGATTGCGAGCTCAACGAGCTCAGTGATGAGGTCGGTGTATCCGAGGCCTGATGCCTCCCACAGGCGCGGGTACATCGAGATCGGAGTGAACCCGGGCAGGGTGTTGATTTCGTTGAGCACGGGTCCTTCCTCGGTGAGGAAGAAGTCGATGCGCGAGAGGCCAGCGCACTGGCAGACCTCAAACGCGAGCACGGCTGCGTCGCGGATCGCCGCAAACTCCGCCTCGGTCACGTCTGCGGGCAGTGCGAGCTCGATGCCTGCCGCACCGAGGTACTTTGCCTCGAAGTCATAGAAGTCACGGCCGGTGAAGACAATCTCACCAATCACCGAGCTCGTACGCGGGCGTGCGTCGCCGCGACCCTCGAGCACAGCGATCTCAACCTCGCGACCGGTGACGCCCGACTCGATGAGCACCGTGCGGTCCTCTGCGAAGGCGAGTTCGAGCGCTGCGGGAATCTGCGATGCCTCGGTGACGCGGCTGACGCCGACACTCGAGCCGGCGCGGGCAGGCTTCACGAAGAGCGGGTAGGTGAGACCTTCGTCGATCCGCTGAACAAACGCGGGATCGCGCTCGATCTGCTCGCGGGTCACGGTGCGCCACGGCGCGACCGCGATGCCCGCATCAGCGAGCACGGTCTTGACTGCGTGCTTGTCCATGCAGAGCGCCGAGCCAAGCACGCCGCTACCAACGTAGGGAACCCCCACGAGGTCAAGCATGCCCTGTACCGTGCCGTCTTCACCGTACGGGCCGTGCAGCATCGGCAGCACCGCATCGATGTCACCGAGGGGGCGGATCGCGCCCGCTGCGTCGATGACAGACAACTCGCGCGTCTCAGTGGAGGCGGGCCACAGCACACGGGTGCCGTTGTTCTGTACCTCAGGCAGTGCGCCAGCCTCGAGTCGGTACTCAGCAAGATCGGATTCCTGCATGAGAACGTTTGCGCCCTGCTTGGTGATACCAACGAGGATCACATTGAACTGCTCACGATCAATCGCACGCAGCACGCCAGCAGCGGTCACACAGCTGATGCCGTGCTCGCTCGAACGTCCACCAAACAGGATGACAACAGTGCGCTTCGCAGAGCTCATCACTTGCTCCCCTTCAATCGGCTAATAAACCGCTTCCAGCGGCCTCCCGCCTCGACCGCGAGCTTGAGCTCGGGCTGCGGGATATCGTCTTCGGTCGCGAGATGCGGACCAAGATTGTGTGGCTTCATGGTGCCCTCAAGCACCATCTTCACCTGCTGCACGATCGGCATTGTGATGCCGAGCTCAGACGCAACCTTCAGCACCGGATCAACCGAGGTGATGCCCTCAGCAGTCTGGTTCATCTGCGCCTTCGTCTCTTCGAGAGTGAATCCCTGACCAATGAGACGGCCAGCGGTATTGTTACGTGACAGCGGCGACTGGCAAGTTGCGATGAGATCGCCAAGGCCGGCGAGGCCGGAAAGCGTGATCGGATCCGCGCCAAGTGCGACCGCAAACTCGGTCATCTCAGCGAGACCGCGCGTAATGATCGCGGCTTTCGTGTTTTCGCCGTACCCCACGCCATCGACGATGCCGATCGCGAGCGCGATGAGGTTCTTCAGCACGCCACCCAGCTCAGTGCCAGGAATGTCAGTATTCACGAACGTGCGGAAGTACGGTGCGGCCGCAGCCGACGCGATTTCCTGCGCGATCGCGAGGTTCGCACAGGAGGCGACAGCACCGGTGGGCTGCTCCTTCGCGATCTCAAGCGCGATGTTCGGGCCGGAGACGACACCGATGCGCCACGGATCGAGATCGAGGGTGTCCTCAATAACCTCGGTCATCCGCATGGTCGTCGAACGCTCGAGGCCCTTCACCAGGCTCACGAGCACACTGCGCGGATCAAGGTAGGGCTCAATGTCTTCGAGGTTCTGACGCAGGGTCTGACTCGGAACCGCGAGGAATACGATCTCAGCGCCGGTCAGGACCTCTTCAAGATCTGAGGAGGCGTACAGCGACTCAGGGAGCTCAATGTCAGGCAGGTACCGGCTATTGCGGTGCTCAACATTGATCTCCTCGGCGACCTCTGGACGGCGCGCCCAGATGCGCGTCTCGGAGCCAGCATCACAGAGCACCTTCGCAAAGGTCGTGCCCCAGCTGCCCGCGCCGACGACGGCAACGCGGCGGCCGCGCTTACCTGTTGGCGTTCGCCCGGTGTCGATCAAAAGCGCCCCGTCTCTGTCTGCTGATGCTTACTTGGGTCCCAACGCTCCGCGGGAGCCTGCTCACCGCGGAGACCCTCAAGCAGTGCCGTGATCTCGTTCATGAGCAACACGGTCGCCTCGTTGATGGTCTTCTGGTCGTGGGGTTTGCCGTCAAACCGGCTCAGGTCAATTGGCTGGCCGACAGCGACATGAATGGTCTTGCGCGGGAACGGATGAATGCGCTTCGCGTAGCGCGGCATGAGTTCCTGTGTGCCCCAGTGCGCAACCGGGATCAACGGAATGCCCGACTCGAGCGCGAGGCGAACCGCGCCAGCTTTGCCGCGCATGGGCCAGAGGTCAGGGTCACGGGTGAGCGTACCCTCGGGATACACGATGACGCCCGCGCGCTGCTCAATGAGCTGGTTTGCCGCACCCATGGGGTTGTTCTTCGTCTGCGCCGAACGCGCAGCGCCCTGACGCTCGACAGGAATCTGACCCGACTTGCGAAGCAGCCAACCGAACACGGGAATCTTGAACAGGCTTGCCTTTGCCATGAAGCGGGGAACGCGACCGAGCTTCCAGGTTGCAACACCCATCGCGATCGGGTCGATCTCGCTGTAGTGATTCGGCGCGAGAATAAACGGACCCTCAAGCGGAATCTTCGAGTCGGGCGTGTACCGGTAGCGCGTCATGAGCGCCCAGATCGGAAGCACGAGCCCGGCGAGGATCCAAAACACGGATGGGCGTCGTTTTTCGGCGGAGGATCGCCCTCGTAGCTTCACCGTGTTAGTCATGTCCCCAATTATCCCGGAAAAGCATGATGGCGCGTGCATGCACGCGCCATCATGGATGAATCTTGTCAGCCCAACAACAGAGAAACTGTGTTGCTGGCCGGTCGAACTTACCCTTCGAAGACGAAGTCTGCGCCGAGCAGACGAAGCTTCTCGATGAAGTTCTCGTAGCCGCGAGAGATGATTCCGAGGTTCGTCACCTTAGTCTGTCCCTCTGCGGTGAGACCGGCGATGAGGTAGCTGAAGCCACCACGCAGGTCAGGAACTTCAATCTCAGCGCCCTTCAACGGAGTCGGGCCCGAGATCACTGCAGCCTGTTCAAACTCGCGACGCTTCACGCGACGGTTTTCGTCGTGCAGACCATCGCGGAAGACCTCGATGTTTGCACCCATCTTGTTGAGCGCGTCGGTGAAGCCGAAGCGGTTCTCGTAGACGGTCTCGTGAATCGTCGAAACGCCCTCCGCCTGGGTGAGCGCAACCACGAGGGGCTGCTGCCAGTCGGTCATGAAGCCGGGGTGCACATCAGTCTCGATGGTCACAGGCTTCAGTTCACCACCGGGGTGGAAGAAGCGAATGCCGTCGTCCTGGATGTCAAAGTCGCCGCCAACCTTACGGAAGACATTGAGGAAGGTCATCATCTCTTCCTGACGAGCGCCGCCAACGAAGACATCTCCCTTGGTCGCGAGCGCAGCCGAAGCCCAGCTTGCAGCTTCATTGCGGTCGAACAGTGCACGGTGGTCGTAGCCACGGAGCTCTTCGACGCCCTCAATGAAGATCACGCGGTTGGGCTCAACCGTGATGATCGCGCCCATCTTCTGCAGGATGCAGATGAGGTCGGTGATCTCCGGTTCAATAGCAGCGTTGCGAAGCTCAGTCTGGCCCTTGGCGAGCACACTCGTGAGCAGCACCTGCTCAGTCGCGCCAACCGACGGATACGGCAGCTCGATGTTTGCGCCGTGCAGACCGTTGGGAGCTGTCAGGCTGATGCCGCTCGGCAGCTTCTCAACGACCGCACCAAACTTCCGGAGCGCATCCAGGTGGAAGTCAATCGGGCGATCGCCAATGCGGCAGCCACCGAGGTCAGGAATGAACGCCTCACCCAGGCGGTGCAGCAGCGGTCCACAGAACAGGATGGGAATACGCGAGGAACCGGCGTGCGCATCGATGTCTGCGTGGTGTGCAATTTCAACGTTCGACGGATCGAAACGCCATTCGCCCGGCTCTTCACCGCGGGTCACAAGGACACCGTGCAGCGCGAGCAGGCCAGCAACCACGCGAATGTCAGAGACATTCGGCACGTTGCGAAGCACACTCGGGGTCTTGCCGAGGAGCGCAGCAACCATTGCCTTGGGGGCAAGGTTCTTGGCGCCACGCACCTCAATACGACCCATGAGCGGACGACCACCGTTGATGATGATCTCGTCAGAGGTCAAGCCGACACGAGCGCCCGCCTTTTGGGCGTCCTTCTTGAGTCCAGAAGCTTCGCTGTTGTCGTCCTGATGCTCTAGCTGAGTCACGCGTTCTCCTTCACCGGAAGCGTCTGCGGCATCCAAGCCGGACGACGCTTCTCGAAAGCGGTAATGTCTGCCTCGTTACGCAGGGTCAACGAGATGTCGTCGAGTCCTTCAAGCAGACGCCAGCGAGTGTAGCTGTCGATCTCGAAAGGAACCTGCAGGTCGCCTGCAGTAACGGTCTGATCCTCGAGGTTGACGGTGAGCTCAAGCCCGGGTGCAGCGTCCATTGCTGCCCAGAGACGCTCAACATCAGCCTCGGAAACCTGCGCGGCAAGCAGACCCTGCTTGCCCGAGTTACCACGGAAGATATCTGCGAAACGCGAAGAGATAACGACCTTGAAGCCGTAATCGCGGAGCGCCCACACGGCGTGCTCTCGCGACGAACCGGTACCGAAGTCCGGGCCTGCCACGAGGATCTGCGCGTTCTTGAACACGTCCTGGTTCAGCACAAAGTCAGCGTCTTCACGCCAGCGCGCGAAGAGCGCATCGTCAAAGCCAGTCTTCGTGACGCGCTTCAGGTACACCGCGGGGATGATCTGATCCGTGTCGACGTTCGAGCGCTTCAGCGGCGCTGCAACACCCGAGAATGTTTCGAATTTCTCCATGATTACGCCTCAACCTTCTGAGCTGCGTGGTCTACACCGTTGGCCAGGTCTTCCTGGAGGTCCCAGGGGCTCGAGAGCGTGCCGCGGATCGCGGTCGCCGCTGCCACGAGCGGCGATACGAGGTGCGTGCGGCCGCCGTTGCCCTGGCGTCCCTCGAAGTTACGGTTCGAGGTCGAAGCGCAACGCTCACCGGGAGCGAGCTGGTCGGGGTTCATGCCGAGGCACATCGAGCAACCGGCAAAGCGCCATTCGCCACCGAAGTCCTTGACGATCTTGTCAATGCCCTCGGCCTCTGCCTCGAGACGCACGCGTGCTGAGCCGGGAACCACCATGAGGCGGATCCCCTCTGCCATCTGCTTGCCCTCGATCAGACGAGCGAACTCGCGCAGATCATCGAGGCGTGCGTTGGTGCACGAACCCATGAACACTGCGTCAACCTTGATGTCCTTCATGTCCATGCCGGGTTCGAGTGCCATGTACTCAATTGCGCGTTCTGCAGCTGCGCGCTCGTTCGGATCCGCGATTTCAGCGGGAACCGGCACGCGCTCGCTCAGTGCGACGCCCTGACCCGGGTTGGTGCCCCAGGTCACGAACGGCTCGAGCTTGTTCGCATCGATGAAGATTTCCTTGTCGAAGGTCGCGCCCTCGTCGGTGGGCAGCGACTTCCAGTACTCAACTGCCGCATCCCAGTCAGCGCCCTCGGGAGCGTGGGGACGACCCTTGACGTACTCGAACGTGGTCTCGTCAGGAGCGACCATGCCTGCGCGTGCGCCTGCCTCGATCGACATGTTGCAGATCGTCATGCGACCGTCCATCGACAGTGCGCGGATCGCAGAGCCACGGTATTCCAGGACATAGCCCTGGCCGCCGCCCGTGCCGATCTGAGCGATCACTGCAAGGATGATGTCCTTTGCGGTAACGCCGGGGCGAAGGTCGCCGTCAACGTTGATCGCCATGGTCTTGAACGGCTTGAGCGGGAGCGTCTGCGTCGCCATGACGTGCTCAACCTCGCTCGTACCAATGCCAAATGCCAGCGCGCCAAACGCGCCGTGCGTCGAGGTGTGGCTATCGCCACAGACGACCGTGATGCCGGGCATCGAGAGACCGAGCTGGGGACCGACAACGTGAACGATGCCCTGCTCCTTGTCGCCGAGCGGGTGTGCACGCACACCGAACTCTGCGACGTTCTTCCGAAGGGTCTCGATCTGCACGCGGCTGGTCGGCTCTTCAATCTCACGCGTAATGTTCAGCGTGGGAGTGTTGTGATCCTCAGTAGCGATCATCAGGTCGACACGACGCAACGGACGGTCTGCCATGCGCAGGCCGTCGAATGCCTGCGGACTCGTCACCTCGTGAATGAGGTGGAGATCGATGTAAATCAGGTCAGGATCGCCGTTTTCACCCTTGACGACGACGTGATCGTCCCACAGCTTCTCTGCCAGGGTGCGGGGCTTCGTCGAAACGTTGCTCTGCTCAGTCATGTTTGCTTCTCTTCATTCTCTGCATGCGCGAAAACTCATCGCCCGCGCGTGAAACCGGTCATCACAAAGACTCCGCGGCGGGCGACCGATATGGGCTATTCCCCGCCGCGGCAAACAAGAAGCTGTTGCCACGAACGCATGTCGGGAGTCTAGCACTCAGGGCGCCCTACCGATTGGTAAGGCGCCCTGGAATGGCAGAACTCTCGGAGAAATTACTTCTCTGAATCGTCCTTCGGAAGCTCAGCAGCACCCAGGTGCAGACGCTCGCCGGTCTCCTTTGCGGTGCGCTTCATCTTCACAACGCTGAAGATCGTTGCGACAGCCATCGCGAGGACGATGAAGCCGAGCGACATACCCGTCGTAATGTCGGGCACGTGAACCGGCTCACCACCGTTGATGAACGGAAGTTCGTTCTCGTGGAGCGCGTGGAGCACCAGCTTCACACCGATGAACGCAAGAATCGCAGCGATACCGTACTTGAGGTACTCGAGCTTCTCGAGCAGGCCACCGAGCAGGAAGTAGAGCTGGCGCAGACCCATCAGTGCAAACACGTTTGCTGTGAAGACAATGAAGGGGCTCTGCGTAATGCCGAAGATCGCGGGAATCGAATCGAGCGCAAAGAGGACGTCAGTGCTACCAAGCGCAATGTAGACGAGCAACATCGGCGTAATGAGCTTCTTGCCGTCGATCTTGGTGACCATGCGGCCGCCATCGAATTCCTCAGAGTACGGCAGGAAGCGCTTCGCAAGGCGCACCATCATGCCGTCCTTCACAGGCGCATCATCGTCATGCTTGACCTGCTGAATCGCGGTCCAGATGAGCCATGCGCCGAAGATGAAGAAGACCCAGATGTAACGCTCAATGACTGCAGCACCAGCAATGATGAGAATGCCTCGGAAGATGAGCGCCAGCACGATGCCAACCATCAGTGCACGCTGCTGATACGCCGTCGGTACCTTGAAGCTCGCGAGAATCATCACGAAGACGAAGAGGTTGTCAATCGAGAGACTGTACTCGGTGAGCCAACCTGCGAGGAACTCTGTGCCGTGTTGGACGTCACCCAGCACGAAGATAGCTCCGGCAAACACCAAGGCAAGCAGCACGTAGAAGCCAACCCACAGGCTTGCTTCGCGCATCGACGGCACGTGCGGTCGCTTGATGATCATCAGCAGGTCGACGACAAGGATCGTCACGAGGACGACCATCGAGCCGACCTCGAACCAGAATGGAAGAACCGAGTTCACTCAGACTCCTGTTTCAGTAGGCCGCGTTTTACGGCGCGGCGGATTCTGAAAGTCTCTTCCCAAACTCAAATTCGAGCCTGCTCCATGCCGGCAGCGCCACGGAGCACTACGTATTGACGACAATGAAGAAGTGGAATACTCCCCTTCGCGGGTTTAAGTGTAGCGCCTTGACATCTGTGCTGCGTTACCATTTAACAACTTACCCACGACCGAAAGGCCGACCGTGTCCCGTTCTAGCCAACCCCACATTGAACGCACTGCCGCGAAGGGACCGAGCGCTGCCTCGCGCACGCTCGCTGGCTTCATCTTTGCCAGCCGCTGGCTGCAGGCGCCCCTGTACCTCGGCCTGATCATCGCGCAGGCCGTCTATGTTGTGCTGTTCTTTGTTGAGCTGTGGCACCTGTTCGAACACGTCATCATCACGGGCCAGATCAACGAGACCGACGTCATGCTGAGCGTGCTCGCTCTCATTGACATCGTCATGATCGCAAACCTGCTCATCATGGTCATCATTGGCGGCTACGAGACGTTCGTCTCGAAGATCCGCGTCAATGGCCACCACGATGAGCCTGACTGGCTCTCGCACGTCAACGCAAACCTGCTCAAGGTCAAGCTCGCAATTTCGATCATCTCGATCTCGTCGATCCACCTACTGAAGACCTTCATCGAGGTTGGCCGCATGGAGAACGGCATCGTAAAGGACAGCGCCGGCCGCGTCATCTACTCGTCAGAGGGCGTCATGTGGGAGGTACTCATCCACGTCGCCTTCATCGTTTCGGCACTCGCGCTCGCGTGGATCGACCGCATGAGCCAGCACGGCCACAAGGATGAGGCGCCCGCGGCTGCCCCGATCGCCCCCGTGGTCATTGCCCCGGTCGCGGCACACGGCGCTCCGGCAACGAGCGCGGATCCCGCAGGCTTCGTCACTGTCCGGCTCCCCGCCGGCGCGCAGCTGCCCGAGGGCGCTGAGGTCATCGACCGCTAGGCGATCCGCCGCAAAAAACACGCGGGAATGAAGTTCACGTCTGTCCGTAAAACCCACTAGGCTAAAACGGTGCCCACGGGCACAACGCGCGAGTGGCGGAATTGGCAGACGCGCTAGATTTAGGTTCTAGTGTCTTCGGGCGTGTGGGTTCAAGTCCCACCTTGCGCACCATCATGCTCTTACTAGAACTATAAGCACTAGAAAGAGCATTGGGAGAGTGAATTACATCAGCAAAGAGCCTGTCAGAAACGGCAGGCTCTTTGCTTTTCAGTGCGAATTCGTTGGCGGCGACTCGGATCTCACGCTGTCCGAGGAAGACGAAGGCTTCCGTGAACCTGGGCTCCACTGATGATTCCATTTCGCCGTGGTCGAAGAAAACATCAAGGCGTTCAAAGATGAGCTGGTTCAGCATGCGCCTGATGTGGGGTGGGGCTGCCTGGTAGCTGCGCGATAGATCCTCGACGATATCAAGTGCCAGCGTAATCAACCGATCCATTTCTTTGAGGTCTTGCATCTGCGCGTCGAGACTCCGGGTTACTGAAAGGTGTTCGGCTTCAAGACGTTGCTGCTCTTCGCGGAGCAGTTCGACAGGGATTGCATCGTTGTAGTGCGCTTCAAGCAACTTCTTCTGCTTCCGTTGAATTTGTATCTTCTCGGTCTCCAGGCGCTTTCGTTCGTCCTCGTTGTCTAGATCGACGGCTTTCAGGGCGCTACGCACCATGGCTTCCAGATTCTGTCGCAGGTCAGGATCAATGGAAATGCGCTGGTAGATTGCTTGAATCTTGTCTTCTAGCACGTCGAATTGGATGGAGCGGAGGTCGCATTTGGTGCGTTTGGCCAGTCTGCCGGAGCAGGAGAAATATTCGTATATCTCTCCGTTGCCTCCGGAGCGGGCCTTCTGGATGATGAGCCGTGAGCCGCAGTGTCCACAGAATACGGTGGATTTCAAGTAGTGCTCGTGCTTGCGAGAGCGTTCTCCCTTGAGCTTGCCCCGAAGCACGCTCTGTACCGTCTCGAAAGTGTCTCTGCTGATCAGTGGTGTGTGGTTGCCGGGATACTCAACTCCCTGGTAAATCACCGTCCCGGTGTAATAGGGGTTGTTGAGGACGTTATCGAGCTGCCGTTTCTGGATAGGTAGCGAGCTCATCCGGGCTGTCGGTACTGTCCTAAGGCCTCGCCTCGTCAGTTCTTGGCCGAGGGATTCCATTGTCCATTCACCGGTGGCATAGGCCTCAAATGCCCACGTGATGAGTGGTGCTCGGGTTTCGTCCACGATGACCGTACGGGCTTCTCGTCCGTTTTCAATGGTGCGCACATTCAGGTAGCCGATCGGGGCACGGCCTGGGGTTCCACCATTCTTGGCTTTCTCGCTCATACCTTTGATGACCTCATTGGAGAGGTTCTTGGAGTAGAACTCGGCGATTGACGACATGATGCCGTGGAGCAGGAGACCGCCAGGGGTTTGGTCAATGTTCTCACTGGTGGAGATGAGGCGAACCCCGAGGCCGTCGAGTTGCTTGTTGATCTCCACGTCATCTGCCCGGTTGCGGGCGAGCCTGTCGAGCTTGTGCACGATGACGTAGTCAATGTGCTCGGCCTGCTCTTTGAGATACCGGAGCATCTCTTGCAGCGCCGGTCGGTTGGTGGAGGTTCCGGAGACGCCCCGCTCGACGAACTCTTTGGAGATCATGGCCCCAATTGATTGAGCTTTCTTCTTGTTTGCTTCACGCTGTGCAGGAATCGAGAAGCCTTCTTCGAGGCCACCCTTTTCTGCCTGTTCACGAGTGGATACACGAATGTAAGAGACTGCGCGTTTCGGTGTGAAGCTTTGGGTCAGTGCCGCGAACGGGTCGGCCATCGCGGGCGGCGCAGCTGTTGCGCTTGGGGTGGATGTTGACATACTCATGTCTCCATTGACGCTTCTTTGCTCGGAAGAGTCCAGTCCATTCTGCGGCGTGATCATGCGGTTTTCCACAGGCTCTGGCGCGCCATCGGGGGTGGGGCTACTTGTAGAAGACATATACGCGGCCTCCCCGCTCTACCAAGTCAACCATGTCTCGTACTTCTTGCCGCAGGGCCTCCCAGTCAGGGGTGAGATAGTCGTAGTAGAGACCCTTTTCTGAAATGTATTCTTCGATCTCACGTTCTCGCTCGTCAAGGTCGCAGACCGAGCGCAGCGCATCTTCTTCGTCGCGAAACTCCGCAATATATGAGTTGTGGAAGCCTTCCATGATGTCGCCGCTGAACGCGTTCACGTTCGGGAGCGACAAATAGGCTTGCAGGCCGATGTCTTTATCGAGCTGCAGCAACGTGAGTTCTTGCTTGAGGTCTTCGATGGCGGCGCTGTCGTAGCAGCCGGGGACGTGCACTTCCATCTCAAGATCCTCGATCTGTACTTTCGTTGGCACGAGGAGCTCCTCGAGCGTGAGCGGGTAGGGCTCGTTGGAGCTAATCGTTTCGGCCTGTGGATACTGCTTGCGGATGATGTGGGTGCCGAGCCAAGTGACTTGCTCTGCTACCCAAGCGGGTGCTTCACTATCGATGTAGAGCTGAAGATATTCGTCGCGCATCGCCGCGTAGTCGGCTTCGCCGGTGCGGCCAAATTCAGCCAGGGCGCTCATCCTGCCGAACGCGCGCCCGAAGGTGTGCGCGATGCAGCGGGCGGTTTCGTGGTTGATGCCGGTGTGGCGTTCGGTGGCGTGGGCGATGCCGTCGGCGATGCGGTCGCCGAATCTGCGGGAGGCGACTTCAAGTCTGCGCCAGTCAAGTTCGACGGGGTCTGGCGCGAGATATGACTCCCCTGCAAGGCGGCGTTCAAGCAGCTGTTCTGGTTCACGTTGTGACCGATTGGGCGTGAGGTTGTCAATATTCATGGTGGATCCTCCTTTCGAGGTGAGGTGAAGATGTTTGGTGGTGTCGGCCAGTGGTTCGAGGGGTTCTGGCCGACACCGGGTGCTGGTTCTAGCGGTCGGTGGTGATGACCTCCGGCCCGCCTTCCATGAGTTCTGCTTCGACGAAGAAGTTGTCATGGGTGTTAAACCCGAGGACGTCTTCCGACGCGGCGAACAGTACTTGTGGGTGGGTGTTGTGCCAGAACGTGAAGAGGTCGGTGATGCCCTCGCGTTCCTCCGCCGGTGATTGCCCGCAACGGTCGATGAACTCGGCGATGATGAGTGTTTGGGCTTCTTGCGCAAGCTGCTCAATGATTCGACGTTGTTCATCGAGTGACGGGTATTTCTCCGCATAGAGGTCAGCGACGTGATCGGCTGGCTCTTCTCGTAGGTAGGAGACCCCGAAACGGTAGGTTTCGCCCTCGTAATGGTTGGTGTAGATCGATTGATAATCGGTCATGATGTCGCCTCCTTCCAGCGATGCCCACACCCAGGGTGTGGCGCTATGTAGTTGTATTTCCCCTTCACCTGCTGGTGAAGAGCCTGTGAACCACCGCCTGCACTTGGTGCTGAGAGGTGGTGGTTGAGTTAGGGCGCGGAGCGAGCCGAGCCATTTGCGCTGGGCCCGCTCCGCTGGTGGTGTTAGTCCTCGTACTCGACGGCGAGTGGCCTGCGGTCAAAGACGTGGACGCCCTTGATCGCGGGGATCAGCTCGTATCCCTCGGCGAGAACTTCTCGGAGTCGTGACTCGTCCCAAGGTAGGGAGGCTATGCCACCCGTGTCTCGATGAAGCGCCTGAATCGTGAGTCGCCAGCCAGATCGTTCGAGGAGTTGTTCGGTTGCGTTTTTGAGGCTCGTACCAGTGAAAAGGTATGAACGTCGGTACATGTCATGCAGGTCACCGGCGAACACTTCCTTAACTTCTGGCGCGAGCATAAACGCTGCGAACGACTCGCCGTATCGTTCCAGCCCGGTGACGAGCGCCTTCAGGCGTCCTGGTTCGTACGCGAGCATCACGATTGCCTGTGTTGCAGCGGTGAGTGCACGGTCGTACCGTTGGTCTTCTGCAGAGAGTTGATATGTCATAGTGATTTCCCTCCTTCCAGGGTGAGTTTGTTGACCCGGGACGCCCGTCGGCAGCAGCGCGCTACCGGGGGTGAACACCGGTCTAGAAGAGATCGTGAGGACTCGGGGAAGCTAGGTGTTTGAGGTTGGCCCGTCGCGGACAAGTTGCTGCAGCTCCGGCATCGTGATCACCGTGAAGAGATCTTTGGGTAGACCAGGCTCGCTGCTAATCGCTTTGACGAGTTGGTGCTTGCGCGCTTCATGTGGGACAAGCCACACCACTGCCGGGTAGACGCCGTGCTCGCGTTGTTCGGTGCCGCTGCGCTGGTAGTGGACGTAGCGCCAGCACTTTGCGATGACGCGGGCTGGGTTCTCGGTGTCTCGGTCGACTTCGATGAAGTAGCGGTCAACGTAGTCGTCGCTCGTTATTGTCGCTGCGAGGTCAGGCTTCAATGTGTTCGCACCGCCGTGTCCATCCAGGTAGCGTCGCCAACAATTCGGCTCGACCTCCACCTCAAGGCCACGGTGGAATTGCCGGGCTGCTTCGTGGAGCGTGACCCTGGTTTCAGTAATCGCGAGGTGGTGGCGTAGGAACGTTGTCGTGTGGTGGTGGGGCCTGACACGCCTGCTACTGCCGCTGAGGTGACGCAAGCCTTTGGTGGAGAGTGTCCAGATCGAAACCCCAGATCCGCCCTGCCAACCGCCGATGCGCCGCTCCAGACGAACCAGATAATGCTGTCGTTGAAGTTCGCGAAGGTGCCTGCTGGTCTGCCGAATCGCCGACCGACGGTTGCCATACCGGTGCATAGTGAGTCTCGTGAGCTGGTGGGTGTCAGCAAAACGATGCTCGTGAATCGTCTGCAGCAGTAACGCGTGAATGGGTTGCATATCGATGGTCATGGGGTACCTCCTGCGGCTCCGGCGGCGGCACCACTCTCAGCGAGAGAAGTCACCGCCACTTTCTGAGGTGTTTCGGCCACGTTCCGCGGTGCTTCAGGCTGTGAAACGCGGGCGGCATGTCTACCCAAATGTCTAGGGGTCAGGTATACGGTCATCGCTTGACCCTCCCTACCGGTGCACTCACATCGTCAGCCTCCGCACCTAGGTCAGGCGTATCGGGGTAGATGAGCTGCACCAAGTCGCGCTCGGTCTGCTCAGCAGGCACCCCGTAGCGTTCCTGCGAGGCAGCGTAGGCGTCGGCGGCGTGCTGCTGCGTTGGTGTCGGTGGGAGTGTGCGAACACTCATCCAGCCGGTGCTATCGCCGTCCTGCATGACGTTGGCGTAAGCGTGATATTTCGGGAGCAACATCAGGTCTTGCTGTTCTAGCCCCGGCATGAGTTTCGCGGTTGCGGCTGCGTCGAGGCCGTTCATGCCGAAGTAGATCTTGTTCCTGGTGTTTGCCTCCACCGCTTGCACCATCGCGGGAGACAGTTGTGATCGGTACTGGTGGGCGAGTACGAATCCTGCCCCGAGGGATCTCGCCTGTGCAAGAGCGTCAGCCAAATCGCCTGGGAGTCCGGCGATGAAGTCGTGCACCTCATCGATATAAACCCCGACCATGTGACGACGTGCCTTTGGCAAAGCTTGGCGAGCGAGCAGTCGACTCCACAGTTGCCCGAGCAGGAGCGTGCCGAGGAGTTTTGCGGCGTCGCTTCCCAGGAGGCCGCTATTGAGATTTACGATGACGATGCGTTGTTTCGAGAACAGGTCACCGATATCGAAACGTGGCATTTTTTGCCCGAGCACGGCACGCAGCCCCGGACGCAAGATGAGCTGCCGAATTTTGTTGAGCACCGGTGCGATCTCCACCGCCTGCGCATCGGGCTTCTTTGCGTCGTACTGCCGCCAGAACGCGTCGGTACCGAGCGGGTCAGTATTCTCCTTCAGGAGCTTCTTACGAAACACCGGATTTGTGAGCAGTGGGTGCAGCCAGAGTAGATTCGCGCCGTCCAGCCGCGCCAAGGTGAGGAACGCTGCCGAGAGGACATCCGCGGTACGGATGCCCCAGTTTTCTTTGAACAGCGATTCAAACGTGGCAAGTAGTGTATCGGCGGTGACGGATGGGTCACGTTCACCCGCGTTGAGCGGATTGAAGCCAATCGGAGTGCTACTTGTCGGATCAATGACGACAACATCGCCCTGGCGAGACGCCGGGATGCGGGCGAGGACATCAGTGGCGAGGTCACCTTTCGGGTCGATCAGGAACACGCCACGGCCAGCTTTCATATCGGCTTCGATGAGGCCGAGCATGACCGTCGACTTTCCGCTGCCGGTTGGCCCCATCAGATGCGTGTGGAAGGCGGCATCGGCGAGCGGGATCGCTACCGGATCATTCCTGCCAGGGGCGATCAACTCCCCGATGACTCGCTCGCTTGGCTCCAAGTCAGACTTCGGGGTGAGGAGCCTGGGATGGATGCTGCCAAACATCGGTAAGGGTGGTTCACCGATCGGCCAGCCCGTCAGCGCGGTTATTTCGCTTACGCGGAGGTGGAGCGGCCACCGCCAAGGCAGCTGCGGCTCCAACAATCGGATGGGGTGCTCATTCTCGAGACCGAGCGTGCTGCTGCTCGTTTCGAGCCCTCGGAGCACCCCACCGATACTGGTGATGAGATGTCGGAGCCTGCCGGGTGGGCTACCGGTCGCCCCGACCCGCACCGTCAGCGAGAAGCCATGCTCCTCGCTAGAGCGACTGGAGGTCGAGCGGGACGCGTGCGTTTTCGGCGGTGACGTGAGGAGCATTTCAAACCAGCTCGGTGCTTCCACTCGCTGCCAGCCTCCGGGAGCGATACGGCGACCAAGTAGCAGCTGGGTGACGACACGTTCATCTCCGGTGAGGCTGGTCAGTGTGCCGTACAAGCCACGAATCACAGCGGCCACTTTTTCGGGGGCGAGAGTCAAACCTCGCCCTCTCTCGTGTAGACGTGCAGCGACATCAACGTCTGGTCGCTTCCACCTCGGTTTCACAATGCGCACCTGGAGGAGCGCGGTCAGGGTCTGCTTGAGTGTGTCGATGCGGTGACGTTCCACGCCAATGAGCCAGCGCAGATGCTTCTCGTCGGCGTGGAGTTCCAGCCCGATGACACCGAGTTCTCGGGCGGTGGCGAGGCGTTCGAGGACAGTCGTGACGGTGTTCGGGGTCAGGGTGGTGTCGAAGTGGAGTTCGCGCCACTCGAGGTTCAGGCCCCGTTTCGAAGCCACGAGTGCTTTCAGTTGACGGTTACTCATGGTGCCCACCTCCATCACTTGTCATCTGCCCAGATTTCTGCCCCTTGTTATGGACGACCGGGTTCGTTTCGTCAAGATGCATCGCAAGCATCAGCATGATGCGAGCAAACTCTTTCTCATCAAAGGTGGTCTTCCAGACCGGGACGACCCGGTGATTTCCGTTGTCTTTTCGCACATAAGCGCGTTTCTTAGGCTTACTCATGACCAGCCCCTGCGAGTGCGGCGCACCGCTACCGATCGCCGTCCCACCGCTTCTTCTGTCGCAGAATCCACCGCCAGGCGATGCCCACGATGACCCCGATTGTCAGTAGCGCGAGGAGCCACCAGATCTGCTTCGCCAGTTCCACTGCGAGCATCAGCAGGACGACGCCGATGAATAGCGACAACGCGAGGTTCACAAAGTTCCCCCCGAAGGGCGTCTTCCCGCCACCGTCGGACATGCTTGACCCCTTTCATTACTTGGGCTCCTGGGCTACCGCCTCTGCCAGCGTCAGCAGCGAGGAAGGTGCAGCAGCGTTTCGGGCGACGTCGTTAGTGGGGTCGACAACCGGGTCGCCCGGCACCGGGTACCCCCACTGCTTCAGCGAAATCAGCGACGGTTCAGATCCTGGAAGTTCATTTCCCCAGACATCCCAGTCACCCCGCGTCGGCGCTGGCCGCCGCGCAAATAGCTCCAGGTACGGGCCGTCGCCAACTACCCTGGACACCATGGAGTGAATTTCCTCGGGCTTGTGCGAGTGCTGCTGGAGAGCATGGAAGCCCCAGTTGGGTTGTGACCGGAAGGCAAACTTCGTGCCCTTCCCGCGTACCCCAAGGAGGAGCAGCTCTCCAGCGTTGCGGAAGGTATTGCCGAGTGTGAACCGTGGCTTCGCCCAGAAATAGAAGTTCGTGTAGCGGAACCCCCACCGGGTGAGCACCTGGATGCCCAGCGGTAAGGTGGCGGCGGTGACCCAGAGGAAGCAGAAGCTCTGCTCGGCCGAGATCTCCTGGATGGCGTCGCCTAACCCAAGGATTCTTTCGTCGGTCATGAGTGGGTAATGGTCGGCTGCGGCTGCGTAGCCGGAGGAATTTTTTGACCGCTCCTGGAAGAGACTCCAGGGCGGATCGGCCAGGATCGCCCGGTAGGTGCAGGGCTTCGGGGTGCGGTCGGGGTTGAGCCGCTCGTCTCGGCTGCTTTCGGTGGCGATCGTAGTGGTGGGTTCAGGCATGGTGGTGTCTCCTTTGTTGGTGGTGAACGATGGTGAAAATTGGGTGCGGTCAGAACCGTCGGGTTCGGCTGCGGTGGCCTTATTGAGGACTACTTCGCAACATTTGTGAAGAGTTGGCAAGCGCTCTTGCTCCCGCGATTGACCATCCAAATAACAGAGGTCGGGCGAAAATAAGTGGCTACCGGAGCTGTTGCTGTGCTTTTTACAACGCCCCATGAGAACCACCCCGTTTCGGTACTGGTGAGAGCGGTTCCAGCCGGTAGCTGGGCTGTCCCGCGCCTGGCCGATACCGTGTCAATGAATGCGTAAGTGCAGCTGCCAAACGACCCGGTGGATCGAGGGAGCTGACCTGCGTAATGAGGACATTTGGAAGGGCCAGTAGCTCGGCAGGAGGGGCGGCGTTCATGACGACGGCATGCACGAGGCCCGGAAACGAAGCGATCTCTTCATACGGTTGAGCCGGGTTAAGATCGAAGAGTTCGAAGTCGGAGAAGATCACCGCCACATGGTCGGCATCGGGATGCTTCTCGGCGGCCCGGTTCATGGCCATCATCGCCGGAGTCAGAGTGCTCGCCCCCGTGATGCCCACGGGTGGATCGACCGCCGTCAGGAGTTCAGTCAGCGGCTCCTTCTTGTGCAGTGGCAGCGGCCCTACTTGCGGTACGTTGGGGTGATCGAATCGGTAGATAGTGACTTGCTGCATGTTGCTTCGTGAGCTGTTCGCAATGTGCCGGAGAGCTTTTTTGGCTTCTTCGTAGCGGGCACCGATGGGGTCGTTCCCGTGCGAGAGTGACCCGGAATCATCGAAACAGCACTGCACATAGACCGGGGAGCTGGGGTCGTGACCAGCAGCCCCGAGGGTGATACGCCGCTGCATAGTGGGTGCCGGGCGAGCTACTGCCGGGGGAAGCATCTGGCTCGGGAGCAATGTCATGGCTACTTCCCTCCCTTTCGGGGCGCACGGCCCACGGCGTCGTCAGGACGAGGACCGTGACCGGCCACACTCGGGTTGCCGCGGAGGATCCGCCATTTCAGGGCTTGCACCTGCCGAGTGGCCGCATCGCCGCGAGCCGTGAACTCTTCTCGCAGGCTGGCTTCCTCGGCACCGTGCTCTGCCCAGGCCTGCCAGTTGGTATCAGCGGCGAGCTTCAGGTGACGCTGCTGCTGCGCGTCATAGTCGGCCTGGTGGAGATCGATAAGGTCAGCGACCTCGTCAGCCCCGGCATACGAGACAAGGAATGAGCCGCCCGCGACCGCGAAAGCAACACCTGCGAAGATAAAGCCAACGAGCGGATCGTCGACTGCCCCGCGCAGCGCCCCAATCCCTACCCCGACCGTCAGCGCTGTCACGAGCGATAACAGCAGCACTCGTTTGACGATCTGTGCTCCGGAGTCGGTGTCAGTAAACAGGTGCGCGAAGGGGCGCTCCTCCGGGGTGAGAGCTTCCAAATCACGTTCGCGAAGCTTCCGTCGCCGCATGTCCGAATACTCGGTGCCGACGAGACCGGCAACGACCGTGGCTACGGCAGCACTGGCCGCCAACGTGACCGCGATAAATGGCGGTTCCCCGAGCCACATAGCCGCGGCCGCGAACCCCGCCATATCACCCACAAAGATGAGTACTTTCGCTAACTGATACCAGCGCTTACTACCAACCGCGCGACGCCGAAATAGCGACAGCACCGCCAAGACTTGCTGGAGTCTCGTCCGCGACTGGTCGAGAAGCTCCCGACTACCAGTCACTGCATGGGTTAGCTCAGTTGCCTGTAGTTCAAGGCCTGCTTGTGCAACACTGGGCCGCCGGGTTTCGCTGGCGGCAGTGGACTCCCAGAGGGCAACCTGCTCGCTGGTCAAGTCGTCATATTCCACCTCGACCCAGAGATACGCGACCTCTTTCGGGCGAGGCAGGACGCCTCCGGAATCGGCAGGCTGGAGTGTCACACGCTCTGCCACAGTGGCAGCGTCACCAGCCGCCTGGAACGGATCGAGCAGGGCCTGCGGCGCACCCATAACGTTTGGGTTCGTCATGATGCTCAGCCCTGCCACTGGGTTGCGACAGTGCAGGAAGCAGCGCCCGTGCGTTCGCAGACGCGCTGCCAGAATGCCGTCACCAGTTCAATAACCGATGAAGGCACCGACGTAGTCGTCCGCCCGATCCCCACGAAAGTCAGCTTCACACCGGAAAGATCCGGCACTGCAACCTGATCCGCCAGCGCCACTGCAGCCTCCGTGCTGGCCACTGCTGCCGGATCCACGCCGACGTTCGTGAAACCGTCCGTCAGGATGAATACCTCATGCGCCGCATCTGGGTGCTGCGCTTTGGCTTCCTCAATAAGCCGCAGGAGACCCAGGACGTCAGTGGCTGAGGCCGGGGTGCGGGCCGCGGCTTCGCCGAGCTTGTCACGAACGGTCGAGGTGGCGTCTTCTGCAAGCTTCTCCCGCTTGCGGCGTGCAGCATTCTCCGTCGGGGCTTCGACCTGGAACGACCGCTCCAGCAGCGTCACTGTCTGACCGGATGACTCCCCGAAGGTCGCCACCCACAGGTCACCGCCACAGGCGGCGGTGTGACGAGCGAGTTTTGAGATTGCCGTTTCGTAGTCCTCACCGCTGTTGCTCGCGAAGCTGGAGCCGGTGACATCAACGAGACTAATGCTCTTCAGTGGCGCATCCGGGCAGGCTTCGGTTGGTGCTGAACCGGTCGGAGCGGTGCAGCCAGTGAGTGCCAGGAGTGCCACTGCGGAAAGAGTGACACTACGCATAAAGGGTCGGGACATGTGCGTACCTTTCTGAAATGAGTTCTGGGGAAAGAAGTGGAGCTGTGGGGGCCAGGACGCGCGCATCATCACGTGCCCGGCATTTTCGTCCGCTCAGGCGGAGACTCCGTGAAGATCTGCTGGCAGATACCGCACCCGATCGTGCCAGCACGCCACCAGCCACGAGCCATGCGAATAGTGCGCTTGCGGCCCTGCTCGTTTCTGCAGCCACACTGCGCGAACACGTACTTCTGTACCGCGACCTCAAGCGCAGCCTCTGGGGTCGACTCGGCCTCGGCTGGCGTGGACGGTGTGAAGTTCGGGAGCAGTCGCAGCTCACGCTCTACCTGCGAGATGAGGTCCGCGTAGGTTTCTGCGCCCTGTTCGGTGAAGCCGGTGGTCTGGAACCCGATATGGCTGCGTCCGCTGCGCTCCACCCGAAGCTCCAGACGCCGAGCAAGGTCAGCGAACCGCTTGTTGTGGTAGCGGTTCCCGCGGCCCGATGTGTCTCGGATGTCGTTCGCTTTGGCGTAGAGATGGACGAGTTCGTGGCAGATCGTGAGCACGATGTCCGAGGCAATAGCCGCAGTGCTGCTACCGGCGTAGACCCCGTGCCCGATATTGATGTGGATCTCATCGAAGGGTTGCTCGTTATAGGCCCATTTCTCTGGCGCGTAGAAGCCGAGCGCGCCAGAGCGCTGACCGTTTACGACAAGCAGTGCCTGGTCAAGGTAAAGATCGGGAAGACCGGGGAGCTGTAGCGCGCACCGCTGGGCTACTTCACGACCAACGAAGTAGCACGTCGCAGAGAGTCGGAGAAAACTCTCCTGGGCCTGCGTCCCGCTTGGTAGCTTTGAGCGTCCCGGGTTGGTATTTTCGTCCAGATGGGCGGAGACTCTCGCTGCGGATTCAACCGAAACGATGTCATTTTGAGCGGTCACAGTACCCCTCCTTTCAGGCTTGAACTTGGGCTACTTCAAGCCTGAAAGCAGAGCGGTTTTACTGAAACTCAATGATGGGTCAAAGCTTGACCTAATATTGAACAGTTGGAGTCGTCTGTCGTGACTCCCTATTCCAAAGAGGGGACGTATGGCGAGTGTCTTACCGCAGGATCAGCTCTTTGACCTTTGCGCTCGCGAGGGTGCGACTCCAAAGAACATCAGAGAGCGTGCACCCTTCTTAGAAACACTTCCGGCGACCCAGCACGCCCTCAGTTTGCTTCCCGTGGAAGGTTGGGGTGAGGCAGCCCGAGCGCTGCTAATTTGCGTTACGAGACCAGGTGGGGCTGGTGGGTTTGATGAGAGAATTTCCCTTTTCGTTGTGACGTGCCTCGCATTAGACGGGTCCATTGCTCCGCTCGGTCAGCGGCTCGATAATTTAATCGAGAGAAGAATCGAGAACTATCCCACATCTAGAAATACTTGGACGAAGATGCGACAGGTCGCCATGACCAAGCTCGCCGTCTCACTTCAAACCCTGCAGGAATACCCTTGCGGGTCTGAAGACTCTCTACGGGGTATAGCCCGTTTGATCGCAGCAAATGCTGCGTTGATCCGAAAGCACATGGCCCCGAAGCTCAGCAAAGACGAAGTGTTGCAGCTTCACCAGTTGGTCTTCGAAGAGTTGCCGAGAGTCAATGAATACTTCGAGTCCATCCGTATCGCGCCAACCGCATATGTAAAGAAACTGCAATGGGTTATCAGCGCGATTTCAAGAGGAGCCTACGCGCGACTGTACGAGGACCTCGGGCCAAGTGCCGCTGAGATCCTCGTTCCACCACGCTATGTCACGTCCTTTTTTGGGGATGTGCTGGGGAGCTATGACCCAGACGCCGAGGAGATTCAACTCATGGTGCGCGCGATCTCAGTGATCATGTTGGACACGGAAGGCCACGACCTCTGGAGGGAGGCATTCCATAGAGAGCGGCGAAGTGAGAGCCTGTCTCCCGGCATGCTCGAGCAACGGCGCCGAATCGCAAGCTATTTTGAGTCATGGATGTTCGCTAAGCCTTCAATGGTCTGAGCTGTGCTGCTATCGAACCTTCGCGGGACGTTTGACGCAATGTACACCAAGAGGGGCTATCTGAACTGTGTAGCGCTCATGCTTGCGTTCTTGCGCACATGCGTTTATAACAAGGGTTAGCTCGGATCGAGCGCATCTAGTTGGTGGTGCGCTCTCAGAGCAGCACTTCCCTGTCTTGCACGGAGGTGCACCATGTCAGTAAAGCGGATTTTCGTAAGAATTGAACGGCCAATTGTATTTGAGGTCGAGATTGCGCCGGAGAAGCTTGGGCTTTTCGGAGACGCGATTGACCTGCTCAACAAGGGGGTTTGTGACGATGAATTCCCGACGGCCCTCACAGAAGCTGAGATTGTAGAGATGCTCGGGCTTCCAGGCGAAGAACAGCTTGACACCCAAAACTTCTCGGTCACTCGAGGGTATCTGGCACCGTTCACTCTTCACGTTGTTCCCGAAGAATAATCGCCTGACAGCTACTGCCCGCCACCCTCAGAATGAGGGGGCGGGCAGCTTTCATTTCTAATGCTGGTTCCAGATCCAGCTATCAAGCCCTTATGTCTCGCCTAGGTCTTCACGAAAACACCTGTTCATGGGATAATCAAAGACAGATCGCAGTGTTTGGTCGCAGCGCATATGCTCCCGGCTGCATCAACTCGTCGACCGAGTGTCGGTGGCAACAGGTAACTTTGTTACCAGCGCGAGAGCAACGATATTAATGCGCCCTGAGCGCAGAGGAGAACATCACCAGATGAGCAGTACAGTCCGAGCGAACAATACGAAGACTCACGCGAGGGTGGTGGCGTGACGGTGGCTCTCAAGAAGTCGGATCTTTACTCGTCATTGTGGGCGAGCTGTGACCAACTCCGCGGCGGTATGGATGCGTCGCAGTACAAGGATTACATCCTCACGCTCCTTTTTGTGAAGTATGTCTCCGACAAAGCTAAAACTGACCGGAACTCGCTCATTGATGTTCCCGAGGGCGGCTCGTTCGATGACATGCTCAAGGCCAAAGGTGACAAAGAGATTGGGGATCGCTTCAATAAGATCATCGCCAAGCTCGCCGAGACCAACGGTCTCCGTAATGTCATTGACCAAGCTGACTTCAATGATGAAGAAAAACTCGGTAAGGGCAAGGAGATGCAGGACAGGCTCTCAAAGCTGGTCACCATCTTCAACGATCTAGATTTCCGTGGATCACGCGCTGAGGGCGACGACCTACTCGGAGACGCATACGAATACTTGATGCGGCACTTCGCAACAGAGTCAGGCAAGAGCAAAGGGCAGTTCTACACGCCTGCGGAAGTATCGCGTATTCTCGCGAAGGTTGTCGGCATCAACAGCCAGACTCGTCAAGATCAGACCGTGTATGACCCTGCGGCTGGATCGGGCTCGTTGCTCCTCAAGGCCGCGGCTGAAGCGCCGCGCGGGATGACCATCTACGGTCAAGAAAAAGACAACGCCACCTGGGCGCTATCTAAAATGAACATGATTCTGCACGGCAACGAGATTGCCGAGATCGCAAAAGGCGACACGATCACAAGCCCACAGTTCACGAACGGCAATCAGCTCAAGACATTTGATTATGTGGTTATGAACCCACCCTTCTCGGTGAAGTCGTGGAGTAATGGTCTTGAGAACGAGTATGACCGCTTTGAGTACGGTCGTCCGCCTGAGAAGAATGGCGACTACGCGTTCCTCCTGCACGCGCTCAAGTCACTCAAGAGCAACGGCAAAGGCGCGATCATTCTCCCGCATGGAGTGCTGTTCCGAGGCAATGCCGAAGGTGTGATCCGCAAACGTCTCCTCAAGCAAGGCTTCATCAAGGGCGTCATAGGTCTCCCCGCGAATCTCTTTTACGGAACGGGTATCCCGGCATGCATCGTGATCGTTGACAAGGAGAATGCGCAAGCTCGCAGTGGTGTCTTTATGATCGACGCTTCCAAGGGCTTCATCAAAGACGGCAACAAGAACCGTCTGCGCAGCCAGGATCTGCATAAGATCGTTGACACGTTCAATAAGCAGATCGAGACCGAGCGCTACTCACGTATGGTGCCGATGAGCGAGATCGCTGATCCAAAGAACGACTACAACCTCAACATTCCGCGCTACATTGATTCCTCCGAACCAGAGGATCTGCAGGATCTCAACGCGCACCTGAATGGTGGCATCCCAAACGTTGACCTTGACGCACTCGCGCCTTACTGGGAGGCCTTCCCGCAGCTTCGCGATCAGCTCTTCAAACCAAACCGTCCTGGATATAGCGACCTAGATATTGATGTCGCCGATGTCCAGCAGACGATCCTTGACTCCATTGAGTTCAAGGAGTTTGCCGCAGCTGCCCGGACGCTCACCGGAGATTGGTTCACATCGCATCGTGACGCACTTGCCGCGATTGACGAGAACACTGAGCCTGCTGAACTCATCGAGACAATCAGCGACGACTTGCTTGAGCGATTCAAACCTGTGTCGCTACTTGATGAGTACAACGTGTATGAGCAGCTCCTGACCTATTGGCACGAAACGATGCACGACGATGTTTACCTGGTCATGGCTGACGGCTGGAAGCAAGCGGCGATGCCACGACTGACAATTAATGACAAGGAACGGAAGCTCACTGAGGAGCCAGACTTGACGATCGGCACCGGCAAGAACGCTCAGAAGTACAAGATGGACCTCGTTCCTCCGTCGCTAATCGTGGCGCACTACTTTGCAGAAGAGCAGGCCAGAGTAGACGAGCTCAATGCACAGCTTGAAGCTGCTTCTGCTGCGGTGACAGAACATGCCGAAGAACACGGCATCGATGAGGCACTGCTCTCGGAAGCAACCAATGACAAGGGTGCGTATACCAAGCAACTCCTGACCACCGCAGTCAAGGAGGCGAAGTCCACACACGACAACGAGACTCTTGTGTGTGCGAATGAAGCGCTCGCGCTCGTTAATGCCGAAGCGTCAGCTAAGAGGGCCGCCAAGGACGCACAGTCGCAGCTCGACCTCGCCACGCTCAAGAAATACGGTGAGCTCGCTGAGAACGATATCAAGGCGCTCGTGCTCGACGACAAGTGGAACGCCACTGTTAGACAGTGCGTAGCAAGAGAAGCAGAAGCACTCACTCTTAATCTTGTTTCCCGCCTCCAGCAGCTGGGTGAGCGCTATATCGAGACGACCGCTGATCTCAGTGCCGAATTAACAAGGCTCGAAAAGAAGGTTTCGGACAGTCTTGCGGCCATGGGGGTTGAGGCATGACAACTGCGCCCCCCTTAATAGCTGACTGGAAAGAGGTAGAGCTAGGTGACGTGTGCCCACCCGGTGGGCTCGTTAGAGGCCCGTTTGGAGGCTCTCTTAAGAAAAGCGACTTCGTACCTACTGGCTTTCAAGTGTACGAGCAGCGACACGCAATATGGGGCCCCAAAACCGAAGCTCGCTACTTCATCGATGCTCGCAAGTATAAAGAGATGCAGCGCTTTGCCGTCGAGGCAGGTGATTTTATCGTAAGTTGCTCGGGAACGATCGGTCGGATTTCTCGTATCCCAGGATCAGCGGCACCAGGCATAATCAATCAAGCACTACTCAAGATCCGAGTAGACGAACGAGTAATCGACCCACTTTTCTTCTTGACCCTCTTCGGATGGGAGATGTTTCAAGAGAAGATCTTGGACAGCACGCAAGGTGGGGCGATGCAAAACTTAGTGGGCATGCCTGTATTCAAGGCTACAAAACTTGCTTTACCGCCGATGGCAGAGCAACAGGCGATAGCGACCGCTATCTCCAGCATCGGTGAACTGATCACCACCCTCGAGCATCTCATCGCCAAGAAGCAAGCGATCAAGCAAGGCATGATGCAGCAGCTTCTGACTGGTCGAACCCGGCTACCGGGTTTCGAGAAGAAATGGCAACTACGGAAACTAGGCGAATTGCTGGGCTATGAGCAGCCCGGACCGTACCTTGTGTCGAGTACCGATTACTCCGATACAGGTGTGCCAGTGCTCACAGCAGGAAAGACTTTTGTCTTGGGCTACACAGCGGAGCAAAAAGGCATCTATGAAAACCTCCCGGTCATTATTTTTGATGACTTTACTACCGCCTCCAAATTTGTTGACTTTCCGTTCAAGGCTAAGTCTTCAGCTATGAAGATGTTGAAGGCTTATCCGGGAGTAAACCTTCGATATATTTTTGAGCGCATGCAGTTGATCGATTTCAATCCAGTTGACCATAAGCGTCGTTGGATCGCTGAGTTCAGCAAATTTGAAGTTGAAGTCCCAGAAACGGATGAACAGTCAGCGATCGCTGGGATCATCGAAGCGGCTGACGCAGAGATTAAGGCCCTGCAGCGACGTCTCGAGAAAGTCCGCTTCATTAAGCAGGGCATGATGCAACAGCTCCTCACTGGACGCACGCGCCTACCTGTGGAGGCTGTCTCATGAGCGACGTAGGACAAATCGAACGCTTCGCTCAGAACCGCGTAGTCAAGCTGTTTAAAGACCATCTTGATTATGACTACCTCGGCAACTGGGAGTACCGCGAGAACAACTCGAACATCGAGCAGAGTCTGCTCGTTCAGAACCTCAAAGCGCGTGGCTACGAAGACAACCTCATCACCCGCGCTCTTGATCACCTGGGTAAAGCGGCTTCAGTCGGTGGCAGCCACGATCTCTACGACGCCAATCGCGAGGTCTACAACCTATTGCGCTACGGCGTGAAGGTAAGGCCAGGCGTCGGTGAGCAAACCGAAACAGTCTGGCTTATCGACTGGGCAAGACCAGAAGCTAACCACTTCGCTGTAGCCGAAGAAGTTACGGTGCTCGGGCAGCACACCAAGCGCCCCGACGTCGTTCTGTATGTCAACGGTCTGGCCCTCGGCACAATCGAGCTAAAGCGCTCTAAAGTCTCAGCAAGTGAAGGCATCCGCCAAACGATCGGGAACCAGAAACCCGAGTTCATTCGCTCGTTCTTCTCAACTGTGCAGTTCGTTTTCGCGGGTAATGATGTTGAGGGGCTTCGTTACGGTGTCATCGATACGCCCGAGAAGTACTGGCTGGAGTGGAAAGAGCCAGCTGCTCCTGGCACACAAGCTCTGGGTCCGCTCGATCAATCACTTCTGCAGATGTGCGCGAAAGATCGCTTTCTCGAATTGATCCACGACTTTATCGTTTTCGATTCAGGCTGGAAGAAAGGTCCACGCCACAACCAGTACTTCGGAGTGAGAGCAGCTCAAGAGCGCATTGCAAGGCGTGAGGGCGGCATCATCTGGCACACCCAAGGATCAGGTAAGAGCCTGACAATGGTGTGGCTGGCGAAGTGGATCCGTGAAAATCAGCCGGACTCGAGAGTCCTCCTGATCACCGACCGTACTGAACTCGATGAACAGATCGAGAAGGTCTTTAATGGTGTCAACGAACAGATCTACCGTACAAAGAGCGGTGCCGATCTTCTCGAGAATCTGAACACAACCAGCGAGTGGCTCATCGGCTCCCTCGTGCATAAGTTCCGTGGTTCCGACGATGATGCTGATCTGGATGAGGCGGGGGCGGACTTCATTGCGCAGCTCAACTCGAAGATGCCGAAGGACTTCAAAGCCAAGGGCAACATATTCGTCTTCGTTGACGAGGCGCACCGTACTCAGTCAGGCAAGATGCACGCTGCGATGAAGCAGCTGCTCCCGGACGCGATGTTTATCGGCTTCACTGGTACGCCGCTACTAAAGGCTGACAAAGCCACTAGCATCGAGACCTTCGGCTCTTTTATTCATACCTACAAGTTCGACGAAGCAGTCAGTGACGGCGTGGTACTGGACCTGCGTTACGAAGCACGCAATGTCGACCAGCATCTGGCATCACCGGAGCAGGTAGACAAATGGTTCGAGGTTAAAACTAGGGGCATGACCGACCTCTCCAAGGCTGAACTCAAGAAGCGTTGGGGCACTATGCAGAAAGTCGTCTCCAGCGAACCGCGTGCCAAGCAAATAGTCAACGACATTCTGCTTGACATGGAAACGAAGCCACGTCTCATGGATGGGCGGGGCAACGCCATGCTCGTCGGTGCCAGCATCTACCAGGCGTGCAAGTTCTACGAGATGTTCGTCGCTGCAGGCTTCAAGGGCAAGTGCGCTATTGTCACGAGCTACACACCAAACGCCAGCGACATCTCGAAAGAGGACTCTGGCGAAGGCAAGACGGAGAAAATCCGTCAGTATGACATCTACCGCAAGATGCTCGCGGACTACTTTAGTGAGTCCGAAGACCAGGCCATGAACAAGGTCGAGCAGTTTGAGAAAGAAGTCAAAGAACAGTTCATCAAGAACCCCGGCCAGATGCGCCTCCTCATCGTGGTCGACAAGCTTCTAACTGGTTTCGACGCACCTTCCGCTACCTATCTCTACATTGATAAGACAATGAAGGACCACGGTCTCTTCCAGGCCATCTGTCGCGTCAACCGCCTCGATGGCGACGATAAAGACTACGGCTACATCATCGACTACCAGGACTTGTTCAACTCCCTCAAGGGCGCGATATCGGATTACACATCTGGTGCGCTCGATGGCTATGAAAAGCAAGACATCGAAGGGCTCCTGAGCAACCGCATCGACAAAGCGCGCGAAGATCTTGATGACGCACTCGAGCGAGTTCGTGGGCTTGTTGAAGCAGTTGCGGCACCAAGGGGAACCCTTCAGTATCAGCAGTACTTCTGCGCCCGGGAACCAGGCAGTGTCGAGCAGCTCAAAGTCAACGAACCAAAGCGCGTCGAGCTTTACAAATCCGTGGCTGCCGTAACTCGTGCATACGCCAACATCGCCAACGAAATGACAGCTGCCGGATACACGGAAGCTGAGGCTGCAGCGATCAAGTCGGAGATTGCCCATTACATTGATGTCCGTGCCGAAGTGAAGCTCGGTGCAGGTGAAGATGTTGACTTCAAACAGTACGAAGCTGGGATGCGCTTCCTGCTTGACACATACATCCAAGCCAGTGCATCAGAGACGGTCTCCCACTTTGATGACACTGGGCTCATCGACCTCATCGTCAAACTCGGTGCGGGTGCGATTGACAAGCTACCATCTGGCATCAGGAATAGCCCCGAGGCAGTCTCCGAGACGATCATCAACAACATGCGCAAAGTCATCATTGATGAGCGTGCGATGAACCCGAAGTTCTACGACAAGATGAGTGAACTTCTCGACGCCATTATTGAAGAGCGCCGCAAAGCTGCCATTGAGTATGAAGAGTTTCTCGCGAAGATCCTTGAAGCTGCCAAGCAACTCGGCACGAAAGAATCAGACACTAAATATCCCGACTGGGCGGCCAACGGAGCACAGCGGGCTGTGGTTGATTTCCTCTGGCCCCGAGACGACATCGCCCTAGTGCTTGACTATGAGGTTCGGCAGTCGAAGCCGGAAGCTTGGGTGGGCAATCGCATGAAGGAACGTGTCGTGCGGAATGCTATCGAGCGCGCAGTTGGTACCGACTTTGACCAGATCGAAGAACTCTTTGACCTCGTGAAGGCGCGAGATGAGTACCGCTAACGCCTACCTCACAGTCCGAGGCATCGATATTGATGTCGTCTACAAGGACATCAAGAACTTGCACATTGGCGTCTACCCTCCGATGGGGCGCGTGCGAGTAGCTGCCCCGCAGCGGTTTGACGACGACCAGATCCGCATAGCAGTGGTGCAGCGGCTCCCCTGGATCAAGCGTCAACAGGCGCAGCTCAAAGAAGCCCCGCGACAGACAGAACGCGAAATGATCACCGGTGAATCGCACTACGTCTGGGGCAACCGACTCAGACTCAAAGTGGTTGAGCGACCTGGTCGGGTGCACGTTGAGGTCGATGGTGATCGGCTGGTCATCTACACCGCCCCTGGTTCAACCGTGGAGTCACGACGCACAGCACTCGACCGTTGGTACCGTGAGCAGCTACGCCAGGCGATTCCTCCGCTGATCGAGAAGTGGGAGAACGAACTCCAGGTGGCTGTCCCCAAGTGGACGATCCGACGCATGAAGACCAAGTGGGGCTCCTGCAATAGGGAGTCGCGGCACCTCTGGTTCAATCTTGAACTTGCGAAGAAGCATCCTGATTGCCTTGAGTACATTGTCGTCCACGAGATAACGCACTATTTTGAACGTCACCACGGCGAACGCTTCACTGAGCTTATGGACAAGCAGCTCCCTGATTGGCGGGTTCGGCGAGAAGAGTTGAATGGGTCACCGCTTGCGAGCGAGGAGTGGGGCGTAAACGAACAATCTGAACGACGAAAGGCGCTACCAGCGAATGTCTGAATCGGATCTCACTGGCATCATGGGCAACCTAGTTAAGGCGACACGCGTTGATGCTGATAACTGCACATTGCACTACCGGATGCAAGACGGTCAGACGGGACGTGTCACTGGATTGGCGAATCTGGAAGTCGTGTCCATTGGTGACCTTCTCATTCTGGGTATCAATGGCTGGGAGCGGGCTCCAGACGAGATCTGGAACGAGCAGAAACTAGTTGCAGTCGTAAAGAGCGTGATCGATGACGGGGACACCCTTGTAGTAGATACTGATATGCGCCTCAGGAGTATCTCGAACCCCAAGGGAGTTGTCTTCAGGCCGGGAAATACAGTTGAGTACACCGACTTCGATGGTGCGCTTCGGGTGATCTCCGAAACGCCAATTCGCAGCAACACCTTTGGTCAAGAGACTGAGCTGGAGGACATCCGGAAGGAATATCTGTGGGACGCGAAGAGCCTGGGGGCGGGATTTAGCGATTTTGGCGGGTATCCCCTAGTCAAGGAGCGCGCTCAGGAGCTGATTGAGACACAGCTGGAGCGGCGTGAGAAATTGGAGAAGATTGGGGCACGACCTGTAAAGGGCGTGCTTTTCACAGGACCGCCCGGGACCGGTAAGACTCATCTCGCTCGTATTATTGCCAGAGAATCTGGTGCCGACTTCTTTTTGATCAGTGGCCCTTCAATCGTCAGTAAGTGGGTTGGTTCTTCTGAAGACAACCTGCGGAAGATCTTCGAGGCTGCGGCGAGTAGTGACTCCGGCAAAGCCATCATCTTCTTTGACGAAATTGACAGTATTGCCGAGCGTCGCGGCGGTGATTCACATGAGTCTTCGAGGAAACTGGTCGCGCAGTTCTTGACGCTCATGGACGGTTTTGACGATAGAGGCAAGAGCGTTGTAGTTATCGCGGCAACGAATCGTATCGAGTCCCTTGATCCTGCTCTTACACGGCCAGGACGGTTTGATTGGGAGATTGAGTTTGGGCTTCCCGATAGGCAAGACAGGTTTGAAATCTTGCTGGTGCGAGCCAAGACGCTTCTAACTTCAGGCGAATTACCGCTAGAGGATGTTGCTGTTCTTACTGAAGGTTGGTCAGCTGCCGAACTTACTGCAATTTGGACTGAAGCGGCCTTGGTCGCAGCTGGCGATGACAGAGAAGCAATTTCTCCCGAAGATCTCGCCATGGCTTACGAGCGGGTAGCTCGAAGGCCGAGACGGGAACTTGTAAAGGAGAGTGCGGGATGAGTATTAAGAGTTGGTGGCAAAACCGCTGGGGTAAGCCAAAGAAGCAAGAGCCGGAGGGTAAGTCCGACGAGTTCAGCAAGGAGAATCTGCGCGAGTTCGTCTATTTAGACGAAGTGAGCCTCAGAAGTCTGCTTTCTTCCCTCAAAGGCGACCTAAGGGACGGCACCTCCGAAGACTCAAGCGATACTCTTGAACTCGAAGCCGAGGCCATGGTTGAGGCGAATACCCCACTCGTCGGAAAAGCAGGGGCGTCTTCACGTTTTCAAACGTCAAACAGTAGCTCCATCCAGACGTCACGAAAAGCAACGGTGCAGTCGTGGTTCCGAGACTTTCGCACGATCGAAGGTATTCGCCTCGTCGAGAAAGCGACGCCCACGAAGGCAGCAACCGATATTGAAGCCTTGAAGAGAACCGATGACACCTCATTGAAGGTTGCATCTCGTGACCTTGTGCGAGGATCGCTAGTCGAATTCCGTGTTGAACTCGCAGCTGATCCGGTCTACCACTTGAGTACGGTTACATCCGAGCTTGCAGGCATGGCAGATGACTACCCTGAGATGTTCGCAGCAGGAGGCGGAGCAGAGGTGCTGCACGAGCTGGCTCCAGTCAGAAAGGTGCTGGAACGACTTCTGGCTGGACTCGTTCCAATCCGCGCTACATCTCTGGATTATGTTGTTATCCAGCTGGACGGAACCGAGTACGTCGTACATAAGGAACTCATCCAGGGACTTGACCTCAATTCCGAACCGCTGCAAATCGTTGGGGTCACGGAGCTTCTTGCCTATTGGAAAGACCTGCGGCGTGTCATCTTCTCGGAAGCAGAATTCACTCTTCTCGCGCGCATCTCTCGAACAGGCATTCAGTCCTCATGGACGCCGGTCAAGCTCGCTGATATTTTCAGAGAGATGGTGCCGCAGCTGGTTGCGCAAATCAATGCAGCTGGGAAGGTACCTTTTGCTCCGCAAGTGGACGAAACAAGCCCGGTCATGCACAAGCTGCGAGAAGCGTTAGCTCACTATGCAACCCACGCCCTGGCACTTTCTGGCACGGTACTCGAACACCCAGACCAAGCGGAGTTGGCATACCTTATCGAGACACTTAAGGTGCGCGTCGCGTCAATTTCAGATCAGCGTTCAGCGTTTAAGGTACTTCATCGGTGGATTGAAGGGCATGTCAGCGAGGGGATCTCGTCAGAGCAGAGCTATGAGCTCCGCGAGACAGCGCGCGACGAAACCGGGCTGTCTCTGTTTCCAGCGTTGGATACATCAGTAGCTAACGCTTCAGTCCAGATTGGTTCTGAACAGAAGGAAGTGCAGGTGGAACGAGAGCGACTTCTCGACGTGGAGATCATCGCAATCTATTGGTAGGCCATTCCCTTGGGTGTCAACGTGCCGAAGGGGTCGTGCATGACTTAGCTCCGCTGCTCCCGACAGGCTCTTGCAAGCACTTCTTCGAATACAGGTGGAACTGTTCCACCAGCGCTAAGAGTGACTCGACGGTAGGCCCCATGATTCTTCCTGGCTGAAACCCCGCTGGCTGTTTCAAGTTCGCTTAGCTCAGTCATCCATTCAGGCCAATTGTTCTGCAGATATCCTTCAAGATGGTCCTCGAAGATAGCTACATTTTCCTCAACGGTCTCAGAAGGGAAATCCACCTCGGGGAGGCCAAAGTAGGTGAGGAGGTTTCGATTCTCACGGATATGATTCTGCACATCTACCGCGATCTTTGCAATGTCCTTCCCGTTTGCAGTGGCGCGAGCTTCGTGCCCGGCATCTGCGTCAAAGAGGGCGTACACAGGCACGCCAAGCTCATCGAGGATTGCATGTGCCAACGGAATGTTCATTTTGCCTGACACTGGCACAATGGAAAGGCCCAAGGCTTCGAGACTACCCACGCCGCTGCGATCACCAAGGCCGTAGAACACTGCGCATTCCGTTGTTCCTTCGACCAAGAACGCGCGATCTGCGAAAATTGCAGTTGAAAGCTGGTTCGAGATTGTGCCGTCGAGCTGACTCTCGACGGACGAAGAATTGATCGTGCCGTTCAGTCGAATCTTTACGTCATCCAGCGTTGCCGAGTGCACGGTGACTTCGGGCTGTTCAGCTCCCGAGCGAGTCATGCGTCGCACTTGGTGGAACTTTTGCGCCTCAATGAAGTAGGGGCTGTGTGTCGCGTAGGTCACCTGAATGCTCTTTGAGTCATCCTCCGCAAGGGTGCGAAGTACCTTTGCGAATGCCTGTGCCTGGATGGGGTGTTGGAATAGCTCCGGCTCTTCGATTGCCAGGCAGATGACTCCTTCTTCCCCAGCGGCCCCAGATTGTGCGAGCATCTGCAGAGCTGAGATGAGAAGGGTGCGCTGGAAACCGTGCCCCTGTCGCTCGACAGAAGTCTCGGTGCTCCCGTCCAAGATGGAGACTTGGAAAGTAGTGCGCGGAGCTTTGAGTTCTACGTCGGCGGGTTTCACTGAGACAGAGCGCCCCGGGGTGTAGCCTTCAACGACGACATTCAAATCTGAAGTTATTTGGGCGAGTTGTTCGCCAAACGCCTCGTCATAGACGGCCTGTTGGTCGCGACGGCTCTGCTCTACGATCTCAGTAACACGCTCGTCCGCGAGCGTGCGATCCACAGAGCGCTCCAAGATACGCCCAATAATCGTGGACTTCGCATCTTGAGACTCTTCGCTGGCGCGGAGATCCGCCGTCACGAGAACGAAGTCAAAGAGGCCGTTCATCTTGGCGTTGCTGTTGAAGCCAAAGAAGTTGGTTTGGACCTCTGGAACGTCCTCGAGGAGGTCGATATGCTCCGCCTCCCACTCCGTCATCGCCTCCTCTGCCGCCGTACCCGACGAGGCAGCACGAAGGTTCAGCTCGGGTGAACTGTCACGAAGCTCCTTGTAACGGTTCTTCTTCTCGGTCGCATTCGGAGCATTCTTGATTGGTGTAAATGGAGGGAAACCCTTGGCGTTTGCAGACAAGGTCTCAGCGCCGTCTGACGTGCGAGTCTTCCACGCAGTGAAGGTATCCATCTCAGCGGTGACATATTTTCCGAGCACCTGCCTGTCAGCGGCGGTGAGAGAGTCAAATGTGACCTGCACCTCAATCGGCTGGTCGACTGCACCGTAAGAGCAGTCTTCATTCGTAAGGTCACCACCCTTGGAGCCATTGAAGAACCAGTCCAGTGCGCGAAGTACCGTCGACTTACCAGCACCGTTTGGCCCAATTAAGGTCGTGATGTCATCGAATTCGATCTCTACATCCTTGAGGGATCGGAAATTCTTGACAGATATATTTTTGATTCTCATCAGGCTCCATTATGACCGAGCTTTGAAGTAAGTCAATGAACACGTTTTCTTCACAAGCGCGCCGCGTGCCATCTCTACCGAAAGAAAGAAAGCAAGGCTACAAGCCTTTGTTGTGCGGAAGTATTTTGAAGCACAGATTTCACTAATGCATAGGTCGCACAACGCACAATGAGCGCCCCTCCAGCCGTTGACTTAACCCCGCTCATGCTTCATAGTAAGCGGCAGAATTTAGACATAAGCAGGAATATTATGCATGAGAGGGACATCTCCACAAACACCACGCACGACTGAAACAACCAAGCGGCTGGGTTTAGCGCTCGATCGACTCTCTGGGCTTCACCGTGGTTCTACCCATCGTGGCTTCACCATCGTAGAGCTCCTCATTGTGGTCGTAGTCATTGCTATCTTGGCTGCGATAACCATCGTGGCGTATAACGGCATTACCGCTAACGCCAAAGAATCTGCCCTCAAGGCAGATCTCAACACCACAGCCAAGAAGGTCGGTATCGCTCAAGCAGAAACCGGCACGTACCCAAGCTCAAAGCCTGCCGGTCTCCCTGACTCCATTCAGTACTCTCAAACCAACTCAGGCCAAGGCTTCTGCGCCACTGCATCCAAGGACGGCAAGGCCTTCCACATCACCCAGGATGGCACCATCCAGAGCGGTGCTTGTTCTGGCCACACTATCGCCGGAGGTGGCGGTGGCGGAGGCAATGAAATCGCTGCCAACTCACCAATCCAAAACGTCACACAAGCCCAGTGCCAAGCCCTTCCAGAATTCACAGGCAGCAACACCAGTGCCATCCGTACCGTCACTGACAACCGCGGTGGCACAACAAGAACATACGAAATAGCCAAACTCGCTGACGGCAAGTGTTGGATGCTGACTAACTTGAAACTTGGCTCTACGAGCGGATCAATTACCCTCACCCCAGGCGACAGTAATGTTGCTAGTAACTTTACGTTGCCACAGCTCAACGATGGTAGTCGCTCAGTGATCTGGGAAGGATCTGGCAACGACTACGACACGCCATATGCCTACGGCCCCGTCCCTGGTGACACAGGTTTAGGTGCCACTAACTATGGCTATCTCTACAACTTCTCAGCAGCAACTGCCGGAGAAACGCAAGTCTCCCTCATCACCGGCAACGCCTCGCACTCCATCTGTCCGGCTAACTGGCGACTTCCAACCGGTGGATCTCCAAGCAGCGACTTCGGGCAGCTGGATGTGGCCTTTGGTGGTACTGGCAGTTACGCAGGCAATGGAGAGACAAACATAGCCAAGTGGCAACCGAGCGGACCGTTTAGAGGGTCGTTATCCGGCAACTGGCGCAGCGGCTTCCGCGATCAGGGTGGCGGGGGTGACTTGTGGTCGGCTTCAGCCACCCCGGACGACCCGGACGGCGCCTTCTACGCGCACTTCGGTCCGGACGTCGTCAACCCGGGCGGTAGCTACGGCTACCGGTACTTCGGTCTCGGGGTTCGCTGCCTCTTAAATTAATCTCCGATGGGGTTGAGCCCAACGGGTGAGACTCCGGAGGGATTAATTTGTAGTACCCCACAAAGCAAGGTGAGCGTAAGGGAGTGACCACGACCGCACCCACCGCGTCGACTGGTCAGGCTCCAGGAAGTTTTCGGGCAAGGAGGCCATATGGAAGATAAACAAGGCTGGCTCAAAGAGGAGCTCGCCAAGGCATATAGATCTGCCCGCCTAGGAAAAACAAAGAAGCCAGAGGTTATGGAGTTCGACAAGATTGCCGCCGCAGAGATGTCGGCACTTGCCAGTGAGATTCATGGCCGCCGCTACACGCCGAGGCCATCAACAGCTGGCGTAAAAGAAAGGGTACGCTCTACCGCATTCGCAGGCTTGACCACCATATCCGCTCAGAGAGGCGGAACTGCAGCAGGGAGACCTATGTTCTCAAGCTTGATTTGCAGGGCTATTTCATGAGTCTTGATCGCAAGCGACTCTACACCCGGGCTCTATGGGGGGGGGGAGCGGCAATTTCCAGATGGAGGTTACGCGTTTCAGGCATGTCATTACCTCTGGAAGAGGAGTGGCCGCCAAGACCTCACCGCTATTGGCACGCTGATAGCGGTGCATTGAGCGGTATCGGCAGGGTGTCCTGTGAGAGGGTCGTTCTCCGGCAACTGGAACGACGGCTTCAACGATCAGGGTGACGCGGGTAACTTATGGTCGGCTTCAGCCAACCCGGGCAACCCGGACAACGCCTTCAACGCGAACTTCGATCCGAGCAACGTTAACCCGGGCGATGACAACAACAACCGGAACAACGGGATCGGGGTTCGCTGACTCTTATTGCGCTGGGGAGGGCGTTAACCGTCTGGTCAAGCGTTTTCACGCTTACTTCTCAATATTGCCGCTTCACTCTTACTGCGCATTGCGATCCCCGCGCGCTGCAGGTGCTTGCCTACTGCACTACTGCTGAATCCCAGTGCTTTGGCAACTCCAGCGCACGATAGTCCCGATTCGTAGAGATCTACCATTTTGGTGACTATATCTGCGCCAATAGGAGTGTACTTCCGGATCTTGATACCGTTCCGGCGGAGAACGTCAGTGACAGTTCTCAGTGGGCGATCCGTCTGGCGGCCAACTTCGCTCGCCGATAAGCCTTGCTCATATAACTCAAGGATTCGAGCTGTCTCCCGTCCGGTCACGTACTTATACCGTGAATCGTGATAGGTGCGCGTATCTGTGCTCTCAAGAAGGTCGCCTGAAGCTCGAAGCTTAGCTTTCAAGGGGCGGAGTGCGTCGTTAACCTTGGTCAATTTGTTTGTGTTGCAGGCACTCAGGCGCACCACGTTACACACACAGGGAAGTAGCTTTTCGGAGCCACTTCCATGTGTTCGTTTTTGGCGGCTTACGCGCGTGGGCGAGCAGCCTGCCGATCAGAAACTACCTGCCGCTGCTCCCACTGGACAGGCAAGACGCATAGCAGGCTCAAGGTTGTTTCAAGAACACGGTAAGGTACCCCACATGTGCCAGTATCAGTCGACTTGTCCGACAACACGCCACCGCCCAGGAACGGTGTGTCCAGAGCGTCACCGCATCCAGAAGCACAACCGCAAGGTCGACGAGCATAACCGTCAAGTAGATGCAGAGAACCGAGCTGCACTCATCACTGTGGCGGTAGTAGTCGTCATCGCAGCAGCGACTGCTGTGTGGTGGTTCTGGCTCCGCTAAGGAGCACCCGTAAGCGACCGCTGATACCGCCCGGGCGTCTGCCCGACCAGCGCGGTAAACGCGTCGATGAACGCGCTCGGGTTCAACCACCCGCAGGCGAGCGCAGTCTCGGTAACTGACCGGCCGGCGGCCAACAACAGCAGCGCGTGATGCACCCGCAGCTGGGTTCGCCAGTGTACGAAGCCCATTCCAGTCTCGGCACGGAACAGCCGATTCAACGTGCGCTCACTCGCCCCGACCCTGCGTCCGAGTTCGGCGAGCGTGGCAGGGTGCGTAAGGTCGGCCTGCACCAACCTGGTCACCGCGAGGAGCCGGTCATCCTCGGGCACGGGCAGGTGCAGCGGCTGTTCCGGGGCGGCAACCACGTCGTCGATGATGACCTCGCGCAGCCTCGTGAGGGATTCGACGGTGTGACGCCGATCCGCGTCCGTCGCCGCAAGCATAGCCTCGCGCGCGAGCGGGGTCATCACTAATACGGCAGAGTGCGCGGGAAGCAGAGCCGCGAGCGAAGCATCGAGGAAGATCACTCGCATGTCTGTGTGGCCGTGGGCGCGGTGCGCGTGCTCGAAGCCGCCTGGAACCCAGATGACGCGGTTGGACGGCGCGATCCATGACCCGTGCCGGGTGACGACCGACAGAACGCCCGTCGCGGGATAGACGAGGTGGCCTTGCGTGTGGGTCTGCGTGGGCGTGCGCTCATCATGCCCGAGCAGCAGGCTGAGCTCGGGATCGAATCCATCGTGGCGGGTTTCAGTCATTATCCGTCAGTTTATTGGTGGCACGCCAACCGCGCGAGCGGGTTCACTGGGGAGGAGAGTCACCGGGCAGATCCGCTTGGTGACTTTCGTATTTCCCGGAAAGGGCACCAGAGTGAACCTCGCCTCCCCCAGCACACCACGCACCAAGCCAGTGCCAACCGTGACAACCGTGACAACCGCACAGCCCACCCGCTCACGCTGGAGCCTTGCGTTGCTCGCGGCGGGACTCATGTTGATCGCCCTCAACATGCGTCCTGGCATCGCGGCGATTGGCCCGGCGCTGCTGGAGATCCGCACCGATCTCGGATTGTCGGCAGAGGTCGCGAGTTTCCTCACGACAATTCCGGTGTTTGCCTTCGGCGTCTTTGCGTTCTTCACGCCTGTGCTCGTGCGCAAGCTCGGCACGCACCGCTTACTCGGCCTCACGATGCTCGTGTTGGCCGCGGGAATCGCCTTGCGTCTCGCGCCGTCAATGCTCTGGATCTTCGCCGGTACCGTCTGCATCGGCGCCGCAATCGCGGTCACAAACGTGGTGATGCCCGCGGCAATCAAGCAGGATTTCGCTTCGCGTTCCGCCCTCATGATGGGCTTCTACTCCACGGCGATGTTCGTCGGCGCATCTGCTGCATCTGGCCTCACCGCTCCCCTGGCTGTTGCTGCCGGCGGTTGGCGCCCCGCTGTCGGCGTCTGGGCGCTGCCTGCGCTGGCCGCGTTCCTGCTATTCCTTCCCCAGATGATTCGCCCACGCGAAGTGGGCGCGGATCCGGCAGCCCGCACCACCGACACCACACCCGCGAGTTCAGCATCACGCGCGACACCACGGCTCCGAGATCTCTTCACGGATCGCGTCGCGATCGCCATCACGATCCTCATGGGCACTCAGAGCCTGTCATACTACGTGAGTCTCACCTGGTTCCCGGCGCTCCTGCAGGATTTCGGTGTGGACAAGAACACCGCTGGCCTCCTGATCGCGTTCACTGCGCTCCCCGGCCTCGTTGCGTCACTGTTCACGCCGATGATCGCGCAGCGTGTCCGCCCCACGTGGGTCCCGTTTGTCGTGGCGGCACTCCTGCCGGCCTCCGCGTACCTCGGGCTCGCGTTCTCGCCGTTGCACGGCACCTACCTCTGGATGACGCTGCTCGGCCTCGGCCAGGGCGCTGCGATCGGTTTGGCACTCACCTACATTGTGTGGCGCTCACCCGATGTGCAGACGACGGCGCTCGTGTCGACGATGTCACAGGGCTTCGGCTATCTCCTGGCCGGCCTCGGCCCAATTCTCTTCGGCGCACTGCACTCCGCAACCGGGTCATGGGACGCTCCGCTCTGGCTCCTTGGCGGGATTCTCGTACTGCAGGTCGTTGCGGGCATCGCAGTGAGTCGTCCCCGCATGGTGCTGGCTGGGCCGGTCGCATAGGGCGCGGATCGCGCAGCAGCACGCCCCATCAGCAGGTCGGGGCGAATTCAGCGCCGGTGAATCGATCCGCCGTCCACGCGATGAGGTCGTCTGGCAGCGCAGAGCTGTCACCAACGACCCCCATGTGGTCGAGGCCGGGATACGTGCGATATTCGATGGCCTGTCCCGCTGCGCAGCGATCCGCCACGAACTGCGTTTGCACCGCGGGAAGCACGAGCGTGTCTCCCCCGCCCTGGCCGATGAATACGGGTGCGTCGATGAGCCCAGTCGGGGTGTTCTCCGCAGCGCGCTCGAGCAGCGGACCGTGTACCGGGTCGCCACGCCACACGGTGCCGTCTGCGAGCAGGGCGGTTGCGATGGAAGCGAGCGTTCCTGGGTCAGTGAGGCAGCGCTGGGCGTACTCGTCGACGAGGATCCGCGCACCTGGTCGCACGTATGCTCCGAGCGTGACATCGTCGTAGGTGTCTGCGTATGCGGTGATCATGAATGCGCCAAAGACGCTTCCGACCCGCGTTTGGGTGAGTCCGGAAAGCAGCGCGGGAAGGTCGCTCGCGGGCGCAAGTGCCGCGACGCCGACGATGTCGAGCTCGGGTGCGTAGTGTGCGGCGAGCCCACCAGCCCAGAGGGCAGCGTGTCCGCCCTGCGAGTGTCCCCAAATGGTGGTCTTCGTACCAAGGTGTGCGGCCTCAAGCTGCTGTGCAGCGCGCACCGCGTCCAAGACATTGCGGCCAGCCGGTTCGCCCACGAGATACCCGTGGGTGCCCTGCGTACCGAGCCCCGCATAGTCGGTCGCGACAATGGCCCACCCCTTGGCAAGCACGGCGTCTGCGTTCAGCAGCGCACCGGCCTCGAACGGATGTTCCAGTAGCGAAGGTGCGCATCCGGTTGCCGCACCGGTCGTGCCGTGCGCCCACGCGATCACGGGTGCGTCCGGTATCCCAGACGGTGCCACCACGAGTGCAGATGCCACGGCGGTGCTGCCGTCAGCGTTGGTCGTTGAATACAGGATGCGCCAGCCCGCGCTGCCAGCGGGGATGTCGGTCGCGAACGGTTCTGATCGAATCAACGTGCCCGGTTCCTCCGGAATGTGCGCCGGTGCTGCGTAAAAGCCATCGGGTTGCGGCGTGCCAGAGAGCTTCGCGCTCACCCAGAATGAGCCGAATGCGAGGGCGCACACGAGTCCTGCAGCGATCGGCCGCGCCCATCGGCGCCCGCCACGGGAGGTGGCGCCCGGCAGTGTTTCCCTGCCGTCGCCAGCCGCGCGGGTGCGCTGATCACGCAGTGCTCGCACCGCACGCGCGATATTCTCCACCCCAAACAGGACGAGCTGCACACCAAACACTGCGGCGAGCGCGAAGACCGAGAGGTCCGGCCAGGTGAACGCGACGATGCCGAAGACGATCCAGGCGATGGCGAAGCAAAGGTCCGCGAGCCAGCCGTCTGGGCGGGCCAGGAGTGACTGTGTGAGCTTGACTGCACCGCTGATCACCAGTGCGGCGGCGAGGATCAGGGTGAGGAATGAAATGGTGAGGGCCGGTACGAGGAGTACTGCCGCTGCGCCAAGGCACCACGCGGTTCGGGCGGCGATGGAGAGTACGCGGTGTGCGGGTTTGCCTGTGCCTGCACGTGAGCTTGGCAGGAAGGCGTTGAGGAGCATGCCGCACGCGATGAGGATCACGAGCACCCGCAGTGAAGCAAATGGGGTAAGCGTGAGTATCACGCCACCGACGACTGACACGATGCCGAGCAACAGTCGGAACTGTGCTGATTGTGCCCAGCGCCAGTTCTGGCGGTCAATGACTCGTCCGTATGCGGCGCTGAACACTGAGGTCATAATTTCACAGCTTACGCGCGCCCCAGCCTCAGGCGATGCATAGTAGTAGATGTATCGTTCTCCGAAAGTGTCTGAGCGAAGAAGGAGCCACCCCATGCCTCACGAAGAAGAGTCCAATCAGACTTCGTTGCCCGCTTCGTTTCCGGTGGATAACGCTCCTGTTTCGAAGGCAACTCCGCCCAACGCACAAAAGCGAGGCGCGTCTCCACTTGACCCGAGCGCGTTCATCGAATCTCGCAGCACTGCGCAGGCGGAGTTTGGGCGCTTCAATCTCGCGGTGATTGGCGGGACAGGCGTGGGAAAGTCATCGCTCGTGAACGCGGTCTTTGGTCGAAATCTCGCGAAGACGGGGGCCGGCCTTCCAGTCACACGTGGCGTGAAGTACTACCAGGACGATTCACTGGGTATCTGGGATATCGAGGGCTTCGAGATTGGCTCGTCGGTGTCGCCGCGTGAACAGCTGCGGCAGCACCTCGCTGAGATCGCGAAGCATCCCGCCGATACGCAGATCGCAGTGGTCTGGTACTGCGTGAAAGCCAATGACGCCCGTCTCACTCCCGCAGATATTGAGATGATTCGTGAGCTCGATGCGAGCGGGCTGCCGGTCATGTTGGTGCTCACCAAGGTGGACTGGGATCGCAACCCGATCACCGGCGCACGACGACCAGTGAAGGCGCTCGCTGAGTTCATGGACTGGCTCGAGCATCCCGAGGACAATGGCACGCCCATCGACATCCCCTACCAGCGAGTGATGCCGACCTCGACGATGGACCGCGACGGAAAGGGCACGGGTCACGGACTCGGTGAACTTGTTGAAGAGACGCTGGCGCTCTCACCCGAACGCGCCAAGGATTCCTTTCGCGTCGCCCAACGACTCAACCTCCCGTGGAAGCGGGAAATGGCGCGCACCGCGACCAAAGCTGCCGTGGCGGCCGCTGGCGCAGCTGCCGCAGTCCCGCTTCCGCTTGCGGACGCCGTGGTCCTCGCGCCGATCCAACTCGGACTGATGGGGCGGATCGCTGCCATCTACGACCTTGATCTCACGACGATGATGTCAGCTGCCGGCCTTGCGCAGGTGGGCGTACAGTTTGCCGGGCGCGCGCTCGCGAGCAGCTTTTTAAAGCTCATCCCTGGCGCGGGCAGCGTCCTCAACGCCGGTGTCGCTTCGGCACTGACCGCTGCAACCGGTGAGGGGTGGACGCGGCTCTGCGAACAGATTCACACCGGAAAGCTCGACATTTCCAAGGTGGAGAGTTCCTGGGGCGCCTACGCGCCGAGCTACCTCGAGGTGGTCCGCGGTATCCTCACGCAGCGCGGGACACAGCGATGACCGGCGCACGCTCGACAGACACGCTTGACGATCTGCTCCAGCGTGCGATTTCCCCCGGTGTCGGATGCGGTGCCGTTCTCCTCACCGCCGTCGACGGTGCATTCGTCAGCGACTATGCGCTAGGCACGACGCGTCGGTACGACAACGTCGGCATACCCACCACACTGCCTGGCACACCGGTCACCCGAGACACGGTCTTTGACCTGGCGTCAGTGACCAAGCCGCTCGTCGCGGCAACCCTCCTCACCGAGCTTGCGGAGCGCGGCTACGGGCCGGAGCTGCCCGTAGCCGAGGTACTTCCCGAATTTCGCACGCCAGACACCCACGCGCTCACCGTCGGCCATCTCCTCACCCACACCTCAGGGTTCACGCCAACGTGGCCAGATCGCAGACCCGACCCAGGCGGTCGTCGCTTTCGCGCAGCCGCACGACCAAGCCGCGCCCCCATGCTGCAGCACGAATACTCGTGCCTGAACTTCATCTGGGCCGGATATCTCGCTGAAGCGCTCGCCGCAGCACCGCTCCCTGCACTCGTCACGCAGCGGGTGCTTGATCCGCTCGGCATGCGCAACACGGGTTACCTGCCGGCGCCAGAGCGTTGGCCGAGCATCGCGGCGACCGAGTATCAGCCGGGTCGCGGCATGGTGCAGGGAGAAGTGCACGATGAGACCGCGTTTGCGCTCGGCGGCGCGGTGGGCAACGCTGGCGTCTTCGGTACCGCCCCTGACCTTATGCGCTTCGCAGAGGCAATACGCACCGGCGTCGGGCTGCGTCCCCAGGTCCACGGGTGGCTCACCGAACCCGTACCGCTTCCGGCGGGTGCTGCCTACGCCCACACCTATGGCCTGCGCAGCGCAGAAGCCTGGTGCGCGGCAACTCCACGCACGGCAGTCAGCCACACCGGTTTCACCGGCACCGCATTCCTCACGGAGCCTGGCGGATCGTTTTCACTCGTCCTGTTCACGAACCGCGTGCACCCCACCAGAACGCAGACAGCGCTGCCGACCATGCGCGCGAGCATTGTCGCGGCGGCGGTCAGCAGCGCTGGCGTATAGCGGGGCGCGGATCCCTAGCGGCGCACCGCGAACGGCGTCAGGTCAAGGTTCTTCCCCTTCACCTGAGTGACGCGGTTCGCGACAAGGTCTGCGACAACCTCACCGGTCACGGGACCGAGCGAGAGGCCGTGCATGTTGTGGCCAGACGCGACGATGACGTCTGCGCGACCCGGCACACGACCGAGCAGCGGCATGCCGTCTGCCGTCATGGGGCGCGGACCCACCCATTCATCGGTGCGGTTGTCCCAGTCGCCACCGGTAATGAGGCCAGCTGCCGCACGAGTGAGCACGTCAAAGCGGTCGCGGTTCATGCGGGTGGGCTGCTGGTCGAACTCCATCATGCCGACGATCCGCAAGCGGCCGTGCATGGGGATGGCGACGCAGTGGCGGTCCATCGCGTGAATGAGGGTCGACGGCATCGTCTCGACGGGCACCGTGAAGCTGTAGCCCTTGCCGGAGACCACCTTGGTCGAGCGCACGCCTGAGCGTTGCAAGAACGGCGTGGTCCACGCGCCAGCGGCGACGACCACCTTGTCACCGGAGATCGTCACGGGTTGGCGAATCTCGTCTTCGCACTCAACGCTCGCGCCCTGGCCAAGTCGCAGCGCGGTGAGTCCGGTACGCACATCCGCACCAGCTGCGCGAATGTGGTCGCCCAGGCTCGCAACGAACGTCACGGGATCCAACGAGAACTCTGCCGGCAGCATGAAGCCACCGGTGACGCCGGGGTCAAGCGTTGGCTCGTGGGCCGCGAGTTCGGCATTGCGCATGATCTTGCCAGGCGCCTCGCCCCAGCCAAGGTCGGCACGACGCTGGTAGCCTGCGTGCGCTGCCTGCAGTGCACCCTCCTCTGAGCAGGTCATGAGGTAGCCGTCACCGCCACCTGAGATGTCGATACCGTCTGCGGCCATGCGATGCATCGCGGGCAGGATCTCGCCAGAGAACTGGGCGAGGGCTGCCGATCCGCGCGCCGTGCCGCGCTTACCCGACGCCTTGATGAAGCCGAGGCCGAAACCGGCGAGCGCGGGGAGGCGCAACGCGTCGATCGAGAGGTATGAAGAGCGCGTAAACACGCCACGCAAGACGTCACGTGCGGTGTTCGGTGACGCGAGCGGAGCAACCTGCTGCGGCGTGAGTTCGCCAGCGTTGCCAGTGGCAGCGCCAGCGCCGAGGTGATCGCGTTCGATGATCGTGACGCGGTGACCGTCGCGCAGCAGCGCATACGCCGAGCTCAGACCGATGAGGCCGCCACCGACCACGACAACGTGCTGTTTCTTCAATTCAACTCTCCTTCGAGCGAGCGGGGTACATGTGAGTGGCCGACTAGCCGATGATGACGCGTGGGCGACGTCCGTCGAGCTCTGACGCTTCGGCAGAGGTCACCGACAGGCTCTGCACGAGGGGCGCTGCGAGGCCAATCAGTCGGACCTCACAGAACAGTTCGCCGCGATCGCACGCAATCGACCAGCGCAGGTGGGCAGCATCGTCTGCTGATCGGATCCGCGAAGCGAATGCCGGCTGACCAGCAGAGATCGGGCCGATGTCGGCGAGCAAGGCATCGATCCGCGCCCGCCGAACCGGCTCGGGGGTATCGAGCAGCACGTTGGTCGCGAGCACACCCGTGTCTGCGAACGTCGTGTTGTGGCGGATCGCAGCGTCAAGCGCCTCCGCAGCGTGCAGGGTTGCCGGCCACGGTCGGGTTTCCTCTGCGGGAGCATCGACCGCCGCGAGCACGCGGACGAGTGCGTCGGCGGCGAGACGTTCCGTGCGGAAGACATCGGAGTTTCCAAATGCCACCGCCCCAATGCCGGTCGCGAGCTGCCAGCGCATGTGCGAGCTGAAGCCGGGCAGACCACCGGAATGCTGCGCGATGCGGCCGTGCTGACGATCGTGTTCGACCGCGAGACCGTAGCCGTAGCCGAGCGCAGCCAGATCGCGATAGGGGCCAGCGTCACCGACGGGAATGACCGTGTGCACGCGCTGCATTTCACGGCGACTGTGTGCCGAGAGCACCTCCGGGCGCAGCGGAGCGTCTGAGAACCCAGACGCGAGGAACGCCGACCAGGCCGCAATGTCATCGACCGTGCTGAAGAGTGCGCCGATACACGCGAGCGCGCCGGAGCCGACGAATGGTTCGGGCACGAAGCTCGCGCCGTCGTCAAAGGTGCGGAAGCCGTGCGCAAGATCGTGACCGGGCGCGTACTCACCCGCGTCGTAGCGCGTCGAATCAAGCCCGAGTGGTACGAGGAAGCGCGAACGCACCTCCGCTTCAACGGTGTTTCCGGTGACCGCTTCGATCGCGCGTCCCACGAAGGACATGCCGATGTTTGAGTACTGATACTTTTCGCCAGGCAGCGCGGTGAGTTCGAAGCCGTGTTCGCCGAGCGCTGCGATTTCTTCGCGGTTAGCCCCGAGCGCACGGTCACCGTACGCATTGTCCTCTGGCATGCCGGATCGGTTCGCCAGCAGCTCACCAACCGTCACCTGGCGGGCTTCACCCTGCCACCGGAACAGGACCCCAGGCACGTACTCGTCCAGATCACGGTTGAGATCGAGGCGCCCCTCATCGCTCAGCGCGAGCGCGGTTGCTGCGAGGAAGCTCTTCGACATCGACGCGATACGGAAGACGGTGTTCCTCGCAGTAGCGTCACCGTCGAGGCGAGGCTCGCCGAGTCCGCGCCAGGCGATGACGCCGGTGCGGTCAAAGATCGCCACACTTACGGCGGGAGCAACCTCGGTCTTGGCAGCCACGACGGCGTCATCGAGCGCGCGTGCGGCGGCTGCGACGATGCGGGGCGATCCGCCCATCTCTGCAGCGAACGCGTCAATCAATTGCCGGCTCGCAGAGGTGTTCTCGCCGTGCACGGCACGCGCCGCCGTGAGCAAATCTGCAATGTCGAGCCCCTCCTCGCGGAGCGCAGCATCGTCCCAGTTCTGCAAATCTGCCGCGCTTGCCTCTGGATGAAACTGCACCGCACGCACATGCTCGCCAATGACGAAGGCCTGGTTCTCGATCGCGTCACTCGACGCGAGCAGCACCGCGCTCTCGGGAAGGCGTGTGATCATGTCTTCGTGGTTTTCGATCATGTGGGCCGAGTGACCGATCGCACCGATGACACGGTCTTCACGTCCTGCTGGCGTGGTGTGGATCGCGGTCGCTCCGCGCTCCTTCGGGCCGGTTTTGGCCTGTACTTCGCCGCCGGCGACCTTCGCGATTACCTGCGCGCCGAGGCAGATGCCGAGCGTTGGCAGGTCCTGTTCAATTGCCTGCCGGACGAGATCACGCTCGACGGAAAGCCAGGGGGCGCGCTCGTCATCGTCTGGCATGAGTCCGCCGCCGAGCAGCACGAGACCGTCGAACCCGTCGAGCGTTTCCGGCAGGCCGTCGGCGCCGTGGACAGCGACGACCTCGACTCCTGCGTGTTCGAGCCACGTTGCGAGGCGACGCGGTCCCGAGCTCGGCGAGTTGACGACCACGAGCGCTTTCGGGGTGTGCGGGCTAGTCATGGGGTATTCCTTAGTTCTTTCAGTTTCGCTGTTCGGTATCGACCGCTGGGACGATCACGGGCGCGGTAGCTTCACCGGCGGCGCCAGCGAGGAATGCGCGGTAGTCGTCGTCCGATGCCTCGAGTACGCGAAGTACGTTTTCGTGCGCAAGACCGCGCAGCTCTGACTCAGTCCAGCCGCGACGCTCCAGCTCGGCAAAGAGCGCCGGGTAGCCAGACACGTCGCTGAGGCCGGTCGGCAACGCATCAGTGCCGTCGTAATCTGCCCCGATGCCCACCGCGTGGACACCCGCAATCTTCCGGACGTGATCGATGTGATCCGCCACGTCAGCAATGCCAACGTACGGGGCTTCGCCGACCTCGCCAGCCTCAACCCAGAGCCTGCGCGCTTCATTCAGGAACGAGGGCACAAACGCCACCATGACCACGCCACCACCCTCGCCAATCTTCGCGAGCACATCGTCAGGGACGTTGCGCTTGTGATCACAGATCGCGCTCGCACCAGAGTGGCTCACCATCACTGGACGTGTGCTCTCCTCGAGCGCGTGCCGCATGGTGTCGGGTGACACGTGTGCCAGGTCGACGAGCACGCCAATGCGGTTCATCTCGCGCACGACCTCGCGGCCGAAGTCGGTGAGTCCGCCGTGCACGCGCTCGTCGGTTGCCGAGTCTGCCCAGTCAATCGTGCGCGACCAGGTAAGCGTCATGTAGCGCGCGCCGAGGCGAGCGAACTGACGGAGTACTGCGAGTGATCCGCCAATCTGGGCACCACCCTCAATACCGATCAGCGAAGCAATCTTGCCGTCAGTGAGCGCGGATCGGGCATCAGCTGCCGTACGCGCCAGGCGGAGCTGGTCAGGATAGGTGTCGACAAAGCGGTAGACGAAGTCGATCTGTTCAAGGGTCGCGACGACCTGCTCTGCGCCCTGGAGTACTGGGTCAACCCAGACCGACCAGAACTGGCCGCCAACGTTGCCTGCGGCCAGGCGAGGCAGGTCGGTCTGCAGGTTCGGAACGCCAGTGTCGAGTTCGGCGACCGAGTACGCACGGTCGATACGGCAGGCCCATGCAAGATCATTGTGGCCGTCGATGACGGGGTAACGGGTGGTCATGCGAGGTCCTCCTCAGCGGAATCGAAGACTGCGGTCGAAAGTTCTTGGATACGTGCGGTGTCTACCTCGAATCCGAGCCCCGTTCCGGTCGGCACAGCGACCACACCGGAGACCGCGACTACGGGCGGGACGATGATGTCGCGTTCGTAGTACTTGTCTGAACCGGAGACATCCGACGGCAACAGGAAGTTCGGCAGCGACGAAATCGCGACGTTCGCAGCGCGCCCAATGCCGAACTCGTGCATGCCACCACACCACACGGGAACCCCAGCATCAGCCGCGACATCGTGCGCGCGCTTCGCTTGCGAGAGGCCGCCCATGCGCGAGACCTTGATGTTGAGAATGCGTCCGGCATCGAGACGCAACATCGTCTCGAGATCCTCGATCGTCACGACCGATTCATCTAGGCAAATCGGCGTCTCGATCACGGCCTGCAGCTCAGCGTGCGACACGAAGTCACGCACATCGAACGGCTGCTCGATCATCGTGAGTCCGTGAGTGTCGAGCTCACGGAAGATCTCAGTCGATTCCGCAGAACGCGGGTACGCACCGTTGGCATCGACGTGAACATCGAGCGTGGGAAACGCTCCGCGCACCGCACGCACCGCTTCGACGTCCCAACCGGGCGCGATCTTCAGCTTCACACGGCCATATCCCGCACTGGTGTGATGCGCCACCTGGGTGAGCAACGCGTCAATCGACGGTTCGATACCGAGCGAGACACCGGCGACGACCTCCGTGCGCGTGCCACCGAGCGCCTGCGACAGAGAAACGCCGCCGCGCTGCGCAAACAGATCCCACGCAGCACCTGCAAAGCCAGCCTTCGCGAACTCGTGCCCACGCACCTTCGCCCACGTCGCCTCAAGCTCTTCCGGCCGGTCCCACGACGCACCAAGCACCGCAGGCGCCAAGTACTTCGTTGCAAGCAGCCAGGCCGTATCAATGGTCTCCGAACAGAAGTACGGGTCACTCGGAGACGCGATCTCGCCCCAACCGATCCGCCCATCGGAATCAGTCAACTCGACCAGCAAGTGTTCGATACCCGACTTCCGGTGCGAACTCGTCTGAAAACTGTGCCGCAACGGGAGACCCATTGCACATACGCGCACACGTTGAATCGTCACAGCAGTCACGCTCACTCCCCCGCCCCGAGTCCAGGCTGATACAACGCAATCTGCGCCGCATACTGATCACGCACCGCCAACCGACGCCGCGCACCCTTCGCGCTCGCCGTCGTCAGCGTACTGAGTAGGTGGCACACCGCGGCAACCGCGGTCGGGGAATCCGCGTATGAGACGGAACCCGTGCGCACCTTGATGAGTGCCGTCGCAAAGTGCGCAAGCGGGCATTCTTCGCTGTCAGTAATGACGACGAGTTGGCCACCAGCCTCTTTGAACAGTCGCCCAAGCTTGATGGTTTCTTCCCGGTAACGCCGCATCGAGAACACGATGAGCACGTCGCTCGCGCGCACATCGGTGAGCACGGTGATTGGCGATAGGCCTCGTCCGTCGATGAGGAACACGTTGGACAGCGTCGCAGAGAGGTCAGCGTTGAGGAGCTGCGCGTAGGCCGCAGACTTTCCCTCGCCACCGATGTAACGCCGGCGCGCGCTCAGAATGAGGGCGGCCGCGCGGGGCACATCACCGGTCTCCGCGAGCTCTTCAAGCGTTTGGGCGAGCGAACTGAGCTCGCTCTCAATCACCTGTGACTGAATACCCTCAGCAGACAGGTTGGTCTTCAGCCGTTCGCCAAACCGATCTTGCGGTGAGACGAGCGAACGGTTGAGTGCGTCTTCCTCTTCGTGCTTCATGCGCTCTCCTCATGGGGTGTGGGCGGCCGGTCAGCTGGCACCGCAAGGTATGCGGCAGAAAGTTCATCAATACGGCGGCAATCGATCAGCACATGGCCGTCGGAAATGAGGCCGCCGAGCACCTCGGCGAGTGCGCCACGGATCTCAGGAGTCGCAGCAGCATCCTGGTCAGTTGGCAGCGAGATCCACACGCCGTGCTCATCTTCGATCGGGGTCGCCCACTGTGCTGTGGTGAGTCGGGGCGGCGTTGATCCGCGAAGTTCGAGGTGGGGCGTCGGCGCGTCACCGATCGCCCACTCAACGATGAGCCGGTCAGTTTCGCTGCGACCGTAGTAGTCGTGGAGGAAGCCGGTGCCGGTCGCGCCGAGGGTACCGAAGTTGAAGTGTCCATTGCGGGCAAGGATCGGATCAAACGTCCAGCGCATCGTCGTGTGTCCCCACCGTTCGGCGACTGCGCGCTGCAGCTGCTTGAGTTCGCGGCCAATACCGGAACCTTGATACGCGGGGTCAACGACCGCCGACTGCGAATAGTGGAAGTCACGACCGTTGTCATCTCGACCAGCGAAGCCATACGCAAAGCCGACAAGCTTTTCATTGCGGGTGTACACGCCGACGGCAGACCCACCGTTATCTTTGAGCGCAAACATGAGATTTGGGTTCAGCGCAAAGCTAGGATCTTCGTAACCGAACACCCGAACATAGAGTTCATTCGCTGCGCGGAAGTCTTCGTACGTCGAGAGTTCGCGGCCAAATAGCCCGCGGCCGCCCTGAGTATTCAGGTGCGCGAGTGAGGTCCGTGGACTGGGAACTACAGCGGTCCCGATCGACATCGTTGTGATCATGATTCGTATCCTATGTCCCCGGTCACTGTCCGGCAAGGCTTTTATTTTTCGGCTATTGCCAGAGTTCAAAGTCTGGGATACGTTTCGTAACATGACTTTAGAATCATCCGACCGCAACGCCGGGGTCGATGAGGTAGCGCTGCTTCGTCAGCTCGTCGAAATCGAATCCCCGAGCCTTGACACCGCGGCGAGCGACGAGATCGCCCAACTCATCGAGGCCGAGTTTGCGCGCCTCGATGCCACTGTCACGCTCACCCGCACCGAGGCAGGCACGAGCCTCACGATCGATATGGGGACCACGGGCGACGACGCCGGCCGCCCACCATTGCTCCTTGTCGGCCACACTGACACGGTTTGGCCGGTTGGCACACTCGCCGGCGACGTGCCATGGAGGCGCGACGGCGACCGCATCGCTGGCCCAGGCGCATTCGACATGAAGTCGGGCATCGTCATCATGCACGCCGCACTCGCACGGCTGGCCGGTCGTCCCCACCGGAAGGCGCGGATCGTGCTCACCTGCGACGAGGAAATCGGGTCACCCACCACACAGGAGCTACTTCGAGCAGCCGCGGCAGACGTCGCCGGGGTGCTCGGCTTCGAGTCACCCCACCCCGACGGGGCACTCAAGGTGGGGCGTTGGGGCAGCACACGCCTGCGACTCGGGATTACGGGCAAGGCCTCGCACGCCGCACTCGATCCGGAACACGGAATCTCTGCCATCGATGAACTCGTCGATCAGCTCATGCGCGTGCGCGAGCTCACGAACGATCCCGAGCTTTCTTCACCGGTGCTCTGCAACGTCGGCACCGTAGCTGGCGGTGGCCGCACTAACGTCGTCCCCGATCACGCGAGCGCAGAGATCGGTTTGCGCTTCGTGAACCCCGCGACCGAGCGCTCGGTGCTCGATCAGCTCGCGAGCCTCACGCCTTCCCGTACGGGGGCCCAACTCACCGTCGACACCCTGAGTAGCAGGCCGGCGTGGCAAGCAAGCGAACGCGACAGCGCGCTCCTTGCTGAGGTTGCCGCAGCTGCGAGCCGCGTTGGGCAAGCCGTGAGCGGGCGACCCGCGCACGGCGCAGGCGACACCAATTTGCTCGGCTCGCTCGGCATCCCAACACTCGACGGCTTCGGGCCGCGCGGCGGTGGCGCCCACGCCGTCACCGAGCACATCTTCGTTTCATCACTCATGGAACGCATTGATCTACTTACGGAAGTCCTCGGGCAACCGTAAGTATCGCGCGCTAACACGCGCAACCCTCTATGAAACCAATGATTTGAAACGTAAGTTCCATCGGAGATTCGATCACAATCACACAAAGTCCACTGAATTGTCTGTACAAAGTCTTGGAAGTGCCCCTACTATCGGGGTAACTCGAAACGAGAAATACGATTCATATCTTTGAATCAGCACGGTCATGATGGGGTGAACGATGCGTCTACACACGACAGCACGACGAAACAGCGAAGTTTTGTTCAGCGTCAGCGCGCTCCACACCTGCCATGGCAACAACACACTTGGCGGGGCCCCAGTTGGGCACCGCCTCACCAACCCATTTCGTGTGACAACCGAATTAAAGGAGATCCGGTAATGAAGATCATGAAACCACTCATCGGAACGACGGCGGCGCTTGCGCTCGCTGTTGCACCGGTGACTGCTGCATTTGCGGCAGATACCAGCGACGCTGAGTCGTCGATCCGCCTCTCGAGTGACATGAGCCAGATTGACACGCTGAACCCGTTCACCGCGGTGTTCAACGAGGCGCTCATCGTGCTCGACTACGAGTACGAGCCGCTCGCAGGCATCGTTGAGACCGGCGACTACGGCGGGATCCTCGCGAAAGACTTCAAGGTTGACGGCAAGACCTGGACCTACGAGATCCAGCCAGAGGCCACCTGGTCAGACGGTGAGCCCGTGACCGCTAACGACGTCGTCTGGACGTACGAGGCTGTCATGAACAACAAGGCGCTCCAGGTTGCGAACGGAGAGTCGGTCGGCAACATCGAAAAGGTCGTCGCAACTGACGACAAGACCGTCGAGATCATCACCGCAGACCCGACGCCGCTTCACCCCGGCATCCTGCCGATCGTCCCGAAGCACATCTGGGAAAAGATTGACAACCCCGACGAGTACGCAAACACCGAAGACGTCGTGGGCAGCGGCCCCTTCATCATCGATGAGTACAAGCAGGGCACCTCGATCACCATGAAGGCGAACCCGCACTACTGGCGCGGCGAGACCGGTGTCGACAAGCTCCACATCGTTGGCTTCAAGAACACCGATGCTGCTGTGCTCGCACTCCGTAATGGCGAGATCGACATGCTCGGCGGCCTGAACTCGGCGCAGTTCGATTCCCTCAAGGGCGTCGACGGCATCGAGGCATACCAGGTGAAGTCGAAGCACTTCTTCAACCTCACCATCAACGGCGGTTGGAAGACCACCGGCGGCGAGGCATTCGGCGACAACAACCCGGTCCTCGAGGATCAGGCGTTCCGCCGCGCACTCGGCCAGGCTATCGATCGCGATGTCCTCGTTGATCGTGTGCTCAACGGCCTCGGCAGCCAGGGCCCGACCATCCTGCCTCCCGGCAGCCCCGGTGGCATGTTCACCGAGCTCGAAGACGTTGCACTCCCCATGGGTGTTGAAGCAGCAGCAAAGTCGCTCGAAGCGGCTGGCTACACCACCGACGCTTCGGGCAACCGCCTCGATAAGAGCGGCAACCCCATCACGCTCCGCATGATGTTCAACGGTGGCAGCACCGCGAACACCGCTACCGCAGAGTTCGTCGAGTCGTGGTTCACCGACCTCGGCATCAAGATGGAGCTCAAGAACACCAACTGGGACGAAATGGGCGAACTGCTCCCCAAGGGTGAGTACGACATGTACATCGATGGCTGGGGCGTTTCGGACGACCCCGACTACATGCTCTCGATCAACACCTGCAAGGTGCTCCCCGAGACCCCCGGTGGTTCGAACTCTTCGCAGTCGGGCATGTGTGACCCCGAGTACGACAAGGTCTTCAAGGCACAGCACACTGAGCTCGATCCCGCGAAGCGCGAGACTCTCGTTCACCAGGCTCTCCAGATGATCTACGAACACGGCAACACCGCGATGTTCTACTACGACGACGCACTCGGCGCATACCGCACCGACCGTCTCGAGAACCTCGTAGAGGTCAATGGCTCGCCCTACAACCGCTTCTCGATCGCTCAGGCGACCATCAAGGGCCAGGACGAAGCAGGTTCGGGTAGCGCAACCGGTTGGATCGTTGGCGGCGGCATCGCAGTCGTCGTGATCGCGGCTGCGGCTATCTTCCTCTCCACTCGTCGTAAGCAGAACGCGGACGACCGAAAGTAAGTGAAAGCACAATGGAACGTGTGAATCCGGGCAATGCTGCCCCAGAAACAGAGACGAAACCGATGACCGGTCACGCCTCTGACGAAAGCGCTGACGTACGTCACGGCGGAAGTACCTGGCGGTACTTACTCGTCAAGGCGGGCGGTTCAGCAGTCAGCCTGCTGATGGTAGTGCTGCTCGGGTTCTTCGCGTTCCGCGTGCTCCCCGGCGACCCGGTGGCCTTGATGACTCGAGGCCGCCGGGTCACCGCGGACCAAATGGAACAGCTGCGAGAACAGTTCGGTCTGGACAAGCCCGTTCTCGTGCAGTTCTGGGAGTACCTCGTGGGGCTGCTCAACGGCAACCTCGGTACCTCCTTTGTCTTCCGTCGGCCCGTAACCGAGCTCATGGCTCAGTACGTCGGCCCGACGCTGCTCCTCATGAGCGTCTCGATGGTGCTTACCGTTAGCCTCGGCGTGTGGGTGGGTCAGCGTGCTGCGTGGAAGCGCGGCGGTTGGTTCGATAAGTCGGCCACCTGGACCTCCCTCTTCTTCTGGTCGATGCCCACCTTCTGGTTCGGCCTGCTCCTGCTCCTTGCATTCTCTGGCACCGGCTTCTTCCCGAGCAGCGGCATGGTCACCGTGGGTTCGGATCTGACCGGCTGGGCCCACGTCCTCGACGTCGCCCGCCACCTCGTGCTCCCAGTGCTGGCGCTTTCGATCGCGTCGTACGCACAGTACGTCCTCATCATGCGTTCCTCACTCATTGAAGAACTCGGTCAGGACTACCTCGTGACCGCTCGGGCCAAGGGTCTTCCCGAGGATGGCGTGCGTCGCAAGCACGCACTCCCGAACGCCCTGCTGCCGACCGTCACCATGATCTTCCTACAGCTCGCCGGCCTTATTAGCGGTGCGGTCACCGTCGAGACAGTGTTCTCGTGGCCAGGCCTCGGCTTCCTCACCTTCCAAGCAATTCAGGGACCTGACTTCCCCGTGTTGCAAGGCACCTTCGTGGTGTTCTCGACGATCGTCATCGTCATGAACTTCTTTGCGGACATTCTTTACCGCTTCATCGATCCCCGCGTTCGTGCGGCATAGAAAGGCGGCGACGGAAATGGATACTGCAACAGTCTCAACGACCAGCGCTCGCACCCTCGCGCGGAAGCGCCGTGCCGATGCGGCCCGCGCCAACTGGCGTGCATTCGCGAAACAGCCTGGCGGCGTCATCGGGCTCATCGTGCTCGTCATCGTGCTCGGCCTCGCAGCGTGCGCACCCCTCATCGCCGATGTCTCGGTGCTCGATCCCACGAACGCTGAGGGCCGCCCATTCGAGGCCCCCTCAAGCACCTTCTGGCTCGGCACGGATTACCTCGGACGCTCGGTCTTGCCGCTCCTCATCTGGGGCGCACGCACCTCACTCACGGTCGGTATCGCAGCAACGATCACCTCTATGATCATCGGTACCCTGATGGGCCTCATGGCAGGCACTCTGCACGGCTGGCGATCCGCCATCGTCATGCGCGTGATTGACTTCTTCCTCATCATTCCCGGCCTCGTTCTCGCGATCGTGCTGGGCGCGGTGCTCGGCTCGAGCACCTTCACGATTGTGGTCGCGATCGGTGTGACGTCATGGGCTGGTACCGCGCGAATGATCCGCGCACAGACCCTGTCGCTCGAAAACCGCGGCTACGTTGAACGCGCACGCGCACTCGGCGCATCACAGTCGCACATCACCTGGCGTCACATTCTGCCTGGCGTGATGCCGCTCGTCCTCGCAAACACCTCGCTTGCGGTCGGCGTCGCGATCATCTCGGAGGCAACACTCGCCTTCCTCGGTATTAACGGTGGCGGTATCTCGTGGGGCACGATGCTCCAGCAGGCCATGGGCTCGGGTGCCGCGGTCGCAGGATTCTGGTGGCTCATTGTGGCCCCGGGAGCCGCGATCCTCATCGTCGTTCTTTCTTTCACCCTCGTGAGCCGCGCCCTTGAGACCGTGGTCAACCCGACGCTCGGAGGTCGCTAATGTATGCACTGCAGTTCGAGGATGTCTCGATCTCCTACCGCACCCGCAATGAAGCAGGCGAGCCGATCGATTATGAAGCGGTCAAGAACGTCACGCTCCGTCTCCCGAAGCGCGGCACGCTCGGCATCGCCGGCGAGTCAGGGTCGGGCAAGTCGACCCTCATTATGTCGGCGCTGCGCCTGCTCCCCGACAGCGCGACCGTCACCGGCACCGTCAAGCTCGGCGACAAGAACATGAACGAGCTCTCCTGGGGTCAGGTGCGAGCCGTCCGCTGGAAGGAAGCATCGATTGTCTTCCAGGGCGCGATGCACTCGCTCAACCCGGTACAGCGCATCGGCAAGCAGATTGCTGAAGCGATGGAACTCCACGATCCGAAGGCGCACACCAAGCGTGGCAAGAACGCCTACCGCGCCGAGGTCATCTCGCTGCTCGAGCAGGTGGACCTGCCGGCGCGCACCGTAGATTCGTACCCCCACGAGATCTCTGGCGGCCAGAAGCAGCGCGTCATGATCGCAATGGCGCTTGCGTGTGACCCCGAGGTCATCATCGCTGATGAGCCGACCACCGCGCTCGACGTGATCGTTCAGGAGCGCGTCCTCGCCCTCCTCACGAAGCTCGTCGAAGACCGCGGTCTCTCGCTCCTCATGATCACCCATGACCTCTCGGTACTTGCGCGCACGTGCAAGGAAATCGCGGTCATGTACCACGGCGAGATTGTGGAGTCGGGCCCCTCGCTCGACATCCTCACGAACCCGCAGCACCCACACACTCGCGCACTCACGGACGCGGTTCCGGTCATCGGCGATCCCAAGAGTCGCATGAATCCCGCAAGCCGGAAGCAGAGTGAACCTGGCAACACGACCGTCGTGAGCGTTGTGCCAGAGGGGCCAGGCGACGAGCTACTCGGCGCCGACAACCTGTCGGTGCGCTTCCAGACGCGCGTCGGCGAGGTGCGCGCGGTCGACGGTGTCGACCTCAGCTGCCGCGAGGGTGAGATCACCGTGCTCGTCGGCCAATCAGGCTCGGGTAAAACCACCCTCGTCCGCACGGTGCTCGGGCTCCAGGCACCGACGGGCGGCAACGTCCGCTTCCGCGGCAAGCCACTCAGCCGCAAGCAGCGCGACCTGCGCGACTACCGCGGAAGCGTGCAGTTCGTCTTGCAGGACCCGATGTCTGCGCTCAACCCCAAGCACACCGTCTACGAGCTCATCGCAGAGGGCATTCGCGTGCAGGGCCTGCAGGGCGACGAGCGCCAGCGCGTGCGTGAGGCACTCATTGCCGCTGAGCTGTCGCCGCCTGAGCGCTTCTTCGCGAAGCTTCCGAACGAGCTCTCCGGCGGTCAGCGTCAGCGCGTCGTCATCGCGGGCGCCCTCGCGCTTGAGCCAGAGTTCATCATCGCCGACGAACCCGTCGCATCGCTCGATGCCTCGGTTCGCGGTGAGATTCTCGCGCTGCTGCTGCGCCTCAAGCGCAACCTCGGCCTCGGCTGTCTCGTCATCACTCATGACCTCGGCGTCGCGTGGAACATTGGCGACCGCGTGCTCGTTATGCACCAGGGACGCATTGTCGAAGCTGGCGCTGCCGAGGATGTCCTCCTCCGCCCAGAACACGAGTACACGAAGCAGCTTCTCGCGGCAGTCCCGACCATGCGCCAGCCAGCTGCGGCGCAGGCCGCGAATGATCACGTTGAAGGACAGTAGGAAGAGCAGATGACCAGCACCGAAACCATCCTTGCGCGGGCGACCGACCCGCGCTTCACGCGTCCCCGCATCCTCGTGCTTGAGGCCGACACCGGCCGCTCGCTCCTCGAACGCGCCGCTGATCGCGGCGAGGAGACCGCGAGCGTCATGAAGACGATCACCTGCGCTGCCGCACTGCATGAGCTCGGCCCGGACCGTCGCATCGAGACGCGCGTCGTGCGCGGATCAGCACCGGGCGAAATCGTCATCATCGGTGGCGGCGACGTTACCCTCAGCCGGGTACCTGGCGACGGACCGACGTACTATGACTCCCCTGCACGCATGGACGTGCTCGCACGGGACACCCTCGCGGCACTCGGCGACGAGGTGCCCACGCGCCTGGTCTACGATGATTCGCTCTTTGCTGGCGGCGAGTGGCTCACTGGCCAGTGGCTTGACGAAGACCGCAATCCCGAGGGCTACATCCCGATGATCTCGTCGCTCCAAGCAGACGGCGATCGCGAGGATCCCGCTGCCGATGACAGTCCCCGCAGCGCCGATCCCGCTGGGAACGCCGCTCGCGCGTTCGCGGCCTTCTTGGGTGACGATATCCAGGTGGTGCGCGGATCCGCCCCCGCAGACGCCGAGGAACTCGCGGTCGCGAAGTCACACACGATCGAGGAACTCGTGCGCGAGTGCCTGCGCACCTCAGACAACGGGCTCGCGGAAGCACTCGCGAAACTCGCGGTCATCGAGCGTGGCGAAGACGGCACCTTCGACGGGGTGAAGCGTGGCCTCACCGGCGTGCTGCGCGACCTTGGCGTCCCCACCGAGGGTGTGGAGCTGCAGGACGGCTCTGGTCTGAGCGACTACATCAAGGTGCCCGCGCGCACGATCGCGGATCTCATTCGACGCGCGCGACTGCGCGAGGGAATCCTTGGCATGCTCGACGACCGGCTGAGCCGCACCGGGCCGAACGGCACGATGTACAGTGCACGCTTCACTGGCGAGAACGCCGTCGTCGGCGATGCTGTGCGCGGCAAGACCGGCTTCATCAATTCGGTGCACTCGCTCGCGGGCGTCGTACGCACGGTCGGTGGCGCAGACCTCGTCTACGCTGTCTTCGCGATGGGAGAGGACATGTCACCTGAGCATCCCTCGCGCGTGGCAATCGATGACTTCGTCACCAGCCTGCACCTGCACGGCGACGCGCTGCTCACGCACGGCGAGACGATTCTGCTCGACGACTAGCCCTGGCATGGGTGGCTGCATTTCGTAGCGCCCACGCGAAAGGCCCCCGCGCATCGTGTGATGCCGGGGGCCTTTCGCGTTCCGAACTGTGGCGCGCTATACGTTAGGCATCGAACTCGATGCGTGGGTTCTCGTCAGCGATGAGGGTCGCAGTGACGCCGGCGCCGATCGGGAACGAAGACACATCGGGACCGTGCCCGAAGCGCAGCCCCCAAACAACCGGGATACCGAGCGGTTCGAGCAGCTCGGTCAACAGCGCCTTCACTTCGTCGAGGTCACCGCAGTCGACCCAGGTGCCGAGACCGACCGCGAGCGCACCCTCGAAATAGCCCGAGCGCAGCAGAATCTGCATCAGGCCGTCGATTCGGTACGGCGACTCGTGGACCTCTTCGATGAGCACGATCTTGCCCTTCGCGCGCTCGAGAGTGGTCGGGTGCGAGCCGACGCTCATCACGAGCAGCGAGAGGTTGCCACCGGTGAGCTGGCCGGTTGCGGTGCCCGGCACGATGGTGGTGGTGTCTGCATCACCGGCGATCTCCAGTGGCCCCTCGCCCAGGACGGCAACGCGCAGGTCCTCGACGTTGTTCGGCGACAGCAGCAGGTCGTTGGTGGCGATCATCGGGGTGAACCAGGTGGGAACCCCAAGCCGCTGCTCCCAGAACTCGTGGAGTGCGGTGATGTCAGAAGACCCAATGAGCGGCTTCGGCTCAGCCGCGGCGAGCACGTCGACGTCAAGGAGATCGATGATGCGGATCGCGCCGTACCCACCGCGTACACAGAATACAGCGTCGATCTCGGGGTCTGTCCACGCTGCCGTGAGATCCGCCGCCCGATCTGCATCGCTGCCAGCCAGGTACCCGTGAGCGCGCTCATGCCGATCGAGCACGTGCTTGCCGCGGATGGGAACGAGGCCCCACGAGCGCAGGAGCGCTTCAGCTTTCTCGACGGCCTCTTCGGTCGACGGCCCCGAGGGGCTCACCAGCGCGCAACGGGCACCTGGCGCGAGCGTGCGGAGTGCGGGTGAAGTGTTCCGAATGGTCATGTCGCTCCTTTGTGACAGTGTGGCGGGACCCACGCAGCCCACTTTACGATTCGTAAGACAGGAATACAAGAGTCTCGACTGGGTCAACTCCTTATACAAATCAATAAAAGTTGCTGCGTTATTCACCGGCGACGGATAGTGTTTATGTGACGTAACTTCGGTGCGCCAACGGCGGCGCACGGTACGAACCTCAGAGAGGACGGTTCGCGAATGACCGCAGAGATGACAGCAGCCGAATTGTGTGCGCACTTCGTTCGCTACGACACTTCAAACTTCGGTAACGGCAAGAGCAGGGGCGAGACTCAGCTTGCGGAAGAGATCGCTCGCATTCTCGCTGGTGCGGGCTATGCGCCCGAGCTCTATGCTCCGGAACCCGACCGCGCATCGGTCCTGATCCGCGTCCCTGGCCGCGATCGCAGCCTGCCCGGCGTGCTCGTGCACGGCCATCTCGATGTCGTACCCGCCGAGCCAGACCAGTGGCGTGTGCCGCCATTCGAGGGGCGAATCGAAGACGGATACGTATATGGTCGCGGATCAGTCGACATGAAGGACATGGTCGCGATGATGGTCGTGACCGCGCTCGAGTGGGCGAAGCAACGAATCGTGCCAGAACGCGACGTTGTCTTCCTTTGGGTCGCCGACGAGGAGGATCGCGGCGACTGGGGCGCAGGCTGGCTCGTGAAGGAACGTCCGGAGCTATTCGCGGGCATCGGCGCAGCGTTCGGCGAATCTGGCGGCCAGGCGATGCCCCTGACGGCGAAGGACGGCTCCCCCGTGACGCTCGTCCCCATCGCGGTTGCCGAGCGCGGCACACTGCACATGCGCCTCCGCGCTGAGGGCATCTCTGGTCACGGCTCACGCCCCGCACCAGGCAGCGCGATTTCCAAGCTGCTCGCAGCGACTCAGCGGCTCAATGATTACCAGTGGCCGTTGCAGATGGTCGACGCCGTCCGCACCTACATCACCGACACGAACGCCGCGCTCGGCTACGAAGCCGACCTCACAGATGAGGCGGGCGTTGCCAGGGCGATCGAGCAGATGGGCGAGGCCGGCACGGTTGCACGCGTCACCGTCCGTTGCTCTTCGACCACCACGGTGCTCAATGCCGGCTACAAGGTCAACGTTATTCCCGGCGTCGCCGAAGCCGAGATCGACGTGCGCTGCGTGCCAGGCACGTTCGAGTCAACGCAGGCAGTGCTCGCCGAACTTGTCGGCCCCGAGGTCTCGTACGAGTACATCGACCCGGGCAAGCCCACCGATTTCTCGCAGCGCTCGCCGTGGTTCGCGGCAATGCGCGAAGCTGTACTGCGCTCACACCCTGAAGCGGTCGTCGTCCCGTTTTGCATGGGCGGCGGTACCGACGCAAAGTCCTTCGCCAAGCTCGGCATCGAATGCTTCGGCTTCGCCCCGCTCACCCCCGACCCCGACGGTCGCCGCTCCGGTGGCGTGCACGGCGTTGACGAGCGAGTCCCCGTGGCTTCGGTCAACGGCGGCCAGCTCATCCTCAGCGACTTCCTGCGCTCGGTCTAACTCTCATCTTGCAAGGAACACCATGAAAAACCCAGACTTCGGTCTCGACGATGACCCCCGCGGCATCGTCAGCGACTACTCCGACGGCACCCCCGTCATCTCCTACGCGCTTGTCGACGCCGACGGGTCCGTCCTGCGCGAGCAGAATGCTTCACTCCCCTATTACTCGGCGTCGACCGTCAAGGTCGGTGTCCTCGTCGCTGCACTGCGCCGGGTACAGGCTGGCGAGTGGCGTCTCGACGATCCGCACATCGTCACGCACGAGTATGCGAGCATCGTGCCAGACGCGCCCCGGTTCACGATTGAGATCGAGGAGACCGATCCCGGCCTTGGCGCCCCCGGCGACACCGTCACCCTCGCACACCTGCTCAATCGCATGACGACCGTGAGCGCCAACTGTGCCACGAACATGCTGTTCGAAGCGTTGGGGGCGGATCGCATCGCAGCCGTCTCACTCGACGCAGGCGCGCCAGACACCGGCCTTGATCGGCCCTACTCCGACGTTGCAGGTCTCGAAGCTGGCGTTACGAATCGGGCGTCAGCGCTCGGCCTCGCGCGGCTCATGGCTGCGCTGGTTCGTGGCGTACTCCTCGACGCAGAGCACACCGCAATCGCAATGCAGCTCCTACGCGAGCGAGAGGAACCCGTCATCAGCACGGCAGCACAGACCTTCGGTGAACGCGCCGGCGTCGTAATCGACACCGGCAGCAAGGGCGGCAGCGTCGACGGCATCGCCCATGACTTTGCCTTCATCTCGCGCGACGGCATCATGCAGTGCCTCGCGGTCTGCACCCGCGGATACACCTATGAGCAGGGCGCGGCCGCCATCTCGGCGATTACCGCGGCGCTACTCTCCTCGACTCCCGCGACAGCGGCTTCGGCCACCTCAGCGAGCACTTCTCAGGACGGAGCACAGGCATGAGCGTCTCCAAACGCGGTGAGCCCAGTGTCTCGTTCACCCTCATCGATCAGGCCGGCACCACCCTCGCAGGTTGTGACGAGACGCAGACCTACTACGCAGCGAGCACGGTGAAGCTTGCCGTCGCGGCTGCGGTTATGTTCGCGGTCGAAGCCGGCACGCTGCACCTCACCGATGAGTTCCCCGTGCGGATCTCGTTCGCGAGCCGCGTTCCTGACGCTGCGCCGTTCGACTTCGAGCCAGCGGAGCAGGACCCGGGCCTTCCCGAGGTCGGCACCATGATGAGCGTTGACTGGTATCTCGAGCGCATGATCACGGTGTCGTCGAACGAGGCCACGAACATTCTCATTGAGGCGCTGGGCGCTGGGGTGGCTGGCATCAACGCGGTCGAGGCCGCACTCGATCGCCTCGGCGTGCGCAATGTAGAGATGTCTCGCCTCATTTGTGACTATCCCGCTGCGCTTGCTGGCTACACGCACTCGGTCACCACGCGCAGTCTCGCGGATCTGGCTCTCGCTGTCGTGTCCAGCGAGGAGCTCGCACCTTCCTCCCGCACGGTCATCCTTGGCTACATGCGGGCGCAGCTGTTCCCGATGATCGCGCCCGCATTGCCCGCTGGCACGGTGTGGGGTGCAAAGAGCGGCTGGGATGAAGGCATTCGCCACGACGTCGCCGTCATTGGCGAGCCTGGAACTCCGGAATTCCGGGTGCTCGCGGTGTGCACGAAGGCCTTCTTCGCTGCTGGCGCACAAGAGGCGATTGCCGCGGTTACCCGCGCCGTGCTGTAGTGCTCTGTCAATTCACCCCAGCCCCTCGAAAAGGGGCGTTTCTCCCGAGATGGCCTCTTTCATGCGTATGAAAGGCCCAGTCTCGGGAGAAACCCCTAGTCTCGGGGGGCGCTCCTGGCTGCTGCCGGGCTAGCGCACCGCAGCGCGGCGCATCGTCACCCACGTGCCGACAAGCGCGAGCAGCGCGACAACGATCGCTCCGACCGCGAGGTCTCCCCGCGTGATGCTCGTGACGATCTCAATGAAGTTCGGTGCAATCGCGAGCAAAATTAGCACGATGATCAATCCGAGCACGACACCAGCAATGGTCGGACCCTTCGTCCCGAACCGCACCCAGATCGCACCGAAGAAGCCGCCAATGGTGACCGCAACAAACGTCCCGAGGAACACCGTTACCGCAAGGACCCAGGCGTCGCCGCTGCCAAGCGCGTAGTTGTCGAGCGCATAGGATCCGAAGAACCAGTGGTCGGTCGCCAGCTCAATCCAGAGCAGCACCGTGAGCATTGCCGCAACGAATACCGAGAGGATCAGGTTCGCCAGCGCAGTACCGAGCACGTAGGCGCGTCGCGTCGTACCAAGTGCAAGCGCGAACGGGAAGGTGGTCGACACCGCCTGCACGCCGTAGTACACCAGGAAGCCCGGCAAGGCGTATGCCACTGCAATATTTGACCGTGCACCGTCTGCGTACGCTGGGCTCGCAGGGTCGAGCCCAGCGCGCTGCAGTGCGAAGGAAATGATCATCGTAATGATGAGCACCAGGGCGATAATGAACGCCGGGGTGCGGAACATGATCTCAGGCTTGTTCAGATGCAATCGAGTCACGTGCGTGATGTGCTTCATGAGTGTGCTCCCTTCGCGTCGAAAGCCAGCGCTTCGCCGGCATCGCCACCCGCGTCTGCATCACGGTCGAATCCATAGGCTGACACGAGTTCCTGCAGCGTCACCGAGCTGAGATCAAGATCAGCTGCCACCGCGGCTGCCCGATCCGCCTCGGTCAATGTGCCCTCGATCACCGCAGTCGCAAGGCCACCCGTGCGATGTACGCTGAGTGCCGTCCGGGCGGCCACGAACTCCTCAACCGCCGCGCGGCGACCAGCGACCTGGTACGCACGTCCCCGCAGCTCATCGACGTCGGCGTCTTGAACCACACGTCCACGATCCAGAATCACCACCCGCTCGAGCAGCCGGTCCATTTCATCGATGAGGTGCGTGGAGAGCACGATCGTGCGCGGATGCTCTTGGTAATCCCGCAGCAGCACATCATAGAAGTAGGTGCGCGCGGTCGCATCGAGCCCCAGGTACGGCTCGTCAAAGAACGTGACCGGGGCACGCGAAGCGAGACCGAGCACGATCCCGAGCGCCGAGAGCTGACCGCGAGAGAACTTCTTCACTACGGTCTTGGCTGGGATACGGAACAGTGCCACGAGCTCGTCAGCGAGCTCTTGCGACCAACCGGGATGGAACACCCGTGCCGCGCGCAGCGCATGCTTGAGCTTGTAGTCATCTGGGTAGCGCTGGTTGTCTCGAACAAAGCTCAGCTGTTCGATCACACGCTCGTTCTCGAACGGCTCTTCGCCGAGCACCTTCACGATGCCGGCAGTCGGACGATCCTGCGCGGTCACGAGCGACATGAACGTTGTCTTTCCTGCGCCGTTGCGGCCGAGGAGACCGGTGATCGTATTGGCCTGAATCTGCACCGTCACCGCATCGAGCGCGCGGATGTCACCGTACGCTCGCGTGAGGTCACGCGCCTCAATGGCAAATGTCATGATGTCTCAGTTTCTGTGTGAGCGGACTCCGATGGGAGCGCGGATCGCTCAGCCTCAGAAGCGACGAGGCGCGCAAGCGCAGCCTGGTCGATTCCGAGCATCGCCGCTTCCGCAAGCATCGGTCGGATGAAGCTCTGAACAAATTCCTGATGACGTTCTGCAGAGAGCGCATCAAATGCGCCTGCCGCGACGAACATGCCGATACCGCGACGCTTCACCAGCACCTGGCGTTCAACCAGCAGGTTCAGCGCCTTTCCGGCGGTTGCGGGGTTAATACGCAGGTGCTGCGCAAGCTCGTTGGTTGACGGAACTTGCTCACCCTCTGCATATCGACCCCGCAGAATGTCGCCAGCGATGCGGTCGGCAAGCTGCAGAAAGATTGGGCGCGTGTCGTCGAACACTTGCCACCTCACTTTCACTCTCGCAGCGAGCCTATCGGCTTATCTGGTTCATTACTTCACTAATGAACCTACGCACCAAGGGCGCCTTTGTCAATGCGAGTGCCGAGATTGAGTTATGAGCCGATCGCGTCAGCGACCGCAGCCGCAACGGTTTCGTGTGTAAACACAAAGCCAGATGTCAGCAGCACGTCTGGCCGCACGTCAGCATCAGCGGTTAGCAATGATTCAGTCGCCTCTCGTCCGAGCCCGAGGCGCAATGCCCACGCTGGTGCAGGCAGCAGGAATGGGCGATGCATATTGCGCGCGAGCGCGCGGCCCGTCTCGTTGGCGGTGGCTGCGGTCGGCCCGCAGAGATTGACGGGGCCAGTGATCCGCCGGTCAAGAATGTGCAAGATCGCTCGCACCTCATCGGTCAGCGAAATCCAAGGCCACGTCTGCTTACCCGAACCGAGCGGGCCACCGAGACCGAGGTTCGTGAGCGTGATCATGGGACGCAGCACTCCCCTGGGGTGAATCACGGGAGCGGTGCGGAGCAAGGCCACGTCAGTCACCGCTTCCGCTTCGCGTGCGGCGCCTTCCCAGTCGACGCAAAGTTTCGCAAGAAAGGTATCGCCTGCCGGGGAGTCTTCGGTCAAGACTCCTCCGGGAACTGAACCGTAGAACCCCACCGCAGAGCCAGAGAGCAGCATGGGTCGCGGACCAGTCATTCGCTGCAGTGCCCTAACGACGGTGTTCGTCGAGTCCAGTCGAGAGGTGAGCAGCTCACCACGATACTTTGCCGTCCATGGTAAGCGTCCAACGCTCGCGCCGTTCAACAGCACGATCGCATCGACCCCTGCAATCGCCTCTGGCGCGAGCTCGCCGCGCACTGGGTTCCAGGATATTTCAGACTCGCTGACAGCGGGCCGCCGCACGAGGGTTGCGATGTCATCGCCGCGGGCACGCAGCGCTTCACTCAGTGCCGAACCAATGAGTCCCGATGCACCGCCGATGAGCACTCGCATGATTACACCCTCTCCCAGGTGGCAACGCCGCCTGACACCACCTTAAACAGCGGATGGGGTGTTGGCGAGCTTTCTGCCCAACGAGCTGCGTCTTCTGGGCTCCGATGCGCAAGCTTTGACCCGAGGTGCGTCCATTCGAATGCAAGCTGGCCGTCGGTGACGGGGATGAGCTCTGTAACGTGCTCAGTACGCATGATTTTCGAGCCGTCGAAGCGATACCCGCGCGCGAGGGACTCCTCGTGCAACCCACGCAGGTAGGCCCCGACCATGAGCAGCGGGTCGCTCGTCTCACGGAATCGTTCAAGTTGTGGGTGGTTCTTGTACCCCTTCGTGAGGTCAGCAAGCACCGCCTGAGCGAGCAGTGTTTCACGCCAGCCGGCAACCAGGCCGGCACGATCAAGGTGACTGGGGTGAAGCGACCACATTCTCATGCTGACAATCTATCTAAGCGGTATCGATTTCCCTGCGGCCGCCGCGCTGTGCCGCCGCCCCAGCAATCACCACCAGCAAGATGCCAAGCACCTGCATGAGCACGGGCGCCTGCGCGAGCACGAGGAACCCAATAACGACGCCGATGCCCGGCTCGATGGCCATGAGCGTACCGAATGCCGTCGGCGTCATGCGTTTGAGCGCGAGCATCTCGAGCCCGAACGAGATGACGGGCGCGAGCAACGAAACCCCCGCGGCAAGCAGGATGAGTTGCCAGGTGAGGTCGCCCATGACGACCTGCGGCAAGCCGACTGGCATGGTCGCGATCGCCGCAATCGGGATCGTGATCGCCAGTCCAGAGATGCCACTGAATCGGTCGCCCACGCGCTGGGTCAGGACAATGTACAAGCCCCAGCACACACCGGAAAGCAACGCGAAGCCGATGCCTACGAGATCCGCGCTCCCACTCCAGGGTTCGGCAAGGAGCACGACGCCGACAAGCGCGAGTGCTGGCCAAACGAGCGCGGATCGACGCTTGCTCATCACGCCCGCAACCGTCAGCGGCCCGAGGAACTCGATGGCAACGGCGGTGCCGAGCGGCAAGCGTTCGACCGCGGCAAGGAACGCTGCGGTCATGTAGCCCGTCACGACACCCAGTGCAATGAGGAGCGGGACGTCAGCTTTGCGCACCAACCGTAGGTTCGGACGCGCGATGAGGAGCAGGAACACCGCCCCAAACATCATGCGCATCCAGGAGGCACCCGCCGGCCCAACCCCAGCTATGAGGTGAACCGACAGGGCGTTGCCCAACTGAATCATCGCCATTGCCGCGACCGCGAGCAGCCACGGCGGAATGCCCGTGCGCGGGGCGTTCGGAATACGCGCGAGCACCCGGGGTTACCAGCCTTCGGTCAAGACGCGGTCAAGCTGCGCAACCATAAAGTCGGCGCTCTCCTCAGTGAGGCACAGCGGCGGCTTCACCTTGAGCACGTTCGAGCGCTCCGAGGTGGTGAGCACAATCACGCCGAGTTCCTTCAGACGCTCACAAATCGCTGCGGTCTCTTCCTTTGCTGGCTCGAGCGTCTCGCGATCGCGCACGAGTTCAACGCCGAGATACAGGCCTTCGCCGTGAATCGGGCCGATAATGTCGTGGCGCTCCGCGAGCTCACGGAATCCGGCCGCGAGGCGCGCGCCAACCACGCGCGCGTTCTCCTGCAGCTGCTCGTCACGCATCGCATCAAGCACGGCAATGCCGACGCGGCACGACAGCGGGTTGCCGCCTGCCGATGCGAAGAACTGGCCCTGGGTCGCGAGCGCGTCGGCGATCTTCTTGGTCGTGATGACGCCACCGATCGGGAACCCGTTACCCATGGGCTTCGCAATCGTAATGATGTCAGGTGTGACACCCGACTGTTCGAAGCCCCAGAAGCTCGATCCCATACGGCCGAAACCGACCTGTACCTCGTCAGCGATACACACGCCGCCTGCGGCACGCACGCGTGCGTACACGTCACGCAGGTAGCCGTCAGGCAGGAGGACGCCGCCGGCGTTCCCCAGCACCGACTCGCAGATAAACCCTGCGACGTCTCGCCCGGCCTCGGCGAGGGCGGTGAGATCGTTGCCGAGATCCGCCGCATACTGCGCGCCAATGGTCGCGTCAGTCACCGCGCCGCGGTAGGTGCCGCGGAACCGGTTCGGCACGTCAGCAACGTGCACCCAATCGGGGCGGTTATCGAGCGCGTACGGGTTGTCGTATGCGCTCGTCGTGACAGCGTCGCTCGCCATGGTCCAGCCGTGGTAAGCCTCACGCAGCGAGACGATGGTCTTGCGGCCGGTCGCTGCCTGCGCCAGCCGGAGCGCGAGATCGACCGCCTCCGAGCCACTGTTCACGAGCAGTACCGTGTCGAGGCCGGTGCCCTCGGGCAGCATCTCAAGTAGGCGCTCGCTGTACTCAGTCAACTCGCGGTACAGGAAGCGCGAGTTCGTGTTGAGGATGCGGATCTGTCGGCTCGCCGCCGCAGCAACTCCCGGGTGCCCGTGGCCAAGACCCGTGACGTTGTTCACCATGTCGACGTACGACCGGCCGGTCGTGTCGATGAGGTGCTGGCGCCAGCCGCGCTCGATCTGCATTGGACGCTCGTAGTAGCGCTCTTGCGCGCTCGCAAAGATGCGCTGACGGCGCTCAAGCTCCGCAGCTGCCTCGTCGCGCTGGGCGAACGATTCCAGGCCGAGAATGCCAGCGGGATCAACGGTGAAGCGATCCCACGCTGGCACGCGCTCCGGCGCGACAAACTGCGCGCGGCCGGTTTCTGGCACCTCAAGTGCGAGGATCGGCGGCACGCTCTCAACGAGTTCACCGAACTCGGACTGCGAGTTGCCAGCGGTCTCACCGACGGCATCGGCACGGCACAGGGTGACGGCAATGGGGCGCGGATCGGCAGCAGCACCCAGCGTTGCAACCACATCGCCGGCCTGCACCTGCGCATCGACAGCTGCCGTCGCCTGCACGCCATCAATCGAGAGGTACCACTCGGCGCCGGTCAGCTCAATGAGCAAGCCGCGGTCAGTCGCAACGACGACCTTGCCTTCGACGGGGGCAGCAACCGGAAGCTCTTCGCCAGCCGCTACAACAATTTCGGTCGCAAGCGGCCAGGTCTCAGCACCATCGGTTGCGTTGATCGCGGTGCGGGTCAGGCGAAACACGCCGTAGGGCAGCACAGCCGCAGCCGCTCCCCCTGCGAGCGCTTCGTGCACCAGTGCGACATCAGCATCTGCCGCGAGGAACTTCCCAGCTTCAAGCGCCTCGGATTCGACGCCAGCATCGATGGTTGCGACCTCACCCGCGAGGGTGGGGAGCAGGGCGCGCAGCGGATCCGCCACCGAAGCAGCGGGTGCTGCGAGCGTACGCAGCCCAGCTCCGCACGCAATCCCGTCACGACCGAGTGCAGCGAGCACCTGCTCGGTCATCTCAGCCAGCGTGAACCGGGTCGCGGCATCGAAGATTGCCTGTTCGCCGGCGATGCGCTCGCGGGCGTAGTCATTGTCGCCATCGATCTCAAGCTGGCGCCAGCCGCTCGCAACGAGGTGCGCAGCACGCAGCACGACGAGCGGCCACACCGCACGCGCCTCCGCGTCAGCAATCGGCGCGACGCGGTCAAATGCGCTGATGGTATCGAGCGCACGCAGCGGGCGTGCGGGCTCATGATGCAGCATCGATGACACCGTCACCGAGAGTTCTGCGATGCGCCAGCCGTATCCGAGATCACCGAGATCGAGCAGGGTGTGCGGGTGGTATCGACGATCGTCACCGGGCTGGGCCACGACGTTGTCGTCGGTGAGGTCACCATGGATCGCCTGCACCGGCAGCGACTCGATGAGCGGCTGCAGCGCAGAGTGCGCAGCGATGGCGGCTTCAAGGACATCCTCGCGCAGGTCTTCGTCGGTGATTGCCGAAGCGAGGCGCAGGGTTTCCTCGAAGGCGCCACGCATGTCCCACGGGTTCGGGCGACCAAGGCCGTGGTGCTCCAGGTCAGCGAGCGCGTTGACCGAAGCTGCCGCGAGGGCACCGAACTCTTCGAGCACGACAGGTGCAAGGTAGCCATGGTCGACAAGCGACTTCCCGTGCGCGAACTCGCTGCGGCGCACCGCGAAACCGTTCCACCGCTGCGTCAGTTCGCCGTTCAGACCGGGCAGGACGCTGGCGACACGCACGTTCGCAGCGCGGTAGGCATCGAGCGCAGCGTGCTGTGCATCGCGCGCCTCATCGCCGAACACCGGATTGTCGATGCGCAAGACACTCTTCGTCCCGTCAGCCTCGACGATCATAAAGTTGCGATCTTGGTTGCTCCCAAGTTCCGTCGCAGACACCTCGACCCCGTACAGATCCAACGCGATAGTAATCGCGTCAGCCACACTTACGTTGGGGCGAACAAGGCCGCCCGGCTCGGTGATGTCGGTCAGGTTGTGCATCTTTACAGTTCCTTAGTTACAGGCCTCGCTGCGCGAAGCGGGTACAGCTCAAATATTACCGCCCGGAACGCACGAATGCCGCCCCAGGGGCTTCCCTGTGACGGCATTACGGTGTGTTTGAGTGCGCTAGTCGGCGGTGATGCGCTTCGCAATCTCTGGCGCGAGCGCACTGAATGCACGGTTGCGGTGCGAGACGAGGTCTTTCTCCTCCGGACGCATCTCAGCTGCAGAGCGGCGCTCTCCCGCCGGGCGGAAGATCGGATCGTACCCGAACCCCTCAGCTCCAGCACGCTCGGTAAGGATCTCGCCCTGCCAATGGCCGAGCTCGCACACCTCTTCACCGTCAGGCATCACGAGCGCAGCAGCGCAGACGAAACTTGCCGCACGGTTTGGCTCAGCGACGTCAGAAAGCTGCCAGAGCAGCAGCTCGAGGTTCTTCGTGTCGTCACGTTCCGGGCCAGACCAACGGGCAGAGAAGATGCCGGGGCAGCCACCGAGCACGTCAACAGCAATGCCCGAATCATCTGCGACCGCGGGCAGTCCCGTGTGCTTCGCAGCTGCGCGGGCCTTGATGAGCGCATTGGCTTCGAAGCTCAGGCCGTCTTCTACGGGCTCAGGACCGTCATAGCTGACAATCTCAATGCCAGGCACGAGCGGCTCGAGGACGCGACGAAGCTCAGCAAGCTTCTTCTTATTGTGGCTTGCCAGTACAACCTTGGTCACGATTACTCCCCGGCCAGTGCTGCAGACTGTGCGTCAGCGAGCTCAGCGATGCTTGCGAGCGCGAGGTCAAGGAGGGTGTTGAGCTCGTCACGGCTGTAGGGAACACCCTCAGCGGTGCCCTGCACCTCGACGAGGCCACCCTTGCCGGTCGCAACAACGTTCATGTCGGTATCGGCCTTCGAGTCCTCGACGTATGCGAGGTCACTCATGGGAACGCCGCCAACAATGCCAACCGATACTGCAGCAACGCTGTCCTTCAGCGGCTTCGCGTTGCGGCCGATGTGACCGTTTGCGCGCGCCCACTCGATCGCATCCGCGAGGGCAACGTACGCACCGGTGATCGATGCGGTACGGGTGCCACCGTCAGCCTGCAGCACGTCGCAGTCAATCACGATGGTGTTCTCGCCGAGCTCAGCGGTATCGATGACCGCGCGAAGGCTGCGGCCAATGAGGCGCGAGATCTCGTGAGTGCGACCACCGATCTTGCCGCGCACCGATTCACGCTGCATACGATCGTTCGTCGAGCGGGGAAGCATCGAGTACTCAGCAGTCACCCAACCGGTGCCCTGGCCCTTCAGCCAGCGCGGTACACCAGGGGTGAACGATGCAGTGCAGAGCACCTTCGTGTCACCAAAGCTGATGAGCGCGCTGCCCTCAGCCTGCTTGCTCCAGCCGCGCTCAATCGTCACGGTGCGCATCTGCTCGGGCGTACGGCCATCAACGCGGGTCATGTCACTCATCAGTTCTCCTTCTGGGGATGTGGTTCGACGGGATCGATCTCGATGCCGAGCATTCGGCGAGCGAGATCGGCGAAATGCTCTCCGTCTTCACCGGTCGTTTCATAGCGGATCACGGGCTCACCCGCACCCTCCGGTCGCAAGAGCTGCTCATCAGTGAGCACCTCGTAGACACGATTGGCCGTCTCGATGTCGCTCGAGACGAGCGCAACATCGGGCCCCATTACCTGGCGAATAGCGCCACGCAGGAATGGGTAGTGCGTGCAGCCGAGCACGAGCGTGTCGATCTCTTTTGCTTTGAGGGGCGCAAGATACTCGGATGCGATCGCAAGCGTCTCGTCGCCCGAGGTCTTGCCCGCTTCAACGAGCTCGACAAAGCGCGGGCACGCGCGCGACGTCAGCTCGACGTTTGCGCCGACCCGAAACAGGTCTTCATACGCCCGCGAGCGAATCGTGCCCTTGGTACCGATCAAACCGATCCGGCCGTTTCGGGTGATCGAGAGCGCACTCCTGACGGTTGGGCCAATCACCTCAACCACGGGAACGTCATAGCGCTCGTACGCATCACGTAGCACCGCAGCCGATGCCGTATTACACGCGATCACGAGCATTTTCACGCCCTCAGCAACCAAACGATCCATAACCTCAAGCGCGAGCTTGCGCACTTCGGCAATCGGCCGCGGACCGTACGGCGTATGAGCCGTATCGCCGACATAAATCATGGATTCGTTCGGCAGCTGATCGCGAATTGCTCGCGCCACCGTCAATCCCCCGACGCCCGAATCGAAGACTCCGATGGGTGCGTGCTGGGGGTTACTGCCAAACTTCACGGGTCAAGTCTACCGTTTCGGCCTTTCGGCTACTTTTCCTTCAACCAGGTGATGCGGTGGAGTTCGGTTGCGCCGTGTTCTTCTAAGCCCGCATAGTGGGCGGCGGATCCGTACCCTTTATTGGTGTCCCAGCTATACCCGGGATGCTGTTCGTGCGCCTCACGCATCAGCGCGTCGCGCTCCACCTTCGCGCGCACGGAGGCTGCTGCAACGCTCGCGCAAGCGCGATCCGCGCCCACGCGAGTGCGCACATCGAGCGGGGACTTGAGCTGCGGCGTGAGCCAATCTTGCGACCCATCGACGAGAATCACCGCGCGAGTGACATCGATTCCCTGCTCGTGGAGCTGCAGCAACGCACGCCGCGCGGCGGCGCCGAGCATCGCGGTGATGCCGTGCTCGTCAATTTCAGCTGCGGTCGCGTAGCCAACTGCGCCGGCACCCCACTCGCTGACGAGCGGCGCAATCTTTTCGCGCCGCTTCTCCGTCAGCAACTTGGAGTCTCGGAGCCCCTCCGGGAACGTTTCCGTGCCGCGCACGACCACGTGCGCGCCGACCGCAACCGGGCCAGCGATCGCGCCGCGACCCACCTCATCGATGCCGATGACGAGTGCTGCGCCTTCGTCGAACCACTGCCACTCCATGTCGAGCGTTGGGTCCTTTTCGGGCGGCGCCTTGCAGGTCAGCGGCTCACACTCAGTTGTCACGTGCTTCTTCTACTCCAACGAAGGTGTTCTCAGGGTTCGACAGCCAGCTCAGGCGGTTGAGCGGCCAGTTCAGTAGGAAAGCGCGACCAACAACCTCTGTCTCAGGCACAAAGCCCTTCCCCGGGCCATCCTGGTTGTAGCGTGAGTCCTTACTTGCGTAACGGTTATCGCCCATCACCCAGAGCGATCCTTCGGGAACGACGACGTCAAAGTCAATCGCAGACGCGCGCTTCTCACCCTCAGGCAGCACGATGTACGGCTCGTCGAGCGGGACGCCGTTCACGGTCACGCGGCCGCCGCTGTCACAGCACGCGACGCGGTCGCCGCCAACGCCGATGACACGCTTGACCACATAGTCGTGGCTCGTGTCAGCTGCGAGGCCGACTGCCTGCAGCACTTTTTCTGCGCCAGTCGGCTTCGTCTCGTTTGCGCGCGGGTACAGCCACCCTCCCGGGTCGCTGAACACGACGATGTCGCCGCGCTTGATGTCTTGCACATTCGGAACCAGCTGGTTCACGAGAATGCGGTCGTCAATCTGGAAGGTGTTCTCCATCGACTGCGATGGAATGTAGAAGCTCCGAACCAGGAACGTCTTCAGCAGGAACGACACCAGGAATGCCACGACGATAATGACGAGCAGGTCCCGGATAAACGTAAGAAAACCGGATCGGCGCCCGCGGGCTGTTTCGCTCATATCGCTCCTGAAATTAGCGGATCCCCGCAGCGCGCGGGGATGTACTCAGCGTATTGCATGACTGCTTAGAAACGCCTCAGGCTCCCACCTACGAGTAGATGAGAGCCTGAGAAGATCATGAGGGCAACAATTACTTGTCGCGCTTCTCCTTGATCTTTGCCTTCTTGCCGGTGAGGCCCCGGAGGTAGTACAGCTTTGCGCGGCGAACGTCACCGCGGCTGACGACCTCGATCTTCTCGATCGCGGGCGAGTGAACGGGGAACTTACGCTCCACGCCTACCTGGAAGCTGATCTTACGAACAGTGAAGGTCTCGCGGACGCCATCACCGTGACGGGAGATAACAACACCCTGGAACACCTGAACACGCGAACGGTTGCCCTCGACAATGTTCACGTGAACCTTAACGGTGTCACCGGCGCGGAATGCGGGGATGTCGCTCTTGAGCGACGATGCATCGACGTGGTCGAGCTTCTGCATGATTGTCTCTCTCTGCGCCCGCCGCAAGCCGGAACGCTGAAATATAAATTGAAAAGTAATTGCGTGCATCACGAACCATGCGAAACCCTCGCGGCAGCGTCGCGCCGTGGCACAAGCTTCAATTATGCCATAACTGCGGCCACTCTTCGTCACACGCACCCGCGCGTGTCAGCAGTTGGGCGATATCGGCGTAGACTGTCAAGATGACCAACACCTATGGTCACGACAGTCAACGGCGCTGAGTCATCGAAGCAGCACCCCCAGTTGAGTGGCTCAGGCCTTATACCTGATCCTTCGAAAGCGACATTTTGTCTACTTCAGCTTCCTCAACTGTGAACTCGGGCGCCGCGCCCGCGAACTCTCGTTCACGCGTGATTCTCGCGAGCCTCATTGGCACAACGATTGAGTTCTACGACTTCTACGTCTACGCAACCGCTGCTGTACTCGTCTTCCCCGTGCTGTTCTTCCCCACGGGCAACGAGACCACCGCACTCATCGCCTCGTTCGCAACGTTCGGTGCCGCGATGCTCGCGCGCCCGGTTGGCGCAATCTTCTTCGGCCACCTCGGCGATCGACTTGGCCGCAAAACCACGCTCGTCGCGTCACTGCTCACGATGGGCATCGCGACGTTCCTGATCGGCTTGCTCCCCACCCACGAGCACATCGGCATTTGGGCAGCGGTTCTGCTGCTCATCCTGCGCCTCGCGCAGGGCTTCGCTATTGGTGGTGAGTGGTCGGGCGCCGCGCTCGTCGCCACTGAGAACGCACCCGAGGGCAAGCGCGCCTGGTACGGCACGTTCCCCCAGCTTGGCGCACCGCTCGGCTTCGTCATCGCGAACATGCTCTTCTTCGTGATCAACAATGCCCTCGCAGACCCGGCCGCTCCCGGCATTGCTTCTGAGGCATTCCTGAGCTGGGGCTGGCGCATCCCCTTCCTCTTCTCGGCTGTCATGGTCATCGTTGGCCTGTGGGTTCGCCTGAAGCTCGTTGAATCTGAGGCGTTCGAACGCACGAAGCAGACCGGCAAGGTCATTCGCATGCCGCTCGTCGAGGCGTTCAAGAACCACAGCAAGGCGCTCGTGCGCGCGACCTTCGCGATGCTCGCAACCTACGTGCTCTTCTACCTCATGACTTCGTTCACGCTGACCTTCGGCACCCGCCCGACGCTTGAGACCGCTCAGGCAAACGCTGAGGCAGCAGGCACCCCGTTCGACGCATCGACCTACGTTGCCGGCCACGGCTACTCCTACAACCAGTTCATTCTCATGCTGGTCTTCGGTGTCGTCTTCTTCGGCATCTTCACGCTGGTCTCCGGTCCGCTCGCAGACCGCTTCGGCCGCCGCCGCACCCTCATTTGGACGACCGTCGCGATTGTCCTCTTCGGCTTCACGTTCGCCCCGCTGCTCGGCGGCGAGACCGCAGCCGTGATGTTCTTCCTCGCGCTCGGCTTCACGCTCATGGGCCTCACCTTCGGCCCGATGGGCGCGTTCCTGCCAGAGATGTTCCCGACGAACGTTCGCTACACCGGTTCGGCGTTTGCGTACAACGTCTCGTCGATCCTTGGTGCAGCGCTTGCGCCGATTATCGCGGTCTGGCTGTGGGGCCTCGCAGACGGCAGTCCCGTCTATGTCGGCTGGTACCTCGCCATTGCTGCGGTGATCACGCTCGTCTCGCTGATCTTCACGCCCGAGACGAAGAACGTCGACATTAACGAGTAGACGCTTGGCGCCGCTCAGTGCGGAGTCTCGGCTCCCGTCGCGGAATCATTCTCCGTAGATATGCATTCGGCCGTCAATATGCTCCAGAGCGAAGAATCTGGCATATTGACGGCCGATTGCATGTCTACGGCAGCTCGCGCGCTCGCTTCGTCGCACCGCTAGGCGCAGAAAACGAGCGTTGGGTAAGACGTATTCCCTGAGAATCGTCGTACCCAACGCTCGTTTTGCTACCGGGACTCAATGCGTGGGGCTCCGGCAGAGCTAGTGCTGGCAGCCGGGGCACCAATACAGCTTGCGGTTCGCCATCTCTTCGAGCACGATGTTCGTCCCACAGCGCTTACACGGAGTGCCCTCGAGCTTGTAGACCCAGTGGCGCTCATCGCGCTCGACCAGGGCCTTCTCATAGGCCTCCCCCTGCAGACCATCGATCGTCATCATCTGGCCGACCGTGATGCCGGTCTCGAGGAGCGCGGCCCAGTCGTCCCACATGTCTTCAAGGACTGTGCGGTCGATGGTGTTCGCGGGCGTGTGCGGATCAATTTCGGCACGGAACAGCATCTCGGCACGGTACACATTGCCGATGCCAGCGACGACCGACTGATCCATCAGCACAATGCCGATTGCGGTCTTCTTCTTGCCAGCGCGCTCGACAAACCGGGCCTTCTCGAGCGGAGTGTTCGCGTTCGCAGGGTCGGGGCCGAGCTTCTGGATGACCGCATCAACTTCGGCGGGCGTGAGGACTTCGCAGGCGGTGGGGCCACGCAGATCCGCGCACACGAGATCATTGAGCAATCGCACCCGCACCTGGCCTACGGGCTCGGGCGGCCAGACCGACGATGCGGCAGATGCCTTGTCGCTCTCCGCCATGCGCACGCGACTGCGGCGGGGCGCGCCGATTGAGGTGACTGAGTCTTCAGCGTCAGCGTCGACCGGGCGTGCGCCGCTCGGTCGCGAGTGCTCCCCCGTTTGGCCAAGCTTCGAATGCCCCGGGGTTTGACCATGAATCTGAATGGAGTCGTCGACCCGCACCTCGCCCGCGAAGTCCCAGGCGCCGTAGATGCCGAGATGGACGCGCAGCCAGTATCCGCCCTCGAACTCAAGAAACATCTGCTTCCCAACGGCACGCGCGTCAATCATCGTGCGGCCACTAATGAGTTCAGCACCCTGCGCAAAACGGCCCTGCGGGCTCGTAATCTCTGGTGCGGTACCGACAAAGTTCACGCCGAACTGACGCGCAATTCGGTGTACGGAATGCCCCTCAGGCATGGATTTCACCTCACAAATACAAGAAGTGGGGCCCGGGAACGCGCAGCGCACGAACCCGGAACCCCACCTCGCGAGTTAGTTTCGCGAGCTCCGAGAGAAACTCTCTAGAGCGAATCGACCTGCTTGCCGGCGATAAGACCGGTGCGCTCGTACTCGCCGAGCTGACCAATGCGGCGCACGTGGCGCTCATCACCGGGGAACGGCGTCGCGATGAAGAGGTCGATGAAGCGGATCGCGTCTTCAACCGGGTGCTGACGCGCACCGATCGAGATCACGTTGGCGTTGTTGTGCTCACGCGCGAGTTCAGCAGTCGAATCGTTCCACACGAGTGCCGCGCGGATGCCATCAACCTTGTTCGCAGCGATCTGCTCGCCGTTGCCCGAACCGCCGAACACAACGCCGAGCGCCTGCACGCCGTCGCGCTCATCACGCGCAACACCAAGTGCCGCGTTGATGCAGAACGAGGGGTAGTCGTCAAGCGCGTCGTAGGCCTCAGGGCCGTGGTCAATTACTTCGTGGCCCTGGTCTGCCAGGTGCTGCTGAAGCTGCTGGCTGAATTCGAGGCCGGCATGGTCGGTAGCAACGTGAATACGCATAATCTCTAGTTTACCTGCTCCGAACTAGAACTGCGGACCTGCGGTACGACCGCGCTTGAGCTCATAGAAACCGGGCACGCTCGCCATCATGACCATGCCGTCCCAGAGCCGAAGCGCGTCGTCGCCGGTCGGCGCAGGGGTCATCACCGGGCCAAAGAATGCGTTGCCGTCGACCGAGATGATCGGCACGCCAACGTCGGGGCCGGCGGTTGCCATTGCGTAGTCGGTGTTCGCGCGGAGGGTGGCGTCGTCGGAGACGTCTGCGCGATCCGCCAACTCGGCGGGGAGGCCCACTGCGGCGAGCGCTTCGAGCGCAATCGCGTCGTCATCGGTGCGGGCTCCGGGGTGAATGCGGGTGCCGACCTCGGTGTAGAACTTGCCGACGGCTTCGTCGCCTGCGGTCTCGCCGATCGCAATTGCGATCTGGCCGAAACGCTTGCCGCGACGGTGGCCTTCAACGTACGGGGCAGCTTCTGGGCTGGAGTGCAGCGCTTCATTGCCCTCGTTCAGGATGGCGAGGCTGATGGGGCGCCACAGCACGGGGAAGTTACGTACGGCGGAGACTTCATGTACCCATCGGCTGGTCATCCAGCACCAGGGGCAGCTCGGGTCGAAGTAAAACTCTACGGTGGGGGTCTGCTCGGTCATGGCTTCACCCTATCTGCGGACGGCCTGTGCGCGCAGGTCTTTTCCGCACAGAATGGCTACGGTTCTGCAGGCCGTTCAGCGCGGTCATTGGATATGCGAATACAGTTGACTCAATTACATTGTTTTTCGTGGAGTGGAGATCACAGTGCCAGGAGAAAACCTCACTCGTATTGAGGCCCAGGAACGCGCCCGCGTAGTACAGAGCCAGAGCTACGAAATTGCTCTGCATCTTGCTTCGGGCGACGAAACGTTCCAGTCAGATACGACGGTTCGATTCACGGGTGAAGCTGGTGCTTCGACGTTCATCGACCTTATTGCAGCGTCAGTTGAGCTCGTTGAGCTGAACGGTGTCGCGCTTGACCCCGCAGAGGTGTTTGCGGACTCGCGCGTGCAGCTGCCCAGCATTGCTGCTGAAAACGTCTTGCGGATCAAGTCGACCCAGCGTTACATGAACACTGGCGAGGGCCTGCACCGCTTCGTTGATCCTGCAGACAACGAGGTCTACCTGTACTCGCAGTTCGAGGTGCCCGACTCGCGTCGCATGTACCCCGTGTTCGAGCAGCCTGACCTGAAGGCGAACTTCCAGTTCACCGTCACGGCTCCCGCACGCTGGAAGGTGACGAGCAACCAGCCGACGCCTGAGCCCGTTGCAGTTGCTGAGCCCTCGGGCGTTGGCGTGCTCGGTGGCGAGGCGCTCGCTACCTGGACGTTCGAGCCGACCCCGGTCATCTCGAGCTACATCACCGCGCTCATCGCCGGCCCGTACTACGAGGTACGCAGCGAGCTCACGAGCAAGGATGGGCGGATCATCCCCCTCGGCGTATTCTGCCGTCACTCACTTTCGGAGTACATGGACGCAGACTACGTCTTCGACAAGACTCGCGAGGGCTTCGAGTTCTTCGAGAACGAGTTCGATTTCCCGTACCCGTTCGATAAGTACGATCAGCTCTTCGTACCTGAGTACAACATGGGCGCAATGGAGAACGCTGGCGCTGTCACGTTCACCGAAACCTACGTGTTCCGCAGCCAGGTGACCGATGCGATTCGTGAGCGCCGCGTTGTGACCATTCTGCATGAGCTCGCACACATGTGGTTCGGCGATCTCGTCACCATGCGTTGGTGGAACGATCTGTGGCTGAACGAGTCGTTCGCCGAATACATGTCGACGCTGGGTGTCGCTGAGGCAACCGAGTGGTCTGACTGCTGGACGACCTTCGCAGCAAGCGAGAAGTCGTGGGCATACCGCCAGGATCAGCTGCCTTCGACGCACCCGATCAAGGCTGAAATTCGTGATCTGCAGGACGTGCTCGTCAACTTTGACGGCATCACCTACGCGAAGGGCGCTTCGGTACTCAAGCAGCTCGTTGCCTGGGTTGGCCGCAAGCCGTTCATGACCGGTGTGCACGACTACTTCGTGAAGCACCAGTTCTCGAACACCGAGCTTCCTGATCTCATGACCGAGCTTGAGGCACAGAGCGGCCGCGACCTCACTGACTGGACCAAGAAGTGGCTCGAGACCGCTGGCGTGAACACGCTCCGCCCGGTCTTTGAGGTTGACGCAGATGGCAAGTTCACGAGCTTCGTGATCGAGCAGACCGCGCACGCCGATTACCCCACGCTTCGCCCCCACCGTATCGCGGTTGGCCTCTACGAGGAGCAGGACGGAGCGATCGTTCGCACCAAGCGCGTCGAGCTCGACGTTGATGGTGAGCGCACCGAGGTCACCGAGCTCATCGGCGAGACCCAGCCCGCACTCGTGCTCCTCAACGATGATGACCTGACCTACGCGAAGATTCGCCTCGACGAGCGTTCGCTCGAGACGGTCTCGGCTCGCCTGGGCGACATCACCGATTCGCTCGCTCGCGCGCTGGCATGGGGCACCCTGTGGGACGCAACCCGTGACGCAGAGTTCCCTGCCTCACGTTTCGTTGACATCGTGCTCGCGCACATGGATCGTGAGACCAACTCGACGACCCTGCGCACCCTGCTGAACCAGCTCATCCTCTCGGCATCGAGCTACGTCGCTCCTGAACGTCGTGCAGAGACCCTCGAAAAGGTCGCTGACACCCTGTGGCAGCGTGCGATCGACGCAGAGCCCGGCACTGACGCACAGTTCCAGTTCGTGAAGTCGTTCGCGCAGCTCGCTGCAACCGACGATCAGCTCGATTCGGTGCTCGCACTCCTCGAGGGCAAGATCGAGCTCGAGAAGCTCGACATCGACACTGACCTCGGCTGGGAGCTTCTCATCGCGCTCGCAGCTGGTGATCGCGCAACTGCCGCAGAGATCGACAAGGCGCTCGCAAACGACCGCACCGCAACTGGCAACCAGTCGGCTGCACACGCGCGCGCAGCGCTCCCGACTGCTGAGGCAAAGTCCGCAGCATGGGATTCGGTCTTCGTCGAGTCGGACAAGCCGAACGCAATCGTTCGCGCAACGGGCCTCGGCTTCCTGCGCGCACACGATCGTGAGCTGTTGACTCCGTTCGTTGAGCAGTACTTCTCGTCGCTCACCGCACTCTGGGATTCGCGCAGCTACGCAATCGTTGAAGAACTCGTAGACGGTTTCTTCCCGTCGCCCCTCGCCGATGCGGCACTCGAGCAGGCCACCCAGGCCTGGCTTGACGCGAACGAGGACGCAGCGCCCGCGCTGCGCCGCCTCATCATCGAGAACCACTCGGGCATCGTGCGCGCACTTGCAGCACAGCAGGCTGACGCGGCTGCCTAATGATGTTCATCTCTGAGGTGGCGGCGCCGCTCACTGACTTCTATACGACCTTTAAGCGACCGATCAACATTCTGTTGATCATTGTCATCGCGCTCTTCGCGAACTGGCTCTTGCGGTTCACGTTGCGCCGCACGGTTCAACGAATCGTGCAGGGGGTCAAGAAAGCACAGGACGTCGACTCCACCTCAGAGCTCACCGCTGCACCGTACATCAACGCACGTGCGGTGCAGCGGACCCGCACCCTCGGCACGGTCGGGCGCCACGTCATCACGTGGTCGATCGTTGTCTTTGCCCTCATCGCGATTCTCGCGAACATGGGCGTCAACCTGGCGGCGCTGCTCACTTCAGCGGGCATCGTCGCAGCAGGCCTCACCTTTGGCGCACAGAACATCGTCAAGGACATCCTCAACGGTCTCTTCATGGCGTTCGAAGATCAGCTCGGTGTCGGCGACTCCGTCACCATTGGCGCGGTCACCGGTACCGTCGAAGACGTTGGCATTCGAGTCACCCAGGTGCGCGCATACGACGGCACACTCTGGTTTATCCGCAACGGCGAGATCCTCATGCTCGGGAACGCTTCCCAGGGCTGGGGCCGAGCAGTCATCGACATCACTGTTGAAGCGGATCAAGACCTCAAGCACGTCGGCGAAGTCGCTATCGACGCCGCAGAAGATTTGCTCGCGCAAGAGCAGTACCGCCGCAAGGTTACCGGCTTCCCCGAGATCCTCGGTCTTGAGAGCGTGTCCGGTAACCGTGCAACCCTGCGCCTCACGATGCGCACCAGGCCGGAGGCGCGCGACGAGATTCGCCGCGCACTGCGCGCCGCGATCCGCCGCAGTTTTAACGAACACGGCATCAAACTCGCAGACGAACTCCCCCCAGCCCTCGGAGGAAAAGCATGACCGAACAGACTCCCGCACAGCCACGGCTGACGCTGCGCAAGGATGAGAACGGTGCTGCGCTCACCGACACGGTGTGGTCGCAAATTGGCGGCGAGGCGACCTTCGAGCTCATCGCAAGCAAGTTCTACGAGGGCGTCAAGGCTGACCCGGTGCTCGCTCCCATGTATCCGCAGGACGACTGGGATGGCGCGACCCGTCGTCTGCGTATGTTCCTCGAACAGTACTGGGGTGGTCCGGCAATCTACTCGGCAGAGCGGGGCCACCCGCGTCTGCGCATGCGCCATGCCGCGTACCACATTGATTCAGACGCGCGCGATCGCTGGCTCACGCATATGACCGCGGCACTCGACGCTGCAGCGCTGCCGCCGATGCACGATGCCGCGATTCGCGATTACGTTGAGCGAGCCGCGTTCTCGCTCATCAATCAGCCCGGGTAACCCCGCTCCCGCAGCGCCTCGGTAATACGAGCAAGACCCTGCATGAGGCGCGGAACGGTTTCCTGCCCGTAGCCAATGATCAGCCCATTTGCCTCGTCACGATCGCACGCGAGCACCACGAAATCAGCGAGCGGCTCAATGTGCACGCCGCGCGCTCGAAGTTCAGCAGCAAGCTCCCGCGCATCAATCATTGCCGGCATCGGCAAGACCACATGCAGGCCCCCGTCAGCACCGTCAACTGACAATCCACTGGCGGCAAAGTGCGCCAGCAGGAGCGACCGGCGGTGCTGATACTCGCGCCGGTTTCGTGCCACGGCACGCTTCAGCCCGCCGCCTTCGATGAACCGAGCGAGAGCGAACTGCGTGTGTGCTGACACCGTGGCTCCCACGCTGTCTCGTGCGGCGAGAAGCGCGGTGCGCAATGCCGTGTCTCCGGCGGGAAGTACAATGAACCCGCACCGGAGGGACGGATGGAAGGTCTTGTTCAGGCTCGCAATATAGACCGTCCTCCCGTGCGCATCAAGCGACGCCATCGAAGGTAGCGCCGGGCCGGTATGCCGGAATTCGCTGTCGTAGTCGTCTTCGATCACGGTCACGCCTCGCACGTGCGCCCATTCCAGCAGCGCGATTCGCTCATCGGCGGGGAGCCTCCCTCCCATCGGATACTGATGACTCGGGGTGAGCATGACCGCTGCGAGAGACTGGCCGCGATCCGCGCCCTGCAACGCCGTGAGGTCGATGCCGTTCGCGCTGACTGGCACCGCTCGGCATTCAGCGCCCGCAAGCTCGAGCGCACGCCGCCCTTCCGGGTAGCCAGGTGTCTCGACCGCGATTCTGGGCGCGGATCCTTGCACAGCGCGCAACGTCAACCCGACAAGCAGGAGCGCTTCTGAGGTTCCCGATGTGATCACGACGTCATCGGCGCTGCACGGCACCCCACGGAAGAACCGCACGTGCGCGGCGAGCTGCTCACGCAGTTCGCCCGCCCCCGCTGCGGCCGGCGCCGGGTCTGCCCAAGCATCGTGCGCGGCCGCGGAAAGCGCTCGAAGCCAGTCACGCGGCGGCTCTGGGGCGACGTAGGGATACCCAGGCGCGAGGTCGATGAGCGGAGAACTCGGGAGCGGTTGCTGCGCTGCAAGGCTTGGCGGTGGCGTGGCCTCGTGCGTTCGGGATTGCAACCAGTCAGGGAGCTCCCGCGATACTCGCGTGCCAGACCCTGCGACGCCCTCGAGAAAGGCCTCGCCCAGCAGCTGATCGTAGGCACTCACGACGACCGTGCGTGAGACGCCGAGCGACTCAGCAAGTTTGCGGGTCGCTGGCACGCGCTCCCCCGGGTGCAGTTGTCCACTGACAATTGAGGCGCGGATCTGGTCTGCGAGCTGCCGAGACAGCGAAGTCGCCCCGTTTCGGTCGAGCCGCACGAACGGCATGGGATCCATCCAAACTCCTCAAAGTGGTATGCACGAAAATGCAAATTGTGGCATTTTGAAACATACCAGTTATGGGCAGGATGGGAAGTGATCATCAGAAGCCCGCGCCGCCTGGCGCGCCACAGTGAGGAACCCGTAATGGCCACCAAATCTGCAGTCACCGTTCGCCCCGTCACCGCTGCCGACGAGCCTCGTTGGCGCGAGCTGTATGCCGCGTACCGTGATTTCTACAAGCTCGAACCCTCGGACGCGGTGCTGGACCGCGTGTGGGGCTGGCTGCTCGACCCCGCACACCCCACCTCCGGGCTCGTTGCCTCGGTCGACGGCGTCATTCAGGGCATCGCACACCACCGATTCTTCTTCTCACCGTACGTCGGCACCAAGAATGTATTCCTTGACGATCTCTTCACCGATCCTGCGTCTCGCGGACAGGGCGTCGGCCGCGCACTGATCGGCGCACTCACTGACCTCGCTGGCACAGAGGGCTGCGACATCGTGCAGTGGGAAACAGCAGACAACAACCACACCGCGCAGGCACTGTACGACTCACTTGCCTCGCGCACGACCTGGGTCACGTACGAGGCGCAGGCAACCCGTCCGTAAAGAGGTGCGGGGCAGGGTGTTTGACACCCTGCCCCGCACGATCGCGCCCCCGGCAGGATTCGAACCTGCGACCAAGAGATTAGAAGGCTCTTGCTCTATCCCCTGAGCTACGGAGGCAACCACTCAAGCTTATACGAACCCAGCTCCGACATCGAAGCGCACACAGCGTCACACTGTCTTGACTCGGGGCAGCCGTGATCCGCGCCCCAGAGCTAAGCTAGGAGGATGCCGAAACCCGCGAAGCACAAGCTGCCGTTCGAAGTCTGGGCGCTGGTCGCGGGTGGGTTCACTGTCGCGCTTGGGTACGGCGTGGTGGCTCCGGTCATTCCGCAGTTTGCGCTCGAGTTCGGAGTGTCGACCTTTGCGGCCTCGGCGATCGTCAGCGCCTTTGCGCTCATGCGTCTCGTGGGCGCCCCGCTCGCCGGCTGGGTCGTCGTCAAGCTCGGTGAGCGACGCACGTACACGCTCGGCATCCTGATCGTTGCGGCATCAACGGGCGCGGCAGCGCTCGCACAGACGTACGCGCATTTCATGGTGCTGCGGGGCATTGGCGGCCTCGGATCCGCGATGTTCACCATCGCCGCGACCGCGCTCCTCGTGGAGGTCAGTCCCCCTGATGCCCGCGGCCGTGTCGCGAGCGTCAACGCGGCATCGTTCCTGCTCGGCGGACTCCTTGGCCCCGTCCTTGGCGGTGTCGTCGCTGGCTACGGCGTGCGCGCGCCCTTCGTGTTCTACTTCATCACGCTCGTCATTGCGGCGATCATTGTCACCATCGCACTCCGCAGCAAGCGCGCGACCGGGGGCACAGTCCAGGAGAAGAGCGCGGATCAGCCAATGCAGCTCCGTGAAGCCCTCGGCATCCGGCATTACCGCGCACTCCTGGTCTCTGTGTTTGCCTTCGGCTGGACGTCATTCGGTGTGCGAATCTCGATCATTCCACTCTTCGTGGCGATCGTATTTAACGGTGATGCTGCCCTCGCAGCGTGGGTCCTCGCGGGATACGCCGCGGGCAACGCGATCCTCATCCTGCCTTCAGGCCGCTGGAACGATACGATCGGCCGCAAACCGCTCCTGATCATCGGTCTCAGCGTTGTATCGGTGAGTTACCTCGTGTTCCCGCTCGCGCATGAGGTCTGGCAGGCCGCCGTAATCATGATTGTTGCGGGCTTGGGATCCGCCCTCGCCAACCCTGGCCAGCAGGCAGTGCTCGCAGATGTGCTCGGCAATCGTCGCGGCGGCACCGTCGTTTCCACCTACTCCATGTCGAGCGACCTTGGCGGCTTGCTCGGCCCGCTCGTCGCTGGTGCAATCGTCGACGCGGCCGGCTTTGGCTTGGCGTTCGCGGTAACCGCAGCGCTCACAGCAGTTGCGGCCGTCTACTGGGCAACTATGCCCGATTCACGCACCCTACGCACCCGATAAACGCGTAAGCCCCTCACGAGGAGGGGCTTACGAAGAAACAGTTGTGCGGATCGCTTACGCGTCGATATCGTCGACGCCTGGCATCCAGGTGAGACCAGGCTGGCCCCAACCGTTGCGGCGGCGAGCCTTCTGAGCGCCCTTATTTTCCGGGTGCTGGAGACGGTCAACGTAGAGCAGACCGTTCAGGTGGTCGAACTCGTGCTGGAGAATTCGAGCGAACCACCCCGAGGCTTCGATCTCGAAGGGGTTGCCATCGATGTCCTGTGCACGGAGCAGCGCGCGCTCCGAGCGGCGAAGCGCGAAACGCTCGCCGGGGAACGAAAGGCAGCCTTCCTCCTCGTCTTCGCTGGGGATACCGGGGACGGGTGGAGAGATCCACAGCTCAGGGTTGATCGCGACGCCCTTCGCGGGGGCCTCTTCCTGATCTTCGTACATCCACACGAAGATGCGCTTGTTCACGCCAACTTGCGGAGCCGCAAGGCCAACACCGGGCGCAGCCACGGTTGTGTCATACATGTCGTCGACGAGCTTGCGCAGATCTGCGTCAAACTCAGTCACCGGCTCAGCCGGGTGATGCAATACGGGCTCGCCGCAGATCGTAATGGGAAGAACAGCCATACCTCTAAGAATACCCGCGGAGATAGACTGGATATTCGTGACCTGCAACATATTGCAGGAATCCGCGCTACTTTTTTTCTCGCATGTCCACAGGAGGCACCCGTGTCGAACACACCCGCTGAGCAGATCGTCTGGATCGATTGCGAAATGACCGGGCTCGATGCGGACCTCGATGGTCTCTGCGAGATCGCCCTCATCATCACCGATTTCGATCTGAAGCCGCTTGACGCACAGGGCTTCGAGATCATCATCAACCCGGGCGAAGCAGCCATGGAACACATGAACGATTTCGTTCGCGGCATGCACGAAAAGTCGGGCCTCCTGCCGAAGATCGCGGCTGGCGCCACCGTTGCGGAAGCTGAAGAGCAGGTGCTCGCGTACGTGAACAGCCTGGTTACCAAGGGTCGCCGCCCGCTCGTCGCTGGCAACACCATCGGTATGGACCGTCGCTTCATCGCGAAGTACATGCCCACGCTCGAGGAGCGCCTGCACTACCGCAGCATCGACGTTTCCACGATCAAGGAACTCAGCCGCCGGTGGTACCCCAACGCATACTCACTTGCGCCAGAGAAGCGCGGCGGTCATCGCGCACTCGCTGACATCGCAGAGTCCATCCAGGAACTCGCGTACTTCCGTGACGCAGCAATGCTTCCGCTCCCCGGTCTCGAACGCCCTGCGGTGAAGGAAGTTGCCGCACAGACCACCGATGCATACCGTGGTCTCATCGATGATGCGATCGCTGGCGGCAAGGCAGAGTAAACCTAGGCGCGCGGATCGGGGTCGTCAGCGCGGCTGGCGCCGATCCGAATAAGCTCGCGCAGCACACCCTCGTCGATGTCTTCAAGCTTTCGCACGTAGACACAACCTCGCCCCTCGGTGTACTTTCCGAGCTGCGGGAGGAGCTGCTCCCCCGCAGGCAGATCTTTCAGTCCGTAGAGCGACAGCTGTGCCTTGCGCGGCGAGTACCCGACCTTTGGCCAGATACCCCGAGTCGCTGGGTTCGCCGGAGAGATGTACTGATAGCTGCCGTAGCCGATCATGGTCGGCCCCCACAGTACGGGTTCCTCGCCAGTTTCCTCGCGGAAAATGCGCGCCAGCTCGAGGCCATCTGCCCGCCGCTTCGCTGGTTCGACCGCGTCGAGGAACACATCGACGTTCGCATCAGTTGGCTGTGTCTTTGGAGTACTCATACTTCTACCCTAACTACCTCATGTAATGACTCAATAGATCACATAACTACGTTCGACACTCCGCAAAGCGGTAAAATAGAGGGATATCGAGCATTGTCGCCCGATACCGTTTTACCCGCGTTGGAGATTCACATGGATATCACCCTGTCACTCTCGGTTGACTCCCAATCGGCAGTTCCCCCTTATGAGCAGCTTCGACGCCAGATCGCCGAGCAAATCATGAATCATGAGCTTGCCGCAGGCGACCGACTTCCGCCCGTACGCAAACTCGCGGAGCAATTAGGCATGGCTGCCAACACCGTTGCTCGCGTCTATCGCGAGCTGGAGGCAAATGACTACGTCATCACTCGTGGTCGCGCTGGCACGTTCATCTCCGACATCGCACCTGCCGACCCGCAGGCTGCTGCCACCGCAGCCTCACTCAGTGCCGCGTATGTCGATGAACTCCGCGCACTGGGCTTCGGCCCGACTGTCATCACGCAGTTCGTTACAGAGGCGCTCCGCGGCGCTTCTGAGTAGGTACTGTGGAGCCGCGGACAGCGTGCCGAACAGGCAACAAAAAACCCTCACTCTGAACGAGTGAGGGTTTTTGCCTAGTTGGTGACCCCAGCGGGATTCGAACCCGCGTTGCCGCCGTGAGAGGGCGGAGTACTAGGCCGCTATACGATGGGGCCGTGCTGCGTTTCCAAGCAAGCTCTTCTGTGCAACAGATCAATTCTTGCACACTCCGCAGCACGCCCTGAACGGTCTACGCTGAAGCTCTTCACCGACAACACCTACGCCAGCATCAGGAACGCGCCAACCACTTCCACACGGGCCCCCGTTTTTGGCGTAATTTCAACGATCTGGATCACTCACACTCGCAATTCCCGCGCCTCAACACCCCAGGCGAGCAGCTCAAAAATTCACCACCCGAGCTCTGCACTACACCGCACGTACCGCGTGTCTTTCGACCAGAACCCCGACACGACCAAGCCACGGCACCCAGGAGCCATCCGCTCGCGCGCAACTGCCACAGTCAGCCCCGCCCAGATGGCAGCTCCGCCCCTACGCCACGAACGTCTCCCCCACCTCCTCAACGGACGCCGGACCCCCTTCTGGGGCTTACACGGGGCCTGGGGCATCGCACGCACATCCCACCGAGCTCTACACGGGCGGATCACCAGCATGCTGCGAAATTGGGGCTTATAGGCCAAAAAGAGTGGATGGAACCCTGATCTAACCGCGTCATCACGCCGCTAGAACCAGATCACTAATGTCCGGCACCATTAACCGTGCCAACGACGACATCGCCAACCCAATGCGTGGT
>NZ_JACVMU010000008.1 GCF_014529985.1 Leucobacter sp. cx-42
TCGGTTTCCCGTTGATGAGAAGGGTGAGTGCGTGGGCGCGAATGGTGAGTGGGTAGTGGCGCATGAGAGGGTGAGTGCTTCCTGTCCTGGTTATGGACAGGTGTTGCACTCACCCTCTGAAACCGCCCACCCTGTTTCGGGAGAACGGCCCTGTTTCGCGGGTGTGGCTCGCGGAGCGTAGTTCGTTCAAGCAGTAATGCGCACGTATGTGGGGCGCGGATCCGGAAACTCGGACCCGCGCCCCACGCGTATGTCCGGACTCTGCATCGCGGGGTGTCAACTCACACACCCCGCCAACCCCGCGAGATGGCTCCGTTCTGCCGAGACTGACTCTTTCATACGTCGGAATCCCTCGAGTACCCTCGAACACCGCCGAAAAGGGGCGATTCTTTCGAGATGAGGTGATTCTGGCGTATGAAACGGCCCATCTCGACAGAAAGTGCCCCTTTCGGCAGGTTGGCATGTGGCAAGTGCCCGTTTCGAGGGGTTTGCCCGTGGGAGCGGCCCCGTTTAGCGGGGTTTGGGCAGGTGGGCAGAGGTGAACAGGGAAGACCTGAGAGAATGGAACAATGCGCATCATCTTTGCTGGAACCCCAGAGTTCGCAGTCCCGAGCCTCAGAGCACTCGTGGCGGCAGGCCACGACGTTGCCGGCGTCATCACGCGTGCAGACGCACCGCTTGGACGAAAGCGTGTGCTCACACCATCACCTGTCGCAGCAGTAGCTGAAGAGCTCGGACTCCCGGTACTCAAGGCCAACCAGCTGGGTGATGCGGAGACCGAATGGGCGAAGACTCTGGGTGCAGACCTCGGTGTCATCGTCGCGTATGGTGGCCTCGTTCGCCAGGCGCTCCTCGATACGCCCACCAATGGGTGGATCAACTTGCACTTCTCCGACCTCCCGCGCTGGCGTGGAGCTGCACCCGTACAGCGTGCGCTCATGGCAGGGGAGCAGGAGCTCGGAGTGACCGTGTTCCGCCTCGTCCCAGCACTCGACGCGGGTGATGTCCTCACCCGTGACGCAAAGACTTTCCCGCAGGGCACCTCCGCGGGAGAAGCGCTGACTGATCTCGCTGAGTTTGGCACCGCTGCATTGATCCGCGCCGTACAGGTGCTGACAGATACCCCAGAAGCGGGTACGCCGCAGGCGGGGGAGACGAGCTACGCGCATAAGCTCACCCGTGAAGACGGCAAGCTCGACCTCAGCAAGCCCACAGACGTGGTACTCGCAACGTGGGCGGGCGTCACCCCAGAACCGGGTGCGTATGCCCTCCTCGGGGAGCAGGCCATCAAGCTGAAGGCGATCCGCCCAACTACCCTCACCGCACCGGGAGCGCCAGGCACCGTCACCCTCGTACACGGCACCGCACTCCTCGCGCTCACCGATGGCGCACTCCAACTCGACACCGTACAGCCGGCGGGTAAGCCCGCAATGGCAGCAGATGCTTGGCTCCGTGGCCGACAGGAAGCAACGATCCTCGCATGAACCAGCGCAACAACGCACGCAACGACCGCCCCGCACGCAACGATCGTCAGCGACGTGACGACCGAAACCAGCGCGACGACCGCCCGGCCCGCAAGCCCCGCATCTCGCCAGCACGACTCGTCGCATATGACGTACTCCGTGACGTCGAAGACCGCGAGGCATACGCCAACCTTGCGCTGCCAGCACGTATCCGCGAAGCAGAACTCGACGGCCGTGACGCCGCACTCGCAACCGAGCTCGTCTCGGGCACGCTCCGTTGGCGCGGCCGCTACGACGCAATCATCGCGCTCGCCGCAAAGCGCAAGATCGAAGACATCGACCCGCGCACCCGCAACGTCCTCCGCCTCGGCGCACACCAGATGCTCGGCATGCGCACGGCAGCACACGCAGCCGTCAACGAAAGTGTCGAACTCCAGCGCCACGTCGCAAACCGCGGCGCAGACGGCTTTGTGAACGGCGTCCTCCGCCAGATCGGCCGCGCAGACAACGCAGAGTGGGACGAACGCATTACCGCAGACGCCCCGACCGCAGACGAAGCACTCGCCGCACGCACCTCACACCCGGTATGGATCGTCCGCGCACTCCGCGACGCCCTCACTCTCGAAGGTCGCGCCGACGAACTCCACACCCTCCTCGAAGCAGATAACGCCTCACCCCGCGTCAGCCTCGCCCTCCTGCCAGGCGCAGACGTCACGCCCGACGCGCTCGCCGCAGAGCGTGAAGATCTCGAGACCACTGGCTTCGCGCCGACCGGACTTGAGCTTGCCGGTGGCGATCCCGGCCGCGTGATCTCGAAGGCCGGCGTGCGCGAGGGCTACCTTCGCGTCCAGGATCAGGGCTCACAGCTCGCAGCACTCGCTCTCACGCGCGTGCGTCCCATCGAAGCGGGGGAGCGCTGGCTTGACCTTTGTGCCGGCCCCGGTGGCAAGACCGCACTTCTCGGTGCCGAGGCACTCACCGCTGAGAACGTCACCGTGCGCGCGAACGAGGTTTCGCCTCACCGTGCCGATCTTGTGCGCCGCTCTGTTGCGGGCGTTGCTGACGTTGTCGAGGTTGTGTCGCACGATGGTCGCGACCATTCGGCGTATGGCGGATCCGAAGCTCGTTTCGACCGTATCCTCGTCGACGCGCCGTGCTCTGGCCTGGGTGCGCTTCGCCGCCGCCCGGAGGCGCGCTGGCGCAAGGCGCCCTCAGATATTCCCGAGCTCGCAAACCTGCAGGGTGAACTGCTCGACGCTGCATTTGAGCACCTCGCTGTCGGTGGCGTGCTTGCGTACGTGACGTGCTCGCCGCACCTGGCGGAGACCCGCGTCGCGATCAAGCGCTGGACCGGCCGCCACGACAACATCGCGGAGCTTGACGCGAAGGACGTGATCCGCCGAGCGTCGCGCGGTGAGATCGATCTCGCAGGTGCAACGAAGAGCGTGCAGCTGTGGCCGCACCGTCACGGCACCGATGCAATGTTCATCGCGCTGTTCGAGCGCACCGCGTAAGACAGACCGGCCTGACGCGCTGGAAGTGCGGACGCGGATTCACCCGCGTCCGCACTTTGCTATTCCACGGTAAGATTGTTCCCGTGACTGAGCAGCGCATCAATCCCAGCATCCTTTCGGCCGACTTCGTCAACCTGCAGTCCGAGCTCGAGGCAATCCGTTCAGCGGACCTCGTGCACGTTGACGTCATGGACAACCATTTCGTGCCGAACCTCACGATGGGCCCGCCCATTGTTGAACGTATTCAGGCAGTTTCGCCGATTCCGCTCGATGTGCATCTCATGATCTCCGACGCTGACAAGCACGCTCCCGCGTACGCAGAGCTCGGCGCATACTCCGTGACGTTCCACGCAGAAGCTGCGACGGACCCCGTTGCGCTCGCGCGCCGGATTCGCGACATCGGTGCCCGTGCTGGCATCGCGCTGAAGCCGGGTACTGACCCCGAGCCCTACCTTGAACTTCTTCCTGAGTTCGATCAGGTGCTCGTCATGACCGTTGAACCCGGGTTCGGTGGCCAGTCGTTCATGCCCGACATGATGCCCAAGCTGCGTCGCTTCGCCGAAGCGAAGCAGAAGCTTGGCCTTGACGTCTGGTTGCAGGTTGACGGTGGCATTTCGGTCGACACAATCGGCATTGCGGCAGAGGCCGGAGCAGACACCTTCGTGGCTGGCTCGGCGGTGTACGGTGGCGTTCCGGAGGCGCGGATCGCAGACCTCCGCGTCGCGGCTGCGGCACATCGCCACTAAGCTCGCGGCGCCCACTGTTAAATATCTGAATCCGACTGCGATACGCTGGTGACTGTGAAAACCTTCGAAACACTCTTTACCGAGCTCTCAGAAAAGGTTGCTGCCCGCCCAGAAGGCAGTGACACCGTCGCACGCATTGATGCGGGCGTCCATTCGATCGGTAAGAAGATCGTTGAAGAAGCGGCAGAGGTCTGGATGGCTGCCGAGTATGAGTCGGATGACGAGTGCGCGGAAGAAATTAGCCAGCTGCTCTACCATCTGCAGGTACTCATGCTCGCGAAGAACATCAGTCTTGAAGACGTCTACCGTCACCTCTAAACACACGAAAGAAGCGCTGTAATTCATGCTTCGCATTGCTATTCCCAATAAGGGTTCGTTGTCTGAAACCGCTTCTGCAATGCTTGCAGAAGCCGGCTACAACGGCCGCCGTGACAGCCGCACGCTTGTGCAGGCTGACCCGAAGAACGACGTTGAGTTCTTCTACCTGCGTCCCCGCGACATCGCGACCTATGTTGGTTCCGGTGCACTCGACGTCGGTATCACCGGCCGCGACCTGCTTCTCGACTCGGCATCGGCCGCAACCGAGATTGCAGAGCTCAACTTTGCTGACTCCACCTTCCGCTTCGCATCGCCCGTTGGGAGCGAGATCTCGGAGATCGAGCACCTCGAGGGCAAGCGCGTTGCGACGAGCTACCCGGTACTCGTAGGTAACTTCCTCGCAGAGCGTGGCATCAACGCCACCACTGTGAAGCTTGACGGTGCCGTTGAGTCGGCTGTGCAGCTCGGCGTTGCCGACGCTGTTGCAGACGTCGTTTCAACCGGTGCAACGCTGCGCGCTGCAGGCCTGTCGATCTTCGGCCCGGTCATTCTCGACTCGACCGCGCTGATCATTGGCGGCCCGACCGAGCACCCCGGCATCGAGCGTCTGCTGCGCCGCCTCCGTGGTGTGCTCGTCGCTCGCAAGTACGTCATCATGGACTACGACCTCCCGGTCGCAAAGCTTGAGGCTGCAGTTGAGATCGCCGGCGGCATCGAGTCGCCGACCGTCTCGCCCCTGCGTAACGAGGGCTGGGTTGCCGTGCGCGTGATGGTTCCGTCTGCTGACGCAAACGAAATCATGGACAAGCTGTACGACCTTGGCGCACGCGCCATTCTCGTGACCGCTATCCACGCAGCACGTCTGTAAGAAGGGCATCTCGTATGGCTACGACCGTTCGGGTCATCCCGTGTCTCGACGTTGCCGCTGGCCGCGTGGTGAAGGGCGTCAACTTCCTGAACCTGCGCGATGCTGGCGACCCCGTTGAACTGGCTGCAAAGTACGCGCTTGAAGGCGCAGATGAACTCACGTTCCTCGACGTGACCGCAACGGTCGATGACCGTTCGACCACCTACGACGTCGTGCGGCAGACCGCAGAACAGGTGTTCGTTCCCCTCACCGTAGGTGGCGGTGTGCGTTCAGCTGAAGACGTTGCTCGACTGCAGGACGTCGGCGCCGACAAGGTTGGCATCAACAGCGGCGCTATCGCCCGCCCCGATGTCATCGGCGAGATCGCCGACCGCTTCGGCTCACAGGTCATCGTGCTGTCGCTCGACGTGCGCCGCAGCGAGCGGATGCCCTCTGGCTTTGTGGTCACGACACACGGTGGCAAGCGAGAGACCGACCTCGACGCAATCGAGTGGTGCCGCAACGCCGTAGAGCGTGGCGCTGGCGAGCTGCTCGTCAACTCGATGGACGCCGACGGTACGGGTGACGGGTTCGATCTCGAGCTCATTCGCGCCGTGCGTGAGGTCGCGAGCGTTCCGCTCATCGCCTCGGGCGGCGCGGGGAAACTTGAGCACTTCGCACCCGCGGTCGACGCTGGTGCAGACGCGGTGCTTGCTGCGTCGGTCTTCCACTACGGCACGTTCACGATCGCTGAGGTCAAGCAGGCGCTTGCTGATGCAGGACACCTGGTGCGACTGTGAGCACACAGATGACCGCGGCTGAACTGCTCGAGGCAGCGGTGTTCAACACCGACGGCCTGCTCCCGGCGATCATTCAGGACGACGAGTCGGGCGCCGTGCTCATGCTCGCATGGATGGACGCTGAGGCGATCCGCCGCACCTGCGAGTCAGGTCGTGTGACGTTCTGGTCACGGTCGCGCCAGGAATACTGGCGAAAGGGCGATACCTCCGGGCATCGTCAGTACGTGAAGAGCGTCGCGGCAGACTGCGACAATGACACCCTGCTCATTCGTGTTGCGCAGATTGGTGCTGCGTGCCACACCGGAAGTCGCACCTGTTTTGACGGCCGTGACGTCGAAGTGGTCGTTGGTGACTCTTCTGTTGCGTAACTCTGCGTTTTAGGAGCATGGTCCGCGCTAGGCTGGAGCCGTGAACTCGACGACCACCCGCGCAGCGTTTGAGGCAGCGCGAGCTACCCAGTCCGTAATCCCCGTTCGCCGTGAGATCTTCGCAGACGCAGACACTCCCGTCAGCATCTACCGTAAGGTTGCGGCATCGCGCCCCGGCACGTTCCTTCTGGAATCTGCCGAACAGGGCGGCGTATGGACTCGCTTCAGTTTCGTAGGGGCAGGCTCCTTCGGCGTACTGAGCGAGCGAGACGGGAAAGCTGCCTGGCGTCCGAGCGGATCGGAGCTGACCGAGGAGCGCCTGCTTCCCGGTGGCGTGTCCTCGCTCGCTCCCGTGGTTGCTTTGAGCGCGGTCTATGATCGCTGGCGTGCACCGCACGATCCCGATCTGCCGCCGCTCGCGAGTGGCTTCGTTGGGTACCTCGGCTGGGAAACCGTTCGCCAGTTCGAGAACCTGCCCGAGAACACGAAGCCAGGTTCGAACCTGCCCTCGCAGGGGCTGAGCTTTGTATCTGAACTCGTGGTGATTGATCACCGCGAAGGTTCGGTCGTACTGCTCGCCAACGTGCTGAATGATTCAGTACTGGGGGAGTCGGGCGCTGGTGCTGATACTGACGCTGACGCTGATGCGCAGTGGGCTGACGCGCAGGCACGACTCGACGCGTTGCAGGCTGCGCTCGCTGAGCCGCTCGCCTCGCCGCTCAATACGATCGATCGCGACGCATTGGCGGATCCGGCACGCCTCACCACAAGCCCCGAGTTCGAGGCCGCCGTGCTGCGCGCGAAGCAATACATCGTTGATGGCGATATTTTCCAGGTCGTGCCGTCGCAGCGTTTTGATCAGGAGTGCACTGCTGATCCGCTCGATGTCTACCGTGTACTGCGCCACCTGAACCCGAGCCCCTACCTGTACCTGTTGCAGCTTGAAGATTCCGATGGAGAGCCCTTCGCCGTCGTTGGCTCAAGCCCCGAGGCGCTCGTGACTATTCAGGCATCTGGCGACGTCATGACGCACCCGATTGCTGGCTCGCGGCCGCGCGGTGCGACGGTTGATGAGGACCAGTTCTTCGAGCGCGATCTGCTCGCCGATGAAAAAGAGCGAGCAGAACACCTCATGCTCGTCGACCTGGCGCGCAACGACCTGGCTCGCGTGTGCGATCCGGCATCGGTCGAGGTGACCGAATTCATGCGCGTCGAACGCTTCAGCCACATCATGCACATTGTGTCGAGCGTCGAAGGCAAGATCGCCGAGGGCAACAGCCCGATTGATGTCTTCCGATCCACATTCCCTGCGGGAACCCTTTCTGGTGCACCCAAGCCGCGCGCGCTCGAGATCATCGATGAACTCGAACCGGTGCGGCGCGGAGTGTACGGCGGTGTCGTTGGCTACTTCGGCTTCGGTGGGGCGGCGGATCTCGCTATCGCGATCCGCACTGCCACCATCAAGGACGGGGTCGCAATGATCCAGGCCGGCGCAGGCATCGTGGCAGACTCCGTTCCCGCAAGCGAGGATGAAGAATGCCGGAACAAGGCAGCCGCGCCTCTGCGCGCAGTTGCCATCGCGAACTCGCTGCGTGCGGCAGTGGAAGAGAAGGCGCATCATGCGGAATAAGTGGACACTCATCCTGGCGATTGCCGTACTTGGTGGCGGATCGCTCATCGTCGGCTCGCAAGGATGGGTCCAGTACGACATCACTCAGCTTGGTGTCGACAGTGAGATCGGAATCGGTGCTGTTTCAGGGCACAATGCCAACCCGGCGCTTTCGCCCGTTGGCATTGCCGCGCTTGTGGCGGCACTGGTCTTGGCGATTGCAGGCTCGGTCTTCAGACGCGTGCTTGCGGTCCTCATCGCGCTCCTCGGCGCGGGCATTGCCTACGGTGGATTCAGCGTGATGAATGACCCAATTGCCGCGGTGCGTGGCACCGCAACCGAACTCACCGGCCTGTCGGGGGATGCTGTTGACACGGTGATCCTCGCCTCGACCACGGTCTGGCCCATCGTGGTCATCGTCGCCGGTGTGCTCATCGCAATCCTGGGTATTGTGGCGCTTTTAGTCTCGGGCAGCTGGGGTGCGGGAGACCGGAAGTACGCGAGCGCAGCCGAGAAGACGCGCAAGACAGCAGGAAAGAAGTCAGCTGGCCCTGATCGTATCTCTGATTGGGATGCGTTGAGTGACGGCGAAGATCCTACGCTTTCCACCCCATAGGTGCCAGAGGTGTGAGGCGAAAATGACGCGCCGCCACAACTTTGGGAGAAAGCTGGGAGTACCGATAGACTGACCCAGTACGTATCCGCCCGGGTACGAGCTTGTCTACAAGGAGATTCATGAGCACCCAGAACGGTGACCCTGGTCACGGAGATTCGCCCGCAGCATGGACTGCGGTAATTGTGATGCTGCTTGGCATCGCTGCCGGAACCGTGTTCTTCTTCCTGCACATGCCCACCATGGTGTGGGTAAGCGCAGGCGTTGTTGCCTTCGGCCTGATCCTTGGTTGGATCATCTCGAAGGCGGGCTACGGCGTGAACGGCCCGAAGTACGTTCCGAAGTCGCACGACTAACAGTGCTCGAGCAGCTTCTTGCGGGTTCCCTCGAGGACGCGGCTACGCGCCGTCTCACTCGACCGCTCTCGGTTGTTGAAGCCGAAGCACTCGCACGCGTGCCCGCGCTTGACGCGCTCGCAGCGCTCGCCCCTGCCGATCACATTAAGGTGATCGCAGAGGTGAAGCGCGCGAGCCCGTCGCGCGGGCCTCTTGCTGATATTCCCGAGCCGCACGCCCTTGCTGCCCAGTATGAAACTGGTGGCGCGAGCGTGGTGAGCGTCCTCACTGAGGAGCGCAAGTTCAAGGGTTCGCTTGCCGACCTTGAAGCTGTGCGTAAGGCAGTAAGTATCCCGGTACTCCGTAAGGAGTTCATCGGTGAGGAGTACCAGATCCTTGAAGCCCGCGCTGCGGGTGCCGATCTGGTACTTCTGATTGTGGCTGCACTTCCGCAGCCGCTTCTTGAACGACTGTATGCGTTCACCCTTCAGCTTGGCATGACGCCGCTTGTTGAGGCCCATTCGGCCGACGAAGTGGCTCGTGCGGTAGACCTGGGTGCCCAGCTCATTGGCGTAAACGCCCGTGATCTGCGCACCTTCGAGCTGGACCGCGATCTTTTCGGTCGTGTTGCGGATCAGATTCCCGCTGGGGCAGTGCGCCTCGCAGAATCTGCAGTGCTCAGCGTTGCTGACGTCGAGCACTACCGGCAGGCCGGAGCTGACGCAATCCTTGTCGGCGAGGCCCTCGTGACGAATGACCCAATCGCTACGCTGCAGTCATATTTGAACGTTTAAAGCTAGACCAATGGGGCAACTCTAGATGACAGACCAGGCACCTGGTGAGGCTCGCGATTCGCGTAGCCTTCGTGATGAACACGGACCATTCTTCGGCGAGTACGGCGGGCGGTTCATGCCTGAGTCGCTCATCGCCGCTATTGACGAGCTGAGCGCAGCGTACGAGGAAGCGAAGGCTGATCCAGCCTTCCAGGAAGAGCTCCTTGAGCTTCTTCTCTCGTACGCTGGCCGCCCCTCGCCAATCACCGAGGTTCCCCGTTTTGCGGCGCTCGCGGGTGGCGCACGGATCTTCCTCAAGCGTGAAGATCTGAACCACACCGGCTCACACAAGATCAACAACGTGCTTGGCCAGGCGCTGCTGACCAAGCGGTTGGGGAAGACTCGTGTGATTGCTGAGACCGGCGCTGGCCAGCACGGAGTGGCGACGGCGACCGCCGCGGCACTCTTCGGCCTTGATTGCACCGTCTACATGGGCGAGGTCGATACCGAACGCCAGGCGCTCAACGTGGCACGTATGCGTCTCCTTGGCGCAGAGGTTGTCGCGGTTACCGCGGGCTCACGCACCCTCAAGGACGCCATTAATGAGGCGTACCGAGATTGGGTTGCCACGGTTGAACGTACGAACTATATCTTCGGTACTGCGGCCGGCCCGCACCCGTTCCCTGGAATGGTTCGTGATTTCCAGAAGATCATCTCGGAGGAAGCTCGCGAACAGCTCCAGGAGAAGACTGGCAAGCTTCCCGCTGCTGTTGTGGCTTGCGTAGGCGGCGGATCGAACGCGATCGGCATGTTCGATGCCTTCCTTGACGATGCTGATGTCAAGCTCTACGGCGTTGAGGCTGCCGGTGACGGCGTTGATACTGAACAGCACGCCGCCTCGATCGAGCGTGGGACGCCCGGAGTTTTGCATGGGGCACGCACGTACGTGCTCCAGGACGAAGACGGACAGACCATCGAGTCGCACTCGATTTCCGCGGGTCTTGACTACCCCGGAGTGGGCCCTGCGCACGCGTGGCTTGCTGACATTGGTCGTGCGGAATACATTCCCGCTACCGATGCAGAGGCGATGCACGCGCTTCGCGCGTTGAGCCAGACAGAAGGCATCATTCCTGCGATCGAATCTTCGCATGCTCTCGCGGGTGCGCTTCGCCTTGCTGCTGAGCTGCCCGCAGATGAGATTGTGCTCGTGAGTCTTTCGGGCCGCGGAGACAAAGACATGGTCACGGCGGGTCGTTACTTTGACCTGCTCGACGCTTCTGATTCGGAGGTCATCGGTTGAGCACTTCGACTGATCTGAATGGTGCATCTCGGGTTTCTGAGGCGATTCGTCGCGCGAACGTTGAGCGACGTGGCGCACTTATTGGATACTTGCCCGCAGGTTTCCCTGATCTGGATACGAGCGTAGAGGCTGCAATTGCACTCGCTCGTAACGGCGCAGACGTGCTTGAGATTGGCGTCCCGTACTCCGATCCCGTCATGGACGGTGAGATCATTCAGGCAGCGACTCGACAGTCGCTCGCGAACGGTTTCAAGCTTCGTGACCTCTTCACGGTCATTCGCCGAATCACCGAGGCTGTCGATACGCCAGTACTCGTGATGACGTACTGGAACCCCGTGATGCAGTATGGCGTCGAGCGTTTCGCTGAAGATTTGAAGGCTGCTGGTGGAGCTGGGCTCATTACGCCTGATATCACCCCTGATGCTGCAGCAGAGTGGATCGCTGTGAGTGAGCGAGTCGGACTCGACCGCGTGTTCCTTGCAGCACCGACCTCCACTGACGCGCGCATCGAACTCATTCGTGATAGCTCGACCGGGTTTGTGTACACCGTCTCCACGATGGGCATTACCGGTGAGCGTGCATCGCTCGATGCGGCCGCCCGCGTGCTGACTGCTCGGCTTCGTGACGCTGGTGTCGAACTCCCGTGTGTTGGAATCGGCATCTCGAACGCTGACCAGGTGTCTGCCGCGCTTGAGTACGCGAGTGGCGCGATCGTGGGCACCGCCCTGGTTCGTGCGCTGCGCGACGGGGGAGTTGAAGGACTTTCTGAGGTAGCTCGCGAGATTTCGCAGGGCACGCTGCGATAAGCTGAAATTGTTCCGCTGCGGGAAAGCTCCTTGCAGCCCGACGTAAGATCCCGGCGAACCGTTCGTCGGTGAAAGAGGAGTCAATGATTCTCCCGCTGAGCATTCCCAGCCCCGATTTTCAGTTCATCGAACTCGGTGTATTCCAGATTCGGATGTACGCACTGTGTATTCTGATTGGCATCATTCTTGCGGCTATCTGGACCGGCCGTCGACTTAAGGCTCGCGGTGGCGAGGGCGGCGCAGTGCTTGACTTTGTCGTCTGGGCGCTCGTGTTTGGCATCATCGGTGCTCGCGTTTATCACGTGCTGACTCACTTCGGTGATTACTTCGGCCCGGGCAGCAACCCGCTTGATGCGCTCGCGTTCTGGAAGGGCGGCATTGCCATCTTCGGCGCGTTGATCGGCGGGGCGTTCGGTGTGCTTATCGCATCGCGCCTCACGGGCATTCGCTTCCTGTCGTTCGCGGACGCACTTGTTCCCGGCCTCCTGCTTGCGCAGGCAATTGGCCGTCTGGGGAACTGGTTTAACCACGAGCTCTTCGGTGGCCCCACGACCCTGCCTTGGGGTCTCGAGATCAGCCCGCTCAACCCGGCGTTCCCCATCGGTTTGCCCGAGGGTACCCTGTTCCACCCGACGTTCCTGTACGAGGCGCTGTGGAACATTCTCGGTATCATCGTGCTCCTTGCGATCGAGAAGCGCGCTCAGCTCCGCTGGGGCAGCTTCTTCGCGCTGTACCTCGTCTGGTACGGCCTTGGCCGCGTCATGGTCGAGAGCTTGCGAGTGGACCCGAGCATGCAGTTCCTGGGTATGCGCACCAACGTGCTTGCTGCCTGGGTAGCGGTACTCGCTGGCGTCGTGCTCTTCTTCGTTCTTCGTCGCCGTCACGTCGGTCTGGAAACCTCGGTATACCTGCCGGGTCGCATGAATCCGACCGACGCGGTGCTTGCCTCGACCAACGATGCAGAGGCGTACCATCACATTCTTGACCATGGCTCCAACGAAGCCGTGGCCGCAAGTTCGCAGAACTAAGGGAGGCCCTCTCATGCGCCACGCCAAGATTGTTGCAACCTGGGGACCCGCTGTCTCCAACTACGACAACACCCTCGAGCTCATTCGAGCTGGTGTGAATGTTGCCCGACTGAACATGTCCCACGGCACGTACAACGTGCATGAGGGCGTGTACCGAAATATTCGCCGAGCTGAGATCGAGGTCGGTCGCCCGATCGCGGTTCTCGCAGATCTGCAAGGTCCGAAGATTCGCCTTGGCAAGTTTGAAGGCGGCCCGTACGAGCTTGAGGTTGGCGATGAGTTCGCGATCACGACTCGCGACATCGTTGGCGATCGCACAATCTGTGGCACCACGCACAAGGCGCTGCCTGGCGATGTGAGTGTCGGCGATCCGCTACTTGTCGACGATGGCAAGGTACTGTTGCGTGCGACCAAGGTCACTGAAGACACCGTGTACACGGTCGTTGAGATTCCTGGCGCTGTCTCCAACAACAAGGGAATCAACCTTCCCGGTGTTGCTGTGAACGTACCCGCACTCTCCGATAAGGACGAGGAAGACCTACGTTGGGCTATGAAGCTCGGCGCTGACTACATCGCGCTCTCGTTCGTTCGTGACGCAGCTGACATCACCCGCGTACACGAGATCATGGACGAAGAAGGCTACCGACTTCCCGTGATCGCAAAGATCGAGAAGCCGCAGGCGGTTGAAAACCTGCAGGAGATCGTTGACGCGTTTGACGGCGTCATGGTCGCTCGTGGCGATCTCGGTGTTGAGCTTCCTCTTGAACAGGTTCCGCTCGTGCAGACCGAGGCCATCGCAATGGCACGTCGCAGCGCGAAGCCTGTTATTGTGGCAACTCAGGTATTCGAGTCGATGATCGAGAACCCGCGCCCGACCCGTGCGGAAGCTTCGGACTGCGCAAACGCCGTCCTTGATGGTGCTGACGCGGTCATGCTTTCTGGCGAGACGAGCGTTGGCGCGTACCCAGTCGAGGCAGTCGCTACGATGGACCGCATCATCAGCGCTACGGAAGATCATGCGCTTGATCGCATCGAGCCGCTCGGAACTCAGCCGCACACTCAGGGTGGCGTGCTCGCGAAGGCGGCAGGCGATGTCGCTCGTGGAATCGAAGCTCGTGCAATCTGCGTCTTCACGGAGTCCGGTGACACCGTACGTCGAATCTCGCGTCTGCGTCTCCCGGTACCCATCTTCGGGTTCACGCCGAGTGCAGATGTCCGTCGCCGCATGGAGCTGACCTGGGGCGCTCGGAGCTACGAGGTGCCCCGCGTAGACAGCACCGACCGCATGTTCGAGCAGGTAGACGAGGTGCTCCTGGAAGTTGAACGCTTGAACGTTGGCGACAAGGTCGTCATCGTTGCCGGTTCCCCTCCCGGAATCATTGGCAGCACCAACACTCTTCGTATTCACCGTATGGGTGAGTCAACCGGTGTACTTCCTGAGGCGCGTCCTCGGAAGCACGTGATTGGTCGCGGAGAATAGCAAGCAACTGAGCGAGAGACTCGCTTGGGGTCGCACACACTGTGTGCGACCCCTTCTTGCGTTTTCCTCAAGAATCTGGACGGAGGGGTTGACGAAGCCGGATTCGAGGCGTGTAATGGTGGGCACCCGAAAGGAGTTGAAAATGGGATTTTTCGCATTTCTCATACTGGGATTGATCGCCGGTGCAATTGCTAAGGCGATTCTCCCTGGAAATCAAGGTGGCGGCTGGTTTGCGACACTGCTGCTCGGCGTGGTTGGCGCGATGCTCGGGGGAGTGCTTGGCTCGTTCCTGTTCAACGCGCCGCTCGAAGAGTTTTGGTCGCTGCAAACATGGGCATTGGCCATTGGTGGTGCCATCATCGTCCTGCTGCTCTGGGGGCTTATTGCCGGCCGCAAGAAAGCCGATTGACCCCCAGGTAAGACAGATTGAGTGACTGGTGTAACGGAAGGAAGGCAACAATGGGGTTTCTGGAAGACGCAAAGGACGCAGTTGAAGACGCTACCGACAAGGTTGGTAAGGCGCTCGAAGAAGGTACTGACCGCGCGAAGGACAAGCTTGAAGAGCTCAAAGCCGAAGCTGCGGTGAAGAAAGCTGAGGCGCACCGGGATGCGGTTCGCATGAAGAACGAGGTGAAAAAAGAATTTCGTGATTAGTGCACTCTCAGCGTGTCGCCCCCGTTGCGGGGGCGACACGAAACTCACCTCGTGAAGGTTTCCCGGGCATTGCCCGGGACCCAGTGGAGAGAAAATGCACAGATACGACGCAGGGCTCCTGTGCTTAACACTGAGTTAAGTACAGGAGCCCTGCGTTTGTGGTACCGGATAAGGGACTCGAACCCTTACACCTTTCGGCAACGCATTTTGAGTGCGTCGTGTCTACCAATTCCACCAATCCGGCCTATGGAAAATACTGTATCGCATCGTCGCACCGGATTTGTGCAGACTGAGGGAGTAAGATTGTGGGCATGACTGAACTGAGCAGCACTCCGCGACGCGTTGTCGTCGCGGAAGATGAATCACTGATTCGCCTGGATATCGTCGAGACGCTGCGCGACAACGGCTATGACGTTGTCGGCGAAGCCGGTGACGGTGAAACCGCGGTGCAACTCGTCAAGGAGCTTCGTCCGGACCTCGTGGTTATGGATGTGAAGATGCCGCAGCTTGATGGCATCTCGGCTGCAGAGCAGATCAACAAGGAGAACATCGCTCCTGTTGTTCTGCTCACCGCATTCAGCCAGCGCGAGCTGGTAGAGCGTGCAACTGAGGCGGGCGCACTTGCGTACGTTGTGAAGCCCTTCACTCCTGCTGACTTGATCCCCGCTATCGAGATCGCGCTTTCGCGCTTCCAGCAGATTGTCACCCTCGAAAACGAGGTCGCTGATCTTGCTGAGCGATTTGAGACCCGTAAGCTCGTTGACCGCGCTAAGGGCATCCTGAACGACAAGATGGGGCTTTCGGAGCCTGAGGCATTCCGCTGGATCCAGAAGGCATCTATGGATCGCCGCCTGACGATGCAGGACGTCGCGAAGACCATCATCGATCAGCTTGGTGCCAAGAAGGACTAATCCCTGACATGAAAAAAGCCCCGCTCGTTTGCGGGGCTTTTTTCGTTTCTACAGTTCTTTATAGACGTTGGTGATGCGCACGGTTGAACAGCGACGTCCGCGCTCATCTGTCACCACAATCTCATGGACGGTGAGTGTGCGCCCGAGGCGGATCGGCGTACAGACCGCTGTGACGAGACCGGTGACCGCCGACCCGGTATGCGTTGCGTTGATATCAACGCCAACTGCAACCTTGCCTGCTGGTGCTACGTAGTTTGCGTGCATGGATCCGAGCGTCTCGCCGATGACCACGTAGGCGCCACCGTGCATGAGGTTGATCGGCTGTGTATTGCCTTCGACCGGCATCGTTGCGACTGCGCGGTCTCGCGTGAACTCGGTGACCTTGATGCCCATCTTGTCCGCGAGGGCACCGAGGCCGCGCCAGGCGATGAAGTTCTCTCCTGCGCCCTCTGGTTCTGGAATGAGGTTGTTCTGCTCGCTCAAAGGCTTCCTCTCGGCGTTGCGTCGCGTCACCGTTTCGAATGTCGGCGGTGACTTGTAGGCTGTATTCGTGTCGAAAACTCAGCCTACCCTCATGGTCGTAGATGGTCACTCGCTGGCCTTCCGTGCGTTCTACGCGCTTCCCGTCGATCGTTTCCAGACGCAGACGGGTCAGCACACGAACGCAGTGCACGGCTTCATCGCGATGTTTATCAACCTGTTGACCAACGAGAAGCCTGACGCGGTTGCGGTCGCGTTTGACATCTCACGTCACTCCTTCCGCACGGAGGAATACCCCGAGTACAAGGGCACGCGTGGAGAAACGCCACCCGAGTTCAAGGGTCAGATCCCTCTATTGCAGGAGGCCCTGCATTCGATGGGCATCGTGACCATCGAGAAGGAAGGCTACGAGGCCGACGATATCCTCGCGACGCTCGCAACGACGGCCTCCGCCGCCGGGTACCGTGTGCTCGTGGTGAGTGGTGACCGTGACACTATTCAGCTCGTAGACGACAACGTCACGCTGCTGTACCCGTCAAAGCAGGGTGTCACTGAGTTGACCCGATATGACGCAGAAAAGGTCATGGAGCGTTACGGAGTCCGTCCTGAGCAGTACCCTGAGATCGCTGCACTCGTCGGCGAGACCAGCGATAACCTGCCCGGTATTCCTCGTGTGGGTGAGAAGACCGCAGTGAAGTGGATTAACCAATTTGGTTCGCTTGAAGAGATCTTGCGCCGGCAAGATGAAGTCACCGGCAAGGTTGGCGAGAGCCTTCGCGAGAATGCGCACTTGGCTGAGCGCAACCGCCGTCTGAACCGACTTGTTCGCGACGTTGAGCTGCCGGTCACACTTCCAGAGCTTGACCGCGGCGAACTCGACATCGCGCAGGTGCAGCCTGTGTTTGCGAAGCTCGAATTCCGAACCCTGCTCCAGCGAGTAGCAAAGCTTGCAGGCACAGAGGTGCCGGTTGGAGCTGCAGCAGTCACGATTGAGCTTGCACCCAAGCTCCCCGAAGCGAAACTGCTCATCGATGAAGAGCTGGGGGACTGGCTTGCAAAGGCCGATACTCCGGCAGTTGAATTCGCGCTGCTCGATAGCGTGGTTGAGGTGGGTCTTGCCACGTCTGAGGCAACGGTAAAGTTCACCTGGCAGCCTGGCGGGCGCGACTACCGCCAGTTTGAAGAGTGGCTGTCATCAGACGCGCCAAAGCTCTTCTTTGACGCAAAAGCACACGTACGCATTGCCGCCAATGTTGGTGTCCAGCTGTCAGGCATCGCCGGCGATGCGCTCCTCGCAGCGTGGTTGTTCCGACCATCGGCAGCTGAGAAGACGCTCGCTGAAGCGGTGTTCCGCTACCTTGGGGAAGAGATTCCCACGCCTGATCCGAACCAGCTGGTGCCTGATGAGGACGAAAATTCCGGTGTTGACGCGCGTGCGTGGTACGTCGCTCGCGTGCACCAGGCAATCATCGGCCGATTCTCGGAGGGCACCGCTACGGTGTACAACGACATCGAGCTTCCGCTGCTCCCGATTCTCGTGTCGCTTGAGACTCGAGGCGTCGCCGTTGATCTGCCACTCTTTGAGGCGCATGACACCGAGCTTCGTGCGCGAGTTGCTGAGCTCGAACAGCGTGCGTTCACCGCAATTGGCCACGAGGTCAATCTTTCTTCCCCCAAGCAGTTGCAGCAGGTGCTGTTTGAAGAACTGGACATGCCCAAGACGCGAAAGACGCGCACTGGCTACACGACAGATGCTGCGGCGCTCCAAGATCTGCAGCAGCGACAGCCGCACCCGTTCCTCGATGCGCTCCTTGAGCACCGAGACGCGAACAAGCTTCGTCAAATCGTTGAGACACTCATGAAGGCTGTCGACGATGACTCCCGTATCCACACCACGTTGGTGCAGGTGGGCGCGAGCACGGGCCGTCTCGCTTCCACTGACCCGAACCTGCAGAACATCCCGGTGCGCACCGCAGAAGGTCGCCGGATTCGCGAGGGATTCATCCATGAGCCGCAGTACAGCACGCTCATGACCGCTGACTATTCGCAGATCGAAATGCGAATCATGGCGCACCTGTCTGGCGATGAAGGCCTCATTGAAGCCTTTAATGCTGGTGAAGACCTGCACCGCTTCGTCGGTTCACGCATTTTTGGTGTCGAACCCGCCGAGGTTACGAATGAAATGCGTTCGAAGGTCAAGGCGATGTCGTATGGCCTCGCGTATGGCCTCTCTGCGTTTGGTCTCTCCAAGCAGCTTGGGATCACCGCTGGTGAGGCAAAGCAGTTGATGACAGACTACTTCGAGCGTTTTGGTGGTGTGCGCGACTATCTTCGTTCGGTGGTGGAGCAGGCAAAGGCCGACACCTATACCGAAACCATTTTTGGTCGTCGACGTCCGTTCCCTGACCTGGCGAGCCCGAATCGTATTTTGCGTGAGAACGCAGAGCGAGCGGCGCTGAACGCACCAATTCAAGGCTCGGCAGCAGACATTATTAAGATCGCGATGATTCGCGTAGAGCAGGCGATCGCTGAGGCCGGTCTGCAATCGCGGATGCTCCTGCAGATTCACGATGAGTTGATGTTTGAAGTTGCGCCGGGGGAGGAAGCGCAGCTCGAAGCGCTCGTGCGTACCGCGATGGCTGACGCGGCAAACCTCTCGGTGCCGCTTGAAGTGCAGGTCGGAACCGGCCCCAACTGGAACGCGGCAGCGCACTAGAGATAGTCACATTTTCGTGTCGGCTGTGAGGGGTGAAATCTGTAGCCTCTCACAGCCCCTTTCTCGATAGACTGAAATAGACCGTGCGTTTGCGCGGAATTCTTTTCTCGGAAGGACCTTCAGGGTGGATCCCATTTCAATCGTGATGTTCGGCCTCATTGCCGTGCTCATCTTCTTCATGTTCCGTAACGGGAAGAAGCGTCAGGCAGCAGCAGCGCAGATGCAGAACGACATGCGCCCCGGCGCTGAGGTAATGCTTTCGAGCGGCATCTACGCAACCATCGATTCGATTGATGAAGAGAACAACCGGGTTACGGTCACGAGTGGTACGACCACGCTCGTTGTTCACCGTCAGGCGGTAAGCCAGATCGTTACCCCCACTGAAGCAGCTCCGGCGGAGTCGGCAGAGGGCGAACTCGCTCCTGACGATGATCCCGCGTTCGGTGAACGTATCGAGAACTCTGAAGCAGCTCAGCCTGAGAACGACGATACGACCTCAGGTAACGACGACAGCGCCGATCAGGCGAAGTAACTCTTGATGCCGGGCTTCGGCCCGGCATCACCTATTGAAAGCGAAAGCGCACTCATGGCGTCATCCCCTGCCGTCAAGAAGGCGAGGCGTTCGCTCGTCTTCCTTCTCGTACTTATTGTTGGTCTGTCTGGCCTGATCACGCTCGGAGTCTTCCGGAGTGACGCGACATGGACCCCGAAGCTTGCCCTCGATCTCCAGGGTGGCACTCAGATTTTGCTCGCTGCAAACCAGACCGATGGCCAAGCGGTCAGCGGTGAGCAGCTGAGCCAGGCTGTCTCGATCATCCGCCAGCGCGTCGATGCCTCGGGTGTTTCGGAAGCCGAAATTACCACGCAGGGAAGTAACCATATTTCGGTTGCTATTCCTGGTAAGGCTGATGAAGCAACGCTCAAACGTATTGAAGCATCAGCAAACCTCGAGTTCCGTCCGGTTCTCGCAGTAGCAGCAGGTCTGACTCAGGATCAGCTTGCAGAGTTGCAGACTGACCAGACGACTGAACCTGCTGACGCAGAAGCGAACGCTGCGGTAGACGGTGAAGACGCTGAAGCTGACAAGCCGAAGCAGACTACCGAAGAGAAGATCGCTGCCCGCGATCCGGAGAAGATTCCGGAAAGTGCTGGCGATACTGCCTGGCTTACCGAGCAGCTCCAGGCCGATTTCCTCGAGTTCACCTGTATGGACGACTCGGTGCTGAACGCGGCAGAGATGCCGAAGGACCGCCCGCTGATTACCTGTGATTCGAACGGTCTTCAGAAGTACATTCTGGGTCCTGTTGAGCTCAATGGTGATGTCATTACCGATGCGACGGCACAGATGGGCACCACCAACACCGGTGCTTCAAACGGCCAGTGGGTTGTGCAGATGACCATGAACAAGAAGGGTGCGAAGGTCTTTGGCGAGATCAGCACCCGGTTGTTCGGCCAGACGGCGCCGATGAACCAGTTTGCGTTCGTGCTTGATGGCCGTGTGCTTTCAGCGCCCGCGATGCAGGCGCAGATTCTTGACGGTCGTCCGTCGATCTCAGGCGACTTCACGCAGGAAGACGCGGCGACGCTCGCGGATCAGCTGAAGTTTGGCGCGTTGCCCATTGGCTTCACCGTGCAGAGCCAGGAAGATATTTCGGCAACGCTCGGATCGAACCAGCTGCAGGCAGGCCTGCTCGCAGGCCTCATTGGTCTACTCCTCGTCGTTGTGTACTCCCTGTTCCAGTACCGACTGCTCGGTACTGTGACGATTGCTTCGCTTGCAATCGCGGCTGTGCTGACCTATCTGCTGCTCACCTTCTTCTCGTGGCGCCAGGGCTACCGTCTTTCGCTTGCGGGAGTCGTGGGTATCGTGGTCGCGGTCGGCTTCACCGCTGACTCGTTCATTGTGTACTTCGAGCGAATCCGCGATGCGCTGCGTGACGGTCACCCAATTGAACGCGCAGTTGAAAATGGCTGGAAGCGCGCGATCCGTACGGTGCTTGCATCTGACGGCATCAACCTGCTTGCTGCGGTTATTCTGTTCATTCTTGCAGTTGGTAACGTCAAGGGCTTTGCGTTCACGCTTGGCTTGACCACGGTCGTCGACGTGCTCGTGATCGCGCTGTTCACCCATCCGATGCTCGTCCTGCTGTCGCGCACGAAGTTCTACCAGTCGGGTCACCCCGCATCTGGCCTGAACCCGCAGCAGCTCGGCGCTGTCTACCGTGGTCGCGCGCAGTTCCGTGAGCCCGTGGTCGCAACGAAGGGCGCGGGCAAGAAGGTCGCGAAGAGCCGTAACGAAGCAGAACGTCGTCAGACGATCGCAGAACGCAAGGCTGCTGATCTTGCAGCTGCTGGTAAGGAGGGCTAACCATGGCTCGTTCATTCTCTGAGTTTGGTAATGCGCTCTACACCGGTGAGAAGTCGATCAACTTCATCGGCAAGCGCAAGATTTGGTACATCCTCTCGATCGTCCTGATCGCTCTCGCGGTCATCGGTCCGATTGCACGCGGTGGCTTCAGTTTCGGCATTGAGTTCACCGGTGGTAGCCAATTCCAGGTGCACCTGAGTGAATCTGCACAGCAGGATCCAAAGCTCGCTGAGCAGGCGGTTGCTGAAGTGCTTCCGAACACCGTCCCGAAGATCACGAAGCTCGGCCCGACCGATATTCGCGTTCAGACCGAGGCACTGCAGGAATCCGAAAACGTTGCAGTGACGAATGCGCTCGCGACCGCGTACGACGTGAAGTCTGAAAAGGTGACCTACTCGTACGTTGGTCCGGCATGGGGTCAGGACATCACGAAGCAGGCGATTATCGCCCTCATCGTGTTCATCCTGCTCGCAGCGCTCGTGATGGCGATTTACTTCCGAACCTGGAAGATGTCGATCGCGGCACTGACTGCGCTGCTGCATGACCTCATCATTACCGCGGGTATCTACGGCCTCGCCGGCTTCGAGATCACTCCGGCTGCGATGATCGGCTTCCTGACGATTCTCGGTTACTCGCTCTACGACACCGTCGTGGTCTTCGACAAGATCCGTGAGAACACCACCCCGGGCGAGCTCAATGAATCTCGCACGTTCGCTGAGTCGGTCAACCTTGCCGTGAATCAGACGCTTGTTCGTTCGATCAATACCTCGGTCGTAGCACTGTTGCCTGTTGGTTCGATCCTCTTCATCGGCGCATTCGTGCTTGGTGCAGGTACGCTTCGCGATATTTCGCTCGCGCTGTTTATCGGTATCCTCGTCGGTGCGTACTCGACCATCTTCATCGCGGCGCCGGTCTACTCGCAGCTTCGCGAGAAGGACAAGGTCATCGTTGAGCACGACAAGAAGGTGCTCCGTCAGCGTGAACGTGAGGAAGATCTCGTTGCTGCGGAGGCCACCGAATAGCGGCTATTTAAAACTCGCGCACACGCGGGTTCGTTAAATCGATCCCCCGTGGTGTAGCGTTCAATCAGTTCGAGGGAGAGTGCCATGAACGCGACTGACGCTACACCCGGGGGATCGACTGCCCTCCGCCGCCTTGTTCCGCGGATTTTTTCCCGCGGCTCCGGACACGGTGCGGTAGACGATTTGATCCGCACAGTGAAGGCCAACCATCCACGTGGTGACGTTGGCCTGATCGAGCGGGCCTATACGGTGGCTGAAAAAGCTCACCGTGGCCAAAAGCGCCGGAGCGGTGAACCATACATCACTCACCCCATCGCTGTCGCACAGATCTTGGCTGACCTTGGCGTCGCCCCCGTCGCTATTGCTGCGGCCCTCCTGCACGACACCGTGGAAGACACTGACTATACGCTCGAGCAGCTCACGGCAGACTTCGGGTCTGAGATTGCGATGCTCGTCGACGGTGTGACCAAGCTTGACAAGGTCAAGTACGGTGACTCGGCGCAGGCTGAGACCGTCCGCAAGATGGTGGTCGCGATGTCGAAGGACATCCGGGTGCTCGTCATTAAACTGGCGGATCGCCTCCACAACGCGCGCACCTGGGGCTTCGTGCCGAGCGACTCGGCAAAGCGGAAAGCCCAGGAAACACTCGAAATCTTCGCGCCGCTCGCGCACCGGCTCGGAATTCAGTCGATGAAGACTGAACTCGAAGACCTGTCGTTCGCGGTACTCAAGCCAAAGCTGTATGCCGAGATCGACAATCTCGTGCAGCAGCGCAACCCGCAGCGTGATGAGGTGGTTGGCAGCGTTATTGGCGCGATCGAATCGGACCTCCGCGATTCGAAGATCCGCGGTGAAGTTACGGGACGGCCGAAAGAGCTGTACTCGATCTATCAGAAGATGATCGTGCGCGGGCGCGACTTTGACGATATCTACGACCTCGTTGGTGTTCGTGTACTCGTGAACTCGATCCGTGACTGTTATGCGGTGCTTGGCGCCGTACACGCGCGCTGGACGCCGATTCCCGGTCGCTTCAAGGACTACATTGCGACGCCCAAGTTCAATCTGTACCAGTCGTTGCATACGACGGTCGTAGGACCTGACGGGCGAGCGGTCGAGATTCAAATTCGTACGTATGAGATGCATCAGCGTGCGGAGTATGGTGTTGCAGCTCACTGGAAGTACAAGCAGCGTCAGCAGCGCCCCGAAGAGACCACGTCGAACGACATGGCTTGGCTTGCGCATATTTCCGATTGGCAGGCAGAGACCGAAGACCCAAGCGAATTCCTTGACGCGCTCCGTTTCGAGATCGGCGCGAAAGAGGTCTACGTATTCACGCCGAAGGGTCGAGTAATCGGCCTGCCAGAAGGCGGTACCACCGTGGACTTTGCGTATGCAGTCCACACCGAAGTTGGCCACCGTACCATGGGCGCCCGAGTGAACGGCCGGCTGGTGCCGCTCGAGACCACCCTGCAAAACGGTGACGTTGTCGAGGTCTTCACCTCGAAGGATCCAGATGCAGGCCCGAACCGCTCCTGGCTCACGTTTGTGAAGAGCAAGCGTGCACAGAACAAGATTCGCCAGTGGTTCTCCAAGGAACGGCGAGATGAGGCTGCTGAGGCGGGCAAGCTCGAGCTGACCAAGGCCCTGCGGAAGCAGAGTCTCCCGCTGCATCGCCTGCTGAACTCTGAGGTGCTGTTGCAGGTTGCTGCACAGAACAACTTCGCAGATGTGACGACGCTCTACGCTGCGATCGGTGAGGGGCGCATTTCGGCCGCCAACGTCATTGATCGCGCAACTGCGCTCACTGCGGCAGATCGCGGGACGGTTGATGCGGAGAGCATTGCGGTGCAGGGAATCGATGCGCCAAAGCCTCGTCGCCACACCACCTCGGCAAGTGGTGTAATCGTCAAGGGCGCGACAGACGTGCTTGCAAAGCTCGCAAAGTGCTGTACCCCGGTTCCTGGCGATGAGGTGCGCGGCTTTGTGACCAAGGGCCAGGGCGTCTCGGTGCACCGAATTGACTGTCCAAACTTCATTTCGCTCTCGACACAGGTTGAGCGACTCGTTGACGTCGAATGGGCGCCAAACTCGAAGAGTATGTTCCTCGTGCAGATTCAGGTAGAGGCGCTTGACCGCTCAGGTTTGCTCTCGGACGTCACGAAGGCGCTCTCAGAGCACCACGTCAACATCCTTTCAGCCTCGGTGAACACGTCGAGTGCTCGACTGGCCGTAAGCCGCTTCGTGTTTGAGATGGCAGGTACGAACCACCTCGACCACGTATTGAACGCTGTGCGACGAATTGAGGGTGTGTACGACGTCTATCGCGTCACGAACTAGGCGAGCGGCTGGCTGTACCGTACAGGGCTTCGAGCCGTGTGCGGATCAGCCTGCTTTCTCCGGGTGAACACCGATTCGCGCGTGCGATGAGTTCCTCTCGGCGCCCGAACGCAAGGAGCCGAACTGCTGCGCGTTCGCGCTCATCAAACACGCGCTCAGATCGGAGTAGGTCGTATGCTGTGCGCAACGGTGAACTCACCGAGTACCCGGCGACCGTTGTGACTTCGTCATCTGCGATGCGGCCAATGAGATACGTTGCGCCTGACTGTTCTCGGGAGGCACTGATCCGCCCACCACGCGTGAGCACCGTTGGCTCTCCCGGCTGGTAGCAAGCTCCCCACACCCAAGCAGCGGTCATCTGTACCGCAACGTAGCGCGGCGATGCCAGCCATCTGGAAAGCGCGGTTGCTCGTGTGACGGGCACGTCGGGCCAAGATGCGAGGCGAAAACCTGGCCCGCATGCGACGACCGTGCCTCGCAAGCGCTCAGCGTACTGCTGGGCGAGCGGCCAATCAGCAATGCGCGGGGGCGTGGGCGTGTGTTTTCGAGGTGGTGGCGTGGGATACATGCGCACCATCATGTGGCAACACGAAGGGCGGGCGCCACCCGGTGACGCCCGCCCTGTGTATAAGTCAGTGACTCTTAGTCACCGATTGCATCGAGCCACGACTTCTGGGTCGCGAGCTTCGCCTCGGCTTCTGCTACCTGCTTTGCGTTGCCCGCTGCCTTTGCGGCGGTGATCTCAGTCTCGATCTCAGCGATCGATGCTTCGAGCTGCGCGCGGAGGCCGGTGGTGCGAGCCTGAGTCTCGGGGTTGGTGCGTGACCAGTGGTCCTCTTCGAGCTGCTTCACGTGGTCTTCGATACGACGCAGACGGCCCTCGATGTCGCGGAGCGATTCGCGCGGTACGCGGCCGACCTCATCCCAGCGAAGCTGAAGCGCGGTGACCTGCTTGCGTGCTGCAGCGTGATCGGTGATCTCGAGGATCGAAACGCCGTCGGCAAGGATTGCTTCCTTAGCCTCAAGGTTTGCGGTGTACTCCTCGTTGGTCTGTGCAGCGGCCTCGGCCTTTGCCTGGTACAGAACGTCGCCTGCGGCCTTGAAGCGTGCCCAGAGCTGATCATCAAGCTTGCGGCTTGCGCGGCCCGAGGCCTTCCACTCGTCGAGGAGGTCGCGGTATGCGGGGATGCCGTCAATGCCGCGGTTTGCGAGTGCCTCAGCCTGGGTGATGAGGCGCTCCTTGCGGTGCTTGACCTCTTTGTTGTTCGCATCGAGCTGCGAGAAGTGCGCGCGACGAGCCGTGTCGAACGACTGGCGTGCGTTGCGGAAGCGCTTCCACAGGCCGTCGGCCACGGGCTTCGCGATGTGCAGGCCAGTGCGCTGCGCGGTCTGCCAGTCGGTGAAGAGCTTCTCGAAAGCGAGGCTCGTGTCCTTCCAGCGGATCGATGCCTCTAGCTGTGCTGCCAGGCGCTCAGCCTCGATAACGATCGCCTCGCGCTCAGCGAGTGCAGCCTTCTTCGCTTCTTCGCGTTCCTGCTGCTGCTTCTCAGTGAGCTCTGCGGCGCGGCCGTCAAGCTTCTCAACACGTGCGCGGAGTGCAGCAATGTCGCCGACAGCTGCGGGCTCAACGAGCTGCTCGCGCAGCTTAGTTACTGCCTCTGCGGCTGAACCGTCAGTCGTGCCGCGCGCGACGCGTGCCTCGAGGAGCGTAATCTGCCCTGCGAGGTCGTTGTACTTGCGCTCGAAGTAGGCCAGGGCCTCTTCAGGGGTGCCGTCAGGGAAAGAGCCTACGACGCGCTCGGCGTCACCCTCGCGCACGTAAACCGTGCGGTCCTCATCGACTCGTCCCCAAGGGGTTTCGTTCGTAGCTTCGCTCACCGTGTTGCTCACCTGCCGTGCGGGATCGACGTTGTCCGCCGACCGTGGAATAGACGGTATCCACTATAGCCATAGTGTGGCGATAAAAGCGGGGGAGTTCGACGCTTCAGTGAATCCGAAGATACGATGGCAGCGTGTCTGGATCCGCGCCCTTCTCAGCAACCGCCCCGCTTGCGGTGCGAATGCGGCCGCGTTCGCTCGATGAAGTGGTCGGCCAACGAAAGTTGCTCAGGCCCGGCTCTCCGTTGCGACAGCTTGCGAGTGATAGCACCGGCTCGGCGGTTTCACTGATTCTTTGGGGGCCGCCCGGAACGGGGAAGACGACGATCGCGCAGGCGATTGCGCATTCGAGTGGCAGACGATTCGTCGAGCTTTCGGCGGTGACGGCGGGAATCAAGGATGTCCGTACGGTCATGGAACGGGCCCTCAACGATCGGGACTTGTACGACATTGCGACGGTACTGTTCCTCGATGAGATTCACCGTTTCACCAAGGCGCAGCAAGACGCGTTACTTCCCGGCGTAGAAAACGGCTGGGTGACTCTTGTGGCCGCGACAACGGAGAACCCGTCGTTCTCCGTGATCAGTCCGCTGCTCTCGCGCTCACTGTTGCTCACACTCGAACCACTGACTGATGACGATCTTCGCGAACTGCTGACGCGCGCAGTCGCGGACCCGCGTGGTCTTCGTGGTGCGGTCGAGCTTTCCCCTGAGGCGCTCGATGCGCTCGTGCAGCTCGCATCTGGTGATGCGCGCCGCGCGCTCACTGCGCTGGAGGCTGCCGCAGCATCTGCGATGACCCCGGTTGATCTCCCAGAGATTGATGACGATGCAGATGGCGAACCTGACGATGACGCGGAGTCGCCCGCCGGCGATGCTGATACCGACGCGCCAGGGTCCCTGCCGAAAATTACCTTTGAGATTGTCGAAGCGTCGGTTGACCGCGCACTCCTGCGCTATGACCGGAACGGTGATCAGCACTACGACGTGGTAAGTGCCTTCATTAAGTCAATGCGTGGCTCTGATCCCGATGCCGCCATTCACTACCTCGCTCGCATGCTTGAAGCGGGGGAGGATCCGCGCTTCATCGCCAGGCGCCTGATGGTGCACGCGGCAGAAGACGTTGGAATGGCGGATCCCCAGGCGCTTCCTATCGCGGTCGCAGCAGCCGAGGCGACCCAGATGATTGGGTTGCCAGAGGCGCGGATCCCGCTTGCAGAAGCAACGATCTACATTGCGACGGCGCCCAAGTCTGGCGCGGTCATCGCTGCCATTGACTCGGCAATCGCTGACGTAAAGGCAGGCCGCTTCGGGCTTGTTCCGAAGCACCTGCGTGATGCCCACTACCCCGGCGCGAAACGCCTCGGGCATGGCAAGGGGTACCTGTACCCGCACAACGACCCGCGCGGAGTGTCGACGCAGCAGTATCTTCCAGATGAGCTGAAAGATCGGGTCTATTACTCGCCAACCACGCACGGAAATGAGCGTGACGTGTCCGAGCGACTCGAGAAGATTCGTCGTATTACGCGGGGCTCGTGATACGATAGACGCTGGCCAACACCGCGCCAGAGATTTTATCTTGGGCTGAACGGTGGCAGTGGGCCCCTCGTTGGGTTTCTGCAATGGTCGTTCCCTCACCGAGAAATCGGTTCGCTGCGTCGCGTGCGTCACTTGTTGGCGCGGGCGCAGCATAGCCGGGAGAACGCGTGGCTTCACCGAAGCTGCGATGTAATCAGAAACCGAAAGGATCCACGTGTCGACCACGTCGCGTACCCGTTCACAGACTCGCCTGAGCCGCTCGCTCGGCATTGCTCTGACCCCCAAGGCTGCTCGTTACCTCGAGAAGCGCCCCTACGGTCCCGGCCAGCACGGCCGCACCAAGCGTAAGAGCGACAGCGACTACGCGGTTCGCCTTCGCGAGAAGCAGCGTCTTCGCGCTCAGTACGGCATCCGTGAGAAGCAGCTCACCATTGCGTTCAAGGAAGCTCGTCGTCTTGACGGCCTGACCGGTGAGAACCTGGTCGAGCTCCTCGAGATGCGCCTCGACGCACTCGTGCTCCGCGCAGGCTTCGCACGCACCACCGCTCAGGCTCGTCAGATGGTTGTGCACCGCCACATCCTCGTTGACGGCAAGATCGTTGACCGCCCGTCGTTCCGCGTCAAGCCCGGTCAGCTCATCCACGTCAAGGAGCGCTCGGAGGCAACTGAGCCCTTCCAGATCGCTGCTGCAGGTGGCCACGCTGAGGTTCTTCCCGCAGTTCCGGGTTACCTCGAGGTTGAGCTCGAGAAGCTCCAGGCTCGCCTGGTTCGCCGCCCGAAGCGCGCTGAGGTCCCCGTGACCTGTGAAGTTCAGCTCGTCGTCGAGTACTACTCGGGTCGCTAAGCTTCCGCTTACATTCAGGCGGGTGTCGGTTTTCCGACACCCGCCTTTTTGCATCATCACCCGAGTGCGTATGCGCAACCGGATAGACTGGGACGATGTGCAGGTGTCAAACGACATCGTGCAAGATGCAAACGCGACGAGAGGCGAATCGATGCGCAAACTGAACTGGCTGGTAAGTGGCGTTGTGATTGGCTTTGTCGCCGCCCACTTCGTGAACTCCACCGAGGGTGGCCGCCGTTTCTTCGGCCGTGTGAACCGCGGAATGGAAGAGTTTAGTCGCGCGTTCTCGACCGGCTACCACGACGCTGAAGCTGCAGGGCGTCCGGCTGATTCCGAGCAGGCGCTCGACGGCCAGACCGAACAGCACTAATTTTTAGATTTTAAGAGGAGCAGCACCCGCATGCAGACCGCAGAGATCCGACGCCGTTGGCTTGACTTTTTCGCACAGCGCGAGCACACGGTAGTCCCGTCGGCCTCACTGGTAACTGACGACCCGAGCCTGATGTTCACGGTTGCGGGTATGGTCCCGTTCGTGCCGTACCTCTCAGGTATGGTGCCTGCTCCCTACGACCGTGCGACGAGCGTGCAGAAGTGCATCCGTACGAACGACATCGAGGAGGTCGGCAAGACCCCTCGCCACGGCACCTTCTTCCAGATGTGTGGCAACTTCTCATTCGGTGATTACTTCAAGGGCGGCGCAATTCGTTACGCCTGGGAGTTCCTCACGACCTCCGAAGCTGATGGCGGTCTGGGGTTCTCGGCAGATGACTTGTGGGTCACTGTCTACGAAGAAGATGATGAGGCATTCGATCTCTGGTCGCAGCACTCAACCCTTCCCGCAGAGCGCATCCAGCGTCTCGGTAAGGAAACGAACTACTGGTCGACCGGTCAGCCTGGCCCCGCTGGCCCCTGCTCGGAGATCTTCTTCGACATGGGTCCCGAGTACGGCATCGACGGCGGCCCCGCGACCGACGACGACCGCTACGTCGAAATCTGGAACCTCGTCTTCATGGAGTACCAGGTCACCGATGTGAAGTCGAAGATTGACTTCACCATCGAGGGTGAACTCCCCAAGAAAAACATTGACACCGGCATGGGGCTTGAGCGCGTCGCGTTCATCAAGCAGGGTGTCGAGAACATGTACGAGATCGACGAGGTTCGTCCCGTTCTTGACCGTGCAGCCGAACTCACGGGCAAGACCTACGGCGAGAACCAGGCTGATGACATCCGCCTGCGCATCATCGCCGACCATGTTCGTTCGTCGCTCATGCTCATCGGTGATGGTGTTACGCCGTCGAACGAAGGCCGTGGCTACATTCTGCGCCGCCTGCTGCGCCGTGTGATTCTCTCCATGCGTCTGCTCGGCGTGAACGGCACCTGCTTCGCAGAGCTGTTCGAGGTGTCGCGCAACGCAATGGCAAGCTCGTATCCAGAGATCGCAGAGAACTATGACTTCATCTCGCGTGCTGCGCTCGCTGAGGAGAAGACCTTCCTGCGTACCCTCGCATCGGGTATCGAGGTACTTGACGAGGCAATCTCGTCGGCACAGCAGACCGGCGGCGTCGTCACCGGCGACGCTGCGTTCCTGCTGCACGACACCAAGGGTTTCCCCATCGAGCTCACGCTCGAACTTGCTGAAGAGGCTGGCGTCTCTGTCGACCGCGAGGTCTTCACCACGCTGATGACTGAGCAGCGTGAGCGCGCGAAGGCTGACGCAAAGGCGAAGAAGGGCCAGCGTGCTGACCTCTCCGTTTACAAGGAGCTGCGCGGTCTGGGCGAGACTAAGTTCGTCGGTTACGACGAGCTGCAGCACGAGAGCCGTGTCCTCGGCATTGTCGTTGACGGCGAATCGCGCCAGGAGGCTCTCGAGGGCGAGATCGCAGAGGTTGTCCTCGGCGAGACCGCGCTCTGGGCTGAGTCCGGTGGTCAGGATTCCGATCAGGGCCTCATCGTCGGAGACGGCTTCGAGGCAGAGGTACTCGACGTGCAGAAGCCGGTTCCCGGTCTCATCGTGCACACCGTTCGCGTGAAACTCGGCGTGCTCGGTCTCGACGCACGCGCTGAAAGCCGTGTCGACGCAGATTACCGCCGCGGTGCAACGCAGGCACACTCGGCAACGCACATTGTGCATGCTGCTCTGCGCGACGTGCTTGGCCCCAACGCGCACCAGGCTGGCTCGTACAACAAGGCCGGCTACATGCGACTCGACTTCACCCAGTCGGAGGCGCTCTCGAACGAGACAAAGAGCGAGATCGAGGAGATCTCGAACCTGGCGATCCGTTCGAACTACGAGGTCGTTACCCGCGAGATGGGGCTCGACGAAGCTAAAGCGCTTGGCGCAATGGCTCTCTTCGGCGAGAAGTATGGTGATCGCGTGCGCGTGGTCGACATCGGAGGTGCGTGGTCGCGCGAGCTCTGCGCAGGCACCCACGTGGGGAGCTCGGCAGAGGTCGGCATGATCAGCCTCGTGAGTGAGAGCTCGGTTGGCTCGACCAATCGCCGTATCGAGTCGCTCGTCGGCTTCGAGGCATTCCAGAACTTTGCGGCAGAGCGTGCAATTGTGCAGCAGCTCAGCAGTGGCCTGAAGGTTCCGCGTACCGAGCTCATCGTACGCGTACAGGAGCTTGGCGCACAGCTGAAGACGGCAGAGAAGAAGATCGCATCGATGGAAGCAGCACAGCTCCAGCAGCGCGTTCCCGAGCTCATCGCGGGCGCTGAAGACATTAATGGTGTTCACGCGGTACTCGTGTCGCTCGGCTCGGCAGCTGGCGGCGATGACCTGCGTACCCTCGCAATCGATATCCGCGAGCGCCTTGGCAGCGATGCTGCAGTTGTGGTGCTTGCTGGTGAGGCAGGTGGCAAGCCCGTTCTCGTCGCGGCAACCAACGCTGCTGCGCGTGAACGCGGTGTGAAGGCAGGCGACCTCGTGAAGCGCGGTTCGCAGGTCCTCGGCGGCGGCGGCGGCGGCAAGCCCGATATGGCGCAGGGCGGCGGCACTGACGTGGCGCAGGTTCCGGCGGCTCTCGCCGAGATCCGCGCACTGATTGGCGCGTAAGCGCGTGCGAACTGGAACGAGACTCGGCATCGATGTCGGCAAGGCGCGCATCGGTGTTGCGCGCTGCGATCCGCATGGCATGCTCGCGACCCCGGTCGAGACCGTGGCGCGTGATCACGACGGCACTGCCGATCTCGCGCGTATTGGTGCGATCGCCGATGAATACGACGTCATGGAGTTTGTGGTTGGTCTTCCCCTGAATATGCAGGGAAAGGCCACCCCCTCCACCGAGGACGCACGCGAGTTTGCGGAATCGCTTGCGCGGTTGCATCCTGAGCGTAGTGTGCGCCTCGTTGACGAGCGTCTTTCGACGGTGACGGCGCAAGCCCAGCTGCATCAGACCGGTCGGAACACAAAGAAGAGCCGCTCGGTGATTGATCAGGCTGCTGCGGTAATTATTTTGCAACAGGCGCTCGACTCCGAGCGTGCACAGGGCCGTGAGCCTGGCACTCCTGTGACTGCGGAAGACTGAGAGTAGGGAGCCCGACGTGAATCGACGAGCAAAGACTCAAGCACGCAAGAAGCGAAAAGCGATCGTTTGGTCGATCGTTGCTGCTGTTGTCGTGTTGCTTGGCATCGGCGGCGGAATTGCGTGGAGCCAGTACGGTGATCGCATTTCACTTGCGCTTGGCTGGACCACCAACGATTACGAAGGCGAGGGCTCGGGGGAGGCCACCGTCGTGATCCGATCCGGTGATGACGGTACTGACCTCGCAAACCAGCTTGCAGAACTCGACGTGGTGAAGACTCCTGAGGCCTTCATTGCAACGCTTGTTGCGCAGGATGAGGAGCCGATGTTCCATCCTGGCGCGTTTAAGCTCCGCCTGCAGATGAGTGCGCAGGCCGCCCTTGATGCATTGCTCGACCCTGAGAACGAACTCGACCTGCGCGTTACGATTCCAGAGGGGAAGACGGTCGAACAGACGATTCGGATTATTTCGGAGCAGTCGACGGTGCCGCTGGAAGACATGCAGGCCGCGGTTGCTGACCTGAGCGCATTCGCACTGCCCGACGGTGTTGACAGCCTTGAGGGCTGGCTCTTCCCGGCGACCTACGAGTTCGAGATCGATACGACGGGTGAGGAAGCAGTGCACCTGCTCTTCGATACGCAGCTTGATGTCCTTGACGAGTTTGGTGTTGCTGAGGCAGATCGTGAGCGAGTGCTGACCATCGCCTCAATCGTGCAGCGCGAAGCAGGCCAGGTTGACGATTTCGGTAAGGTGTCTCGCGTTATCGCGAACCGTCTGGAAAAAGACATGAAGCTCGAGATGGACTCGACCGCTCACTACGGCTTCGGCGCACACGAAGACGGCGACGTGTGGACCTCTGATGAGGCCCGCGCAGATGAAAACGCCTGGAACACGTACGCGCACACCGGGCTGCCAGTCGGTCCGATCGCGAACGCAGGCCGTGACGCAATCAATGCTGCACTGAATCCGACGCCAGGTGATTGGATTTACTTTGTGAATGCCCCTGGCAACGACGGTGCATTGTCGTTTAACTCGACGCTCGACGCGCATGAGAAGTCGGTCGATGAGTTCCGTGAGTGGTGCAACACCACGCCAGACAGTGGGTGCTAAGTGAGTAACGCAGATAAGATCACTGCTGCTGACGCGGCAACTGAGTTTCTCGGCGTTGTTGGCTCGCCAATTGCGCACTCGAAGTCGCCTGATATTCACGCTGCTGCGTACGCTGAGCTCGGCCTCGCCTGGCGATATGGCCGTGATGAACTGCAGGCTCCAGATCTCGCGGGGTATCTCTCGGAGCGATTGACAAACTGGCGTGGGCTTTCATTGACGATGCCGCTGAAGGAAGAGGCGTTCCGTCTGGCCTCGCTTCGCGACCCAGTCGCCGAGGAGAGCGGCGTGGTCAATACCCTGCTGCGTCTCGATAGTGAGAAACAGCCGTGGGCTGGCTTTAACACTGACGTTCCTGGGCTTGCTGCAGCGGTTGAACACGCCGGGCTTGATGCCTCAGACGTTCTCGTGCTTGGTTCCGGCGCGACGGCGGTTTCTGCGGTGCTTGCTGCACGAAAGCTTGGGGCGAAAACCGTGCGCGTACTTGCTCGAAATGCGAGCGCTGTGGAGAGTCTTGTTGGTCGCTTTGATGGCACTGTGGAGCCTGGCGCCGCGGCACCGGTTCGTGTGGTCGCAGCCGCTGCTGGGGAGTCCGCTTCTGGCGCCCTATCACTGACCGCAGCGACCGAGGCAGATGCCGGCATCGCTGATGTGTCGCTTGTGATTTCAACGCTTCCGGCGGGTGCAGCTGCCGAGCTCGAGGTCCCCGCGAATCTCGCGCAGGTACCGCTGTTCGACGTCGCGTATGACCCGTGGCCGTCCGGACTGGCGACGGCCTGGACCGCGGCTGGCGGCATCGCCCACCCCGGTGTGGCAATGCTCGTAGAGCAGGCACTGTTGCAGGTGCGAATTTTCGTCAATGGTGATCCGAACTTCCCCGTCGATGGGGAGGATCGCGTGTACGCGGCAATGCGCCAGGCCGGTGGCTTGAGCGCAACTGACGTACAGAATGTGGAAAGATAGGGCTTATGCTTCGCTGGCTTACTGCAGGGGAATCTCACGGCCCTGAACTCATCGCAATGATCGAAGGGATGCCCGCTGGTGTCCCCATTTCACTCGACGCGATCCGCGAGGATCTCGCGCGTCGCAAACTCGGCTATGGCCGCGGCTCGCGCATGAAGTTCGAACAGGATGAGCTGAACATCTCGGGCGGCGTCGTACAGGGCGTCACCATTGGTGGGCCGATCGCGATCCGCGTCGGCAATACTGAATGGCCCAAGTGGACCGAAGTAATGTCGGCCGAAAAGACCGAGCTCTCGGAGAAGTCGCGTGGCCGCGGTGCACCGCTCACACGACCCCGCCCGGGCCATGCTGACCTCGTCGGCATGCAGAAGTACGGCTTTGACGAGTCGCGTCCCGTGCTCGAGCGTGCAAGCGCTCGTGAGACTGCTGCTCGTGTCGCGCTGGGTGCGGTTGCTCGTTCGTTCCTTGGTGAACTCGGAATTACGCTCGTCAGCCATACCATTTCAATGGGTGACGTCGAAGTTCCTGCCGGTTCGCCGTTGCCGCGACCAACCGATGTTGCCGCACTTGATGCTGATCCGCTGCGCTGCTTCCACGCGGAAACCAGCGCGCGCATGGTCGAAGAGGTAGACGACACGAAGAAGTCGGGCGATACGCTTGGCGGCATCGTTGAGGTGCTCGTGTACGGTCTCCCCGCCGGCCTTGGTTCGTACGTGCACTGGGACCGTCGTCTCGATTCGCGTCTCGCTGGTGCGCTCATGGGTATCCAGGCGATCAAGGGCGTTGAGGTTGGCGACGGCTTCGAAACCACGCGTCGCCGTGGCTCGGTCGCGCACGATGAGCTGCACCTTGCAGACGGCCAGATCATTCGCCACACGGGCCGCGCAGGCGGTATCGAGGGCGGCATGACCACCGGTCAGGTGCTCCGTGTGCGCGCTGGCATGAAGCCGATCGCAACGGTTCCGCACGCGCTTCCCACAATTGACACCGCGACTGGCGAAGAGGCAAAAGCTCATCACCAGCGCAGTGATGTGACCGCGGTCCCCGCAGCTGGCGTTGTTGCTGAAGCAATGACCGCGCTCGTCATCGCAGATGCGGTTGTTGAGAAGTTCGGTGGCGACAGTGTTGCTGAGACCAAGCGCAATCTGCAGGCGTACCTCGCTGCGATTCCCGAGCAGCTAAACACAGCGATCGAGTCGTGAGTAAGTCGCGGCGCGCTGCACGACCTGCCGGTCCGCCCAGCGCAGTTGCCGAAGAACGGCCGAAGCCGGCACCGCCCGTACCACGGGCGATGACGGCTCCGATCGTCGTGCCTACGCGCAAGGTAGTGCAATCGGCAACGGCCGCGTCTGAAAATCTCGGCACTGCGACGCCTGACGCGGCTGCATCGAACGGTGCGGCCGCTCAGCAGCAGGGTGGAAAGCCAAACCCACGCCGACGTCGGCGACGTGGTGGCGGGAAGCGGTTGCCAGACCGTGCCATTGTCTTCGTTGGTCCGATGGCTGCTGGAAAGACCAGCCTCGGAAAACGCGTTGCGCGTGACCTCGGTATCCCCTTCGTCGATAGCGATGCCGTCTTTGTCCGGCAGCACGGCGTCATTACCGAGTTCTTTGCTGAGCACGGAGAGGCGGAGTTCCGTCGCATCGAGGCGGAAATTATCGCGGCCGAACTTGCTGAGCAGGGCACCAAGGTGTTGGCGCTCGGTGGCGGCGCGGTGCTTACTGATTCGACGCGTGCATTGCTAGCGGAACATCCCACGATCTTGCTCATGACGACGCAGGAAGCGGTACTCCGTACCGCCAATCTGTCACGCCGTCCCCTTCTGCGTGACGATCCCAATGCATGGGGACGTATTCTTGAGGCGCGCAAGCCGCTGTACCTAGAGGTCGCTCAGGTGACATTCCGCACAGACCGCGCCACCAAAGAGCAGCTTTCGCGCCGTGTCACTCAGTGGGTGCGCGGATACGCCCGGAAGCAGCAGGCTGCCGCTGGAGACACGGGGGAGACCTCGCCGGTGCGCACGCCAGAAGCTCAGGCGCCCCTCACACACGCACAGCGTGCGGCAGCCAAGAATGCGAGCGCCCGAAGTGGCGGATCGCGAGCAGCAGCACGACGTCGCGCGGCACGAAACAACGCCGCAAAGAATTCACAGCCAAGGAGTGAAGCATGACCGCCGAGCCGACCATCATCCAGGTCACGGGAGAAACTTCGTACGAGGTCACTGTCGGGCGTGGAGTGCTCGATCGTGTGCCAGCCGCGCTCGGCGATCGCGTGGCGAAGGTGCTCATCGTGCACACCGCAACTGTGGGGCGTCTCGCTGAGAACCTGCGGAACGACCTTGCCGAGCAGTACGAACAGGTGCTTCTCGCAGAGGTGCCCGACGCTGAGTCGGCAAAGCGTGTAGAGGTTGCTGCGTTCATCTGGGGCATCCTTGGCCAGGCGGACTTTACCCGCACCGACGCCATCATTGGTCTCGGGGGCGGCGCGGTCACTGACCTCGCTGGCTTCGTTGCCGCGACCTGGCTGCGCGGTGTACCGCTCGTGCAGATCCCCACGACCGTGCTCGGCATGGTTGACGCTTCTGTCGGCGGCAAGACCGGCATCAATACCGCAGAGGGCAAGAACCTTGTTGGTGCGTTCTACGCGCCGCAGGCCGTCATCTGCGACCTCGCACTGCTCGATACCCTGCCGCAGAACGAAATTCTCGCTGGCTTCGCTGAGATCGCGAAGTGTGGTTTCATCGCTGAGCCTGAGATCCTCGACATCATTGAGGCAGACACCGCGAAGGCGACGACTCCGACGACGCCTGAGTTCCAGCGTGTTGTTGAGCTCGCAATTGGTGTGAAGGCAAGCGTCGTCTCACAGGACTTCAAGGAATCGGGCCTGCGAGAGATCTTGAATTACGGACACACCCTCGGTCACGCCATTGAGCACGCAGAGCGCTACCAGTGGCGGCACGGTGTCGCGATCTCAATCGGCATGATGTACGCCGCAGAGCTCGGCCGCATGGCTGGTGCGCTCTCGGACGCTGATGTTGAGCGCCACAAGCGGGTGCTTTCGCTGCTCTCGCTGCCGCTCTCGTACCCGGCTGGCCGCTGGCCTGGCCTGCTCGAGGCGATGCAGCGCGATAAGAAGGCGCGTGCTGGCATGCTGCGCTTTATTGTGCTCGACGAGATCGGAAAGCCGCGCGTGCTCGCAGGCACCGATGCGTCGATGCTGCAGTTCGCGTACCAGGAGATCGCGAATTAACCCGAGCGAAATACGCGGAAGGCCCGCACCCCGACTTGGGGGTGCGGGCCTTCCGCGTATTTACGCAGGCAGGGATCGGCGGCTATGGTCGCGTGAATCCCTGGCTCTGCAGTATGAGGGTGAGTACGTGTCGGTCGCCGGTGTGCATTACACCCTCAACGAATCGGTAGAGCGCGTGGGGGAGCGACACTCGCCCGCCGCTGCCAGCGGCCTTGCGCAGGATCGCGACGAGCGTGCGCGGAGCGAGCACCGCTTCCTCAAGGCCTGGCCGTCCGTCGATTTCTCGCTCAGTGGAGACGAAATCGCTGAACCCATCGCCCGTGATGCCTGAGAACACCTGCTGGCTGATGAATGCGACGCGGCAGACCCGGTCGAGTTCATCGGCAGTGAACGGGACGGCGCCGAACCGGTCGGCGGTTGCCGCGGCGGCAAGCAGCGCATTTTCAGTGGGCGGATCGACGAACCGGTTTCCCGTATCTGGATAGTGCACACGATAGGTGTTGGCGCCGAACCGGTTCACGAGCTCGGCGCTGAGCCGATCGATGCCGCGATAGCGGTGCGGGGTTTGCTCGTTTGCCGTCGCGAGGATTGCGAACCCCGTCGCGATTGTCACCGGACGGCCACCGTCTTCCTGCACTGCAAACTGGTCACCGGGTCGCAGCTGGAGGATGCGGTTCAGTCGTTTGAGGAACTCGGGTGGCATCGCGTTGACCTCATCGAGGATGAGTGGATGGCCGGCCTCCATCGCGCGGAGCAACGGACCGGGCACGAATCGGCTGACCGTCGCACCCTGGTCTGCGAGCAGCTCGTGCGCGCCAATGAGCTGCGCGCTGGTGATGTCACCGTAGCCGGAAATGAGTTCAGGTTCATTCCCAAGCTCGGTACGTGAAAGATACTCTGCGAGCGCCGTCTTTGCACCGCCGGTTTCGCCGATGAGGAGCAGTGGCTCGCCGCGCAGGAGTGCAGGGGTTGACTCCTCAATGATGTTGCGCATCTGTGCCGTGAGGAGGAGCCCCGCGTCGAGCTCGCGTTTCGCCTTGCGCACGCGAAGTGTGGTGAGCGCGGCAGCGACGCGGTCTCGCGTGGCAGCATCGCGCACCTCCGCGTGCCAGACGGGGGTGCCGGTTGTCCGGGCGATGAGTTCGTCGCGGATCGCCTCCTCTGCACCTATGAGCCCGCGGTTCGCACGGGCAGCTGCCGTTGAAATCTCGGTAGCTCGTGCGCGCTGTAGCTCGTTCGAGTGTTCCTCGGCGTGGGCGTTGACCGCGACCCGGAGTGCCCGTGCGCGGGCATCGAACTCGGCATCGATGCGATCCCGATTGTCTGGGTCGGCGTAGAGTTCTTCCCACCGGGCATCGAGGGCTGCGAGCGCCGTCTGCAACAATGATGCAAGTCCGACCGGCGTGTCAGATGCTGCGCGAAGTGCTCGAAGCACCTCTCGGCGCTCGTCACGAATCTCGAAGGCCTCGAGCAGGACGGGGTGGGCAGCAGGGGTGAGCATATCGTCACGCTATCACTCCGCTGCGACTTGTAGCCAGGCTCGCTAGGGTGGAGCTATGTCGACGACTGCAGCGGAACCAGAAGCGCAGTTTCGCGCGCGTCTCACCGCTGCGGCGGCGCTCACCGGCATTCCTGTGGATGTGACCGACGGCGAAACCTGGGCGGTCGTCGATGGTCGCGTGTACGTAGGAACGGCCTGGTTTACACAGCGCGGGATCCCACAGGAGCAGGCAGTCCCACTCGCGCTACTCCTCATCTGGGAGTCAGTGCGAGAGGCTCGGTGCGCACGTTCGCGCTGGCACCGAACACAGTCATTGGCTGCTCGGAGAGTCGAGCTTTCGCCGCTGCTGGCTGGGCTGATCCGCGCACTTGCCATTGCGGAACTCACCGCGGCGTTCCCAGCGTTCCGGAGCCAGCTCGCGCGCGCAGTCACCATCCTCGCGCCGGCGCAACCACTCGAACTGCCACGTCACCTCCAATTTGTTGCCGCGTGCGTGCAGCACATCGCTGGGGCTGATTTCCTGCCGTTCGCTCCAGAGGTGGCTGACGCCCTTGCCGCGGTTACGAACGCAGCACAGCAGGATCTGTTGCGCCTTGCCGTGGACCCAATGGCTGGCGAGATTGAGCGGCTTGAGCGGGCGCTTGCGATCACCCTTCCCCTGTACGACCGGTTGCTCACGCGTGATGTCGCGGATCGCGGGCTCGGCCAAGCGGGTGACGCTCCGTCGCCGCCACCCACCGAAGACGGGGGAGAGTCGGGTCTGGAATCTGGCGCGAGCGATGGGCAGGGCGAAGCCGAGCGGGAAACGGATAGCGCAACCGGAACTGCGGGAGACAGTGAACCAGCGCGCGCCGGGGATCGGCCCGAAGACGCGGAGGGGTCTGACCTGTTTGAAGCTGAGCAGGCTGGCTTTGTGCGGACGGTGCTGGCCACACCGCTGCCGGCGAATGGTGCGTGGATTGACGGCGTCGAGACGCCTGAGATTGAGCGTGCCCAGCACGCGGAACCGTCGGCGAGTGAGGCCCCAGGCGGGGCCGGGCCGGCCGCTCGGCTGGAGATTTCGCGCGCAAACTATCGCGACCGGCTGAGTGCGCAGCGGGACGCCGTGGAGCGAGTGCGACGGGTGTGGGAGCGGATCATTGCTGAGCGAGTTGGCATGCACCGTTCGCTTTCCAGGCGGGCGGAGGCGGAGGGCGACCTGCTCGATCAGAACTCACTCGTGAGTGCGGTGACTGAGGCGCTGTCAGGGGTTCGCAGGCCGCGCGCGTTTCGCTCGCCAGAGACACGACCGCGCAGAGCCTCTCGGACGGGAAGCACCGATTATGTGCTGCTGATTGATCGGTCGGCGTCGATGCAGGGAGCCACCGCGGAGGCGGCGGCCGACGCAGCGATCATTGTGCTTGAAGCGCTCGCGGGCGTTGAACGAGACATCGCGCACACAGAAGCGCAGCTGGGCATCGATCTTGAGTTGAGTATTCGTACGTCACTCCTACTGTTCGATGCGGAACCCGTGGTGGTCAAGCCGTTGGCTGGTGCGTTGGATGAGGGGATGCGGCAGCGAATGTTCGCTGAGATTCGCAGCCCGCGTGGTTCCACGAACGACGCAGCTGCCCTTCGTGCTGCGGCAGATGAATTGCGGCTCGGTGAGGCGTCAGCAGGCGGCATTGCTCGCAAGCGCATCGTCATGGTGATCGGCGATGGCGGCACGAACGATGCCGGAGCTGCGGCCAATGAGGTTCGTCACCTCCGTTCACTCGGTGTCACGGTGCTCGGCGTGGGCATTGGATCGGCGGATCTTGCGCTTCGGTACGCTCCAGACGGGCACACCGTGCGGAGACTTGAAGATCTCGCACCCGCACTCGAAGCACTTGTCGAAGCTGCAGGACTCACGCAATAGTGACGTATGGCGGTAGTGTCAAAGGAAACAAAAGGGGGAGCGGCCAATGGGTGCACGTGTGGGCGACGAGCTGAAGCTGGCGCAACTGCTGTTCCCTGATCTCGTGCGAGATGTGCAGGCCGCGTTCGAAACGAACGGTGACGGAGCAGACGGGCCGACCCAGGCGGAGGCCACGCTCGCTCACGCCGTACAACAACTGAAATCTTCTTCGCTCGGCCATGCTGGCTTCGATGCGTTTGAGGTGCCTGGCCACCATAGTGGCACTGATGCGGTGGTGGCGACCGCATTTGACGAGGTTCGTCGCATCATGACGTGGATCGGCGGATCAGTTCCCGAGCCAGAGGCCTTCCTTGCTGCGGGGGTTGACGCCGTAAAGCTCGCCTCTGCGCTTTCCGGCGATGCTGATCTTGCGATCGTCCCTGCGCCGCACGGGATTGGGGCAAGTGGCTGGCGAAGCCTGTATCGAGGTGCAGCGCGTCAACCGGGAAGCCCGCTGTCGCTTGCTGAGCCACTCGTTCTCGCGGAGGAGATCGCACAGTCGTTTGCGACGCTCGACGACGTCCCCGAAGGTGTTCCCGCTGTCGTTGCTGGTGAAGGCTCAGGGGGCGCCGGTGCGGAGGTTCGCTGGACGCTGCGGCTCATCCCTGCGGGCGCGACGCCGGCCGTGCTCGGATTGAGCCACCTGCACGGACCGCACGCCACGATCGCGGAAATGCTCATGCTGCAGCTTATGCGTATGACGCGTGGCGCGGATCCGCTCGATGCGCGCTCGTTCACCTGGCTGAATGGTGTGTTGAGCGATGGCAGGTTCGCCGCGCGGCATGTGTTCGACGCCGGTGAACGGAATGTGCGGGTCACAAGCCGCGAAGTAGGAAATCAGGGCCCGCACCTTGGTGCCCGCCCGCCCATCGGGTAGTGACACTCGCCGAAAGAAGTTTTCAGGCAAAAACCTTGTTGCGCGTGTAGACTGAATCGTCGCAAATTTGCGCTCGTACTTTATAGAATCCGGAGAATAACTGGTATGGCAACCTCGAACGACATCAAGAACGGCACCGTCATCAAGGAGAACGGCCAGCTGTGGAGCGTGGTTGAGTTCCAGCACGTGAAGCCGGGCAAGGGTGGCGCATTCGTCCGCACCAAGCAGAAGAACGTTGTGTCGGGCAAGATCATCGACAAGACCTACAACGCTGGTGCGAAGATCGAAACTGCAAGCGTTGATCGCCGCGATTTCCAGTACCTCTACCAGGATGGCGCTGACTTCGTCTTCATGGACAAGAGCGATTACGATCAGATCACCGTTCCGGCTACCGTTGTCGGCGACGCTTCGAAGTACATGCTCGAAAACCAGGATGCGCAGATTGCACTCCACGAGGGTGAGCCCCTCTACGTTGAGCTCCCCGCTTCGGTAGTGCTCGAGATCACCTACACCGAGCCAGGCCTCCAGGGCGACCGCTCGACCGGTGGCACCAAGCCTGCAACCGTTGAGACCGGCGCTGAGATTCAGGTTCCCCTGTTCCTCGAGACCGGCACCCGCGTCAAGGTTGATACCCGCACGGGTGACTACCTCGGTCGCGTCAACGACTAAGCGCCGTTGTCAGCCCGTACTAAGGCGCGCAAGCGCGCGCTTGACATGTTGTTCCAGGCCGATGTGCTTGGCGTGCCCCTTACCGAGGTGCTCACTGCCGAAGCCCGTCGTGCGGCAGGCGAGCCTGACCGTGCGGCATCGTGGGTATACGCACGAGAGATCATCGATGGCGTCACGGACCACCGTGACCAGATCGACGATCTGATCTCGACGTATGCGCAGGGATGGACGATTGAGCGCATGCCGAACGTGGACCGTGCGGTACTGCGTCTTGCTGCGTGGGAAATCCTGCACAACCCTGAGGTTCCGACCGCAGTGGCAATTGATGAGGCAATCGAGCTTGCGAAGAACTACTCGACTGACGACTCGAGTCGCTTCGTGAACGGCGTCCTTGGCAAGATCGCGGATCACGCCGACTCATAAGCCGGCGCCAGCAGTGAACCCCGTACTTCTCTCTGAGAGGTGCGGGGTTCTTGTGTCTCCACAGGTTTGGTGAGACACTCCACTCTTGGTGGCAAAGTGCATGCAACACGAAAAGTGCGGTAAGCTTGCAGGCGTTTACAGCACTTCTTTAAACCCGTCCAGTGAGGCGGAGAAGGGGGGCGAAGCGTGGGAGCGATTACGGTACTGGAAAGTGCTGAGATTTCGCGGGCGCTCACCCGTATCTCGCACGAGATCATCGAAGCCAACCGTGGCGTCGATAACCTCGTCATTGTTGGTATCCCCACGCGTGGTTCAACCCTCGCCCGCCGCATTGCTGCTCGCATCGAACAGATCGAAGGCACGCCGATTGAGGTCGGCATCCTTGACGTCACGATGTACCGCGATGATCTTGCAAACCACCCAACGCGCACACCTCAGCCGACAACCATGCCCGCAGAAGGCATTGATGGCGTGACCGTGGTGCTCGTTGATGACGTGCTCTATTCAGGTCGCACGGTTCGCGCTGCGCTTGATGCGCTGAACGATCACGGTCGTCCGCGGGCGGTCCGCCTTGCGGCCCTTATTGACCGGGGTCACCGTGAGCTGCCGATTCGCGCCGACTACATCGGTAAGAATCTGCCGAGCGCGAAGCACGAACGAATTTCCGTACGGCTCGAAGAGCTCGATGGCGTTGATGAAGTCACGATCTCTTCTGGCGAGACTGAAGGACCTCAGGAAGTAACCGCATGAGACACCTCCTCGATACGAAGACGTTGACCCGTGATGAGGTGCTCCTCATCCTCGATACGGCCGAAGACATGGCGGCGACGCAGCAGCGTGAGGTGAAGAAGCTCCCGACGTTGCGCGGCAAGACCGTGGTCAACCTCTTCTTCGAAGACTCGACCCGCACCCGCATTAGCTTTGAGGCTGCTGCCAAGCGGCTGAGTGCCGACGTCATCAACTTCAGTGCCAAGGGTTCCTCGGTCTCGAAGGGTGAGTCACTCAAAGACACTGCACAGACCCTCCAGGCGATTGGTGCTGATGGTGTGGTGATCCGCCACCCGGCGTCTGGCGCTCCGAACAAGCTCGCGAACAGTGGGTGGATCAACGCAGGCGTACTGAACGCAGGCGACGGTACGCACGCGCATCCCACGCAGGCGCTGCTGGACGCGTTCACGATGCGCCGCCGTATTCATGGTGATGCGAGCCGCGGTCGCGACCTCGACGGCGTCAGTGTTGTCATCGTTGGCGATATCTCACACTCGCGCGTTGCTCGCTCGAACCTGTGGCTGCTGAACATTCTTGGTGCGAAGGTGAGCTTCGTCGCTCCCGAAACACTTATTCCGTTCGGCGCACGCACCTGGCCCGTCAGTATCTATCACGATCTCGACGAAGCGCTTCGCGTGGAGCGCCCCGACGTCGTCATGATGCTCCGCATTCAGACTGAGCGTATGCACGCAGCGTTCTTCCCGAACGAGCGTGAATACGCACGCAACTGGGGTCTCGACGACCGCCGGCTGCAGCTCCTCACCGATGAGGCAATCATCATGCACCCTGGCCCCATGAACCGCGGCCTGGAAATTTCTTCGGCAGCCGCCGACTCACCCCGCTCCACCGTGCTCGAACAGGTCGCCAACGGCGTATCGGTTCGCATGGCGGCGCTGTACCTGCTGCTTTCAGGCGAACGAGGAGATGCCTAATGACCGAGAACCCTGACATTCTGATCCGCGGTGCGCGCCTTGCGGCCGAGCTCACCGAGCGCGGCGCAGACGTGACCGCAGCCGCGCCCGTCGACCTTCGCGTCTCGGGTGGCCGCATTGTCGAGCGTGCCGCGCAGGCTGAGGGCGGCCTTGAAGCTCGCGCAGGGGAGCACGTCATTGAGGCTGACGGCCTCGTGGCGTTCACCGGTTTCGTTGATCTGCACACGCACCTTCGCGAGCCTGGCTTCGAGCAATCGGAGACGGTACTCACCGGCTCGCGTGCTGCCGCAGCTGGCGGCTTCACGAGCATCTTTGCGATGGCGAACACGATGCCGGTACAGGACACCGCAGGCGTGGTCGAGCAGGTGCAGGCACTCGGCGACTCGGCTGGCTACGCAACCGTCCGCCCGATCGGTGCCGTGACGGAAGATCTCGCCGGCGAGCGTCTGAGCGAGATCGGTGCGATGGCAACGTCGCGCGCCGAGGTGCGCGTCTTCTCGGACGATGGCAAGTGCGTCCACGATCCGCTGCTCATGCGCCGCGCCCTCGAATACGTGAAGACGTTCGACGGTGTGATTGCACAGCACGCTCAGGATCCGCGCCTGACCGAGGGTTCGCAGATGAACGAGGGCGTGCTCTCGAGCGAGCTCGGCCTCAAGGGCTGGCCCGCTGTCGCAGAAGAATCAATCATTGCGCGTGACGTGCTGCTCGCTGAGCACATCGGTGCCCGTCTGCACATCTGCCACCTTTCGACCGCTGGCTCGGTCGAGGTGATCCGCTGGGCGAAGGCTCGCGGCATCGCAGTTACCGCAGAGGTCACCCCGCACCACCTCATCCTCACGGAAGAGACCGCGCGCACCTTCGACGCACGCTACAAGGTCAACCCGCCGCTTCGCCGCGACAGCGACGTACTCGCGCTGCGCAAGGCAGTGGCAGAGGGCCTCATCGACATCGTCGCAACCGACCATGCTCCGCACCCGGTTGAGATGAAGGACTGCGAGTGGGACCAGGCCGCGTTCGGCATGGTCGGTCTCGAGTCGGCATTCCCGATCGTGCTCCACACGCTCATCAACGACGGCAACGCAAGCTGGGCTGAAGTGCAGGAGCTGCTTTCGCAGCGTCCGGCACGCATCGGCCGACTCGAGGGCCACCCTGAGTCGCTCGAGGCTGGCCAGCCGGCAGACATCACCCTGGTCGATCCGTCCGGTGTCAGCACCTTCGACACCGGACGCCTTGAGGGCTTGAGCGTGAACTCGCCCTTCTTGGGCATGGAGCTTCCCGGCCGCGTACACACCACCATTCGCCGCGGGTACGAAACTCTCGCAAACGGCGAGCTCGTTGACATCGAAACCGTCAACGCTGCGGCACGCAACGCGGAGGCACAGACCGCATGAGTCCTTTGCAGTACGTCCTGGTAATGGCAGCGATCGCGGTGGTCGCAGTTGGCGCGATGCTGCTTGGTTGGCGCGCCCGCTTCCGTCAGAACCGTGATCTCGTGACAGACGTTGAGGAGCTCTCGGGCGAACTCATCGACCACCTCGAAGACGTGAGCTACGTCTCCACCACCGCAGTGGGTGCACCGTTCGAGCGTATTGCGCTGAAGGGACTCACCTATCGCGGCAAGGCCGACCTGGAGATTCGCACCGATGGTGTGCGGATCACCGTCACTGGTGAACCGACCTTCACCATTCCGGGAGACCGTGTGCAGGGCTTCGCAGAAGCTGCAGCACGCGCGGGAAAGGCTGTCGAATCTGGCGGCCTGTCGCTGCTGGTGTGGCGTTCACCACACGCAGACGAGCAGCTCCTCGAAACTACTTTCCGGTTTGCCGGCGTACATATTCGTGATCGATTTGAGTCAGCGATTACGCGACTCGTTGACATCACTGACGACGCCGCTGCAGACACCCACAGCATCTAATACACCCACGAAACAGGAGGACGCGTGACCGCGACAAATAACGAAGTATCGGTGCCACCGGCATCAGCCCGCACCGAGGGTGCGGCGGTACTCGTGCTTGAGGATGGCGCCCGTTTCGAAGGGCGCGCATACGGCGCGACTGGTCAGGCGCTCGGCGCAATGGCCTACACCTCGGCAATCGTCGGCTACCAGGAGATCCTGACCGACGCGGCAAACGCAGACAAGATCGTGCTCTTCGCAGCACCCCACGCAGGTATCACCGGCGCGAACTCGGAAGACGCACAGGCAGAGACGATTCTCGCCTCGGGTCTCATCGTTCGCGATCCCTCGCGCCGCGCTTCGAACTACCGCGCAACCCGCACCCTCGACGAAGAGCTCGTGAACAACGGCACCGTCGGTATCGCTGGCGTTGACACCCGTGCACTTAGCCGCCTGGTGCAGGGCGGCAAGGAGATCCGCTGCGGTATCTTCTCGGGCGCCTCGCTCGAACTTTCGAATGACGAACAGCTGGCACTCGTGACCGGCGCAACCACTGGAGAGGCGAACTAATGCCCAAGCGCCAAGACATTAACTCAGTTCTCGTCATCGGCTCCGGCCCGATCGTTATCGGTCAGGCATGTGAGTTTGACTACTCGGGCACCCAGGCATGCCGCGTGCTTCGTGAGGAGGGCGTTCGCGTTATCCTCGTGAACTCGAACCCCGCGACGATCATGACCGACCCTGACTTCGCTGATGCGACCTACGTCGAGCCGATCACCTCTGAGGTCATCGAGTCGATCATCATCAAGGAAAAGCCTGACGCGATCCTCGCAACGCTCGGTGGCCAGACCGCACTGAACGCGGCAATGGAGCTCGACGCAAAGGGCATCCTCGAGAAGCACAACGTTGAGCTCATCGGCGTGAACATCGATGCAATCGAGCGTGGTGAGGATCGCCAGATCTTCAAGGAACTCGTCCTCGAGTGTGGCGCTGACGTTGCACGTTCGCACATCGCGCACACCCTCGACGAGGCGAAGGAATTCGCGAAGGACCTCGGCTACCCGCTTGTCGTTCGTCCTTCGTTCACCATGGGTGGCCTGGGCTCGGGCTTCGCGTACACCGAAGAAGATCTCGTCCGTATTGCCGGCGACGGTCTGCACTACAGCCCCACCAGCGAGGTGCTCCTCGAAGAGTCGATCCTCGGCTGGAAGGAGTTCGAGTTCGAGCTCGTCCGTGACCCCAGCGACAATATCGTCGTCGTCTGCTCGATCGAGAACTTCGATCCGGTTGGCGTGCACACCGGTGACGCGATCACGCTTGCGCCCGCGCTCACGCTGACCGCGCCTGAGTACGAGAAGATGGTCGACATCTCGAAGCAGATCATCCGCAAGGTTGGCGTCGAGACCGGTGGCTGCAACATCCAGCTCGCGCAGGACCCGAAGACCGGCCGTATCATCGTGATCGAGATGAACCCCCGTGTCTCGCGTTCGTCGGCACTCGCATCGAAGGCAACCGGTTACCCGATTGCGAAGATCACCGCGAAGCTCGCACTCGGCTACCACCTGCCCGAGATCGATAACGACATTACCGGTGTGACCAACGCAAACGTAGACCCCGCTGTTGACTACGTCGTCGTGAAGGTTCCGCGCTTCGCGTTCGAGAAGTTCCCCGCTGCTGATGACACCCTCACCACGACCATGAAGTCGGTCGGCGAGGCAATGGCTATCGGCCGTAACTTCTCGACCGCACTGCAGAAGGCGCTCCGTTCGCTCGAGAAGCGCGGTACTTCGTTCCACTGGGGCGAAGACAACCGTTCGCTCGAGTCGCTCCTCGAGGGTATGGCTCGTCCGACTGACGGCCGTATCGTCGACATCCAGCAGGCGCTCCGCAAGGGCGCAACGATCGAGCAGATCAACGCTGCGACCGACATCGACCCCTGGTTCGTCGACCAGATCGTTCTCATCAACGAGGTTGCTGACCGTGTCGCAGCTGCAGCGCAGCTCTCCGCTGATGTGCTCAGCGAGGCAAAGGATCACGGTTTCTCGGACGTGCAGATCGCGCAGCTGCGCGGATCGAGCGAGTCTGAGGTTCGCGGCCTCCGCCACGGCCTTGGCCTGCGCCCCGTGTACAAGGCAGTCGACACCTGCTCGGCTGAGTACTCGACCACCGTCCCGTACCTGTACTCGTCGTACGACTTCGAGAACGAGGCGCAGCCCTCGGACCGCAAGAAGGTCATCATCCTCGGCTCGGGTCCGAACCGTATCGGTCAGGGTGTCGAATTCGACTACTCGTGCGTACATGCGTCGTTCGCGCTGGCTGAGGCCGGCTACGAGACCGTCATGATCAACTGCAACCCTGAGACCGTTTCGACGGACTACGACACCTCTGATCGCCTGTACTTCGAGCCGCTCACCCTTGAGGACGTGCTCGAGGTTATCCACGCGGAGCAGGCATCGGGCGAACTCGTTGGCGTCGTCGTGCAGCTCGGTGGCCAGACCGCTCTCGGTCTCGCGCAGCCGCTGAAGGATGCTGGCATCCCGATTCTCGGCACCACCCCTGAGGCGATCGACCTCGCCGAAGAGCGTGGCGCATTCTCGAACATCCTCGACAAGGCTGGCCTGCTTGCACCCCGCAACGGCACCGCTATTGACAAGGAAGGCGCGATCCGCGTCGCAGAAGAAATCGGTTACCCGGTTCTCGTTCGCCCGTCGTTCGTGCTTGGCGGCCGCGGCATGGAGATCGTGTACGACACCGAGTCGCTGCACGGCTACTTCGAGCGCATCGAAGGCCATGCGCTGGTCGGCCCCGGCCACCCGCTCCTCGTCGACCGCTTCCTGGATGACGCAATTGAGATCGACGTTGACGCGATCTTCGACGGCGAGCAGATGTACGTTGGCGGCATCATGGAGCACATCGAGGAGGCCGGAGTTCACTCGGGCGACTCGAGCTGCACCCTGCCTCCCATCACGCTCGGTCACGACCAGATCGCTCGCGTGCGTGAGGCAACCCGCGGCATCGCTGAGGGTATCGGCGTCCGTGGCCTGCTGAACGTGCAGTTCGCAATCGGCCAGGGTGTGCTGTACGTGCTCGAGGCAAACCCCCGCGCATCGCGTACGGTTCCCTTCGTGTCGAAGGCCCTCGGAATCTCGCTCGCAAAGGCTGCGTCACGCGTCATGGCTGGCGAGTCGATTCAGTCGCTCATCGACTCGGGCCTGCTGCCTGAGCGTGATGGCTCGCGCACCCCGATCGATGCACCGATCGCTGTGAAGGAAGCAGTGCTTCCCTTCAAGCGTTTCCGCACCAACGAGGGCCTCGTCGTTGACTCGCTCCTCGGCCCGGAGATGCGTTCGACCGGTGAGGTCATGGGTATGGACCGTGACTTCCCGACCGCGTTCGCAAAGAGCCAGTCGGCTGCGGGGAGCGAACTCGCTACCTCGGGTACGGTCTTCCTGTCGGTGGCGGATCGCGATAAGCGCTCCATCGTCCTCCCCGCACTGCGTCTGCAGGAGCTCGGCTACCGAATCCTCGCAACCCAGGGCACCTCGGTGGTCCTCGCGCGCAACGGCATCACCTCGGAGGTCGTACGTAAGAACTCGGCTTCGGCTGAGGGCGAGACCATCGTCGACCTCATCAACAACAACGCTGTCGACATGATCATCAACACACCCTCGGGTAGCTCGGCGCGTGCTGACGGGTACGAAATCCGCGCGGCTGCTGTCGCTGCGGGCAAGCCCATCTTCACCACGGTGTCGGAGCTCTCGGCAGCGGTTGGTGCGATCTCGGCTCAGAAGACCGGCTTCGACGTGAAGTCGCTTCAGGAGTACGAACTCGATCGTGTTGCTGCACGCAAGGCATCGGCTTGAGCCAGGTGACCTTCGGTGATCGGCTCGCTGCGGAATTCGCAGCGGGCCGGCACCTGTGCGCCGGTATTGATCCCCACGCGGGCCTGCTTGCAGACTGGGGTCTTGCCAATGACGCTGCAAGCGCCGAGCGGATGGGCCGCGACGTTGTCGCGGCCGCCGCTGGCGTCGCCGCATGCGTCAAGCCGCAGATCGCGTTCTTCGAACGCTTCGGCTCAGCTGGCTTCGTTGCGCTTGAGCGCGTGTACGCAGATGCTCGTGAGGCTGGCGTGCTCATCGTTACCGACGCGAAGCGTGGCGACATCGGTTCGACGTTCGCGGCGTATGCCGACACGTGGCTCGCTGAGGGGTCACCCCTCGAGTCTGACGCATTGACGGTGAGCCCCTACCTTGGCTTCGGAGCATTGTCCGGCGCGTTTGATTACGTGAACTCGCACGGCAAGGGCCTGTTTGTGCTTGCGGCGACCTCAAACCCTGAGGCTCGAGAGCTGCAAACCGCGAAGCAGGCTGACGGTCGCACCCTTGCCAACGTCATGATCGATGAAGCGATTGCGCATGGTGCGCCTGCTGACACCGCTGTGAACTCTGTCGGCGTGGTTCTCGGGGCGACGCTGACGCTTGCTGATTTCGGTATCGATATTCATGCTGAACGAGATGGCGCCGCGCTTCCCGTGCTCGCGCCTGGCTTCGGTCACCAGGGCGGCCGCATTGAGGACGCTGGCCAGATCTTCGGCAATCTGGGGAAGGCGCTCCTTGCGAACGAATCACGCAGTATCCTCGTAGGAGGAAGCGCCACGCTCGCTACGCGTGTACGTGATCGAGCGGATGCCATTGCGCAGGCACTCGCGTAAGACCTATAGCTGATTCAAGGAGATCAATGAACAGCAATGCCCAGCCCGCAGCGGGAGAAATGCCGGCGGTTGACCGTCGTGCGGCGACCGAAGCGGCAGTAGCGGCACGGCGCGCCCGTGCAGCCCTCAAGCAGCGACTTCGGAGCGGCGAGCTTTCACCGCTCAAAGCGCTTGAGTTTGCTCGCGTGCCCGGGCACGCCGCATCCACGCTTCGCATTACGGACTACCTGCTCTCATTCCCGGGAATTGGTGCGGTGAAGGCGGAGCGGATCCGCGACGATCTGAAGATCTCCGAGCGAAAGCGTCTCGGTGGGCTTGGTGATCTGCAGCGTGCGCGCCTTGAGTCGTTCGTTCGGGAGCGCTCTGGCGCGCTCCCGACGGGGGAGAAGCCGCCGCTCACCGTACTGGCTGGCCCGACTGCAGTTGGTAAGGGCACTGTCGTGCAGCATTTGCGCGAGCACTACCCGAACATCAAGCTGTCGGTGTCTGCGACGACACGTGATCCCCGCCCCGGCGAGGTAGACGGCGAGCACTACTTCTTCGTCGATCAGGAAGGCTTCGACCGCATGCTGGCGGGCGACGAACTACTCGAGTGGGCTATGGTGCACAACAAGCACCGTTACGGCACGCCTCGTGGCCCGATCGCCGAGGCGAGTGATCGCGGTGAGCTCGTGCTCTTGGAAATTGACCTCCAAGGTGCACGTCAGGTGCGCAAGTCGATGCCTGATGCAAAGCTCGTGTTCTTGGCTCCGCCGAGCTGGGACGAACTCGTGAATCGTCTGGTGGGCCGCGGCACCGAAGATGAGGAAGAACGCGCGCGTCGTCTCGAGACAGCAAAGACTGAGCTCGCTGCGGCTGACGAGTTTGACGAGATCATTGTGAACGATGAAGTGCCCAAGGCTGCTGCTCGGCTCTACGAGCTGATGCGCGGCGAGGAATTCACCGCATGATGTTTGCGGCAGCGGAGACTGTATCGCCACTACTCGGCGCGGTTTTCTCCGCTGCCGAACTCGCTGGTCACGATGGCGCATCAAAATTCCTGGGCATCCCGCTGGCGCTCATCGGAGCAGTGCTCTTGGCCTTTGGTGCGCAGTACCAGTCGCGTGGCGTCACGAAGATTGAAAATACGCTCGGTAAGAGCGCTGGAGGCCTGTCCTTTAAGCACCTCGTGAGCATGCTTCGCCGCCCGTCATGGGTGGTAGGCACGCTGCTTCTCGGCCTGGCCGTTGTCTTTCAAATTGGGTCTCTTTCGCTCTCACCAATCACCATCGTGCAACCGATCGGCGTGGTTGGCCTGGTCGTGACCTCCGTGCTGAATTCGCGGATCGCAAAAGTGCGCCTGGGTAAGCGCGTGCGCGCGTCTATCGCATTGGCAGTCGTGGGGATTACTGCCTTTGTCACCATCGCGTCATTCACGACCTTTGATCGGGTAGTGACTGACAAGATGCTCATTGTCATTCTCATCACCTTCGGTGTCATCTTGGTGGCGTCACTTGTGATGTATGCCGTGACACGGCACAGCGCAATTGCGCTGCTGCACATCGTGAGCGCAGGTATCCTTTACGGCTTCGTTGCGACGTTCGCCAAGGTGCTGATTAGTCGTTTCCAGCAGGAACAGTTCGAGGCGTTGACCTGGATCTGCGTCGCGGCACTCGCCATCGGTGGTCTCGCAGGCATGCTGTTCGTACAGAACGCGTATTCATCAGGACCACCTGATTTGGTCGTTGCCGGACTCACCGTCATTGACCCGATGGTGGCTGTCATGATCGGTATCGTCATTTTGCATGAGGCTGCCGGAGCTTCCATTTGGGCCTACGTCGGTTTTGCCGTGACTGGCTTGGTCAGCATGCTGGGTGTGCTCGGGCTCGCGAAGTACCATCCCCAGGCAAGTAGCCAATCCGTGTAGCCCACCGATGTGAGCACTGGCCCATCGATCGTGCACGTGCTGTATAACGTATGGCTTGTTACATGACAATAATGCCCCTTGGGTACTCGGTTTCAACGCCGAGTACCCAAGGGGCATTATTCGTCAGTGCTAGTCCTCTGTTGGCTGCGTTTTTTCTTGCGCATTCTTACGCTTGCGAAGGCCAACGAATGCCAATCCTCCGCCAACGAGCACGAGTGCGCCAACGCCAATCCAGACGCCAATCGGAACACCTGCACCGCCGGTGTGCGTGAGTCCACCAGGTGCTGTGGGGTGGGCGCCAGTCGTGCCTCCGGTCGCTCCGGCATTGCCGCCGTTTACGTCAACAGAAGGTTCGTTCGCTTTCCACCCTGCGTACAAAGTAAACGCTTGGGTCACGGACGAGGTGAAGTCATATTTCGTGCTTGCCTTCTCATCAGTGAACCAGCCCACGAATGAGTAACCATTGCGATGCGGCAGCATGGGAATGGGGAGGCGGTCACCGTAGTCCACCGAAGCCGGCTCAACTGAAGAGCCTTGCCCTGTGTTAAAGGTGATCGTGAATGCGTCGATTTTCCACCCTGCGTAGAGATGTATCGGCCCGGTAACAGGCTGGTCAAAGTCATAGAGTGCTGTAGCGTCCGAATCAGTGTGCCAACCCGTAAAGCTGTAGTGTTCGCGGATCGGTGGCTCTGGCGCCGGAATCAATTCTCCGTAAGTAACCGTCATCGGAGGCAGCGCTGAGCCGCCGTCAGTGGAGAAGGTCACCTCGTACGTTTCTGCCGTCCAACCAGCATAGAGCGTGAGCGCGCTGGTGACTGGGGTGTCGAACTTGTACTTTGTCTTGAGATCTTTGTCGGTGTACCAGTCGGTGAAGGTGTGGCCTTCGCGGGTTGGGGCTGCGGGTTCGGTGACGGGTTTGCCGTGGTCGATGGTTGCTGCTGCGACGGCTGATCCGCCTTGGCTGTCAAATGTGACGTTGTAGGTATCGACCTTCCATCCTGCGTAGAGCGTGAGTGTGCTGGTGACTGGGGTGTCGAACTTGTACTTTGTCTTGAGATCTTTGTCGGTGTACCAGCCGGTGAAGGTGTGGCCTTCGCGGGTTGGGGCTGCGGGTTCGGTGACGGGCTTGCCGTGGTCGATGGTTGCTGCTGCGACGCCTGATCCGCCTTGGCTGTCAAAAGTGACGTTGTAGGTGTCGACCTTCCAACCTGCGTAGAGCGTGAGTGCGCTGGTGACTGGGGTGTCGAACTTGTACTTCGTCTTGGTGTCTGTGTCGGTGTACCAGCCGGTGAAGGTGTGGCCTTCGAGGGTCGGGGCAGCGGGTTCGGTGACGGGCTTGCCGTGGTCGATGGTTGCTGCTGCGACGGCTGACCCGCCTTGGCTGTCAAAGGTGACGGCGTACGCGTTCAGTGACCATCCAGCGTAGAGCGTGAGTGCGCTGGTGACGGGGGTGTCGAACTTGTACTTCGTCTTGAGATCTGTGTCGGTGTACCAGCCGGTGAAGGTGTGTCCTTCGCGGGTTGGGGCTGCGGGTTCGGTGACGGGCTTGCCGTGGTCGATGGTTGCTGTTGCGACAGTTGATCCGCCTTGACTGTCAAAGGTGACGTTGTAGGTGTCGACCTTCCAACCTGCGTAGAGCGTGAGTGCGCCGGTGACTGGGGTGTCGAACTTGTACTTTGTCTTGAGATCTGTGTCGGTGTACCAGCCGGTGAAAGTGTGGTTCGCACGCGTGGGCTGCGTCGGCTCCGAGGCTGTGTTGTCAAACTCGACGGATTGAGAAGTTACCGCCGAACCACCCTGGCTGTCGAAGTCAACGGCGTACTCCGCAATTTTCCAGCCCGCGTACAACGTGAGGTTATCGACCACCGGTGTACTGAAGACGTATGTTGTCTTCGCGTCTGCATCGGTGTACCAACCCGTGAATGAGTAGTGGTCTCGCGAAGGGTTGGGCGGAACACTTGCCTGGGCGCCGTAGTTTACAGTCTGCCGATCAACGCTACTGCCACCCTGGGAACTGAAACTCACGTAGTTCTCGAGGTATCGGGTGGTATATCCGTTCCACAGGGCGGGAGACTCGGGGTAGCCTCGCTCGCGATGAATATTTACAAGGACGTTCGCCGGTGGCCCGAACGTGGTGTTGGTGACGGCTGCAGGGGGAGCGCCCTCTAGCTGCACACGGGTGAGATATCGGTTGTCGTCAAAGGCGCCAGCTTCGACCCGCTTGACGTTCTGGGGGAGGTCAACGCTGGCAATCCAGTTGCTGCCGAAGGCGCTTCGCTCAATGGTGTCGATGTTGTCTGGAAACTCCACTCCCTGCAAAGCATTTTTCTCGAAGGCCGAGACACCAATGTTCCTGAGTGGCGCTGGAAGCTTTAGCGTTCCGGTCAGGTCATTGAAGTAAAAAGCGTTTCTTTCGATGGCCTTCAGACGAGAGAACTCTCCAAAATCGATCGACTTGATGGTGTTTTGGGCAAAGGCATACTCGGGAATCGTCTCGACCGACCTCGGTATTTCAACCGTTGTGATGGAGTTGTTTTCGAACGCGCGACTACCAAGAGATTGCAGACCCGACGGTAAGGTCAGGGCTGTGAGCCCACGACCTGAGCACGCTGAAGGGGCGATTGAGCGAATCGCATATACATTGCTGTCTGGGGTTTGAAAACCATAGGCGAAATGTAGTTCAGTACTCGGCATCTCGTTTCGAGGAAGACAGGACTTTACCACCGCACCTGCCGCAACATTGGTGGGGTCAACCTGATAGATGACGCCATCTATCGTGTGTTCTTCTACCGCAGCGTGTGCAGCGGGTGCCGTAAATTGGAGAGCCGTGAATGTGACGAGAATTGTCAGGCAGAACGCTAGTACGAGTCGGGCAGACGGCAGCGCACGTGTGTGCGTCTGACCGCCATGCTGGTGGTGGAACATAAAACTCTTTGCTTCCTTCGCTAGCTGATGTTCGATCCCGCTTCACACAGAAGTGACCATTTACAGGCTAACCACAAATCGCGAAAGGCACTGAGACTCCCAGGGAACTGAGATTAAAATCCTAAGTTGCGAAGTGCTTGAACCCGAAATCAATTCCGCCAAATTTGCTCACGAAGACGACAGTTCTCGTCAGGTACGAAATGCTGGAGGACACTGCGGTGGCGAGATCACCGATATGTTCTGTACTGCGGTAGGGTAGACAGGTCACTTGGGGCTGTAGCTCAGTCGGTTAGAGCACACGACTCATAATCGTTCGGTCGCGGGTTCAAGCCCCGCCAGCCCTACTAGATCAGTGAAACAGGTCAGCGCCACTCGTGAAATGTACGAGTGGCGCTGACGTGTTTCTGGCGTCTCTCGACGTGTGCTCGCTATGGTTTCCATTGCGCTGACGAACTCGTGAGCGGGCAAACGAAGGAGGGGTTCGCACCACAATGGTGCGAACCCCTCCTTCGTTTGCTGTCGTAAGACTAAGCGTCGTACGAGCGGATAGCGACAACGGCATTGTGGCCACCGAAGCCGAACGAGTTCGAGATCGCGAGCTGAGGACCTTCGCCAAGGGCGACGGGCTCAGCTGAGATCGAGAGCGGGATCTCGGGATCCTGCTCGGTGACGTTGATCGTCGGGGGAGCGACGCGGTTCTGCACGGCGAGCACCGTGAACATCGCCTCGAGTGCGCCGGTACCACCGAGGAGGTGGCCGGTTGCTGACTTGGTGGCCGAGACAGGGATTTCGTCGGTGCGATCACCAAACACTACGCGGAGTGCGTTGTACTCTGCGCCGTCGCCGGTCGGGGTCGATGTTGCGTGAGCGTTGACGTGGGTGACGTCTTCGGGCTTTGCGCCAGCAGCCTCGAGTGCGAGGTACACCGCACGGCTCGCACCCTGGCCCTCGGGCTCGGGAGCGGTGATGTGGTAGGAATCGCTTGTGACGCCGCCGCCGGCGATCTCAGCGTAGATCTTCGCACCGCGAGCGAGTGCGCGCTCCTCGGTCTCGAGGACGAGTGCAGCAGCACCCTCGCCCATGACGAAGCCGTCACGATCGGTCGAGTAGGGGCGCGAAGCGGTCGCAGGATCGTCATTGCGGCGCGAGAGTGCCTGCATCGATGCGAAAGACGCGATGGTGATGGGGTGGATCGCAGCTTCGGATCCGCCAGCAATGACGACGTCCGCAAGGCCGGCCTGGAGGTGCTCATATGCATTGACCAGCGACTCGGTGCTCGACGCGCACGCCGAAGCAACGGTACGAGCGTACGCACGTGCGTTCAGGTGCATCGAAACAGCGGCAGCGGGAGCATTGGGCATGAGCATCGGTACCGAGAGCGGCATGACGCGGCGGGGGCCTTTTTCGCGGAGGGTGTCCCACGCATTGAGCAGCGACCACACGCCACCGATGCCGGTTGCCCAGTCGACGCCGAGGCGATCGGGGTCCGTGCCTTCGAGGTTCGCGTCAGCGTACGCCTCGAGCGCTGCAACGAGCGCGAACTGGCTCGAAGGGTCCAGGCGCTTAGCTACCGGACGGTCAAGAACCTCAGTGGGTTCGACTGCAGCCTGGCCAGCGAACGTGACGGGGAGCTCATACTTCTCGACCCAGTCATGCTCGAGGGTACGTACGCCGGACTTGCCAGCGAGGAGTGCTTCCCAGCTTTCGCTGGCGGTGCCGCCGATGGGTGAGGAGGCGCCGATACCTGTGACGACGATCTTCTTGCTCATGTTGCGTGCTCCGCTACTCGTGAAGGGATGAATCGGGCGTACGCCCGGAAGTCTAAATCGGTGTCGATCCGTGCGGAAAATGGCGCGGATCGACACCGGTGGGTCCGAAGACCGTGAGTCTTACGACTCGAAGGGGGGAGACGATTACGCCTGTGCCTTTTCGATGAAGGTGACAGCGTCGCCGACGAGCTTGAGGTTCTTGACTTCCTCGTCAGGGATCTTGACGTCGAACTTCTCTTCTGCGTTGACGACGATGGTCATCATCGAGATCGAGTCGATGTCGAGGTCGTCGGTGAACGACTTGTCGAGTGCAACAACGTCAGCGGCGATGCCGGTCTCGTCGTTAATGAGTTCTGCGAGGCCTGCGAGGATCTCTTCGTTGCTGTAAGCCATGGGTTTCTCCTTGGTAATTGTGGGAATGAAAAAAGAAAGGGTAAGCCTTCACGGCCGCAATTGGCGTACGCCATGCGACCAATCGATCTTACGGCAGCTCGACGACCTGCGCACCAAACACGAGGCCAGCGCCGAAACCGATCTGAAGCGCGAGACCGCCAGAAAGCTCGGGATGCTCTTCGAGGAGGGCGTGCATTGCGAGCGGAATCGATGCCGCAGACGTGTTGCCCTGGGTCTCAATGTCTCGCGCGATGACGACGCTTTCGGGCAGCTTCAGCTGCTTCGCGAACTCGTCAATGATGCGCATGTTCGCCTGGTGAGGGATGAAAGCGGCGAGCTCCTCAGGAGCAATGCCCGACTCCTCGAGCGTGCGACGTGCAACCTTTGCCATCTCCCACACTGCCCAGCGGAAGACCGTCTGGCCATCCTGGCGCAGCGTGGGCCAGTCGAGTTCACCGGCAGCTTCGCGGTATTCGTTGAAGGTGTTGGTGACGCGAATCGTCTCCCACTTCGAACCATCCGAACCCCACACGGTGGGGCCGATGCCGGTGTGGTCGCTCGGGCCGACGATAACTGCGCCTGCGCCATCACCGAGGAGGAACGAGATCGAACGATCGGTCGGATCGATCATGTCGCTCATCTTCTCAGCACCGATCACGAGCACGTTCTTGCATGCACCCGAGCGAACGAGCGAGTCTGCCTGGCCAACGCCATAGACGTAGCCAGCGCATGCTGCCGAGATGTCGAATGCTGCTGCGGGGGTGAGGCCGAGGCGGTGCGCAGCGAGGGCTGCCATCGAGGGGGTCACTGCAACGTTTGAAATGGTCGAGATGATCACGCCATCAATGTCGGCGCGATCGAGCCCCGAGCGCTGAATCGCTTCTTCGCCAGCTGCTACCGCCATGTCGACCGCGAGAATCTCTGCGCTCGCACGCTTGCGCGTCACGATGCCGGTGCGCTGGCGGATCCACTCATCCGAAGAATCAATGGGGCCAACGATGTCGTCGTTCGGTACCACGAGGTCGCCGCGTGACGCGCCAACCGCGAGAATTCGGGTGTGCGCGGGGCCTGTGGGCTGTACGAGAGGAGACATCGAAATCCTTCGGTCTATGGAATGTGGGGAGAGTTACGCCGCGGCGATGAGCTCGAGAGCTGCATCGAGGTCGGCGGGCGACTTGACTGCCACCGTCGGAATTCCCTTCAGGCCGCGCTTGGCGATGCCCGTGAGTGCTCCTGCGGGTGCAAGTTCAATAAGACCAGTAATACCGGACTCCGTAAACCCGTTCATGCATGCGTCCCAGCGAACTGGCTGCGCAATCTGGGAAACGAGCGATTCGAGATACGCGGATCCGCTCGTGACGATGCTGCCATCAGCGTTCGTCCAGAGGGGGCGGATCGGGTCAGTTGCCGAAACGTCTGCGGTCTCTGCAGCGAGCGTGGGGATCGCGCTCTCCATGTAGGAGGTGTGGAATGCGCCAGCGACCTGCAGCGGAATCACGCGAGCGCCACGGGGTGCGTTCTCAGCAAGCTTGGCGATGTTCTCGACTGCACCAGCAGCAACGATCTGGCCGCCACCGTTGCGGTTTGCGGGAGTCAGGCCTGCGGCTGCAATTGCCTCAAGCACGGTTTCCTCTACGCCACCGACGACAGCTGCCATACCGGTCTCGACCGCAGCAGCAGCCTCAGCCATGGCGCGGCCACGAACGCCGACCAGGCGCAGAGCGTCGGTGGGATCCAGGACGCCAGCGACCACTGCGGCAGCGAACTCGCCAACCGAGTGACCTGCGACGCCGGCGTTTGCGAGATCCGCGCGCGCCGAGAGTGCGTTCCATGCGAGTACCGACGCGCCGACGATGAGTGGCTGTGCGATCTTCGTATCGCGAATCGTGTCAGCGTCACTCGTGGTGCCGTGCGCAATGAGGTCAACCTTGGCTGCTTCTCCAGCGGCCTGCATGAATTCGCGAGCGCCTGGCAGTTCGAGCCATTCGTTCAGGAATCCGGTGGTCTGTGAGCCCTGTCCGGGGCAAGCGATAACAATCACGTGAATAAGTTTCTCAAATCAGCATGCGAAGAGCCGCATGTATTCCATCACAGTTTAGCGAAATGCTTGTAGGTATCCACTAAACGCGCGCGGAAGTTTTCCGTTGGCCTTGGTTTGCAATGGAGCCAGCAATGAGAGCTGACTGCAGAATCAGTGCCTCGCGGGCGCCAGTGGCGTTCCAGCCGATGACTTCAGAAACCTTCTTTAGGCGGTAGCGCACGGTGTTCGGATGCACGAATAGCTCACGCGCGGTTGCCTCAAGTGAGCGACCGTTGTCGAGGTAGCACCAGAGCGTCTCCAGCAGTTCGCCTGAGTGATTCATGAGCGGATCGTAGATCTGCTCGATGAGGGTGCGACGTGCAAGACCGTCGCCGGCGAGTGCACGCTCTGGAAGGAGGTCATCGGCGAAGACAGGACGCGGGGCATGTCGCCACGAACGAGCGACGGCAACACCGGCGAGCGCGGCACGCGCGCTGCGCGACGCCTCGACAAGGGTGTCAACTGACGGGCCAAGTACCAGCGGGCCGGGACCGAAGCCTGCACTGAGCAGGGTTGCGAGCTCAAGGAAAGGGATGGGTTCGAACGGCGCAGCACCCTCAAGCCGCGGTGCCGTAATGCGCCCGATGACAAGCACCAAGCGGTTGCCTTGGAGGCCAATGAGCACGTCAGCGCCGTGGTGGCGGGCAATGCGACGGAACTGGTCGATGTCATAGTTGTGATCCGCACTGCCGACCAACACCGCAGCCTCACCGTCACCGTGCCAGCCAAGTGCGGCAATTCGACTCGGCAGTTCGTCGTCAGATTCGCCCGTCAGGATCGAGTCGACAACGAGCGCTTCGAGGCGCGCGTCCCAAAGGCCACGAACCTCGGCGGCACGTGCGTATACGTCGGCGGCTGCGAACGCGACGTCACGCGAATAATGCAAGACAGCCTCACGAAGCTGCTCACTGCGAGGGGAGACGCGCTCTTCAACGACGCCGACCACCACGCGAATGAGCTGCAGCGTTTCCTGCAGGCTGATCGAGCGGAGGAGCTCCCGCGGGGCCGCGCCGAACACATCGGACGCGACCCACGGGGTTGAGGATGGATCCTCGTACCACTGAATAAAGGAACTGATGCCGGTCTGGGCGACCAAGCCCACGGACGATCGGCGGCTCGGAGGCATGCTTCCGTACCAGGGAAGGGTTTCTTCAAGACGGGCGATGGTTTGCGTTGCAAGCTCGCCCGCGATGGTCCGTAGCCAGGAGAGTTCCTGGTCCTTGGTTCCTGTCATCAGTTACTCCTCGCTCTAGGCGTCTCCGCCCGCGCCGCCGGTGGTACCAGCGTTCACGTCGTCGAGCTTGTACTTGGCTGCTGCCTGTGCGGGAATGCTTGCGTCGATCTTGCCCTGCGCGGCGAGGCGCTGAAGCACCTTCACAACGATCGACTCACGGTCGATGTGGAAGAAGCGTCGAGCTGCTGCGCGGGTGTCCGAGAAGCCGAAGCCATCTGCGCCGAGCACCGAGTAATCGGCGGGGACGTAGGGGCGGATCTGCTCGGGGACCTGCGTTGACCAGTCGCTGACTGCAACGACGGGGCCGTTCGCGCCAGCAAGGCGCTCCGAGACGTACGACTGCTTGGGAGCTGCCGAGAGGTTCTCGAAGTTGTGCTTCTCTGCTGCTGAGCCGTCACGCTGGAGCTCGCCCCAGCTCGTGACGCTCCACACGTCTGCCGCAACGTTCCAGTCCTGGGCGAGGAGCTGCTGCGCCTCAATTGCCCACGGAACCGCAACACCCGATGCGAGGATCTGTGCGCCAAGTTCGCCCGCGGGAGCGGGTGCCACACGGTGCATGCCGCGGATGATGCCGTCAACGTCGACATCTGCGGGCTCTGCGGGATGAATGATCGGCTCGTTGTACACGGTGATGTAGTACATGACGTTCGGATCTTCGTGCTCGCCACCGTACATGCGCTCGATACCCGCGCGCATGATGTGACCGATCTCGTAGCCGTATGCCGGGTCGTACGAGAGTACGGCCGGGTTCGTTGCAGCGAGGAGCAGCGAGTGGCCATCAGCGTGCTGCAATCCTTCACCGGTCAGCGTGGTGCGGCCAGCGGTCGCGCCGATCATGAAGCCACGGGTCATCTGATCGCCTGCGGCCCAGATTGCATCACCGGTGCGCTGGAAGCCGAACATCGAGTAGAAGATGTAGATCGGGATCAGCGGCTCGCCGTGCGTCGAGTACGAGGTGCCGACGGCGGTCATTGCTGCCGCTGCGCCTGCCTCGTTGATGCCAACGTGCAGAAGGACGCCCTGCGGGCTCTCCTTGTACGCAAGAAGCAGATCCCGGTCGACCGAAACGTAGTTCTGGCCGTGCGGGTTGTAGATCTTCTTCGTGGGGAAGTACGAGTCCATGCCGAACGTACGCGCCTCATCGGGGATGATCGGCACGAAACGGTCGCCCATGCCCTTGTCGCGCATGAGGTCCTTGAGTAGTCGCACGAAGATCATGGTCGTCGCAGCTTCCTGCGTGCCAGAACCCTTCTTCGCGATCGCGTAGGTCTTTTCTTCTGGCACAGCGAGGTCGACGTGTGTGGAGCGACGCTCTGGCAGGTACCCGCCGAGGTCGCGACGACGCTCGTGCATGTACTGAATCGTCTCGTTGTTCTCGCCCGGGTGGTAGTACGGGGGGAGAGCAGGGTTCTCTTCGAGCTGCGCATCGGTAATGGGGATGTGCATGGTGTCGCGGAAGAGCTTGAGGTCCTGCAACGTCATCTTCTTCATCTGGTGCGTAGCGTTACGCCCCTCGAAGTGCGGGCCGAGGCCGTAGCCCTTAATGGTCTTCGCGAGGATGACGGTCGGGCGACCCTTGTGCTCCATGGCAGCCTTGTAGGCAGCGTACACCTTGCGGTAGTCGTGACCGCCACGGCGAAGGCCCCAGATCTGATCATCTGAGTAGTCCTTAACGAGGTCGAGCGCGCGCTCGTCCTTGCCGAAGAAGTGATTGCGAACGAATGCGCCGTTCTCAGCCTTGTAGGTCTGGTAGTCACCATCAGGAGTGGTGTTCATGATGTTGAGCAGTGCGCCGCTCTCATCACGCTGCAGGAGGTCATCCCACTCACGACCCCAGATTACCTTGATGACGTTCCAGCCGGCACCGCGGAAGTAGCTCTCGAGCTCTTGGATGATCTTGCCGTTACCGCGAACCGGGCCGTCGAGGCGCTGCAGGTTGCAGTTGACCACGAAGGTGAGGTTGTCGAGGCCCTCGTTTGCCGCAACCTGCAGCTGGCCACGGCTCTCAACCTCGTCCATCTCGCCATCGCCAAGGAACGCCCAGACGTGCTGGTCTGAGGTGTCCTTGATGCCACGGTTGGTCAGGTACTTGTTGACCTGCGCCTGGTAGATCGCATTGATCGGGCCGAGGCCCATCGACACCGTCGGGAACTGCCAGAACTCGGGTGCGAGACGCGGGTGCGGGTAGCTGGGGAGGCTGCCTGCAGCGTGCGACTTCTCCTGACGGAAGCCATCGAGCTGGTCCGCACTGAGGCGGCCCTCAAGGAATGCACGAGCGTACATGCCGGGCGACGCGTGGCCCTGTACGAAGATCTGATCGCCGCCACCGGGGTGGTCCTGGCCGCGGAAGAAGTGGTTGAAACCAACTTCGTAAAGTGACGCGGCCGAGCCGTACGTCGAGATATGGCCGCCGACGCCAATGCCGGGGCGCTGTGCGCGGTGCACGGTCATGGCCGCATTCCATCGGATCCATGAACGGTACTGACGTTCGACATCGTGGTCGCCAGGGAACTCCGGTTCATCGGCACTTGCGATGGTGTTCACGTAGTCCGTAGTCGGAACCATCGGAACGTTGAGGTGGAGCTGACGTGAGCGGTCAAGCAGATCGGTCATGATCTCTCGGCCGCGGGCTGCGCCACGTTCCTTTACTACAGCGTCAAGTGAGTCTCGCCATTCAGCGGTCTCGGCCGGATCGACGTCGTCGTGATCCGGTGCGTACGGGTCTTGGGTGTTAACCGCCACAGGAAGCTCCAATACTTTCCATGGCACGCAAACGGGACGACAAGGGTGATCATCGATTTGCGTGCACAACCGAGTCGGCGGATTCGCCAACACCACCCCAGACTATCGGGTTTATACGAGAAAACGGGCGATTGTGCGATATTTCCTGTGGAAACTGAACAATCTGCGGCGCACACGTGGGGGAGTTGGGTGAAAATCGAGTTCACACCCCGCGAATCAAGAGGCGATTCCCACAGAGTGGGCGTTCAAGCGCTCGGATATTCGGTGCTGGATAAATCGTAACACGAGGTGTGGCGTGTGAAGCTGATTGGAAAACAAAACAACCCGGTCATTTCTGACCGGGTTGTAGGTGGTGCGCCCTGAGAGACTCGAACTCCCGACCCTCTCGGTGTAAACGAGATGCTCTAACCAACTGAGCTAAGGGCGCTTGCTGTCGACTGCGACCTGTTAACTATAGAACAGATCGACAGCCGACCGCGAATCGAACGCGCCTAAAACTTACGCAAGCTTCGCTACGGCGTCACGGTAAGCGGCGAAATCTCGCGCCTGACCAGGCTCTGTTGCGAACGAAGCGAGAATCTTGCGGTCTTCACCGATGAGGAAAGTCGCGCGTGTTGCAATGCCTGCTTCGTCGATGAATACGCCGTAGTCGTTCGACACTGCGCCGTGCGGCCAGAAGTCCGAGAGCACCGAGAAGTTGTAGCCTTCCTGATCCGCCCATGCCTTCAGCGTGTACACGGAGTCAACCGAGACACCGAGGACGCGAACCTTCGCATCTTCGAAGATTGCGATGTTGTCGCGCAGCTCGCAGAGTTCACCGGTGCAGATGCCCGAGAATGCGAGAGGGAAGAAGACCAGTGCAACCGGCGACTCGGTGACGAGCTCGCTGAGGGTCAGCTCCTCACCGTTCTGATCGGACAGGGTGAAATCGGGTGCGATTGTGCCAACCTCGAGGACCATCTTTGACTCCTTTGTATTCAGTCGTTCTGCGCTCAGCTCGGCTGCTGCCGAAGAGCTGATGCAAGCGTATCGCAGCGTCACATTGAGACATCTCTCGGATTTCCGAAAGGAAGCCTGGATAGGGTGAACGAAGAACAACATTGTGAAGCAAGGAGTTATCGGGAATGAGCGCTACGAAGTCGGAGAACGTTGTCGTTGAATCAACTGCAGCTACGGCAGACGCCCTGAAACTCGCGTTTCGAGACCACCCAGCAGGCGTGTCGCTGATCACGGCGCAGACCGATGAGGGACCGGTCGGACTGACGGCATCGAGTGTCGCTTCAGTAAGCGTCGATCCGCCCGCCCTCGTGTTTTCTGTGACCCGAGCAACGGGCAGCGCGGGTGGCATTCTGCGCGCAGATTCGTTCCTCGTACACCTGCTTGATTCGCGGCACGCGGATCTCGCGCGCACGTTCGCGGTGTCTGGCACGGAGCGATTTACCGCCGAGCAGGGTTGGGCTGAGCTGGAGACTGGCGAGCCGTACCTGCGTGACGTGCGCGCTGCGCTGCGCTGCCGGGCGCTCCACACTGAGACCGTTGGCTCGTCAGTGGTCGTCGTCGCTGAGGTTATCGGCTCGGTGCAGGGTGACACCCACGCGCCGATGGCGTACTACAACCGTGAGTTCCGCGAGTTGGGCGAGCCGGTCGCGCGCGACTAAAGCGCGCATACGCAACGCAGTGAGGGCCGGCACCTGGAACGATGACTCGTTTCGGTGCCGGCCCTCACTGCGTTGCTCGACATACGCGCTAGCTTGCGTTCGCTGGCTCAGCGGCCGCGGTGACGGCTGTGGCTCCCTGCGCGTCGCTATCGACTGCGAGGTTGGTAGCTGGCGAGACGCGCGGATCGGGCATCACCGCATCGATGCAGGGCTTCTCGTGCTTGTTCGCGCGAGCCCACACCACGAAGCCGACTGCGGTAAACGCGCCATAGAAGACGTACATGAATGCCGTGGCGTAGTAGCCGGAGCTGAACAGCAGGGGCACGCCAACGAGGTCGACCGCGATCCAGATGAGCCAGAACTCAGTCCAACCCTTCGCCATGCCATAGGTCGCGAGCAGTGAACCGACGAAGGTCCATGCGTCGGCCCACACAGGATCCCAAGAACCAAGCGCGCGGAACAGGGGAGTGAGTGCGACCGTGCCGAGCACCATTGTCAGTGCGAGACCGATACGGGTCGAGTTCGATGCCCAGCGTGGGGTCACCTGGCCATTGCCGTTGTTGCTCGCGTTCTTCCAACGCACCCAGCCATACACGGCGACGGTGATGAACATGACCTGCCGCCCCGCCTGGCCAAGCAAGCTCGGAAGCTCATGGTCAGGATTGAGGATCGAGCCAAGGAACACTGTGAGCAACAGCAGGTTGCCGACAATACCAACGGGCCAAGCCCAGATGCGGCGACGCATGCCGCCAAGCGCGGAAGCGAGTCCGAAAACGTTTCCTACGACCTCGCGTACGAGCAGTGACTGCCCGCCAGGGAGCTGCCAGTGCGCATTGAAAAGCTCGACGAGCCAGTGAAAAATGTTCATTCCGTTTCTCCTCTCGATCGATACTGCCGAGGGAGAACGTGCAGCGCAGGGGACCGCTGAGAATAGCGATACCCCAAATAGGCCACACGCCTGTGCTTCTTCCATCCAGACTGTAACTGTCGGTACCAGAATTTCACTGGTTCAACCTCGGCCAGATGGCCTCGGGTCGCGGACTATAACCGCCGGCTCGGAATTTCACCGACCCCGGAGCACGAGTGTGTTCGCTCTCCAGTGTAAACCCCTTGCGCGGAAACTAAAATTCCGTTTGCTTAGGGCGAAAGCGTGGAACGAGCGTTACGCGCTGTGCAGTCGCCAAGCCGGCATGCTCGGCGCTTCGTCTGCGACGGTCGTGAGCGCACCGTGACCAGGGAGCACTGCGGTGTCACTCGGGAGTGACAGGAGGCGTGCATCGATCGAGTCGAGAATCTGTGTCCAGCTGGAGTAGTCCCACCGCACGGCACCGGGGCCGCCCTGGAACAAGGTGTCACCACTGAAGACGATGTTCAGTGCGGGAACGGCAAAGCTGACGGAGCCGGGTGTGTGGCCCGGCGTGTGCAGCGTGAGGAGTTCGAGGCCAGCTGCGGCGAACAGGGCGCCGTCGGCGAGCTCAAAGTCGGGGAGGGCCTCGCCGTGCGTGTCAGCCCAAATGAAGAGGTCGTCTGGGTGCAAGTAGATGTGCGTGTCTACGAGTGCTGCAAGCTCGAGCGCCGCATTCACGTGGTCTTCGTGACCGTGAGTGAGGAGAATGCCGAGTACGTTGCGATCAGCGACCGCATCGGCAATGGCCTGTGCGTCATGACCGGCATCGATGATGAGCACCTCGGCGTCGTCGCCCAGTAGCCACACGTTGTTCTCGAGTTCCAGGCCCTCTGCTGGACGACCTGGCAAACCTGCGCCGATCCGCCCACGTGTGATGACCTGTTCGATACGAGCCTCGCCCATGCGATCTCTCCTTGTGCTGTCGAAAATCGTCAGTTCCAGCCTTCGTCGCCCATCGAAGGTGCTCTCTTGAGCGTATCCCGTTGCGGAACGAATTGCACCTGATCTCAGAATCTGTGGATAAGCGCACAAAAGCGGGCGGCCCCCAGATTGAACATCTGAGGGCCGCCCGCTGAGGAACGAAACCTTACGGCTTCACGACGATGGTCGGCACGGGGAGTGCCTGCAGCACGCCGTGGCTGACCGAGCCAAGAAGCAGGCGGCTCAGGCCACCGCGACCGCGGCTGCCCACCACGATCATCTGTGCGCCCTCAGCAGCCTGCACGAGTGCGGCGACCGGGGGAGCCTGGACGATGTGGCGTTCGATCGTGAGATCGGGGTAGCGGGATGCGAGACCAGCGGTGCCAATGGCGATTGCCTCCTCAGCCGCAGCCTGCTGCGCCTTGACGAGGTCTTCGCTCCAGAGGTACTCGAGGCCCGGGGTCAGGGGCGGCATCCAGGCGTAGACAGCGATGAGCGGAACACCGCGGAACGATGCAATCTCAGCCGCGTAGTCCACAGCTTTCTGTGAAGCCTCAGAACCATCGACGCCGACAACGATGCCCGCGGTGGGATCGACCTCGGTGCCGGGGATCACAGCGACGGGGCAGTGTGCGGTCGCCGCGACCTTGACGGCACGGGTGCCGAAGAAGGAGCCAGCGAACTTGCTGCCCTCGTGTGCGCCGAGCACAAGTAGGTCGGCGCGCTTCGAGGCCTCCTCCACCTCAAGGATGGGGTGACCGACAACAGCGGTGCCAGTGATCTCGCCCTCGAAGCCGATGCTGCGTGCATACTCTGCTTCGATATCGAGCATCTGCTGAGAGGCGTCCTGCGCCTCAGAGAGGAAGACGGCGCTTTCCGAAAGGAAAGAATCGTCAGCTACGTGCAGGAGCTCGACAGATGCGTTGCGATCCTTTGCTCGCGACAGGCCCCACGCAAGCGCGATGCGGCTCTGTTCCGATCCGTCGACACCGATAAGGAACTTCTCAGACATGATGCTCTCCCTTGTGCATGTTTCGTCTATTTGTGGGGTGTTAGGCGTTGCGTGCCGGAACCTGTGCCGGGTGCGAACCTGCGAGCTGCTCGATGATACGAACAACCTGGCAGCTGTAGCCGTACTCGTTGTCGTACCAAACGTAGAGGATCGCAGTCGAGCCGGTCACGATGGTTGCGAGGCCATCAACGATGCCAGCGCGGTTCGAGCCGACGAAGTCCATCGACACGATCTCAGACGACTCGACGTACTCGATCTGAGTGCGGAGCGCGCCGGTGAGCGAGACCTGGCGAAGGAGCTCGTTGATCTCCTCGCGGGTGGTCTCCTTCTCGAGCTGCAGGTTGAGTACAGCCATCGAGACGTCGGGGGTAGGAACGCGGATAGCGTTGCCGGTCAGCTTGCCCTCGAACTCGGGGAGTGCCTTCGCAACAGCCTTCGCTGCGCCGGTCTCGGTGAGCACCATGTTGAGTGCTGCCGAGCGGCCGCGACGGTCGCCCTTGTGGAAGTTGTCGATGAGGTTCTGGTCGTTCGTGTACGCGTGTACGGTCTCGACGTGACCCTGCTTGACGCCGTATTCGTCGTTGATGACCTTGAGTACGGGGGTGATCGCGTTCGTAGTGCACGAAGCTGCGCTGAGGATGGTGTCAGCGTCGGTGATCTTGTCGTTGTTGACACCGTAGACAACGTTGAGCATGTCGCCCTTACCGGGTGCGGTGAGGAGTACGCGTGCGATGCCGTTGTTCTGCAGGTGCTGGCCGAGGCCCTCTGCATCGCGCCAGCGGCCGGTGTTGTCAACGAGGATCGCGTTGTTGATGCCGTATGCGGTGTAGTCAACGCTTGCGGGATCGTTCGAGTAGATCACCTGAATGCGAACACCGTTCGCGAGGATGACGTTCTCTTCCGGGATGATGCTGATGGTGCCGTTGAAGGGACCGTGCACCGAGTCGCGGCGGAGGAGGTTTGCGCGCTTCTCGAGGTCGTTTTCCGAACCCTTACGCACGACGATTGCGCGAAGGTTCAGGCCGTTCTCGCTGCCCGAGTGATCGATGATGATGCGCGCGAGCAGGCGGCCAATGCGGCCGAAGCCGTACAGGACAACGTCGCTACCAGCGGTGCGAGCGGTGTCAGCGTTGCCTGCGAGCTGCTCGCGAAGGAACGACTCAAGGTCGTCCGACTCGGTCGCGCGGAATGCCGCTGCGAGGAGTGCGAGGTCGATCGATGCGGGGCCAGGCTGAATTGCAGCGAGGGTCTCGATGATCGCGAAGGTCTCAGTGAGGGGGAGCTCATTGACGTCGATCTTGCGGGCGAAGCTGTGCGCACGAATGATGTCGATCGCCGACTGGCCTACGAGGCTGCGGCCGTGTACCGACATGACCACATCGTGATCGCGGTACAGCTGACCGATCATCGGGATCATCCGTTCGGCGAGCTCCTGCTTCGCGTTCCAGGACTCGAGGTGAGTAGCTGCGGGCTGATTCATCTGAACGAGGGGTTCCTTCCCGGGTGGGTTGGCGGAGGTAAACACTTTCCCCGCCGGATACTGATATCAGTCTCCCTCCAGTATCCCATGTGTCGGACGAGAGAGTGACGGAATATGACACCGCGATTCGTCGGAAGTTGCGTATTCGGGGGAAACTTGAGGACAACACGGATCTTCCGCATAGATTTTTACTCATAGACGTAGTGAATTTCGTGAGGATCCACACTGATTTCACGATATTCACGAAAGGGACTGCAATGTCATTGAAGAAGCGCGGCCTTCTCGCTGCATCCGTCGCAGCACTCGCACTCGTCACCACCTCGCTCGTCGGTTGCGCATCGACCGAGGCTGAAGCTGCAACGGTCAAGATTGGCGTCGTCCCCGGCGGCCAGCCGTACTGGACCACCTTCGTCGACGCGGCAAAGGAAGAGGGCATTAACGTGGAGATCGTCGACTTCGACGATTACCCCCAGCCCAACCCCGCACTGACCGAGGGCGAGCTTGACCTCAACCAGTTCCAGCACATTCAGTACCTCGCTGAGCACAACGTTGCTTCGGGCGATGATCTCTCGATCATTGGCTCAACCTTCATCTACCCGATGAACATCTTCTCGGCAAAGTACAAGAGCCTTGAAGAGATCCCCGCTGGCGCAACAATCGCCGTGCCTGATGACCCCTCGAACGGTGCACGTGCGCTTCTTGTGCTCCAGAAGTTCGGCCTCATCGAGCTCAAGGATGGCGGCTCGAACACGTCGACCGCTGACGACGTCCTCGCGGACAAGTCGAAGGTCAAGGTCCAGACCCTCGCTGCAGACCTCATCCCCTCGTCGCTTCCCGACGTTGACGCAGGCGTTGTGAACAACGACTACGTTGAGCCAGCTGGCCTTGATTTCAAGGATTCGCTCGGCGCTGATGGCGTTGAGGACGAGTCGGTGCAGCCCTACATCAACATCTTCGCTGCACGCGCTGCAGATCTCGACAACGAGACCTACAACAAGCTCGTCGACATCTACCAGAACAACGCAGATGTTCAGGCAGCACTCAAGGATTACGTCGGTGAGGGCGCGGTAGCAGTTAAGCTTTCCAAGTCTGAGCTTGCGGAAATTCTGAAGACCGCGGAAGAAGACGTCCGCGCTTCGCAGAAGTAATCGCGAACTCACGCTGCAATATCGGCTGGCGGGGTGCACGGGTAACCGGGCGCCCCGTTCCGCCGTTTGTGGCTCGCACGAAAGGAGACGCCAATGACACGCGTCACACTCACAGATGTATCGATGCAATATCCGGGGCGCGGATCGAAAGACGCCGACCCCGTTCTCGCCGTCGACAACGTCTCTATTGACGTCGCATCGGGTGAGATTCACGCGATCATTGGATACTCCGGCGCTGGAAAGAGCACGCTGTTGCGTCTCGTGAACGGGCTTGAGCGCGCAACTGCAGGCAGCATCACCGTCGACGGTCAGGAGATCACCACCCTCTCCGAGTCGAAGCTGCGTGACGTGCGTGGCGGTATCGGCATGATCTTCCAGCAGTTCAATCTCTTCCACTCGAAGAAGGTGGCGAAGAACGTCGAGTACCCGCTCGTCGTTGCCGGCGTGCCGAAGGTCGACCGGCAGGCGCGTGTCGCCGAGCTGCTCGAGTTCGTCGGGCTGGCAGATAAAGCTGATTCGTACACCGATCAGCTCTCTGGTGGCCAGAAGCAGCGCGTCGGTATCGCGCGCGCCCTCGCAACGCGGCCCGGTCTGTTGCTTGCTGATGAGGCGACCAGCGCGCTTGATCCGCAGACCTCGCAGGAGGTCCTTGCGCTCCTTAAGCGTGTGAATGCTGAACTTGGCATCACGATCATCCTCATCACGCACGAGATGGAAGTGGTGCGCGAGATCGCCGACCGAGTGACGGTCATGTCTGGCGGCGTCGCCGTTGAGCAGGGCGAGGTGTACGAGGTCTTCTCAAACCCGCAGGCTGAGACGACGAGACGATTTGTGTCGACCGCGCTGCCGACGCTGCCCGATCAGGCGCACCTCGACAAACTGAAAGAGCGGCACCGTGGCCGTATCGTTTCGCTGAAGTTCCGTGATGGCGATGTGGATCAGCCCGTCGTCTTCCAGACGCTCGCAGATCGCGGCGTCGGCGTGAACATCATTCACGGCGGCATCACTGACGTTGGTGGCCGGAGCTTCGGTCGCCTCACCCTTGAACTTATCGGTGACGATGTTCGCGTCGAACACGCTGTGGCCGCGCTCGGCCAGGTTGCTGAACTGGAGGTGCTTGTCTAATGGATCGGCTTCTTGATCTGATTTCTGACGGCAAGCTCCTCGAAGCTGTCGTCCAAACCCTGACGTATGTCTCGATCGCGCTGGGTGTCGGTGGTTTCCTTGGTCTGCTGCTTGGCGTGCTCCTGACGGTCACCCGCCAGGGTGGTCTGCTGCAGAACCGCCCGGTCTACTGGGTGCTGAACTTCCTCGTGAACTTCTTCCGTCCGATCCCGTTCGTCGTGTTGATTGCGGCCCTCCAGCCGCTTGCGCGTTTGGTGGTCGGTGTCGGCATTGGCGACAAAGCGCTCATCTTCGTGCTGTCGTTTGCTGCGACGTTCGGTATCTCCCGTCTCGTTGAGCAGAACCTGCTCACGGTGTCGCCCGGTGTCATCGAAGCTGCCCGCGCAATGGGTGCTGGCCCGATCCGCACCATCTTCACGGTCTTGATTCCTGAGGGCCTTGGTCCGCTCATCCTTGGCTACACGTTCGCGTTCGTCGCGATCGTTGATATGACGGCAATGGCCGGTGCAATTGGCGGTGGCGGCCTCGGTCAGCTTGCCCTGCAGTACGGCTATCGTCAGTTCAACCCGTGGGTGACGTGGACCGCTGTGCTGATTATCATTGCGCTCGTACAGGTCGTGCAGTTGCTGGGTAACTGGCTCGCACGCAAGCTCCTCAGGAGGTAATGATGTCGGTTCCCGTTCTTGCCGATCTGCGCGCGGTCGCAGAAGATTTTTGGCCCGTTGCAACTGCCGAGTCCTGGGACCAGGTCGGTCTGGTGACCGGTCGCGACGCGCAGCCCTTGAGGCGCGTCTTGCTCGCGGTTGATGCCGTTGCGGCAACCGTTGATGAGGCGATTGCGTGGGGTGCTGACGCGCTCATCACGCACCATCCGCTTCTGCTGCGCGGAATCCATACCGTCGCAGAAGACACGGCGAAGGGCGCCCTGCTGGCTCGGCTGATTCGCGCCGAATGTGCGCTGATTGCGGCGCACACGAACGCCGACGCTCCCGAGCACGGGGTGTCCGATGTGATTGCCCAGCGTCTGGGCTTGCTTGCCGTGTCACCGATTGAACCGGGAGCGGATCCGACAGCTGGCATTGGTCGTGTTGGTGATCTCGTCGCTCCCGTGAGTCTGCGTGAGTTCGCGGATCGCGTGAACAACGTCATGCCCCAGACCGTGAGCGGCGTGCGCGTTGCTGGCGATCCGGAGCGCAAGATCAGCCGTGTTGCGCTATGCGGCGGTGCAGGCGACAGCCTGCTGAGTCACCCCGCGGTGCTCGGCGCCGACGTGTATGTGACGAGTGACTTGCGGCACCATCCGGTGCAGGAGGCCGTCGAGGCAGCTGCGGTGGTCGGAGGTCCGGCACTGATTGACGTTTCGCACTGGGCGAGTGAGTCCCTGTGGCTCGCTGGCGCAGCCGAGCGTTTGGGGGAGCGACTCCCCGGTGTGGAGTTCAAGGTGAGCACGCTGCGCACCGATCCGTGGACCTTTGCGGTGGGTGCAGAGCACTAATCTTCCAGGCACTTTGCCGCTGGCGCGGTAGGATTGACCGCATGAAGGCTCTCCCGCGTCAGCAGCACTTGCTGCTCGATCTCCAGACTCTTGACCACAATCTCGCTCGACTGCATCGTATGCCCGGCCAGTTGCCGGAACGTGCAGAGCTCGCAGCGATCGAGGGGGAGCGCGTCGCAGCACGTGACGCGTACCTCGCAGCACAGCGCGAGTCTGACACGGTAGCGCTTGAACTCACGCGCTTCGCCTCTGACGTCAAGCTCGCTGCTGAGCGTCGCGCGCACGACGAGAAGCTGCTCGCAGAGGCGACCGACCCGAAGCACGCGGTTGCGATCCAGAGTGAGATCGATGCACTGATTCGTCGTCAGGCTGCACTCGAGGAGCAGGAGTTTGCTGCAACTGAGGCTGCTGAGGCTGCCGCTGATGCGCTTGCTGCTGCTGAGGCAGCGTACAACGGCATTGATGAGCGTCGTGCCGCGGTACAGGCGCGACTCGCCGCAGCTGAGCAGCAGATTGCCGCAGATCTCGCGGAGGCACAGGAGGCGCGTGCCGGCCTCGCCGCCGAAGTACAGGGTGACCTCCTTGCGCTGTACGAAGAGACTCGTGCCCAGGTAGGAATCGGCGCGGCGCGCTTGCGTGGCAATGTCTCTGAGGGCAGCAACATGGCGCTCTCGCCTGCAGAGATGAGCAACGTGCATGCGGCGCAGGTTGACGATGTCATCTTCTGCCCCGGTTCGGGTGCGATTCTCGTGCGCGTCACCGACGAAGACTAAGCCTTACGCTGTACCGACCGTCCGCATCGGCCCGCCAGGTGGAGTAAACTGACTCCTGGAATGGGCCGACGGACGGTCGCGTCATGTGGTGCTTGCGCCATGTGCCGAGGAAAGTCCGGGCTCCACAGGGAAGAACGGTGGATAACGTCCACTCGGGGCAACCCGCGAGAAAGTGCAACAGAGAGTAGACCGCCAGGACTGGTTCACCAGTTCGGGTAAGGGTGAAAAGGTGGTGTAAGAGACCACCGGCGTCTGTGGTGACATGGGCGGCCAGGTAAACCTCGTTCGGAGCAAGGCCAGATAGTAGGCGATGAGGCGTCCCGCTGAGTCTACGGGTAGGCTGCTAGAGCCGGTCGGCAACGGCCGGTCGAGAGAGATGACCGTCACCGCGTTTCGGCGCAGTACAGGACCCGGCTTATAGTCGGCCCATTCCTTTTTTCATCGCGTGTGGCGGACCCGCCCCCGGTGGGTGCAGTGCACGACGTGTGCGTGGAGAAACAACAGCGCGGAAGCCGACCGAAGTCGACTCCCGCGCTATTTTTGTGCCTGCGGTTCGGGAGTTACTCCGAAACCGTGAGCAGCTCGAAGCCGTCCTCGCGGATGACGACGGTGTGCTCGAACTGTGCCGTGATCGACTTGTCGCGCGTGGTGACGGTCCAGCCGTCATTCCACTGGGTCCACTCGTGCGTACCGAGCGTGAGCATCGGTTCAACGGTAAAGACCATGCCCGGCTTGATGATGTCTGCGTAGCTGGGTGCCGAGTCGTAGTGGGGGATGATGAGGCCCGAGTGGAACGACGAGCCAACCCCGTGGCCGGTGAAATCACGCACGACGCCGTAGCCAAAGCGCTTCGCATAGGTCTCGATGACGCGACCGATGACGTTGACCTCGCGACCGGGCCGTGCGGCCTTAATGCCGCGCATCATTGCTTCGTGGGTGCGCTCGATAAGGAGATCGACCTCTTCCGAGACCTCACCAACGCGGTACGTGCGGTTCGTGTCGCCGTGGTACCCGTCGAGGTAAGACGTGACATCGACGTTCACAATGTCGCCCTCACGCAGCACCGTGTCATCGGGGATGCCATGGCAGATGACCTCGTTGACCGAGGTGCATGACGATGCGCGATAGCCGCGGTAGCCGAGCGTCGACGGATACGCGCCAGCAGCAACGACATACTCGTGCGCAATGCGATCGATTTCTGCGGTCGTGATACCGGGGCGGATCGCTGCGCCGACCGCGTCAAGCGCACCAGACGAGATTCGACCAGCTGCACGAATGAGGTCGATTTCGGCCTCGGTGTACGTATTGTCGCCCGTGTATGCGGGCGGCGTCTTCAGGCCCACGTACGGCGGGCGCTGAATATCTGCGGGAACGGTGCGCGGAGCAGGATACGCGCCGGGAATAATATGACCATGACTATCGAACGGCATGGCTCTAGTCTAGGAGTTAAGGATCCACAACCGACTCAGAGGAGACTGTCATGAGCAAGAAAGACTGGGGCGTCGACGATTCGGGCGACACCTACTGGTTCAACGACAAGACTGGTGAAGTTGAATTCGGACCGCAGTCGATGGGAATCGATCGCGTCGGCCCGTTCAGGACAGCTGAAGAGGCTGCGCACGCGAAGGAGACCCTCGCGGAACGCGCTCGTCAGTGGGCAGCTGAAGAAGAGGAAGACAACTTCTAAGGCGCCCGCCAAGAGTTTTCGTGGGTCGCGCAGCGGCGATCCGCACCCCGCACTGAGACACTGCAAGGAATCAATATGAGCAAGCAGCGTGACTACGTCCTGCGCACAATCGAAGAGCGACGCGTAAAGTTCGTGCGTCTGTGGTTTACCGATGTCGCTGGCGCGCTGAAATCTGTCGCGCTGTCTCCCGCAGAGGTCGAGGTAGCCTTCACCGAGGGCATCGGCTTTGACGGTTCTGCGATTGAGGGACTCACGCGTGCGTATGAGTCTGACCTCATCGCGATTCCTGACCCCTCAACATTTAAGCTGCTGCCGTGGCGCGGTGAGGCCGAACCAACCGCGAGCATGTTCTGCGATATCCATACGCCGAACGGTGAGCCGTCAGTTGCCGATCCGCGCAACGTCCTCAAGCGACAGCTTGAAGCAGCGGCAGACATGGGGTTCAAGTTCTTTACGCACCCTGAGATCGAGTTTTACCTCTTCAAATCGAAGGAATTTGGTCCCGACGGTCCCATCCCGGTCGATCGCGCAGGCTACTTCGACAATGTGCCAGGCGGAACGGCGCACGATTTCCGTCGTGAGAGCGTGAACATGCTCGAAGAGCTTGGCATCTCTGTCGAATTCAGTCACCACGAAGCCGGGCCCGGCCAGAATGAAATCGATCTGCGCTACGCAGACGCGCTCACGACCGCCGACAACATCATGACCTTCCGCTCGGTCGTGAAGGAGGTGGCAATCGCGCAGGGCGTGCACGCGACCTTCATGCCGAAGCCGCTCGCGGGTCAGCCGGGCTCTGGCATGCACACGCACCTCTCGCTCTTCGAAGGCGACACGAACGCCTTCTTTGACCCGAGCGCGAAGTACCAGATGTCGGTGACCGCACGCCGATTCGTAGCTGGCCTGCTCAAGCACGCCCCGGAAATCACCGCGGTGACGAACCAGTACGTGAACTCTTACAAGCGCCTGTGGGGCGGCGATGAGGCCCCCTCGTTCGTGAGCTGGGGTCACAACAACCGATCCGCGCTCGTGCGCGTCCCACTGTACAAGCCGGGCAAGGGCAACGCGGCGCGGATCGAGTATCGCGCAATGGACACCGCCGTGAATCCCTACCTCGGTTTCTCGGTGCTGCTCGCGGCAGGTCTGAAGGGCATTCGCGAGGAGTACGAGCTGCCGCCGGAGGCCGAGGAGAATATCTGGGAGCTGAGCCAGGGTGAGCGTCGCGTGATGGGCTTTGACCCGCTGCCGCAAAGCCTCGAGCACGCGCTCGCGGTTATGGAGCGTTCAGAGCTCGTCGCCGAGACGCTCGGCGAGCAAGTCTTCGCGTACCTGCTGCGTGATAGCCGGCAAGAGGTTGAGGCGTACCGCCGTCAGGTGACGCAGTACGAACTCAAGACCATGTTGGACACGATCTAAGCGCGATGAGCACGCAGGATCCTGCCCGTGGCCGCACCACCGGAGTAACGCTCGGCGCGCTCGCGAAAGCCGGCTTTGACCGATTGAGCGAGGCGCGTGAGCGGCTCACCGAAGTGGCTGAGGCGGTGCAGGTCGATGTGCCTGCGCTGCTCGATGGCGCGTCATGGGCAGCTGATCCTGATGGCGCGCTCGCGCTGACGGAGCGGCTCGCAACCGATCAGCCCGGGGCACTCGACTGCCTCGGAGATGACGCGGATCGGTGGCGGCGCTGGTGGATGCTGACGGGCGCATCGGCTGCGCTCGGTGAATTCTTTTACCGGCAGCCAGGCCACATCGCCAGGGTGACCCAGCAGGACGGGGCGCGACCGACGCTCGAACAGGCGAACAGCGAGCTGCGTGCGGCGGTGACGTCACCAGACAGTGTGACGATTCTGGAAGGCGAGCAGGGGAGTAGCGCCCTGCGCATCGCCTACCGGGTGCTCCTCGCAGAACTCATGCTCTGGGACCTGTGCGAAAGCGCAGCGGGCCGCGCACTCGAGGCATCACGCACGACCTCCGAGGGGCTGACGATTCTGGCGGAATCAGCCATCGAGACCGGCCTACTCGTTGCGCGTGCTGCGCTCGAAGCTGGCTCCACTAGTACACCGGTCTCACGGAAACGGCTCGATGCACTGCAGCTCGCGGTCATCGGCATGGGAAAGTGCGGAGCACGCGAGCTCAACGTCGTTTCCGATGTGGACGTCATCTACGTCGCGGGCACAGCAGATGAAGAGACGCTGGACGGCGACGCGCTGATCCGCGTCGCCACGAAGCTCGCGAGTGAGCTCATGCGGGTGATCCACGAACCCGGACTCGAACCGGCGTTGTGGGAAATTGACCCGAACCTGCGTCCCGAGGGGCGGCAGGGCGCGCTCGTCCGCACACTCGGATCGATGCGCGCGTACTACGAACGGTGGGCAAAGGCATGGGAGTTCCAGGCGCTCATGAAAGCGCGCGCGATCGCTGGCGACCGCGAACTTGGCCAGGCCTTCGTTGATTTCACGCGGCCGATGGTGTGGGCATCAGGCGGTCGCGAAGACTTCGTTGGCTCAGTGCAGCGAATGCGCGAGCGCGTCACTGAACACATCGCGCTTGAAGACGTTGAACACCAGCTCAAGCTCGGTCCAGGTGGCCTGCGTGACATTGAGTTCAGTGTGCAGCTCCTGCAACTCGTCCACGGGCAGTATGACGATCGACTGCAGCTGAGCGGCACACTTGAATCGCTCGACGCACTCGTCGCCGGTGGATACGTTGCGCGAAGCGACGGGGATCGGCTCAGCGAGGCGTACCAGTTCCTGCGGGTGCTCGAGCACCGCTTGCAGCTTCGGGATCTGCGTCGAACCGCACTCATGCCGCGCGATGAGGACGAGTTGCGTGTGCTCGCCCGCGCGAGCGGGCTCGCAGATGGCGCAAACGCGCTCATCGAGTCGTGGGAGCAGGTCAAGCGCGACGTACGCAGACTGCACCTGAAGATCTTCTACGCGCCGCTGCTCAGTGCGGTGTCTGAGCTGCCAGACGAAGAATTCGTGCTTGGCTCGGACGAGGCTCGTGCCCGGTTGCAGAGCATTGGGTTCCGCGATCCAGACGGGGCGTTCCGTCACCTCGCTGCGCTCACCCGCGGTACATCGCGGCGCGCAAAGATTCACCGAAACCTCGCACCGGTGCTCCTGCAGTGGCTCGCAGACGGCACCGACCCTGACTTTGGCCTGCTCGCGTTCAGACGTGTGAGTGAGGCCAACACAGACAAGCAGTGGTATTTGCGACTGCTGCGTGATGGCTACGAGGCAGCTGAACGGCTGACGGGTGTGCTTTCCAACTCGCGATTCATCGCGGATCTCCTCGAAACGACACCTGATGCCGTCTCGTGGCTGGAACGCGACGAGCAACTGAAACCGCTCATGCTCGATCAGTTACGCGGGGAAATGCGTGCCCTGACGTCGCGACGGGCAACACTCGACGATGCCGGCCGCGCGCTTCGAAACGTGCACCGTCGCGAGGTGCTTCGCATCGCAATGGGGCGCACGGTTGGCGTGCTCACCGAACGCGAGGTATCACTCGGACTCGACGCGGCACACACCGCACTGCTGGACAGCCTGTTGCTCGCAGTGCGCGAGCACAGCGATGAAACTGCCGCTTCGCTCGAAGTCTCGCTCATCGCAATGGGTCGATACGGCGGGGGTGAACTCGGCTTCGCTTCAGATATCGACCTGCTTGCGGTGTACCGTGCACCCGAGGGCATGCCGGGGGACAAAGCACAGCGCGCGGCGATCAAGCTTGTAACCGAGATGAAGCAGCTGGTGTCCGATCCGCGGTTCTCAGTCGATCTTGACTTTGACCTCCGTCCCGAGGGCAAGAACGGCCCACTTGCGCGCAGCCTGAGCGCCTACCGCAGCTATTACACGCGGTGGTCGGTCGACTGGGAGGCCCAGGCGCTGCTGCGCGCTCGTGCGGTCGCCGGTGATGCCGATCTTGGTCAGGACTTCATCGAACTCGCCGATGAGATTCGATACCCCGAAGTATTCACCGATGCTCAGGTGCGCGAAGTGCGTCGCATCAAGGCGCGCGTCGAGGCGGAACGGTTGCCGCAGGGAGCTAACCCGAAGCTGCACCTGAAGCTCGGCCCCGGTGGTATTTCCGACGTCGAATGGCTTGTGCAGCTGCTGCAGCTGCAGCATGGCGCCGCAACCCCGGCAATGCGAACCTCTGCGACGCTTGAAGCGCTGAGTGCGGCGGTTGACGCCGGATTCATCGAGGCGGGCGACGCCGAGCTTCTGCGGGAAGCCTGGGAGTACGCGAGCACGGTGCGATCCGCGCTCAAGCTCTCCTCTGGACGGGCAAGTGACGTGTTGCCGGTCGACTGGGGACAGCTCGTTGGTGTTGCGGGAATCCTCGGGCACCCACGTGACCAAACCTCGGAGCTGAGCGAACGTTGGCTCTCACTGTCACGGCGTGCACGAGTCGTGTTCGAGCGCGAGTTCTTCGGCTATGCCGAGCCGCCGCTCTATACGGCGTACTGAACCGACACCAGTTGTTTGGCGACCAGTTACCTTCGGGGTCTGGTCTTTCCTCCGTGTGCCGCCTACTGTGGGGAGCATGAAGTATTTGCAGCAAATCCTAGAAGCGCTGCTCGCGGAAACGGACTATGAGGTCGCCGACGAAGCAGAGGCCTGAGCGTGAACGCTCTCCCGACAAACGAGAAAGCCTCGTGGTTCACAGTGAAGTGAACCACGAGGCTTTCTCGTTATGCGCTACGTGAGAGCGCACCCTACTTAGCAGCCGAAGTACATCTCGAACTCGTAGGGGTGGGGGCGGAGCGTCATCGGGACAATCTCGGTCTCGCGCTTGAGATCGATCCAAGTCTTGATGAGCTCTTCGGTGAACACGCCACCCTCGAGCAGGTACGCGTGGTCTGCCTCGAGCGCGCTGAGTGCTGCTTCAAGGTTCTGCGGAACCTGGGGGATGCTCTGAGCTTCCTCGGGAGGCAGCTCGTAGAGGTCCTTATCGATCGGAGCGATCGGCTCAATGCGGTTGCGGATGCCGTCGATGCCAGCCATGAGCTGAGCTGCGAACGCGAGGTAGGGGTTACCCGACGCGTCAGGCGCACGGAACTCGATACGCTTTGCCTTCGGGTTCGAGCCGGTGAGGGGGATACGAACTGCTGCCGAACGGTTACCGGCCGAGTACGCGAGGTTGATGGGAGCCTCGTAGCCCTTCACCAGACGGCGGTAGCTGTTGATGGTCGGGTTCGTAAACGCGAGGAGCGACGGTGCGTGGTGCAGAATGCCGCCGATGTACCAACGAGCGATGTCGGAGAGGCCAGCGTAGCCCTCTTCGTCGAAGAACAGCGGCTCGCCGTCCTTCCAGAGCGACATGTGGGTGTGCATACCCGAACCTGCATCGCCGAAGACGGGCTTTGGCATGAAGGTCGCGGTCTTGCCCCAGAGCTCTGCGGTGTTCTTGACGATGTACTTGAACTTGAGCAGGTCATCTGCCGAGTTCACCATCGTGTCGAAGCGGTAGTTGATCTCTGCCTGGCCGGGAGCACCAACCTCGTGGTGTGCGCGCTCAAGCTTCAGGCCAGCCTCGATGAGGCGAACCGAGATGTCGTCACGCAGATCAGCCTGCTTGTCGACGGGCGACACGGGGAAGTAGCCACCCTTGAGGCGAGTCGTATTACCAAGGTTGCCGCCCTCGACCTTAGCTGCCGAGTTCCAGTACGCCTCTTCCGAGTCGATTTCGTAGAACGTGCGGTTGGGCTTGGTCTCGTAACGAACCGAGTCGAGGATGTAGAACTCGGCCTCCGGCGCGAAGAACGCGGTGTCTGCAATGCCGGTCGAAGCGAGGAAGCGCTCCGCCTTCTTCGCAACCTGACGGGGGTCCTTCGAGAAGATCTCACCCGTGCGGGGGTTGAAGATGTCGCAGAGGATGATGAGGGTGCGCTCGGCACGGAACTGGTCGATGTAGCAGGTGGTGACGTCGGGGATCAGCTGCAGATCACTCTCTGCGATACCTACGAACCCGCGAATCGACGAACCGTCGAACATCTGTCCAACTTCGAAGAAGTCTTCATCAACAGCTACGCCGGGGATGTTGAAGTGCTGCTGCACGCCCGGGAGATCTGTGAAACGAATGTCGAGGAACTTGACGTCCGTTTCCTGAATGTAATCGATGACTTCTTGGGGCGTTTTGAACATGTGGTTCCTTAGCATCTGAAGACGTACGCGTCGGTACTAGCTTACAGTTACGCGGTACGGATGAGTACCGTGCCCGCGATTTTGTCGTGGAATCCACGCTGGTCTGAGTCCCAAACCAGCACGGGAATCACGAGGACGAGCAAGACCGTACGCACGATGGGGCGCCAAAGTCCTACCCAGGTCCCATTGAGCGAAACCACCCGCATGCCAGTAAGGCGATGGCCGAGGGATCCGCCAATAGTGGGAATGAAAACAATCTGAATGAGTGCGAAGAACACAAGGTTCCAGACACTTGCAAGCTCGCCGCCGATAAGCAGGTAAGCGGGGATAGCTGCAAGCACCCAGTCAATACAGATTGCAAGCAAACGGCGACCTACGCGCCCAACCGACCTGGGGCCCGACTCGGGAAGACCGAGCCGTTCACCGGGCCACGTACTGGGTGCGAGGTCGCCGAACTTCTGCTGCTGTGCCACGACGATTTAGCGGGGACGGCCTGCGGAACGAATACGGTTCGGGTCCATGCCCTTGGGGATGCCAACCGGCGACGCCTGAAGCGACGAGAGACGGTTGAAGACTGCCTGGACCTCGTTGCGGTTCAGCTTCGGCTTCAGCTTCGTGAGCGTCTTTGAGAGCTTTGCGAGAGGGATGCCACCCTCATCGGGGCCAACGTAGAGGTGTACCACCTCAACGTTCATGAGTGCGCGCTTGACCTTGCGCTCTTCTTCCTGAGCCATGCGGCGGGTGCGCTGCAGCGAGCCTTCAGAAATGAGCACGACGCCACCGCGACCAACAACGCGGTAGACCGCGTCCTGCTGGCGGTTGATAGCGACGGGAACCTCAGAACCGCGCCAGCTGCGACGAAGTGCGCTCTGGACGATTGCGCCGACCGCACCTGCGCGGCCCTCGATCTGGCTGTATGCCATTGCCTCTGCACGGCGACCGAGCACGATCATCGCGACGAGGAGACCAACGAGCGCGCCGGTGACGCACCAGAGGATCCAACCGATCCAGTTCGAGTGCAGGAGGAGTGCGACAAGCACGCCTGCGAGGATCGGGCCAACGAACGACACGATCATGAGGGGCGTCAGCGCCCGATCATGCACGCGCGTGTTCTGGTAAACCTGCACCATTTGCTTGATGCGGCCCGGTGCCTTCTGCTGCTTTTCCTTTGCCATACCTTCTAGAGTACCGCGTAATCGTGCACGGATTTGACACGTTCGTTCCGAGCCGCCGGTTCTTTCCACAGCGCTGGTTTTTACTCGTTGCCAAGTGACTTGAATTTCGCGAAACTGGGCGCTTTCGTGAAGGGAGAGCATCATGGCTGGTGAGTCGCGTGAGGGGGCCGCAGCGTGGCACGCGGGGCTGATTCTCGAGGTGTTGCGGCTCGCGGCAGCGGCGGCAGAGCGCGACCAGTGTCTGGGTGCGCGTCTCGAGCTGCGGTTGAGTGTGCGGAGCCGGCGCGAGGGTGCAGCAGCCGAGGGAACGCGGTTGCTACAGCACAACTCCTCAGCCGGCATGCGTGGCTGGTGGAGATGGGCGCGGATCACCCAGATGAGTGTTGCTCACATTCGGTCGGGGCATGACCTTGGATGTGAGGCTATCGGAGTGTCGCTTGCAGAACTTGAACGGTTCCTCGCGATCCACGACGAGTGCGATGTCACTGAATTCCTGCTTGAGGGCGTGCGTGTGTGCGTCTCCGAGCTTGCTGATTCTGGGGGAGTGCCGCACGGTTGTGGACTGTTTGAGTTGCTGTCGCACGAGGTGTGCTCACGACTCACTTGGTAAGGGGTGAGTGTATGCGTGCCACATGTGCAGGGAGGAGGCACGCGGCACATAGTCTCCCGAGAAAACACTTGAGCCCCCTGGGGTTCCAGGGGGCTCAAGTGAGAGAACGGGGGTATTAGATACCGAGGTCGTTCTCGAAGTTACCTGCCTCGAGGCGCTGCTTCATCTGGCTGAGGAAGCGTGCGGCATCTGCGCCGTCGATGGTGCGGTGATCGTACGAGAGTGCGAGGTACACCATCGAGCGGATCGCGATTGCATCGCCCTCGGGAGTCGATACAACGCCGGGCTTCTTCACAACCGCACCGGTGCCAAGGATGGCCGACTGGGGGAGGAAGACGAGCGGGGTGTCGAAGAGTGCGCCGCGCGAACCGGTGTTCGTCAGGGTGAAGGTGCCACCGCTGAGCTCGTCCGGGGTGAGCTTGTTGTCGCGGGTGCGCGCAGCAAGGTCAGCGATATCAGCGGCAATTGCCGAGATGTTCTTCGAACCTGCGTCACGGAGGACGGGAGTCAAGAGACCACGCTCGGTGTCAACTGCGATCGCAATGTTCTCAGTCGAGGGGTAGACAATCTCGTTCTCTTCAACGGTCGAGTTGATGATCGGGAAGGTCTGGAGGGCCTCTGCTGCTGCAATGGCGAAGAACGGCATGAAGGAGAGCTTGTTGCCCGTCTTCTGCAGGAATTCATCCTTCTTAGCCTGGCGGAGCTGAGCGACGCGAGTCACGTCAACCTCGACCATGGTGGTGAGCTGAGCGGTTGCCTGCAGCGAAGCTACGGCGCGCTCTGCGATCACCTTACGGAGGCGGGTCATCTTCTGACGGGTGCCGCGAAGCTCCGAAACCTCGTGAGCTGCGGGTGCCGTGACGGGGGCAGCGGCTGCAGGAGTCGCAGCTGCAGCCGGCTTGGGCGCGGCAGCGATGACGTCTTCCTTGCGGATGCGGCCGCCAACGCCAGTGCCAGTAACCTGCTCGAGGTCTACGTTGAGTTCAGATGCGAGCTTGCGCACGATCGGCGTTACGTAGTTCGGGTTTGATGCGGGTGCCGCTGCTGCTGCTGCGGGTGCAGGCGCAACTGCTGCCGCGGGTGCCACTGCGGGCGCGGGTGCTGCTGCGGGAGCAGCGACTGCAGGTGCCGCAGGCGCTGCTACGGGTGCGGCGGGTGCTGCTGCAGGTGCGGGAGCACCGCTGCCGACGCGTGCGAGCACTGCGCCAACCTCAACGGTCTCATCTTCTTCCACGAGGATTGCCTGGAGTACGCCAGCAACGGGCGAGGGAACCTCGGTGTCAACCTTGTCGGTCGAGACCTCAAGGAGTGGCTCGTCAACTGCAACGGTCTCACCAACAGCCTTCAGCCAGCGAGTGACCGTGCCCTCAGTGATGCTCTCGCCGAGCGAGGGGAGCACGATGTCCTGTGCATCTGCGCTCGCTGCTGCGGGAGCTGCTGCCGCGGAGGCGGGGGCTGCTGCTGCAGGAGCTGTGGGGGCGGGGGCTGCCGCCGGTGCTGCAGCGGCCGGTGCGGGAGCTGCAGGCGCAGCCGCGCCACTGCCGTCGCCAATGCGTACGAGTACGGCGCCGACCTCTGCGGTCTCGTCTTCCTGTACGAGGATTTCCTCGATTACGCCCGCAACGGGCGAGGGAATCTCGGTGTCGACCTTGTCGGTCGAGACCTCGAGCAACGGCTCGTCAACTGCAACAGTGTCGCCAACGTTCTTGAGCCAACGGGTAACAGTACCCTCGGTGACACTCTCGCCCAGTGCGGGGAGGACTACCGATTCACTCATCGTGATTCTCCGTTCTAAAAATGCTTCGTAAAAGTTTGTGGTGCGACGCTTAGATTGCGTGCAGGGGCTTGCCAGCGAGCTTCAGCATGGTTTCGCCGATGGTCTCGTTCTGTGTCGGGTGACCGTGAACGAAGGGAGCGACGTCCTCGGGGTACGCCTCCCAGTTCACGATGAGCTGTGCTTCGCCAACGAGTTCGCCGACACGAGCACCAATCATGTGAACGCCAACGACGGGGCCGTCAATGACCCGAACTGCCTTGACCGAGCCGGCGGTGCCAAGAATCGAGCTCTTCGCGTTGCCTGCGAGGTTGTACTCGTAGCTGGTCACCTTGTCAGCGCCGTACTTTTCCTTCGCGGCTGCTTCGGTGAGGCCGACAGATGCGATCTCGGGGTCGCAGTACGTGACCTTCGGGATGTTGACGTCTTCGACGATGACGGGGTTCAAGCCAGCGATTTCTTCTGCGACGAAGATGCCCTGCTGGTAGCCGCGGTGTGCGAGCTGCAGCCCGGGAACAATGTCACCAACTGCGTAGACGCCGGGGACGTTGGTCGCGAGGCGCTCATTTGCGAGCACGAAGCCGCGATCCATTGCAACGCCAACCTCTTCGAAGCCAAGACCTGCGGTGGCGGGGCCACGGCCCACGGCGACGAGCAAGTAGTCGGCCGAGATTGCCGAGCCGTCTTCGAGGGTGACGGTGACGCTCGAAGCGTCCTGCGTTACCGACTGGAAGCGAATGCCGGTCTTGAAATCGATACCACGCTTGCGGAATGCGCGCTCGAGCTGCTTCGATACCGACTCCTCCTCGTTCGGAGCGAGGCGGGGAAGTCCCTCGATGATGGTGACCTCTGCGCCAAACGAGCGCCAGACACTTGCGAATTCAACGCCGATGACACCGCCGCCAAGGACGATGACCTTCTTGGGAACCTCTGTGAGCTCGAGTGCGTGCTCGCTGGTGATCACGCGGCCGCCGATTTCGAGGCCGGGGAGCGAGCGTGAGTACGAGCCAGTGGCGAGAACAACGTGCTTGCCGATGATCTGATCCGCGCCCACCTGTACGGTGTTCGCCGCAACCAGGCGACCCTCGCCGGCAATAACGGTCACGCCGTTTGCCTTGAGGAGGCCCTGCAAGCCCTTGTGCTTACCTGCCACAAGATTGGTGCGGAATGCGTTCACGCCAGCCATGTCGATGCCAGCAACGTTCGAAATGACGCCGTATGCCGCGCCTTCGCGAGCCACATCAGCAATCTCAGCCGAGTGGAGGAGAGCCTTCGTTGGCACGCAGCCACGATGGAGGCAGGTGCCACCAAGCTTGTCCTTCTCAATGACCGCTGCGGTCATGCCCAGCTGTCGTGCGCGGATCGCGGTTGCGTATCCTGCGCTGCCACCGCCGAGAACGACGACGTCAAATTGCTGTTCGGTCACGTGGGCACTCCTTATAAAAGCGTTCGTGTACTACATCTTCGTGTATCGATTGCGCCGGGTAAGCGCGCACCCTCTCAGCCTACTACTCGCAGTGCCTTCGGGGAGGAGATTGATTGCAGGGTGTTCGCCGGTGGCGGATGCTCGGTCGTTCTGAGGCAAGCCTCCGTAGAATGAGGGCTGTGAGCGAGTCTGTAATTTCTGAGGACAACGCGCAGCTGCGCGCGGAAGTTCCCCGCGGCCTGCCCATGGTTGTCGTCCTATCCGGCGTGAGCGATGCCGGTGGTGTGGTGAGTCAACTAGGTGCATACTTCGACGAACACAGTTCGCCCCGTGAGGTGATCCGCTTCGATACCGACGTGCTGCTGGACTATCGTGCGCGCCGGCCGGTAATTACCTTTAATAAGGACCACTTCGAGGACTATCAGCCGGAGACGCTCACGCTCAGTCTCGCGAGTGATGCCCTTGGTGAGCCATTCTTGCTTCTCAGTGGGTTTGAGCCCGACTTCCGCTGGGAACGCTGGGTCGACACGATGTTGTTCCTCGTCGATGAGTTCGAAGTTTCTACGACTGCCTGGGTGCATGCGTTGCCGATGCCGGTTCCGCATACCCGGGACTTGCGCGCAACCATCAGCGGATCGCGAGAAGACCTCATCGAGGAGCACTCGATTTGGCAGCCAACTTCCCGCATCGCGGCAACTGCGGTCCACCTGCTTGAATATCGACTCTTTGGCATGGGGGAGGGTGTGGCGGGAATCACGTTGCTGATTCCTCACTATTTGGCGGGGAATGAATACCCGGCCGGACTCGTTGGCGCGCTTGATTACCTCATGGCAGCGACGGGAAAACTCTTCTCCACGGAGGCGCCACGCGAACAAGCCCAGAAGTTCCGCACGCGCGTTGACGAACAGATCGGCGAAAACGACGAGACCGTTTCGATGGTGCAGAACCTTGAAGAGCGTTACGACCAGTATGTGCGTGACGCTGAGAAAGGCGCGGGCTCAGTCAGTGTTGATGGCGAGGAAGTGACTGGCGACGATATCGACGGCCTACCCACGGCGGATCAGCTTGCGAGTGAACTCGAACAGTTCCTTGCCGGACAGATTCCTGGACCCGATGACGAACCGGGGGAAACCTGGAATCTGGGCCACAACCCACCAGAACCACCCAATGGCGACGGGTCGCCCGGGGACGTGCAATAATAGGACGCGTATACCCATTCATTGATTCGCGACCAAGAAATTGGCTCACGGACTTGACATGGGTTTTCGCACTGTATGCACATTCTCGTTGAGAACGTGCAGACCTCAGACGACATCGAGAGAGGCGGGTTGCGTGGCAACTGCATCCACGAAGGGCACTGACCCTACTGAGAGCGCTGAGACGACCGACAAGGTGAACTCGACCTCCACGGCAGCGGCTAAGAAGACCGCTGCCGCGAAGAAGACCACGACCGCGGCTAAGAAGGCGCCGGCAGCCAAGAAGGCTACCGCGACGAAGGCTGCTGCCGCTGACGAAACGGCTCCTGCCGCTAAGAAGCCAGTGCGTCGCCGCAAGGTGAATGAAGTAGACGCAATGGTTGCCGAGGCTGAGGCAACGCCGGACGTCCCCGAAGAAGACACCCAGACCAAGCCGGTCACCATCGAGCCGCTGCCCACTGGCGCGATTGTGCTGAAGGCGGGCGACGAAGAGGATGTCCCTGCGGTCACGACCGCGATTCCGGGTGCTACCGCTGACCCGGTGAAGGACTACCTCAAGCAGATCGGCAAGGTTGCACTGCTCAACGCGGCCGAAGAGGTCGAGCTCGCAATGCGTATCGAGGCCGGTCTGTTCGCAGAGGAGAAGCTCGCTACCGAGCCCAACCTGCCCAAGAAGCTCACCCGTGAGCTCAAGTGGGTTGCCCGTGATGGCCAGCGCGCAAAGAGCCACCTGCTCGGAGCTAACCTCCGTCTCGTGGTTTCGCTCGCAAAGCGTTACACCGGCCGCGGCATGCAGTTCCTTGACCTTATTCAGGAAGGCAACCTGGGTCTGATTCGTGCGGTCGAGAAGTTCGACTACACCAAGGGCTTCAAGTTCTCGACCTATGCAACGTGGTGGATCCGCCAGGCAATCACCCGTGCAATGGCTGACCAGGCGCGTACGATTCGTATCCCCGTGCACATGGTTGAGGTCATCAACAAGCTTGCACGTGTGCAGCGTCAGATGCTCCAGGACCTCGGTCGCGAACCAACTCCTGAAGAGTTGAGCCGCGAGCTCGATATGACCACTGAAAAGGTCATCGAGGTGCAGAAGTATGGCCGCGAGCCGATTTCGCTCCACACGCCGCTTGGCGAAGACGGCGACAGCGAGTTTGGTGACCTCATTGAGGACACCGAGGCAGTTGTTCCCGCTGACGCTGTTGGCTACACGATGCTGCAGCAGCAGCTCGAGCAGCTCCTTGACTCGCTCTCGGAGCGCGAGGCAGGCGTTATCAAGATGCGCTTCGGTCTCGGCGACGGTATGCCGAAGACGCTCGACCAGATCGGTGACACCTTCGGTGTGACCCGTGAACGTATTCGCCAGATTGAGTCGAAGACGATGGCGAAGCTTCGTCACCCGTCGCGTAGCCAGCAGCTGCGCGACTACCTCGAGTAAATCGACAACATCGACGCTGACCGCAACGCCGCGATCTCACTACGCGAAACGAGAAACCTTTTATGATCCAGCCGAATGAAGGCAAGCAGCTCACGACGACTGTCGGTGGAACTGAGTACCTGCGCATCCCCATCAAGACGCACGTCATCATGCCTGATGACCAGCTTCTTCCGGTGGTGAAGCAGTACGCTCAGGACGTTGTTGAGGATGGGGACACCCTCTTCATCACCGAGAAGATCGTTGCGATCATGCAGGGTCGTTCGTACAAGCTCGACGACATCAAGCCGCGGAAGCTGGCGACGTTCCTGTCGAAGTATGTAACGAAGACCGCTTACGGGATTGGCCTCGGTATGCCTGAGACCATGGAGATGGCGCTTCGCGAGTGCGGTACCCCGCGCATTGTGTTTGCAGCTGTTGTGGCAGCGATCACCAAGGCGTTCGGTCGCAAAGGTGACTTCTACCGCATTGCCGGCCCGAAGGCACGTGGCATCGATGGTCCGACGAACGGCACCATCCCGCCGTATGACAACCGTGTCGTGCTGGTTCCGCTTGACCCCGACAACGCAGCGCGTTCGGTACAGCGTGAGCTCGGTAAGAACATCACCGTCATGATTGCTGACATCAACGACTTTGGTGGCAATATCCTCGGTTCGAACTCGACCCCCGAGCACGAGCTGCTCGTTGCCAAGATCCTTGGCGACAACCCGCTCGGCCAGGGTACCCAGAGCACCCCGATGGGCATCATTCGCGAAGCATAAGCTGAACGATCGCCCAGTAGCCGCACCCCTCGAACGGGGGATCTGTTGCTCAAAGCCCCCGTTTCATACGTGTGAAACGGGGGCTTTTGCGTGCAGGGTGTTACGGTGCGCCCAGCCTCGCGAACAGGGGAACTCCTGCCGAGAACGGCCGTTTCATCCGCGTGAAACGTTCGTTCTCAGGGGAAAGCGTCGATCTTGCGGGCGTGAGCCCTTGCGCGCGGCACCCCGTGTACGTCGCAAGCCCTCAACCCTGTAAAAAGACCCGTTGTTGCCGAAAACCCCCGCTTCATGCGTATGAAACGGGGGTTTTCGAGAGGAAGGGCCATTCTCGCGGGGTTGGGCCCGCAGGCGGCCTAGGCGGCCTAGAACCCGATAGCCTCGCGGTACCGGGGGAGCAGGCCAGTGCGAACGCCTGAGACGCTCGGCTTCGACTGGAAGACGCCGGTGTTGTAATTGCCTTCGATGACGACGGGGCGATCAGGGGAGATCGCGATGTCCCAGCCAACGTAGGGAATCTCGGGCACGATGCGCGCAAGGTGGTCGACGAGCTGCAGTACCTTGTCAAAGTCCGGTACCTGGAAACCGACAATAGACACACCCGAAATGGGGTGGGTCTCAAAGGTGCGGTTCTCGCCGTCGAACGCGGCGTAGTGTGCCTTGCCGTGGTCATCGAGCATCGTGTACATGCCGCCGTGACTGAAGTTATCAACGGCGCCGCCGTTGCCAACCTTGAGTACGCTGGCGAGCACGTGAACGTCAGTGCCGTCAAAGTAGGTCACGACGCGCAAGGTATTGACGCTGCGGTCGTAGAGGCGAGACATCTCGGGATGCTGGGGAATGACCTGCTCGACAAGGAACTGGCGGCCAGCAAGCAACTCAGCATGCAGTTTCGGGTAGTCGGTGATGTCAGACGCTTCGAGGCGTCCGATGCCCTGGCCGCCGAGGCTGTCAGGAACCTTTGCCATGACCGCACCCTGGCGCGTCACGAACTCTTCGAGCTGCTCGGGGGTTGACTCGCGCAGGTCGAGCCACTCACGGCCGATGTAGTCGTTGAACTCTCGGTTGAAGTTCGACTTGTCCGCGAAACGTGCACGGTGCTCAGGCTGGTTGAGCTTCTGAGCGAGGTGATTCGACTTCGGGTGAGTCATGAAGGTGCTGCGCTCTGCGCGCGTCAGCATGAAGAAGTCCCAGTCCTGGTAGTCCTGGAACGCAACCTCGTACCGCGCTGAGCTGTACATCATGTCGCAGAGGATGACGAGGCGCGGCTTACGCGCGTCCTTAGACATCGACCCTGCAAGCCCCCAGAGGCGGGGCATGTCAACCGCTTTTACGCGGTCAAAAAAGTAGTTGAGGCGGCGGCGAGCTCCGAGTCCCATTGTGCGGTTCACCGAGTTTCTGAGAGACGCGAGGTCTCGTCGTGCCAAGCCTCAGCCATCGGGCGAAGCTTCTCTTCGTGGCGCTTTGCGTGGTGGCCGCAGAACAGCAGTTCACTACCACCGAGAATTGCGCGGACGTACGCCTGTGCGCCACAGCTATCGCAACGATCGAGTGCGCTCAGGGGCCGATCCGCTGCCGAATCAGTGGCGGTCGCGTCGGCATTGAGCGAAGGGTTCTGCTCAAGTGTCGTCATGGTGGCCTCCTTCAATAGGTGTATTCCCATCTATCCAACCACCTTCCCGGAGACTCGTCTCCCTGGGAGCTCTCGGTTTCGCTGTACGCGTAGCAAATTGGGTCCGAGATCGTAATCGCCGGGCTGGATCGTGTCGAGTGTCGGAGGGGTGGCCTACAGTTGATGGGGTACGAAGTGAAACGAGGTTATGCGTGGCTGAATCCAGTTACTCCGCGAGGCATTTGACCGTACTCGAGGGTCTTGAGGCGGTACGTAAGCGTCCCGGTATGTACATCGGTACGACTGATTCACGCGGCCTCATGCATTGCCTCTGGGAAATCATTGACAACTCTGTCGATGAGGCACTGGCTGGTCATGGTGACGAGATTGGTATCACCCTGCACGCTGACGGGAGCGTCACGGTGGCCGATAATGGCCGTGGTATCCCGGTTGATATCGAGCCGAAGAGTGGCCTGACCGGCGTTGAACTTGTCTTCACCAAGCTGCACGCAGGCGGCAAGTTCGGCGGCGGGGGCTATGCGTCCTCTGGTGGTTTGCACGGCGTTGGTGCATCGGTGGTGAACGCGCTTTCCTCGCGTCTCGACGTCGAGATTGATCGCGATGGCAAGACCTGGGCGATGTCATTCAAGCACGGCGAGCCGGGCGTGTTCGACGGCGATGGTCCCGACAGCACGTTCACGCCGTACGAGAACGCATCTGAGCTGCGGGTCGTCGGCAAGGTCAAGAAGGCTGTCAGCGGTACCCGTGTTCGGTACTGGGCGGATCCGCAGATCTTCCTTCCCACCGCGCGTTTCGAACCAGAGTCGCTCGTTGCACGCGCGCGCCAGACCGCGTTCCTTGTACCCGGCCTTGCGCTCGACATCACTGATGAGCGCCCGGAGTCGCTGAGCGAAACTGGCGAAGCGCCCGTACATCGCTTCCAGTACGAGGGTGGCCTCTCCGAATTCGTAGATTTCCTTGCACCCGACGCCCCCGTCACCGAGACCTGGCGCGTTATCAGTAAGGCCACCTTCACCGAGACTGTTCCCGTCATGGACGAGAAAACGGGTCATCTCGTGTCCCGCGAGGTCGAGCGTGAGTGTGAGGTCGACGTCGCGCTCCGCTGGGGCACCGGCTATGACACCGAGATCCAGAGCTTCGTGAACATCATCTCGACGCCAAAGGGTGGCACCCACCTGAGTGGCTTCGAGCAGGGTCTGACGAAGTTCTTCCGTAAGCAGATTGAGCAGAACTCACGCAAGCTCAAGGCTGGCAGCGATAAACCTGAGAAGGACGACATCCTCACCGGCCTCACCGCCGTTGTGACCGTCCGATTCCCCGAACCACAGTTCGAGGGGCAGACGAAGGAGGTTCTGGGCACTGCCCCGATCCGCTCTATCGTCTCGAAGGCAATGAACGCCGCGCTGACTGAGCGCTTTGAGTCAACCAAGAAGCAAGACAAGGCTGAGACGGCACTTCTCCTCGAGAAGATGGTGTCTGAGATGAAGTCGCGCATCGCGATGCGCACGCAGCGTGATACCGCGCGCCGGAAGAGCTCGCTCGAGAGCTCGTCGCTGCCCGCGAAGCTCATCGATTGCCGTTCAAAGGACGTGCAGAGCACCGAACTCTTCATCGTCGAGGGTGACAGCGCGCTCGGTACTGCGCGCCCCGCACGTGACAGCGAGTTCCAGGCGCTGCTGCCGATCCGAGGCAAGATTCTCAACGTGCAGAAGGCGTCGCTTGCTGAGATGCTCTCGAACGCCGAGTGTGGCGCGATTATCAAGGTCGTTGGTGCCGGTTCTGGCCGTGACTTTGATCTCGCGTCGGCGCGCTATGGCAAGGTCATCCTCATGAGTGATGCGGACGTTGATGGTGCGCACATTCGTACGCTACTGCTGACGCTGTTCTTCCGCTACATGCGCCCGATGGTGGAAGCCGGCCGCGTCTACGCTGCTGTTCCTCCGCTGCATCGCGTGATCGTCCAGAACGCTGGCCGCAAGCCCAACGACGTGATCTACACCTACAGTGAGCGTGAACTTCAGGAGCTGCTTGCTGACCTGAAGCGTCGCAACAAGAAGTACCAGGAGCCGATCCAGCGCTACAAGGGCCTCGGTGAAATGGACGCAGATCAGCTCGCAGAGACCACGATGGACCGCGAGCATCGCATGCTGCGTCGTGTCCGGGTTGAAGACGCTCAGGCGGCTTCGCGCGTGTTTGAGCTGCTCATGGGTAACGAGGTTGCGCCGCGTAAGGAGTTCATCGTCGAGAACGCTGACGGTCTCGACCGCGAGCGCATCGACGCATAACTGCAGGCCACGGCGCCTCGGTGTCGGGCTCATACGCTGACCGCGAGCGCAGCGGCTCGCACGCCAGGAGGGGCGCATGTCCACACTTGCTCTTGTACTCGTTCTCGGGGCCGCCGTGGCCCACGCTGCGTGGAACATTATCGCCGCGGGTAAGAGTAAGTCGGGTCTACCGTTCCTCTGGTGGGGTGCGGTGTTCGCGTCGACCATTTGGGTGGGCGTGATCCCGCTGACGGGTGGCCTGCGCGGCGCGAGCTGGACTGACTTTCTGATTGGCGTCGGCATCTCCGGCATTGTTCACGTCATCTATATGCTCGTACTGCAACGCGGGTACGCAGCGGGGGATCTTGCGACCGTGTACGCGACGGCACGCGGATCGGGTCCGATCCTCACTGTCATCGTCGCGCTGGTGCTGTTCGGCGAGCGGCCCTCGGGAATCGCGCTCGGTGGTGTCGCGCTTATTGTCGCTGGCGTGGTCGCGATCGGCCTGATCGGTCGCCCGAAGACCGCGAGCGCGCAGATAAGTAAGCGACGGCGGATCGATCCAGGCTTGCTGTATGGCTTGCTGACCGGTGTCGCCATCGCGGCATATTCGCTGTGGGACGCGTATTCCGTGAACGAGCTCGCGTTGCCGCCGGTGCCGTACATGGTTGGCTTCCTGGTCGCAGAACTGCCGTTCTTCTCGCTGTTGCTGTTGCGCGACAAGCGCTACATGCAGCTCGGCGAGACATTCAAGAGCAGCTGGAAGCAGCTCCTCGGTTTCGGCATTATTTCGCCGCTGTCGTACATCCTGGTGTTGACCGCAAACACGATGGCACCGGTCTCGCTCGTCGCTCCCATGCGCGAGGTGAGTGTGGTGCTCGTGAGTCTCTATGGCGTGATCAGATTCGGCCAGGATCGTCCTGTGGCCCGCGTTCTCGCTGCGCTCGTGGTTGTGGCCGGTGTCGTGCTGATCGGCTTCTAGCAGGCTGTCTGGCGATGTTCTGGTAGGAACATTCAAGGCCGGGTGCGGATCACTGATCCACACCCGGCCTTGAATGTAAAGGAGAGCTTACGGCGCGAGGCCGACGCAGGCTGCCGCGCCGTCGAGCGGCAGGCCCGAACCATCTCGCTTGCCGATCTCGGTCGGAAGCACGCGTGCGGTGCCGTCTGCGGCAAGTGCGCGCGGGTTGCCGACACCTACCCAGGCCGCGGTGAGCTGGTCTTCCCACTTCAGGAAGCGTTGCGCGCGAACGCCAGCTGTGGCGCGACCCTTGGCTGGGAACTCTGCCCACTCGGAAATCTTGGCCGAGGAAGACTCAGTGCCTTCAAGCGCGATCGAACTGCCAGCGATCGTCACCACGTGAGCGTCGGCGCCTTCGGGTACCGCCGTCGCGAAGATGATCTCTGCGCCCGCTGCGACCTTCATGCCCGCCATGCCGCCGGCAGGGCGACCCTGCGGGCGGACCGCGGTCGTCGGGAAGCGGAGCAGTTGTGCATTGTTTGCCACCGCGGCGAACTCGGCGCCATCGGGAGCTGGCGCGGCCATGACGAGACGGTCGCCAGCTTTGAGGGTGATGACCTCGAGGTCTGGCTTTGCGGGAAGCTCGTTGAGTACGACGCGCTTGACGACGCCAGCTGCGGTGAAGAGGCCGATCGGCTCCTCAGTTTCGAGGGGCACGATGCCAACGATCTTTGCCTTCTTGTTCGGCAGGCCGAGGTACTCGGTCAGGCGCACGCCAGCCGAGAACGCGATCGACGCCGCGGGCACGAGCGGCAAATCAACGGGGGAGAAGCGGTGCAGTGAACCGTCTTCGAGGATCGCGCCGAGCTCGCCGCGTACGGTCGTGTCGACCTGTGACAGGATCGCGCCGTGCTTGGTGGCACGTGCGGGGCGACGAGTCTGGTCTTCCGCTTCGGGGTCGCGGTCGATGCGCAGGGCGCGACCGGTTGCCGAGAGCATGACGGTGCAGGGCGAATCAGCGACCTGGAGCGCGTCGGGCGACGAGGCTGCGCGCGAGGGGCGTGCAACGGCGCCAGTAAGCATCGTGCGGCGCGGGGTGCCGTAGGCGGCTGCCGCGTCGTCCATCTCCTGTGCGACGACCTTCCGCAGGCGTACCTTGCTGCCGAGGATCGAGAGAAGCTCTTCAATCTCTGCGTTGAGCTGGTCGCGCTCGGTCTCGAGCTCAACACGCGAGAACTTCGTGAGGCGACGTAGGCGGAGTTCAAGGATGTACTCGGCCTGTGCCTCTGACAGTTCAAAGACCTGCTTCAGGCGTTTGCGGGCACCGTCAACGTCGTCACTCGTGCGGATCAGCTGAATGACCTCGTCGATGTCGACGATCGCGATGAGGAGGCCCTCAACAAGGTGCAGGCGATCGCGACGCTTGCGCAGGCGGAACTCGCTACGGCGGGTAACCACCGAAACGCGGTGGTCGAGGAAGACGCGAAGCATCTCGAGGAGGCCGAGCGTCTGTGGCTGACCGTTGACGAGTGCGACCGAGTTGATGCTGAACGAGTCTTCGAGCGGGGTGTAGCGGTACAGCTGCTCGAGGACGGCCTCGGGAGAGAAGCCGGTCTTGAGCGTGATGACGAGCTTCAGGCCGTTCTTGCGATCAGTGAGGTCGACCACATCGGTGATGCCGGAAAGCTTCTTTGCGTCGACGCCCTGCTTAATCTTCTCGATCACGCGCTCTGGGCCGACCAGGTACGGCAGCTCGGTGATGATGAGGCCGGTGCGACGGGGGCTCAGTTGCTCAATCGCAACCTTTGCGCGGGTACGGAACGCGCCGCGGCCCGTCTGGTACGCCTCGGTGATGCCGTCGAGACCGACGATGGTGCCGCCGCCGGGAAGGTCAGGGCCGGGAATGAACTCCATGAGTTCTTCAACGGTCGCCTTCGGGTTGAAGAGCAGGTGCTTCGCGCCCTCGACCACCTCGATGAGGTTGTGAGGTGCGAGGTTCGTCGCCATACCGACTGCGATACCAGCCGCACCATTGACGAGCAGGTTCGGAACCGCCGAAGGAAGCACCTCGGGCTGCATGAGCTGATTGTCGTAGTTGGGGACGAAGTCAACGACGTCCTCATCGAGCGACTCGGTCATGGCGAGTGCTGCGCCAGCGAGACGAGCCTCGGTGTATCGCGATGCGGCTGGGCCGTCATCGAGCGAACCGAAGTTGCCGTGACCGTCAACAAGCGGCAAACGCATTGCGAACGACTGCGCCAGGCGCACGAGCGCATCGTAAATTGACGAGTCGCCGTGCGGGTGCAACTTGCCCATGACCTCGCCGACGACGCGCGCGGACTTCACGTGACCCTTTTCGGGGCGCAGCCCCATGTCGGTCATCATGTACAGGATGCGTCGCTGGACGGGCTTGAGGCCGTCGCGCGCATCGGGGAGCGCGCGCGAATAGATCACCGAGTAGGCGTACTCCAGGAACGAACCTTCCATCTCCTGAGAGATGTCGATTTCTTCGATCCGTTCGTTGGCAGCTTCGTGTGCCACGCCTGCGGTGTCAGGGATCACGGGGGCATCGGTCATAATGGAAATCATGCTACCGACTGCCACTGACAACGGTGCGAGGCTTGCCGCAATTCTCCCAAGTGGACTTGCCGCACTCGCCAAGGGACGAGGGGCCGACACGGCCGAAATGACGGCCACCGCGCTCGGTGCGAGCGGCGCCGCACGCGCGGATCAGGCGGCCTCCGTGCAGCTCGCCGATCTCACCCCCGCACTGCAGTCGCTCGTCGTCGTGCTTGTGGACGGTCTCGGCAGCTCGAATCTCAAGGCTCGCGCCGGCCACGCGCCGACGCTGACCTCGCTCGCGCAGCGCCGCATCACCACCGTCGCCCCGTCGACGACAAGTGCAGCGCTGACCTCGTTTACGACGGGCACGTTGCCTGGTGATCACGGGATGATTGGCTATCGGATCCGCCACCCGGAGCTCGGGATCCTCAGCCCGCTGCGTGAGTGGGACGGGATCGACGATCATCGCTCGTGGCAGCTCAGCGAACCGCTGTTCCACGCTGCAGCAACGGCTGGCATTCGCACCTACACGGTCGGTCGCGCCGCGCACGCAGGCAGCGGGCTCAGTCAGGCGATTCTTTCTGGCGCTGAGTACGTCGATGGCGATCGCATTGAGGATCGCTTCGTTGCCGCGCGAAACTTGCTGCGGGACGAGACACCCGCGCTCATCTACGTGTACGTCGACGAACTCGACCGTGCCGCGCACCGAGACGGCTGGCAAGGCGACCAGTGGACGCGGCGCCTCGAGCAACTTGACCGCGCACTTCATGACTTCCTGACCGCCTTGCCAAAGGGCGTAGGTGTCGCGCTCACGGCCGATCACGGCATGGTTGATATCGAACCACACCAGCGCATCATTCTGCAGCGAGATGACGAGATGCTTGCTGAAGTGACGGAGATTGGCGGTGAGCCACGCTTCCGCTCGCTGTATCTGCGTGAAGGGGCTGATCCCGCGGCCGTAGCAGGCGCCATTCGCGAGCACGAGGGTCAGCGCGCGCTCGTGCTCACGCGAGACGAAGCCATCGCCACCGGAATGTTCGGTCCGACGCTCGCGCCAGGCGTGGCCGAACGCCTCGGCGAGGTCTTGCTCATTGCGCGCAAGCAGGTTGCGTACTTTGATGACGCCGCGGATCCGGCCATGCTCGAAATGGTCGGTCAGCACGGTGGCCTGACCGATGAGGAACGCGGTGTTCCGTTGATTCTCGCTGGCGCGCTCGCGGGAACCTCCTTTGCGAAGCTCGTTGAGAAGGTTGCGGCCGCACGGTTTACCAGCGAGTAAATGCCAGTACATAACAGAGGCGGTGAGCCCTGAGAAATCAGGTGCTCACCGCCTCTGTTATGCGCTCAGCGATCGTTACGCCGGATCGTCCTCGCTGCGGGTGCCAAAGAGAATGTCGTCCCAGCTCGGGATCGACGAGCGACCCTTCTTCGCTGCGCGATCGGTCTTCTCGGGCTCGTCCGTCGACAGGTTCTGCAGCGCAGCAGGCTCGCCCATTGCTGCGTTGGGGTCGTCAGTGACGCCCTTCGACTGCCAGATGCTCGCGGGACGCAACTTCTTTGGCGCGGCAGGAGCTGGCGCGGGAGCGGGTTCGACCGGGCCGCCGATGGGGTCATCAAAGAGGGGCGGGGGAAGCTCAAGATACGGATCGTTCGGAACGGGCTCCGGGCGCGAGATGCCTTCTTCCGCGGGGTTCGGGCGGCCGGTGAACGCGGCACTGATGTTCGGCGCATCGGGAGCCGGCGGAACCGGGCGAAGTACCGGGGGAGCAGGGAGCGATTCGGGCTGATCCGCGCCCTCGTCGACGGCTGGGGTGGGCAACTCGCTCACGAGCTCCGCGACGTTTGCCGCCTCGTTCTGGGCGGCCTCACGCGCGCTCTGCTCGCGATCACCACGGCGACGACGGAGCGCGTCAAGGAGATCGGCAGTCTGGCTCATATCGATGCGCTCTTCTGGCGCGGATCGGCCAGGCATGTTCATCGCCCGGTCTTCGATCTCGCGGCGGCGCTCATAGTCGTTCTCGGGGGTGTCCTGCGGGCCAGTCTGGGTACTGGCAGGCGCGGGTGCCGCGGGCGGGATCACCGGGGTGATGACGGCCGTTGGGTGCGTTGGGCTACTGTCGCCGAGTGGCGCCGCAGGTGCGGGCGACACAGGAGTGATCTCGCGAGTCTCCTTGAGGCCCTCAGCGTGATCGACAAACTCGGGCTCGGGGGCAGCGACAGGCTCGGGAGCCTGTGCATCAACAGCGCGCAGCTTCGGGATGAGCTGTGCGGCAACATCGCCCTGCTTGGAGAGGTGGGTTGCGTCGGGGTTCAGCGGACGGAGGGTGCTCTTCTTGTGGTCGAACTCCCACACCGCATCTCGGATCGCATCACTCGTCGCAAACGCGAGACCGATGTGCCAAGAGCCGCCGTCACCCTTCCAGCTGCGCCACTCAACTTCGTCGGCACCGAGCGTCGTGAGGCGGGCTTCGACCGCATCGCCAAATGCGCTCTGCTCGCCCTGTTCGCCATCCGTACGGACGGCAACTTCCTTGGCGAGGTCGAGGATGTAGCGGCGCTCAGCGAGCACGGGCTCCTCGAAGCGAGCAACGTCCTGCTCGTCGAGCTCGGTAATACGAGCCACCTCGAGGCGGCTCTTGCCTGCGCGGAGGAGCGACTGGATCTCGCGCGGGCGCGCACCAGTGTTGCGGCGCTCCCGCTTGGAGACCTGGCGAATTTCGGCGAGCAGTACTTCGTCGACTACGAGTCGGAATTCTGTACCGTCGTCCGCCGCGATAATGAGCGCTTGCTCTTCGCTGCGTACTACGCGCAATTCATCCATTTCAGAGGCTCCCTTCGGCACACTTCATCACAGGGTGCCATACCGAAATAGACACGCGCGGTATTGATATGGGCGAGTGTCAAACCGAGTCATGAGGTGTTCGCTTGCTGTGAACAGGCTCGAAAAGTTTCATTTGAGTTTGCGTCAGGGTGCGTTAATGAGGCAGACTATGGCCGCTCAATAGGAGTAATTTCCCACCAAAAACCGTAGGAGATCATGGCTACCGACTACGACGCCCCGCGCAAGGGTGACGAAGAAGCGACTGATTCAATCGAGGCGCTGAAGGAACGCGGTCCGGCTAAGGGCGCATCTTCCATCGACTCGGAAGATGCAGATAACCCGAGTTTTGATCTCGGCGGCTCAGACCTGTCTGACGTCGAGCTCGACGTTGTCGTGCTTCCGCAGCAGGCTGACGAATTCACCTGCACCAGCTGCTTCCTCGTGCGTCACCGCTCGCAGATGGCAGAAAAGGGCGAATTCGGCTGGATTTGCGCCGAATGCGCTGGCTAATCTAAGCCTCAGAGCGTAAACCATCGGGTCCCCGCGACTCGGCCTTCGGGCCGGGGGCGGGGACCTTTTGTGTGTTCGGGGGTGTTGTTTCCTGTTTTGGTCTCAACTCCGCGAAACCGGCCCTTTCCCCCGAGATCGATAGTTTCTACGCGCTGAAACTGCCCTTTTCGGCAGAAAGGGCTCTTCTTGCGGGGTTTTTGCTTCGTGATTTGGCCCTGGTTCCGATGACACGGCGAGCAATGGCGCTCACTATGGCTCAACTTTGGGGTGGGCTTTGCGTGCGCTCGCTTACTGGCCTGCGTCGTCACTGCAGGGGAAGTGCTCACGCTTGAGCTTGATGGCGAGTTATCGGTGAACTCTGCGCGGAGGCGCCAAATTGGGTGTCGCCCTTGAATGCCCCAACTCCCGGCAATGGGTTTTCGGTTTGACGGGCGCGCATCGCGCGGCTGTCTCCCGTGAGGCGCGGCGAGAAGCGCCACGGATTTCCAATTTGTTCACGATCGGGATGGGGAGCGGATGGTTCTCGAATGATGGGGGGGGCTGGCATCCTGCCTGCACCCTCGCGAGACGGCTCTGTTCCCCCTGGAAGTCATAGTCTCTGCGCACTAGAGGTGTACGTTTCGGCAGAAAATGTACCTGTCGAGTGCCTTGCCAAAGCACCTGAAAACAAGGCCGCACCAGCCGTGGCGGTTGAAGTATCAACAACCCTATATTTACCCCGCAACATGATTACAGAGCCTCACTGTTACATGCCCCCGTGGCGAACCAAAATGACACGTAAATAAGCAAAACCACCCCCTGACCAGGGCTGGGCAAGTAAAAAGGCGCGCACTCCTCAACCGTGAGGAGTGCGCGCCTTTCTGCACCAACCTGACTGCGACGCCGCAGTCAGGGCGCCAAACTACGCAGCGACGCGTGCGGCCTGCAACGCATCGGCGAGCGCTGCGGGCTTGCGGCTCGTGATGATCCAGTTCGGAGTCGGGTCGGTGGGGTCGGTGATCTCAATGCGTACGCCGCGGTGGATCCAGCCGCGCACCACCAGGTAGTTGCGCGCGTCAGACTTTGCGCCGATGACGTCGCGGAGTGCGTCTGCGCCGAGGAGTTCGATGTCGCCGAGGTCGGCAAGCGGGATCGCTGCACGACCCGCGTAGAGCTTGCCGTCTGCGATCCGCACGACTGGACTCATGAGCACGAGCGCAGCAGCGATGATGAGGTACAGCGCAATGGCCACCGGCCAAGCGATGTCGGAATTCACGGGGGTGAGCACGAGCGCGGTTGCCGGGATGAAGAGCAAGCACGCGGTGAGGATCCCGATTCCGGGCAGAAGACGTTCGCGGTAGGTGACCATAGCCCCATTATCCTCTTTCGCGCCTGGGAGATGGGAAGTTGGCTCCTGGGAGATGTGAGTGGCATCGGCAGATAAACCGCTCGATCCGCTAACCTGGCCGTGTGACTGATGTCGTTTCTATTCCCCTGCTCGGTGATTCCGTCCCTACGTACGCGCACCATGATGACGCTGGCGCAGACATGCGCGCCTCGGAGTCATTGGTCATTGGCCCTGGTGAGCGCGCCATGGTCGGCACTGGCGTCTCGATCGCGCTTCCCGAGGGATACGCGGCGTTCGTGGTGCCCCGCAGTGGTCTAGCTGCAAAGCACGGCATCACTGTGGTGAACTCGCCCGGCACGATCGACGCCGGCTACCGCGGTGAGATCAAGGTCGTTCTGCTGAACACGGACACAGCGACCCCATTCGAAGTTGTCGCTGGCGACCGCATTGCGCAGCTCATCGTTATGCCTGTTTCGAAGGCAGTGTTCACGCCCGTTGCCGAGCTTTCGGAGAGCGGCCGCGGCGACGGTGGGTTTGGTTCCACGGGTGTGAGTGCCTAACGCACACAGCGCCTCACGGGTGTGGCGGCGGATCGCGACTGCTTCAGTAGCTCACCGCTCACCGCACTCGAAAGTTTTGAAGTAATTAAAGGAGATGTCGCATGACTGACGCAGAACAGAGCGGCGCCGTAGAGGCTGTCGAAGGCCAGGTGGCCGCCGAGATCGATCGCAGCAAGTCTGCCCCCGCAGACCGCGATACGGCTGGCCCGTTTGATTTCACTGAGGTTCCGGCAATGCGGCCGTATGTTGACCTCGGGGGCATCAAGGTGGCTCCTCGCGAGGGGCTGCAGATGCGTCTTGAAGTTGACGAGCGCGCAAAGCGAGTGGTCGCCGCAACGCTGGGTTACGCGGAGTCGCAGCTGCAGCTCCAGGCGTTCGCCGCCCCGAAGACGACCGGTCTCTGGAATCAGACCCGCGCGGAGCTTGCTGCGCAGCTGACCCAGCAGGGCGCAAGGGTTGTTGAGCTTGAGGGTGCACTTGGCACTGATCTTCTCGTGAAGACTCCTGCTGCTGCCGACCAGGGTGGCTCCCGTGAGATTCGATTCATTGGTGTTGACGGCCCTCGCTGGATGCTGCGCGGCCTCATCATGGGTAAGGGCGCTTCGGATCTCGAGGCGTACGACCAGCTCATTGAGCTGTTCCGTGAGACCGTTGTGATTCGCGGCGAGCAGCCGCTCCCTCCCGGGGAGATGTTGGCGCTCAAGGTTCCCGCTGGTGCCCAGGCCGGTGCCACCGAGACGCAGGCGTAAGGTTCATGGCTGACGAGGCGCAGACCCCAGGCGACGACCACGCTGCGCCCGAGCTGGCCTCGGCCACTGGTCAACCACGTCAAATTGGCGGATCAATGGGTCGCGCCGTCGCAGCTGCAACCAGTGGTGAGGAGCTCACTGCTGAGAGTGTGATGCGCACGATTGGTGGCTGGCGAGGCGTAGCGGAGACCGTTATTCCCGCGTTTGTCTTCATTGTGGTCTTCGCGATCACCAAGGAGGCGCGCACCGCAGCGCTGGGTTCGGGCGCGCTCGCGATTGTGGCGGTCATCGTTCGCCTCGTGCAGCGCGAGACGATTGTCGCTGCGCTCTCTGGCGCGCTCGGCGTTGGCATCGCTGTGCTGATCACGCTCATTACGGGCCGTGGCGTTGACTACTTCCTGTCTGGGTTCATTGTGAATGCGGCCTGGTCGCTCGGCCTGCTGATTTCGATCATTGCCGGGTGGCCGGCAATCGGGCTGATTCTCGGATTCCTTCGCGGGGACATGACCGGTTGGCGCAAGGATAAGTTCATCCGCCGCGCGGCCGTCTGGTTGACGACCCTCTGGCTGCTGCTCTTCCTCGGGCGACTTGCGGTCCAGTTCCCGATGTATTTGGCCAATCAGGTCGAGATGCTTGGGGTGGCGCGGATCGTCATGGGCATCCCGCTGTTTGCGGCCTGCATTGTCGTGACTTGGCTTGTGCTGCGCAAGCTGCCGAAACCCGATGAGGTGGAATCGCGATCCGCCGACTAATCATCGGATGAATTTGCGCCGAACTTCCTTGAAAAGTCAGGGGAGTGGCGCTCGCGCGTCGCGTTCTGTCGCGTGTATAAACAGTGTAAGATGTATCTCGACATCGAGAGACTTTGGGAGGACTCATGGCTTCGGTAAACAGCTTTGGTGCACAGAGCACCCTCACCGTTGGTGGGAAAGATTACGAGATCTTCAAGATCAACCAGGTTGAGGGCGCGGCGCGCCTGCCTTTCAGCCTCAAGGTGCTGCTTGAGAACCAGCTTCGCACCGAGGATGGCGCGAACGTTACGGCAGAGCACATCAAGGCGCTCGGCAACTGGGATCCGTCGGCACAGCCCGACACCGAGATCCAGTTCACGCCCGCACGTGTGATCATGCAGGACTTCACGGGTGTTCCCTGTGTCGTTGACCTCGCAACCATGCGTGAGGCAGTTGTTGATCTCGGCGGCAGCCCCGACAAGATCAACCCGCTCGCTCCCGCAGAGCTCGTCATTGACCACTCGGTCATCTCGGACTCGTTCGGCAACGCTGCAGCGTTCGAGAAGAACGTTGAGATCGAGTACGTCCGTAACGGTGAGCGCTACCAGTTCCTCCGTTGGGGTCAGGGTGCATTCGACGAGTTCAAGGTTGTTCCCCCCGGGACCGGCATTGTTCACCAGGTGAACATCGAGTACCTCGCACGCATCACCTTCGCTCGCGAGGTTGGCGGCGTGCTCCAGGCATACCCCGACACCTGTGTCGGTACTGACTCGCACACCACCATGGAGAACGGTCTCGGCGTTCTCGGTTGGGGCGTCGGCGGCATTGAGGCTGAGGCAGCAATGCTCGGCCAGCCCATCTCGATGCTCATCCCGCGCGTTGTTGGCTTCAAGCTCTCGGGTCAGATCCCCGCTGGCGTGACCGCAACCGACGTTGTGCTCACCATCACGCAGATGCTCCGTAAGCACGGCGTTGTCGGCAAGTTCGTTGAGTTCTACGGTGAGGGCGTTGGCTCGGTCCCGCTCGCTAACCGTGCAACCATCGGCAACATGAGCCCCGAGTTCGGTTCGACCGCGGCGATGTTCCCCATCGATGATGTCACCCTCGACTACCTCCGCCTCACCGGCCGTACCGAAGAGCAGCTTGAGCTCATCAAGGCGTACAGCCAGGAGCAGGGCATGTGGCACAACCCCGCAGTTGAGCCTGAGTTCAGCGAGTACCTCGAGCTCGACCTCTCGACGGTGGTTGCTTCGATCGCTGGCCCGAAGCGTCCCCAGGACCGCATCGAGCTCACCAGCGCGAAGGAACAGTTCGAGGTTGACCTCAAGAACTACGCTCCCGCGTCGAACCCCGCAACTGTTGTTGACGAGCAGGGCCGCGAGTTCACGATCGATCACGGCGCAGTCAGCCTCGCATCGATCACCTCGTGCACCAACACCTCGAACCCCTCAGTCATGCTTGCGGCTGGCGTGCTTGCACGTAACGCAAACGCAAAGGGCCTGAAGGCGAAGCCGTGGGTGAAGACCACGCTTGCTCCCGGTTCGAAGGTCGTTACTGACTACTACGAGAAGTCGGGCCTCAAGACTGAGCTCGAAGATCTCGGCTTCTTCCTCGTTGGCTACGGCTGCGTGACCTGCATTGGTAACTCGGGTCCTCTCAACCAGGAGATCTCGAAGGCTGTCAACGACAACGACCTCGCTGTCACCGCAGTGCTCTCGGGTAACCGTAACTTCGAGGGTCGCATCAACCCTGACATCAAGATGAACTACCTCGCGAGCCCCCCGCTCGTCGTTGCGTACGCTCTTGCGGGTTCGATGGACTTCGACTTCGACAACGAGGCGCTTGGTCAGGATGCAGACGGCAACGACGTCTTCCTCCGCGACATTTGGCCCGACCCCGTTGAGGTGCAGCAGATCGCTGACAACTCGATCGACAGCGACATGTTCAACTCGAAGTACGCAACCGTCTTCGATGGTGACAAGCACTGGAATTCGCTGCCCACCCCCGATGGCAACACCTTTGCTTGGGACGAGAAGTCGACCTACGTTCGTAAGGCACCGTACTTCGACGGCATGAAGCTCAAGCCTGAGCCCGTCAGCGACATCAAGGGCGCTCGCGTTCTTGCAAAGCTCGGCGACTCGGTCACCACTGACCACATCAGCCCCGCGGGCAGCTTCAAGGCTGAGACCCCCGCAGGCCGCTACCTGGTCGAGAACGGTATCGCGCCGAAGGACTTCAACACCTACGGCTCGCGTCGTGGTAACCACGAGGTCATGATCCGCGGTACCTTCGCGAATATCCGTCTGCGTAACCAGCTCCTCGACAATGTCGAGGGTGGCTTCACGCGTGACTTCACCCAGGCTGACGCTCCCAAGTCGTACATCTACGACGCGGCAGAGAACTACCGCGCAGCGGGTATCCCGCTCGTCGTTCTCGGCGGTAAGGAGTACGGTTCGGGCTCGTCGCGTGACTGGGCTGCAAAGGGCACCAGCCTCCTTGGCGTGAAGGCAGTGATCACCGAGAGCTTCGAGCGTATTCACCGCTCGAACCTCATCGGCATGGGCGTCATGCCCCTGCAGTTCCCCGCAGGTCAGAACGCTGACACCCTCGGCCTTGACGGCACCGAGACCTTCTCGATCACCGGCATTGAGCAGCTTAACGAGGGCGTCACGCCGAAGACTCTTGCAGTTGAGGCAACCAAGGCTGATGGTTCGGTCGTTTCGTTCGACGCAGTCGTTCGTATCGACACCCCGGGTGAGGCTGAGTACTACCGCAACGGTGGCATCCTCCAGTACGTGCTGCGTTCGCTCGTCTAAGCACCTCGTGCTGAGCACGGAAGCTGACGAGTGATGCTTCCGCGCTCAACGGTGTGAAAGAGTTGTGCCCCGTCCAGTGGATTTCTGGACGGGGCACAGTTCTGTGTACTGAAACTTGGGGCCAATGCTCGTGGGGATCACAGGGGCCAGGGCACGCGCTCAAATTGGTAACACATTGGATGCTTGCAGGCTGTTAAAAACTGGCGCATAATTCAGACAGTGCCGAATGGCTCGGTGCTGAATCTGGAAGGATCAACGCATGGCGAACGAAGATCTGGGCAAGCAGGCCGCTGATGCTGCAGAGAAGGCAAAGGCTTTTCTGTCTGAGAACGCTGACAAGGTCAAGGATGCCCTGAAGAGTGAACAGGCTGAGTCAGTGAGCGACAAGGTGCTCGATGGGCTTGCTGGCTTTGCCAACAAGGTCACGGGCGGCGAGCACGCTGACAAGATCGATGAGATCAAGCAAAAGCTCGACGGCTCGATCGGCAATGAATAATCGCTGAGTTCTGAGACGGTAAGCGGGCTCCCCACGCGAATCGCGCGGGGAGCCCGCTTATGTGCGCCATGTACCGAATCACTCATTGCCGACGGGTAGACTGTGGGGATGCCCGGCGTTCACGTCGGCGAGAGAAGGGACGGGTGGCGAGTGGCGATCCTCGATCAAATCGAAGGCCCTGCAGACCTTGCGTCATTGAGCGCAGAACAGTGCGCTCAGCTTGCGGCAGAGATCCGCGAATTCCTCATCAGTGAGGTAGCGAAGACCGGCGGCCATCTGGGCCCGAATCTCGGCGTCGTTGAACTGACGATTGCATTGCACCGGGTGTTTGATTCCCCGCGTGATCCGATCATCTTCGATACGGGTCATCAGAGCTACGTGCACAAGATCTTGACGGGTCGCAAAGACTTTTCACAGCTCCGCCAGCGGGACGGCCTTGCTGGCTATCCGCAACGCTCGGAGTCCGAGCACGACATCGTCGAAAGCTCGCACGCTTCGAGCTCGCTCAGCTGGGCAGACGGAATTTCACGAGCCTTCGCACGTACCGGTCAGCAGGATCGCACCGTTGTGGCGGTCGTTGGCGACGGGGCCCTCACCGGTGGAATGACCTGGGAAGCGCTCAACAACATCACCGATGACAACGATCGCAACCTGGTGATCGTGGTGAACGACAACGGTCGCTCCTACGCCCCAACCATCGGTGGCATGGCTCGCTTCCTCAACTCGGTGCGGAGCCGCGCAACCTATCGTGATCTGCAGGAGGGGAGCGAGCGCTTCTTCTCACGCCTCGGCAAGCCCGGTCGCACGCTCTACCGCGGTACACGCGGCGCGCTGCACGGCTTCCTGAGCCGCGCGAGCGACAACGATCATCTGTACTCGAACCTCGATATCAAGTACTTTGGCCCGGTTGACGGTCACGATGAGCCGGGGCTCGAGGCCGTACTGACGCAGGCCCGCGAGTACGGTCGTCCCGCCCTCGTGCACGTGATCACCGAAAAGGGTCGTGGCTACGCGCCCGCCGAGAATCATGTTGGTGACCAGTTCCACGCAATCGGCCAGTTTGACCGCGACAGTGGCGAGCCGATCTCGAACGGGTCATCGCGCACCTGGACCTCGGTGTTTGGCGAGAGCATTGTCGACATCGCCGAGAAGAACGAAAAGGTTGTGGCGATCACGGCTGCAATGCTTGAGCCAGTCGGTCTGGTGCCGATGCTCGAACGCTTCCCGAACCGTGTGTACGACGTGGGCATTGCCGAGCAGCACGCGGTCACTTCTGCAGCGGGTCTCGCGTATGGCGGTTTGCACCCGGTGGTCGCGCTCTATGCGACCTTCATGAACCGTGCGTTCGACCAGGTGCTCATGGATGTCGCGCTGCACCACGCGGGCGTAACTTTCGTGCTTGACCGCTCCGGCATCACCGGCCCCGATGGCGCGAGCCACAACGGCGTCTGGGACCTCGCAATGCTGCAGATCGTTCCCGGCATTCGTATCTCCGCACCGCGCGACGCAGATACGCTCACCGAGCTCCTCGGCGAGGCAACCGCGGTCGAAGATTCGCCCACCGTGATCCGCTATCCCAAGGGCTCGGTTGGCTCCGACCTGCCTGCAATCCGTCGCACCCACGACGGTGTCGATGTGCTGCGCGAAGCGCAGGGATCCGCCGACGTGCTCTTCGTGACGGTCGGCCCGATGGCGCGCGTCGCGCTCGATGCCGCCGACATCCTGGCGGGCGAAGGAATTTCTGCCACGGTGATTGACCCGCGCTGGGTGGTCCCGGTCGCTGATTCCGTCGTTGAGATGGCGCGCTCGCATCGTTTGCTTGTGAGCATTGAGGACGGCATTCGTGTGGGTGGCGTTGGCACGCGGATCCGCCAGGCGCTCCGCGACGGTGCCGTCGACACGGCTGTGAGCGAACTCGGTACACCCGATGAATTCCCGCCGCACGCGACGCGTGATCAGCTCCTTGCGGACGCTGGACTCACGGCAGAGCGCATCGCCGCGAACGTCATCGATCAGGTGCGCGGCACGCGAATTCCCATCGCGCGTCCTGAGTAACCGGAGTAGTCTGGCGGCAGGACCCGTTCACACCTGAGAGGTGATTTTCTGTGACCGATCGTGAAGCCCTGCACCGTACGCTTGCCGAGCGTTTTCTGCCCGATGAGCTCATAGCTGCAATCAGGGAGCGCGCGGGAGATCACGATCGAGCGAACGAGTTTTTTGCGGCGGATCTCGCGGCACTCCGCGACACGGGGTACCTGACCACGTTTGTTCCAGCATCGCTTGGCGGGCCCGGGTTAACCCTCAATCAGGTGTCGCGATTGCAGCAGCGTCTCGCCGGCGCCGCACCCGCGACCGCATTGGGTATCAACATGCACCTGCTGTGTGTTGGTGTTGCACGCGCGTTGTACGAGCGTGGCGATCATTCGCTCGACTACGTGTTTGAACAGGCGCTCGCGGGAGAAATCTTCGCTTTCGGTATCAGCGAGCCTGGAAATGACTTCGTGCTCGCTGATTCAAAGACCGTTGCGGTCCCACGCGCAGCAGCTGACGGCGGTGGATTCGCACTCACCGGCACCAAGATTTTCACCTCACTCACGCCCGCGTGGACCAAACTCATCGTGCATGGCCGCGACGAGTCAGGGGAGGAGCCGCAGCTCGTCTTCGGTTTCCTTGATCGCGCCGACGAGGGTGTGCAGTCGGCAGGAAACTGGGATGTCCTCGGCATGCGCGCGTCCCACAGTCGCGCGACGCGACTCTCTGGCGCGGTCATGGCGGCGGATCAGGTGATCCGCACACTTCCCATCGGGCCCACGGCCGATGTGCTGGTCTTTGCGATCGCGAGCCACTTCCAGTTGCTCGTCGGATCGGTCTACGCCGGTGTTGCCGCCCGCGCGCTCGAGGTCGCGGCGGCCGGACTGGCGCATCGCAACTCTGCGAAGGCTGGCACCACGCTTGCCGAAGTACCTGAATTCCGGGCGCGGATCGCAGACGCGCACATGGCTCTCCTGCCCGTGGCCGCGCAGCTCGATGCGTACACGCGTGACATCGATGAGCTCACGAACCACGGTGAGCGCTGGCCATTGTTGCTCGTTCACGCGCGAATCAACGCAGGCGATGTTGCACGGCGGAACGCCGAGGTAGCGCTGGCGTGTGCCGGTGGCGCGGGGTTCGGGGCGATGCATGAGGCGAGTCGCCTGTATCGGGATGCGGCAGCGTCGCTGTTCCACCCGCCCGGAGTGGACGCTGCGCGCCCGATGTTTGCGGCGGCGTTGTTCGAGGGTTAGGCGCGCGGGGGCGCCCGCCCCGCGCCCGCATTTGTCGCAGATATGCTTTCCACCGTAAATATGCCGAATTAGGCCCCAAACAGCATACCTACGCGCGAAACCAGATCTGCGACGAGTGGCCAAAGGTCGCCCGCATCCGAGATTTGACCTAAACGCAGAAATCGAGCGTTGGTCAGACGAATTCGTGAGAAAACGTCTGACCAACGCTCGATTTGCTACCGAGGCTAAAAGCACGGGCGCCCGCGGCTAAGCCCTACGCTCCGGCGACGCGCGGCGTATGGAAGGCCCCACCGAATACGCGCTCACTCGCGCCAACGCGGTCGAGATACGGCGTCGATCCGCCAGCCTGGAACGGCCAGCCAGCGCCCAAGATGAGGCACAGATCGATGTCTTCCGCGGCGTGCACGACGCCCTCATCGAGCATGATCTTGATCTCGCCAGCGAGCTCATCCTCGACGCGCTGCAGGATGACCTCCTCGGTCACCGCCGTCTTACCGAGCGTGAGGGCCTTGCGGCCTGCCTTTGAGAGATCCTCGACCTTGCCGATCTTGCTCTTCACGAGTGGATCAGTCACATCAGCGAGCTTGTGCAGGTTCTCTGACGCGTAGAAACGCTCGGGGAATGCGGCAACCATGGTGTCCTGCACGTGGGCTGCGACCTTCCAACCGACGAGGTCGATGAGTTCGAACGGGCCCATAGGCAAGCCGAGCGGCGCGAGTGAACGCTCGACGACCGGCATCGGAGTGCCCTCGTCGAGCGCGCGAGCTGCCTCGCCCATCACCTTTGCGAGGAGACGGTTCACGACGAAGCCGGGACGGTCGGCGGTGATGACCGCGCTCTTGCCGAGCTTGCGCGCGATGACCATTGCTGTGGACAGCGATGCGTCATTCGTCGCGGGAGTACGAACGACCTCGATGAGCGGCATGACCGCGACCGGGTTGAAGAAGTGGAAGCCAACAAGGCGTTCGGGGTGAGCGAGGTTCGCGCCGATCTCTTCTACCGAGAGCGACGACGTGTTGGTCGCAATGATCGCTTCGGGGGAGATGTGCGGTTCAACCTCCGCGAAGACCTGCTGCTTGACCGAGAGCTCTTCGAAGACAGCCTCGATGACCCAGTCGCAGTCAGCGAAGTCGGCCTTGTCGGTCGTGCCCTGCACGAGTGCCTTCACCTGGTTCGCGTCGTCGGCAGACAGGCGACCCTTGGCCGCGAGCTTGTCGATCTCGCCGCGAATGTAATCGAGGCCACGGTCAACGCGCGTTTGATCAAGGTCGGTGATGAGGACTGGCACGCGGAGCTTGCGCGCAAACAGCAGCGCGAACTGGCTCGCCATAAGTCCAGCGCCGATGACGCCGACCTTCTGGACGGGGCGGGCAAGCTCCTTGTCGGGAGCGCCAGCGGGACGCTTCGCGCGCTTCTGCACGAGATCGAACGCGTAGATCGAAGCAGCGAACTGGTCGCCTGAGATGAGCTCAGCGAGCGCGAGGTCTTCGCGTTCAAACCCGCGCACGCGGTCGTTGTCACGCGCGGCAGCAAGCAAATCGAGTGCCACGTAGGGCGACTTCGCGGCGGTGCCGATCTTGGCCTTGAGCCGCTCACGCGCGATCTTTATCGCAACGTTCCACTTGGTGAGACGTTCGAGCTTGCCAGGGGCATGCGGGCGCTCAACCTTGGTTGCGCCGGTGATGACCTGATCCGCCCACGCGATGGACTCTTCCAAGAATCGACCTGGGCCGTACATTTCATCAAAGAGGCCGAACTCGTGCGCCTGCGCCGGCTTGAGCATGCGGTTATTCTTCAGCGGGTTCGAGATAACGACTTCAATTGCGTTCTCAATGCCGATGAGGTTGGGGACAAGCGTTGCGCCGCCCCAGCCGGGAATAATGCCGAGGAAGACCTCTGGGAACGCGAGCGCAGCCGCCGAAGAGTCCAACGTGCGGTAGTCGCAGTTGAGTGCGATCTCCATCGCACCGCCGAGCGCGAGCCCGTTGACGAACGCGAACGACGGAACGCCGAGCGAGCTGAACTTGCCGAGTACGTGGTGGCCGAGCTGCGCCATGAGCAGGGCGTTCTCGCGGGTGGCGAGTGTGGAGACCTTGGAGAGATCCGCGCCTGCTGCGAAGATGTACGGCTTGCCGGTCACTGCGACCGCCTGAATCTCACCTGCCGCAGCGCGGTCGCGCTGTGCGTCGAGCACGGCACCGAGTGCCTGCAGGGTGCGCGGGCCGAGAGTGTTCGGGCGCGTGTGATCGCGGCCGTTGTCGAGCGTGATGAGCGCGAGGGTGCCGCCCGAGGGGAGCAGCACGTCGCGTACGAACGATTCGGTGACGACCTCGTCTGCCGAGGCATCGATGATCGGCGAGAAGTCGATCTTGCTGTAGTCAGTCATCGCGCTTACTTGCCCTTCTTGCCGTTGTAGTGGGGGTTTTCCCAGATCATTGAGCCGCCCTGGCCGAGGCCGACGCACATGGCGGTGAGGCCGAAGCGCACGTCGGGTCGCTGCTCGAACTGGCGCGCGAGCTGAATCATCAGGCGCGTGCCCGATGCCGCGAGCGGGTGACCGAGCGCAATTGCGCCGCCCCAGGGGTTCACGCGCGGATCGTCGTCAGCAATACCAAAGTGATCGGTGAACGAGAGCACCTGCACCGCAAACGCCTCGTTGAGCTCGAAAATGCCGATGTCACTGATGGTGAGTCCGGCCTTCTTGAGTGCCTTCTCTGTGGACGGAACCGGTCCAAGACCCATCACCTCTGGCTGCACGCCAGCATAGGCGAACGAGACCAGGCGCATCTTCGGCGCGAGGCCGAGTTCCTTTGCGGTATCTGCGCCCGCGAGGAGCGACATGGTTGCGCCGTCGGTGAGGGGAGAGGACGTGCCTGCGGTCACACGACCGTGCGGACGGAACGGGGTCTTGAGGCCCGCGAGTCCCTCCATCGAAGTCTCTGGGCGACGGCCTTCGTCTTCGGTGGCGAGGCCCCAGCCGGCGGCGGATCGGGTGGCAACAGGAATGAGGTCAGCCTGAATGTCACCGCGATCGTAGGCAGCCTGCACCTTGTGCTGGCTGAGCATGCCGAAACGATCCGCGCGCTCCTTGGTGAGCTGCGGGAAACGATCGTGCAGGCGCTCCGCAGTCACCCCCATGTTCAGGGCATCCGGGCTCACGAGCTTTTCGGCGATGAAGCGGGGGTTGGGATCCGCGTCAAGACCGAGCGGGTGACGGCCCATGTGTTCGACGCCGCCAGCAACAGCGATGTCGTACTGGCCGGCGATGATCGCTGCGCTCAGGAACGAGGTGACCGTCATTGCACCTGCGCACATGCGATCAAGCGCAAAGCCGGGCACGGTCTGGGGGAGGCCAGCGAGAATCGCCGCCGTGCGACCGAGCGTGAGGCCCTGGTCGCCCTGCTGCGTCGTGGCTGCGATACCGACATCATCGATGCGATCGAGCGGGAGATTCGGGTTCCGGGCGATGAGACCCTGCAGCGCCTTGACTGCGAGATCGTCTGCGCGCGTTCCCGCGTACATGCCCTTGTCGCCGGCGCGTCCGAAGGGAGTGCGAACTCCGTCGACGAATACGACTTTTCTCATTGCGGCCACTTTGCCTCCATTTGGTGTTGAACCAGGTCGTGCTTCATATCCTAGGAAGCGCGACCTGGTCCGGTAGAACTCATATGTCTGGTCACTCGAAGCCGAGGCCAGACGCCGTGCAAGCTTTATCCCAAGTCTACAAATGCTGCGGAGATGATTGGCGCAACACTTGCAATCTGCCAGGGTCGCGCGCCGAGCTCAGCGAGTCGCGCAGCGATGTTCTCTGGTGTTGCAGGGGTCGGGGGATTCCACGCCACGCGACGCACAAGCGACGGCGTGATGAGGTTCTCGAGTGGCATGTTCTGGGCCTCGGCCTCCGCCTCAACGCCCGCGCGTGCGGCGGCAAGGCGCACTGCAGCCTCGGGTGCCTTCTGCTCCCAATTGCGGTGGTGCGGGATGGCATCGGGATCTCGGGGCTTCGGACCAGGCACATTGCGCGTGGTCTTGCCAGCCAGAATTGCCTCCCACCAGCGGTTCAGCTCGGTGCGACTTGCGCGCCCGCGGAAGGACTCGAGCTTCGCGAGCTCACCCTTCGAACGTGGGTTTGCCGCGACCGCGGCGACGAGTGACGCGTCTGGGACGAGACGGCCGGGGGCAACGTCCTTCTCGCGTGCGAGTCGATCACGAGAGTTCCACAGCTCACGAGCGACCGCGAGCTGCCGCGGGCCACGCAGCTTGCCGCCGCCGGCCAGCTTGCGCCACGGTTCGTCATTGGCCGGCTTGGGAGCCTTCGTGCGCACCGCCTCGAACTCCTGGCGCGCAATCTCGAGCTTGTTGCTTGCCTCGAGCTCTCCGTAGACCGCGTCACGCAGGTCTGGAAGTACGATGACGTCGAGCGCTGCGTATTCAAGCCACTCAATCGGGAGCGGGCGCGTCGACCAGTCAACGGCTGAGTGTGCCTTCGCGAGCTTGATATCAAGCAGGCGCTCGGTCACTGCGCCGAGACCGACGCGTTCAAAGCCGAGCAGGCGTGATGCAAGCTCTGTGTCGAAGAGCTGCGCGGGCTTCAGGCCGAGTTCTGCGAGGCTCGGCAGATCCTGATCGGCAGAGTGGAGAATCCACTCTTCAGGATTCATGAGCTCCGCGAGAGGCTCGAGCGAATCGAGCTTCGTTGGATCGAAGATGAACGTTCCCGATCCGCGCCGAAACACCTGCACCAGGAATGCGCGGTTGCTGTACCGGAATCCCGAGGCACGCTCCGTATCGATGCCGTACGGACCTTCACCTGCGGCAAGATCCTTCAGGGCCGCTGCGAGCGACCACTTGTCGCCAACGTTCGTCCACGTTGCCAGGTCTGTCTTAGTCACGCCCGCCTGCTCGCATCCGCAGCCGGTGGGCTGCTATCGAATCGATGCCCTCTTCGCGAGGGAGCCCTGCCAGGAGGCAGAGCAATTCTGACCAGGCTTCGGCGTGTACGGCAAAGTCGTCACCGAGCGGTGTCCACGATGCTCGCAACTCGAGGTGGGCGCCGTCGCCCTGACCTTCGAGTGTGCCGAAGCCGCTCGAGAGCACCTTCGTCGCTGTCCCAGAAATAAACGTATATTCGGCGGATCGCGCCGCCAGCGCGTCAAGCAACCACGACCACGCCACGTCCGAGATGAACGGGTCAACGCCGATCTCAAGCTCGAGCGGAGCCTGTGCGTAACAGATGACGCGGAACTCGCCGCCCCACTCTTCAACCGCATTCGGGTCACGCAGGAGCACCAGCCGGCCTACGCCAAAGCCCGATTCAACCGCCGCAGAATCATCGGTCAAGTCATGCTGCTTCAAGCCGCCTGCGAGCGCAAATGACTCGGGTGCGATGCTCTCTGGCGCCGGTGTCTCACGGATCGCCAGCTCTTCGCGCAGGTCAGCGTGACGCAGCTGTTCAACTGCCTCAGCAAACTTTCGCGAGAAACTTGGGGGTGTTGGGGTCACAGGGGAAGACTAGAGTTTGCTGTGAAAGAGTTCGGATTGCCACGCCGAACGCGTTCGAAACGTTAGAGAGTGGGTCCCAGGTATGGGCAATCGCCGCGGAATCATCGCTGGAGCTGTCGCTGCGGGTGTTGTTGGTGCTGCCGCCATCGGCGGCATCGTTGCTGGCGCAACGGTGCTGGCTCGGCGTGCAGTGGAGGGGGAGCGGCTCACTGAAGACCCGCTCGAGGTCGTTAACCTTGGCGAGGCACAGGGGCTCCCCGCCGTTGTGCTGCGCGGAGTTGGTGCCGGACTGCGTGGGGATTACACGCTGCTTCTCGCACAAGACACGATCCGCGCCCGAGTCGGCAAAGTGCTGGGGCGGGAATCCGGCAACGTCGTTCGTGAACTGCTTGCCGTCGATCGGGGAGAGCTCCGTCCCGGACTTCGTGGCCGGCTGACTGGTTGGTGGTACGCGGATCCGGCAGAGCTCGGTTTGCGGGTCGAGGAGATCACCTACCCGACAGAGCTGGGCGATGCGAAGGCATGGGTGATCCGCCCGAAACTGCCACGGAAGAAGCGGTGGGCGGTGCACGTACACGGTCGCGGCGCCGAGCCGGTAGAAACGCTACGCGGCGTGCTGCCGCTTGCCCGTGCCGGCGTCACGAGCCTCGTGATTTCGTACCGGGGTGACGAAGGTGCGCCCGCGAGTGCTAACGGGCGCTTTGGCCTCGGCATTTCTGAGTCCCATGACGTGGACGCTGCGATCGCAGAGGTGCGTCGCCGCGGCGCAGAGCGGGTCACGCTCGTTGGCTGGTCGATGGGCGGTACGGCCTGCATGCTGGCGAAGCAGCGGGGTGCACACCGTGACGTGATCGACGGCATCCTGCTTGATTCGCCTGCGCTTGACTGGCCTGACGTGCTGCGAGTCCATGCTCGCGCAGCTGGCGCTCCCGCGCCGCTCGCTGACATCGGCCTCGAGCTTTTGCGTAACAATGTCGTGAAGTCTGGCGTCGAAGACGGGTTGGACGCTGGGTCGCTGGTACCCGAACGATTTGCCCGCGATCTCGATGTGCCGGTGATGATTCAGGCGAGCCGTGGCGATGGCTACGTGCCGAGCGCCGGCGCGGAACGCCTTGCGCAGCTGCGTCCAGACCTCGTTGAGCTGCGTCTCGTCGACAAAGCAAAGCACGTGCGGCTGTGGAACATGGATCGTGACGGCTGGGAGGATGCGGCCTTCCGCTTTGCCTCGACGCTGCCGCGCCCGGCATTCCGCGGCTAGTCGCTGCGCACGGAACGCTGTCGCGGGTAGTCCTCGGCGGCGCTCCGGCGCTAGACTTGCAGGGATGTCTGCCAACGAATTGCACAGCACTGCCCGGATCGTAGATCGACGCCCAGCAATCTCAGGAACTGAGCTTGTTGCCTCACTCGTTCCGCCCCCGCAGTTCGACCACGCCTCCTTCGAGTCGTACCGTCCTGATGACCGTTACCCCTCGCAGGCTGAGGCGCGTGACACTCTTGACGCGTTCTCGAAGCCTGCAGCTGCCACGCGCAGCGGTGGTGGCGGATTCTTTGGTTTCGGCCGGAAGAAGGACAAGGCGCCAGCTGCGGCCGCTCCTGCGAAGCCCGGCGTCTACCTTGACGGTGGTTTCGGCGTTGGTAAGACGCACCTGCTCGCGGCGACCTGGCACGCGACCGCTGGTCGCAAGTACTTCGGCACCTTCATCCAGTTCACCGCGCTCGTCGGCGCGCTTGGGTACGAGGGTGCGCTCAACGTGCTCCGTGGGGCGAAGCTCATCTGCATCGATGAGTTTGAGCTCGATGATCCGGGTGACACGATGCTCATGACTCGCCTGATCGGTGATCTCACCTCGTCAGGCTCGCGGATCGTCGCCACTTCAAACACCCCGCCCAACGCCCTCGGTGAGGGCCGTTTTGCGGCTGCAGACTTCATGCGCGAAATCCAGGCAATGTCAGATCGCTTCACCACGATCCGCATCGATGGCGTGGATTACCGCCAGCGCGACCTTGAGAGCGACGCCATTGCGCTCAGTGATGAGGCGTACCAGTTCGCTGTGGCTGACGCTGCAGCCTCGGGTAACCGCATGACCGATGACGTCTTCGGCGACCTCATCGAGCATCTCGCGACCGTGCACCCGTCGAGCTATGTCGGCCTGCTGTCGGGCGTTGATGCGCTTGGCATTCGCGACGTGCATGAGATCACTGATCAGTCGTCGGCACTGCGCTTCGTTGCCTTCATTGACCGTGTCTACGATGCGCAGATTCCCATCAGCGCGACTGGTATCCCGCTCACGAACATCTTCGGCGGCGGAATGATCGACGGTGGCTACCGTAAGAAATACCAGCGCTGCCAGTCGCGTCTCAACGCGCTGACCGCTGCCACGATCGAAGCGTAGTCTCCCACCATGTGGACTGATCTCGCTCGGAAGCTCCTCGATATCCTCTTGCCGGGGGAGAAGCGGCGTTCGTCGCGGCCCACCTCGGGGTCTTCCTCGCGACCGACCTCGCGCACGAGCGCTGGTCAGTCTTCGGGGCGCGGATCAGCCAAGCCCGGTCCCAGCCCGCGTTCGCACGCAGATACCGCGGTCGATACTCACGTTCCCGGTCGGGACGGCGACGCAGACAGCATTACGCGTGATCTGACGCCGGCTGAAGCCAAGTCGCTGCGATTCGAGTATTCGCCGCGGCGCGACGGTGACCCCGATCCTGGTGAAGTCGTCTGGACGTGGGTGCCCTACGCCGAGAACGATGGGCGAGGAAAGGATCGTCCCGTCCTGATTCTCGGACGCGTGAGCGCCACCGCGCTCGCTGGCTGCTATCTCAGCACCAAGCAGCATCGAGATTTCGTGCCGGTGGGAACTGGTGGCTGGGATCCGCAGCATCGCCCAAGCTATCTTTCGCCCGAACGTCTCTTGCGCGTGACCCACTCGGGCATGCGCCGCGAGGGGCATGAGATCGATCGCGAAACGTTTATCGCGGCAGCTACAGTTGTGGCCCGCACCCACCACCTGCGCGGTTAGTGCGGGCCACTCCGACTCACAGTTGATCGCTACATTGTGGTGATTTCGCCGCGGTTTGGTGCCTGAATGTCGGTGTCTTCGCCCCACTTGCTGTAGTCAAGGGTCGAGATGCCTGTGCCAAGATCCATGATGATGCGGCGCGGCAGGTCATCTGGACCAACGTACAGCTTGTACTCGACGCTCTTGCCGAGCGCGAGGAGTTCCTCGGGGCCGATCGCCTCGATCTGTCCGGTACTCGTGAGGAGCTTCTCCGGATCAAGTGCGAGCGTGTACTCGGTCGTCTGTACGCCATCGATCTTCTCGCCGCCACCCGTCTTCGTGAGCGACTGCAGGGCGCCCTCAAACGCCGCAAATTGAGCGGCCGGGTCAGTCTGCGCGGTGAGGTCGTCGATATTCAGTGCGCCAGACTGGTCTTCCGAGACTTCAACCCACTTGTCTGCGGTGAGCTCACCGAGTGACATGTAGACCTTGCCCTTGACGAGCTTGAGCTCAGCCGTCGTCGAAGTCTGCTCATCGACGGGCATGTCCATGAGCATGTGCATGCGTAGGTCGTTGGAATTCTCCGAGAACTCCATGTCGGCGCTCGCAGTGATTGTCGACCCCTGGCCCTCAATCTTGGTTTCCAGGTGGGCGGATCCCGAGCGCAGCTGTGCTGCGCTGATCCGCGTGACAAAGTTCTCGGCGGTGAGGTCGGTGCCGATCTCGGCCTCGGAGACAGTGTCTGCGGGGCTTGTGCCTGCGCCGGAGCAGCCAGTGAGGCTCAGGCCAGCAACGAGGGCGAGGGACGCGAACACAGTGCGTTTCTTGAAAGAAGCCATGTGCGTAAGTGTATTGGGGCGCGGTTGGGCTGAGCTGGGTGTGCTGTGGTTTGGTCGCTTGGTTGTGTTGCGTGCTGCCGCGTGCGCTGCGTGCTGCCCGGTCCGCCGGAGATATGTAATCGGCCGTCAATATGCTGTTTGGAGTCGAATTCACCATATTTTCGGCAGAACGCATATCTACGGAAAGCTCGGCCGGTCTGTAAGCAGGGAGCATCTACCGAAACAACAACACCGCACAATAGGCATTGCTTTGGGCTTATCCGTGATTACCTGGGAACGCTGGCCGCATTTGGATGTAGGTATTCGAGCTGCGTTGGTGCGCATCAATCTGCGGCACCAAGCGCCGAAAGTGCTCCGATGCGCAATGGAGATCGAGGGCCTCACGATCTGGCCACTCTTCAACGAAGATGAAGTGCCCGGGATCCTCATCATCGATGAAGAGTTCGTAGGAAACGTTGAGCGGTTCCGCCCGCGTTAGCTCGACGAGCTCACGGTAAAGCGGCAGCACGATATCAATAGCATCGGGCCGGATGAAGTCCTGGGCAATCATTTTCAGCATGATGACCTCAGTCTCGCAGGATTTCCTGACGCAAGCAGCCAAATGTTTCCGTGACCTGGCGGGTTCTGTCTGGAACTGCCGGAAGCCGCTTCGAAACAGGCGTGTTCACCCGTGGATGCAAACGCTAGCCGAGGCCTGCGGGTCGCTGAAGAAACAAGAAAACCCCCGGTCAAAGGACCGGGGGTTTGTCTGTGCGCGATACTGGGATCGAACCAGTGACCCCTTCCGTGTCAGGGAAGTGCGCTACCGCTGCGCCAATCGCGCCAATGTTATTGGCGAGTCTCGCGTGAGACTCAAGAGAATAATCAGTAAACCTGTTCATTCAGAGCGGATGACGAGATTCGAACTCGCGACCCTCACCTTGGCAAGGTGATGCGCTACCAGCTGCGCTACATCCGCATGTCATTCAGGCCTTCGTTTCCGTTGCCCTGCGACTTGAATAACTATAGAGGGCATATGGAGGGTGCGCACAATTAGGCCAAATTCGGGCGCGTCGCAGAACGTGCCATTGGTGAAAGGAACAACGGGGTCTATGGGGGTTCCTTGTCTTGTGTGAGTATTGAGAAGAGGGAGAGATTGCGCGCGCACGACGCACGACGCACGGCCCCGACCGGTGCGTGCGAGGAGGCATTCATGAGTACTGCACGGTTGCAAGTGGTCTTGGCGCGCACACATGTGTGGGTGCCGGTGGCACTGTTGTTGCTCGCCACAGTAGTGAGCAACGCCCCGCGACAATTCGGAGAAATCTCGTATTGGATAAGCGTTGCACTGACTACTGCTGGTTTGGGTGCCATTGCTATTTCGGGCTACTTTCGCAAAGGACTGCTCGGCGCAATGCCCGCGGCCGCGGCGCTATTTTTGGTTTTCGCGTTGTGGCCCGTCTATAGCGGTCTGGTGAGCCTCGCGATTGATCCAATGAAGCCAAATCGAAGTTATGCGGTCGTGTTTGCCTTGGCGCTTCTTACCGGGTTCGTTGCCATGGTGCTCGCTTGGAAGGCGCAAGTGGCTCCTCGGCACGCTCAGTTCATTGCCTGCGCGCTGTTTGGGTCACTGCTTGGATGCCTGGCTTTCGGCTGGGTGCTGAATTTCGCTGGTATTGATCTTCTGGGCGGCCTGGGTGCGTTTTTAGTCTTCGCCCAAACTGTTCTCTACGGGGCAATATTGGTGGGCCTGAGCGTGATGATCGTGTGGCATGAACTTGCGCACTTAGATGAAGGGGGAGCACTGCCGTAAGCGCCCGCCGTGCCGCCCGGAACGGCCGCGAGTAAACGAAAAAGCGCCTGGGTTTCCCTAGGCGCTGTCCGAGCGGATGACGAGATTCGAACTCGCGACCCTCACCTTGGCAAGGTGATGCGCTACCAGCTGCGCTACATCCGCATGTCATTCAAGTTGCTGTTTCCGGCGCCTTGCGACTCAATAACTATGCCGCACATCACCCCACTCTGCCTAATTGGCGCTGGGTTTCGGCGCGTCGCCCTATGGCTGCAGCGTACGGTTGCGGCTGATCGTTCTTGATCCGCCAATCACCTCTGGTCGCGCAAAATCTCGCGTTATGCTCGCCGGTATTCCGCGGTAATTGGGCACTCGAACGGGTCGCGTGCGGCGAGGCCTACGCGGTTCAGGTACTCAATGACAATCGCATATGAGCGGATCAGTGAGGTCTCGGTGTATGGGACGTTGAGGGTCGCGCAGTGCTCTCGGACGATGAGACGCGCCTTCGCGAGGTGAGGTCGCGCCATGCTGGGGAACAGGTGATGTTCCACCTGGTAATTCAGCCCGCCCATGAGGATCGTCGCCCACCAGCCGCCGCGAATGTTGCGCGAGGTGCGTACCTGCTTGGAGAAGAAGTCGAGCTTCGCATCGTGCGCGATGATCGGCATGCCTTTGTGGTTGGGGGCAAAGGAAGCGCCCATAAGGAGGCCGAATACGGCAAGCTGCACGCCAAGGAAAGCGAATGCCATTCCGAGTGGCAAGAACCAGAACAGGGGAACAAGGAACAGCGTGAATCGTGCGGCAATGATGCTGAGCTCTGTCCAGCGCCCGCGCACCTGACCCTTGCTCATGAGGTGACGCAGACTGTGTAGGTGCAGGTTGATTCCCTCCAAAGTGAGTAGAGGGAAGAAGAACCAGCCTTGACGTTGAGTGATTGCGCGACGGAGCCCGGTGGCTGAGACGGCATCTTCCTCAATGAAGGAGATGGTGTCGACTTCAATGTCAGGGTCTTTACCGACGCGGTTCGGGTTGGAGTGATGGCGGGTGTGCTTCGAGTCCCACCAGGAATAGCTGAGACCGATTGAGCCGGCGAGAATGCGCGCTAGCCGGTCGTTCGCTGGCCCCAGTCGGAGAATCTGACGATGCGCTGCTTCGTGAGTAAGGAAGGCGATCTGAGTGAAGATGATTCCCAAGCCGGCTGCGATCAGTAACTGGAACCAACTGGTGCCGAGAAGAATGAACCCGGTGACGGCGCCACCCAGTGCGACGAGAATCGCGCCTGCGACAAGAGCATAGAACCAGTATGCGCGGCGCAGGAGTCCCGCGTCGCGTACCGTTTGTGACACCTGCGTGTAAGCGCGCGCAATTGGCGGGAAATCGCCGCTGTTCGCGCGCGTGGGTCGATACATCTCGCGAGCACTTGGGGTTGGCTGAGTATGGGTAGCCGTCATTGGCGACACCTGCTTCCGTGGCGGATCGAACCGAGGTGATCCTGGTAAAGCTACTGGCAGATGCCGCTCGCTGAGGCTCAACCTACTATGCAAAGCATGCAGGAAGCTGCATGCTTGATCTATCAGGGAGAAGGCTTCAGGGGTCGCGGCGAAATAGGCGGATCGAGCCAGACGGTGAAGCTGACTTGAAGAAAAATGACAGGTCGTGTAAGAGAAGCCCTTGAGCGTGCGGTAAGATAGTGGGCACTTCAGCTTTTCTTTAATGACCGTCCAGTGAGGCGGAGAAGGGAGGCTCGATTATGGGTACGCGAATTGTGCTTGAAAGTGCTGATATTTCGCGGGCGCTGACTCGAATCTCGCACGAAATCGTCGAGGCCAACAAGGGTGTTTCCGGTCTTGTGCTTGTAGGCATTCCTACGCGCGGCAGCATTCTGGCGCAGCGTATTGCTGCCATCATTTCGCGCATTTCCGGTGTTGAGATTCCCACCGCGACGCTCGATGTGACGATGTATCGCGATGATTTGGCCGGCAAGCCCACCTTGTCGCCGCAATCAAGCGAGATGCCAATTGACGGCATTGACGGTGCAACGGTCGTTCTGGTGGATGACGTGCTCTTTTCTGGTCGAACCGTACGTGCGGCGCTCGATGCGCTCAACGACTATGGCCGTCCACGAGCAGTTCGATTGGCGACCTTGATCGACCGCGGTCACCGAGAACTCCCGATTCGTGCTGATTTCATCGGAAAGAACCTTCCGAGCGCCAAGCAAGAACGTATTTCAGTGCGACTCACAGAGCATGACGGCGTTGACGAGGTTGCCATCTCTGCAGGCGACACACGCCCTCTCGCATGAACCGCATGCGAGGAACCAAGATTTTCGGCTCTGGAACTTCAGAGACGAAGCACTCAACCATTTGTAAAGACCAGACCCAGGAGGACGCGTGAACACGAACACGATTGAAGTGACTGTACCCCCATCGAGCGTCGTACCAATCGGTGCTGCGGTGCTGGTGCTTGAAGATGGCTCGCGTTTCCCTGGCCGCGCATATGGCGCAACGGGTGAGACCCTCGGCGAAGTTGTCTTCGCAACGGGCATGACCGGCTACCAGGAGACGCTCACTGACCCGTCGTACGCGGGTCAGATCGTCGTGATGACAGCCCCCCACATCGGGAACACCGGCGCAAACGACACCGACATGGAGTCGGACAAGATCTGGGTTTCAGGCTTCGTGGTGCGAGATCGCGCTCGACGCGTCTCGAACTTCCGCGCAACTCGCTCACTCGATGAAGACCTGGTAAACGATGGCATCGTCGGTATCGCTGGTGTCGATACCCGTGCAATCACCCGAATCCTGCGCGACGCTGGAGCGATGCGCGGTGGTGTTTTCTCAGGTGAAGCGCTTGAACTCAGCGAAGACGAGCAGCTGGAACGCGTAAAGAATCAGGCGTCGATGGCCGGCCGCAATCTATCGGTTGAGGTCTCCACGAAGGAGCGTTACTCGGTTCCCGCTGCTGCGGGGACCGACCGGGTCGGTACCATTGCGGTCCTTGATCTTGGGGTGAAGCGCGCCACCGTGAACTATCTCTCGGAGCACGGCTTCGACGTCGAGGTGCTTCCCGCAGCGACGACTGCAGAAGATGTTCAGGCCCTTTCGCCTGACGCGCTGTTCTTCTCGAACGGTCCCGGCGATCCCGCCGCAAGCGATGGCCAGGTAGCAATGCTGCGCACCATGCTGCAGCAGGGCATTCCGTACTTCGGCATCTGCTTCGGCAATCAGCTGCTTGGTCGTGCACTCGGACTGCAGACCTACAAGCTGCCGTTCGGCCACCGTGGCATCAACCAGCCGGTGCTCGATAAGCGGACTGGCCGCGTCGAAATCACTGCCCAGAACCATGGGTTCGCCGTTGACGCGCCCATTGATGGTGAATTCGATTCACCCGCGGGCTTTGGCCGCGTGCAGGTGAGCCACTACAGCTTGAACGATCACGTTGTTGAGGGCCTTGAGTGCCTCGACATTCCTGCATTCTCGGTGCAGTACCACCCGGAGGCGGCGGCTGGCCCGCATGACGCCTTCTACCTCTTCGATCGCTTCCGCACACTGGTGAAGGATCGCGCAGTCAGCACTACTACTTCGGGGGACGACAACTAATGCCCAAGCGTCAAGACATTAACTCAGTTCTCGTCATTGGCTCCGGCCCGATCGTTATCGGTCAGGCGTGCGAGTTTGACTACTCGGGCACCCAGGCATGCCGCGTGCTTCGTGAGGAGGGCGTTCGCGTAATCCTCGTGAACTCGAACCCCGCGACGATCATGACCGACCCTGACTTCGCTGATGCGACCTACGTTGAGCCGATCACCTCTGAGGTCATCGAGTCGATCATCATCAAGGAAAAGCCTGATGCGATCTTGCCGACGCTCGGTGGCCAGACCGCACTGAACGCGGCAATGGAACTGCACGAGCAGGGCATTCTCGAGAAGTACAACGTTGAGCTCATCGGTGCGAAGCCCGAGGCTATTAAGCGAGGCGAAGATCGCCAGATCTTCAAGGATCTCGTCCTCGAGTGTGGTGCTGACGTTGCACGTTCGCACATCGCGCACACCGTGGAAGAAGCCAAGGAGTTCGCGAAGGACCTCGGCTACCCGCTTGTCGTCCGTCCCTCGTTCACCATGGGTGGCCTCGGTTCGGGCTTCGCGTACACCGAAGAAGAACTCGTACGCATCGTGCGCGACGGCCTGCACTACAGCACGACCACCGAGGTGCTCCTCGAAGAGTCGATCCTCGGCTGGAAAGAGTATGAGCTTGAGCTCATGCGCGACAACGCAGACAACTCGGTCGTTATCTGCTCGATTGAGAACGTGGACGCTGTCGGTGTACACACGGGCGACTCGATCACCGTCGCGCCGGCCCTGACGCTGACTGACCGCGAATACCAGAAGCTGCGTGACATTTCGATCGACATCATCCGCTCGGTTGGCGTTGACACCGGTGGTTGCAACATTCAGTTCGCGATCGACCCGAAGACTGGCCGTATCATCGTGATCGAGATGAACCCCCGTGTATCGCGTTCGTCGGCACTCGCATCGAAGGCGACCGGCTTCCCGATCGCGAAGATCGCTGCGAAGCTCGCGCTTGGTTACCGCCTCGATGAGATTCCGAATGACATCACGCAGAAGACTCCTGCGAGCTTCGAGCCTTCGATCGACTACGTTGTGGTGAAGACTCCGCGCTTCGCGTTCGAGAAGTTCCCCGCTGCTGATGACACTCTCACCACGACCATGAAGTCGGTCGGCGAGGCAATGGCAATCGGCCGAAACTTTACGACGGCACTGCAGAAGTCGCTCCGTTCACTCGAGAAGCGTGGCTCCTCGTTCCACTGGGGCGAGAACGATCGCACGGTCGAAGATTTGCTCGAGACCATGAAGCGTCCGACCGACGGTCGTATCATCGACATCCAGCAGGCGCTCCGCAAGGGTGCGACGATTGAGCAGGTATACGCTGCTACCTCGATCGATCCTTGGTTCCTCGACCAGATCGTCCTCATCAATGAGGTCGCTGAGATGGTGCAGCAGGCTGAGAAGCTCAGCCCTGAGGTGCTGCTTGAAGCGAAGGAGCACGGTTTCTCGGACGTGCAGATCGCGCAGCTGCGCGGATCGAGCGAGTCTGAGGTTCGCGGCCTCCGCCACGGCCTTGGCCTGCGCCCCGTATTCAAGACCGTCGATACCTGTGCTGGCGAGTTCCCTGCGCTCACGCCGTATCACTACTCCTCGTACGACTTCGAAACCGAGGTCACCCCTTCGGATCGCAAGAAGGTCGTCATCCTTGGCTCGGGTCCGAACCGTATCGGTCAGGGTGTCGAATTCGACTACTCGTGCGTACATGCGTCGTTCGCGCTGGCTGAGGCCGGCTACGAGACGATCATGATCAACTGCAACCCTGAGACCGTTTCGACGGACTACGACACCTCTGATCGCCTGTACTTCGAGCCGCTCACCCTTGAAGATGTGCTCGAGGTTATCCACGCGGAGCAGGCAGCGGGCGAACTCGTTGGCGTCGTCGTGCAGCTCGGTGGCCAGACCGCTCTCGGTCTCGCGCAGCCGCTGAAGGATGCTGGCATCCCGATTCTCGGCACCACCCCTGAGGCGATTGACCTCGCCGAAGAGCGTGGCGCATTTGCTGAGATCCTCGATCAGGCTGGAATTCTGGCACCGCGCAACGGCACTGCTATCGACGAAGAAGGCGCGATCCGCGTCGCAGAAGAAATCGGTTACCCGGTTCTCGTTCGCCCGTCGTTCGTGCTTGGCGGCCGCGGCATGGAGATTGTGTACGACACCGAGTCGCTGCACGGCTACTTCGAGCGCATCGAAGGCCATGCGCTGGTCGGCCCCGGCCACCCGCTTCTGATCGATCGTTTCCTTGATGACGCGATCGAGATCGATGTCGATGCCCTGTACGACGGTGAGCAGATGTACGTTGGCGGCATCATGGAGCACATCGAGGAGGCCGGAGTTCACTCGGGCGACTCGAGCTGCACCCTGCCTCCCATCACACTTGGCCATGCGGAGATCGCGAAGGTCCGTGAGGCAACCCGCGGCATCGCCGAAGGTATTGGCGTCCGTGGCTTGCTGAACGTGCAGTTCGCAATTGCACAGGGTGTGCTGTACGTGCTCGAGGCAAACCCCCGCGCATCGCGTACGGTTCCCTTCGTGTCGAAGGCCCTCGGTATCCCGCTGGCAAAGGCAGCGTCACGCGTCATGGCTGGCGAGTCCATTGCTGACCTGATCGCTGCCGGGCTCCTTCCCGAACGTGACGGATCGCGCGTCGCAATCGACGCCCCCGTCGCGGTGAAGGAAGCAGTGATGCCCTTCAAGCGCTTCCACACGAAGGACGGCAAGGTCGTTGACGCGTTGCTCGGCCCGGAGATGCGTTCGACTGGCGAGGTTATGGGTATGGACCTTGACTTCCCGACTGCGTTCGCCAAGAGCCAGGCTGCCGCAGGAAGCGCGCTGCCGACCAGCGGCACGGTCTTCCTTTCGGTGGCGGATCGCGACAAGCGCGCAGTGGTACTTCCCGCGTTGCGCCTGCAAGAGCTGGGATACAAGATCCTCGCAACTCAGGGCACCCAGGTTGTGCTGGCGCGTAACGGCATTACCTCGACGACCGTTGCGAAGCACTCGGCTCGCAATAAGGGTGAGTCGATCGTGGATCTCATCAACAGCGAAAAGGTAGACCTGATCGTCAACACGCCTGCTGGCGGATCGGCGCGTGCGGACGGCTATGAAATCCGTGCCGCTGCGGTCGCCGCTGGCGTCCCGATCTTCACGACGATGTCGGAGCTCTCGGCTACCGTCGGTGCGCTCTCGGCTGCGGCGATCACGTTCAACCTGAAGTCGCTCCAGGAGTACCAGGCGGATCGTGATGCGGTTATCGCCAAGGCGTAACTGAATCTGAACAGGTGCCCTGCCCGTGACTCGTGAGTCCACGGGCAGGGCACCTGTCTTTTTCGGTTGCTCCAACGCGGGCCTGGGGTGTTGCTGGATGAATTGAGCAACGATGATGGTTCGCGGGTAGGGGCAGGAATGCCTGGTGCGAGATGAGTGTCAGCCCTATGCCTCACTTAGAAGTGCCCTCTGTCAACCATGGGGAAAGCTATGTCGGTGCTGGTATTGGCAGTCATGCGCCCAGGAGAAACATTGTTCGTGTTGGTGTGAAACGTAGCGCGTCCCAACGGGCGCGTCTCGGAATTGTTGCGGCCCTTCGATGGTGCTGGGACTGTTTTCCGCTGGAGTTCAGCAAAGCTCGGCGCAGGCGGCGTTCGTGCCGCAGATCAGGGCATCCGCAGCAATGGGCTGCTCGGATTCAGGAGCGCAAGTCAAAATAAACCTGCTGTTTGTCTACGACAACCACACACTGAAGACGCAGCGTGTGGGGCAGAAAAAGGGCGAAGGTCTGGATTGGTCTCCGCTTCTTCAGCCTCCCTGAGGGATACCCTCCTTCCCGCTATTCTCAGTGGGATTTCAGTGCCGTGGGCTTCTACTCGAACGGCATCTTTGAAGCGGTGATCCCCGTGACACCTGCGGAGTACCAAGCCGACGTTTCGTTCATCTTTGAGGGAAGCGAAATTGGCCGGCAAATATTCTTCTCGGTTCTTGCGGGCGACGTTATTTCTGAGGACCAGGTCAGTGTTCCGGCTGGGTTGGATACCAGTCCTTCTCCAAATTCGGAGCACGGTTCGTTGATCACCGAGGCTGACCTGGAAATCCCTGCCGGCTACAAGATTGCGGCTCCAATCGCGACGCACGAGGTGACGGGCGATGCTGAACTCACGGTTGAGCTAGTTCGTCAGACTCATGCGGTGAAGGTGAATTTCACTGAGAACGGCGTTGCTGTTGGGAGTCAGATGCTTTCGGGTTTGACGCGTGATGCGGAGATTTCTGCGCTCGATCTGGTCGTCCCTTCCGGGTGCAAGATCGTGAGTAGCTTTGCTGATTACGTTGTCGTTGGTGACGCTGAGATATCGGTTGCGGTTGCGAAGCCTGTGACTGATCCTGATGGGGTAGCGAATCCCGATGGGGGAGAAGGCTCTGACGGCACTATTGATCCTGATCCTGATACTGTCACCAAGTCAGACGTGAAGCCGACCACGGGCCCGACGAGCACGCAACGCGTAAGTTCGAAAGCCTCCGAAGCCAGCAGGGTGGCTACTTCTTGATTGAAGTACCCACCCTGCTGGCTTTCTTGCTTTCAGTTCCTTGTGTGTCAGCAGTGAGCGCAAATAGACTTCACCAAAGATCCACTGGTTGTTGAGTGGTGAGAACGAGTCACTGATGACGAGCGTTGTGTGCGCCTCAGGAGGAAATATGTCGATTGCGAGTGTTACACGCACAGCATTGAAATCAAAACGTGCCGCCGCAATGGCAATCTTGGCAGTGGCCCTGGGCGCCTATGCGGCGGGCAGTCCAGCGCTCGCTGCGCAGGCCGCAGTACCGAGCATCCAGGTGGAGCCTCGAGTTGAGGGTTTGGAGTCCTGCGGAAGCGTTTCGGCCGACATTGTTATCCAGCTCAACTACGTGCACGGTAGCGAACTGAAGAAGGTGGAGTGTATTGGTGCGTCCAAAGGTGGCTACATAGACCTCTCCGAGTTCGTAAGTCCGCCTGAGGGCTACGTGGTCGCCCCGGAATGGGACTGGTACTTCAATGTTGATTGGGATAGCTACGGGCTATACGAGACCGGCATTCCAATTGAGCGAGAGCAGTTTGACGTCGACATCTCGTACGTCCACTCCGGGAACGAGATCGACCGTCAGATTTTCAGTGCCCTGTTAGCGGGAGACGAAATTGCCGAGGCTCAACTCGCCGTTCCTGCTGGCTATGAACTCAAGACTCCGTTTACGACTCACGTGGTGAGCGGAAGTGAGACTCTTGCGGTTGAGCTTGTGCGTGCCCAATACGAAGTGACTGTCGTGTATACGGAGAATGGCAATCCGGTGGAGGAGCAGGTCTTCTCTGATCGTGAGCTTGACTCGATTATTACGACAGGCGAGCTGTCCGTCCCTGTTGGGTACAGGCTTGTGGCTGAATTCAATGATTACACCGTCGCTGGCGACGCGCGTCTGGAAGTGCCGATCGCGAAAGATTCCGACGGCCAAGAGGTGACGCCGGAACCAGAGGTTGACCCCGAGACGACCCCGACCGTAGACCCTGAGGCTGAATTGCACACCGGCGCCGACTCGAACAAGGATGCTGTGTCGCCAGCTGCAGCGAACCAACTTGCCGTGACAGGTGAGGGAAACATGTCTCAGTTCATCGCGCTCGGAACTGCGTTCACCGTAGTGGGAATCGGCGGGGTTCTCCTGGCGCGAGTTCGGCGTATGCGAAATTCGTAGTCCTGAGGAAGTGGCTGCACGCAGATTAAGCCCCAGGAAGCGCACGTAACGCAAGAGGCCCCCGGGTAACCGGGGGCCTCTTTGTGGTGGGCGATACTGGGATCGAACCAGTGACCCCTTCCGTGTGAATGAAAAACAGTAGAAATAGTGATACGTAACCATGCGTAGCTACGTGTTGTCTGATCGGGCTTTTTTCAACCTTCTAGATCACGGCGCGTAGTGGGGGATTGTCGCTCAATATCGATTTCTGCGCCCCGTTTGCGCCCCGCAGTGACGCGAGGATCGCATCGTGTCGAGCTGGCGCGAGGTGCGCGTAGATCTGCGTCGTTGACAACGAGGCGTGCCCAAGGAGCTCCGCGATTCGCTCGAGCGGCTGCCCGCCCTGAATGAGCCACGATGCATAAGTGTGCCGAAGGTCATGAAGCGTGACACCGAGCTTATCCAGCTTCGCTTCTTCTAGTGCTGGCGCCAGTACCCGCTTGGTGAAGTTTCTGCGATCGACAGGCATTCCGGTGTGCGTTGTGAAGACGAGACTGGATTTGCACTTGCCGTCGCGATGCTTGACCCCGCACCCGGTCGCGGTGGTCGGTCGCTCTAGATCGTCCAGTAGGAAGTCAAAGATTGGCACGAACCTCTGTCGGCGGCCTTTCGGGTATGGCTTGATCTCCGAGCCGTCGTACACGTCAGCAACGGTAGCGAGCATGCGAGTTTCGTCTACGTTGTGCCAGTGGAGCCCGGCCGCTTCACCGAACCTCATGCCGGTGTAAGCGAGCCACGTCACGAGCGCAGCATCCTCCGTGTGGTCAATGGCGTCCACGAGGGCTTTGAACTGCGCTTGGGTGAGGAACACCTCTTTGCCCTGCGGGTTCGGCGGCAATTTTACGCTCATTGCAGGGTTCGAGTCGATCAGGTTTGCATCCACTGCAGAGCTTAGCGAGGACACGAAGACGTTCAGCACGCGCCGCACCGAAGCTGGCTGGAGGGCTTTCAACGCCTTCTCCTTGCCCACTGGTTTCTGGGCAACGAGCAACGTGGATGCCCACGCCTGCACATCGTGCTTGCTGATGTCCACAAGTCGCACATCTCGCCACGTCGGGGCGATGCGCTTCTGGATCATCGAGTCCTCTGACGCGAGTGTGGTGTTCTCGGCAACCCGTGTGAGCCACCACTGTTCACACCATTCGCCCCAGGTGATCTCTGCATTGGTTGGCTCTGCCGCCTTGGGTTCTATGGCGCTGTATTCGGCTTTGCTTGCAGCCTCCATTGCGTCACGCTTGAGCTTGAATGTGCCCGCCGAACGGGACTCTCCGGCAGCATTTCGGTACTTTCCCTGCCACTTGCCAGAGGGTCGCTTAACAGCCCATGCCATCGTTCTTTTCCCATTCCCTTGCGCGCCTGGCTAGTTCATTGGCGAGAGTGGTTGAGCTGAAGTCTTCCAGTGAAGTGCTCAGGCTGATGCCGCTGGAATTGAATATTTCATCCATTTGTTGGCGTGTGAGGTAGCCGGCCGCCACGAATCCAACGATTGGGTTTTCGCCAAAGTAGTCGCAAAGAGCCGCAACGTGTCCAGGGTTTGGAGCCTGTCCGCTGCGCCATCGACTGATGGTTGATGGCGCTACGTCGATAGCGGCGGCAATCTGCGAATCCTTCAAGCCATCACTGATCTGGTCAACGTAGCTGTTCCAAGTTATGCGATTAATCATGTGACTATCGTACATTGCGATTCCGCAAACGCAACCCGATTTCGCGATGGATTGCGGAGTTGGGTGGTCGTAGTTACTTGGTAAATTCATTTTCGGAAAAGAGTTGCAAGTGCGGAATAACTTTAGATAGTGTTTCGGTATCGCAAGTAGATTGCGTGTACGGAATTACGGAAGGAGTGGCAGATTGACGTCAGAAAAGAAGCCACGAAAACTCACTACGCAAGAGGTCGCAGACGAGTACCGCAGTCACATCATCACGGTGCGAATCAGTCTCAACGCGGGAAAGCTCCACGGCAAGCAGCGCACCAAAGGTGGCAACTGGCTAATCGAAGAGGGCTGCGCAGAGGCGTGGGCAGGTGGGGAGCTCTGCGAGCACAAGAAGTCAGAGGCAGAGGAAGCACGCGACAAGATCCAGCTCGTGCGAGCGAGCTAACTCCGCCGGTAAAGCAAAAAGCCCGTAGCGGTAACTACGGGCTAGAACATCTAGATAGGACTCAAAATGTCTGAGATCAACGATAACAGCAAAATCAAGACAGCGGCCGAGAAGACCGTAGAGATGATCCGAAGCATCGCTAACGAAGAGATCGATAAAGCTGAGGAGGCGCGGCGCACAGCCTTTGATAATGCGATCAAAGAGATTGAGTCCGCCCGCAGCGGTACTCGAAGTGAGTCTTCAAGCACCGCTGCAACGAAGCAAGATCTAGCGGCTCAGGAGCCCAATCTCACGAATGGTTTCAAGCCCATTGTCCTCGGCGACCAGCTCAATTGCCTCCCAAAGCTTCTCGATCTGGTTTTCTGGGGTGGCTTCAGCTCGCAGCTTCTTGACCGAATCAATGATGTTCGTCATTCTTCTCCTGTCGTAGCGGAGTCAGAGGCGGTCACCTCTGATGCTCCTGCCATGACCGTACAGGAGAACACCGGTGCGGGGGCAGTGTCTCCTTCTGCCCCCGCACAACCTCGATTCGTGGCGGTCGGAGGGTACGTGTACGACCGCGAACTGGATCGCACTTTGGTCACAACTGACAGCGGTCTTTTCCCCGCCCTTGTTATTGCGCGGCTTAACGCTGGCCACCTTGATGCCAACACTCTTCTTTGGGAGGAAGCAAAGTGAACGCGGTGGATGTTTTCTCAGAAAAGCTGGATGACCTCAAGATCATCACGCTCACTGACGGTGAGGTGTGGTCGGCTCGCGACCTGATGCCGTTCGCCGGCTACAAGGCGTGGCAGGACTGGTCGCGGGCGATTAACCGCGCAATTATCTCGGTGAACGCTAGCGGTCTTGACGCTGCGGAACATTTTAGGGGAGCGCCTAAAACGTCTCCGATGCCGAACGGCGGGACGAAGCAGATCGAAGACGTCGAGCTCACCCGCTACGGCTGCTACATCTTGTTCCAGAACGCGGACGGATCGAAGCAGGAAGTCGCGGCGGCGCAGCAGTATTTCGCGGTGAAGACCCGTCAGGCGGAAGTTTCGCAGCGGGAGACCCCCTCTGGCGCGGAATTGATCGCTCTCGCGGTACTCGAAGCGCAGGCGATGCTTACGGCGAAGGATCAGCAGATCGCGGAGCTTGAACCAAAAGCGGCGCAGGCAGACACGTTCCGTCAGGCAGACGGGCTGCGCACGATCGGTGACCTAGCAAACGACCTCAAAGTGCATGCGGCATCAAACCATGCTGGCGTGAAGATTCTCCGTGATGACGTTTTCGACCTCGCTGGCATCGTCGGACTCATCATTCGCGGCAACACTGTTCGCAAGAATCAGCCAACATCTCGAGCGATTGAGGCTGGCTGGGTGAAGCCGAAGGACACAACCGTTGACACGCACAATCACGGCTCGTTCGTGAAGGTGTCAGCTCGGCTCACGCCACGTGGTTATGGCCGTCTTTGGGATGCGGCGGGCACAAACCTCAAGAAGTACGGGAGTGTGCTGATGCCGAAGGAAGACGCAGATCTCGTTGCTCAGGCGGTGACGGCATGAATTACCTGCCGCTCGTGATCGTTTTCTTACTGCCTTTCGGCTTCACCGTCACTTTCTTGTGGTTGACGGAACGCAATCGCGTGCGCGACTTCAACAATTCCAGCCAGTGCGCTGCCGAGCCCGAAGAGGGCAATTACCAAGACCGTGAGGCCAAAGCTGGTGAATCCGCCGATCGCGTAGAACGCGAGAACAGACACAGAAACCACCGGAATGACAGCTCTCATCACAAACCAGGTGACGGCGCTACCTCGATTGGCAAGCCTGTAGGGGGTTGATGAGGCTCCAATGGTTGATGCAATCACTGCGGTGATGATGAGCATCGCGAGGAACTCTGCGGAATCGGTCGAGAACTGCATATTCCTGATTCTATGGGCGGCTGCGTGTAGCTAGCCGGCCTTCTCTTCCAGGGGATCGCCCTTGGGTGTGCTGCTGCATACCCAAAACAGGGCTTTGCGCGGGTAACTGCGTCTAGTCCACGAATGGCCTAAACAGCCGCTCTATCGCTGCGAGAGCCCCTTTCACCGGGTGTTCCATGACCAGCATCGAGAGCTCAATCGAATAGCAGATAACCGGCATACGGGGTTGCGTCAGGGTTCGTGTCCTGGCGCGTGAGGCGTTGTGTGTGGGGAGCGGGTTGCGGCGCCAGGAATGGCGTTTGTGGCTCGCATGTAGGGGTTTTCGAACCCTAGCCGCGTGGATAGTTGACGCGCGTGTTCTACCCCGTGGTGGGGATAAAAACTTTGGCCGTCTTTGTGCGGCTATGGCGTGCGTAGTGCTGCGCGGTGCCTGGGATTCCCGGCCGCGCACCAGGTGCTAAATCCTGGCCGCCAACGACCATTCTGAGTCACCAACGAAGGGAGCCGTCATGGCTACTGCAGTAAAGAAGGCACGTCGCGCGAGCGGCATTAAGTTCACCAAGCCCACGAAGGTTGGCACTCCGCTGGCTGAGCGCCACGAATTTCGCGAAACGGTCATCAAGCCAGACGGGTTGCGTGGAGCTCGCGGCAAAGTGGCGCGTTCGGAGAAGAAGCTCAAGCGCGTCCGCGAGGCGTGGGGCGTAACCGCCTAAACGATTTTCCAGATCTAGAGAAAGAAACGAGAAACCAGATGACTGTCTTTGTATTTGCATGCATCTTCGCCGCGCTCGCCGTAGCCGCGCTGCTGGGTGGCGCGATTGTCGCCCATCGTCCTGAGGAGACGCGAACTCGCTACAACGGTGAGGTTGAGGTCTTGCGCGAAAAGGGCGAGGGCAAAGGGTGGTGGCGCCTGAGCGCTGCTGCACTGCTCGTGATCGCGCTGGGGTTCGGGTTCGCCTCGATGTCGTACACGAACGACGAAGGCCAGGCGAAGGTGCTGCGTTCCTGGACTGGTGAAGTTCAGGGGGAAGTCACAAAGCCGGGCTTTGGTCTGAAGGCGCCCTGGCAGTCTGCTCTGACGTACGACATCCGCAATCAGCAGGTCATCTTCGCAAGCTCAAAGGGCGAACCAACGAAAGACGCGAATGGCCCGCAGATCACCATCCAAGACAAGGAAGGTGTGAGCGCGAACATCGACATCTCGGTGCGCTACTCGATCAAGCCTGACGCGGTCGTCGACGTGTACAAGCGTTACGGCACTCAGGAGAACTTCATCAGCAAGTTTATCGAGAACGACATCCGTGCAGGCGTTCGTACAGTCCCCGCGGGGTACGGCACCATCCAGCTGCTCAATGGCCGCGCCGAGGTCGAGCAGAAGATCACCGAATACCTCGACGAGCGCTGGGCAAAGCGCGGCGTTCAGGTAGAGACGGTCTCGCTACAGGAGATCCGATACCCGAAGGACGTGCAGCAGCGCTTCGCCGAGGCACAGAACGCCCGCACCGAGGTTGAGAAGGCAAACGCCGAACTCGAAGCAAACAAGGTCAAGGCCGAATCAAACCGCGTTCTTGCTGAGTCGCTGACCGAGACCAACCTCGAGCAGCTGAAGTACGAGACGCTCCGCGAGATCGGCAAGGGCGGCAACTTGGTGATCGTTCCCGAGGACTTCTCGGGCATGGTCAACCTGCCAGCAAACAAATAGCGCTCGCCGCCGGTGTAGCGCCAAGTCATTAGCTCACCCAGAAGAAAGAGAGCCGCTCATGGCACAGAACGAGACGCGATTCCTTATCGCGCAGGACGGCGGCAAACCGTCAGAGCCGCAGCTGGACGCACAGCGAGAGATCCGCCAGTTGATCGCAGAGGCCGGCGCGCGGCTGGAAGACCTCACTGAACCGTCGCGGGAGCAGTCGCTCGCGCTGACAAAGCTCGAGGAAGCCCTCATGTGGGCTGGTCGCGCGATCTTCAAGCCGTAACGCACGGTCGCCGGTGAGCCAGTTGGGGCTTCACGGGGTTCGAATCCCCGCACCGGCACTGAACACATTCCGACAGGAAGGGGTACGCCGTGGAACCTATCGCGGACGAATGGTTGCTGCTCCTCGCAGCGATCGGATGGAGCTTGATGGCATGGCGCAGATGGGGCCACCACATTTACGAGGCCAGCCGGAAAGGTCTGGTCTGGCTTGGGTACAAGGAGGACACAGATGCCGGCCAGCTGGAATAACGCGACGCCCTGGCGAGACGCCGAACTCGGCGACGTATGGGCGCTCGACGTTGACTACATCCCCGTCGCCGCGTGGACCGTGGTTGGTAGGAGCGGTCAGCTCTTCTTCTACGAGCCCGTGAACCAGCTCTATATCTCCCTCGGCGGCGTGATCGCTGCCGGCCAGAAGATTTGGCCGTTCCCCGCGGCCCCAACGTCATCACCCACTGGTGGCGACACAAACATCAACAAACCCGCATGAATGCGGAAAACCACACCCACGAACCATCCCACACCAGCAACCAATGCACGCCCAACACTGCGGCGAGCGCTTCGGCTGCTGCAGGGGAGGGGTTTGTGTGGTGTGGGGGAAGGAGGGCTGACGTGTGGCGCGTGAGCATGCGAATATTCGTTTGGATATGTGGGGTGATGGTGATTGGCGTGCGTTGTCGATGCCGGCGCAGTGGCTGTATGAGTTGTTGTTGACGCATCCGAAGACGAATCGTGCGGGTGTGTGTGATTGGCGGCCGAGGCGGCTTGCGGCGATGGCTGCGGGCTTGTCTGTTGGGGACGTTGAGCGCATGGCTGCGGAGCTTGTGGCGGGGTTTTTCATCGTGATTGATGAGGACACTGAGGAAGTTTTGGTGCGGTCGTATGTGAAGCATGACGGTGTGTTGAAGCAGCCGAACATGGCGGTGACGATGGCGAACGACTGGACTGGGGTTGCGTCGGAGCGGCTGCGTTCGGTGGTCGCGTTTGAGGTGCAGAAGCTGAAAGCTGAGCACCCTGATTTGCCGGGTTGGAAGTCTGCGCGGCAGCTTGAAACGATCCTTAGTTTCAGTGGGGTAAACGTGAAGATTGACCCATCGGTTGACCCATCGGTTGAGGGTGAGTCGATGGGTCGCACTACTACTACAGCTACATCTACTACTACAGCTACCCCCCTTCATAAAGAAGGGGGTGCGCCTTCGGCCCCACCGATTTTCTGTGAACGTCATCCGGTCGGCACCGACGCAGCGTGCAGGGCGTGCAAGGTCGCAGGTGTCGCGTTCGAGCGGTGGGCGGCCTCGCAAGAGGAGCCGGCACCGGTGGAGCACAAGCATGTTTGGATGCCCGACGGTAGCTGCAACACCTGCCCGGTCATGCAAGAGGACGCAGCATGATGAACCTCCCACAGCTCGAGCAGGAGGCAAGCGCCCATGCTGAGCGGATCCTCACGCTCCTGGAAGAAAAGGACGGTACAGCCTTGGCCCGCTACATTGCAGGCCTCACCCGCGACCAGATCCAATACGCCCTCTACGCGATCGGTAACGGCTACAACCGTGAAGTTGTCGCGAACGCGCTCGCCGCCGATCAGTTGGCGGCTACGGAGCGGGTGTGTGCGGAGTTGAAGGCGGGGAATGTGGAATTGCTCGAGACTGTGCGGTCGATGACTGAGGATCGCGATAACCAGGCGCAGCGCGCCGCGGCTCTTCGGCATCAGCTGCAGCTGGTGGGGGTGAGGGCAGCGTGAAGATTCACGAGTACGTGTTCGAGTGGGTGAAGCTCCCACTGTCCCTGAACGGGCGCATGCACTTCCACGAAGCTAAGCGGGTCGTGAAATCGATCCGTGACGAGGCCGCAGCGTGGGCGGCGACCCTGCCCCGCATGGATCGCTGCATCGTCGAGATGGAGTGGTTCGTGAACACCCGCACCCGGCGCGACGACGAGAACCCCGTCGCATCGCTGAAACCGTTCTGCGACGGCCTCGTCGACGGAGGCCTCGTGGAAGACGACACCGCGGTGTTCATGGTGAAACTGATGCCGCGCATCACCTACCGCCCCAAACGTGAGGGCGAGGCGTGCGTGGTGTTCCGTGTAGCGGAGATCCCGCCCGCGTTCCGGCCTGACAGCGTGCAGGCCATTATCGACCGACTGAACTTGGAAGAAGAGACACATGAGCAAGAAAACGAATGACAAGAAACCGAGCATCACGCTCCCACTGATGGAAGCGATCGAGGCGTGCGCAGCTGTCCTGCCGCACACCTCCAAAGATCCAGTCACGCCAATCATCACGGTCGCGCAGATCTCAGGCAGCCGGATCGCGGCCACGGACCCGATACACGGTCGGCACCTTCAAACTCTCCCAAGAAGCCACGGGCGAAATCCTGCTACCGCGCCAGGGAATCGAATGGATCGCAAAAACCAACACCCGCACCCTGGTCGGCAGCTACAGCGGCGCCACCGTCGAAGCATACGAGCTCAAGATCACCGGTATCCAACCAGGGACAGAAGACCACGCGCTCGCCACAGCGACGGTGACGGTCGAGATTATTCACCAAGGCGAAACGGAGCGGCTCTGCCGGTTCAACCCCATCAGCGGCAACTTCCCGCCAGTCGCGGAGCGCCTGCTCGACGGCCATGAAAAAGCAGTGGAAGTTACCCCGCTAGACCTCCAGCCGGAGCTGCTCGAACGTGTCACCGCGTACGCGAAAAAGTGGCAGCGCGGGAAGTCGATCCGATTCATCAGCGGCAAATCCGACAACCCGTACAGGCCAGCAGCGCTGCGAGTCACCGTCGGCAACTTCGACGGACTGATCCAGCCCACACTCCTCACCCGATAGAGAAACCAGAAAGCAGGAAAACATGGCAGGCGAACCGCTCATCACAGTAATCGGCAACCTCGTCGCGGATCCCGAACCGCGCGTCTCACAAGCAGGAAAGAGCTGGGTCACATTCCGGGTCGCGAACACCCCGCGAACGCGCGACCGGCAGTCAGGCGACTGGTCAGACGGCGAACCACTGTGGCTCAGCTGCCGCGCATTCGGAGAATACGCCGACAACATCGCGGCATCACTCACGAAAGGCATGCGCGTCATCGTGCTCGGCCGCCTCACACAGCGCACCTACACCGACAACCAAGGCCAGCAGCGCATCAGCCTCGAACTCGACGTCGAAGAAGTCGGGCCATCGCTCCGCTTCGCCACCGCGCAGGTAGCACGAGGCCAGCAGCGCGGCCAGGTCGGACACTTCGGCGGCAACCAGCCGGCAGGCCAGGGCGGCTGGAACAAGCCACCCGCACCCCAGGACAACCCCTGGACAGGCGAAGGACACCAGGCCAACCAAGACCCGGCCGACTTCGTTGGCAACCTCGACGACGAACAGCCCTTCTAAGCAGGCAGGAGAACAATCATGAACCCTTGGTGGATTCTGCTCAACGGCCTCGGCTGGATCACGCTCGCACTGGTCGCGCTGTTCATCGCCGCGTGCATCATCATCCCGATCGTGACCGCATGTAAGAACGCGCGCGCTCGCCGTCGACAACGACGAGCGGTCACGCGAACCGTGCCGATCAACCTCACCTCAACCCCGCCCAACTAAGCGGGGTTTTCTTATACCCAGAGGGGCTGGCCACATTGCCGCCCTTCTGGGTGTGCCAGCTAAAAATTCACATATTCCGGGTAACCAAGCGGACTACGCCACCAGACCTCGATACGAGCGTGATTACCAAAAAAAGCCTGCTCAAGCGACTCGACTTCTTGCGGACTCTTGTCTGATTTTAGAAGCACTCTTTCGGCGCCTGGTCTGAATGTTCCAGCTTTGTTCATTCGCAATGGGGAGTCATGGTAAATGCCAGTGCGGACTGCAATTCGAACCTTCTTGGCTGATGTTTTGCCAGTGTTTTTTAGTTTGAATTCTGCGCCGCCGGATTTCGAGTGATGCCAGTCCCCGGCCCAGTGGACATCCCTGTACTCGTCTACTTGAGAGTTGGTGCGTGACTGCCGGACTAAGGAAATGATTCCAACCAGAGTTGCGCCAAGTGTGCCAACTGCAACTGCGAGTTGAACGTAGTCGTTGAAATTCATGTCTCGCACTCTATCCAATGATTGGAGGTTGCTTTTGCGACCCTCAATGCTTTCAGTTTGTCCGCCTGTGCCATCGTGCCTGGCCGATTCCGCAGTCTTTAGGTGCTGGCGTGAGTGAATCGTGGGAATTCACGCGCACAGTCCGCGAACGCCACGTCACCGGGCCAGCCACCGACCAGATGATCATCACCGTCGGCCGCGAGCTCAACGCCTGGCGCGAAGGACGCGACACCGAACCACCGCGCCACTGCTGGCGCACCGCGCAAGTCGTTGACGGCCGGATCGTCGGACAGTGGGCAGAAACCAACCTCGAAGCCCAAGTCGGCATCGAGGTGTGGTGGGGCTCCGCAGTGCACTGGATCGTCCCAGATCCCGAGAGCGTGATCCACGATCGCTACCTGACCAACGTGTCCACCGGAGCCACCCGCTCAGATGAAGCGCGCACGTTCGCGCTCACTGACCAGCCCGTCGATAATCCGCAGCGACCAACCGTCACCGACCTCGTCGCCGACTGGGACGACGTCTTCAAAGACATCCCTTGACAGCTGCACCTTCCAGAACCACCCCAAACTGCCACCCGCAGCCACCAACACAGCTGCGGCGAGCGCAGCACCCCAAACACATCAACACCGTACGAAGGGACACCTGACCATGAACGAAATGCGCGTAATGACCGTGCGACAGCCCTGGGCGTGGGCAATCATCCACGGACACAAAGACGTCGAGAACCGCATCCGCAACATCGCAGGCGACTACCGAGGCCCCGTAGCAATCCACGCCGCAAAGTCCGGAGACTACGGCGCACTCAGCGATCCCGAGCTCGCCGCCGCTGTCCAACGTCACTCAGAAGTAACGGGGGAGCAGTGGCGGTATGAAGACCTGCCCCGGGGCGTGATCCTCGGCGTAGTGACCCTCACGCGCGTCCACAGCACCGCAGTACACAACAGCGAAGGCTGCACCCGCACCGGGCAGCGCACAGGCCTCTGCTCCGAGTGGGCGCGACACGGACACCACCACCTCGAACTCTCCACCCCGCGCGCACTCACCGAACCGATCCCGTACACGGGCGCGCTCGGGATGCGCCGCCTGACCCCAGCCATGATCGACCAGATCCGCACCGCACTCACCAATCAGCAGGAAGGAACCCGAAACCATGTCTGAACCAATCACCGAGACCGAATGCAAACGCTGCCCGCAACGCTTCCGCACCTGGCACGCCAAAGCACAAACCCTCTGCGCAGACTGCCGCTACGTCCTCCCCGCCGAAATGCAGGAGGCCTGGGCAGCATGACCGACACCACCCGTGACCGAGAGAAACGACTCCCAGAAGCAGAATTCGACAACCCAACCTGCGGCGTCTGCTTCTCAGAGACCAACGACAACGGCGACACCTACATCTGCCACAGCTGCGGCATCACCTACAGCCACATCACACTCGAAGCGAGCATCGCAGACCCAGACAAACCCGCCTGCAACAAACCCTGCACCAGCGAATGGCACACCCACCGATACGTCAACCCCGGCTACCGCTGGAAATGCTACCCCTGCGCACTCACAGCAGATCACGCAACCAACGAATGCCACGGCGGCTGCCACATCATCCTCAACACACCAAACACCAACGCGCTCGCCGCCGAGACAGGAGATCCCCGATGACGTTTAATCCAACACCCGAACAGAAAGAAGCTGAGACGGAGGCCTACCAAAAGCACGGCCACTTTATTGAGCATCATGGGCGTGTGTGTCAAGAGTGTGGCAAATACTTCAAAGACGTTTCAGGGTATGAGGATCACCGGATCGAGGCGACTCTCGTGGCTGCTGCTGGTGCCGCACCACAGGAGCGGGCGCCGATTCCAGCTACGAAACCCATGCGTGGCTATGTGCAGGAATTCGTATGCGGGTATGGTGCCGCGCTCTACACGCTCGAGGAGGCAGTCGATCGGATCACCTTGCTGATCGACCCCGCCGAGGGATGGAGCGATGATGATCGGCACGAGGCACTTGCTGAGGCGCGACGCCGATGGATCCGCCCGGACACGGAGTGGACGAAGCGCCACTTTGACGGGTGCATCAATGGCTTCGCACTCGGCGCGGAGTGGCAGAAGGCCAAGATGCCTGCTCTCGCCGCCCCGTTGCAGGTGGATGAAGCGAAGCTCACAACACTCATCATGGGCAAGACCGCGACTGTCGCCGCGAAGGACATCGCTGAGTGGCTGCGAGGTGGTGCACATTGAGCGAGGAGGCAGTCTAAAAAAAGAATGCGAAAACGAGCGATGCTGCAGCAAAGATGGCGCTAAGAGTGTCTGCGCTCATGACTCCGTCAATTGAATCGTACTCATTGAGCCTCAGCGAAAACATCTTCGCACCACGTGCCTTATTGACCTGGTATAAGACCAGAAGTATTGCCGAGACCGCCAATATCTTCTCTGATTCGCTAGGAATCAAATAGCCAACGACAAATACGACAGCAATGATAAAGATTGCAAAGAGGCGTTGCCAGGTAGGCGATATCTGCTTCTTCAGCTCGGTACTCATGGGAGACAGTATGGCAATAGCAGCGTCAATATGAAACAACGAACACCCCTCACAGTAGGGGTTTTTCTATACCCAGAGAGGGGAACATGGAAACCACTGAGCGAGCCGTCACCCGGCTCACAAGCACACACACCGAGCACACCGACGCGGGGCCAGTCGAATGGCCACCCCTCATCGAATGGCTCAACACGTCAATCACAGAAGTCGTGAAGCGTGGCGGCGCGGGATCGGGCGGCACTGGCCTGCCCCTCGACTTCGAAGCGCTGCGCCTGCTGGAACGTATCAAGCGCGAGACAGCGTGGATGCGTGAAGCGCTCTACATGCAACGATCCACAGTCGCCCTTACTGCGAGCATCCGGGAGACGTGGACACGGGCCAACGAACTCCGACGCTCTGGCGACGTTCCTGACGACCAATGGGAACGCATCACCGAAGGCATCGAAGACTGGGTCGCATCCATCGTTGCCGAGCAAGACCAGCGCGCGAACCTGATGGAGCTCACCGTCCCATGCCCCGCATGCGGCACACGCTGGGTACTCGAAGAACAAGACGGAGCCGAGAAACGACGCAGCGCCGTACGCATCGAATACGCGGAAGGACGCGCACCAGTAGCATCCTGCCACGCAGCCGAATGCGAAAAGCTCTGGGTCGGGTGGGAACAACTCGCCCTACTCGGAATCACGTTGAACGCGAACCAGGATCGGGAGGTGCTCGCAGCGTGCGGAATCAACATTCCGGGCATGAATCTCACATGATTCTGGAAAGTCTGCTACCTTGGTAGCAGGTCAGGGAGAACTCTCTCTACTGACAGTCAGCTCAGCCACTCTCTTGCAGGGTGGCTTTCGTGTTTCTAGGGGCGGTTCACCGGTGCTGGTGACCGCCCCTAGTCTTGTCTTCCGCGATGCTTCCCGCATTGTTCGGATCGGCTCACCCGTGCCGATGGAAGAAAACGGTTCTCGCGGTGGATTGCAAGAGACGTGGTGCGTTCGCAAGTCGTTGCGCGCAAACGAACGCACCACACACCGCGTTGGTCTGCAGCCCAGTAGGCAAGAGCGCCGCACTGTTAATGCGGATGTCGCAGGTTCGAGACCTGCCAGACCAGCCAGTTATCAGGCATCACGGCTGAAACAGCAGATCCAAGCTTCGCGCGAACGACTAGGCGCCATTGGATTGCGGAACGACCTTAAACATCGGAGCCACGATGTCGAGGATTTCCGTAAGGGTTTGCTCGCCAAGTGCAGCATCTCCACCGAAGTTTCCGGAGGCGACAAGGTAGGCGCCGCTTGAGGCAACACCGCGTCGACAAGCTGATGCCTGGCCATCGTCCCATGACTCGCAAACGAAGGTATCTTCCGAACTGCCAGCGTCGGCATCAACCTGAATCTCAATCAAGCCAGGGTGCACATTGCCCTCATACGGGGCGAACGACCTAGTCCCATAGCCCCAGCACTGGAATACGCCACCGCTATTGATCTCGGTGAGATGCTGGATAGCTTCTTCGTTCGCGTATCGAATGGCCCAACCGCCTCCCTCTTCAAAGATGGGGATCTGGTCGCTGCAAATGCCAGCGTCTTTGGCTTCCGGTTGCTTCAACAGCGTGTATTCGCCGACCTGCAACGGAATGTTCAGGCCGAGGTACAACTCGTCTTCAGAGTAGGACGGTGCTTCGACTTCTTCTGCTTCTTCCTGGTTTGACTCAGTGGTCTCTTCTGCAGGGCTCTCAGCTTTGGAGGAAGACTGGCTGTCGTTACCGACAGTGGAGGAACAGCCAACGACCAGTAGTGATGCGCATGCCGCAATTGCGGCAGCAAAAAGTACGGACTTCTTCATTGAACGCTCCTCAACTTGGCTGCCAGCAAACGCAAGGCATGCTCGAACCCTGATTGTAAGCAATAGAAACAAGAAGTGAAAGCTCAGTGCTGCTGGCGTATGTGCGCCAACTCGACATCTAATCTTCCCTGTGCCCGCATCATCACCAACATCAACGCCACAAGGCATGTCGGTGGCACACTTCACACACTGGATGCGCGGCACAGGGAACACCCACCACCACCACCACGGAGGCACGCGCTATGGGATGGAAGCACCAGTGCACCTGCCCAGGCAACTTCCGAATTTGGCTCAGACGAGCGCGCTCGGGCGCGATCTGGTCATGCCGCTGCGGAACCTTCTGGGAACTACACCGACGCTCATTCGTCCCAGGACACTCGCACTGGGAATGGCGCCTGCATGATGACGAACCACAGGCGGACGAACCAGAGCCACAAGGCGCACACTCCGAAACGGAACGCGCATGGCGCGACGACACAGACGAATGTAACCCGCGCCCCGAAGTACAACTCGGATTCCAGAGGGAGCAGCGATGAGGGTTCTCAAGATTCTGCGTATGCGACGCTGCGGTCACTCACGCAAGATCGGCATCTATGGCGACAACATCATTTACGCCGGTTGGCGACGGCTGTACTGTCTGGACTGTGGCCGCACATTACCCGGCCAAGTGTCCGAGGCGACCCACAAGCTCGGGGCCGACGGCGCGGTGCCACTGTGAGCACCGACCGTTACGACCTCGACTACGCGTGCGGTGACTGCGGGCGAGACGACCACACCAGCCTCAGCTCCATGATGCTGTGCAACTGCGACCGGTACGACCGCAACGGGAACGAGAAGGAGTCAGCGTAATGCAGACACCATTCGTGAAGATCGTTGTCACCGCGCAGGTAGGCGACAGTGAACCTATCGAGATCGCCACAGCAGACGCACCCATCACGGTAGACGCAAACGGAAACGCCACGATCACGCTCGGCAAGACCCTCGGAGACGGGGCCACAGAGTCAGCGCCGTGCCTGAACCATAAGCCGGTACAGCACCGCGATTTCAAGCCGCCCTGGTGTGAAGCATGCGGCGAGTTCGGGGGAGGCGGAGGCTGGCTGGTGGAGAACAAGACCGGCCGGCCGGAACGCATTCTCAGCGATGAGCAATGGGAACAGATGACAGCTGACAAGGAGTAAGCGTGAATGCACTCCACGTCTACCCAGTCGAAGACGCGATCGAACACGACACCGAGACAGATGCCTGCATCTGTGGGCCAGCCCTCGAGCATGTTGCGACAGGTAACGGCGACGGTTGGGTCTACGTTCATCACTCACTCGATGGCCGCGAGCAATACGAAAGACGGTAGTCGCATGCCTAGAGCGCCAAGACTGTGCCCAGCCACGGGCTGCAACAACCGCATCACCAACCGTAGGTACTGCGAAGACCACACCGCCTACGGGTGGGCAGGACGCTCGCACGCAAGCGGAGCGGCACACATACGCTGGTCTAAGGCAGTCAGGCAGCGCGACAAGGAATGTCAGCTGCGATTCAATGGGTGCACAGGCGACGCTGACGAAGCCGATCACATCGTGAATGTCAAAGCCGGAGGTGCGCGCTACGACCCGAAAAATGGTCAAGGCGCATGTACCCATTGCCACGGGGTAAAGACCCGCGCAGAGGCCCACCGCGCACGCCTCCGAGCCTCAAAAAACTAGGTACGGGCCAGCCACCCCCTCCCCGGGTAGCGGCGGGGAATGCCGGGGAGGTGCTGCTCATTTATTCCTGTACGGGTCTGGGGATTTCTCGCTTGTGCGTGCTTTCGTGACACGCTGTGAGCGTGCGCGGGGCGCTCGTGACCTGCTTTGAGGTTGAGCGTTCTCGCTGCGTTAGATCGGCGCGTGTGCCGAAAAGTGTTACAAGGGCAGGAGCGTTCCGGCTTGGTAGACGTTCTTCGTGATGGTGATGTAGCGGCCGCTCGAGTAGCGCTCGACACTGATGCCGTTTTCGATTCGGCGCGTGCCCGGCCGCTCGGGGCTGAGTCCCCAAATGTGCAGGCCGGTTCCGCTTGGTGAGACTTCGATGTAGTTACTCGGGTAGTGCGAGACGAGTTCGGCCGCTGCGGGGTGGAGTTCCTCGTCTGTGATGACGTGGTCGAGGTCAATGCACGCGATCCCGTCTCCGAGCACGAAGCCGAGACCAGCGCCGTGCGGTGACGTGTCCGCTTCGGCGTAGGTTGCCCATGTGCTTGGGTCAGTGCTTGATGCTGTAGCCCCGGTGATCGCGTCGACTGGCTTCTTTTCCGCGGAGTGACGAATCCATCGGTTACGGCTCGTGAGTTCTTCGGGCAGTGTGAGGCGCTTGGCTCGACGGTGAGCCGTGACGCGGCAATTGCTCGAGCAGAAACGTGCTTGAGCGTTCTTCGCGACAATCGATCGCCCACAGATTTCACACGTTCTCATTCTTCCATTGTAACGCTTTTTGCCGCATGATGATGCGGATTTTTGGGGGTGTTAGCGATGGCTGGACGTGGCCCCGCACCCAAGAACCCAAGCACACGCGCCCGCCGCAATTCCGGCGGCGCAGACATGCGAATCATCGAGGCAGACCCAGTTGAGCAACCAAGCCTTCCCGAGTTCGACATTCAGGTCGAACGCGACGGCGAGCTGATCTCACAGACATTCACTTGGCCTGAACGAACACGCGAGTGGTGGCAGATGTGGGCGGATTCGCCGTTGTCTGCAGAGTTCACTTCGACGGATTGGTCTGAACTCTTGGACACTGCGTTGATCCACGCAAAGTTCTGGGGCGGTGACTTGAAGGTTGCTGGCGAGCTGCGTTTGCGCGTCGCGAAGTTTGGTGCAACACCAGAGGATCGTGCCCGGTTGAAGATCCAGTTTGCTGCTGCGGATGAGGCCGAGGATCGCACGAAGAAGCGACGTGAGGGTGCGAAGAAACCTCCTGGCGAGGATCCGCGCCTGAAGCTGCTCGGCTAGGTAGGTGTCTTATGGCGGTGCTGATTGTTCCGCCGCTCGATTTGTCTTACCCAACGCTCGGACCCGCGATTGCTGATTTCATTCATGAACGGGCAGTGTTCGGCCCGGGCTCGCTTGCTGGCCTGCCGGCTGAGCTGGATGCTGATGCACTCGCTGCAATCTACCGGCTGTACGAGGTGTATCCACGGGGGCATCGTCTTGAAGGCCGACGCAGATTCTCGCGTGGCGCATTCGAATGGCGCAAGGGCATGGCGAAGACGGAGAAAGCGGCGTGGATTGCCTACGCAGAGCTCCACCCGGAAGCGCCCGTGCGGTGTGACGGGTTCGACGCGAACGGGGACCCTGTCGGACGTCCGGTCACGCAGCCCTACATCCCGATGATGGCTGTCACGGAAGAGCAAGTGTCGGAGCTTGCGTACGGTGTTCTGAAATACGTTGTTGAGGAAGGCCCAGACTCACACCTTTTTGATTCGTCACTAGATCGAATCCTGCGTCTTGACCACCGTGGCCGGCCTGATGGTCGCGCGGTGCCGGTGTCGAACTCGCCGGGTTCCCGTGACGGCGCTCTCACTACGTTCCAACACTTTGACGAGCCTCACCGCTTGGTGCTGCCATCTGCAAAGAACGCGCACGAGACGATGAGCGCGAACCTCACAAAGAGACCACTCGAGGATCCGTGGGCGCTCTATACGTCGACAGCTGGCGCTCCTGGCGAGCAATCCATTGAAGAGGACGTCCGCGCCGAGGCCGAGTTGATCGACCGCGGTGAGGTTAAGAACCCTGCACTGTTCTTCTTCGCACGATGGGCTGGCGATGAACACAAAGACCTGATGCCACGTGCGGAAGCACCTGGCATACCTGAAGTCACCCACGAGCAGGCGATGAGTAACCGCATCGCGGCCATTGCAGAAGCTACTGGGCCAGTGGGGGAGTTCGGTCCAGGTCAGTTCGAAAGCATCGCCAAGCAGTGGGATCGACCCCGCGCAGATACTGCATACCTCGAGCGTGTGTGGTTGAACCGGTGGCGGCGTTCCAACTCGCAGTTCTTCGATTCGACGAAGCTGCAAGCACTCGCAAAACCTGGCGAGCGAATCCCGCTCGGAGCTTTCATCTCGCTTGGGTTCGATGGTGCTCGATTCCGTGATGCGACCGCGATTGTCGCGACGGACATCAAGACGGGCATGCAGGAACTCATGGGTTTGTGGGAGCGTCCTGAGAACGTCGATGATTGGGAAGTCCCAGAGGATGAAGTTACGGCCACGTTCGAACGCATCATGAAGAAGTACCGCGTCCACAAGCTGTTCGCGGATCCACCGCACTGGACTGAGACGATCGGTTCTTGGTATGCGAAATATCCAGACCAGGTTGAAGAGTTCTACACGAAGCGACACCAAATGATGGCGTACACGCTTCGTGAATATGAAGAAGCGATCGCGTCTGCATCGATTTCCTTTGGCGGCGTCGTAGATCCCGAGTGGAAGATCGGCGAAAAGCTCTCACCGCATGACGACCTACTTCGTCATCTCGGCAACGCAGGAAAGAAGCAGCTGCGCATGTTCGACGATGAGGGGCAGCCGCTGTATGTCATGCAAAAGCAAGACGGACAAATGGGGCTCAAATTCGATGCCGGCATGGCCGCAGTGCTCTCTTGGAAGGCGCGCCTTGATGCGATTAAGGGTGGCGCGAAACCCAAGTCTCAGACGCGCAAGCGCGCAGTTATTCGAAAGCTCAACCCTCGCGGGTAGTTGGAGGCGGTATGGCTATCAATACGGAGGATAAGTTCTCGCCAGGATGGTGGCTCGAGAAGGCATTCGCGAAGCGCGCCGCGAAACTCGACCGACTCAAAGAGCTGAAATCTTGGCATGACGGGAAGCCACCTGCGCCGCAGGCTGTGCAGAACGCACGTGAGGCGTTCCGTGAGTTCGAAGCTGAGTCGACAACGAACTATGCGGAGCTGATCACGGAGTCATTGCGTGAGCGAATCTCAGTTCGCGAGATCCGTACCGCCCTCTCCGCATCTGACGCGGACGAGGAAGCATGGAAGTTCTGGCTCGATAACAACCTTGACGTGGAATTCTCGACGCTCGTTGAAACGTTCTTGTGGGCTGGTGACGCTTACGCGATCGTGGGCGAGGACGACGAGGAAGAGGGCGCGCCAATTGTCACGCCTGAGGATCCGCGCGACGTTGTAACATTCCATGACCCGATCAAGCAGTCGCGATTGCGAGCGGGAGCGAAATTCCTGTTCGACCCGGACGAGGGTAAAGACTTCGTGTTCATCACCGTTGCCGGCAAATACGTTGACAGCGAGAACGCGGTCTGCTTCGTTGCGGAGCGCGCTTCAGACGGTAACGCGTCAAACAGCTTCGACAGCGAAGAGTGGAGCTGGTCGGAAGAACATGGCGGCGCGGCAGGTGAAGAGCTCAGGCACAAGCTCGTTCCGTTCGTTCGACTGCGTAACCGTAACGGTAAGAGCGAGTTTGAACCGCACCTGCCGATCATGCGGCGTATTAACCGGTACATTTTCCAGCTCTCGGTCATAATCATGTACCAGGCGTACAAGCAGCGCGCGATTCTCGCGGACGTGGATGACCCGGAAGAGACAGCGAAGGACGACCTCGCAGAAGCAGCCGGCGTAGACGATCTTGAAGACGTATTGACTTCGGATCCTGGTTCGTGGTTCTTGCTTCCTGCCGGGACGAAGATTTGGGAATCTTCCACCACTGACGTGCAAGGGCTGCTGAAAGCGATCTCGGATGATGAGCGCCGTCTCGCTGCGGTGTCGCGGCGCCCTATGGCGATGTTTACGCCGGACAATCAGTCTGCTGAGGGTGCGAAGTTCACACGCGAGGGGCTCACTTTCGGTGTCGAGGACAAGCAGAACCGGCTTGAACGGTTCCTGGTCGACGTGTTCTATCTGATCTTCTTGACCGTTGACGATAAGGAACGAGCGGTGAAGTCAGGTATCTCTGTCGGGTTCATGCCGGCTTCGAGGTACACGATCACGGACAAGGCTTCGGCTGCGTCTCAGGTTGCATCGGTGTTGCCGCTGCGGACGATCTTGCGGGAAATCTGGCAGATGACCCCGAGCCAGATCGCGGTGGTTGAGGGAGAGCAGGCAGACCAGGCGCTGCTGCTGAACGAGCTTACCGACGATGGCGAAGGTTCGAGCTTAACGCTCGACCAGCTCAGTAAAGCTGCGGAGGCGCTCGGCCGGCTTACCCGTTCTGCGGTTACGAATGAAAGCGCCGCCGAACAAGTAGGGCTCACTGGTCTCAAGTTCAACGATGGACGGTCGACTTCGTTGAAGTTCCCTGACGAGTAGGTGGTTTATGGCGACGAGGCTTGACGCGCAGTACAAAGCGCAGATCCGGCAGGTTCGCCAGGCTACCGAGCGGTTTGCGGTCAAACAGTGGGACGGGCTTGGCTCGTGGCGAGACGCAGATTTTGAACGTCTCGCCACGAAGCTCTCACCACGCATTGAAGCCGGCCAGCAACGGATCGCTGATCTCACGGACTCGTATATTCGCAAGCAGACGCTGGCTGAGTTCGGGACGATCAAGCAAGGTGTCGCGATTCGCGCGACAACGCTCGAGCTTCGCGGCGTCCCGGTGGAGGCCGTGCTGCATCGCCCGTTCGTGGCGGCCTATACGGCGCTCGGGCAAGGAAAAACGATGTCGGCAGCTCTCGCTGCTGGGCGTGAACGTATGACTGATGTTGTCCGGTCGGGGAGTCAGCTCGCGAAGACTCATGCCGCAGCGGAAACGCTGTCTAGGTCGAAGTTCCTTGGTTTTCAGCGAGTACTGTCTGGGAGCGAGAACTGCGCCTTGTGCGTGGTCGCATCGACACAGCGCTACCACGTCGGTGATCTGCTCCCAATTCATCCTGGGTGCGACTGTGACGTAAAGCCGTTGCATGGCGAGCTTGACCGGCAGGTGATCGATCGCGCGCTGCTCGATGACACATATGCGGAGATTGCGACCCGTCTTGATCACGTTGATGTTGGTCTTGACGCGCGCAATCTCGGCTTGAACAAGCGGGACGCAAATGGGCGTCCGCTTTCTGATTTCACGGATCTCCTGATCACTCGGGAGCACGGCGAGCTTGGCCCGGTGCTGGCCTGGCGCGACCAGAAATTCACTAGCGCACGCGATCTCGCTGCGCTCGCTTAAGTCTTCCGCACGTTCGGTGCGGTTTCCCCTTCGTGGGGGCTATTTACCCGTCATGGGAAAGGAAATGCAATGGGCATGAAGATCAATCGGTTCCGCCTTCGATACTCGACCGAGGGCGAGCAGGGCGGTTCCGGCCAGCCTGGTGAGAAGAAGTCGACTGCCGATATGACTCCTGAGGAGCGTATCGAGTTTGAGACTTCTGCGAAGCGCTCGGCGCAGGACAAGCTGAAGGCGTTCAATGGTGTCACGCCTGCTGATGTTGCTGAGATGCAGCGGAAGCTGGAAGAAGCTGAGACGGAGAAGCTCACCGAGCAGGATCGCAAGGTGAAGGAAGCCCGCGATCAGACTCGCGCTGAGGTGCGCGCGGAGGGCGCTGCTGAAGCGGTTGAACTCGCGTTGAAGATTGCCCTTCGTGGGCGGACTGCTGACGCGCATGCGCTGCTTGATCTTGACCGTTCGTCGTTCGTCGTGGACGGCAAGGCAGATGCTTCGGCGATTGGCAAGTGGGTTGACGAAAACTCGTCTTCTGCTAGCGATCAGAAGCGTAAGCCGCCCGTCAATCTCGGACAGGGCAGCCGCGAACCATTGCACCAAAGCGACCGGGCAACCGGCGAGGCCGAAGCGCAAAAGCGTTTCGGTAAGAAGTAACTACTCATTTGGAGGAACCCATGACGTCTCTCAACGCGCATGTGACTGAGTTCCAGGCCGAGGACCGTTCGTGGCTGCGTGGCCCGCACGGCGTTGGTGCTGGCGCAACCCCGTCCGCAACTCTGCTTGTGGCTCTGTTCGATAAGACCCAGCACTACCCGAACGGCTTCATTCCTTCGGGCATCGTGCTCGGCAAGGTGACCGCAACCGGCGTTCACGGCCCGTACGACCCCGCGGCTGATGACGGCCGGCAGGTAGCTGCAGGTCTGCTGTTCGGCAGCCTAACCGTCAACGGCGACCGCCTCGGCGGCGCGATCGTCACTCACGCTTTCGTGACTGCCGAGCGCCTGCCCGTGGAATCGGGCACTGGCTCACTCGACGCGGCGGCGCGCACTGCGCTCTCGCAGATCAACTTCAACTAAGGGAGGGCACCAAATGGCTATTGTCTTTGATGCTGAGGTTGGCGCTGGCGCGCTGACTGCTTTCACGCGCAACGTCCCCGCTGAGGACAACCTGCGCCTGTTCAACGAGGTGCCGTCGCGCACCAACGCGACTAACGAGATTGACTTCGCGAAGATCGTCAAGCGTAACCGCACTGCGAGCTACCGCGCATTCGATGGAAGCATCTCGGTGTCGGCCCGCGATTCGGGCTCGACCCGCACCGTGGGCATGATTCCGCTGTCGGATTCGCGCAATGTCGGCGAGTACGAACGTCTCAAGCTTGAGTTCGCTCGCACGAAGGGCACCAACACGGCGCTCCTTGCAGACGCGCTCTACAACGATGCTGAAGACCTGACGCGCAACATCCAGCGCCGTCTCGAGCTCGCGCTCGGTGATGTCCTGTCAGACGGCATCCTGACTGTCAATGAGAACGGCCTGGTTGGCTTCGAGGCAGACTTCGGTGTGCCTGCGGATCACAAGGTGTCGCCTGCAGGCGCAAAGTGGTCGGATATCGTTACCGCCAAGGTGCTCACTGATCTGCTGCTCTGGCATGCGGTTTACGTGGTCGCGAACGGTGCTCCTGCGGGCGCGATTCGTACCTCGCAGCGCGTGCTCACCCTTGTGCAGACGAACAAGGAGATCATCGACGCGGTGCATGGCTCCGCGTCGGGCAAGACTCGCGTGAGCCGCGCAGCGCTGAACGAGCTGCTCGCGACCGAAGGCCTCCCTCCCTTCGTGGATCCGTATGACTACCAGGTTGACCACGAGGGCAAGGTCGTTCGCACTATTGCTGATGACAAGCTGCAGTTCACCCCGGCAAGTCTGGGCGACTTTATGCATGTTGAGTGGGGTGTGACTGCGACCGCGCTGGAGCTCGTGAACAGCACTGAGGTTGACTTCTCGTTTGGTGATGCTGCTGGCATCGTCGGCGTGGTCGAGAAGGTCGGCCCTCCTTACCGCCAGTTCACGTTCGTGGACGCGGTTGCCATGCCAGTCATCGACCGCGCTGAGGCACTGTTCATTGCGACGGTGCTCTGATGGCTGAGCTTGCGCGTAATGTGTGGCTCGAACGGGAGGGGAAGCCGGTCTGTTTCAAGGCCGGTGATACCCCGCCCGAGTGGGCAGCAGTGATGATCACGAACCCGGACGCTTGGCGCGAGGGGGACGGCGTGCCTGTTGAACTTGGGTCGGATAATCCTTCCGAGACCGAGACCGAGACCGAGACCGAGACCGAGACCGAGACCGAGACCGAGACCGAGACCGAGACCGAGACCGAGACCGAGACCGAGACCGAGACCGAGACCGAGACCGAGACCGAGACCGAGACCGATGTTCCGATTCCACCGAAGGGTGGCCCCGGAAGCTCGGCTTCAGCATGGGCCGAATACGCGCGCAGCAAAGGGTACGAAGTAGAAGAGGATGCCAAGGCATCTGAAATCCGCGAAGCCCTCGCAGACGCGGGCGTCCCAGTCGAATAGAGGAGATCCTCATGGCTTTTAACGCGTTCGCTGATGTGGCCGATGTAGAAGCCGCTTGGGGTGAACTCACGATTGCGGAAGAGGCGCGGGTTAGGTCGTGGCTGGAATCAGCCTCGACCAACCTGCGCCTTGTTGGGCGAGACCGTCGCGTCGACATCGATGCACTTATCAGCGGCAATGAGTTGTTGGCTGAGGCAGCCAAGGACACAGTCGTCGCGTCCGTTCGACGAAGACTGATGAACCCTCGCGGGCTTCGGCAGCGTTCTCGGACGGTTGGAACCGGGCCTGCATCTGAATCCGAAGCAGAGACCATCGACTCGTCTATTTCAGCCGGTGGCTTGTACTTCGAACCGGGGGAGCTCATCTGGCTCCCAAAGCCACGCAAACGCAGATTCAAGGTACTACGCGCAAAGTCTGGATACTACGCATGAGTCTGTTCGATCGACCTGCCCGCGTTATCTCTGAGTACGTCACTCGCTTCCCATACGTGGGTGCTGAAGAGGACACGCAAGGGAACCGAGTCGAAACCTTTGGCACTGGCGAAAGAGCCGGCATCTTCGTTTTCGACCCTGGTGGTTCCACCGAGCCTCGCACGGATGGGCGCGACCCTGTTGTTACTGAACCGGTGCTCTATGTCCCGTACGACACCCCTTTTGAAGAGCATGATGAGTGCTTGGCTAGGGGAAAGCGATACGCGGCGGTTGGCGCTACAGCACGACATAAGCATCCAACTGATGGCGAGAAAGTCGCAGTCGTGAAGTTGCGGAGGGTCGATGGGTGACGTCTATTTCGACCCTGCAGAGGATCTGTGGGTGGCGTTCCTGAAACGGGAGCAGACTGCTCCTGTTTCAACGAATGTGCCGAAGACGCGGCCTACGCGTTTCATTCAGGTGGAGCGCACGGGTGGCGCTTCTGGTCTCTCGATCGATCCTGCGGTGATGACGATTCTGTGCTGGGCGGAGTCTCGCGCGGCGGCCGCGTCGTTTGCTGCATCTATCTTGCAGATTGCGATGCGCGCTGGCCGCACTGGTGGTGTCGCAGCGAACCGAGCTCGCGTCGTGTCTTCTCCGCTGTATCGGCCAGATCCGTTGTCTGGTGCTGACCGGTATCAATTCACTATTCAGTCCCGTTTGCGCGGGAAGAACCTGACCCCCTCACCGTAGGGGGTCTTTTGTTTGAAAGGAGCGACACATGACCAAGGTTGTGATCGCAAACGGGTGGACTGACCCGCAAGGCCAGCACCACAAAGGCGGAGACTCCGTCGAGTTAGAGCCAAGCATGGCTCGTGCCCTCATCGATCGCGGCAAGGCGCGTCTCGCGCCTGCTGGCGACAAGCCAAAGACCGAGTCACCAAAGCCCGCAATCGCGGAGAAGGAGGCCAAGAAGAATGGCAACTAACAGCAGCAACATGCGCGAATGGAACGCCGAAGCCTGCGGTATCTACATCGCGCCAAAGGGGACCACGCTTCCCACTGACTCATTCGAGATCCCTGCAGACTTCCTCGAATTCGGCCTGATCTCAGAGGGCGGTCTTGAAGAGAGCGTCGAGGTTGAGTCGAAGGAGACAAAGGCTTGGCAGGGCGCCAAGATCGTGAAGCTTCGAAATACGTCGACCAAGAAGTCGCACAAGTTCGCGGCACTCGAAGACAACATCGTCGTGACCGAGCAGTACTACGGTCACGGCAAGCCAACCCTCGTTGGTGAAGAGGGTAAGAAGATCGCACGCATTGACATGCCGTCTTCGATCCCAACCATCGAGCGAGTCCTCATCATCAAGCTTGTCGACAACGCAGGTTACACGCGTATGAAGTGCGTTGAGCTCGCCGCCGTGGCAGAGCGCGGAACGTACGTGGCAAACATCGAGGACGATCCTGTCTACGAGTTCACGTACACCGAGACCGGCGAGAGCTACTGGCTGTCGAACGAGCCGGAGTTCCTCGAAGCTGCGGCCTAACAAGACCGGTTGGGGTGCGTGGTGACTCCGCGCCCCAACCACACCTTCTGAGTCACACACAATCTTTAACGAAATGGGGTCACCATGACTGAGAACACCACCACTGCACATATCGCAATGATGAGCGACGCGGATCTTGACGCTGCGATCGCTGCCCGTAATGCTGCGAAGGCAGATGAGCGCACAGCGAGCACTCGTGAACTTTCGCCGCGAAAGCCTGACGATCATCAGCCCAAGAACGGGCACATGATCTCGTTTGAGTTCCGCGGTGAGCGATTCCAGATCGATGCTCGTTTCGCCCGAGACATCAACACGAGCATGCAGTTCAAGAACGGCGAGCTCGATGTCGCGATCTCGCGAATGATCGGTGCAGAAGGTTACAAGAACCTCGTTGAGTTGCTTGCTGACGAGGACGGCTTCAGCGACACCAACGACCTCGCTGAATGGTTCAGCTCCTTCTATGAGAAGGCTGGCGCAAAAAACTAATCCTGCTCGTCTCCCTGATCAAAGAGTGCCGCGACCGTGTTACCGCTGACCTGATGCGGTACTACGGCGTGCGCCTCTCTGACGTGGAGGCGGGCCGAGAAGACGCCCTCGAAGTTGCGCACATGATCGCTCATGTTCCAGCCGGGAGCGCTGTGTATGAGTGGATCGGTGGGGAGCTCGCAATGACTGACGAGGTGTCAGCTATTCGTGAGCTCAACTTCACCGTTGCTCAGGTGAACAGTACGAAGAAGCTGACCAGGCCGGCACCGCCTGAGGGTATTCGTTCGCGTGAGCGGAAGCGTGACCAGTTGTCGCGCAACGTGCGTGCATTCAAGAAACGGAGGGCGCAACGTGTCCAGCAAACCGCGAGTGAAGCTCAATCTGCGAGGCATCAACAAACTACTGAAGTCAGCACAACCGATGGTCGACAAGATCGGCCGTGAGATCGCTGCTGATGCCGATGGCAACTATGAGTATGTCTCAAACGAACACCGATGGACTGGCCGTGGACACATCCAAACCGCCGATATTGAGACAGCACGAAAAGACGCCCGCAACAACGAGCTTCTCAAAGCGCTCGGGCGCAACATCAAGTAGCGCCCTACAGCTGATCGATGAGCGGTGCAGCTTTCTGCTGATACTGCTCATCGGTCAGCACACCCGCATCAAGGAGCCCCTTCAACTGCAGCAGCTGATCAGCTGGAGAGCCTTCTGCTTGTACCGGGTTGCTGTCCTCGGCTTCTTGCTCTACGAACTTCGCTTCGCTTCGCGAGATCCGGTTTACAGCTTCAGCAAAATTTCGTAGCTTCTTCTCGTCTTTGGCAGGGCCGTCGATGATGACGGTTGCGTCGTCGGGGAAGATGATCGTGACGTAGACCCTGGTTTTGTCTTTTTTGAACATGCCACCAGCGATCGCACCAACCGGGCCGGCCAGAAGAGCTCCAGCACCGATGCGCGTAAGCGTTGGTCTGCTCCGGTCTGCACCAGATTCAAATTCTGCATTAGCGCCAGCGATTGGTCGCCTAGCACCGAGCAAGTACCGGTATCCCTTGTAACTCGCGGTATGGCCGTTGTATTCAACAAAGTCAAGTTTGCGCAGAGTCTCAAGGCTTGCGGCTACAGCTAACTCAATCTCTTTAGCATTCCGCGCGGCAATTTCTTCGATCTCAGTTGCAGTGAGTGGACCACGCAGCGTGATGGCTTCCGAGATCAAGTTCTTCATCTCTTCAAAGTCTGCATTGTGCTTCTTCGCGAAGACAACCGAATTTAGATCTGCAGTCGCGCGCTTCGCGTTCAAACCTGGAACTACAAAGCGAAGGTGCCCGTTCACTAACGCTGAAGCTGCCTTGTGCTCGAGACGTTCGATGTCAGCAAGCGCTATTTCGCGGTCAGGTCCAGTTGCGCGCCACCCGTCTCTAGAGATCTTCACTGTCGTGCCATCGAAGTCGATCTGGCCGCCGAAGCCCTCTACGCGCAATGCAGTCATGCCCTGATCATACCTAACCAATTTGGAGGTGCCCATGGCTGCAAACGGCATTGAAGTTGCATCAGCTTATATTTCGCTACTCGTGAAAGCGCCCGGAATCGGGAAAGCAATCAACCGGGCTGTTGCCGGAGTCGATACATCAGCAGCAGGGAAGCGGATCGGCAAGCAGATCTCTGATTCTGTTGGGTCATCGCTGAAGGATCAAGTAGCTAAGAAGTTCGCTGAGGCTACTGCAGCAGCACTAGACAAACAGACCACTGCCGCAAAAAAGCTCGCTGACGCTGAGCACGCACTGGTGAAGGCCCGTGCACAACATGGCACGACTTCGGCAAAGGTCACAGTAGCCGAGGAAAAACTCCATAAGCTGCGCTCCTCGGGCAAAGCAAGCACAGGTCAACTCGAAGCGGCAGAGGCCTCTCTTGCAAAGGCTCAAGCTGATGCCGCTGGCACCCGCAAGAACGTAGTGTCTGCGGAGAACTCGCTCACCGAGGCAAAGCGAAATGCGACCGATGCTTCGAAAGCCTACACAGCTGCTGTCGAAGCGGAAGCGTCGAAGGGTGCGAGAGCTCTCGAGTGGATGCCGCTCGCAAGTGCTCGCATCGATGAGATCGCAGGCAAGTGGCAGGCAGCTGGGGCGAAGATCTCCGGTGTCGGTGACTCGCTCACAAGCAGCATCACCAAGCCCGCCGCTGCCGCTGGCGGAGCGGTGCTGACGCTTGTTGGCGCACTCGGGTTCAAACGACTCGTTGGTATCGATACCGCACGTGGCCAGTTCAAGGGTCTCGGCATGGACGCTGACGCGGTCATGAAACAGGTGGACGCTGGTGTAACGAACACGTCGCTTTCGATGGCGACCGGTGCATCACTTGCAGTGGGCATTCTCGCAACAGGGTCGGTGCCTCTCAGCGGGCTTGAAGCTCAGATCAAACGTGTGGCGAACGTCAGCGCCGCGTACAGCGTGGAGAGCGAGCACGCTGGCTACCTGCTGAACAACATTCTGTCCAAGAACAAGGTCACGTACGGTGATCTGTCTCAGATGGTGCAGAACCAGATCCCGATCATTACTCAGCTCGCAGATCACTACGGTGTCGCCGCTGGGGACATCGAGGATATGGCGAAGCGCGGCGAGATCTCAATCGCAGATTTCAACGCTGTGCTTGACCAGAACGCCGGCAAAGCAGCTGAGTCATATGCGGAGACGTGGAAGGGTGTCACCTCAAACATCATCGCGAATCTCAGCAAGATGGGCGCCAAATTCATGGAGCCCACTTTCAACATCCTGAAAGAAGAAGCAGCTGGCTTCCTTGAAATGCTGAAGTCTGACGAGTTCTCGAAGATCGCGGCAGACATTGGTAGTCGGATCGCTGCTGCTGTCACAACCGTCACCGAAAAGGTACGTGAGCTCTTTGATTGGTGGGCAAGCCTCTCTGAAGGGCAGAAGAAGTTCATCGGAGTGTCAGCCGGTGTGCTGATCGCGCTTGGGCCGGTGCTCAAGATTCTTGGGTTCATGGTAGGCGGGGTCGGGAAACTGATCACAGCAACCAAGATCGTGATCGCGCTCTTCACTGGCTGGAAAACCGCAGCTGGTGGTGCTGCTCTTGGCGTAAAGGCGCTCACTGGCGCTACCAAAGGCCAGACAGCTGCGTTGAAAATTGCGGCCATTGCCCAAAAAGGTTTTGCCGGCGCCCTGGACCTCATTCGCGGACACCCAATTATTGCGGCCATCACGTTGATTGTTGGTCTGCTCGTTTGGTTCTTCGCGAAAACTGAGCTTGGTCAAAAACTATGGGCTGAATTCACCGGCTTCCTAGGCGAAGCTTGGGCGAATATCTCTGCAGTTTTCCAGACCCTTTGGGACAACGTCCTTAAACCGATTTTCGATGGTATCGGCATTGTCGTTGGGTGGTTGTGGACCAACATCCTCAAGCCAACCTTTGACGCGTGGGCGATCCTGTTCGCGATTGTCGGCGGAATTTTCGCTGGCGTCTGGGAAGCCATCATTAAGCCAATTTTTGATGGCATTGGCGCAGTAGTTGGTTGGCTGTGGACAAACATCGTTCAGCCTTATTTCGGCCTCATCGGTGCCTACTTTAAGGCGCTCGGTCAGGTTATCTCGTGGCTGTGGACGAACATCGTGCAACCTACGTTCAACCTCATTGGCGGGTTCATCTCCACCGTGTGGACGAATTGGATCAAGCCGGTACTGACCGCGTTCTGGGGACTTATCCAGAACACGCTCGGACCCATCTTCAACTGGCTGTATCAACATGTCATTCAGCCAGTGTGGAATGGCATCTCGGCTGTTATCTCGTCCGTCTGGACGAACGGGATCAAGCCAATTATTGACACGCTGGTGCGCGTCATCCAGTCGGATCCGAAGAAAGCGTTTGAGGCTGCTCGTGACGCAATTGGGGTTGCGTGGAAGGGTATACAGGATCTCGCTAAGGCACCCGTAAAGTTTGTCGTAGAGACCGTCATAAATGGCCTGATCGGGACGATAAATAAGATCCCTGGCGTGGATATCCCGAAGGTGTCACTTCCTAAGGGATTCGCTCGTGGTGGCATCCTTCCTGGGATGTCTCGTATGAGCGATGGCGACGACCAGTTGATCATGGCTCGTCGTGGCGAAGGCATGATGGTCTCTGAGGCGCTCCGCACTTCAGCGGATCGGTCAGCGTTCCTTGCCGCAAATGCTGCGGGGCGACGAGGCATCGGCTTCGCGTCGATGCTGCAGGGGCTCGCGCTTGGTGGTCTTGTCCACCCGATGCCGGGTGCAGTTGTCACTGAAGAGTACGGCGGCTACCCGGGGCACAAGGGCATCGACCTTGCACTGCCTCAGGGCACACCGATTCGTGCGGCCGCATCAGGAACAGTCGATTTCTCTGGCTGGTACGGCGGCGGCGGTTGGATGGCCGGCCTGAACCACGGACGTGGCCTGGGCACTCGATACAAGCACATGATGTCACCGCCGATTGTGGCGGTTGGGCAGAAGGTCAAGCAACGGCAGGTCATCGGCTACGAAGGCACGACGGGTGATTCAACCGGACCGCACTTGCACTACGAGGTACTGAAAGACGGCGACCGGATCAACCCGCGCCCGTATCTCGATGGTGCTGGTGACGCTGGCATGCTCGACATCTTCGAAGGCCTCAAAGGGCTGCTCAAGGGGCAGTTCACGAAGGCTTTCCCTGGGTCGGATATGTGGATCGATGCTGCGTGGGGGATCGGTGCTGACGGTATCGATCGCGCCATCAAGTGGGGCAAATCGATGCTGCCTTGGGGCGGCGGGATTGCGCCGCTGCTGTATGACAACGGCGGCTTCTTGGATCCAGGCACACACCTTGTGCAGAACAAGACCAGGCGCCCTGAACCGATTCTCACTGGTTCTCAGTGGGATGACATTCGGGCAGGCCGTGACGGTGGCGGCTTGCGGCCAGGCGATCAGCTGGTACTTCGTGTGGGCGAAGAAGAGTTCGACGCGTATGTCGAGCACAAGGCTGATTCGCGGATCCAGCGTGCTGGACGACGGGATGCGGCGCGTATGCGGACGCGTCAAGGACTGAACTAAGAGAGGCTAGCAATGGCTGTATTCAACAAAACACTGTCGAGCGGGTACACGCTTCGTTTGACGGTTGTAGTCCAGTCCCAAAATGCGACCGCACGCACCACCACCTACTCGTATTCGCTGCAGCTGATCAAGAACAGTGGATCGGGTAAATGGGCGAGCGGCACCGGCTATTGGTCGGTGCGCTCGCCCTCGGGCACGGTCGTGTCGAATGGGTCTATCAGCGGGTACGACTTCCGGAATTATTCGACCCTGACGCTCAAGTCTGGGACGGTGTCGTTCTCTGGGGATGCGGCCCGTACTTGGTGGGGCGTCTTTGACGACATTGTCGGGTATGGGGAGCTTGGTGGGGGGACCGTTGACGGTGTATTGACACCGCCGAAGCTTCCCTCGATTGCGCCACCTGCGGCACCATCCACTCCTTCGGTGACGAGAAATTCTGACACGCAGCATTCCCTGAGCTGGACACGGAATGGCGCGTATACGTCGGTGCAGGTGTGGCGTGGCACGAGCACGTCGAACATGACGCAGATAGGTACTGCATCGGGGAACGCGTTCTCTTACGTTGACAAGACGACAAAAACGAACCAGCGGTATTACTACAAGGTTCGCGGAGTCAACGCGAATGGCACGTCAGGGTTCTCTGGAACATCTGGCGCGGTGTACACGACACCGGCAGCACCATCTGGGGTGAGCGCGGTCCGCTCGGGCACGTCAATCGCGGTGGCCGCATCAACGCTGCCACCATATGCGACCTCGTATGACATTGAAGACAATGGCGCGGTGATTGCTTCCTCGGTGCAGCTGCCGTGGACGCACACCGCCCCGTCGAACACGGTCTCGCATCGATACCGGGTGCGAGCGAAACGTGGAAGCCTCGTAAGTGGATGGTCTGCGTATTCTGCGACCGTGTACGTGCCGGCACCTCCAGGAGCGCCAACGAACTTGGCGCCAAATGGTGGACTTGTCGGTGAGGGAACGACACAGTTTTCATGGCGGCATAACTCGCTAGATACTTCTCCTCAGGCTACTGCGGAGCTGCGTTACCGTCTCGACGGTGGAGGCTGGATCACCGTGCCAATTGCTGGTGGTGCGGAGTCGACACCAGTTGATGTCACGCCAGGGGTTCTGGAATGGCAGGTTCGCACAAAGGGTGGACACGCCTCTTTTGGTGACTGGTCTGCTGTCGCGGCGGCGCAGGTTATCGAGCCACCTCAGGTGACTGTTGCGGTTCCGGGTGAGGTTCATGAGCGACCGACGCTGACTGTCGTGTGGGAAACCGTTCAAGCGGATTCTCTTGTCCAGTCTTCGTGGATTGTGGAGCTGCGGTCAGGTGAAGACGTGCTGGAGACGCGTTCTGGCACCGGCTCTGGGACACAGGTGATGTTGCGGACGCGGCTTCCTGATGGCGCCATGTTCCAGGTCGCTGTTCAAGCCGCTGTTGGCCCAGTGGTTTCTGAGTGGTCGGTGCAAGAGTTCCTTGTTGAGTTTGTGCCACCAGCGCCACCAATGGTGATGCTGGGGTGGGATGACTCGCTTGGCACGGGATCCATTTCGGTGGAGCCTGGCTCGAGTGAAGACGTTGTTGAGCCGACTGTCTCGATGCAAGTTGAGCGGTCGTTCGATGGGGAGACGTGGGAACTCGTTGTTGAAGGTCTCGAACCTGTCACACAAGTGACAGATGCTGAGTGCCTGTCGTTCGGTGAGACCATGTACCGCGTGACTGCGTTCACCCAGTTTGGTGCGTCTGCTGATGTCACTGAAGTGTTGATGGCTGAATCTTGGGCGGTCTGGCTGGGTGGCGGCGAAGGCTACATGCTGACTGCTCGGCTCCCGTACGACCCGGAAGTGAGCGTGAGTGTTGCCCGTGCTCGAACCAAGCACCGGTTTGAAGGTCGTCCGCTCGCGGTCGCCTACTCGTCTCCATATGTGGATCGATCGGTAGCTCATTCAGGTCGCCTTCTCGACGACGACCAAGACGTTGCCACCAGGCGAGCATTGCAAGATCTTGCGTTGGTCGAGGAACCGGTGCACCTGTACCGAGATCCCACCGGGGAGCGCATGTATGGAGTGCTCACAGGTGAGCTCGTCGTAGACCGAGAGTTTGACGGCATCTGGACGTACTCGTTTGCTGTCGAGGAAACGGAGCGCGCATGAACTTGCATGGCGTACGCCGCCCATCCTGGCGTTTCCAGCTCCTTGACCGAGACAACGCTCCCATCAGCGATGTTCCCGGGGTGAAGGGCGGCAGCTGCGAGGTTGCCGCCCTGAGCCGTCTTGGCTGGTCTGGGTCTATCGAGGTGAAGCACACGGGGCATGAGATCGATTTCATGCGGCATCGTGTTCGAGCGATCTATGATCCTGGCGTTTCTGGCGTTGATCCTTGGCCGGTGTGCACGCTGCTGTTGTCGTCGCCTGAGGAAAAGTTCGGGGCAGATGGGCTTACTTTCAATGTTGGCTTGATGTCTCCACTTGCTGTGGTTGACGAGGACACGACAGAGACGACGCTTTCTTACCCAGCTGGGAAGAACATTATTCCTACCGTGGTCGATCTGATCAGGTCAACGGGTGAGCGCAACATTGCGGTCACTGATTCTGACGCAGTGACGCGGGGCCCGACGATGTGGCCACCTGGCACGCCAAAGCTCACAATCATTAATGAACTGCTTGAGGCTGCCGGGTATTGGTCGTTGTGGTGTGACGGGTCAGGCATGTTCCGTATCGAACCGTATGTGCCGCCTGCTGAGCGTTCACCCGCGTACGAGTTCGCTGCTGGAGCTGCAGCCGTACACACCCCGGATTGGGGGCGGGTGCAAGATTTGGCGTCAGTGCCAAACCGGTTCGTGGTTGTTGGTCAGGGTGATGATGAGAAACCTGGCCTTGTTGGTATCGCAGTGAATGAGAATCCGGGTAGTCCATTTTCTATCCAGAATCGTGGCGGACGCGTGATTACCGCGGTAGAAGAGGGCGTGGAGGTCGCTGACCAGGCAGCCGCGAACCTGCTCGCTCAGAAACGTCTGCTCGACCGCATGAGTCCAGTTGCAAAGCTCGACGTGACGCACGCCATCCTGCCGCTGCAACCCAACGATGTCGTACGGTTCGCGCCGCTCGACCGAGAACCAGTCTCCGCAACCGTGCAACGTATGTCCTGGAACTTCGAGGCAATGGCGTTGTGCGATGCGGAATGGAGGGAGGCACAGAGTGTTTGACGAGTTGATGAAACGGATTGACCATCTTCGGTTGGATATTGCTGGGAAGCCGGAACTTCGGTGGGGAGTGGTTTCTTCGGCATCTCCGCTCGCTGTTCAGCTTGATGGTGACGCGGGCCCGCTTGCTGGCTCTCCCTCAACACTGGTGGGGGAGAGAAGTGTTGGCGACCGTGTGCAAATCGCGATTCAAAATAGACGGGCAACGATCATCGGCGTAGCCGGGGGAATCGGAAGTGCATTCGCCCTGAAATCTCAGCTCGAAGCTTGGGCGGCAATCGACGGCACCCACGCATGGGTCGAGAGCGAGAAGCGTGAGTATGTGCGGGCCGGCGGTAAATGGCGGCGTGTACCGATCATTGAATCTGGCACAGTGCGACTTGAAGGTGAAGCCGGTGTAACAAGATCCGCAGAGATCTCGTTCACACCTGGCTTGTTCCCTGCGGTGCCGGCTCTTCAGATATCTGCGCTATCGAGCGCGCCACAGAACGTGGTCGGTCTAGCGTTCAACCCTATTAGCGCGAGCGGTGCCACGATCTGGCTCCGCTACGCGACAGCTACCGCAGTGAACGTCCATTGGACAGCCGTGCTGTCCTAGAGAAGGGTAACCATGTCTTACTTAACACAGTCGCGTATGGCGCAGGACTACGGCCTGATCATGCGCATAGCAGCGTGCGCCGCGGTCGAGGGCAGAATGTCCAGGCCGGCGTCGTGGGCTGATGACCGGCGTATCGGATTCATGGCTACGCCAGGCTGGGCTGCCGCCTATGCGGCGTCACAGGCGCGTTATGACGCTGCAGTCGAGCCAAAGCCGCTGCCACCTGGCGAGGACGGTGACGCGATCACTGACGAGATGATCCGCGATGAAGTCGTCAAAGTTCTCGCAGCGGAAACACCACCACCCGTACAAGAACCCGAACCCCCCCTCTGAGTAGGGGGTTTCTTCATTTCCACGGCAGGCCGCACGGTCTGCCGTTTCCTATTTCAAGGGAGGTGTCCATGTCGAAATGGGCAACAAACACCAGCGAAGTCCGAGACAACGGTTTCGGTGCCTCGCGTAACGGCAAAACCATCGAAGGCGCGGTACTTCACCACGGCGCGGGCACCAACGTGCTCAACTACGTCGCGAACGCGAACAGCCGTGACTCACACCCCACCTACCACGTCAGTGACAGCGGACGCGTGACCGGCATTGTGCACCCTGACCGGCGCCCGTTCTCCACCTCACACTCGGTGGACTCGGTCGCGGTCACGTTCGAGATCGACAACGAAAGCACGGGCGGTAACTGGCCGGTTTCTGCCGAAGCTCTATCGGCAGTCATCGACGTCATCGTCGACCATGCGCGCCAGGGCGGCTACAAGGTCATCGGCAAGAACACCCCGGGCAAGGATCAGCCTGGCCTCTTCTTCGTGGCCTGGCATCAGCAGTACGTGCAGACAGCATGCCCTGGCCCGTACGTCATCGGCAAGATCGACTCGATCATCGAGGAAGCAAACAAACGACTTAACAACACGACAACGCCCGTATCTGGGCAGGAAGAGGCAGACATGCTTATCAACATCAAGGGCAAGGTAAACGCGCGCCGCGGCGGCCTCTACTTCGTGAGCGGCGGCAAGGCGACATTCCTTGGCGGCCCGGTGCCGGCAGGTGTGCCGCTGCTCAGCGATGAGAGCCAGATCAAGGCGCTGCAGGCGCGTGTGACCGGTCTCGCGTGAGCGAAGCAGGAGTGATCGCGTCACTGACGGGCGCGGCGTTGAAGGTTGAGGCGTGCTGCTCTTGGGTAGCGCGCCTCTTCCATCTCATCGGGGGTGCACGTGAGTGAACAGAATGCAGCCTCTGGTGCTGTTGTCATCACCATCCGCGAAGTGTGGGAACAAGGCCAAGAAACCCGCCACCAAGTCGGTGAGCTCGCAACTTCAGTCAAAGAACTGGTTTCCGTGAATAAGCGGATCGATGCCCAGCGGAGCATCACGAGCGAACATGACGCGCGCCTTGATGAACTCGAAACTTGGCGAACAAAGGTCGAAGCTCAGCAGCGCCCGAAAGCGCCTTGGTGGGCGGTCGTCGGCGCGGTCGTCGGAATCATCACCGGCATTGGCGCACTCATCAGTCTCATTGCGGTGGCCGTAAAGGTCGCCGCGGTTCTTTGAAAGGAGTCGGCATGGCCGATCAGAAAGTCCGTACATTCGTCGCCGCGTTCGTCGGCGTACTCATCGCCCGTCTCGTGGTCGCGATCCCTGTCATCAGTGACACGTTCGCGCTCGTGGACGGCATCTTTGCCGAGGCTGGCTATGCGGGCCTGTCCACGCTCGCGCTCGTGCAAGCAGCCACCACTGCAGTAGTGGTCCTGCTGTATGTGCAGCTCGCACAGTGGCTTGGCGATCGTTGGCCGTCTGTGGAGAAGGTCATGTTGGGTAGTGATGCCCGACCGTCATACGAGCCTCGGTACGCACAGTAAAAGAAGCAGCCCCTCATTCCTTCGGGAGTGAGGGGCTGCTTTTCTGCGTCACAAGCTAGTTGTCGCGGAGGTCTTCTTTGGCTTCGTTGCGTGCCTTGGTGGCGTTACGTTCAGCTTCTGCCTTTTTCACATTCGCTTCAGCCTTGACTTCGTCAATTTTATCTTTCGCGCGGTCTACGGTGTCCTCAACTGACCGGCTTACCTTCTTCGCGGCAGCTTCGGCGGTCTCTTTTGCGTCTTCAAGAAATCCCATGAGTTTTCCTTTCGTCGTGAGGTTTCCCAATATTCCGCAATGGACTAGGAACATCAACCAGATTACGCATGGTCACAGGAATCTCTGAGCCGTAGGGGAGGTTGTATTCACGGCGATGTGGAGCCAGGCATTCGTGATGGGTAAGAACTGTGTCCCGCGCCAACCCTTTGCAGGGTGGGTGCGGGACGTGTTTCGTGTTTGCGTGGTTGTGCTTCACCCTCAATGGTGATGCAAAACTGACTGAATCAGACAATTCAGTTCTATGCTTGAACTATGACTTTCGGTGGTATTTCGGCTGACGTGTTGGTCACGGTCAAGGCAGCGCCTCAGCCGTCGCTCAAGTATGGAGATACCAGCTGTGTAGCGGGCGTCAGAATGGACCTTGAGCGACCTGAGCTCATACGCCTGTATCCAGTTGATTTTCGGTGGTTGAATTCGAGTCAACAGTTCAAGAAATATGACGTTCTTCGGTTGAAAGTTGAGAAGGCCACGAACGATTCTCGTGCAGAGAGCTTTAAGCCGGTTCGCGGGGAGTGGTCTGTTCTTAGAAGTTTGCCAACTGAAGGTAACTGGCGTAGAAGACATGAAGTGATCGGGCAAGTTGAGCCGAGCACTACGTGTGAGCTCTCCGCGGCAGCTAGGGAAAATCATGATGCAGCTTCGTTGGGACTAGTGCCTGTAGCGGATATATCTGACTTGCGTGTTGAGAGCCAGCCTCCCTGGACAGAAGATCAGCTCAGCCGACTGAATGCGCGACGTGCTCAGGAAGCGAACGCGCTTATTCCATTTGACGGCGTTGTTCCTAGGGAATTGGTGGCTCCCAGATTCAAGGCCACATACAGGTACAGGTGCACCAAAAGAAATTGCGGTGGGCACAGAGGGCAATTGCTGGATTGGGAACTGAATGGGCTTCAGTGGGCGATGAAGGGTTCCTCTGATGAAGAGCTAAGGGCTGCAATAAAAGAGAATTTCTGGCGCAAGATGGAACCTCCAGCCCGCTGGACTGCTTTCTACGTGGGCAATATGTCAGACCCTCGGAAGCGTCATTCTTTCAGCGTGTTGGGCGTGTACTGGCCCCCCAGCGATACTGTTGTCCATTCGCATGCTAATCCAGGTCTATTCTGAGTCTTTGAAGCGCCTCGATGATTTGTTCGCGATGACAATTCGCGCTCTCGTGCTCAAAGCAGAACAGTGCTATTTTCTCAGACTTAGAAAGATGTAAAATCTTGGACAGGGCATCTTGGGCCAACTCCGACTGGAGTGAGTCGCGGAAGCTCTCTCTCGCTGCCAGCGCGCCAGGAGTATCTATCTCTCCGTAACCAACTCGATTATTCTTTGGGTTCCCTAATGCGCGGAAGTGCGTATACCCGATGCCGTTTGCTTCTAGAACTGTACGCAGTGCGGTTTTAGAGAAGCCTCTCTTTCTAGAGATAGCATTTAGCCGAACATCAACAAGCGTTGTGACCTTTGCGTCGTTTAGCATCTTTATGAAGTCATCGACTGATTTTCCTTCGTACCCGAGGCCGATGGGTGCACTAGTTTCGGGTTCTGAGGCACGTGTGTCTGCCCTTAATCTATGAGCAGTAGTCCGGCACCTGGTTGAGCAATATCGAGATCCTGATCTGCCGGCAAATTGCTCATCGCACACGATGCAAACTCGGTCATTGCGTTTCCGCGTTCGTAGTTCGGCGCGTACTATACTCATGATTTCTCGCAGTTGAACTTCTGTGTACTTCGTGAGGTCAACGGCATTCATGTAACAGATATTATCTGTTACATCTTTGGTTTGCTAGTTGAGACGCCGAAAGTCATTATGAAAGGCTTGATCGTCCCACCGGGCATTTTTCGTTTTTGGGTGTGCGTGCCCAGCCGCAGCGCACGCACACCCGCCAACCCTCTGTCTCCAGGCATGGTTTCAGCGGCGTAGTGCGGACATGGCAGCCCATCTTCGGGTATTGGAAAGCCATCTGGGGAGATAGGAGTTGACACGCGCCCAGTGTCCGTTCGTGAAAGCTCGTGCGAAAGGGCGTGACGGAAACCGTGGACAACGGGCACATGTTCACGGCAGTATGAGCAATGTAGCGTGTCTCGATAGGGCTATACTGCAGCGCCCATGAATGCTAAGTCACATGTGCCGCCATCTCCAGCGACGGGAAATAGCCAAGCAGCATGCGTCGTTCCGGATCTCGGTCGAACGTGACCGCACGGTACAGCCAAGCGCCACCCGGATGCCCGGTGTAGACGTGGCAGATGGTCGCGATGCATCTACGTCGAACATGCGCACTTACTGTCGGCAGCACGCTTCACTGTTTGGATCGGCCACACGTCATCCCAATGTGAGGATTTTTGGCCTGGCGTTGCACGCCGAGTCGATATGTTGTCGCCAAACCCCGCGTCTTGGTCCACAAGAGTTTCGTGAACCAAGGCGCGGTTCTTGGTGACTACTGCTTAGAAATGCTGCGCGTACGGCGGATCGACATTAATGCTGTTGTGGCCGCACCTGCAGAGGCGAGGAGCACACCAATCCAGATGCCGCTTGGGACGGCCTCAACGCCAGTATTGGCTAGAGTGCTGGGATTGGGAACCGGATGCTTTGTCGGCGTCGGGTCTCCACATGTGAGCTTGCTCAAGTCAAAAGTCCACTCGGTTTTTGTCGCCGCGGGAAACTCATACCCTGCCTGTGCGGTGGCAGTTACGACCGTGCGTGCCTGCGACCCGGTGACTGTGTAAGTGATTCCATCTTGCTTGACCGTTGCGACACTGCCTGGGGCTTCGCATGTAGCCTCCGTGAGTATGGGCTCCGAAGGTGAAACGGCAACGATCGTGGGTGGGCAAACAGTTGGGCGAACATCTAGAGTCCATGTCGCGAGGGCATCTCGGGGGAACATGTAGCCATCTTCTGGCGTGGCGGTGACTGTTACTTCATCTCCATCACCGACCTGGACAAATTTCACACCGTCCTGAGTGGGGAGATTGACACTCCCGCGCACTCCGCAGTCGGACGCTGGAGTGACAGTCGGTGCCTCGGGAATCACTTCGCTGTCCGGAATCGGAACTGCAAATCGGATTGAGAAGTAGATATGACCTGTTATCCAAAACGGCCCCCAGGTATCTCCACTTTGAACCCGAAGCGCATAGTCGGTGTTTCCGCTGAAAACCATCGGGAAGCTTGCGCCGTAGGCTGAAGGGTTCTGGGTGGGACGCGGATCTACGATGATCACATATCGTTGCCCAGTAGACAGCTCGGGTCTCATGCTGAAAGTAGCCGTTGCTGTTGCTACATCCGGGTCGTTAGGCCAAGTCGCGAAGGAGGTGACTCCGTTCCCGCCGGGGATGGGGTCCTCAGAGATCACATTGTCGGCGGAAATTGTGTGAATGTTCACCTCACCAAATTCATACTCTCCGATTGTCCACACGTCTAGAGTGATTGAGTCAAGTGTGCCGGAACTTGAGGGAATGAATGGCTGGGCAAACTTACTGCCCGAGGTGCCTAGGCTTGCCCCTTTTACGCCATCAAAAACGAACTCTTGGTCAACGACGATTTCTTCTGATGCAGCGACTGCAGCGGTTGAGGCGCTAAAGATACCAACTGTGGCTAGTAGTCCAGCGCTTAGTGTTGCAAACAGCATCTTCGGGTTGAAGCTTCTCCTGCGTTTCATTGAAACATCCTTTGTTCTCAATAGTCATACATGTTGCAATCATATGAAGTAAAAAGCAATTCCACGAGTGCCTTTGGCATGAAGCGCGCAGCGTCTGGTCATCAGAGAAAAGATCTCCGTGCATGGCTGCAACGAAACGCAGGTGCTTTCAAAGAGTTGAGCCAGCCTGTTTACGGTCTGCACTCCGTCTAGGAGAGAGGCTTGCTCGAGAACGCAGCGATACCCGACCTATATCAATTGCAAAGTCAAGACGGGTGGTAGTGGCCTCGAGAGGTGTCACGCTGAACTGTTCGACTGTTTCAAGACGAGATTGATTTCAAGGTGTTTTTAGCATGTAACCGGCTCTTCTGACGGTGACAATCCCCGGCGTACCCTCTGAAGAAACCTTCTTGCGTAAGTATGAAATATACAGTTCAACGACACTTGGTTTACCACTGAAATCGTAATTCCATACGCGATCGAGAATCTGGCTTTTTGAAAACACGCGATCTGGATTGCGCATGAAGAACCTCAGCAGGTCGAACTCCTTGCCAGTGAGACTAATCGGCTCACCTGCGAACAAGACTTCATAGGATTCTTCATTCAGAATCAAATCGCCAACTCGAATCGACGGATCCAGGCGATAATCCTGGCCGTCTGGTCGGCCGCGTACCAGGCCTCGAATGCTGGCAAGGAGCCCCTCAATGCTGTAGTGAGATGCTATGAAACAATCTCCACCTGCCGACAAACCTGGGATGTTGCCTGTGATTTCCTCTTTAGGGATGAGGTACAGCACTGGAAATACCTCACCGCTAGCTCGCGCATCTAAGACAAACTTCAACGCTTCGTCGCGTGAAATTGTTGCGGTGTCCAAAACAGCGGCATCGGGACTATGCTCCCTTACTGCCTCAACGGCATTGCTCAAAGAAGTGACGATCCGGGCTTCCCAGCGATCGTAATGCAACGCCATCTTGATGCGTTGATTCGCGGCTTCGTCATCGGACACAATGAGAACATTGGGCCTCTCTAGTCCTGAAGGAGCGTGCGATCGGTTAATCATCTTTGAATACTGTCCTGCTGTCTAGTGAAGTGTAAGCCCACCCCATAGTAGGTTAATTTGAATTTCAGAGGCATGCACCTTGCCGGTGGCGTCAATCTGCCTTATTGGGCTGGGTATTTGCGTTTAAGGCATTTTTGATTTGGAACGCCTTTGGGCGGGTTCAGAAGCGGTCGGTGGTCATCTTTTGTTCTTGATTGTGAGAATTTTCAACCATCGACTATTCTCGCGTGAGGAAGCTTTGGAAATTTGTTGTAAAACCGGGGGATGCAATGACCGAAACCCACCCTTCAGCTATGGGATCGCGATCAGATCGTGGAGTTTTATCGATGATTGGTTCTGAGCGCGCAGGAAAGGCTGTTCGCGTGTGTGCCGTTGCGCTCACCGCCGGAACTGCACTGCTCCCTGCGGCCGCGGCGCATGCTGCGCCCGTTGCTGAGTATGAATACAATTTCCGGGACGTGTTTACCGGGGCATACCGGCAGACCATCCCATTTGAAGCAAACGTGTCCACAACCAGTGTGGCTGGTGCTGGCGAAACTGTGAACTTCCGGTTCAGCCTGCGCGCGGATCAGTGGCAGCCAGGATGGCTGTATCCGCTGGACGCATTCAAGTTGAGGGTGGATCTGAGTCACGTCGCTGATGACGTGCTGGATATCGAGGACGTTCTGGACACGCTTGAGGCAACTCCAATGAATGGCCTGACGATGGAAGTCGTCGGGAACACTGTTGAGTTCTATGGTGAGTTTGATGAGGGTGCTCCTCGCCAGTTCGAAGTGAAGTTCTCAGTTGACGTGGCCCCTGGCGGAGATGGGCTCTTGGGAGTACCTGCTTCGTTTGAAACTCGTGGCACCGATGATTTCAATAGTGAGCGGTGGGATTACGCTCCTGCGGGGGGAGCCACTCTGCCTGTTGTGGTTGCGCACCCTGCGCCACTCGTCACTAAGGACGTTGACCGGCTGCTGGTGCTTCAATCAGCTCCAGACGTGAAATACACCATTACAGTCAAGCGTCCGGAAGGCGCAGAGGTCCCAGAGTACTTCTCGGTTGAAGAAGACCTGACGGACGTCATCCAGGAGGCGGGCGGGCTCATGCCAGACGAGTTTGTCTTGGAGCAGGGCCGTGGTGACCTTGAGGTTGTCGGTAACAAGCTCGTAGGTTCTGGTTTTTATGATCAGAATGGCGAATGGGTACTGAGCTTTATTACGTCACATCTCGGACTCGGTGACGCTGTGCTGACGAACACCGTTTGCGTGCAGTCTCCCGAACGTACGACCACGGCGCAGAAAGATCCGAATACTCCTGTGACGGGCATACCTGGCGCCCCAAACGTCGTTCAGTTGGCGGTGCCGGGTGGTAGCGCGTGTGCAGAGGCTCCTGAAGTGGAAATTATTCACGCACCTGGCAAGCCTGTGGAGCCCGACACTGAAGACCCAGAGGTGGTGATTCCCCCGAAGGAACCCGAAGTGGTTCCAGAATCGCCTCAGCCGGGGACCTCGGCGGAACAGCTTGCGGCGACTGGCTCGCAGCCTTTGGGTATCGCCACGATGCTCGGATCATTGATTGCAGCTACCGGCGCAGTATTTGTCAGCGCTGCGGTCTACGTACGCCGCGCTCGGCAGAAGCAATGAGTGACCGTTCAATACTTGTTCGTATCGCAAGCTACAGGGACCCTGAGCTGGCCCGAACGATCGCGTCTGCGTGGGAAACAGCGTCACACCCGAAACGAGTGAAGTTCGCGATCGTCCAGCAAGCTGGCCCGGAGACCGTCGATCAACTCTCGATCGTGTCAAAAGACTCCCGCGTATCGAGTTTCCAAGTTGACTGGACGCTGGCACGCGGTATCGGATGGGCTCGAAGGCTTACGGATCGCATGTGGCAAGGCGAAGACTTCACCTTGCAGATAGATGCACACACCCGATTTGAGCAAGGTTGGGATGACGCGTTGATCGGTGATTTTGAGTCGCTTTCTGATGCTCGGGCAGTGCTTTCGTGCTACCCAGGACGGTTTGTCATCAATGATGAATCGACAGCGACTTTGTATCAGGCGTCGCCCCATAAGATTGTTCCGGCAGGTGAAGACGAAGCTGGAGTTCCCAGGCAGACGGGAGGTGAGCCCTGCGCAGGAGGAACCCCTGCGCTGCTCGTAGCTGGCGGCTTTCAGTTCTCCGCTGGAACCATCTGTTCGGAAGTCGAGCAGATACGAGATGCTTCACTAGGCGATGAGTTCATTCGAGCGGTGCAACTTTTCACACATGGATGGAATGTCTACGTCCCGAACGCCGTTCCGCTTTTTCACCTGTACCAGCAGGATGCGCCAGAACGCGCACACTCCTACTCTGCAGACTACCGATCGGATCCGAAGCTGGTCCGGGTGATGCACAAGTTGCGCATGCGCAGCCTAGAAGCGCTCAGCCAGACTCGCGAAGGGGCTCAACACGCGGCCATTGGCCCAGTGCGCAGCCGAGAGAACTTCTATTCTCGTCTCAAACACATCTAGCGATGTGACATGCCATGAGTCTCACCTTGCTGGTTTCCGAATATCACGCAATGGGTGTTATTACTGATCTCCGGCCCGGTTAGTGGTGTCGGGGTAGGGTGGCGCATCTTCGGAGATCGGGAAACTATCTGGTGAGATCGGTGTAGACATGCGCGGAGTGCTCTTCCGTGCGAACTTGCACGGAAGAGCGTGCCGGAGGTGGATGACGCGTGTTACTCGTGCGGCTGTTCGTGCTGCTCTCGCCATGCGGTGATGATTCGGTGGGTGTGCATGCGTGAGAGTCCGACGGCTCTCGAGATTGCTGCCGTGGACGTCCCCGCTTTGTGCGCGTTGATAATTGCAGTATCTCGCGCTTCGTGCGCTGCTTCGAGGGCTTTCGCGGCTGCTTCGAGGTTGCCTAGGTGCTCGTTCACTTGCGTCCCTTGACTGCTGTTACGAGCGCGATAACCGCGATGACGAGTGCGGCCACTGAGATTACGATGATTGCTGTGTTCATTTTGATGCTCCCTTTTATAGGATGGAGGGGTGGCTCCGAGATACTTGGTTTATCTCGGAGCCTTCTCTGTCAGTCCTGGCGCTTGTTGCGCTTGGCTGTCTGCCAGGGGATGATCGCGTTGATCAGGTTGATTGCCGCGGTCAGGATTCCGATGTTACGCACGGGTGCAACTAAATGTTACGGCCATTCTGCGCAGGCGCCGCGGGGGTGTGGGTGACGTAATGCGTCTCGACCGGGCGATGCTGCAGCGCCCATGACCGCCACGTCACATGCGCCGCCATCTCGAGCGACGGGAAATAGCCAAGCAGCATACGCCGGGCAGGGTCCTGATCGAACGTGACGGCACGGTACAGCCACGCACCGGCAGGGCGACCTATATATACGTGGCAGATGATCGCGATGCATTCACGGTCGTACATGCGCCACTCGCGCTCGGCGGTGCGCTGTACTGCTTGCATTGGCCCCCACGGCATTCCCATGACGTCGACGGTAGGGGAGACCCCTGACATTGCGCCCCGAAGTGACGCATAGTGAGATTTTGCGCCCCGTTTGCGCCCCGTCCGAAAAGCGCCTGATGCGCTGCGCCCCACTAAAACAAGAAAACCACCTGATCAGACAGGTGGTTTTCGTTGTGGGCGATACTGGGATCGAACCAGTGACCCCTTCCGTGTGAAGGAAGTGCGCTACCGCTGCGCTAATCGCCCGTTGTGTCGAGGTTTTACGCCTTCAACTCCACCTACGTTACACGACCGGGCAGCGGCTTCTAAACTCGGTGCATTCCGGGCGCGTGGCGTGGGCAGCGATCCGGAATGAGATCCGCGTGATGGCGTCTATTCGTCAATCTCGTCACTCGGGGCAGGTGCCTCGATTGCGGGCGCGGGCATGGAGTTCATGGACGCGTCGAGTTCGGCGCCAATTTGCTTGAGTCCCTCGAGCTCCTCACGAAGTTCGTTGTAATGATCAGTGTCGGTGCGGAGAGAGGCGAGTTCTTCTTCGAGTTCTGCGTGCCAGTCGAGCAAGTGCCACCGAATCTCGTCAAACTCTGCGATGTTGTCGCTGAACTCAAATCGCTTATTCCGATCCTTAAATTCCGCGGCTTCAGAATTGTAGGCGGCGACAGAAGCGGTGTAACTTTCGCTTCGTTCTTCAATTGAGTCTTTGAGTGTCGTGAGTTCGGCGGAAAGTTCTGCGGCGCGGGCTCGCAGGTCTACAAATACGCTAAACACCTGCTCGTGAATGCTGACAATATCTTCGCGCTCGTTGAACCAGTCTGCGTAGCGAGCTTCAAGATGCTCATTCAGCGGAGCTTCCTCTGTTCCAAGCACCGCAAAGAGTTCATTTGCGTACGCGGTAGGGGAGAGCGACTCGTACACTGCCATACGTTCCGCGAGTTCAGGGGTGTCTATGACAAGCCTGTCGTACTCATCACGAAGCTCCTTGGCGAGTTTCTGCTGCTCGCGAGGGCTCATGCGGGCAAATACTGCGTGCAAGAGCTCATGCGCGGCCGTCACCTCGACAATGCCGTCGAGGCGCGGATCGGTCACATTGAAGAGGAAGATGTTGTCACGCTTGAAGCAGCCAAGTACGTGACTTTCCTCGGAGCGAACAACGCCTGAGCACCAGGCCGTGAAATGCTCTGACCCGCCAATGGCTGGCTCCGAGGCGAGGAATACACGTTCGCCGGCCGGGGTGAGGTTCAGGTTATCTGTCAGTGTTGCAACCTCGGGTGAGGCGTCAAAGGTTGCTGCGACGAAATGATCCTTTATGAGGCCACGATTGGCGAATGCGATCACTAAAAACGCAACAAGAAGGAGCGAAACGATGACCGCAGCACATCGCCTAATGACCACCCCACCCGTGCGACGCATGATTCTAAGGCTATTGAGAAATGGATCGAAAAGCCAGGAATTTGGCGTAAATAAGCCAAAGAACTCCCTCGCCACTCCCGGGGAAGGGGAAGGAATTTGCACTGCTCCCCGGAATCCCCCTATAGTTATCTACGTCGCAAGGACGAACGGAAACGTGAGTCTGGCTGACATGCGGATGTAGCGCAGCTGGTAGCGCATCACCTTGCCAAGGTGAGGGTCGCGAGTTCGAATCTCGTCATCCGCTCTGATCATTAGAGTTTCTGATGATTTTGTGGTGGCAAATCACAATACGGTGGCGTGGCCGAGAGGCGAGGCAGCGGCCTGCAAAGCCGTATACACGGGTTCGAATCCCGTCGCCACCTCGTATACAACTGAATAGCCTAAATAGGCGCGATTGGCGCAGCGGTAGCGCACTTCCCTGACACGGAAGGGGTCACTGGTTCGATCCCAGTATCGCGCACAAGTCAACCCCCGGTCTTTTAAGGCCGGGGGTTTTGTTTTCAGTGACCCGCGAGAATTGCGAACGCGATGCGTTCGCCCTGAAATTCTCACGCTGGTTCGATCCCAGTATCGCGCACAGACAAACCCCCGGTCTTTTGGCCGGGGGTTTCTTGTTTTTCAGTGACCTGTGAGACCGAACTTTCCTGCGCAACCCTGAGCGCGGCTGGCAATCGTAATCGCATCAGGCGTTAAGATTGTGGGGTTAGTCTCTACTGTCTTCGAAGGAGTGTGCCCCTGTGGCCGATGGCTTCTCCCTGTTTACCGATCGTTCGATCGTTGCAATGCGCGTCAATGGCGAGCTGAAAGATCTTGCCGCGACGGTAACTGAGACCGATACGGTCGAGCCTGTCACTATCGACAGCGAAGACGGTATTTCGATCCTTCGCCACTCGGCCGCGCACGTACTCGCGCAGGCAGTGCAGCGCATCAACCCCGAAACCAAGCTCGGTATTGGCCCGCCCATTACCGACGGTTTCTACTACGACTTCGATCCCGCGACTCCGTTCACGCCTGAGGACCTCAAGGCGCTTGAAAAAGAGATGCAGAAGATCGTCAAGCAAGGCCAGCGCTTCGTTCGTCGCGTTGTCACCGAAGATGAGGCGCGTGCTGAGCTCGCAGACGAGCCTTACAAGCTTGAACTGATCGGCCTCAAAGGTGGCGCGGATCAGGGCTCAGACAACGAGAGCGTAGAGGTCGGCGGCGCTGAGCTCACCATCTACGACAACGTTGATCCGAAGACCGGTGATCTGTGCTGGAAGGACCTCTGCCGCGGCCCGCACGTTCCCTCGACCCGCATGCTTGGCAACGGCTGGGCGCTCATGCGTTCGGCTGGTGCATACTGGCGCGGTAGCGAGAAGAACCCGATGCTGCAGCGCATTTACGGCACCGCATGGCCCACTAAGGACGAGCTGCGTACCTACCAGGTTCGTCTTGAGGAAGCAGCGAAGCGCGATCACCGTAAGCTCGGTGTTGAGCTCGACCTGTTCAGCTTCCCCGATGAGATCGGTTCGGGTCTCGCGGTCTTCCATCCCAAGGGTGGCATCATCCGCCACGAGATCGAGACCTTCATGCGTGAAGAACTCATCCGCAACGGGTACGAGGTCGTCAACACGCCGCACATCACTAAGGGCACCCTGTTCGAGACCAGTCAGCATCTGAACTGGTACAAGGACGGCATGTTCCCCGCGATGCACCTCGACGAGGTGGTCAACGACGAGGGCCAGGTCGTAAAGCAGGGTCAGGACTACTACCTGAAGCCCATGAACTGCCCGTTCCACAACCTCATTTTCCGCTCGCGTGCACGTAGCTACCGTGAGTTGCCGCTGCGCCTCGCTGAGTTCGGAACCGTATACCGCTACGAGAAGAGCGGCACCCTCGCCGGCTTGACTCGCGTGCGTGGCCTGACTCAGGACGACGCGCACATCTACGTCACCGATGAGCAGGTCAAAGGCGAGCTCAAGCGTCAGCTCGAGTTCGTATTCGCGACGCTCCGCGCATACGGTCTTGATGACTTCTACCTCGAGCTTTCGACTCGTGACCCTGAGAAGTCGGTTGGTACAGATGAACAGTGGGCGACCGCCGAGCAGACGCTCCGCGAGGTTGGCGAAGAGTCGGGTCTCGAACTCGTTGCTGACCCGGGCGGTGCGGCCTTCTACGGCCCGAAGATCTCGGTTCAGGCACGCGACGCGATCGGCCGTACTTGGCAGCTCTCGACGGTGCAGCTCGACTTCAACCAGCCTGAGCTCTTCGAACTCGACTACGCGGCAGCGGACGGCACGCGCAAGCAGCCCGTCATGATCCATCGCGCGCTGCTCGGCTCGGTCGAGCGCTTCTTCGCAATTTTGCTCGAGCACTACGCTGGCGTCTTCCCGGTGTGGCTGTCTCCCGTCCAGGCAGTGGGCATCCCCGTTGCCGATGAGTACGGCCCCTACCTTGACGAGGTCATTGCGAAGCTTCGCAAGGCTGGCGTGCGCGCAGAGGTTGACCACTCAGACGACCGGATGCCGAAGAAGATTCGCAACCACACCAAGGCAAAGGTGCCGTTCCAGCTCATCGCTGGTGAGGACGACCGTGCCGCAGGCGCCGTCAGCTTCCGCTTCCGTGACGGCACGCAGCTCAACGGCGTCCCCGTTGAAGACGCGATTGCTCGCATCGTGAGCGCAATTGAAACTCACGAGCAGGTCACGACTGCGTGGACCGAATGAACGAGTCTGCGGCTGTAGACCCCACACCCTCAGTTGAGGGCGTGGGCGAGCGAGGTACCGTCGGTATTGCCGACGACCTCGCCCGCCTGTGGGTTCCACACCGCATGGTCTACGTTTCAGACGATCACCAGCCGACGAAGACTGACTGTCCGTTCTGCGCCGCACCAGAGATGAGCGATGAAGACTCGCTCATCGTGTTCCGTGGCGAGTCTGCGTACGTGATCATGAACCTGTTCCCGTACAACAACGGACACGTTCTGGTCTGCCCGTACCGACATATCGCTCAGTATGACGAAGCGACCACCGAAGAGGTGGCCGAAATCGGTGCGCTGACGCAACAGGCGATGCGTGTGCTGCGCAAGGTGATGGGGTGCCACGGTTTCAACCTGGGCATGAACCAGGGTGAAATCGCCGGCGCCGGCATCGCTGCGCACCTGCACCAGCACATCGTGCCCCGCTGGGCAAACGATGCAAACTTCTTCCCAATCATCGCGAAGACGAAGGCGATGCCGCAGTTGCTCGGAGATCTGCGAGAGGCGATTGCGGTCGCGTGGGCCGATCCACCGGATTGATCCACACCCGCCGCATTTCACCCCGTAGTATCGATCGAATTTTCACGAAAAGGAGCTCCACATGTCAGGACACTCCAAGTGGGCAACCACCAAGCACAAGAAGGCCATCCTTGACTCGCGCCGCGCAAAGGCGTTCGCGAAGTACATCAAGGTGATCGAGGTCGCAGCTCGCATCGGCGGCGCTGACCTCGCAGGTAACCCCGCTCTTGCCGAGGCTGTCCACAAGGCTAAGAAGAACTCGGTTCCCGGTGACAACATCGACCGCGCGATCAAGCGTGGCGCTGGCCTCACCGGTGAGTCGGTTGAGTACATGAACATCATGTACGAGGCATACGGTCCCAACGGCGTCGCGCTCATGATCGAATGTCTGACCGACAACAAGAACCGTGCCGCAGCAGAGGTTCGCACCGCGTTGACCCGCAACAACGGCGCGCTCGGCGAGCAGGGCAGCGTTGCATACAACTTCGCACGCAAGGGTGTCATCACCGTTCCCGCGGCTGGCACCACCGAGGACGACGTCCTCATGGCAGTGCTCGACGCCGGCGCTGACGAGGTCACTCCGACCCCGAACGGCGAAGCGTTTGAGGTCTACACGGAGTCCACCGACGTCGAGGTTGTCCGCAAGGCGCTCGTCGACGCTGGCATCGAGTACGACTCGGCTGAGACTGAGTTCGTTCCGAACCTCAAGGTTGAGATTGACGCAGATACCGCTCGCAAGGTGTTCCGTCTCATCGATGCGCTTGAAGACAGCGACGACGTGCAGAACGTGTTCTCGAACTTCGACCTCACCGCAGAGGTGCAGGCGGAGCTCGCAGAAGACGAGTAAGTCGTGACGAGCTGAGGGCCTGCCACGTGAATGCGTTTCACGGCAGGCCCTCAGCCGTATCCCGCACCATCGATACCCACGCGCGCACGACACCGCAAGAAACGAGCCCCACATGAGCCGCATCATCGGCATCGACCCCGGCCTCACCCGTCTGGGTGTCGGAATCGTCACCGCTGGCGCCTCACGGCAGGTGACGTTCGAGCACGTCGAGGTGCTGCGCACCTCCGCTGACATGCCGCTTCCCAAGCGCCTGCACACGCTCGGCAAGAGCATCGGCCGTCTGCTCGACGGTGAAAAGCCGACCGCAATTGCGCTCGAGCGCGTGTTCGCGCAAGACAACGTCGCGAGTGTGATGGGCGTCGCACAGATCAGTGGTGTGGTGATGTTCCTCGCCGAGGAGCGCGGCATTCCCGTTTCGCTGTACACGCCGAACGAGGTGAAGGCGCAGGTCACCGGCTACGGCGCTGCTGATAAGGCACAGGTCACGACGATGGTCACCCGCTTACTCAAGCTCGCCGCGCCGCCTAAGCCTGCGGATGCTGCTGACGCACTCGCACTCGCTATCACGCATGCATGGAATGTGAGTAGGGGCGGATCCGCCAGCCGTATGGAACGGTTCGACGGTGTCGGCGCGCCCATCACCGAAACCCCAGCGCAGCGCGCGTGGCGGGAAGCTGAGGCGAAGCTCGGTAAGCGGCGCGGCGCCCGCACCTAAACCTTCGGGGTTGGTCCCGTGTACCCGAAGCGCTCATCCTCTTCGTCGTTCGGCGCAGGCTCCGGGCCAGCGTTCGGCAGCGGATACGCGTCAGGCAGGATGTCGGGGAGTGGCATCGGCAAGGTGAGCGCGCCGGTCTCCAGCGCTTCCTGAATCGCGACCTCGACTTCACGCTGCTTGCGTAGGCGGATCCGTGTCAGTGCTCGCTGCTCGGGCAAGCTCCAGCCGAAGCGAACCGCCAAGAGTCTCACGACCGTCGTGACGACCACGCAGACAATGCCGGCGATAAGTACCGGCACTTTGAACATTAGCAAGACTGTAAGCACGGTTACGCCGGCGAGGCTCGCGACGGCGTACAGCGAGCCGACGTGCATGAGCGCGATTGGCATGTTCAGCATGACGTCACGCAATGCGCCGCCACCCACTGCCGAGACCACGCCAATGAAGATGGCGGGCACGATCGGCAAACCCATCTCAAACGCCTTTGTCGTACCGATCGCACCGAACATGCCGATGCTGATCGCGTCGAGGAACGTGATCGCCGGGTCGAGCCGCTCGAAGATGCGCGGGAGGCTCATGCCGAGCAAGGCTGCTCCGACCGCAACGATCAAGTAGTAGTTGTTCGAGAATGCTGCGGGCGTCACGCCGAGCAGCATGTCGCGCAAGAAGCCACCACCGACGCCCGTCGCAACGCCGATGAGCGCGACTCCGAGCAAGTCAAGTTTCTTGAAGCCCGCGGCAAACAGGGCACCCTGGAGGCTGCCGGTGCCGACCGCAATGAGGTCGGCTGCAAGCGGAGTCTGAAACGTTTCGTCGAGCAACACACTCCTATTCTTTCACCCGTTTACTCGCAGTTCGCTCGATGCGGAATAGGGAATACTAGAGGCATGCCCCTGTACCGTGAAGTTGGCGTCGTATTGCGCACGCAGAAGTTGGGTGAAGCAGACCGCATCATCACCCTCTTCACACGAAACCACGGCATTTTGCGCGCGGTCGCGAAGGGGGTGCGCCGCACTTCGTCAAAGTTCGGCGCGCGACTTGAGCCTTTCATGGTGGCGGATCTGCAATGCTTCGAGGGTCGCACCCTCGACACGATCACGCAGGCCTCAACCCTCGGTTCGTATGGCGCCCAGATCACCGCTGACTATGACCGCTACCGTGCGGCAAGCGTGGTTGCTGAGATGGCTGAGCGGTTGGGTGAGGGAGATCCGTCTGAACAGCAGCTCCGGCTTCTGATCGGCGCGTTGCGGACACTCGCGGCGGGCAAAATGCCGTCCGGTCTTGTGCGTGACAGCTATTTACTGCGGGCACTCAGCGAGGCGGGCTGGACGCCCGGCCTTGATGAGTGCGTGCGCTGTGGCGCAGCAGGCCCGCACACGCTCTTTGCTGTGCAGCTCGGTGGCGTGATCTGTGAGGAATGTCGCATCGCCGGAATTCCGCGTCTGGACCCCGAGGCGATTGCGTTGCTCACAGCACTCGGCGCAGGCGATTGGGAAACCATTTCGTCGGCACAAACCCGTGCAATCGACCAAGCTGCGGGCATCGTGGCCGCGTACGCGCAGTGGCACCTTGAGCGCGGCCTGCGAGCCCTGAAGGTTGGCCGGGCTTAAACTGTCACCCATGCACCAGGCACCCGAAAATCTCGTCCCGGTCGATTGGACGGGGGAGCAGCCCCCGAAATTTGCTGGACCAGCACCGAAGCACGTCGCCATCGTTATGGACGGTAACGGTCGCTGGGCGAATCAGCGCGGCCTCGCTCGCGTTGAGGGTCACAAGATGGGCGAACAGGCGCTCCTCGACGTCGTTGCTGGGGCAATTCAGGCGGGCGTCACGCACTTGAGTGTGTACGCCTTCTCAACCGAGAATTGGCGTCGCTCACCCGATGAGGTGCGCTTCCTCATGGGTTTCAACCGCGACGTGCTGCGTCGCCGCCGCAATCAACTTGATAGCTGGAACGTGCGCATGCGTTGGGCCGGCCGTCGGCCGAAGCTCTGGGGCTCGGTCATTAAAGAACTCCAGGCTTCGGAACGCGTCACTCGCAACAATACGGGCCTCACCCTCACTATGTGCGTGAACTATGGCGGTCGTAACGAGATCACCGACGCGGTTCGCCGTATTGCCGAAGAAGTAAAGCGCGGGGAACTCAGTCCGAAGGGCATCACCGAGCGAGTTATCGAACGGCATCTGTATGTGCCTGAACTCCCTGAGGTTGACCTGTTTGTGCGCAGTTCTGGCGAGCAGCGCACGAGCAACTTCATGCTCTGGCAGTCGGCCTACGCGGAGATGGTGTTCCTCGATACGCTCTGGCCAGATTTTGGGCGTAAGGAGCTGTGGGAAGCGATCCGCATTTTCCATGCGCGCGATCGCCGCTTCGGCGGAGCTGTCGACACGCCAGAAGCCGGTCAGTCCACAGCTGGACTCAGCTAACAGCTGCATCTGAGAGAATAGACGCGATATGACTGCTCAGACTGCCGCGGCGCCCGCCCTGAAGATCGGCCCGCTAGAACTCGACGTCCCCGTCATCTTGGCTCCCATGGCCGGAATTACGAACACCGCATTCCGCCGCCTGTGCCGCGAGTACGGTGTTGGCCTGTATGTGAGCGAGATGGTGACGACTCGCGCGCTCGTTGAGCGTACGCCGAAGTCGCTGCAGCTCATCAAGCATCACGAGAGTGAGACGACTCGCTCGATCCAGCTGTACGGCGTCGACCCCACGACCGTGTCTGAGGCAGTGAAATTCTTGGTTGGCGAGAACCTCGCTGACCACATTGACTTGAACTTTGGTTGCCCGGTTCCCAAGGTGACGCGTCGCGGTGGCGGCTCGGCGCTTCCGTGGAAGAGCGACCTCTTCCGTGCGATTGTCGAGGGTGCGGTCAAGGCCGCCGGCGACATTCCCCTCACGGTGAAGATGCGCAAGGGAATTGATGCGGATCACCTCACCTACCTTGATGCTGCTCGCGCGGCAGAGGACGCAGGTGTAGCGGCGATCGCTTTGCACGGCCGTACCGCGAACGAGTTCTACTCGGGCCAGGCCGACTGGTCTTCGATTGCCAAGCTCAAGGAAACCATCACGAGCGTTCCCGTGCTCGGCAATGGCGATATCTGGGCCGCTGATGACGCGATCCGCATGGTTCGTGAAACCGGCTGCGATGGTGTTGTCGTTGGCCGTGGCTGCCTCGGTCGCCCCTGGCTCTTTGGCGACCTCGCCGCTGCGTTCAAGGCCGAAGCTGGCCAGATCAGCGCAGAGGAAGCGCAGGCCGCACTCGCGCACCCGAACCTTGGCGAGGTCATGGTCGCTATGCGTCGCCACACCGAACTGCTCGTAGACTTCTACGACGGCTCGGAAGAGCGCGCCTGCCGCGACATTCGTAAGCACGTCGCGTGGTACTTCAAGGGCTACGGCGTCGGCGGCGAGACCCGCCGTGCGCTTGCGACCGTCGAGTCGTTCGATCAGATGGACGCCATCTTCGACACGATGGATCGCGAGATGCCGTACCCCGGCGAGGGTGCTGAGGGTCAGCGCGGCCGCGCAGGTAGCCCGAAGCGCACGATTCTTCCCTACGGCTGGCTCGACAGCCGCGAGACGACCCACATTGACCTTGCAGCCCTTGCTGAGGGCGAAGGTGATGAGACCGGAGTAGACGGTGGCTAATCGTTCGCTATCCGGCGAGGCAGCGTTGCCTTCCGGATACAGCTCGGGTGATACCGAGCGCTTCCTGCCAGAAACACACAGCGGTGCGCGGAGCGATTTTGCGCGCGACCGCGCCCGCGTGCTCCACTCCAGTGGATGGCGGAGGCTCTCTGCAAAGACGCAGGTGCTCAGCCCCACCGCCGGAGTGGATTTCGCGCGTAATCGACTGACCCACTCGCTCGAGGTCGCACAGATCGGCCGTGAGCTTGCGGCCTCGCTTGCGCTATCGCAGGACGTCGTAGACACGGCGTGTCTCGCGCATGATCTTGGCCACCCGCCGTTCGGGCACAACGGTGAGCGTGCATTGAACGAGTGGATGACCGGCTTTGGCGGCTTCGAAGGCAACGCGCAGACACTGCGTATTCTGACGCGCCTCGAACCCAAGCATTTCTCCCCGGAGGGCGACAGTGTCGGCCTGAACCTCACGCGCGCGACGCTCGACGCGAGCTGCAAGTACCCGTGGGCGCTCGAAGAAGCGGCCCCCGGCAGCATGAAGTTTGGCTACTTCGCCGATGATGCGCCGGTCTTTGACTGGTTGCGTCAGGGCGCGAAGGATCGCCAAAAGTGCGCAGAGGCTCAGGTCATGGACCTCTCCGACGACATTGCCTATTCTGTGCATGACTTCGAAGATGCCATCGTCAGTGAGCACATTGATCCGCTATTTTTGACCGCACGGTCTGGCCATGATTCGCTGATCCGCACGGTCTCCGATTGGGCAGGCGGGGACTTCTCGACCGATGAACTCGGGGCAGCCTTTGACCGGATGGCGCACAGCCAGAACTGGCTCACCAGCTGGGATGGCTCGCGTCGCGACCAGGCAAAGCTCAAGAACTTTACGAGCGACATGATTGGGCGTTTTGCGCGTACCTCGATCGCCGCAACGATGGCTGCGGCTGATGGAGCCTCACTCGCCAGGTACGGTGCGGAGATTGTGGTGCCGCGCGAGATCCGCGCCGAAATTGCCACGCTCAAGGGCATCGTGGCCGCATTTGTCATGCAGAGTGGTCGCCGACAGCCGACATATCGCCGTCAGCGTAGTCTGCTCATCGAGCTGCTGCACACGCTCGAAGAGGCTGGACCGCACGAGCTTGAACCCGCGTTTGCCGCGGATTTTCGCGCCGCAAAGGACGAAGCCGGTGCCCGACGCGCCATCGTTGACCAGGTGGCATCACTCACAGATCAATCGGCAATCGCCTGGTACGAGCGCCTCTGCACGGCTTCTCTCGTCTAAACTTCACCTCATGGCCGGCCGAATCAAAGCAAGTGATGTTGAAGAGGTCAAGCGACGCACAAACCTCGCAGATCTCGTAGGGGACTACGTCGCGCTGAAGAACGGTGGCATCGACTCGATGAAGGGTCTGTGCCCGTTCCACGACGAGCGCAGCCCGAGCTTTCATGTTCGTCCAGCGCTCGGTTATTTCCACTGCTTCGGCTGTGGTGAGTCTGGCGACGCGATCAGCTTTCTACAGAAGCACGATCATCTCTCATTCAGTGAGTCGGTCGAGCGACTCGCTGCGCGCACAAACTACGTTCTCACGTACGAGGATGGCCCGACGACCCGCGAAGACGGCCCGCCGCGCGCACGCCTGCTCGCAGCGAATCAGGAGGCCGCCCAGTTCTATCGCGAACAGCTGCTGCAGTCGGAAGAGGCCGGCACAGGTCGCGCGTTTCTTGAGCAGCGCGGTTTTGATCGCGATGCCTGGGCGACGTTCGGCGTCGGCTATGCGCCACGCGGTTGGGATGCACTGACCTCACATCTTCGCGGCAAGGGGTACACGCCGCAGGAGCTCGTACTGTCTGGCCTTGTTTCTGAGGGGCAACGCGGCGTGTACGACCGCTTCCGTGGGCGCGTTGTCTGGCCGATCCGCGACACCAGCGGACAGGTGCTCGGATTTGGCGCCCGCAAGCTCTACGACGATGATCAGGGTCCGAAGTACCTGAACACGCCCGAGACGCCGGTCTACCATAAGTCGCGGGTATTGTACGGCCTTGATCTTGCGAAGAAAGCGATCTCGCGCGGTAAACGCGTGGTGGTCGTCGAGGGCTATACCGACGTCATGGCCTGCTATCTCGCTGGCGTCGAGTGCGCGGTTGCGACCTGTGGCACGGCGTTCGGCCCCGATCACATTCAGGTGCTTCGTCGCATGATGGGCGATGACACCGCGGCAGAGGTGATCTTCACCTTTGACCCTGATGAGGCCGGCCAGAAGGCCGCACTGCGTGCGTTCGCTGAGGAGAAGCGATTCTCCGCACAGACCTACGCGGCAGTCGCGCCAGATGGCTACGATCCCTGCGACCTCCGATTGCACCAGGGTGACGAAGCGGTTCGTGACCTGTTCGACCGCAAGATCCCGCTGTTTCAGTTCGCGTTAAAACAGGCGATCAGTCGCTTTGACCTCAACACGATTGAGGGGCGGATCGCTGCGCTGCGAGCAGCGGCGCCGATCGTTGCTGGGATTAAAGATCCGTCGATCCGCCCCGCATACACGCGAGAACTCGCGCGCATGCTCGGAATGGATCTTCCCGAGGTGCAGCATGCCGTGCGCACGGGACGGTCGCAGGAAGCGCCCATGCGCGAGATCTCTACCGAGCCGGAACCGTGGGCGAATGGGCCAACGCTCGCGACGCTGCAGTTCCAGCCGACGATGTTGCTGGAGCGCGACGCACTGATGGCAATGATTCAGCAGGCGCCGGCTATCGGGCATGATCTGCTCGCGCAGGTCGTAACGGCGCAGGTGCACGAGCCGAATCTGCGCGTTGTCCGCGACGCACTCGCTGTGGCACTCCCGGAGTGGCAGGGTGATTCTTGGATTCCTGCGATCGTGGCGGCCGCGCCAGAATCGCACCGCACTCTGGTGCGTGAGCTTGCCGTGGCGCCGTTGCCGCAGAAGAACGCCGATCTCCTCGGGACGTATGCCCGCGGCGTGACGATTGCACTTCTCGACCGCGATTTGCAGGCTCTGAAACAAGAACTCCTCGCTCGTCTCCAGCGCCAAAGCGGCGCGGGTGGCGAAGACTCGCTCGTGATTCAACAGCAGCTTGTCGCCCTCGAGGCGGCACGCCGTAGCTTGAAAAACGAGTAGCGAGATCCGCGGCCCTACGAGCTTCCGCCAGTAGGGTGAGTTACGTACATTTTCATCCCGGAACGGAAGTAGCAGCATGGCTCACCCAAATCCGCAGGCAGACCCGGCCATTTTGGTCGAGGACCTGTCACTCAGCTATCCGGCGCACGGCGGCGGCGCAGCCTTCCAGGCTGTTGAGGGCGTGAGCTTCGAGCTTGCTCGCGGGGGAGTCCTCGCGGTGCTTGGCGAGAGCGGATCCGGCAAGTCAACGCTCACGAAGTTCCTTGCGGGACGCGGGAAAGACGCGGGCGACAAAGGCGCGCGGATCAAGCACTCCGGCGGCACCGGAATGACGCTCGATATCGATCTGTCGCGCGCGTCCAAGGGCACGCGTAACAAGCTCACTGCGTATGTTGGCTACCTCAGCCAGAATGAGGGCGCCACCCTCACTGCCGAGCTGACCATCGGTGACGTGTTGCTTGAGCCGGTCTCTGAGCGCACCCGCAAGTTCGATCGTGACGCAATGGGTGAAATCATCGCGGAAATGATGGATATCGTCGCGCTCCCGCTCAGCACGCTGCAGCAGTTCCCGCACGAGCTCTCAAAGGGGCAGCGCCAGCGCATCGCCGTCATGCGATCGCTCATGCTCGAACCGCCCGTTCTCATCGCGGATGAGCCCACCCTCGGCGTTGACGCCAACAATCGTCCGCGGATCGTGGAGCTGCTGCGCTGGTATCACGAGCGCACCAACTCGGCGATGATGCTCATCAGCCACGACATCGGCATGCTCGAGGCCCTTGTTGAAGATGTGCTCGTGATGCAGCAGGGTGGCATCGTCGGTGCGGGCGACATTAACGCGATCTTCCGGCAGGCGGATCACGAGTACGTGCAGCGACTCGCGCAGGCATTGCGCAGTACCGCGTACGACGAAATTGCGATGGAGTAGGCCACACGGTCGTTGTAATGGGGCGTTCCGTTGGAAGGTAGCTGTGCGACGACGAGTGACGCGCGCGGGATCCCACAGTGATTTGCGGCGGCCCATTCGCGCGGGCTACTATCGTTTACGTTGCTTCGGCAATGATCCCCTGTAGCTCAGTTGGCAGAGCGCTTGACTGTTAATCAGGATGTCGCTGGTTCGAGCCCAGCCGGGGGAGCAAGTCGGACCCTCACCTTCGGGTGAGGGTCTTTTGTTTTGTTGCCTGCTCTGTGGTTGGCGCCGGCTTCGGTTCAACCCGGCGAGAAGGACAGTTTGGGTTATAGGACAAAAAGAGTGGATGGCGTTGGGCGATTTCAGCTGTGGCCGGCCCATCCGCTCCTTGCCCAGAGGCCTTCTTCTGCAGTGACACCGGTGTCGTAGAAGCTCACGGTCGAGGCCTGT
>NZ_JACVMU010000009.1 GCF_014529985.1 Leucobacter sp. cx-42
TCCTGAGCCAGGATCAAACTCTCCGTAAAAAACAAAAAGCACCCATCCACCGGAATAAGGCAGACAAGATGCGAGTTTGACCTGACAAATAGAAACACTGACAAAAATTTGTCACTGAATTATTCATCCAAAAAAGGAATCTCCAACACAAACCAGACGGTTCATGCCGGGGATAAAAAATTGGCATTTGACAATCAAGTGCACACTATTGAGTTCTCAAGGACCAGACACTCCCCGTACCGACCAAACCAATGGCCCTCCGAAAAGCAGTCCAACAACCAAAACCCGTGAGTTTCGGTTAACCGCAAGCTAGTCAACCAGGCCAGCTATGCTGCCCGGCTGCGTTGCGGCGACAAGGGATTACATTACGCCGATCCCCACCCCAGCGCAAACCGAGACCAAATCACGGGCGTGTCTTCGGCGCTATTTGGCAACGATCCGCATAAAGACACCAGATCCGCCACGAAACGAGCAACGGCCGGCCCCGAAAGCCAAAATCAGCATGACGCTATACACACAGAAAAGGCCTCGACATTACTGTCGAGGCCTATCGGAGCCGCCTACCAGAATCGAACTGGTGACCTATTCTTTACGAGGGAATCGCTCTACCGACTGAGCTAAGGCGGCTTGGCACAGATTGCTCTGTACACAAGCGACAACTATAGCAGGTTCCGGGTGCGTGATTGCACCTCAGCAATCCCTAAAAGTCACGATGCAAGGCGAGCATATGCGACACGCCACGAGCCTGACCCAACGCAGGGTCAAACTCGTGGCGTGTACGGGTGAGCTATTCGGTGCAGAGCGGGTCTTGCGTGGGAACCGTACCTTCTACAAGGAACTCATCAATCACACGCGACGCGCAGCTACTCGTCCCGTATGCGGTGTGCCCTTCACCCTCGTAGGTGACCAAGACGCCGCTTTCAAGCTGATCGGCCAAGGCCTCCGCCCATAGGTAAGGCGTAGCCGGATCACCTGTCGTGCCGATCACCAAGATCGGGTTCGCCCCCTGAGCAGTCACCGGTTCGCGGTTTTCGGTCGAGTCTCCCGGCCAATCGGCGCAGAAAGTCCCACCGTATGTTTGGAAACGGCCAATGGTGGGCGCCAGCTGTTCGAGTTCTGCAGCTTCTGCCCGCATGGACGCTACGTCATCGTCGGTCGGATAGTCGAGGCAGTTAATTGCCCAAGACGCGACTGTCGAATTGTCGAGATACCTGCCATCAGCGTCACGGCTGTAGTAAGAGTCTGCAAGGGCAAGCGCGATGTCTGCGTCTCCCTGCGGAATGGCTTCGAAGAGCATGTCGAGGTACGACCAGTTGTCCTGGTTGTAGAGCGGCGTAATGATCGCGGTCAGCAAGGTGCTTGAACCGACGTACCGGCCATCTGAAGCGCGCAAGGGCTCCACATCGACCTGGTCGAGCATGTCACCGATCTGCGTCATCGCTTCATCCACCGTGCCGGTGAGTGGGCAACTACTGCGGGTCAAACAATCCGTAACGTATGCCCGCAGCGCAAGCTCGAAGCCCTTCGTCTGTTCGCGAATCATCTCGCGCTCAGTCACCTGCGGATCAATCGCTCCATCAAGCACAAGGCGGCCAGCGTTCTCAGGGAATCGGTCTGCATAGCGAGCGCCAATGTAGGTGCCGTACGAGTAGCCGAGATAGTTCAGCTGCTTATCGCCCACGATGGCACGCATCATGTCAAGATCTTGCACCGTCTCGTTCGTACTGACGTACTTGATGAGGTCGCCCGAGGTCTTCTCGCATGCCTCAGCAATCGTGCGCGCACTCTCTGCGGAAGCCGCAAGCCACTCATCGCTACCGCGCTTCAGGTTGATGGAGTCGTCGAGACCAAACAGTTGCTCATCGAGCTCAGCATCGGTGAAGCAGTCAATTGCACTTGAGTTGCCGACACCTCGGGGATCCCAACCGATGATGTCGTAGTTCTTGAGCAGTGTGTCATCAAGTCCGCTCGTGCCGGCGTATCGAGCGTATTCAACGCCAGATGCGCCAGGGCCGCCCGGGTTAATGAACAAGCTACCGAGGGGATTGGAACCCGTAGCTGGCTTGCGGATCATCGCAAGCTCAATTGGTTCGCTCTCCAGATCATCCCAGTTCAGCGGGGCCAACACGGTCGCACACTGGAAACCGTCACCGCAGCTCCGCCAGTCGGGCTCCTGCGACTGATAGCCCGCAAGCGTCTGTTCAACGTCACCCTTCGGAGGAGCAAAATCACTCGAGCCTGGCTTCTGCTGCACAACAGGCTGGCCGAACCCACCGCTGATGAGCAACGCAATCAGCCCCGCAATCAGCAGGCCAACGACCACCGTGACGATCAGGCGGAAGCGCTTACTCTTCTGCCGAACGATGTCTTCGGCGTTCTCGATCTCACTCACTTGTGCACCTTTCAGCGGGCGTCGTTAACGAGGTTATGAATCATCACGATCCGGGCGAACAAAGCTTCCATGACAAGTCCCGGAGTGATCTGTCGCATGAGCCGTTCACGGGCGTTACTGACAGCGTCGAGTGCTTGCAGTGTCTGCTCAGGGGTCCAACGACCAGCAAGTTCGGTAATAGCTCGGCTGAACTCAAGGTTGATGAGCTCTCGTTCATCGGCAGAAGCCAGCGCGGTCATCAAAACATCACGGTAGAGCGAGGACAGGTCAGTAAGGACGCGATCGAGTCCGTCACGCAGGCTGCGCTTTCGACGACGTTCCTGTTCTTCTTCGAGCGCCTTGATCTGTGATCGCAGACGCGGCGGAATTGCCGCACCGGGCGCGAGGCCAAGCCCACGCATGGCCTCCTCGCGTTCGCGCGCGTCAAGCCGATCCATCAGGGCATCTGCGTCAGCCTGCGCGATTTTTGCAAGCGAGGCGGCAACTGCCATCGCGTCGCCAAGTGTTCGCACTCCAAGCGCCGCTTGAATTGAATCTTGGCGGCGTGCGAGCGCATCATCATCAGAGGCGAGTCGCCTGGCCATACCCACGTGGCTCTGCGCCAGCCGGGCAGCTTGTGCCGCACGCTCGGGCGAGACACCGTCACGGGACTGCAACAGCTGCGCCACATCGTCTACGCCAGGTGTGACAAGCCGGAGCGCACGAGTGCGTGAGCGAATCGTTGGGAGGAGGTCTGCCTCACTCGGTGCGCACAGCACCCAGATCGTTCGCTCGGGTGGTTCTTCGATGGCCTTCAGCAGCACGTTCGAGGTGTGCTCTGGCATGCGATCCGCGTCTTCAATAACAATGACGCGATAGCGCCCCTCGCTCGGTGCGTAGTGAGCGGTCGTCACAATTTCGCGAGCGGCATCAATCTTGATGATCGCGGCCTGGGTCGTCAGTACCCCAAGATCAGGATGCGTGTGCGCCTGAACCTGTGCGTACACACGGTCGCGATCTGCCTCGCTCCGGGCGATCAATGCGGCAGCAAAACGGTACGCAAGATTCGATCGGCCAGAGCCCGCAGGGCCGGTAATTAGCCACGCGTGCGCAGGCGCAGCCGCCCCTGGCTCGTATGACGCAGCGCGATCAAGCATTGCAACGGCCACGGGCTGCCCGACGATTTCAGACCAGAATCCCATGCTCGCAAGGCTACCGGTGACCACTGACAATGTGTGTTCCTTGCTGAAAATTAGTGCAGATCAACGTATCCGGAATCGCCTCGTTCACACAGCGCTGCGCCCGCACTGAGCTCGGCAGCGAGTGCCTCCAACGCGGCAACTTCGTGCGCGGCCACTGCAAATCGCTGCGTCACATCGGCGCCATAGGTGGCCTCGCCGACTGCATACCCGCGACGGCGAGCTTCAGACTCGATTTGCGCCGCCACGTCGTAACCGGTGATGACTGAAACTTCGTGACGCAGTCCGCGTTGCACGCGCTTCGATACGAGCACGGCGTCTGCGACGGAAGCCCGATACGCGCGGGTGAGTCCGCCTGCACCGAGCAGAATACCGCCAAAGTATCGGGTCACAACTGCCACCACGTCACTCAGACCTGATGATGTGAGCGCATCGAGCATGGGCGCGCCTGCAGTGCCACTCGGCTCCCCATCATCGTTGGAACGTTGCACACGACCGTCGTGTCCGAGCACAAACGCCGAGCAGTGATGACGTGCCCGCGGATGCTCTGCCCGCACCGCAGCGATCACTTCGCGCGCGGCTGCTTCACTATCGACTCGTTCAAGCCTGGTTAAGAACCGAGACCGCGAGATTTCCACCTCGGTATCGACGCGTCCCGCGATCGTCTCGTATTCTTCGGCCATACCTCTATTCTGCCCGCTACGATCAAGAGCTATGGAACCACAGCGTCAAAACGTCCCGCGCGGAGCCCATTCAGGGCCAACCTCGGTGCGCGCTGATGCGTGGATCTGGGCGGCTCGTCTCGCGAAGACCCGTAGCCAGGCCACTGCAGCGTGCAAAGCTGGACACGTTCGCGTAAATGATTCGTCAGCAAAGCCAGCGCAGGCCGTCAAGGTGGGCGACACTGTTCGCGTGCGTCTGCACGGCCTCGAAAAGGTGTACGTGGTGCGAGGCCTGGGGATCCGCCGTGGAAGCGCGACCGAAGCTGCCACCCTCTTCGAAGATCATTCGCCACCCCCTCCCCCGCGCGAGGAACGACCCGCGGCCGTGGTACGAGATCGCGGCGCCGGGCGCCCGACGAAGCGGGACCGCCGCGACATTGATCGGCTGCGTGGGCGCGATAGCGACTCGTTCGATCCCTTGGGCTTCTAGCCACCCGATTCGGCGGCTTTGCCTTCTGATTCTTAGGGCGCGGATTACCCCAGCCCGACCGGGTACCCTTACTGCGTGGATATTTCGGCACTCAGCGCGCAGGCTTCGGCAACCTCGATTGTGCTGAGTCGCGCCGAGTGGACTGCTCGCGAAGCCGCACACGAAGCGCGCGCAGATGCCTTTTCCGCTGACCATCGTGCGCGCAGGCTCGCAGGCAAGAAGCACCCCATCGAGGACTTCCTTTGGACGTACTACTCCTATAAACCTGCAGACCTACGTCGGTGGCATCCCGGAGCTGGCGTTGTTCTCGAAGGAGCTGCTGACGTCGCACCGAGCACGGCCTTTGAAGGGCCCGGTTCAACGATCCCTGTCCCGGCACGCTCGGAGTGGCGTTACTACCGGAGGACAAACGACTCGGACTTAACTGTTGATCTGCCCGCGTTCTTTGCGAAGCGCGCAACTTCGGTGGATTTCATCGCGGATCTTCTCGAGAAGACGATCGAACGGCCTCCTCATTTCGCCTGCTTTGGACTGCATGAATGGGCGATGGTGTACAAACTCACTCCTGAGCAAATCCGTCACGCCGGTCTTCCGCTGAGGATTGGCCACGAGGCCACAGATGCAGTTGTGGAAAGCAATCCCATTTCTTGTAGCCATTTCGACGCCTACCGTTTCTTTACCCCAGACGCACGACCTCTCAATCGACTTACGCCAACTCGGGCTGAACAAATCAATGATGAGCAGGCCGGTTGCCTACATGCTGGTATGGACGTGTACAAGTGGGTAACAAAGCTCGGGCCGATCATGCCTGGTGAGCTGTTGCTCGATGCGTTTGAGCTGGCCCGCGATATCCGGACCGTTGACATGCAAGCGTCACCTTATGACGTGAGCGGTTTCGATCTTCCCGCGATCCCAATCGAGACCCCTGACGGTAAGCGCGAGTACGCTCACCGCCAGAGAGCCTTCACCGATCGAGGTAACGCATTACGCGTTCGCGTCGTCCAAGCGATTGCGACTGCACGAGCTTCGTAGGCGAGTGAACGGGCAATCGCCTAGCTAATCTTTGGTGGTTTTCCTTTCTTGATTGAGAGTTTGCGACGGACCTGACCAGCATTTGCGGCAGCGATTCCGCCAGCTAGTGTCACAGCCGCTACAGTCACGGCTACTGGGTTCACAAGTGAGACGACCTCGGAGTCTTTGAGTTCTACCTCCTCGACCATCCTGTTCTCCGAGTCCGTTGACCGATCTGCTGAGCCTGGGGTCGGTTCTGGCGATACCGTTCGCTGTTTGGTTTCAACTGGGCTTGTTGCCGGCACGACCCTTGCAGCCGGCGCTTTTGGAGCTTCGATGTACCAAGTGCGTGTCGGCACAACGTTCATCTCGCCAAGAGGCGACTGAATGGGCTTACGTTGAGCATGTTCCTTCGCTGTCTCTGTTTTCATGTCATTCTCAGGGCTACCGGGCTGATCGTCAGAGTCTGCCGGCAGCTCGGGTCGATCAGAATCTCCAGGAGGTCCTGGCTCGGTCGGAGGACCAGGAGGGCCAGGAGGCTCAGGAGGATCTGGATCCCCCGAAGGACCAGGAGGCTCCGGCGGATCAGGATCCCCCGAAGGACCAGGAGGCTCCGGCGGATCAGGATCCCCCGAAGGACCAGGAGGCTCCGGCGGATCAGGATCCCCCGAAGGACCAGGAGGCTCCGGCGGATCAGGATCC
>NZ_JACVMU010000010.1 GCF_014529985.1 Leucobacter sp. cx-42
GACCAGGAGGCTCCGGCGGATCAGGATCCCCCGAAGGACCAGGAGGCTCCGGCGGATCAGGATCCCCCGAAGGACCAGGAGGCTCCGGCGGATCAGGATCCCCCGAAGGACCAGGAGGCTCCGGCGGATCAGGATCCCCCGAAGGACCAGGAGGCTCCGGCGGCTCCGGCGGACCAGGAGGCTTCGGCGGCTCCGGCGGATCAGGAGGCTTCGGCGGCTCCGGCGGCTCCGGCGGCTTCGGCGGCTCCGGCGGCTCCGGCGGCTCCGGCGGCTTCGGCGGCTTCGGCGGCTCCGGCTCTTTCGGTGGTGCTGGCTTCACAAGGTCAAAGGAGACCACCGACGCACCAGCTGGGTTCACCACTTCTTGATCAAGAATGTGTTGTTCAATGAAGAATTCGTTCTTGCCGTATGACAGGTTAGGGATGGTAACTGGGGCCCACACGCCTTCGGGATTGACAATTCGCCGCCAGATGATCGTGCGTTCTGCGTTGTAAATACCAATCAAGGAACCCGGTGTCGCACGCCCGCTCATGGTCACGGTACGGGCCGTTGCGTCCAGCGCGTCGAGGTTGATCGTTGCAAGTTCAGCTACTTTGACTTTCAGCCGGGCTGTCGAGGTCTTACCTTTGACGGTTTGTGTCGCCACGACGTCGACCTCGTCACCCCATGCCAAGGGATGCTTGAATCGGTAGAACCAGTACCCATCACGCTCGACCCAAACTGTCGCCAGCAGCTCATCGGTAGCACCGTTTCTCAGAGTCAGATCGTTGCGCCCAATTGCCCTGCCGTAAATGAGCGGTGTTTGGGTCACGCTCACTGTCGACTGACCCAGAATCTCGACGTAATTGATGGGGAATGGCGTTTGGATGAAGTGGTAGCTCCTCCCACCCCACACGATGTCATGAGAACCCGACCTCGGGCCGAGATACTTTCCGCGGTATTTCCCGTCTTTCGCGACGAAGCCAAACTGCGTCCAGGTGGCACCAACGCGCACCGTGGTGACGAGTTGGCAGGTGCCCTCGCCAACCGGGATCCATCGCAAGCCATTTACGGCATCTGGTTGTTCAGCTGCCAGGCACCATTGTTCACCCGTGTCAGTTTGGTAGAGAATGTCTGCGGTGTTTCCCAGGTTGGGGATTCGGAAGAGCCCGCGGTCACTCCCCATACTGCTGTTTGCAATCAGCCCGGTAGCCGTTGTACCACTCATTCCCCATTCACCGATGGTCGTGTAGAGATACCCTTCCCACGCTTGCGCGGGCCCACTCGAATACAAATTGGCTGATGCACCAAGCACTACCGCACTGGCAATGACTGCGACTGCCCGCGATGCCGACCGTTTGCGCGGCCTGACAGAAAACCTTACGGCTGAATTGTTCAAGGCGTTCACCATTTCTGAAAATTGGTAAGAATGCCCCCCCTCAATGAACCCTAAAACCCCAGGGAAAAATAGTCCAGTTTCCTGTGGATGGTGACCAATTCTGTACTGGGTGAGTGCTCGATACTTTGATCCGGTGCAGACAAAAGTGCCCGGCTCCAAACGGAACCGGGCACCTCAGTCAGCGAGCGCTACGCGCCAAACACGTTACTCACCGCGCGAAATGTTGGTCATTTCATCGCGAGGAACCACCTTGATACGGGTACGGCCCGCAGCCTCTCCGAGCGCAAGCTCGTGAGCGTCAAGGCGGTGCCAGCCATCAATGGTTGTATAGGGGACGTTACGCGACTCAAGCAGGGCAGGGATCGCCTCGGTGTCGGTCGCCTCGGGCGACCACAGGTTTGCCTGATCCGCGATCAGGCATTCGAGGGTCTCCATAGCGTCGGACTTCGTATGGCCGATGAGACCAATCGGGCCACGCTTGATCCAGCCGGTCGCGTAGACGCCGGGAATCTGCTCACCGGTGGTGTCGAGGACACGACCCTTGTCATTGGGAATGACACCGCGCTCTTCGCTGAAGGGGATCTCGTCGAGCGGCGAACCGAAGTAGCCAATCGCGCGGTACAGCGACTGCATCGGGATGGTTTCGAACTCGCCGGTGTCGATGACTCCGCCGTTGCCGTCGGGTGCGGTGCGCTCAATCTTGAGGCCGGTGACGCGGCCTTCCTCGGTGACGACCGCGACGGGCTTCGACCAGAAGTGCATGTGCAGACGGCGCGATGCGGGAGCGACGTCGCCGGCCTCGCGTTCCTTCTGCTCAGCGCGCCACTTGTCCATGATGCGGGTCATCACAACGACCTGCTTGTTCTTCATGAGCGTCTCGTCTGCGTAGGCGTCTTCGCGATCGAAGTCTGCCTCGTTGATGACCATGTCGACGTCGCGAACCTCGCCGAGCTCGCGGAGCTCGAGCGGCGTGAACTTCACGTACTTGGGGCCGCGGCGACCGAACAGGTGGAGTTCCTGGATCGGGCTTGCCTTGAGACCCTCGTACACGTTGTCGGGAATCTCAGTCGGCAGCAGGTCATCTGCGTGCTTAATGAGCATGCGTGAGACGTCGAGCGCAACGTTGCCGTTACCGATAACGCCAACGCTCTGCGCTTCGAGGGGCCAGGTGCGGGGCACGTCGGGGTGACCGTCAAACCAGCTCACGAAGTCAGCTGCGCCGTAAGAACCTTCAGCGTCGATACCCGGGATGTTGAGATTTGCATCGCGGATCGCGCCGGTCGAGAAGATGACCGCGTTGTAGTGCTTCTTCAGGTCGTCGAGGGTGACGTCAACGCCGTAGCGGACATTGCCGAAGTAGCGAATCGCACCCGAGTCGAGCACGTCGCGGAGCGCGGTGATGATGCCCTTGATACGGGGGTGATCGGGCGAGACACCGTAACGGACAAGGCCGTAGGGTGCGGGGAGCTGCTCAAACAGGTCCACCTCGACATCGAAGTCGCGCTCGGCCTTCAGCAGCAGGTCTGCCGCGTAAATTCCTGCGGGACCCGCGCCAACAATTGCAACACGCATCTTTTCCATAGGTACTTATCCCTCTCGGGTCACGATCGCATCGGCGAGCTCCACGAGCGCCTGCTTCACGGCAGACTTCGGGAGCACGTCGAGTGCGGTGACAGCATCGTTTGCCCACTTGCGGGCGGTAGCTTCGGTTTCCAGCGTGACCTCGTGGTTGCGGAGTGCCTCAACCTCGGGGTCCAGAACTGCGGGATCCGCGCCACCGGCAATCGCTTCGACACCTGCGTCGATGCGCTGCAAGAGAGCCGCGTCAGCTTCATTGCCCTGTGCCGCGCGCTCGCGCAGCAGCAGCAGGGGCAGGGTGACTACGCCCGCGCGAAGGTCGGTACCAGCGCGCTTGCCGGTCTGTTCCTTCTTCGGGGAAAGATCGATGACGTCGTCGATGAGCTGGAAGGCGACGCCGATCCGCTCACCATACTCAGTGACTGCCTCAATGACCTCGGTGCTTGCGCCGCCGAACATTGCGCCCATGCGCGCAGCGGTCGAGATGAGGGCACCGGTCTTATCTGCAAGCACCTGGATGTAGTGCGCGATCTCGTCGTCCTCCGGCTGCGGGCCGACGGTCTCATGGAGCTGGCCAAGGCAGAGGCGCTCGAAGGTGCGCGCCTGCAGCAGAATCGCGTCTTCGCCCATGCCAGACACGAGCGTCGAAGCACGCGCAAACAGCAAGTCGCCCGCGAGGATCGCGACCGAGTTCGACCAGACGATCTGTGCTGCGGGGACACCACGGCGAAGCTTTGCATCGTCCATGACATCGTCGTGGTAGAGCGATGCGAGATGCGTCATTTCCACGGCCTGCGCAGCGCGGCGTACGAGCTCGTTCGGGCCATCGCCCAGCTGGCTTGCAAGCACAGTAAGAACGGGTCGGATCCGCTTGCCGCCTGCCTCAGAAAGGTAGCGCGCGGGTGCGTCTGCGATGGGCGACGCAAAGGTGAGGTGCTCGTTCAGGCCGACCTCGATGAGGTCGAGCTGCTCGCGCATCTTCTTCTCGAAGCGGCGCTCGTGCGCGCTCCGGAACATGCGCATCGGCAGCGCCTGAGTAGTCGTGTCAGCGACGATCGGATCGGTCACTCTGCATCTCCAGACTCGGGGCTCTCGGTGGGCGCCTCAGCCGGCACGAAGCCGCGGTGAAGCGCGACGATACCGAAGGTGAGGTTGCGGTAGCCAACGCGTTCGAGGCCGGCCTCGCGGAGCCACTTCGCGAGATCCTCCTGCGTGGGCCACTGCTCGATCGACTCGTTGAGGTACTCATACGCAGCTGCAGCGCTGCGGTTAATGAGACCCGCAACGCGGGGCAGAATCTGACGACCGTAAATGCCATAACCCAGGCGGATGAGACCGTTGGTTGGGCGCGAGAACTCGGCAATCACGATGCGGCCGCCCGGCTTCACTACGCGGGTCATCTCAGCGATGGCCTTCTTCGGGTCTTGTACGTTACGGAGACCGTACGAAATGGTCGCCGCGTCGAACGAGTTGTCTTCGAATGGAAGATCAGTCGCGTCTGCCCACTGGAACTCGATGCGCTCGTTGCCAGCCTGGCGGCGGCGGCCCTCTGCGAGCATGCCCTCAGAAAAGTCAGCTGCGACGACGTGTGCACCGCGCGCGGCGAAAGATGCCGAAGAAGTACCGGTGCCTGCAGCAAGATCGAGCAGACGCATGCCGGTGTGCGGCGCAACCGCTTCCGTCGTCATGTGGCGCCAATAGCGGTCACTGCCGAACGTCAAAACATCGTTAATGAGGTCATACTTCGTGGAGACGTCATCAAACATTGCGGAGACGTCTGCGGCGGCCTTGGTCGCGGTATCTGGGCGAGTCACCCCACCATGCTAGCCCGTTCCACTGACATGAACTCTCATATAGTGGTGCACTTGCAGCGCGCCTCAAACTTTCCCAGTCGACCGCGCTAGATTAGTTGTGTGTCTGAGTCGTCTGTCCCGCAGCTTCGCTCGGTGACGCGACCGTTGCTCACAGACGGCGAGCTGCCTGAGTTGTTGGCATTCGCTGACCCGCAGCAGCCCCTGTACTGGAACCGCGGTGACCGCGGAGCCGTGGGAATTGGTGAGGCGATCCGCCTCGAATTCAGCGGTGCCCACAGGTTCACCGAGGCCTCGCGCATGTGGCGGCGGATCGCAGCTGCCGCCACCGTGGAAAACCCGGTTGGCCTGCCCGGCACTGGACTGCTGGCGTTTGGCACGTTCACGTTCGACGCGCGCAGCGAACACGTAAGCGTACTGATTGTGCCGCGGACGATCATCGGGCGATCCGGTGACCAGATGTGGCGCACCGAGGTGAGCGTTACTGACGCTGGCGCTGCTGCTGACGCTGTTGTTGGCGCAGTCGTGCCCGTGAGCAACGCTGAAATTCCGGTCGCGACGCCGTTTGCAGCGTGGGACGCCATCGATCTCGCCTCCCCCGAAACGTTTGCTACTGCTTCGGGCTGCACCGCGCAGTCCCCCGGCACCATTGCCGGATACACCGCGGGTGTCGTTGAGTCTGTGCGCCGCATCGATGCTGGCGATCTGGAGAAGGTCGTGCTTTCGCGGCAGTTGGAGGGGCGGATCGCGGCAGACGCCGACATCCGGACGCCCCTCGCGCGACTGAGCGCCGAATACCTAAACTGCTGGACCTTCGCCATTGATGGACTTGTCGGATCGAGCCCAGAGACGCTCGCACGCGTCATCGACGGCAAATTTGAGGCTCGCGTGCTTGCCGGCACGCGTCCCCGCACGGGTCTTGATGCGGTTGCCGATGAGGCAGTTCGTGCAGAACTCCTCGCGAGCGACAAAGACCAGCACGAGCACGCCTTTGCCGCGCAGAGCGTGGTGACGACGTTGAGTCCCCATCTCACCGACCTCACCACGAGCGAGGAACCTTTCGCGCTCCAACTGCCAAACGTGTGGCACCTCGCAACCGACGTACGCGCGCAGCTCGCAGAGGATGTGACGACGCTGGAGCTGGTTGCTGCGATGCACCCGACGGCAGCGATCGGCGGCACCCCGACGATTGAGGCTGTCGAGGTCATTCATGAGCTCGAGCCGTTTGATCGTGGTCGCTATTCTGGCGCGGTCGGCTGGATTGATGGCAACGGCGACGGTGAGTGGGTTATCGCGCTCCGTTGTGCACAGATCGGCGGCCCCGTTGACGGCACCCGGTCGATCGTGGCGAGTGCCGGCGGCGGACTCGTCGCAGGCTCAGACCCCGAGCACGAACTACTTGAGACCGTCTCGAAGTTCCGGCCAATTACGACGGCGTTCGGCGCCTAGCGGCAGCCGCCACCGACGCCAGTTAGCGCGCGAGCGCGACCTCAATGAACGTTCGGTCCGTAACCGTCTCTGCGAGCGCCTCTTCAAGTTGCTGCTGCGTTTCGACGAGGATGTGCTGCCAGCCTGCTGCCGTTGCGAGGGCCGCGATGTTCACTGTCTGCGGCGTGAACATGACGCGCTCGTAGGCTGATCGCTCAGCTGAACTGGCAACCTCGAGGCCATCAAAGATCGTGCCGCCACCGTCATTGCCGAGGATGATCTGCATGCGAGGAACCTGCTCTCCCGCTGGCGCGAAGAGCGAGGTCGCATCATGCAACAGTGCAACGTCGCCAATGAGCAACCGCGTCACGCTGTCTGGGATTACAGACTGGCTCGCGAAGGCAATGCCCGCGGCGGTCGCAATCGTCCCGTCGATGCCAGCAAGACCGCGGTTCGAACGCACATCAACCGTGCGCGGTGCTGCGACCCCGTCGAGTACGCGCACGAGGCGAGAGGCTGCAAGCATGAGGCGATCTGTCGGTGCCGTGGAGTTCCACACCGCTGCAACAAGTGAGCGACGCGACGGCGCAGCGCCCGCGGCGATGGCGGGAACGGCTACTGCGTGGGCACGATCCGCCGACTGCCACGCAGCAAGCCAACTCGCGTTGGTCGCACGGTCGTAGCCGGGGGCGACGCGAGCGTGGCGCACGATGCGCGCCGAGCGCGCTGGATCGTAGTGATCAGTATCAACGTGCGGATCAACGACGATCGTCTCGACGTCAGCGCGGCCAACGAGCGCGCCAATCTGGCGCGTGAGCGTTGGGTGGCCGAATACGATTGCGCGGTTGACGGTTCCGCCGAGGGCGGGCTGGTCGATCAGCACTGCATAGGCGGTGATCGCTTCGTCACCTTCACGGCAGCCGCTCACCACCTCACCGAGGAGCGGGAGCCCTGCGGCACGAGCAAAGTCGGTTGCCTCGGTGCCTGCTGCTGCGCCAGCGATGACCACGGTGCGCGCATCGGCAACAGCATCTGCATCATGCTCGGACTCGAGCGTAAAGGTGTTGATCGTCGCGGTGCCGAACGCTGCTGCTGCGACGTTGCCTGCTTCTAGGGCGCGGATCGTGCGGGCCTCCGCACCCTCCTCAGCCGCGGCGGCGAAGCCACCGGCGATCATCGCCTCGAAGCCTGCCGTGCCTGAGAGCGGCTCACGGAACTGCAGGTTCAACTGCACCGGACCGGCGGGTTGACCGCCGGCACGACCGAGCGCTGCCGCGAATGCGTCGCGCGCGAGCTCATCAGGGTCTTCTGCGTGCTGCGATTCTGGCGGTGCGACATCGCGCGAGAGTCGGGCCGCTGCGCCGAACATGTCGTACTGGAGCGTGGTCTGGCTTGCGCGGGTGCCGCGCTTGTCTGCTGGGCGATCCGCGCTCAGGGCGATGAATGGGACGCGGCCCTCGTGCGCCTCGAGCGCGGCGGGCGCGAGGTTGGCGACCGCGGTTCCACTCGTCACGACCACGGGGGCCGGGAGCCCGGTCTCACGAGAAAGACCGAGTGCGAAGAAGGCTGCTGCCCGCTCGTCATGACGTACGTGGAGGCGGATCGCGCCAGCCCGTTCTGCATCAGCTGCTGCAAGCGCGAGCGCCTGCGAACGGGAGCCAGGGCAGACAACGATGTCTTGCACGCCGCGGCGAATCAGGCCTGCGAGGAGTTCAACAGCAAAGATCGAAGCGGGAGCGGGCGCGGCGGGCGCGGAACCTGCGCTCATGAACGACGCGAACCATTCTCGGGGTCAGCATTGTCAGCCGAGTCCTTGGGGTTCTCGCCAGCTCCCGACTGCGGCTTCGGCTCTGACGCCGGCTTCGCGTCGTCGCTCGGCGCAGTGCTCTTCTGCGCATCGTGTGAGTGGTCAGTGTGATCAGTCGCACCCTCACCGGGGAACACCTCGTTGTCGAGCGCACGGAGCTGCGCCTCAAGGTCGTTCAGCACGCTCTTCTCCTGCTCGGAGAGTGCTGGGCCAGTGAAGCGCGGGTCGTCGTCAGGCGCCAAGACCTGTGCCTGAGCCGTCTTGCCCTTGCCGACGAGCAGCCAGAGCACCGCACCGATCACGGGGAGGAGCACGATCAAGATGATCCACACTGGCTTCGCGACGCCGCGGGCGCGCTTGGCATCGGTCATCGCCGCATCAACCAATGCGAAGAGTGTGAATGCAACGGCGAGTACGACGCCTACGATCAAGAACCGAACCATGACCCCATGCTACTCGGGTGTGCTGGGCGATGTCCGAGCAAACTACGCGCCTGTGGATAGGCGATTTCCGCTGGCCTGAGGGTCGTCTTCAGCGTGCGCCGGTACACTTGCCGTTCGTGACCGAAAACCGTAGCAATCGCAAAGCATGGCTGACCTACACTCTCCTGCGCCTGGCGTTCTTCTTCGTCCCGCTGGTAGTGCTGTACCTCATTGGCCTTGGCCCATGGTGGTCAGCCGGATTCGCGACGCTGATTGGCGTCGCACTGTCGATTCTGCTCTTGTCGAAGCCGCGCGAGCAGGCATCCGAGAGCATCTACGACTGGCGCAACCGCGACCGCACCGCAGATGACATCGTTGAGGACGACATTCTCGACGAGCCGGGTTCGGCAGCGCCAGCTGCGGGGGCAGCGGACGTGGCTTCGGCTGAGGCTGCACCGGCGGCGGCTGAGGCAGAGCCCACGACTGAGGCCGATGCGCCTGAGGCGCCCGAAGCTCGCGCATAAACTTCAGAAGTACGGAAGGCGCCCGGTAGTGATTCACTACCGGGCGCCTTTTCTCTCGCGGCCGTGCCGCGACGCAGTGCTCGCTACGCTCAACCCCTCGAGATGACCTCATTCTGCCGAGATCTGCCCTTTCTGACCGCAGAAACGGGTGATCTCGGCAGAAACGGCCACGTTCGCGGGGTTGGCTGTTCTAGGAGGCTGAGGCGGGGAAGCTCGCCGCTTAGAACCCGAAGGCGTAGCCGAGGCCGATGCCGTAGAACAGCGCAGCGAAGCTCGTGAGCTGCAGTACGAGGATGAGTTCCTTGGGAGTCTTCGCGGTGAGCACGATGATGATCGCGGGAACCACCAGTACGAGTACGAAGAAGACGAACAGCATGCCCGGGTAGAAGATCAGGAAGATCGCGGGAACCAGCAATGGCAGTACTACGCACGCGATGAAGAGCGCCTTTGACCAGCCTGCGCCGATCCGCACCGAGAGCGTGTTCTTGCCAGCAAGGCGGTCAGTCGGGATATCGCGAAGGTTATTTACGACCAGCACTGCGACCGCGAAGAGGCCGATACCGACACCAGCGAACCACGCTTCCTGCGGGATGATGTCGCTCTGCAGCCACACGGTTCCCACAGTTGCTACCAGGCCGAAGAAGATGAAGACCATGATCTCGCCGAGACCCATGTAGCCGTACGGCTTCTTGCCACCGGTGTAGAACCAGGCGGCCACGATCGCGATGAGACCCACTGCGAGGAACCACCAGCGACCGCTGATGACGACCGCGGCAAGGCCAGCAACCGCCGACAGCCCGAAGAACACGAGCGCCGTGATGAGCACGTGCTTGGGATTGACGAGGCCAGATCCGGTCAGGCGAGCCGGGCCGACGCGATACTCGTCGGTGCCGCGCACGCCGTCCGAGTAGTCATTCGAGTAGTTCACACCGATCTGCAGGAACACTGCGACCACGAGCGCGAGAATCGAAAGCGGCCAAGAGAACGCCTGCAGCATGTTCGCAATGCCTGCGCCCGCAACGACGGGCGCGACCGCGAGGGGCAGGGTGCGCAGACGCGCGCCACCGACCCAGTTGCGCCAGGTGATGCGGGGCGGAGCGCCCGCAGCAACCTGTCGCTCAGCCGCAGCGCGGGTTGCCGGGTTGCCGGACTTGAGCTTGTTCTGCGCCTGGTTCTGCGATTCGCGAGCCTGGTTCATCGAGCGTCTCCTGAGTTCGAGTCGAGGTTTTCGAGTGCGGTGAGGTCCTGATCCGCCAGCCATTCTGCGATCGCACGCAGGTTCGGCTTGCCCCCCGCGAGCCGCGGCATGGCCTCAATTCCCACTGCCCACTCGGGCACCGCTGCCGGGCCGAGCGCGCTGTGAACTGAGGCGCGGATCTCCTCAAAGTCTTCGCGGTCAGTGCCCGCGGGCGCCTCCACGACGAGCACGGGACGGTCGCCCCACTCGTTCGCGGGAACACCAATTGCGCCTGTGGACAACGCTACTGCGCTCCCCCAGCCACGGTGTTCGCGGACCACACGCTCGACCTCGTCGAGCGACACGTTGATACCACCACTGATGAGCACGCGATCGATGCGACCGGTGACCGTCAGCATTCCGCCGAGCAATTCACCTGCGTCGCCAGTGCGGTACCACCGCACAAGCTCGCCAGCACGATTTACTTCTTCAATGAAACGATCGTCAGTGAGCTCAGCATCGTCGATGTATCCAAGGGCCAGGCATGAACCGGAGAGCTGGACTTCGCCTTGGCGGATCCGCACCCCCGTGTCACCAATTTCGACACCGTCGTAGACGCATCCGCCGCTGGTTTCGGTCATACCGTAGCTGCGGCGGATCTTCACGCCAAGGTTGTATGCGCGCGTGCGCAGGTCGAGCGACAGCGCCTGGCCGCCGACGAGCACGGTGTCGAAGCGGCGAAGGGTGTCTGCAGCGTCTTCGTCGTTCTCTGCAAGGTCGAGCAGGCGTTCGAGCTGCACGGGAACGACCGAAACGTAACGGCGGTCATGATCCATGGTCTCTGCCGCAGCGAGGAGCGCCGCGGGGTCGCCCGCTTCGTCGCAGAACACGGGGTCAATGCCAGCAGCTGCGCTGCGAACGAGCATCTGCAGGCCCGAAATGAGGTGCCCGGGAAGAGTGACGAGCCACTGACCGGGCCCGCCAAACACGGCGTGGGTTGCCTCTGCACTCGCGAGGAGCGATGCGGCCGAAAGTGCGACAGCCTTCGGGATTCCGCTCGAACCAGAGGTGCGAACGACAACCGCCGTGCCCTCGGGAAGGTCGGCAGCGCGCAGCTTGTCGACGGCCTGCTCATCAATGCCCGGGCCGACCGGCAGCACCGGGGCTCCACCCTGCAGGGCATCGCCGAGCGCGGCAATCAACCACGCTCGGTCATCTACGGGAATCGCGCGAAGCGTCTGCGAAGAAGTCACCCGTTAATCGTACCCGGGGTCGCGTATTTCGGGTTTAGCTCACTCACAGCCGGGGTCTCTGCCTGCGCTTCGGTGCGAACCCCGCGATACCGGGGGTCTCGCCGGCTTCCGGCGCGACCCCTCGAAACAGGGGGTTTCTGCCGAGATGAGGTCTTTCTTGCGCAAGAAAGGGCCCCGTTCGGGAGAACGGGGCCCTTTCGAGGGGTTGAGACGCTAGCGAGCCTCGCGCGAACTCAACTTTTAGTAGTGGTATGGGAACGCCGACCAGTCGGGGTCGCGCTTCTCGAGGAACGAGTCGCGTCCCTCAACAGCTTCGTCAGTTCCGTAAGCCAGGCGCGTGGTCTCGCCAGCGAAGAGCTGCTGGCCAACGATGCCATCGTCGACGGCGTTCATCGCGTACTTGAGCATGCGGATCGCGGTCGGCGACTTGCCCAGAATCGTGCGTGCCCACTCGATGCCCTTGGTCTCGAGCTCAGCGTGCGGGACGACCTCGTTAACAGCACCAATTTCGCGGGCGCGATCCGCGTCATAGGTCTCAGCGAGGAAGAAGATCTCACGCGCAAACTTCTGGCCGACCTGGCGGGCGAAGTACGCGCTGCCGTAGCCCGCATCGAACGACCCGACGTCGGCATCGGTCTGCTTGAACTTTGCGTGCTCGCGGCTCGCGATCGTGAGGTCACAGACCACGTTGAGCGAGTGGCCGCCACCGGCAGCCCAACCGGGAACCAGCGCGATAACCACCTTCGGCATGAAGCGGATCAGGCGCTGCACCTCAAGGATGTGCAGGCGACCAGCGCGTGCCGATGCCTCGGGACCGACCGCGGTCTCGTCTTCTGAGTACTTGTAGCCGTCACGTCCGCGGATACGCTGGTCGCCGCCCGAGCAGAACGACCAGCCACCGTCCTTCGCGCTCGGACCGTTGCCTGTGAGCAACACAACGCCAACACGGGGGTTTACACGCACGCGATCGAGCGCGTCGTAGAGTTCGTCAACCGTGCGCGGGCGGAACGCATTGCGCACCTCTGGCCGGTCGAACGCGATGCGCGCGATGCGACCATCAAGACTCAGGTGCGCGGTGATGTCGGTGTAGCGCTCGGAACCGGGCGCCACCTCCCACACCTCGGGGTCGAAGATGTCAGAAACCTTGCGCGCCTGGTTGGGCTGTGAATCCTGCGTCGTCATGTGCCCAGCCTACTTCGCCTACGGCCGCTGCAGACAGCTATGCGCACCTGCCACCCAGCATCGCACCGCGCGGATCCATCAACGCTCACACCCCGGCGTGGGAAGATCACAGTATGACTTCTCCGTCACTCGAAGCGTTGCTCACATCTGCGCACGTGGTTGCGATTCCCACGCGCACGAGGTTCCGCGGGATCACCGTTCGCGAAGCCGTCATCTTCGATGCGCCCAACGGCGCGAGCGAGTTCTCGCCCTTCCCTGAGTATGACGACGCCGAGGCCGCGCGCTGGCTCGCGGCTTCCCTCGAGTACGGCTGGGGCACGGTGCCAACACCGTTGCGCACAACAATTCCCGTCAACGCGACCGTCCCCGCAGTTGCTGCAGACAGCGTTGCTCACATTCTTGAGCGCTTCCCGGGCTGCACCACTGCAAAGGTGAAGGTTGCCGAACGCGGCCAATCACTCGCCGACGATATTGCTCGCGTCGCCGCTGTTCGAGAGATCATGGGTGAGGAGGCGCGGATCCGCATCGACTCCAACTGCGGCTGGTCCGTGAGCGAAGCACACGAGGCAATCACCAAGCTCGCGCCCTACGACCTTGAATACGCAGAACAGCCCGTTGCGACCGTGCCCGAGCTGGCACAGTTGCGCGACATGTTGGGCGGATCGGTGCGCATCGCCGCCGACGAAAGCGTGCGCAAGGCAGAGGATCCCTTGGCTGTGGCCCGCGCCGGTGCCGCGGATCTCCTCATTGTGAAGGCGCAGCCACTCGGCGGCATCGCCTCGGCACTCGACATCGTTGCAGAAGCGGGACTCCCCGTCGTCATCTCCAGCGCGCTCGACACGTCAATTGGTATCTCTATGGGCCTACACCTCGCTGCCGCACTTCCCGAGGGAATGCTCGCTGGTGCCTGTGGCCTTGCCACGGTTGCGCTGCTTGATGGCGATGTGGCGGCGGATCCGCTGCTTCCCGTAGACGGTGAGCTCGCAATGCGACGCCCTGTGCTTGCCCCAGAGGCGCTCGAGCGGTTCCGGGCGGCGCCCGATCGCGAAGCGTGGTGGCTCGAGCGCGTGCAGCGCTGCTTCGCCACGCTCTAGCTCGGCGTCCGAACGCATACCATTTCTCGTCACGCAAACGATTCACGACGCTGCACCCCGGATTCGGGCGAACACGCCCGGCCTCTTATCCCCACACGCCCGGGACGTCGGTGCACAACTTGTGCATAACTGTGTATAACTTGACGAGAATCTCTCAGGTTTCTCACACATAGCACGAAACGCCCGCGCGCAACCGAGTTCAAAATCATTGCCACGACTGGGATGTGACCAACTTTGTAATTACACACATGAGGTTATCCACATGTGGATAATTACATGTGTGTAATTCGCGCCAAAGGCTGTTGTATTAGCCCGGCTTAGGCCAAACTTCCGCTTTCACCGTGGATGAGTTCAAGCTCAGGTTCGGGCGCGTTCCCCACCCGCGCACGCCACCCCGCGCGCATGCGCGCAAGAAAAGACGGGCCGGCCGACGGCCGGGCTGCCTGAGGCTCCGTCAGCACAGACCAGGGCAGCGAAAAGGGCTCTTTCTCTCGAGAACAGGGGATTCATACGCATGAAACTGCCTGTTTCGGGAGAAAGAGCCCTTTTCGAGGGGTTTACCCACAAGTGGGGGAGGTGGCGCCGGCAAGGGCGGGCGCCACGGGCCTAGCGCTTCAGATCGGGGAAGTCTTCCTCGCGCCACTCGCTCTCGATGCGCGTGCCAGCATCGAAGGCCTCAACCTCGCGCTTGCGCAGCTCAACGCGGCGGATCTTGCCCGAGATCGTCTTCGGCAGCTCGAAGAACTCCACTCGACGAACGCGCATGTACGGCGGCAACGCCACGCGTGCGTGCGCCAGGATCGCACGCGCGGCTTCCCCATCAGCTGCAACGTCTGGCGCCAGCCCGACGTACGCCTTGGTGACGTTGAGCCGAGTGTCATCGGGTGCGCCAACGACGGCCGCCTCAGCAACGAACTCGTGCTCGATGAGCGCGCTCTCAACTTCGAACGGCGAGACCTTGAAGTCGCTGGACTTGAAGATGTCATCGGTGCGACCAATAAAGGTCAAGACACCAGAAGAATCAGCCTCAGCCACATCGCCGGTGTGGAAGTATCCGCCGGCGGTGACCTTTGCGGTCGCTTCGGGGTTGCCGAAGTAGCCGGGCATGAGATTGACGGGTCGGCGGGTGGCCGATCCGCCATCTTCTGCACCGAGGCGCAGGCAAACTTCGCCCTCAGCAGCCAGTTCGCCGGTCATCGGGTCGACGAGCACAACGTCGACGCCGGGCAACGGACGACCCATTGCGCCTGCCACAACACTGTCGCCCGGCATGGTCGCGATGAGGGCGGTGGTTTCGGTCTGACCGTATCCGTCGCGGATAGTCAGGCCCCACCAGTCCTCGATCCGCGCGATGACCTCGGGGTTGAGCGGCTCGCCAGCCGACACGACCTCACGCAGGGCTGCAGGCTTGTGCTCGAGCTTCTTCTGAATGAGCATGCGCCACACGGTGGGCGGCGCACAGAAGGTATTCACGCCGACGCGGTCCAGTTCGGAGACCAGGTGATCCGCGTCGAACTTTGCATAGTTCGCAACAAAGATCGTCGCGCCAACGTGCCACGGTCCGTAGAAACTCGACCATGCGTGCTTGCCCCAACCGGGTGCGCTGATGACCGAGTGAATGTCGCCGGGGCGCACGCCGATCCACGACATCGTCGTGAGGTGACCGAGCGGGTAGCTCGTGTGCGAGTGCACGACGATCTTGGGCAGGCTCGTAGTTCCCGAGGTGAAGTAGATCAGCGCGGGATCCTCGCTCACGGTCACCCGTGAGATCGGAGCCTGCGAGGCGGATCGCGCCTCGTCATACGGCGACCAGTCCCAGAGCGCGGCGCGCTGGTTCTTGTCAGCAGCCTCGAAGCCGACGCAGACGCCGCGGTACTTGCCGGGAACGGTGGTGAACTTCACTGCATCTTCGGGCGCAGCAAAGACCCACTTGACCTGGCCGCGGGCGACGCGATCTTCCAGCTCGTGCGAGCCGAGCACGACTGAGGTCGGCAGGATAACCGCGCCGATCTTCATCGACGCGAGCATGATTTCCCAGAGCTCGAGGCGGTTGCCGAGCATGAGCATCGCAACGTCACCCTTGCGCACACCGATGCTGCGCATCCAGTTCGCGACCTGATCGGAACGTCGCTTCATCTCGGCGAACGAGACCTGCTGCTCGGTGCCGTTCTGCTCTGCGATCCAGAGTGCGATCGCGTCGCCGCCCTCGCTCGCGGGATCGTCGCCGGCCGCGATGACGTCGAAGGCATCGAGCGCCCAGTTAAAGTCTGGCCCAACGTCGGGCCAGACGAACTCTTCGCGAGCGCGCGCGGGGTCGCCCGCGAGGGACAGCAGTTGGTCGCGTCCGGCGAAGAATGCAGCGGATGCAGGGGAAAGTGACATGGAGCTCAAATCTAGTTACTGCGCTTCGTGCGCGTTATGGAAGACCGTGTGCAGATCGGGATCACCGATCACGTCACGTCCGCCAAGCCCGTCAATCTCGAACAGCACGGTGGTGCCGGCGACGACGTAGCCAAGCTCGGCCATGAGCTCGCGGGCTGCGGCGAGGGTTCCGCCGGTCGCAAGCACGTCATCAAGAAGCAGCACACGGGTGCCGCGCGGGAAGTCATTGTGCGCCTCGATCGACGCGGTGCCGTATTCCAGCGCGTAGTCGGCCTTTGCGGCCGGACGCGGGAGCTTGCCTGCCTTGCGGATCGGCATCACGCCAACACCCGCAGCGTATGCGGCAGCAGAAGCAAGCAGGAAGCCACGCGCCTCCAGACCCGCGATGACGTCATACTTGCCCTCGAAGGGCGCAATCATCGCTTCGACGGTGGCACGAAGTGCATCGCCGTCGGCAAGCAGCGGCATGATGTCGCGGAAGAGGATGCCAGGAGCCGGGTAATCAGGCAGCTCGGCAATCAGGCCTTCTGCGCGGATCAGTGCAGCATTGGGCTCAGTCGTGGACGAATGTTCGCTCGAAGTGTTCATAGGCACAACGTCCAGAGTACCCGCAGTTTCTGAGGGAAATAGGCGTTCAGCGGGAGATCTATGCGGAATTCCGACCCAACGACACTCGCGGGATGCGAAATCTTAGCGCCCTGATTTTTGTTTCGCGGGAAGGCCGTGTAAAGTTTTCTTTTGTTGAGAGATCAACGGTATAGCGACTGAGTAATCAGTAGCATGCGCCCCTAGCTCAGCTGGATAGAGCATCTGACTACGGATCAGAAGGTCAGGGGTTCGAATCCCTTGGGGCGCACCGCTAAAAATACCCGGTCACGAAAGTGGCCGGGTATTTTGTTGAGAGATCAACAGCTAGCGGCCGAGAATTCGGCAGCATGCGCCCCTAGCTCAGCTGGATAGAGCATCTGACTACGGATCAGAAGGTCAGGGGTTCGAATCCCTTGGGGCGCACCAGAGTAAAGACCCGGTCACGGAATGTGACCGGGTCTTTTTGGTGTTGTGACGCTGAATTGGCGGATCGGGCAGCCGGATCAGGCAGCCGGCGCTCTGCGTCGCCCATCTCCTTGGGGGGGCAACCCCGCGAAACCAGGGGTTTCTCGCACCGCCCAGCCCCAACCCCTCGAAACCAGGGGTTTCTGCCGAGATCACCCCTCTCATACGCATGAAAGGCCATGTTTCGGGAGAAACGGTCGGTTTCGGCAGGGTGAAGCTTGGCGACACGCTCAAGCAGCTCCGCTCGCAGGCCAGCACCACTCACCCCGGGCGCCTATGACGAGGAGTGCCGCCCGGCCATGGTTGGTTCCAACTGATCAGCCAGGAACCATTGGGAATCACTCACCAAATCTAAAGTCAGGCCCCCTGGTTTTGTCAAAATGCCGCACCTATGAGGGCCCCAATCCGAGACGCTACAGATCTCCGTCGTCGCTCCTCTTAAGTCCAATATCACTTAATGAATAGGCTTGAAGTCATGGTGAATCTTGTGGATATTATGACTAGCGTCTCCAAACAGCTCTCGACATCAATCGAGGCCAGCAGACTAGCTTTTGAGCATAACCTCACCAAGGGCGAAGCCGTAGAAAGCGCAGTTCGCAAGTTCTTCCGTACTCATCTTCCAGATTCCATCGGGGTAGCCCATGGGCAAGTAATTGACCAACATGGTGCAATTAGCAATCAACTTGATGTCATCCTGTACGACTCTCCCCGAACACCAATTCTCTTCTCAGATGAGGAGAGCGCCAATCGGATCGTCCCCGTCGAGGGTGTAATCGCCGCTATCGAGGTGAAGACGAGTTTAAAAGTAGGCGACATTCAATCAATCAATGAAAGCGCCAAAGCACTTAAGACTCTCGATAAGTCAGCTTACTTCCGGCAGGACAGCCCTCTCCAGAGCTATACCTACGCTTACGGAAAGAAGTGGTCAGAACTACCTCCGATGTACTTCGTCCTATCGTTTGATGGCCCGACCCTCGACTCTGTCACGAATGCGATGTTGCAAGCTGAAAGCAACTCTGAACTCTGGCATCGTATCGACACGGTTTGCATTCTTAACCGTGGGGTTATCGCGAATTCTGACGACAACGCAAGAGGCGTTGATGCGCTTCCTTTTCCCGGTTCGAAACGCCTAAAGTCAGGTACGGAGCATCCGCTCCTGCTCTTTTACATTCTCCTAGGCAAGTACGTTCTTCAAACGGATTTGCCGCCGATAGCGCTCCAGCGTTATCTTCCGTCGGACTTCGTATTCTAGATAAGCGCTTAATGAGTGAGTGTTTTTGGTGCAAGCGCGACCTAGCACTCATTCAACTTCAGTGTTGATCCCGCATTCCCGGTTTCAGTCGTGCCGATGACAGATTTTGAAGTGAAACCGCAAGTTTCCGACAGCTAGCGCCCACTCACCCTAACTGCGTAGTCAAAGGCCGTCGAGCCGCAATTCACCCGCTCCGAAATTAGTCCCAGGGGCACAGACGAGATCTACTTCGGTCGCTGACGAGCACCGGGCACTGCTCCTTCCGAACCCACTCCCCCACGGCCATATAAAATATGGGCATGGTTGAAATTGCTGGCTGGGTCATCGAGGCCCTGTGGATTATTGGCATTGTTGCGTTTGCCGTATCCGGCGCACTTGTTGGAGTCCGCCACAATCTTGACCTCCTCGGAGTGCTCGTCGTCGGTCTGGCTACGGGTATTGGTGGCGGCGTGATCCGCGACATGATTCTTGGTGTTCACCCGCCGGTCTCATTCACGCACTGGCCCTACTGGACATCTGCGCTACTTGCGTCCCTCGCGACGTTCTTCTTCCACCCGAGCCTCTCGAAGATTCGTATCTTTGAGATCGTGTTCGATGCGCTGGGCCTCGGAATCTTTGCCGCGTACGGCGCCGCGATCTCTGCTGAGAAGGGCTTTGGCTTCGTCACGGCCGTATTCGTCGGCACGGTTGTTGCTATTGGCGGTGGCGTGATTCGCGATGTACTCGTGAATGACGTGCCAGGTGTGCTGACCAGAGAGCTCTACGCCGTCTCGGCCATAGTCGGCGCGATCATCGCTACGCTGATCACTCAGATGACCGGCCATCTCCTCATCGCGACCGCCGTCGGTGGCGTGGTTGCTACCGCTCTCCGACTGACGTCATATGCCCGCGGTTGGCACCTGCCCAAACCACGCAGAGTCACTTCATAGTCACACCTCCGCACCTGGAAATAGATACCCCACGGGGGATGTGACAGAGACTAGGCTCGCCTCATACCGATTGGCAGGGAGGCCAGCACATGACTGCAGCGAACAACCAGGCTCAGCCAGATGAGGCGCGACCGTGGCTCGCTTCCTACGCCGAGGGCGTGCGTCCCGAAATTGATGAGGTCACGCAGACCCTCCCCGACGCACTCAAGGTGAGCGCCAAGCGGTTCGCCAACAACGTCGCGCTCGAGTTCTTCGGGCGCACCACCACGTATAAAGAACTGTACGACGAGGTCGAACGTGCCGCTGCCGGCCTCCGCAAGCTCGGTGTGCGCAAGGGCGACCGCGTAGCGCTGGTACTCCCGAGCTGCCCGCAGCACGTCATCGCGTTCTATGCAGTGCTGCGACTCGGCGCCGTTGTAGTCGAGCACAACCCGCTCTACACCGAGCGCGAACTGCGCCATCAGTTTGAAGATCATGAGGCGACCGTCGCAATCGTCTGGGATGTCGCGAGCGAGAAGATCGATGCGCTCCCCGCAGACGTACGCCCGCACCACATCATCACCGTCAACATGACGAAAGCAATGCCCGGCCTGCAGCAGTTCGCGCTGCGCCTCCCGATCTCGAAGGCCCGCACCGCACGCAAGAAGCTCACCGCGAAGCCGGCGTCGAAAGACATGCGCCCGTGGGAGTCGCTACTTGGCCACCGCATCTCGAAGCGCGTCGCTGGCCCCCAGCTCGAAGACATTGCCGTGCTGCAGTACACGAGCGGCACGACCGGCCGCCCGAAGGGTGCGATCCTCACCCACGCGAACCTGCGCGCGAACGCGATGCAGGGCCGCGAGTGGTTGCCCGGCCTCCACGAGGGTGACGAAGTCTTCTACGGCGTACTCCCCCTCTTCCACGCGTACGGCCTGACGCTCTGTCTCACCTTTGCAATGAGCATCGGCGCACGCCTCGTACTTTTCCCGACCTTTGATGTCGACCTCGTCAAGCAGGCAGCGAAGAAGTCACCGCCGACGTTCTTGCCCGGTGTGCCGCCGATGTATGACCGGCTCGCCCGCGAGGCACTGAATGGTGACCTCGACCTGTCGACGATCCGCTTCGCTATCTCGGGCGCGATGCCGCTCCCGGTCTCGACCGTGCAGCGCTGGGAGGAAGTCACCGGCGGACTCCTCGTCGAGGGCTACGGCATGACCGAAGCTTCGCCCGTTGCGCTCGGTAACCCCGCTGGCCCGGCCCGTCGCCCCGGTTCGGTTGGTGTGCCGTTCCCGAGCACCGAGATCCGCGTGATTGATCCTGACGACCCGACCGTCGAGGTCGAACCCGGCCAGCCCGGCGAGCTCCTGCTGCGTGGCCCGCAGGTCTTCAAGGGCTACTGGAACCGCCCCGACGACACCGCCGAGACCCTGCTGCAGGACGGCTGGCTCCGAACCGGTGACATCGTGACCGTCTCCGAGGACGGCTTCGTAACGGTGGTCGACCGGAAGAAGGAGCTCATCATCACTGGTGGCTTCAACGTCTCCCCGAGCGAGGTCGAAGAAGTGCTCGTCTCGCACCCCGACATCGATCACGCCGCAGTCGTGGCACTCCCCCGCGGTGACGGCTCCGAGATGGTCGCTGCGGCGATCGTCGTGCGCGAGGGCGCTGACGTCGATACCGATGCCGTGCGCACCTTCTGTCGCAGCCGACTTGCGGCCTACAAGGTTCCCAAGCGCGTTGATGTCGTCGACGAGCTTCCACGCTCGCTCATCGGCAAGGTGCTGCGTCGCGAGGTGCGGGAGCTGATGATCGCCGCTGGCTAGGTACGGCGATCATTGATCCGGCCCCGTCAATCGTGTGATTCGAGCGAGGCGCGGATCACACCCCGAAGAGACCCTGACCATACTTCTGGAGTACCGCGTACGCCTCAGCAAATGTTTGCGGCGGGTTCGCCTTTTCGGTCGCGTCGCCGTACTTGGCGAGCAGCAACCCGAGCAGTCCCTTCGCTGGCGGACTTAATGGCCGGTCTGGATCAGCGTCAGCAGGGTGACCAGAGTCTTCTGGATTCGGCGGAACGAACGCGGGAACTGGCTGTGGCCAGTCAGACACATGCCGCGGAACCTTGCGGTTAAAGCTCCCTGCCAACGAACGAGCGTTCTTGTCACGCACGGTGAGCGGTTCAAATGAGAAACGTTCGCTCAGTGTTGCTGCCAGCGATCCATGATGCATGACTTCAGAGAACACGCTGCCGCGTTCCACGTGTGCAGACACGAGAATCGAGGGCACCCGGGCTCCGAGTCGGTCAAAGGTGAATCCCATTTCGCCTGCCTCAGCATCTGGATTCTCTGCTGCCGGGGGCACCACGTGATCGTACGTGCCGCCGTGTTCGTCAAAGGTCAGTAACATCGCCGTGTTGAGGTAGTTCGAGCCGTGCTCTGACATTGCTGTGCGGATCGCGGTGTACACCCGGTGGACGAGTGCGTCACCCGCGCGAACGTCAGAGAGGGCGCCATTGTAGACGTCGATCTTGTCGACTTCGCTCTCGCGCAGCACGCCAACAGGCGGGTGGAAATCGTTGTGGTTGAAGGTCATTCGCGGTTCAACAAATGCGTACGCCGGAAGGGTGCCGTTCTTCGCGTCTTCTTCGAACTGCTCCATTGTTGCGAAGTGCTCGGTCTTCCAGTACTTCTCAAGCACTGGTGCGTGAATGACACCGGTGAATGACACTAGCTGCAGCTTGTCAAAGTAGATGCGCCAGCTCTCCCCCGCCTCTTCGAGCCGATTGAACACGGTCGGCGTAGCGGCGGCCTGCAGCCACTTCTCGTACCCGCCACCGTGCTGGTTTGTGACATAGCCGTGCGAGGTCGATGCGTGGAAGAAGCTTCGATTGCAGAACGTCTGGCTAGGTACCGCGCAGAACCAGTGGTCAAACACCCCGAACTCACGAGCGAGCGTCGACACCACTGGCAACATTGCCGGGTCGAAGGAGCCCATGATTTGGTTGCGCTCCGCCGCCGATGGCGCACGGCCCGCGATACGCAGAAACTCAGATTCGTAGTCACGCACGAAGCCGCTCATGGATCCACGCGCCCCCTTCGCAGGCGCGTTGTACGGAGGCTTCATGTCACCGACGTCACGGCCCCGGTTGCCGGAGTTCTGCTCGCCAAAGATCTGCGTATTCACATGCGGGTACTCTTCGCCAGGGTCAGGGTCTGGCTGCCGCATGATCTTGTCAGTTGGGCCTGAGTACCGATGCGCGGCAACCTCAGTGCCGTCCTCGGCGGTGTTCTTGTAGTTTCCAAACGCCAGCCCCTCGAACTTCCCGCCTGGCGGGAGTTCATCAGGGGTGTACAAATACCCGAGCACATTGTCGAACGAACGGTTCTCCCCCATCAACACCACCAGGTGATCGAATCCGGGATTCTGTCGTGGCTTGGGCACCGAGAACTCATGCGGAATATACGGGTCACCAGGGTGTGCACGTGATTCCGCAGAACGCCAGGCGCCCAGGCCGGCAGCGCCCACCGCTGCGCCCGCAGCAAGCAGCCCACCACTGCGCAACACTGAGCGTCGTGTGGGGCCAGCAGACGCGGCGTTGTCGGGCTGCCCTTCCGCGTGCTTCGCTGAGTCCTGCGGTTCGCTTGCTGCTTCCATGGGGTCAGGCTACCCCTGGGGGTGGCCGAAAAACAGGGTGTCTTTTCGGGCCACAACGGGCTATAAGCGCTGCGACCTGGCCCGAGACTGGGCCAACCCCCGCACCAGATGTGAGCCCCCGAGCACGCAGAGCACGGCGGCGGCAATCATGAGCGCCCAGACGTCGAGCGCTCGCCAGCACAGCGTGCCAACGACGGCACCGAGCGTGATCGATGCCCAGAGCAAAAATGGGCGGATCCATGCGCCACGGTTGAGCCCGGCGACCTGATCCGCCACTCCGATACCCACACTCACCAGGGTGCCGGTCGCGTAGGTGATGGCGACCTGGGCGCGACCATCTGCAATGAACAGCGTGTTCATCGCGCCCATCACCGCGGCGAGGGCGGCGAGGGAGTATCCGGGTGTTGGCCACGCTGCGACGATGAGGGCGGCTGCGGCGAGCGCGACGCCGAGGCCGATGATGCGGGTGCCGGTCGTCACGTGCGGAATTCGCACCCCGGAGAACCTGCCGGCGATGACGCCGAGCAGGAACCCGCCGACAAGTGACATCGCGACGAGCGCAGTCTGGCTGCTTCCCGCGCTCACTTCGACGCCCGCCTGCGTGGAGTTTCCGCTCATGAACGATACGAAGAGGCCGCCAGACAGGATGAAGCCGACCGCGTCCACGAAGCCCGCCATGCCCGCGAGCACGAGTGAGCCAGCGAATGAGACGCGGGAGATCTTCTGCATGTTCGCTCGTTCCCTCCCGTTGCGTGTTGGTCTTCACTGCGACCTTACTATTGCACGCAGATCGGCCATCACACACTGACAGGGGCGCGGATCGCGAAGCCCGTGCTGGCTGCTGGCGATCCGCGCCCCTCTGCGGTGGGTTGCTCTGTCGGCTACGCCAGGTCAGTGATGACGACGCGCGCGATCGTCGGGTCCTTGAGCGAAGCGTACCCCTCGTTGATCTCGCCGAGGGAGATCTCCTTCGAGACGAGCGAGTCGAGCTCGAAGCGGCCCTCGAGGTAGAGCTTCGCGTAGAGCGGGATGTCGCGCTTCGCGTTGGTGTTCCCCATGTAAACGCCCTGCACACGGCGACGGGTCATGAGCATCTCCATCGACGAAATGTTCAGCGTCGCAGTCGGGTCAAGCACGCCGATGAGGTACAGCCCGCCACCGGGCGCAACCATCTTGAAGCCCTGCTCGGTGACCGGGCCAACGCCGACGAAATCAAACACTGCGTCAGCGCCGATGCCGGTGATCGCAAGGACTTCGGCAACCGGATCCTGCGTCTTGGAATTGATGACGTGCGCTGCGCCGAAGGCCTTGGCACGTTCGAGCTTGTCGTCAGCAATATCGATCGCGATGATCGTCGCAGCGCCGGCGGTGATTGCACCGTTAATGGCGTTGAGGCCGACACCACCGAGACCAATCACGACGACCGCGTCTGACGGCTGGACGTTGGCCGTGTTCAACACCGCGCCCGCGCCGGTGACGACGCCGCAACCGAGCAGTGCGGCCTGGGCCCACGGCATTTCCTTGGGGACATCAGCAAGCTGGTTCTCGTGAATGAGCGCCTGCTGCGCGAAGCCGCCAAGCGCCATGCCCTGCGCAACCGGCTTGCCGTTCTCAGTGAGGCGCGGAGCCTCACCCTCACGACGTGTTGTCGCGTCAGGGTTCAAGCACAGCGAGGTCTTGCCCTCGCGACAGCGAACGCACACGCCACAGAACTGCACGAGGCAGCCGACGACGTGATCGCCGACCTTGAACTGGGTGACGTCGGGGCCGATCTCGGTGACGACGCCTGCGACCTCGTGGCCGAGCACCATCGGCGGCGCATAGCCAAGATCATGGTTCGCGGCGAGCTCGTCCGAGTGGCAAAGCCCCGATGCTTTGACCTCGATGAGCACTTCCCTGCCGACGGGAGAGGCGATGTCAACATCCGCGAGTTCGAAGCCCTTGCCAAGTTCGCGTACGACTGATGCTTTCATGGTGTTGCCCTTCTGTACTTACTTATTGTTGGAGCCGCCGTGTGTATCGGCGGTGGTCTGTGACTCGTCGTGCATCCACGACGGCAAGAGCTGGAAGAGGTGCTGTGCGAGCTCTTCTTCACTCGCGACAAACTCATCGAGGAGCCACGCAGTGATAAGCCCGGTCACCGCCTCCGCGATGTATGCCGCCACCATCTCGACTCGAAGCCCTGCTGGCATTGTGCCGACCGCTTCGATGTGGGAGCGGAGCGCTCCGGCGATCGTCGCCGCGGTGCCCTCCCCTGTGGCCCGGCTCTCAGCGAGCGCGAAGGCCGCACGGTACAGGCTGCGGTTCATCGCGATGTGCGAGATGAGCGCGCGCTGCGACTGGAGCATTGAAGCGTGCGGATCCGCCTGCCGATCTAGCGCGGCCGCACGCGCGATCTCATCGATGTGGATCCGCTGCAGGTGAAGCGCGAAGTCAGACAGGTCATTGAAGTGGAGGTAGAACACCGACCGGCTCACCCCTGCCTGGCGCACGAGCTTACTCACGGAGAAGCTCTCCCCCGCAGCGCCCAGCTCGGCCGCGGCAGCAAACAGCTGTGCCCGCACTCGCTCGGAGCGCGGATCCATCTTGGTTGCATCGACGACCTGTATGCCGTCTGCGATGACGTTCATGGCCTCAACGTATCAACTTCGTGGACAGGTGTCCATGAAGTCTCAGGAACCTCCGAGGTGGTGCCGTAGTGCGATCCGTGCCCCTGAGCGGGATAAGGTCAAACTTGAGTAACTTCGTCAGTAACCCAGGAGCGCGCATGGAACCCACCCAAATTCAGCAGTGGGCTCGTGAGCGGATCGAGGAGCTTCCGGGCGCTATTCTCACTCGGCCATTCGGGGACGACCACGACGTCTACCGCGTGACCGACAAGATCTTCATGATGGTCACTGAGAAGCCAGGGCGCCCGATTGTCACGCTCAAAGCGCGGCCAGCGGATTCGGCGTTGCTGCGCGAGGCGTTCACGCAGATCATTCCGGGCTGGCACATGAACAAGCGGCACTGGATCACGCTTGATCCCGGGCCGGAACTCGAGCGCGAGATGGTGCGGGACCTGGTCACCGAGTCGTACCTCCTCGTCGTTGAGGGGTTGCCGGCGCGGCTACGACCGGTGGATCCTGCGGTGTTTGGGCAGACTGCGCACACGGACTAGCGCTCTGCCCCACTCTCGCGTTGAGATTTGCCCGGCAGTCCAGCCATACTTAGTACAGCGCCGAGTCTTGCGATTTACATAGTCATTTCGTTGTTTGGAGTCGGCAAACTGCTACACGGAGGTACACGTATGCATTCCGCTCGCCCGCTCGCGAAGTCATCCACGCAACGGGTCACCGGAGTTCGTGCACTCGTCATCGCCCTCCTCGTGTTCGCGATGAGTGTGGTGTCTGGACAGTTCGCGACGCCAGCATCTGCGCACCCGCTTGATGGCGCGGTCACCTCAATCATGCTGAAGGAAGACGCAGCAAAGAACTGGTCGCGGGTACAGGTTGATTTCATGTTCAACCTGCCTGGCGAGAGTCACCCTGGCGACACGTTCAGTATTACGCTCCCTGAGCAGCTCAAGCCCTTGTCTCGCGGATTCATCCTGCGCAACACTGCTGGTGAGGCAGTCGCAGAGGCAATAATGACCGGGCAGCTGGTCACTTTCAAGCTCACTGACTTTGCGCTGAACCACACCGACATTATCGGTGAGGGGCATATCTACACAGAATTCAATTCCAACGCCGGGAACGGTTCAACCGTCACACTTGAGTTCATCACGAACGAAGGTGGAAAGTTCACCGACGACATTGTCATCGATGAAACGATCATCAATCGCAACAGCGTTGCCAAATCAGGTGCGTGGACACAGCTCGATGACCAGGGCGTAAGCGCACCCGATAAGGCGATCGCATGGAACGTTGCATCTGCAATCGGCCCGTTCCCTGAGCTCGTCTTCACCGATGTCGTTGGGGAGCACCAGCAGCTGGAATGCTCCACCCTGCGCGTATTTGGTACGACGACCGTCGACCCGATCACGGGCGATCTTTCCAATCTCGCACTCATTGACAGCAGCCGCTACGACCTGGTGTCGTGCACTGAGGATGGCTTTGAACTGAAGCTGCCGCAGGGTACCGAGGTGAATGAAGTCATTCTGCTCGATTACCGCACCACGATCACCGACTCGACAGCGTCGCTGTACGCAAACACGACAAAGATCTACAACGGCACCTCGACTTCTGATGCCACTGCGACGCTCGAGCGTTCGGGCGGCGGCAGTGGATCAGGCACCGGCACTGGTCTCGGTGAGCTCAGCATCATCAAGCTCTTGGTCGACGATCGCACCGAGGGCAACGTCGATCCTGAGATCACCCTTTCGACGCGCTTCACCATCGAAGTCGTGTGTACGAAGAACGACAAGATCGTCACAGGCTTCCCGAAGCAGTACGAGATCACCGCGGCAACCGACGACGCGAGCTTCGTGCCGCAGAAGCAGGCCGTACCGCTCGGCGCAATCTGCACCGCGACCGAACCTGATGCGCTCGGCGCCACCCGCGTGGAGATCTCAGATCCTGTCACGATTGGGGAGGATCCCACCGCACTCACCGTCATCAACATCTATGAGGATGACCCCGAGAAGCCGATCAAGCCGGTGGATCCCACGAAGCCAGTCGATCCGGTGAAGCCGGTCGACCCCACCGTGACGAAGCCCACTACCGGTCTTGCAAACACCGGTAGTGCCCAGAGCGATGCTGTGCTTTGGACCGCAGTCGCGAGCATCCTCTTGGGTCTCGGAGCATTGACGACGATGCGTCTACGGATGCGGGGCGCTCGGCGCTAGACACTCGATTCAGGTTCCGCGTTTTGACCGCGGGATAGAGCTGAGGGAGGGGGAGGAACGAAAGCTCCTCCCCCTCCCTTGCGGCTACTCGATGACGAGCAGCAGATCTCCCGATTCGACGGAACGCGCACCTGCGAAGACTGCGCGCGCCACTCTGCCACCCACGGGCGAGGTGATCGCCGCTTCCATCTTCATTGCCTCGATGGTTGCGACGGGCTGGCCCGCCTCAATCTCTTCGCCAATGCCAACGTGCAACGTTACGGTACCCGAGAAGGGCGCTGCGATCTGGCCAGCGACCGTGCGGTCTGCCTTCTCTGCGACGGGAGCGGTGACGGCGACGTTCTCGTCTTTCACGAAGACCTGGCGCAGCTGGCCGTTGACCTTCAGCATGACGGTGCGCACGCCCTTGTCATCTGGCTCGCCAATTGCTTCGAGTACGACGTAGAGGCGCACGCCCTTTGCAAGGTCGATCGCGTGCTCAGCACCGGGTTCGAGCCCGTACAGGTAGTCCCCCGTGTTCAGCACGGAGAGGTCACCGAACTGCTCACGGGTTGCCTCGAACTGCTTGGTCGGGCCTGCGAACAGGAGTCGGTTGAGTGTGGCCCGACGATCCGCCCCCGCCTCAGCCAAGGACGTCTGGTCAGCGGGTTCGATCGCGCTCAGTGCAGCTGCTCCGGTGCCGCCGACGCGGCGGCCGGCGAGCACCTTCGAGCGGAACGGCTCGGGCCAGCCACCGGGAATCTCGCCCAGCTCGCCAGCAAGGAAGCCGACGACGGAGTCAGGGATGTCGTAGTTCGCGGGGTGCTGCTCAAAGTCTGCGGGGTCAGCGTCAACGGCAGCGAGGTGCAACGCGAGGTCACCGACGACCTTTGACGACGGCGTGACCTTGGGAATGCGGCCGAGGATGCGATCCGCTGCCGCATACATGTCTTCGATCTTCTCGAAGTTCTCAGCGAGGCCGAGTGCGATTGCCTGCTGACGCAGGTTCGACAGCTGGCCACCGGGAATCTCGTGCGCGTACACGCGACCGGTTGGCGCGGGAAGACCAGACTCGAACGGACGGTACAGCGTGCGCACTGCGTCCCAGTACGGCTCGAGCGCGTAGACCGACTGCTCGCTGATGCCGGTGTCGCGTTCGGTGTCGGCGAGGCTCGCGACGAGCGCCGAGAGCGAGGGCTGCGAGGTCGTGCCCGACATGGGCGCCGAAGCAGCGTCGACCGCGTCGACTCCGGCGTCTGCCGCAGCGAGCAGGGTCGCGAGCTGTCCGCCAGGGGTGTCGTGGGTGTGGAGGTGCACCGGGAGGTCGAAGCGCTCGCGCAACGCACGCACGAGCTTCGCTGCGGCTGCGGGGCGCAGGAGGCCAGCCATGTCTTTGATTGCGAGCACGTGTGCGCCGGCATCGACGATCGACTCCGCAAGGTGCAGATAGTAGTCGAGCGTGTATTTGTCTTCCGCTGGCGAGAGCAGGTTGCCCGTGTAGGCCATCGCCACCTCTGCAACTGCCGACCCGGTTTCACGCACCGCATCGATCGCTACCCGCATCTGGTTGACGTCGTTGAGCGCGTCAAAGATGCGGAAGACGTCAACGCCAGTCGCTGCAGCCTCACGCACGAACGCCTGCGCGACTTCAGCCGGGTAGGGCGTGTAGCCCACGGTGTTCTGGCCGCGGAGCAGCATCTGGATTGGCACATTCGGCAGTGCTTCGCGCAGTGCGGCGAGACGCTCCCAGGGATCTTCACCGAGGAAGCGAAGCGCGACGTCATACGTTGCGCCACCCCAGGCTTCAACCGACCACAGTTCAGGGGTCAGACGGGCAACGTGCGGGGCAACCAGCGCGAGGTCTTTCGTGCGCACGCGGGTAGCGAGCAGCGACTGGTGTGCGTCACGGAACGTGGTGTCGGTGACGGCGAGCGCGGTCTGCTCACGGAGCGCCTGTGCGTAGCGTTCGGGGCCGAGTTCGAGGAGTCGCTGGCGTGCGCTGGCTGGTGCCGCCTGCGAAAGGTCGAGCGCGGGCAGCTTGTCTGCCGGGTCGAGGACGGCTGGCTTTTCACCGTTGGGCTGGTTCACCGTCACGTTTGCGACGTATTGCAGGAGGCGGGTCGCGCGGTCCTTCGGCTTGTTCATGTTGAGCAGGTGTGGGCGCTCTTCAATGAACGAGGTTGCGACGTCCCCCGCCTGGAAATCGGGATCGGCCAGCACGGCTTGGAGGAAGGGAATGTTGGTCGCGACGCCGCGAATGCGGAACTCGGCCAGCGCACGCAATGCACGCACCACCGCGTCGTCGAAGGAGCGGCCACGGCAGGTGAGCTTGGCCAGCATCGAATCGAAGTGCGGGCTGATCTGTGCGCCGGCATCGATCGTGCCTCCGTCGAGGCGCACGCCACCACCACCCGGTGAACGGTAGGCCGTGATGCGGCCGAGGTCGGGGCGGAACCCGTTTGCCGGGTCTTCCGTTGTGATGCGGCACTGGAGCGCTGCGCCCTTGAGCTCGATCTTGTCTTGCGTGAGGCCGAGCTCAGCGAGGGTTGAGCCAGAGGCGATGAGCATCTGTGCCCGCACGAGGTCAATGTCTGTGACTTCTTCGGTGACGGTGTGCTCGACCTGAATGCGCGGGTTCATCTCAATGAACACGTGCTCGCCGGCACGGTCACCCTCGGTGTCGAGCAGGAACTCAACGGTGCCAGCGTTCTCGTAGCCAATCGACTCGGCGAACGCGATCGCGTCACGGGTGAGTGCGTCACGCTTCGCTTGAGAGAGATTTGGTGCGGGCGCGATTTCGACGACCTTTTGATGCCGCCGCTGTACCGAACAGTCACGTTCAAACAGGTGGACGGTCGCGCCCGTGCGATCGGCGAGCACCTGCACCTCGATGTGACGGGGTCGCAGTACCGCTTGTTCGATGAACATTGTCGAGTCACCGAAGGCAGAACCTGCCTCGCGCATCGCCGAGTTGAGGGCGTCTCGCAGATCGGCTTCGCGTTCGACGCGGCGCATGCCACGACCACCACCACCGGCGACGGCTTTCGCAAACACTGGGAAGCCAATCTCGCGTGCACCCGCAATCAACGCTTCAACGTCTGTCGAAGGGGGCGTGGATTGCAGCACAGGCACACCCGCCGCAATCGCATGTTCCTTTGCCGCAACCTTGTTGCCAGCCATTTCAAGCGCAAGCTTGCCTGGCCCAATAAAGCGAATTCCCGCCGCGTCTGCCGCGGCAGCAAGCTCTGGATTCTCTGACAGGAAGCCGTAGCCAGGGTAGATCGCGTCAGCACCTGACTCGACAGCAACGCGTACGATCTCCGAGACATCAAGATATGCACGCACCGGGTGACCAACCTCACCAATGAGGTACGCTTCATCGGCCTTCAGCCGGTGGAGCGAGTTGCGGTCTTCATACGGGAACACCGCAACGGTCTTCGCACCAAGCTCGTGCGCCGCACGGAACGCACGAATCGCAATCTCACCACGGTTTGCAACCAGAATCTTCGTGAACATCGGCACCGACGGTCCTTTCAGGCGTTCAGCGGAGCAACCCCGCTCTGTGCATCGTATCTGCGAACATTTCGCCGCGTCACCCCCGTATGGAGGGAATCGCGGCTGTGACTCAGGTAGCGGGCACAGCCATCACGGCTGACCGCGCCATCTCTGCCGGGCTCGCTGCAGACTGCAAAGTCAGTTGCATACAGGTGAGATCGAGCCAACGGCCAAACTTCGTACCCACCTCGGGGAAGATGCCGATGGTCGTGAAGCCGAGCTTTTCATGGAGGCGGATCGACCCCTGATTCCCAGATTCAATGCTCGCAATCATGGCGTGCTTCTCTGCCGCGCGCGCTCGTGCAATCAGTTCGGTCATGAGCTGCATGCCGAGGCCGCCGCGCTGCTGGTCTGATCGTACATAGATGGAGTGCTCTACGGTGTGCTTGTAGCCGTCCCACGCACGCCACTCACCAAAGGTCGCATAGGCGATGACGACGGACCCAGCCGCTGCGGTTTCGTCAACCGCGACGATCACCGGGAACCCTGCGGCCTGCCGCGCTTCAAGCCACGCGCGCCGGTCCTCGGTGTCAACCGTCTGGTCATTCCAGATCGCCGTCGAATTGATCACCGCGTCGTTGTAGATCTCGGTGATTCCTCCAATGTCAGCGTGAACCGCATCGCGAATGTGCATGGCTTGCCTTCCTGCCCTGTTGGCACCATTTTTCCACGCGGCATATGCCGGGCATCCCGCTGTCCACAGAATCTCTCGAAACATGACCGAAAGTTCCCGATCCGCTCCCGGTGAGCGCCGATGGCAGCTGCACCGGAAACGACGAAGCGCCAGAGGACCTGCCCCTGGCGCTTCGTCGTGCCAAATTACACACTCGAATACTTAGTTGTCGTGACCGGTCACGCTCACGTCGGCTCCTTCGACCATCACAAGCGGTACAGTAACGCTTGCGCCCATTACGGACTCGTACGAATACAGCCCTGCTGACTGACCAGTGAACGTAATAATGTCGTCCTCGATGATGCGCTGAGAAGGCTCACCAACTACCAAGATGTAGATGGGATCCTTCCAGAAGACCATGGAATAGCCCTGATCTGCCGTGATGGAAACTCGGTAACTGCCAGACCCACTGTCTTGAATTACCTTGCCTTCGAAGGTGTAATAGTTCCCCTTCAGCGATTCTCCTGCGCGGGAAAGGTCAACGAAACTGATTGGGGCGGCTGCGGCCTTCGCAGCTGCCTTCGCAGCCGCCTCATCAGCTTTGGTCTTCGCTTCAACGGAAGCATCGATATCAGCGCGTGCTACAGAGAGATCAGTATGCGCGGCCTCAAGCTTGTGCTTTGCCACCACAAATTTGGAAACGCCATCGTTGAGTTCTTCGTTGCTGCTCTCGTCAATATTCAGGCGGTCAACAGTCACCGCATTTCGTACTTCATCTGCAGTTTTGATCGCCGTCCCGAACGCACTACGATCTTCAGGCGTAGAAACATCGGAATCCTTCAACGATTCAAGACGTTCTTTGGCTCTTGAGATCTCCTTGTCAAACCCGTCGCTAACAGTGACGTATTTGCTCACTGCACTCGTGTAGTAGCCGACCGTAGTTTCGCGTTCTTCTGCGCGCTGCTTCACAACGTTTGTCACCAGAAGCGCAGCAATTACCAGGACAACGACGACGCATGCTGACATGACAGCCAGGCCTACATAGCGTGGCATTCCCCAGAACTTCTTCACCGGTTTTGTTGTTACTGCATCGCTGCCTGAATTTTCAGGCGCAGGATACGGGAGAGCCTGAACACCGGATGCACCAGGCGCAGCTTCAACGGTGTCAGCAGCCTTTTCAGTGTCCGCTTCAACGCTGTCAGGCTCAATCGCACTGTCATGTTCATCGATGTCTGAGGCAACGTCTGCAACTGGTTCCGAGACAGCGTCGGCTGCACGAACCTCCTCAGTCGATCCGTCAACAGGCGCGGCCGAAGCAGTGTTCTCTTCGGTCTGGGGGTCGTTAGACAAAATCTGAACTCCTTAAAGAATCAACCTGAATTCTAGCTGGGAATGAGTGAATATTCGAACTTTCATTCAAGAAGCCACGCGTCATCTATATATGCACTGTGGCCCTTTTTAACGGCCCGAGCTCACAACAGGCTGTCTGATTCCTGCCAAACCACCCTCACCAGGAGCCACATCACTTACAGTCAGAGACAGCACTCACCAAGCCCCAAGGAGCCAATCGTGCCTCGTCCCACCACTCTGCCTGCGCCGCTGAACGGAACCTTCGCCGCGAAGCGCCCGACTGGGTTCATTCTGGGCACGATCATCACGGTCGTGGCAGTCTTTGGCGGGCTCATCGGCACGTCCATGATCTACTCCATGATTACCGGCACGATGGACGCTCCCGCGTGGATGACAATCGTGGCATTCGGCGCGATCGTGCTCCTCATTTTCCTGTGGGTGCGGTTCAAGGAGGGACGCAAGTTCTCGACGCTCGGCTTCACAAACGCTCACCGCGCGCCGCGTCAGATCTTGCTCGGCGCCGGCACCGGCGTCGGCCTCGTGGCGATCTCGATGGTCTTGCTTGCGCTCACCGGGCAGGGCTCCATCAGCTGGACCGCCGGCGCAATGACCGGCTCGCAGTGGATCATGCTCGTGGCGTGGATCGCAATCTTCGGTGTGCAGTCATCCGCCGAAGAGGTCGCCATGCGCGGCTTCGCCATGCAGTCGTACGCGCGCAGCTTCGGCGCCCCCGTCGCGATCGTGCTGCAGGCAGTCCTGTTTGCTGCGCTCCACGGACAGAACGACGGCATGAACGTGCTCCCGATCATCAACCTGCTGCTCGTCGGACTCGTGCTCGGCTGCTGGGCCATTCGCGACGGTGCGCTGTGGGGCGTCTGCGCGTTCCACGCCGCGTGGAACTGGTCGCAGTCGTGGCTCTTTGGCGCGGCCGTTTCTGGCCAGAGCAGTAAGGGCGGCAGCGTCTTCACCACAACGACCTCGGAGTCGGGCAACGCACTCCTCACCGGCGGCACCTTCGGTATCGAGGGCAGCATCATCGTGACCGTCGTGCTCGCGGCGATGCTCGCCGTACTCGTGCGGCCCGCAGTGCGCAAGGTGAAGGAAGCGCGGGAGGCTGCTCCGGTTGCTGACTCGGTCACGGTCGCTGGCGCCTGACGTATATATGGGGGCGGATCGCGACCGCGTCGCCTCACTCCCCTCCGATGTCAGTGGTCGCCGGTAGTGTGGAACGCATGAAGATCGCTACTTGGAACGTCAACTCGATCCGCACTCGCGTCGGCCGCGTCGTCGACTGGCTCGTGCGGGAAGACATTGACGTGCTCGCCATGCAGGAGATCAAGTGCAAGCCTGAGCAGTTCCCCATCGAGGCGTTCGAACAGGCTGGCTATCAGGTGGAGATCTTTGGCCTGAACCAGTGGAACGGCGTCGCGATCGCGAGCCGCCACGAGATGACTGATGTTGCGCGCGAGTTCCCGAACATCCCGGGTTTCGGCAACCCGATCAAGGGCCAAGAGGGCGTACAGACGACCGGCGCGAACGGCTTGCCCGTCGAGGCGCGCGCGCTCGGCGTGACCGTTGGTGATCTGCGCCTGTGGAGTCTGTACGTGCCGAACGGCCGTGGGCTCGATGATCCGCACTTCGAATACAAGCTCAACTGGCTGCGTGCGCTGCGTGCCAACACTGAGGCGTGGTTGGGTGAAGATCCCGAGCTGCCGCTCGCGCTCATGGGTGACTGGAACATCGCACCACTCGACGCAGACATGGCCGACCCGAGCTTCACCGTTGGCCAGTCGACGCACGTCTCGGCAGAGGAGCGCGAGGTGTTCAACTCGTTCCTGCCGCTCGTGAGCGATGTGGTGCGTCCGATCGTTCCAGAGGGGTACACCTTCTGGGACTACAAGGCCGGCCGCTTCCAGAAGAACGAAGGCATGCGGATCGACTTCATCATGGCCTCCGAGGCCTTCGCCGACACCGTCGTCGACGCTCACATCGCGCGCGACGAGCGCAAGGGCGACGGCCCGAGCGACCACGTTCCGGTCGTCGTTGAAATCGATCCGTCGCTGCTCGGCGGCACGTTCGAGGACGAGTACGACCGCCCGATGGTGTTCTAACGGCTCATGTCCCCCTCTGCTGACTGGCGCTTTGGCCCGCTGCATCACGCGGCGGGTGAGGTTCTGCTGGGCGATCCGCTAGGAAATCACGCGGTGGTCTCCGGCAGCGGAATCTGCGGAGTGCAGGCCGACCAGTTCGACGAGTTTCTTCCGTGGGACTCGCTCACGAACATCGATTTCAGCTGCGACACCACCCGCTCACGTGCAGGCTCGCGGCTATTCGACGCGCTCTCGGCACTCCTCACGGCGTCGAGCGGCGAGGCCGCTCCCCTCGATCCACACGACCCGGGCGAGCTGCGCCTCGAAACCATCGCGGGTGAGGTGAGTACTTGGCGGATCGATGCGATGGACACCGGCAAGTACTGGCTCCCGTACGTTGAGGCCACGCAGGTGTTCCTCGAAATGATGCGTGTGAAGCCGGGATTTCGTGTAATTACAGAAGACGCGGCAGCGCTCGCGACTTGGTTCCGCACCGCAGTTTCTGAAGCCCAACGCTGAGTGGTTACTCGCTTTCCCTACAATTCCGCACAGGAAAACCCTATGAATGACGTATGTCAGCTACGCTGCAAGTCAGACATTTAGCGCGGATTCTTCACCCCGAAGGCTTCGCACCCGAAGGAGCCGACGTGTCAGAACTCACACCTTTCTCAGGACCCGCGGTGCCCCCGGAGCCTCCCGTTGAGGCTTCGCAGCACCCGGTACAGCCAGTAGACGCGGCACAGGAAGCAGCGATCGCCGAAGCCGAAGCACAGCGTCAGGCCGCTGCGGCGACACCGGTGCAGCCCACTGCTCCTCAGTACGCGCCGCACCCCGGCTATGCGCCGCAGCAGGGTCAGCCCGTCCAGCCGGGTTATCCAGTCCAGCCGGGTCAGCCCGTCCAACCGCAGTACGGAGCTCCTGGGTATGTGCCAGGCAACGGCACGATTCCGCCCGGCGCAAACTCGTCTGACGCCGGTGCCACCACGTCGATGATTCTTGGCATTCTCTCGATTGTCCTTGCCTGGTTTCTCGCCATTCTTGGTTGGGCATCAAGTATCACCGCGCTCATTATGGGCATCCTTGCGCTCAAGCGTGGCAATGCACAGGGCAAGGCAATTACCGGCATAGTCACCGGTGCGGTCGGCTTGCTCTGCTCGATCATCAGCTCGGTTATCGGCGCCATGATCATGTCGAACATGTACTACTACTAGGCAACAACTACTCGGCGCCGCGTGCGCCAAATGCCAGGGCCTATCGCCAGGCGGCAGAAAGGTGCTGACTCAGTGTTTCACTGGGTCAGCACCTTTTGTCATTCGAGCGCTTCACCCCACACTGCCGAGGTTTTCGTCGACCCAACCCGTCGAGATCACCCGTTTCTCTCGAACAGGGGCGTTACTTGCGTAAGAAAGTACTCGTTTCGGGAGAAAGGCCCGATTTCGCGGTGCTGGAAGGTGCTGAGCGAGGCGCTGGAAGGTGCTGAGCGAGGCACTCAGCGAGGTGCACGCAAAAAACTTTTCCCAAAGTTGGAATACCCAGCAACCTTTCACGTTATATTTACATGCAAGCGCATATACTTTAGTTATTAGCCCCTCGGGCGTCACCTCGGAACAACCGAGTCACCCCAGCGGATCCGAGCAGAAACGGAGAACATCATGGAATTCGGCATCATGTCGGTCAGTGACATCACTCGCGACCCGATCACGGGCGAGACCCCGAGTGAGGCGGAGCGCATCAAGGCGACCGTTCGCATTGCCAAGCACGCAGAAGATGCAGGCCTCGACGTCTTCGCAGTCGGCGAGCACCACAACCCGCCGTTCTTCTCGTCGTCACCGACCACGCTGCTCTCGCACATCGGCGCACTGACCGAGAAGATCAAGCTTTCGACGAGCACCACGCTCATCACCACGAACGACCCCGTTCGTCTTGCTGAAGAGTACGCAATGCTCCAGCACCTCGTCGATGGCCGCATGGACCTCATGCTCGGCCGCGGCAACACCGCGCCCGTGTACCCCTGGTTCGGCCAGGACATTCGCAGCGGCCTGCCCCTCGCACTCGAGCACTACAACCTACTCCACCGCCTGTGGCGTGAAGACGTGGTCGATTTCGAGGGCAAGTTCCGGACCTCACTGCAGGGCTTCACCTCGACGCCCCGCCCGCTCGATGACGTTCCCCCGTTCGTCTGGCACGGCTCGATCCGCACCCCTGAGATTGCAGAGCAGGCTGCGTACTACGGTGATGGTTTCTTCGCGAACCACATCTTCTGGCCTTCCGAGCACTCGCTCCGCCTCATCAACTTCTACCGCCAGCGCTTCGAGCACTACGGCCACGGCAAGGCAGAGCAGGCAATCGTTGGCCTCGGCGGCCAGGCCTTCATCTCGAAGAACTCGCAGGATGCGCACGAGCGTTTCCGCCCGTACTTCAACGCGGCTCCCGTCTACGGCAACGGCCCCCGCATGGAAGACTTCGCGCAGCAGACTCCGCTCTCGGTCGGCAGCCCGCAGGAGGTCATCGACAAGACCCTGACCTTCCGCGAGACCTTCGGCGACTACCAGCGCCAGCTGTTCCTCGTCGACCATGCCGGTCTCCCCGAGAAGATGGTGCTTGAGCAGATCGACCTGCTCGGCGAGCACGTCGTCCCCGTTGTCCGTGCAGAGCTCGAGGCGAAGCGCGTTGCAGGCGTTCCCGCAACCGCGCCGACCCACGCACAGCTGGTCAAGGCAAAGTACGGCGACGAGGCACCTCGCCAGCCGCGCCCGAACGCAAACCGTGGCGACAACGTCACCGGCGGATCCCCCTACCAGGATTCACCGGGTGCGCGCGGCGCAGCTTTCGGCCTGAACTAAAATTAGTGTCATGACCCCCGACTCAGTAGCAGGCAGCTCACGCGCCGATATTCGTCTCGCCAATGAAACTTGGGAGTCGTTCATCACCGTGTACTCACGCTTCATGGGCGGGTTTGGCGCCGAGCCGATCTGGAAGAACGCGAGCATGCGAGAGTACGACGTGCTCTACACCCTCGCGAAGGCCTCGACGCCACTGCGCTTGAACGATCTGTGCGAGGGCGTGCTGCTCAGCCAGCCCGCCCTCTCACGGCTCGTCGATCGCCTCGTGAACCGCGGGCTTGTTGCTCGCGAACCTGACCCAGAGGACGGTCGCGCAGTGCGGATCCGCCTCACCGAAACCGGCACCGAGGTGCAGCGCGAGATCGGTCGTGCGCACGGCCGCAGCGTGAATCGCGAACTCACCAGCAGGTTGTCGACCGACGAGCTCGAAGAGCTCCAGGCACTCTGCCGCAAGCTACTCGATCAGTAGCACCCACACAGACTTTCTTTGGAGAAACACCTCATGAACGCACCGTTCGATGGGGTTGGCAGCGCCGACCCTGAAAACACCGAAATCACCGCTTCGGCAGTCAAGCAGATCGTCGTGGTCAACGCCGGCACCGGCGAACCCTCGTCGACCGGCATGCTCGCCGATCGCACGGTCTCCCGCGTGCTCGCACTCGCTGAGAAGCGCGGCGTCAAGGTTGAAGCGCGCGTCATCAACCTGCGCAACCTCGCCAGCGACATCATGACCGCGATCACCACCCAGCACGTGTCGCCTGAGCTGCAAAGGGCGAGCGATCTCATGCGCGACGCCGACGGCATCATCGCGGCGACGCCCGTCTACAAGGCAGGCGCGAGCGGACTCTTCACCGCGTTCTTCCAGGTGCTCGACAACGACCTGCTCATCGGCACCCCGGTCGTGCTCGGCGCGACTGCCGGCAGCGCACGTCACTCGCTCGTCGTTGACGACCAGCTGCGTGGCCTCTTCTCCTACCTCCGCACGATCACCGTTCCGACCTCACTCGTGAGCTCGCCCGACGACTACAGCACCGGCGAGTTCGGCAAGCGCGTGGATCGCGCCGCTACCGAGCTGCTTGCGTTGGTCGAGGCGGGCTTCCGCGAGACCGTTCGCGGAGATTCCTGGAACAGCTACCAGCACAGCTTCGGCAGTGCTGGCGGATCCGAGTTCGGTATCGACTTCGACTCGGACCTCATGCGCATGGCAACCGGCGGCAAGTAAGCCTGGCGGCCTCGGCTGCGCCGGGTGCGCTCCCCCGTTGACCTCGCGGTCCTGTCTCCTTTCTGGGGGCGCGCACTGACCTTTGCATAACGCATTTGGGCTCCTCTTTTGAGGGGCCCTTTTGCATGCCTGGGGTGTGGTTGGTGCGCAGTGGGTGCGCGGTATGCGGCGCCCAAACCTCAACACCTCATGTGCGCTGCCAAGGAGAAAGAACGGGCCGGCCTGTGGCCGGGCGGCCATTCCCACCCACCAGGGCGACAGGCTGGCTCAGCGGTGCCGGTTTGGAGGCCCGAAACGGGGTCTACCAACGAGTCAACCCCTCGAAATCGACGGTTTCTGCCGAGAAGGGGCCTTTCATACGTATGAAAGGGGTGATCTCGACAGAAAGTGCCAGTTTCGAGGGGTTGGCCCCAGGGTGTGGGCTCAAGTGCCAGTTTCGAGGGGTTGAACGGGCGGAGCCCAAAAGAGTGGAGCGGGAGAGCGCAAGCGCTCACCCGCTCAGCACCCTACGCAGCGACGAAGTACAACCGCTTGTTCGCGAACTCGCCAATGCCGAGCGGGCCCATCTCGCGGCCGTAGCCCGAGCGCTTGACGCCACCGAACGGAATCTCCGCGGCTTCCGCAGCGATCGTGTTCACGTGAGCCATGCCAACCTCGAGACGCGATGCGACGCGCGCAGCGCGTGCTTCATCGGTCGAGAAGACCGATCCGCCAAGTCCGAGGTCGCAGTCGTTTGCGAGTTCGAGCGCTTCCTCGTCGCTCGATACGCGGTAGACGGTAGCGACCGGGCCGAAGATCTCTTCGCGGTACGAGTCGGAGTCGCGGGGAACACCGGTGAGGACGGCCGGCGAGTAGTACGCCGAGGGGCCTTCCGAGAGCACGCCGCCAGCCTCGATGGTTGCGCCTGCGGCAACCGCGCGCTGCACCTGCTCGTTGACGGTCTCTGCTGCTGCGCGGCTCGAGAGCGGAGCGTACTCGCCCTCGCCCATGTTGAGCTGGTCGCCGGGCTTCAGGCCCGCGGCAAGCTTCTTGAGCTCTGCAACGAACTCGTCGTAGATGTCGTCCATGACGATGAGGCGCTTGTTCGAGTTGCAGACCTGGCCGCCGTTGTAGACGCGGAAGTTCCACGCCTCAGCAGCGGTCGCAGCAACATCGTCGGAGTCGAGCACGACCATGGGGTCAATGCCACCGAGCTCGAGTACGCACTTTTTCAAGTGAGTGCCAGCCTGCGCACCGATGATCGCGCCTGCACGCTCTGAACCGGTGAGCGAGACGCCCTGCACGCGCTTGTCGGCGATGATCGTCGAGATCTGCGAGTGCGACGCGAAGATGTTCTGGTAGCCACCGACGGGAACGCCAGCCTGCTCGAAGATCTCCTGCATGGTGAGTGCCGAGCGTGCGCAGATGTCTGCGTGCTTCAGCAGAATGGTGTTGCCGAGCAGCAGGTTGGGAGCTGCAAAGCGAGCGACCTGGTAGTACGGGAAGTTCCAGGGCATAACACCGAGCAGCACACCGAGCGACTTGTGCTCGACGTACGCCTTGCCGGGTACGGTGCTGGGGATCTCGTAGTCGGTGATGAGGCCGGGGCCGTACACCGCGTAGTACTCGATGATGTCGGTTGCGAACTGGACCTCGTCGAGGCTTTCCTCGTAGGTCTTGCCCATCTCGACTGCGATGATCTTTGCAAGCTCTTCCTTGCGCTCACCAAAGATCTCAGCGACGCGCTTGATGACGCCTGCGCGCTCCTGCACGCTGCGTTCGCGCCACTCGCGGTAGACGTCGTCTGCTGCGGTGATCGCAGCGTCGATCTGTGCGTCGGTCGCTGCTTCGAACGTCTCGACGATTTCGCCGGTTGCAGGGTTCTGCACGCGGTACTTGGACATTGAAACTCCTTTGTCCTGGGTTGGGTGCTCCGGTCGCGCAACGAGTCGTGTCGCGCGCGGATGGATGCGGTTGGGGTTGCCCCGTAGCCAGTCTGTCGTGGCGGATCGGGAAAACCAAGAGCCGGGGATCAGGCTCACACCCAATCCCCGGCTAAGGGTTACTTACCTACGTAAGCAGCATCTGCAGCGTCGAGCGCTGCGTCGATGATGTCGAGGCCCTTCACGAGGTCCGCTTCGCTCGTGATGAGCGGCGGCGCGATCTGCAGGCGGTTGCCGGCAGCGAACGGCCAGAGGCCCGCGCTCTTGCAGGCTGCGACAACGTTGTTGTACGCCTCTGCGCCGAGCGGCTCGCGGGTCTCGCGATCGGTGACGAGCTCAAGTGCCCAGAAGAAGCCCTTGCCGCGAACTTCGCCGATCGACTTGTGCTTCGCAGCCATCTCATTGAGGCGGGGCTCGATCACGCGCGCTGCGAGATCGCGAACGCGCTCGAGGATCTGCTCTTCCTTGAAGATGTCGTACGTTGCGACGCCTGCTGCACACGCGAGCGGGTGGCCCGAGTAGGTGAGGCCGCCGGGGAACGAGGTCTCCTCGAACGCCTGGTGGATCTTCTCGCTGATGACCACGCCACCGAGGGGGACGTAACCCGAGTTGACTCCCTTTGCGAAGGTAACGAGGTCGGGGGTGACGTCGAAGCCCTGGAATGCGAACCACTCACCAGTGCGGCCGAAGCCTGCCATGACCTCATCGCAGATGAGGAGGATGCCGTAGCGGTCGCAGATCTCGCGAACACCGGGCAGGTAGCCTGCGGGCGGGACGAAGATACCGTTGGTGCCGGTCACGGTCTCGAGGATGATTGCCGCGATGGTGTCGGGTCCTTCGAGCTGAATGGTGTGCTCGAGGTGACGAAGCGCGCGCTCCGACTCCTGCGCCTCAGTCTCAGCGTGGAACTCCGAGCGGTACTGGTACGGGCCCATGAAGTGGACAACGCCAGCGTCGGGGGTGCCGTTCGGCCAGCGACGTGCTTCACCGGTCAGGGTGATCGCGGTCGAGGTCGAGCCGTGGTACGAGCGGTAGCGCGCCATGATCTTCTGGCGACCGGTCGACTGACGAGCCATACGCACTGCGTACTCGTTTGCGTCTGCACCGCCGTTGGTGAAGAAGACCGAGCGTGCACCCTCGAACGAGTGCTCAACGATGCGCTTTGCGAGCTCGCCGCGCACGTCGTTTGCCATTGCGGGCTGGATGGTCGCGAGGCGACCTGCCTGCTCCTGGATGGCGCGGATCAGACCGGGGTGCTGGTGACCGAGGTTCAGGTTCACGAGCTGCGACGAGAAATCAAGGTATTCCTTGCCGTCGTAGTCCCAGAAACGAACGCCCTCGCCCTTGGCGATGGGAAGCGGGTTGATCTTGCCCTGCGCCGACCACGAATGGAAGACGTAATCGCGATCGTTCGAACGGACCTCGCGCTGCGCGTCGGTGTCACCGAACGCCTGCTCGGTGCCGTTGAGGTCTACATAATCAGACATGTTGTGTGAGAGTTCCTTCTGCGGTGAAAGTACTAATACCGAGGACCAAAGCCCCGGGACGGTCCGTGCGCTGCCATGCTGGGGATTACAGCAGCTCACGGACCGCCCTCGGGGCGATGGAAGAGTGGGGCGTGTTAGCCGTTGCTCGGGAAGCCGAGGTCGATCTTCGACTGCTCGGGGTTCGGCCAGCGAGTGGTGACGACCTTCGAGCGGGTGTAGAAGTTGATCGACTCGGGGCCGTAGATGTGGGTGTCGCCGAAGAGCGAGTTCTTCCAGCCACCGAACGAGAACGAGCCAACGGGTACGGGGATCGGCACGTTGATGCCAACCATGCCAGCCTCAACCTCGAACTCGAACTGGCGTGCGACGCCACCGTCACGGGTGAAGATCGCGGTGCCGTTGCCGTACTGGTGCTCGTTGATGATGCGGAGGCCCTCTTCGTAGCTGTCTACGCGGACCACTGCGAGGACCGGGCCGAAGATCTCGTCGCGGTATACCGCGCTGTCGGTCTTGACGTGATCGAGCAGGGTTGCACCGGTGAAGAAGCCGTTGCCCTCGAACTTGAAGTCACGGCCGTCAACCACGATGGTTGCGCCCTCTGCCTCTGCGCCTGCAACGTAGCCCTCAACGCGAGCCTTCGCCTCGGGGGTGATGAGCGGGCCCATGTCGGTGCCGGGAGCAGCGCCGTCACCGATCTTGAGGTCTGCGATGCGCTTTGCGATTTCGGGGATCAGGCGATCCGCGACCTCGTCACCAACAGCAACGACCACCGAAACTGCCATGCAACGCTCACCAGCTGCGCCGTAGCCTGCCGAAACAGCTGCGTCAGCGGTGACCTTGATGTCAGCGTCGGGCATGACGAGCATGTGGTTCTTTGCACCGCCGAGTGCCTGAACGCGCTTGCCGTTCTCTGCCGCACGCGAGTAGATGTACTTCGCGATGGGGGTCGAACCAACGAACGAGATTGCCTTGACCTCGGGTGCGTCGAGCAGGGTGTCGACAGCGGTCTTGTCGCCGTGAACAACGTTGAGCACGCCGTCGGGCAGGCCAGCCTCGCGGAAGAGGTCAGCGATGAAGACCGAAGCCGAAGGGTCGCGCTCCGAGGGCTTGAGGACCACGGTGTTGCCGCATGCGATTGCCGAAGCGATCATCCAGAGGGGAACCATGATGGGGAAGTTGAAGGGGGTGATTGCCGCGACAACGCCGACGGGCTGCTTCACCGAGTGAACGTCAACGCCGGTCGAAACCTGCTCGTCGCGCTCGCCCTTGAGGAGGTTCATGAGGCCTGCTGCGAACTCAACGTTCTCGAGGCCACGTGCGACCTCACCAGCCGCGTCGTCGAGCACCTTGCCGTGCTCTGCGGTCACGATTGCCGAGATCTCGGGGGTGCGTGCCTTGAGGAGCTGGCGGAGGCGGAAGAACACATCTGCGCGCTTGGTCAGGCTGGTCTTGCGCCATGCGGGCAGTGCAGCCTGTGCTGCAGCGATTGCCTGCTCGACGGTCTCTACGCCTGCGATGGGGACCTCGTGGATCTGCTCACCGGTTGCGGGGTTGTAGACAGCCTGCTTGCGTGCTGCTGCTTCGACCTTTTCGCCGCCGATAACGTGAGGAATGAGCGCCATGCGTGCTCGTCCTTTCTCGTGATTACTGGTGAAACCTGGGTATTCAAGAGGTCCGTCACTGGGATCCTCATTGAACTTCAGGCAGAGTGTTCGGGGGTGATTCCCCGTGCAGATCTAGCTTGCCAGCCCGATTCAACGCCCGCGACCAGCAAATCATCCCCAATGCGCACATTCTTCGGACACTTTGTATGATCGAGTCATGGAGACCACAATGCAGCAGGAGAACGCCCCGCTTCCCACCGTGCGCGATGTGCTGAGCCTCACGGAAATTTCGGCTGGTTCCCCCGAGCTCGTGACGGGCGATCTGGGGCTCACGCGCCCGGTCCGTTGGGCGCATGTTGTCGCGGGCGCGAGCGCTGCCGCGCTCTTGGATGGCGGCGAATTGGTACTCACCACGGGCGCAGGCTGGCCGAGCGATGACGCCTCACTTGCTGCACTCGCTGAGACGCTTACGGGCGCGGATCCCGCGGCCGTAATCTTCGAGCTCGGCGCCGGCTTCGAGACCGCACCTCCCGCGCTCGTTGCGCGCTGCCTGGAGCACGACATTCCACTCATCGCGCTGCACAACGAGGTCAGGTTCGTACAGATCACCCAGCGCGTGCATCAGCGCGTGCTGGCCGCTCAGAACGAAGCACTCGAAGCCCGTGAGGCTGTCCACAGCATGCTCACCGAGCTTGGTCTGAACCGCAGCCCGGTCGACTATGTCGTGGCGCGGATCGCCGATGTGCTCGGCGCACCCGTCGTCTTGGAGGATGCGGGTCACCGCGTCATCGCGTGGTCGCAGGCTGGTCCGCAGGTGGGCACCGATCCTGCTGCAGACGACGAGTTACTCGCGGTGTGGGCTACGGCGCAGCACAGTGGCGCGGATCCGCGCCCCCCTGTCGGCTCAACCAGGGTCGCAGTGGAAGCTCGCGGGCAACGCTGGGGATTCTTGACGGCGCTACCAGGGGCGCCGCACCCAGCTGGCCGCGCGACCGTGCTGGAACTCGGCGCGTTCGCCCTCGCACTCGGCCGCCTCGCGGACGCAGACGGCGAACAGTGGCTCGAACTCGGATCGAAGCGACTCTTCGATGCCGTGCTCGAGGGACGCTACCGCGGCGAGCGCGATCTCACACTGCAGCTGGAGTCTGCTGGCCTCCCCATGGCCGGTCGCGAGCTGTTCGGCGCGACGCTCACTGGCACGGGTGATTTTGGCGGGCATGAGGGCCTCGAACTTGCGACCCTGCGCACCGCACTGCGCCGCGCAGTTGCCCCAGACGGCAAGGTGTTGCTCGCAGCGAACCCCCAGTCAGCTCGCGGATTGGTTGCGCTGCTGTCGTTCCCGGAGGATGATCCGCGCACTGGCAAGACACGCGCGCTCACGGGCGCGGATCTGTTGCCCGACGCACCGCATCCCCTCGCGTCGCGACTCGCCAAGGAGCTCGAGATGATGCTCCCCGCGACACTACCGGCTTCCTGGCGTGCACGGCTCTCTCTCGGCGTCGCTGCACGGCGCCCGAAGGCGCTCATCTCCTCGCTTGAGCGCATCGCGCACGAGGTGCCCGCGGGCGCGGGGGCCGGTGTGGCCGGTCCCGGCCCCGCCGCGCGCTCCGTCGCTCGCACGGTGCGCGGATCAGGCCGCGTCGACGTCCTCCTCGCCGAACGCCAGCCCCTCGCCTACCTCGTGCGTGGCCTGTCGTCCACGCCCGAGGTCCAGGACTTCTCTCGCTCAATGCTTGAACCGCTCGTCACCCACGACGGCGAGCGCGGTGCTGGCCACAGCGGCGATCTCCTCGTGGTGCTCGCGGCGTACCTTGCACACCCCACGAACCGCTCACTCGCCGCCCAGGAGGCGCGCCTATCGCGATCAGTGTTCTACCAGCGCATTGCACTCATCGAGGAGCTGCTTGACGTCGACCTTGCGGAGGGCGCAACGATCGCTGCCCTCACCGTGGCACTGTTGGCGCGGGGGTGAGGGCAACGATCAGCGCGGCTGCAGCGGGAGGTTAGGCCGCGTTGCGAGCCTTTCTGCGTGACGCGAGGTACGTGGTTCCAAGCCCTGCCAACACGAGACCGGCGGCTCCGAACCCGAGCAGCGACAGGGAATCAGCGCCCGTGCGCGCGAGCCCGCCACCGGCAGGTGCTTTTGTCTGCCCCGCTGGCTTCGCGGTGTCGCCAGGTTTCTCAGGGTGTGCAGGATCCTTCGGGTCGGCTGGATCCACCGGCTTAACCGGGTCCACGGCCTTGATCGGATCGTTGAGTACCTGCCCGAGATCAATCACCCAATTGTTGGTATCGATTTCGAACTCAATCGGCTTCTCTGACCGCACAAATCCCTGAGGCGCAACCGTTTCCGTCAGTACATACTTCCCAAGTCTCAGGCTCTCAATTCCCAGCTGGCCCGCTTCCGCATTGGTGTCGCTCTGCCCACCATCGGTCACATCGAGCGTGAAGCCATCGGGGCCGGAGATGTTCCAGGCTGATCCGTCCAAGAGTTCAGAGTTCTCGCTACTCGCTTTTGTCCAAGACACTGAGCCGAGCAATGCGGTCTCGGCCGTACCTGTGAAGCCAAAGATGTCGGTTGCTACAGCCACAACCTTCTGCGCAGTGGGGTCCACGGGTGCGGCCAAATCGACCTTCCAGGTCAGGTCAGGTTGCACCGTTGCCGTGCCGAGGTCATTTCCCAGATCGTCACTCAGCGTGATCACGTCGCCCTGAGTGGTTCCGGTGCCCTCGAGCAGGAGGGTGCTCGAATCGGTCACCGGCGCAACAGTGGGAACAGGAAGACAGGTCTTCCCTGCGAGGTTTGCGTGCCAGCTGTAGCCATAGTAAGCACCCCCGCCCCTGGTCGGCGCGGTGGTTGAGGTCTTGTAATTCACTGCCTTCGTTTCACCGGGTGCAATATTGGGGAGCGGATATCCGGGGCGCGACCCACCGTTTGTGAGGTTGAGGTCGCTGGCATCAAAAAGAATCACTGGGGTATCGGTGTCCCGATACTTCACTTCCATGCGTCCGGTGATCGGCTCCCAAGTGGGTAGCCACTTTACGTTGGTAGAGCTTCGGAACGCCATGGTCGCTGGATCAAACACCAACCATACGGTGACGGCGCCTGGACCAACATCTTGGATGACAGCCTTGTCTCGAATAAACATCACCGGCTCGTAGAACACATGATGGGTTTGGTTTGTGAACGTGCCGGTCCCGCTTCGGAAAAACTGCTGCGGATTGTCTGGATCGAACGGAACATTCGGATCGGGTGTAATCGTTCTCTTCACAAAGAGGTTCAACGCAGGTTCTGTATATGTGTCATACAGGAAGTGCGTTTCGCTGAGCGTGCAGTTCGAAGGAACATCTTCGACCGCCGTGATATCAGCTGCAGCGGGATCCGCGGGGGCCTCCTCCGCGAGTGCAGGGGACGCCGTGAGCAGCCCCAGCGACAATACGGTTGCTCCAGCCAGCGCGATGCCCAAGCCTCTTTGCTTTGTGTTCATGCATATAAATCTATGCTTTTGCCACGAATAAGCAAGGGGTGAAAGCCATTAGGCCGCAGGGAGACTCCAAAGGGTCGTGTAGTCGTGGCCGAGTTCACGCACCAGCAGCCGCAGTGCGGGCAGCGAGAGACCGATGACGCAGCTCGGAGCACCCTCGATCTTCTCAATGAAGGCGCCTGCGAGGCCGTCGATGGCGAATCCGCCAGCAAGCTGCAGCGGCTCCCCCGTCGCGACATAAGCGGCAAGCTCTTCGTCGGTGACATCGGCTGCGAGGGTGACAGTTGCGGTGTCGACGGATCCGCGCCCATCGCGCACCTTGCCACCAGTCACATCAACGAGCCAGTGGCCCGAGTGCAGGACACCGGTCTTCCCACGGTGCTGCTTCGAGCGCTCGAGTGCGACGTCGGGGACGTGCGGCTTGCCGAGGATCTCACCGTCAAGCAAGAACATCGAGTCGCCGCCGAGGACGAGGCCGTCAATCTCGTTCGTGCCCTCGGGGCCGAAGCGGCGGACGACGTCCTCGGCCTTGAGTCGGCCAAGGTACTCAGTGAGCTCCGGTGCGGTGAGCTTGCGGCCGATCTCGGCCTCGCGCTTCTGGACCTCTGCGTCCTCGTCGACGTTAGGTGAGAAACAAATCGGCTCAATGCCGGCTCCGCGGAGGACCGAAAGTCGTGCGGGTGACGTGGAAGCGAGATAGAGGCGCATGCTACAAGCCTAAGGTGCATCGACAAGTGTCGGTGGTTCCTGGGAGACTTGTTGGACTGAACGCGACGCGCACCGAAAGCGCGCGCAAAGGAGGCGAACTCAGATGTCCGACTCAGCAATTCTTGGTGTGGTGATCGCCGTTGTGGCGATCGTACTCATTGTCATTCTCTTGGCAGCCTCGCTCTACATCGTGAAAACCAACCAGGTGGCCGTGATCGAGCGATTCGGCAAGTTCCACCGCATGGCAAAGGCTGGCATTAACGCACGTATCCCCATCGTTGACACGATTGCGAACCGTATGAGCCTGCGTATTCAGCAGATGGACCGCGTCATCTCAACGATCACGAACGACAAGGTGACCGTCGATCTCGACGTCTCGGTGCAGTACCGCGTCGCAACCTCCGAACGCACCCCGTCGCGCACCGACGGCAGCGTCGACACCCGTGAAGACAGCAACCTCTACCGCGCAAACTACGCGCTCACCGACGTCGACGAACAGATCGCGAGCTACATCTTCGACGCGGTTCGTTCGACCGTGCCGAGCAAGACGCTCGATGACGTTTTCGCCGAGAAGGACCGCATCGCGTCCGAGGTCAATGAGCAGCTCAGCACCACGATGCAGGAGTACGGCTACGAGATCGTGCGTACCCTCGTCACGGGCGTTCGCCCCGACGGTGAGGTTGAGGCCGCGATGAACCGCATCAACGCTGCCGAGCGCATGCGTGACGCTGCGACCGCAGAAGCTGAAGCGTACAAGATCGGCGTCATCGGTAAGGCGCAGGGCGACAGCGAGGCTAAGCGTCTCTCGGGTGAGGGCATCGCGATGCAGCGCCGTGCAATTGCCGAAGGCCTGGCCGAGCAGCGCCGCGTACTCCAGGAGGCGGGCGTTGCCAACGCTGAAGAAGTCATGCTGGCAAACCAGTACTTCGACACCATGCTTGGCGTCGCGAGTGCCGGCAAGACGACCACGGTCTTCCTGCCGGGCGGCGCCGACGGCGTTGGCCTCATTGGCGAGCAGATTCGGACTTCGATCTTGACCGCGAAGGCGGCCGATGGTTCGGGGGATGCAGCGAAGCTGTAGACCCTGCAAGAATGCGAAAGCCCGGGCTGTCACTCATCGAGTGATTGCCCGGGCTTTCTCTGTGTGCGCGGCCTCAGGCCCGTTGGAGTGAGGTGAATCTCGGCTGTGCAGCTGGGTGAGCACCTCGGCTCATTAGGAAAGGCAGCCCGGCCGATGGCCGGCCCGTTCCTTATTCACTGGCGAGGACCAGGAATGCTGCGCGTTGGGTGCCACATCAGCTCAGGGTTGCTCAGGGCTGCGGTCAGCCCCTCGAGATCGACCGTTTCTGCCGAGAGTGACCCTTTCTTGCGTGAATAAGGGCGAGTTTCGGGAGAAAGGGGCTGTTTCGAGGGGTTGAGCCCAGAGTTGCGGGCGCGGCGGCACGGGCCCCTACTCGTCGATGTTTGCGCGCACTGCCTTGCGGTCGGCGATCAGCGCATCCCGCACGTGGCGGCGAATGACCTTGCCGATGAGGGTCTTCGGGAGTTCTTCCCAGATGAGGTAGCTGCTCGGACGCTTGTACTCGGCAAGGTGTTCGCGGGCTGCAGCACGAGCTGCTTCCTCGTCGAACTCTGCGCCGGGCTCGAGAATGATCGCCGCAGTGACCACCTCAGTGCCGCTGCCGCGAGGAACGCCAACGACCGCACACTCAGCGACGCCGGGAAGCGCGTTCACGACCGCTTCGACCTCACTCGGCGAGACGTTGAAGCCGCCCGTGATGATGAGCTCCTTCTTGCGGTCGACGACCGTAACGAAGCCGTCTTCGTCTTGCGCGACAAGGTCACCGGTGCGCAGCCAGCGGCCATCGAAGATTGCAGCTTCCGATTCTTCCGGACGGTTCCAGTAGCCCTGGAACACCTGCGGTCCGGCAATCAGCAGTTCGCCGGTCTCACCCTGCGCGACCTCGCGTGCGGGGTTCTCGGGATCCACCACACGAATATCGGTCGACGGGAACGGCAGACCGATCGCGCCAATCTTGCGCGACTCGTTGAACGGGTTCGCGAGCGCAATCGGGCTCGTCTCAGTGAGGCCATAGCCCTCGTTGAGCATGCTGCCCGCGAGCTCTTCCCAGCGGTTCACGATCGCGGGGGTCAGCGTCATAGCGCCAGAGATCGCGTACACCACGTTCTTCAGGTCGAGCGAACCGTCACGCGCGACGCGCGACATGCGATCGAACATCGGCGGCACAGCAGGAATGAAGGTCGGCGGGAACTTCTTCGAAGCATCTGCGACGAGTGCAGGGTCAAAGGTCGGGAACAGCACCGCGCACGAACCCGTCTCAACGGCGTAGATCACCGAGAGCAGCAGGCCGAAGGAGTGGAACATCGGCAGCAGGCCGTAAATGTTGCCGGTGCCGTGCTCGAAGTCAGGCATCCACGCAGCGCCCATGCGCGCGTTCGCCCACAGGTTCTCGTGCGAGATCATCGCGCCCTTCGGCGCACCGGTGGTGCCCGAGGTGTACTGCAGGCAGGCAATATCGTTTTTCTTCGGGCGGGGATGATCCGCCGCAATGGGGGCCGACTTCAGCAGCTTGCCGAACGGCACGGTTCCCGAGGTAGGCGCCGTGAGGTTCGCACGCGACTCGCGCGCCTTCGCGATCGGGAGGCGCAGAAGTGCGCGCATCTTGAGCGGCATCGCGCGGGTGACATCGACCGCGATGATGGTCTTGATGCCGAGATCCTTGGGGAGCTGCTGAAGAGTTTCGACCTTCTTGTCCCAGGAGATGACGATCTGCGCTCCGTGATCTCGGAACTGGGTCTCGAGCTCGTCGCGAGTGTAGAGCGGGTTGTGCTCGACCACGACAGCGCCGAGACGCAGCACCGCATAGAACGCCACAACGTGCTGCGGGGCGTTCGGCATGATGAGCGCGACGCGGTCACCAGCGCGCACACCAAGGTCGTGCAGACCCTGAGCAACGCGAGCAACGTTTTCACCCAGCTCGCGATACGTAGTGGTGGCACCGAAGAATGCGGCAGCCGGGCGATCTGCGTACTGTGCGCAGCGTTCATCGAGCAGATCGATGAGCGAGCCGGTCACTGGCTCAATGTCAATCGGAGTGCCTTTTGCGTAGAACTTATTCCACGCTCGGGTTTCATTCAGATGCATAGTAATGATTTTACGTACCGTTTCGGTAATATTCCCAGTCCCGGGGAGGAATCCTGTGCCGCACCGGTCATCAGAACATGGGACAATAGAAGGATGTCTGAGCGTAAAGCTAGTTCCCCGCAGGCCGGAGCCCTCTCCGTCGGCGATGAGATTGAACTTGAAATCACCGGCATCGCCCACGGCGGTGTCTGCGTTGCACGCCACGAAGGCCGCGTGGTCTTCGTCGCTGATGCGATTCCCGGCGAGCGCGTACTTGCACGCGTAACCGACGCCAAGAAGAAGTCGTTCGCACGCGCAATCGTGCTTGAGGTACTCGAGGCATCGCCCGACCGCCGCCCCCACGTGTGGGCAGAGGCATCGGTCGAGCGCGCCCCCGAGGAGCGCGCAGGTGGCGCAGAGTTCGGTCACATCGCACTCGCTCGCCAGCGTCGCCTGAAGGCAGAGGTGCTCGTTGATTCGATGCAGCGCTTCGGCGGCATCGAGCTCGCAGCAGGCGAGGACGACGACGAAGAGACCAAGGCAGAGTTCGAGGCGCTGCTCGACGAACTCGTCGAGGCAGTGCCCGGCGATGACGAGCGCAACGGCCTCGGCTACCGCACTCGCGTGCGCCTGCACGTCGACCCCGAGACCGGCGCGGTCGGCCCCTACGCCGCACGCAGCCGCAACATCGTGCCCGTGCAGTCGCTGCCCCTCGCAACCGATTCGCTGAACCAGCTCGCTCCGCTTGAGGAGTCGATGCTCGGTGTTGATGCGATTGACCTCGTTGATCCTGCAGGCGATGATTCGCGCATGCTCATCACCGCTGAGGGCAAGCGCAACGGCGAGGGCGATGCAATGCAGGAGCTCGTCGAAGACCGCGGCTTCACCGTGCGCGCTGGTGGCTTCTGGCAGATCCACGACCTCGCACCCGTCGTACTCTTCAACGCGGTTCGCGATTCGATCGCCGAGCTCGCAGAAGACGGCCTCGTTGACGCGACCGCAACCAACCTCGACCTCTACGGTGGCGCGGGCCTGCTCGCAGCCGCAATGGCAGAGGCAGTCGGACCGAACATCAAGGTCACGACCGTTGAGGCTGAAAGCGCAGCAACCGACGACGCAGCAGAGAACCTCTCGGAGCTCGTAGGCGCGATGGCAATCACGGCAAAGGTCGACAAGTACCTTGCCGAGCTGCTCGAAGCTGCACCGACCGTTCGTGAGCGGATCACCCGCGGCACCGTCGTGCTCGACCCGCCCCGTTCGGGCGCAGGCGGACACGTTTCGGAGCAGCTCGTGAAGCTGTCGCCCCGCAACATCATCTACGTTGCGTGCGACCCCGTCGCACTCGCGCGCGATACCCGCACGCTCACCGATCAGGGCTACGACCTGATCGAGCTGCGCGGCTTCGACATCTTCCCGCACACCCACCACTTCGAGACCATGGCCGTATTCACGCGCCAGGAAGAAGAAGCGGGCGAGTAAGCGTTTGATGCAACGCGCGTAGCGTCGCACGTTAGTGAAGGCCCGGAGAGAGCAACTGCTCTCTCCGGGCCTTCACTGTTTGTCGAGTCAACTTGAGCGGGCCAAGCAGGCTACCCGCCGAGCCTGACCTGCTCGACGAGCATGAGCCCCTCCACCACCGGGCCGACAATCAGGTAGTACATCAGGGCGAGGAAGGCCGCGTGGGTGATCGTGAAGCCCAGCGCAGTGAGCACGTTGTTGCGCTCGGAGAAGTGACCGGTGAGCTTGCGCACGAACCCGACGGGGTGCTTGAGATCCCAGCTGTTGAAGCGGGGGTAACGCCCGAGGTACATGCCGAAGGAGACGAGCAGCATGATCACGATCACGAAGACGATCGAGGTGTTCTCGTTCAACGATTGGGCAGCATCGCCAAAGATCGTGATGGCAAACACAATGTGCGCGATGAACACGTTCACTACAGCGTTCGCGACGCCAGACATCGCGAGGCTAATGACCAGAATGATGTCGTACCAAAGCGGCGTCCGGTCATCATCGCGGCGGTGCGAGAAGTTGAGCTCGGTAATGAGATAGCTCGCGTTGGGCAGCAAGAGCAGCCACACCACAGCGGTAACCACCAGCACAATGATTGCCGCTGGTCGGGACACGAGCAGCAGAATGATCCCGCTCAGGCTCCCGACGGCGAGCACGATGACGGGCAGCACCGACAACCAAATGTTCCACAGCATCGGGCGATACAGCTTTGTCTGGAACAATGGCGCCCGCAGCAACACCAGCAGCGCCGCATAGACGTTCAGCAGCACCGTGGCTGCGAAGATACTCGACATGATTCAAAGGTAATTCGAAGAGCGGCCCAAGCGCCCGCTCACAACCCGCGTTCACTGAACAAATAGTCGCGCACGCCCTGACGTCCGCTCACACCAAGCTTGCGGATAACGCGGTGCATGTGGTTTTCGACCGTCCGCACGCTCAGCGTGAGCTGCGTTGCGATCTGCGCGTTGGTGAGTCCGCCAGACGCGAGATGAGCAATTTCAGACTCGCGCTCGGTCAGGCGCGCTGCCGACGACTGGAACCGTCGCGTCTCATAGTTCGCGCGCGGATCTCGCGTCAACAGCTCCTCACGAATCATCTGGAGCTCATCACGCACGTCGGGCTCGACCAGCACGGATGCAAAGTCAAGGGTGGCAAGCGCGATGCCGATCCGCCCAGCGTCAGCAACTCGACGCACAACAGCGCGCGGATCGAACTTTTCAGGGTCATGGAAGTACGAGACCGCATCAAAGTACGCGCTCACGAATTCGCTGTCCATCGCCGCGACTTCGGGGGCGAGCAGCGCGAGGCGGGCCGGGTCTTGGCACACCTCGAGCGCTCCGATCCGCAGCATGAGGCCAGGAAACAGATAGCCACGCGCGCTCAATTCTGTTCCGCGGGACCACAGCAACTCGGCAGCTTGCATGCGCTGGTTTCCCGCGATCAGCAGCTGTGCTTCGGCCTCGACGGGGAGCTGCCGCAGCACCGATGCACCGTTGTGTTCGAGATCGTGCAGTGCATTGAGGTGCGTCTGTGCCTGCTCAAGTCGGCCGGCGCGCGCTGCGATCAGCGCCGCGCTGCCCTGCAATACGAGATACGACACCATCGCGGTGATGCCGCGTGGGTGGGCGATGGGGAGGACGGTCGCAAGCACATCCTCGGCCTCTGCATACCGGCTCTGGGCTTCCAAAGCGTAAACGAGCACGGCCGCATGCCGGATGAGTGCGTGGGAATCAAGCGCGGTGAGCGCCTGCGCGTATGCGAGGCGCGATGAGACGAGCGCTTCCGCAAGATCTCCCGTGCCGATCTGCACGAGTGCGCGGAGGTAGCCGAGCGAGAATTCGTCACCCTCGACCACGATGGCTTCAAGCTCGCTCAGGCTGAGCTCGGCACCAGCGAAGTCTCCCGAAAGAATCTGCGCTGATATCTTCACCTGCAACATCCGGAACTGTGCAGCAGGCGGAATATCTGGCGTGAGCACGAGCCGCGCCGCATAGTCGGCGGGCACGCGATCGAGCGTGGACTCGAGCAAGATTGAGAACGCGTCGGCAACGCGGGTGCCAACATCGCCGTTCAATCCGCTTTGCCGCAGCAGTGTCACCGCACGGTCGACGTCCATCAGTGTGCAGCCGTACCACTCAGCCTGCTGGAGCCGCAGCCGCAGCATGTCACCGCGGTTTTCACTCTTCGCACGCTCGGATTCCAGGATTCGCTCAACACCGGGAAGCGCCTCCTCGACCTCCATCATCGCTCGCGCAGCCGCGATCGCCGTCTGAGTGCCGGGGGCATCCTTCCACTGGGTGAGCGCGGCGCGCATGCGTCCCTGCGCTTGGTCCTGGAACAGCCGTAGAATCAGCGCATTTTCCTGCGCAGAGGATTCGTCAAGTCCGAAGCCGTCGTCCTCAAGCGTCTCGCGTCCCTCACCTTGCACCGTTGCCGAGAGCTCGGTCAACCGCGCACGGCGCGCAACGAGCGAGCGGCTTTGGAAGTAGTCGGCCAGTAGCGGCGGATGCGTCGCAATACGCAGGTCACCACTCAGGGCGCGGATCCGCACCAGGTTATGCCGCTCAAGGTTTTCGAGCACGTTCCAGGCGATCAGGCTCCGCACGGCATCTACACTCGCTACCCCGATGATGGTGAGCAGTTCGAGTGCTTCCAGCTCTTCCTCGGTGAGGGGAGCAAGCATTGATTCGATGCGGCCAACGAGTTCTTCCGACCAGAGATCTGAGTGCGCGACCCACTCGCGGCGGTCGCGATGCAATCGACCGTTGATGACGGCCGCGTCAATGTAGTCACGGGCCAACCCTGCGATGCCGCCGGAATCGGCAAAGACCTTACGCAACACAGACTCTTCGAGTGGGGCGCCCAGTCGGGTTTCAGCGAGACCACGGAGTTCTCGGAATGTAAGCGAGGGGATCTCGATGGTGAGCCCCTGCAACTCGTGCTCGCCAATTGCCGGCTGCACCGTTCGATTCCGCGCAACGATCACCCTGGTACCTGGATGCCCGGCCGTGTGGCCAAGAATTGCGGCCCACGATGCTTTGTCGAGTTCATCAGCGTCATCGATGAGGATCGCGGCAAGCGGCCCGATGAGCCGGTCCCCGAGCTGGTCGACCGCTTCCGCGAGCTGTACCGCGGGCATGGCTGGGCGCATGTCACCAAGTAACCCGGCAAGGGCGAGCCCGCCAAACGGGGTTGCCCGTTGCGCAGCGTTTCCCGCAACGGCATAGGTCGTCCAGCGACGTTCGGAGAGCACGGTCTTCAGCGTCTTCAAAAACTCGGTTCGACCGCTCCCAGCTTCACCGACGAGTTCGACATCACGTCCGCTCGTCAGTGCAGCAAGCACTCTTGATAGCACCCGAAGCCTTGCGCTCATGCTTTCACCCCGTCCTCAGAACCATTGCTGGTCACGTGAGTGCCGGGAATCTCACGAGTCACGTGATACCCCAGCCCACGCCCTCTCTGGCGCTAGCGGTCTTTTCCTCACACTAAGCCAAAAGTGTGAAGTGGTCACCACTTTCACTCAAAAGTTGCACCACGCCTCTGCAGCGTCAGCGAACCGATGCCACTCGGATCGTGCACCCGTTCAAGTCAAGTCCAGCAAGCGCAATGCGTCTTCCACGAACCCAAAATGCAGAATGAGCAGTTCTTTCAGTGAACTGAGTACTCATCAGCAGTTACAGCACCCAGGTTTCCCTCGGCAGTACCTGTACCAGACGAAGAACGGGTGCATAATGACTCCATGTACACGACTCGCACGTTCTCAGATTCGATCTTCGTCGCTGCCACCCCCGAGGAGGTGTACGCCGCCGTCTCCGATGTCACCCGCACGGGCGAGTGGTCGCCGGTCTGCCGTGAGTGCTGGTGGGAACAGGGCGACGGTCCCGCGGTCGGCGCAGTGTTCACCGGCCGCAATGACGATGGCACCCGCGTCTGGGAAACCCAGAGCACCGTGATCGCTGCCGAGCCTGGCGTCGCGTTCGGTTGGAGCGTCGGCCCCGGCCGAACCAATTGGAGCTACAGCATGCGCGCAGTAGATGGCGGCACCGAGCTCACCGAGACCTGGGAGTGGCTGCCTGTGGGCCAGGAGTACGTCATCAATCGTTTCCCTGACGACGCCGAGGCACAGGTTGCGAGCCGCGAGACCGCAGCTCGCACCGGCATCCCCGAGACCCTCGCTGCGATCAAGCGCGTGATTGAGGCCGCCTAGCGGCTCGGGCCAGCAATTCTCGTTAACCCCGCCAAACTCCCAGATTCACGCGTTACTATCTTTTAGGTAGCGACTATTTCTTAGTTACTATTAAGTCTTTTCAACGCAAGGAGCATCCCATGGCGAAGGTCGTCGTTTTCGGTTTCACTGGTTACGCAGGCGGAGCAATCACCGCTGAACTCATCTCGCGCGGGCACCAGGTCGTCGGCGTCTCGCGCAATGCGGCACCGGTCGAGGGCGTCGAGGTACACGCCGGCTCGATCTTCGACGAAGCAGTCGTGCGCGAGGTTGCCAAGGGTGCGGATCACATCGTGGTGGCACTTCGTGCGGCAAGCGATCCGCTACTCATCACCGTGCTCCCCCTCCTGAGCGAGGTGGCAATTGCAGCGGGCGCACGCCTGAGCTTCGTTGGCGGTGCCGGCTCACTGCAGGTCTCCGAGGGCGGCCCCCGCGTCTTCGACGGCGCTGACTTCCCTGAAGCATTCCTGCCAGAGGCTCGCTCACACGGCGAGATTCTCGAGGCGCTGCGCGCGAGTGACGGCACCCTCGATTGGTTCTACGTCAGCCCCGCAGCGAGCTTCGGCGCTTGGAACGCCGGCGAGCGCACCGGCTCGTTCCGCGTTGGCGGCGACGTGCTCATGTCAGACGCATCTGGCGAATCGGCAATTTCAGGCGCCGACTACGCTATTGCTTACGTAGACGAACTGGAGCAGAACGCGCACAACCGTTCGCGCATCAGCGTCGCGTACTAACCACAACATCAGAGAGGGCGCCATGAGCGAGGAGCTTCCGTTCGATCCCTACAATCCCAACTGCCAAAGTCGGCAGGTACTGGATCAGATTGGCGATCGCTGGACGGTGCTCATCATTGGCGCCCTCGCTGAGGGACCCGCTCGGTACAGCGAGCTCGCAGAGACGGTCGGCGGCATCTCACCGCGCATGCTCTCCAAGACGCTAAAGGCGCTCGAGCGCGACGGGCTGATTGTTCGGCATGCGTACGCGGAGGTTCCGCCGCGTGTGACCTACGAGCTCAGCGCGAGCGGGCGCGAGTTGCGCCCCGTGCTGCTTGCACTGGACGGGTGGGTGCGGACGCACATGCCCGAGGTGTTGGCCGCGCGAACCCGGTTTGACGGAGACGCGGGTAGCGCGGCTGACGCTGACACCGACGCGTAACTGCGCGCCCAGCCCACGGGGCCTCCGCTGAGCTACCCGCCCGATCGCGTCAGGTAGCGCACCAGCTGATCGCGTGATTTTGCATTCGTCTTCCGCATGATTCGGTGAATGTGGTTGCCCACAGTGCGAACGCTGATGACGAGCGACTCTGCGATCTGCGGATTCGAGAGGCCGGCCACGACGAGCTGCGCAATCTCCATTTCGCGCGAGGTGAGTCGCGGACCCAAAAACTCGATGACGTCAATATCGAAGCCGTCGCTTGAGGCGCGCTCCAAGAACGATTCAAAGAGACCTTCGACGGCCGAGGTTTCCTCCGGGTCTCCGGCATCTGAGGTGCCATTAATGGCGGACCGGAACGCCGACACAATCTGCGTGCTCATCATCTCTGGCAGCATCTGGTCGACGATAGCGAGCAGCTCCTCAGGATTGCCCCGCTTGCGAGCCAGCAGGTACGCCAGATAGAGGTTGAGGTACTGGCTCTCGCTCTGTTCAACGTATCCCTGCAGGTCGTCGAGGTGATCGAACGCATCAGAGAAGTCTGCCGCATTGAGCAGCGCGAGCGTGCCGAGGAAGCGCGATCCACGATTGATGTGCTCGATACCATTCGCCCAGAATGCCTCGAAGGCGTCTTCGTGCCGCCCCTCTGAGTGCATGTGCTGTGTCGCCACGAACACCCTGGCTGTGCGCTCCAGATACCCACGCGCTGACAGCCCGGCGCGTTCGTTTGTCTGCAGCTGCAGTGCCTCGTCGTATTTTCCCGTGCGGATCAGAGCCACCGCATACACATCGAGAATGTCGTCAGTTTCGATGTTCGGGAACCACGGCACCTGCCCCAGACCAGCGATCGTACCGTGCAGCTGCACGAGTTCGCGATACCGCCCCTGCATGATGCAAATCGTCGCAAACAACCAGCCCGCACGTCGAGCAGCGACTGCGTCGAGTGCCCCGATCGCGTCAGCGAAGATCCGCGCCGCAAGCTCAAGCGCTTGGCTCAGCAGCCCAGCAGACAGGTCAGTACGCACCTTCGCCAGTCGCAGTTCAAGTTCTGGCCACTGTTCGCCATGCCGTTCGACGATGAGATTCGCGCGAACGGTGTCTCCCAAATGGAAAAACAGCTCGTGCACAATCGGCAGCACAGCCTCGTGCTGCGGCAACTCATGCACCAATGGTGGCAACGCGGCGGCAGCCTCTTCGAGGTTGTCGAGATCGATGGCGATTCGCAGACGAGCTGCGAGCACCAAACCTGCAAACTCTGGCGAGTGCTCATCTGCCAAGTCGAGGAGCTCATACGCCCGCGCGAGGTTGCCGTTTTCATACGCGTGCCACTTGGCCTGCCAAATACGAAGCTTTACCCCAGTTTCTCCGACGTGCTCGAGCTGCACCGCCGCATCGAACACTTCATCAATCTCGTGTTTCGCGCCACGACTCTCATTGAGGGCATCGAGGAGGGCCAATGCCGCTTCCTGAGTGGGCTCAGCAAGCCATTGCTTTCGCGCCTCAATGTAGACGCTTCGCTTCTTCTCGCGGATGAGTAAGAACAGGGCTGCCTCAGACTGCGGCAAAAGTTCGGAAGCGGCAACGGGCTTCGCCCCCGATTCAGGCACCACCTCAAACCCCTGCGCCAGGTGTCGACTCTTGTACGCCTGCAGGTCATGCCGGAAACTTTCGGCGATGAGCGGCGGCACCACGCTCAACCATTCGTGCGGGCCGAACTGGTGCGCACGCACAAAGCCGAAACTCTCCAGTCGCTGCAACGCTTCGAGGCCAACGAGTTCCAAACCCGACTCAGACGAAACGAGCCCTGCCAGCGCAAGCTTTTGGAGCGCGGCCAAGTCCTCCGGCTCAAGGAACTGCAGCATAGAGTCCACTGCACCTCCGAGTGCCGGCCCCCACAGGTCGCCAGTGATCCGCCACACGTCACCCTGCTTCACCAGGGTGCCCGCTTCTCTCGCCACCGCAATAAAGGCCAGCGCAAGGCCGGGAATACCAGCGGACTTTGCGAACACCCTGCTCGCCGTGCGCGCAGAAATGACCCCGTTTATCTTCCGCTGAATCACGTCAACCGTCTCCGGGAACGACAGCGAGGCGAGTTCGACCGAGAGCGTGAGCGAAAGGAGCGATTCGGCCGCTTTGCCGAACGAAGCGTAGTGCTCCCAGTGCAGACGTGTGGCGACGATGCGGAAGGGCTGGAGCGCGCGAGCGCCCGCCAGGATTCCCCATGCAAGATTGCTGAGGTTCGCGCCGTCATCGACCAGTACAACGAGACGCTGACCCCGGGCCCTGCTCGCTAGGGCGTTCACGGCCGCAGCAAGTCCCTCTGACTTCTGCGGGTTACTCTCGAGCACTCCCGCGATTTGCAGCGGCAGCAAGGGGGCCTCTTCGCCACCCGCACCGCCCGTGATCATCACGACCTGCCAGTGGTCCTCGCGCAGCACCTCAGCAAGAGCGCGCAGGAACGTTGTCCGGCCAACGCCCGGCCGCCCGACAATGTCGACGTCGAAGCCGTCTGCGAGATAGCTCTTCGCCTCACGCAATTCGCGCGCACGACCGATCATCGAGCTGTGTACTTCGAGACTCTCTTCGGGCGTCATTGCCACTCATTCCCCCACGGATATGTCGCCGCTCCCCGGCTGTGCTCCTATTCTGAAGCAAACTGTCCACTTTGTCCGGCAATGTTTGCAAAAAATGACGCACGGTCCACCCCACAGGAGTCACGCTTGGGTGCACGGTGTACCTACGCACCGGTGCACAGTGACTCAATTCCGATGCACGGTGTCACAGAAACCCTGATTCACCGTCTGCGCGGCAGGTTTCGTTCATAAGCTGAAACCACAAAGAACCGCAATTTTCCCCCGCAACACATCACGTTCTCCCACCCCCCCTTGAGAACTTGTGATTGCGGTTCTTTCCCCCCAGCGCTGCTGCCGAGGTGTGACGATCTGTCCCTTGGCAGCAGCGCTTTCATCTGAGCGCGAATGAAATGTTGAGGACCCAACGTTTAGAGAAACGCAGCCACGCATGAGGCCACCCCAGGTTTCCGCCAGCGGCAGACACGACTCGCTGCATCATCGTGAATTGCAGGATGCGAAGTCGTACCTGTTGTCAGGATTTAACGTCGACGTGGTCGGTCGCTTCGGATCTGGCAGAACCGCCTTTCTCCACGCGTTGCATTCCTCGCTCAGAGCTGACGCCCACCGCGTGTACTTCGTCACCGGTATCCCCGATTCAGGAGAAACACCGTTACTTCCCCTGCAGCTCGCAGGAGTCCTGCAGTCAGGCATTACGGGAACGGACGACCTGGTCACCGGAGTCTCTGCCCTTGCGCCCGCCTCGCCGCGGGAACGCGTCATTGTCATCATCGATGATGCCGCCAGTCTGAGCGATCTCAGCTGGGGTGTGCTCGCTTCTGCCCATGCACTGGCTGAGTTCGCGATCGTTACTTCCCGGCACGCGTCAGAGAACCTGGCCGAAGCCAGTCGAGCACGCCTGACGCTCATGGGCAGCAGTTTGACCGTCACGGTTCCACCGCTGAGCGTCAGCAACCTCACTCCACTGCTGGAACAGGAGCTGGGCGGGCATCTTGATGCCCAAACGGCATCACGGATCCACTCCAAGTCAGCCGGAAACCCCGGCCTCGCGCTCGCGATGGTCGCAAGCGCGCGAGCGGCCCGTTCGCTGTTCCTCCGCGACGGCTCGTGGCATGGCGGGCCAGATCTGTGGTCGCCAGCACTTTCCGGCATCGTCGCGGGAATCCTGAACCGCCTCCCGGAACACGAGCGGGAGGGACTGCGCCAGCTTTCAGAGGCTGGCCTCGTTGACCGTGCCGCAGGCGCGGCTATGCTCGGCGCGCATGAGATCGATTCACTTGCTGCGAAGGGCTATCTGCGTCTGTTTCATTCCCGTGGCCACGAGTGGATCACCATCGAGCCGCCACTCATCGCCGAGTATTTCAGGCATGCGCTCCACAACCCCCGCCTCCTCGAAACCGACGAGGCAGTCGGGATTCACGCGTGGGGAACCACCGATGTTGCCCCGGCCAAGCCGTCACTCCCGCCGGCTGATTCTTCACTGTTCTTGCTGGCGCGGGAGAGCCGACGATCCGCCCTCATTGACGCGGATCGGGCCTGGGCAAGCGACCCGACGCCGCCCAACGGCCTCGCGCTCCTTGAGGCACTGACAACAGCCGCGGCGCCCGAAGCTGAGATCTCTGAGCTCTATCGACGCCTGAGTGCGATGCCGCTCGCGCCGCAGGACCAGGCTCGACTGCTCGTGTGGGAGGCCCGCTGGAAGGCACACGCGCGTGACGATCTTGCAGCTGCAACCGACGCACTGGTGAGCGCAATCGATTGCACAACCCCGACGGCACCGCTGCTTGTCACTGCGTTGTTCGACCTGTGCGCGACTCACGGCAGGGTGCTGTTCGATCCGTGTGATCCGCGACTCACAGACCTGGCTGGAACGCCAGCAGAACTCAGTGCGCTGCAGCAGTCGCAAGCCCACGTGCTATTCCTCCAAGGCCGGATCTCAGAAAGCCAACAGATTCTCGATTCGCACGGCGATCACTGGTCGAGCACCAGCCGCGGTCTCGCCAATGCAGAGGTGCTGCTCGGCTCAGGCAAGCTCTTCGAAGCCATCTCGGCCGCGTTGCCGGTTCTCGAGACTGGACTGGACGAATTGGATGCCGCGGTCGCGCTCCGCGCCGGCTACATTATCGCGGTCGCATTCGCGCTGCAGGGTCGATACCGAGAGGTGCTGCAGCTGTTCGATGTGGTCAGCCCACTCGACAGCCCGACCTGGTTCCCCTGCGCCGCCGCGCAGGATCTTCGCGCGGTGGCAGCCTTCTCTGCGATGCGTGCTCACGATGACCGGAGAATCGCAGATTTCAGCGATGAACTCCGCGCCGCAAAGCAGTCTGACCAGCCGCAGCGTGAGAGCCTTGCGATTGCGACTGCCTACCAGCGGTATGCCGAGAAGAGTCCCGACGCAGCACAGTCTGAACTGGCCGAGAGCGGCTGGGAGCACGTCTCACGAGGTATGAAGTTCTACGGCGCACTAGAGTTACTTGTCGCCCTGAATTTCGAGTCGAATCCAGCGCTCACGGTCACCGTCAATGAGCTTGTTGGCCAGCTGAGCAGCGAGCTCCTGCGCGTTTACTCCAGCTTCTTCGTCGCTCGTGATTCCGGTTCGCCGGAAGCACTGCTCACCGTCGCAGAAGCCATGCAGCCGATGATGCTTGCGCCGCAGGCCATTGCGGCGTTCCGCACCGCCAAGGAATTCGCCAGTAGCAGCGATCGAAGCGACAGCAATGATGGCGCCGTTGGCACCGAGACGGGGCGACCCCTCAGCGATGAGATCGACGAACGCTTCGAACGCTTTCTCGAGCTTGCCACTGCGGCTGACATCAACATCAACCTCGTCGATATCCCCAGCACACGGCTGTCACCACGCGAAGCAGAGATCGCTGGCCTCCTCGTCGTGGGACTCTCGAACCAGGAGATCGCCAGCGAGCTCGTCATCAGCACGCGCACGGTTGCGAACCACGTGCACCGCATCACGCAGAAGGTACACGCGAAGTCCCGAACGCATCTGCTGAAGTATCTGGCAGCGATCTTGCAGGACCGGTAGCTGCTCGCGGCCCTGCAACAACGAAAGGCCCCGTGGGGAGTTCCAATGGAACTCCCCACGGGGCCTTTCTGCAGCGTGTTTACTCGTGCGATTCAACGACCGTGGTCGACTGTTCTTCAGCGGTTCGGCGTCGCGCGGCCGCGATGACGAACCAGCCGATGAGCAACAGTGCCACTGCGATCGCAATAAGCAGCATGGCGCCGGTGCCACCTGTCACCACCAGCGGCGGCGTATCGGTGTTTCCCGTGAGGTTCACGCCTACGTCAAAGCTGAGATCAACCGAAGGACCGCCCGCAAGCTGCGGTGCTGCCGCGTCCTCATCCATTGAGAAGCCAAACATCACGGGGATCGTCGCGCCCTGCGTGACCGCGACCTCGGCGACCGTCTGACGGTCACCGGTCTTCAGCACGGTGAAGTTCTCCTCACCGACGACACCATCAATGCTCCAGAAGAGCTGCACATCGTCAGAGAAGTGCGTATTCGTCGCGCCCTCCGGGATGAGCTCAGTGACATCGAGCGTGACAGCAGCAACGCCATCGCCCGGTCCGGCGTTCGTAATGAGGAGCGTTCGCCGCACCGCATCACCCGGCGACGCGGTGCGCGTGCCGATGAAGGTGGTTTCGGCCCTGGCATACTCCGCACCGGTCCAGTCGAGGTGCACGGCGGGGCCGTCCCACTCAGCCTGAATTGCTTCCGCGCCGACCACGTGCGCTCCCTGCGTCACCGTACCGGTGCCCAATCGTTCTGGATCCGTGGCAGTGCCGGCCTGGGTCTCGCTCACGGCTCGCCCGCCCAGCACCGGGAGAGCATTCGCCATGGCAAGACCCACGCCGAGTCCGAGTAACAGGAGCGCGGTCAGCACCGCTGCAAGGACCTTTCCTCGCGCGCTCAGCCCCCCGTTGGTGGCGACAGTGAGCACCGTTCGCGCTGGTTGCCCATCAAGGTGTTCAGTGGAGCTACGCAAGATCTCTCGTTTCAGTGGTGTGGTCGTTCTGGTCAAGTTCACACAGTGGCGGCGTCGGTGGGGCGTTGAACGACGCATCTGCGCGTTGTTCGAGTGCCAATTCGAGTTCTCGTTCGCGCAGCGCAAGCTCTCGTTCACGCAACGCGATTTCGCGTTCTCGCAAGAGATCCACGCGCGGCTCCGCAAGCGGTGCAACGGGGGCGACGGGTGTAACCGGGCCACCCGGCGCTTCTGAGGTACGCGTAGCACCCGCTGGTCTCGGCACTGAAACAACGGTGGTCTGAGGCTTCCGGCTGCCTCCCCAGAGCATCCAGGCGATCAGCACAACTGCGCCGATGCCAACGAGCACCATCGGTTGCTGCGCAACCCACTGCCGCGCCCAACCGAGTTTTGGAATGCCGTACATGAACACGCCACGCACTTGCGCTGGCGAGACCGGAGCATCGACTGCAGAGTTCGCATCACCCTGCGTGAGTAGACGGCACGACGTGCCGTCGTCAAATGTGCCAATGGTCTTGCCAACCACCCGGTGAGTAATCAGCGTGGGGTCATTCGGTTCGGGGAAGAACGTCACGATTTGGCCAACTGACACGTCACTACACACCTGCTCAGCCTTCACGCCTTTCACCACGACAACGTCGCCAGGTGAGAACGTCGGCTCCATCGAGCCGGTCAGCACGGTCAGGGAGTCACCGCCCATCAGCCGTGGCACGACCAGCAGGCCGGCGACGACACCAATGATCAAGATAACGAACGCAGAGCCCACTGCTCTGAGGGCAATCTGAACTGGTGATTCATACCAGTCGGTGGACACACTGTTTGCGCGTGAACGGCGCAGATTGGTGAAGCGACGCATGTGGGCTCCTTTCTGTTGTTCGCTGCCAGAACAGCACCGCTCATAGCGGCGCTGGAAAATCTCTGGGGTGCATGGCCGGCAGGCTTTGCCGGCCATGCACCGCGTTCCAAGGAAGACCTTGGAGAGGAGCGCTTAGTTGAACTGCGCGCCCGCGTCGCGAACCTGGTTCAGCGAAACGGTGAGTTCGCCGAGGGTATCTGCGAGGGTGACATCGGTACGGTCGGTGACGGTAACGTCGGTGTCCTGGTAGCGGAAGTCGCCATCCTGGTCCTCGTAGAACGACGCGTAGATGACCACGTTGAGGTCAACCGAGGTGGTCGGCATGCCGAACACAGCGGTCTGTGCAGCTACGCCGCCAACAGCGGTGGTCGAGGCCTCACCGAGAATGCCGTTGGTCGCATCTTCTGCGCCAGCGTCCTGGCCGGTTGCCGGAGCCGAGAGGTAGAGCAGCGGCGCATCAGCGGTCTTGGGCAGCGCGGTCTCGGTAACGAGCAGCTTGTCACCGTAGTAGACCTCGTAGCTGTAGTTCATGCCCGAAACGTTCTCTACGAGCTTGTCGAGACCGTCGATGCCGACGCGAGCAACGAGGTTGTCGCCCGCGAGGGTAGCGGTTGCCTCAAACGATGCAGCAAGCTTGTCACCGGGCGCGATCCGCCAATCGGAAACGTTGGTGATCGAGTGACCGAGCTGCGAGCCATCGGTCGCACCAACGGTCTCAGTCGCGTCCTGACGGTCGTTCGAAACGTCCCAGAACGAGGTGTCTTCGAGCTGCACAAGGTTCAGATCACCAGCGGTAATGGTGCCGCCCGAGAAGGTGTCCGATGCCGACCAGAGAGCGAAGGTTGAGCCGCCCATGAGCAGCGCTGCTGCGCCAGCGGCAACCCATACGAGTCCCTTGCGGCGCTTCTTCTGCTCGGTAACGACGATGACCTGATCGTGGTTCGAGTTCGTCATGATGGTATTTCTCCTTTTGGGTGAGCGCAGATGATCCAGATCCTGAGCGGCGCCCGTCGCCAAGGATCACGTTGTGGGGGTCTAGTGACGGCTAGTCGCGAGGACTGACCGCGGGGTTCAAGTTGGTGACGATTGGGTCGAGTGCAATGACAACATCCGGTTCGCCCGAGGGATCGGGGTAGATATCTGCTTCCCACTCGGCCTTCGCGCGCGCAGTTGTGGTGTCTTCAGCAGTCGCTTCGACCACTGCGCGGTTGAAATACGTGCCGAGAATCTCGAGCGCGGGTGGATACCCGATCTGCGAGTTCCAGCGGTCGACAGCACCGTTGATGCTGCCGTCCTCTGCGACGCCAGTGACCTGCACGTCGTTGACGTATGTGCCGTCGGCGACGGAGTTCCAGCTGATCGCTGCACACCATTCCTGGCTGCTTTCCGATCCGTCACGCGCCGCGCCTGGTTCCTGGAGGGAGACATCGTCACCGCCGAAGACATAGATGTTCTTCGGGGTTTCCCCCTCCGCCGTTTCTGGCGTTGCCGGGACCGCAGAGCAGTCACCGCCGGCGCCAGCACGAAACACTTTCAGGGTTGAGCGTTCGAGCACGGTACCCGGCGCCGCAACGCCGCTGCTCACGTCGTGCTCGGTCTCACCCGCGACTTGCTGCGTCACAGCAACGTCGTAGTTCAGGCCGGTGATGCCGAGGGCTGATCCGCTCGCGGTGAACCGCCAGATAACCGGGTCAGCGTCGATGCTGGTCTGCTCGAGCACCTCAATGACGGTCTTGCCAGGAAGCGTGACGGTCACCGGGGCTCCCGTCGCCGAGTACTCCGGCTCAGACACCGTCTCACTGGCAGCACCGAAGCGCACCGCACCAATTGACGTGTCAGCTACCTTTGCACCAACCTGCGCGTTCCAAAGCGCCGCAGCGCCAATCCCGAGGCCGAGCAGTGCAACCACCACGCCACCGGTCACCACATGACGAGTACTGCGTTTCATACGATCAGCCCTCCCCATCTGTGAATCCAGTACCGGAACGAACCTGCTCCAGCGTGACGTCGATACCGCCAATGGACCAGGCGTCCAGCGAGTCCAACGGGGCCTCGTCAGTCCAGGTGTAGTCACCAAGCACCTCGACGGTCATGACGACTGTCCAGTGAGCACTCACGCCGGCATTCGTGCCAATCAGGCCCGCGACATCCACCGGCGTACCGGGCAAAGCGTGCGCAGAAGCCGGTGCGCCGGTTGCGTCCTCAACCACGTAGGTTGCAGCGATCCGCCCATCTCGAAGATCTGCATTGGCGGCGGATCCCATCGCAACGTTCATCCGAGCGTTGAGATTGTCACCCTGCAGTTCAGTGGTGAGCGGGACGCGAAACTCAATCACGTCACCGGGCATGGAATGGAACCCATCACTGCCCTCGCTGAGCAATCCGCCAGCAGGGTCGTCAACGCCGGGGGTGATCTGTGCCCACGTGCCATCGCCGTAGCTCAGGTCAAGGTCGCCCGCGGTGATGTTGCCACCGGAGAACTGCGATTGCGCGTTCCACAGGGCGTACGTCACACCACCGGTTCCCAGCACCGCCAGACCGGCGATACCGATGCCCGCGATCAGGCGCGCACGTCGAGAGGTCTTCGCACCTTCCACGCGTGGCTGTGTAATGCCGAAGCGCATCACTACCCTTCACCGCCAACCGTCGTGTCTTCAGGAATCAGCGTCCCGCACGCCGACAGCAGCGCGCTCTTGCCGACCGGCAGCTCAGACACCACGCCAATGACACCGTCCGTACCCAGGCGGGTATCAGAGTCCGTCACCGTCACGTCAGTGAGCACCGTGGCCCAGTCATCAGCCGAGATATTGGAGACCTCGTACACGAAGCAGACCGCCTGCTTGTCCGTGAGTCGAGCACCAGCGAGCGCTTCCGTTCCGGTCGCGAGAATCTGCGCCGGTGACGAGGAGTCACCCACATCAGTGAATGCGCGCTTGGTGATCTTGACCGACGGGTCAGTAGCGAACAGCTTGACGAGCAGATCACGCACCACGAGTCCATCGAAGTTCGTATCGGCAGAGACCACCGTGTGCGAGAAGCGCGCGGGAGTATTCGCCGGGACATCGCCCGCTGCGGCCGTCACTTTGATCTTGCCCGAAGTAGTTTTTCCGGCAGGAATGACGGCAGCGAGATCGCTCGCCTCAACACCGTGCTCGGTAGCCGCCGCGTCAGGAGTTGCGGCGAACTGCAAGTCTGCGCTGGGCTTCGGCGCACCCGATGCGACGGAGAACTCGTACGGTTTGCCAGCTGGCTCGCCCGTCACCAGAGTGAAGGAGTTTGGTCGCACTTGCACGGGGTTCGTGAAGGTGATGTTCGCGTCGGTACTCGTCGCAGCGGCTCGGTTTGAGAGTCCGCCCACGCTGCGCACCTTTTCAGCCTGGATGGCCGCAGTCACCTGAGCAGAGTCATCCACGCGGGCAATCACGGTGAATTCGCGATCCGCGCTCCCAGAAACGGGCGTGACCGAAACTGAGCGGGGGTTGAGACGGCTCGCATCAATGGTGTCTGCGTTCGCAGCCGCAGTGATATCAACCGCAGCCGCCGTCACGCTGTCCGGGTTCAGCGGCAGCGATGACTTCACGGTGTAGTGCAGATCACGCGCAAGCGTCGGGTCGTTCTGATCGCTCTGCTGATCAATCGTGAGCTCAGGTCGGCAGCTTCCGCTGAAGCCAACCATGCGCGAGTACTGAGATGACTGACCTGAGTCAGCACCGACGGTCTGCAGGCGAATGAACCCGCCAGCAATTCCGGTATCCGCATTCACAATCGTTGCAATATCTGTCTCGCCAACCACCGTCGACGGGAACTCCTGTTCGCCAACCGGCAGATCCAACACGAGCTTCGCGTTCTCACCGGTCACACCAGAGACACGACCGAGGTAGATTTCTGCGTGCTTCGCCGCCGTCCAGTACAGGTCAAGATCGACAGTGCTCTCCGGGAACGGGCCAGTCGTGGGAGCCATGACGTCGAGCGTCGCGACGCAAACGGGGGTGTCTGCCGGCAGCGGCGACTGCACCTGCATCGATCCAGCCGGTGTGGCACCAGTGAGCACCGTCGCGGGCTTGTTCGGGTACCACGTCGTCACGCGATCATTCGCGTTCGGAGCGTTGTCGACCATCAGGGTCGTGTTGTCTGCGGTCTCCTCATTCACACCAGGCGCAGCCTGGCTTGCGCTGCGCGCGCCAAACGTGTTCTTTTCCACGTTAACGTTGCCAGTCTTCGTGAGATAGACCGAGGTCGTCGTGTAACCGTTGAAGTAGTTGTTGGCCACACGGAGGTTGCCTGCGCTTCCACTCGTGGTGTTGCCGTTCCAGACCACCGCATGAGTTTGGCCGCCGGTGGCGCGCACAAACTGGTTCCCCGTGATCTCGTTGTCGCCGGCCATCGCACCAAACGGGAGTCGAATGAACGCGTTGTTCACGCCAGTGCCGTAGCCCTGAACGTTGATGAATTCGTTGTCGACGATCTTGATGTTCGAAGCCTTCACCGAGTATCCAGCGAGGTCAGCGGTCGAGAACGCGAATGCAGTCTGGCCGGTGAGGTTCGATACGAACGAGTTCTTGAACGTGAAGCCGTCAACGACGACGTTCTGGTTACGCGGCAGGAACTGCATGAGGCTGGTACGGCAACCCGAGCCGTCTGCGGCGTTACAGTAGCCGCCTACGGTGTAGGTCGCGCGAACGTTGTCGATCACGACGTTCTCGATGGGGGTTGCGTTCTGTGCGTTGAAGTAGAACAGGCCGGTTGCGACGCCAGCGTCATAGAAGCCCTGCACGCGGTAGTTCTTGAGGGTCACATTCTTCGACCCCTCGCGGAACACGATGAACCGCTCCGGTCCATAGTGCGCCTGGGTCACTGATGATCCGCCGTCGATGGTGACGCCGTCAGCCTTCGGACCCATCACGAATGAGCTCTCGCCAGAAAGCACCTGCGTGACGTTCTTGAACTCAATGTTCGGGCCGTTCACGTGAAACAGTGCGCCGCCGGCGTCAATCGTCGCTTCGACCGTGACCTGATTCTTCAGGTCGATCGTGACGGGGGCGGTAACGAGGAAGTGTGCACCGCCGTCCTGGTTCGACACCGCTCCGGTCTGCATGAACTGGTAGCCGGTCGCGACCGGGTTGATGTTCCCGGTAAAGCCCGCCGCTGGGGTGATGAGAATCTCACCCGGGGCAAGATTCAGCGCATTCGATTCCTCGAGCGCAGCGCGCAACGTGCACGTGCCCGCAGCCGTCGCACAGACGCCATCACCGGGGCTCGCGTCTTTCGCGTTCGCGGTAACGTCGTACGAGTTCAGCTCAAAGGTGTGCGTGACCGCCTGCGCACTCGGTGCTGTCAGCAGCGGGCCGAGCAAGGCAGCTACACTCACCAGCGCGAGGGCACTCCAGGTGATGCGTGAACGAGTGGCACGCGCACCTCCGCCTGCACGATGACGCGCCAGACTTCGCGCTCTGCTTGATAGAGTGCGATTTCTCATGCCCCGACTACCTGCTTTCCGATGAACTGGACACAGACGTAATTCACGTCCGCTGTGGTGTATCCAGCTTCACCCGCCGAAAGCGCGGGAAACGGCGTTCGGTACCGCACGAGACGGTGTTGAGTCTTGGAGGGTCGGCCATTGAGTAACGCCTCAAGCCACCCTGGTAATGAATCGATACGGGCCGTGTCGATACACCGAGGGGCATGTCACGCCAGCACACAAAAGGGCGAGGCCCCCTGGATAACCAGAGGGCCTCGCCCGTTGCCTCACTTGTAAGGGAGACTCTTACGCCTCGTGCCGCCTGCGACGCACGGTGAGCGTCAAGATTCCCAACGCCAGCAGCGCTGCACCCGCAAGCCACATCCCAGCGACACCGTCCATACCGGTGTTTGCGAGCTGCGCGTGCTGATCGCCTTGAGCCTGGGGAATTTGTCCGCCACCTGGCACGTTCTGATTATCCTCACCAGGGTTCACGGTCGGCTCCTCCGAACCGTCAAATTCATCTTGTACGAGTTCCAGCTCGAACGACCGCTCGATAGCGTTGCCGTACCTGTCGGTGAGCTCAACAACAGGGCTATAGTGGCCAGACTCAGTCGGCACACCGGTCAGCTGCCCATCTGCACCAAGCGCCATTCCGGGAATCGCTGACCCACGCAGGGTATATTCACCGCCTGCAAACTCCGCAATGGTTGAGAAGTCAAACTCAAGGGCGTGACCTTCGGTCGCGAGCACACGCTCACCGTGTCCCGGCGCCGAGTCAAAGTCTGCAAAGGTCACGGGGGAAGTGACAGTTGCCGAGTAATGTGGGGCGCCGCCACCCTCGGGAGAATACTCGAAGACCGCAGAGATCTCCGTTTCAGTCCCGTCAAGCCCAGTCCAACGCGTGCCACCGGTCGCAATTGGCTCCGCTCCTGTAGAAGCAATCACCGGGCTTCCCCCTGGCATACTGAACGGCGCTGCGGTATCGAGGTTCACATAGGTCGTTTCGGTGGCCGATGGGAACACCCGCGGCTGACTAATCGTCTGGTTCCGGAAGCCAACCTGCTCGAGGCTCGGCCAGGTATCGATCATAGAAATGTCAGTGACGTGATTGCCGTTCACGTTGAGAATCGAAAGGTGCGGCAAGCCCGCAACGACAGAAATATCGCTGACGTTCGCGTTCGGCACTGAGATCGTTCGCATTTCGGGGAGATCCCGCAGGGGTGCAAGGCTTGAGACCGAAGTCCCCTGCGCGTAAACCTCCCGGAGAATTGGCGACTCCGACAATGGGGAAAGGTCATACAGTTCCGGGACATTTGCCACCTCAACGCGCACGAGGTTTTTTGCACCACTCAACGGCTTGATGTTGGTGATGTTCGTTCCATTGAGCGCCACGTAATTCAAGAACGGAAGTTCCTGCAGGGCGGAAATGTCAGTCAGCGGGCTTTCAAGTACCGTGCCACCGTTCGAGGTGAGGTAGCCCGCATACAAATACCGCATTTGCTCAGCGCTGACGAGCGGATCGAGCGTAGTGACCAGCGGATCGAGCGTAGTGACCAGCGTGCCTCGCATTTCCAGCGTCGTGAGCCTCGTGGCATATCCCAGACCCGTGAGATCCCTCACCTCAAGCCCATCGATGTTGAGAGACACAAGCTTCCGCAAGGTAGCGCGCGTCAATTCTGTCTTTCCCGTTCGCTGCAGGATTGCCTCAGCCAGGATCGGGTCGGGCACATTAACGATTTCGTCGTCATTGTCTCGATCACTGTCATCGCCAGGGTCGATGATCTCTGGCAGTTCCGCCGGCTCCACGAACCCGTCTGACGTTACCGGGATGTCAACGAGCGGGTTCACCGCCTGAGCAGTGGTAACTCCGGCTGTGCTCAACGCCAGCGCCACGGCCGCAACACCGACGGTCAACCTGCGTGAATGCATCGATCGCTTCTTCATGAATCCTCAATCTGTAATGCTCGAGGGAATCTGAATACATGCGCGGGTCGAACCCAGCACGGCAACTCATCCTCGAGAAACTCATTGGCTTCAACCTAGAGTCAGCATAATAATTCCTATACAAACGCAAGCATATTGGTATCTGTGGGATTTGTAGCCCAAAAGCGCGCGGCCACTTAGCCCCAAGGTCAGAATCAGTGAAACTGATAGCCTTTCGATAGATTATTCAAATTTCTTTCGCAACAACACCGAGCATCTACAAGATCACGGCATCACTTGGCGAGAAAGAGGCGGCGCAATGACTGAAACCCCACACTCCACTCCACCAGCCGGCTGGCACCCCGATCCCGCGGGCAGCGACCAGCTGCGCTTCTGGGACGGCTCCGCCTGGACCGAGCAGTTGCGCCCGGCCAGGGTACAAGCTGAAGCGCCGACTCAGAACGAGACCCAGGTGCTGACTGATGTGCAGACTGACGCAACACCTGCGGCACCTGACACCGCTGCCAACGCGGCGCCCCACCCCGGCGCGGCCAGCATCCCGCCGGCATACATGCGCCCGCAGATCCCAAACCAGGGCCGCTTCTCGGCACAGTTTGAAACCGGTTTCTTCCGCAGCCTCTTCGATCTCAGCTTCGCATCGGACAAGGTCGTCACGATCTCCATTGCGCGCCTCATCTACTTGCTGTCAGTCGTCTTCGCGGGACTTTCGTGGATCATCGGTGCCATCGCACTGTTCTTCATGGGCGCGACCGACTACAACGGCGACGTCTTCATTGTGTGGGGTATCTTCCAGCTGTTGTTCGGCTGGATTGGTTCGTTGATCTTTGTCGTCCTCGTGCGAGTGTCGCTCGAAGTGATGATCGCGCTCATTCGCACCTCGCAGAACACCGCGAAGCTTGTGCACATTGAAAACGCGAAGTCAGGAAACCAGAACTCATGATGACGAGCTACTACTTCTTCCCAGTGCTCCTGGTACTGACGCCGACTATCTTCGTCCTCTCGGTCATCGTGTCGATCGTGTTCCTCGCGATCCGCGGTAAGAAGGCCCAGAACGATGCGCTCAACGGCCCCATCGCGGCCGGTTGGTACATCGACCCCTACGATCCCGCGAGCGAGCGGTTCTGGGACGGCAACGCCTGGACCGCGCAGCTGCGCCCGCGCGCTTCCGGGTCTTTCTGAGTCCGCGATCCGCCCCTCACGCACGAAAGAAATCATGAGCACTTCTGAAACTCCTGACACCAACGCTGAGGGCGCGGATCTCGCCAACTTCCCGCCACCACACGATCTCAGCGCGTTCCCGCCGCCGACGGGGCCCGGCACCGCCGCGGCCGCGGATGCGTCCGCACCGACCCCGAACCTGAGCGAGCTGCCGCCGCCGGCAGTTCCCGCTCCCCCGGCGTCCCCGGTCTACGTTCCCACGGCGGCGATCGCGTCTGAGTCGGAGGCGCCTCGACCGCCGAAGTCTCGCAAGGGCATCATCATCGCGGCCATTGCAGTGCTCACGATCGCGATCGCCGGCGGCGCGACCGCGCTGCTCTGGCCGAGCGCAGACGACACCGCGGCAACGCAGGCCGCTCCCGTAGAGACATCCGAGACGCCCTCCCCTGACGCAGCACCTGAGCCGGCACCCGCGCCTGCGCCGCAGGTTGACGTACCAAAGCCGGCCGAGACGGGTCACCATAAGCCGACAGGCGATCCGCACACCACTGGCCTCTGCCCTACGGGGTCTGAAGAGCAATACTTCGGAACCACCACCGACTTCACGGTGCGCATCTGCAACTCCGGGGGTTACAGCTACACCTATGTCGGCGGCAACCAAGAGCTCGGCTACCAGGTGCTCCCGGCGGAGATCGGCGCGAGTACTTCCGGCACGAGCTTCGTCGCCAACAACGACGGTACGAAGTATGCCGTCCTCTTCGACCGCCTGATCGTCACCCCGGCAGGCGAAGGGCCATGGGACCAGGTCTGGCACACCGGCAACATGACAGAACTGCACCCAGGCGGATAACGCCCGGGTGCAGTTCTGTCATTTCTTCGTTAAGCCGAGCGACGGCGGCGCGCAAGCAGCGCTCCACCTGCCGCAAGGATGAGTGCGGCGATGCCCGCAATCACCCACGGCGTCGAGCCACCGGTCAACGCAAGGCCACCGGTCGGTCCGGTACCCGGCTTCACTCCGGGATCCACACCCGGCTCCGGGTCGATCGGGACCGAAGTCATCGGGGTGGCACCGTGCCAGTCGTCCGAATCCTCAACCTGCTTGCCCGTGTGGATACCCACCGCCGTCACCGTTGCGCGATCACTGTGCGACTCATCGAGTGCAAGTCCCGGCAGGGTTCCGGTGCACGAGAACTGCGTGCCGATCTTGAACGGGCCAGCCCACTCAGTGCCGGTTGAGTCGTCAGGGAACGTGCAGACGAGGTTCGTGATCTCTCCGACGCCGTCGATGAGCTTGTCGCTCACGCGCACATCGATGAGATCTTCGCGTCCATCGTTCGAGACCGTGAAGTTGATCTTCTGCTCTTCACCCTCGGTCAACGGGAACCCCGGAGCCGCGTCGTGATCACCCTCGTATCCGTCGTTCGTGAGTGCGCCAGAAGCGTCGTACTCGGGCGTCTCACCCTCGTCGTTCCACTTCTCAATGTCGATGCTCGGATCACCCACCGGGGTAATCACAGCTTCTGATCCGGCAATCGTGTTTACGATCGGCTTCGACGCGTCGGTCGCGCGAACCGCGAAGTACGTGACGATCCGCCCCTCGGTGGGATCAAGGTTCGTACCGTCAGCCTGGCGAATGGTGACGACACCGTCCGCATAGCTCGAACGCACGTTGCCGCGCATGTCAGTCTCTGCGTCTGTGGTGTTTTCCAGGTTCGGCACCCCATCTGCGTCGAGTTCAACGAAGCCAAGGAACTCGACCGATTCCGGAAGCACGTCTTCACGCGTGAAGATGTTCACGGGGAAATCAGTGCCGTAGCTGCCGCGCGGGATCAGCTCGATCGCATACACAAAACGGTCGTCGACAAACGCGCCGTCCTCAACGACCGCGTTCAGGTTCGCCGTCCATTTGCCGGTTTCGCGATCGAATACGCGCTTGCGCATCTCTGCTTCATCGCCGAACGAGGTGGCTTCCGATTCGTCTTCGCTCCAGTAATCCCAGTCGGAGTCGACACTGTGCAGGGTCGCGCGGTTGTAAATTTCGAGCGTCTGCTTGCCGGTGAGCGGAACCGTCGTGAAGATGACATCAATAGTCCAGCGCTGGTGCTTGGGCTGCGCAGCAACAACCTGCTTGCCCGCCTCGCTCAGCTCGATGACAACGTTGCCTGACTTGTCAGCGCTCAGCGCGAAGTGCTCGCGGGTGAGGTTCGCACCGCCATACGTGCCCGAGACAGGAATCGACGCAAGGTCAGTAACGTCGAAGATCTCGGTGTTGATCTGATCGACAATGCGGCTCGTCAGCGGATCAACCTTCGGCTTCGCCGTGTCAATCGAGAACCGGTACGGCACCTTTGCGCTCTCACCAGGGACTACGCGAACCTCTTCAGCGCCGGCAGTCTTTGTGAACGCAGCGGTATCGTTGACGCCGCCCTCAATGTCCTTGGGCAGCACGACAACCTGCGCGTTGTGCTCCTTCTTCACCGGGTTGCCATCGCCGAAGTAGAACTCAGCCTTGTTGTTCCAGGGGTACGAAGTACCCCCAACAACGGTGGTCTGGTCATTGCCAGGCAGACCGGCAACCGTGTTCAGCTGGGCCTTGACCTTGATCTGAACGTTGGTTCCCTTGTTCTTCCCGACATTGACGAACAACGTCTGGCCCACGACGGCATACTGGCCGACGTACTTTTCTGCGGCGAAATCTGCGGCGGATCCGCTAAAGCCAGCCGCTTCGGTCAGCGCAGTGAGCGGGCCCTCGCCGGCAATGGTGATGAACCCGTCACCGGTCTTCCACGACGCCTGCTCGATGAGCGTGTCACTGATGACGGCGTTCTGCTGCAGGGTGAAGTTCGCATTGCGCTCGTCCCACGGGGTGAGGTTCGCACTCAGGGTGTAAGTCATAGGCGCGGCAGGCGTGAGCTTGCCCTGCTCGTCAGCGATGACATCACGCAGGTTCCAGTTGCCGCTCTTCCCGAAATAGTGACCGGCGCCCACGCCAGGAATGTTTCCACGCAGGTACACGTCAGTCTTGCGCTCGTGTTCATCACCGAAGGTTGCGGTGTTCGTCAGCTGGAGTTGGTACACACCAGGAACGCCCTTGCGATCTCGGAACTGCTCGCGCAGTGCCGACTCAAGCTGCTCGAGGTCGGTGACCTGAACGTCGTACGTGATCTTCAGCACCGACTGCGCAGGCACGTCAACGACACCTGCGAAGCTGTTGCCGGTAACGGTGGGCGCAAACCCAATCGCGTTCGTCTCGCCTGCGGCGGTGAGCTCTGCCACAAACGAGTCTGCGACATAGCTCAGCCCCTGGGGCAGGGCGTCTGCAATGGCGTAACCAGTACGCGCGTCAGCCGACTGCATGGTGAGCGTGTAGGTCAGCTTCTTGTCGGCCAGCTCTGGCTTGAGCCCCACAAACGCGTACTCTGGCGCATCGCCCATCACGACGTACTCGTCGAGAAGGTTGGTGTTCACTGCCTTTGCGTAGCTATCGGTGATGTTCTCAGGCGGGGTCACCGTCTCCTCGACAATAATCTTCACGCCGCCAGAGTCGTCACCGATCTCCCAGCTGATGGGCGACTCAGTGTTTCCGTCAACCTTGCCCACGACGAGCTGAATAGCGAATGCGCCCTCAGTGATGTCTCCGGGAAGCGGATCTTTGAAGGTCACCGTGTAGGTTCCATCTGCGTTCTGCACCGCAGATTCGACGGCTTCGTTCTTCGGGAGTCCGCCGGACACCGTGACCTGTTTCGGCAGCGTGAACTTGATCTGCTTGCCTGCGATCTGCTGCGCAGCGTCGTACTGCACACGCAGCATCATCTGTTCGCCCTCGGGGATCACCGTGTCATCTGCAACGACCGCCCCCTTGTACAACACCGAAATATTGATGCCGGGTACGGCAGCCTGCGCTGCGGTACCCGCAACGCTCACCAGACCAATGCCAACTGCGATTGCCGCAATTCCAGCAACGATCCGTGACCACACGCTGCGGCGTTCCCCACGCTGCTCCTGTGTGTTCGCGATCCCCGGAAGTCCTACTCCCGAAGCGTTCCGCCGCGCTTTCGCGCGCGCCGAATTCTCCACCATGTTTCCCCCCATAGATGCGTGTAGTTCACGCATTCACGTTTAGAGGCCCGACTCCCGCACTGAGAAAGGGGATTCTTGGAGACAGAAGCCGGGCCCACTAATACACACCGGCAAAGGACATGAATCGTGACGCGAATCACAAAAATTCATCAGAAGATTCACTACAGGTGTGCATTAATCGCATATTCAACGCATACTGGATGCTGGGGATTCGCGGCGTTTCACGCCGTTTGGCCGGTACAAGCTGTACCTGGGCCAGCACTGGGGTACGAGTTTGGGGAGGACTCAATGGCCCATATTCAGGTGCGCACAGCACCCGATTCAGTGTTGCTTGAAGCAACTCGATCAGGTGATGTGGACGCATACGGGGAGCTGTGGAACAGGCATGCCCGGGCAGCCGAAACCGCTTCGCGCAATTTCGCGCCCTCGCTTGATGCTCAAGACCTCGTTTCGGAAGCATTTCTCAAGATCTTCCGTGCGCTCAAAGCGGGCAAAGGCCCGACTGAAGCGTTCCGTCCCTATATGTATCGGGTGCTCCGATCACTCTCAGCTGATTGGCTGCAAGAACGCGATCCGATCGTCACGTCAACCCGCGAACCGCTCGACACGGTCCCAGACACAGACACAGCTTGGCCCTGGGACGACGGCGTGCTCGAGGGCGAAATTGCCGTACAGGCATTCCTTGCGCTCGACGAACGGTGGAAATCGGTGCTGTGGTACACCGAAGTGGAGCAGCTACCTCCCCGCGAGGTCGCCAAGCTCATGGGAATCTCCCCGAACGGTGTCTCGAAGCTCGCCGCCCGAGCGCGCGAGGGGCTACGCTTTGCATGGATCGAAGCCCACCTCGCAAACAAGCGTCACGCGCCAGAGTGCGAACGCCCGCTGCGCTTACTCCTGAAGCTGCAGCGCGGGCGTCTCGCGACGAAGCTCTCCAATGAGCTCCAGTCGCACCTTGATGACTGTGCGTTTTGCCGCAATGCTGCGTACGAGCTCGACACCGCCAAGCGTCGTATCGTGCCCGCGCTCCTCCTGCTCATCGTCGGCAGCGGGTCTTCGACGCTGTTCCTCAATGCCTTCGGGCAGACAGCCCCCGCTTCGGCCGCGGGGTTTTTTCCACCTGCCGACGGTGCTGCCGGGACGCTCGTCCCGCCCGATTTTCTCACCGCGGGCGACGCGGGTGTGCAGGCTGTAGCTGCCGCAACGGCGGGAGCTACAGCGGCCGGCGCGAGTGGAAGCTCTGCGAGTGCCGGCACCGCTGGGGCGAAGGGCTTCCTGTCCCTGCTGCGTTCTCCGGTCAATGCGGTCGCAGCGGGCAGCGCCACTGTGCTCGGCGCCGCAGGCGCCATTGCGATTGCGGCAGGCGTGCTGGCGCCAACGGCCGAAGAAACCACTGCTGCCCCAACTCCGGACACCAGTGTTTCAGTTCCAGGTAACAGCACCTCAGAGCTGTCTACCCCCATTACAGATCCGAGTGCACTCTCCGCACAGGAAGAGCGCCCCGAACCAGGCGCCGACCCCTCACATCCGCAGAACGATGGCGTGGCGGTGTTCGACGGCAATACCGAGCCACCGACAGGCACCGATACCCACGGGCCAGACTCATCTGGCGATGGCGACTCCGATGGCACCGGCACCGGTGAGAAGCCCGATCCCGGAACCGACGGAAATGAAGACGGCGGCACAGACGGTGGCGACGACGGTGATGGCGACACTGGTGGTGAGACGCCGAATGATGGCTATGATCATTCACTCTTCCCAAACCAGCTGTGCTTCTTCGAGCACGAAGGTCCGGGTTCGATCAATCTTGCGGGCGTAGCCTCAGACCCCGGTTACGTAAAGGTGCGCATCACACAGCCACCCGCCAAGCATCCCGTAGAACTCATCGTCGCAAATGGCGTCACCACAGTTACCGGATATGGCAACTGGTGGTTTACGGAACCCCTCAACCCGCTCGAGAAGTGGGACGGACTCGCGCCAGGAGACATTCGTAACACCCTCGTTGAGGTGCAATTGCTCACGTTCGACGGCCGCAAATCCCCGTGGAAGCCCGTCACCCTGCCGGTCACGCCGCCCCCGATCGAAACCTGCGGGCTCGTTCCGGTGAGCTAACGGTGTGTGCCGGTCAGCCCCACATGCGACCGATGGGCACCGCAGTGCTCCCTGAGCAACAGCGCGCGCTAGGTGTGGCCTGCAACGAACGCGCTCATCGAGCAAGGCGAACCAAGCTCAACGACATGACCTTCACCCGAGAAAAAACAAAACCCCCTGGCGAACCAGGGGGTTTAATCGGCTTGTCGTAGCTGAGGCGGGACTCGATCCCGCGACCTCACGATTATGAGTCGTGCGCTCTAACCAGCTGAGCTACTCAGCCATATTCTCTGCAAGAGAGAAACAAGCCAGAGCCCCGAGCCAGGATTGAACTGGCGACCCCTTCCTTACCATGGAAGTGCTCTACCACTGAGCTATCGGGGCGTAGTTATCTTGCGACAACCGTTCTATCTTAACAAGCACCATCACCGGTGCGAAATCCCACACACACGGCGTGTCACAAGGCGACCACCTGCAGAAAAGCAGACACAAACAACAAAACCCCCGCCAAAAGCGGGGGTTCTGCGCGACTCTTCGTAGCTGAGGCGGGACTCGATCCCGCGACCTCACGATTATGAGTCGTGCGCTCTAACCAGCTGAGCTACTCAGCCATACTCGGCCCGAAGACCAAAAGAGTCAGAGCCCCGAGCCAGGATTGAACTGGCGACCCCTTCCTTACCATGGAAGTGCTCTACCACTGAGCTATCGGGGCGTCGTTGTCGATGACAACTGCTATACAGTACCAATAGATTTTGGACTCACGCAAATCAGCCCCCTTTTAGGTGGATTTTTGGCTCAGGCATTAGGATCGATGAAGAAATGCGGGCGTGTCGATTGCTCGATTCGGGTGCGAGAAACGCACACCAAAGATACGCGCAAGCACACACTGTCACCGCCCCACCAGCACCTCACAAAGGAGCCCACACCGTGAAGAACGCAGTAGTGACCACGATCGGACTGCTTCTCGCAGCCTGGATGTCGCTGAGCCACTGGGCATTCGGCATTGGCGGCCCGCTGACGTGGTGGTACCTCCCCTGCATCGGCCTGACGTTCGCGGCGCTCCAGCTCTGGCTTGCGCAGCGCATGCGTGTGACGGTGGCGAACGGCAAGCGCACGAGCCGCAGCACGGTCGTCGCAATCATCCTGTCGTGGGCGTGCGCGGTCGGCTTCGGCCTCACGGTGCCGAACGAGGTCGCGGGCGAGCTCGTCTCGATCGTGAGCCCTGCTTCAGGTGGCGGCCTCTCGATCGGCATGTCCATCGCCCTCTGCAACCCGCTCGGCATCATTGCCTTCGCGATCGGCGGCATCGCGGTCGCCTTCGCGATCAATGACTCGCGTGACAAGCGCGAGGAAGAAGAAGAGTACTACCCCGGTGAGGGCGAGATGCCCAAGCATCCGCTCGCGTAACACCGGCACGCCACCCGCCCCAACAGGCGTACGCTGAAGCAATGAGCACCACATCCTTCGCGTCCGATAACTGGGCAGGCATTCACCCCGAGGTTCTTACGGCAATCGCTGAGGCGAATGTCGGTCACCAGCCGGCGTATGGCGGCGACGAGTGGACGGGCCGCTTCCAGGATCTCGTGAAGCAGCTCTTCGGCACCGAGGCTGAGGCGTTTCCCGTACTGAACGGCACGGGCGCGAACGTGCTTTCGCTGCAGGCTGCCTCGCCACGATGGGGCGCGATCATTTGCGCTCGCACGGCACACATCGCGACCGATGAGACCGGCGCCCCTGAGAAGACGGGCGGACTCAAGCTCCTCACCGTCGACACCCCTGACGGCAAGCTCACTCCCGAGCTCGCTGCCCGCGAGGCGTGGGGCTTCGGCAATCCGCACCGCGCTGAACCGTCGGTCATCTCGATCTCGCAGTCGACCGAGTTTGGCACGGTCTACACCGCGGCTGAGATCCGCGCGCTCGCTGACTTCGCGCACGAGCACGACATGCTCCTGCACCTCGATGGCTCGCGCCTCGGGAACGCAGCCGCCTTCCTTGGCGCGACCTTCGCCGAGCTCACGACCGACGCTGGCGTCGACATTCTGAGCCTGGGTGGCACCAAGAACGGATTGCTCGGCGCAGAGGCTGTGGTGGTGTTGCGTCCCGGATCCGCGCCAGGACTCCCCCACCTCCGCAAGATCAACCTCCAGCTCGGCTCCAAGATGCGCTTCGTTTCGGCGCAGTTGCTCGCGCTGTACGAGGGCGATCTGTGGGATCGATCCGCCTCCCATGCGAACGCAATGGCGGCTCGCCTCGCAGCGGGTATCGCAGAAATTCCGGGGGCGCGGATCGCGCACGCCGTCGAATCCAACACCGTCTTCGCGCATCTGCCAGCCGACATGGCTGCGCGCGGCCAGGCGGCCTTCGCGTTCGGCGGTTGGCCCGGCGGCGACGCCGACCTCTACCGCCTCATGTGTGCCTTCGACACGACCGAAGCCGACGTCGAAGCGTTGCTCACAGCGCTCCGCGGCTAGTTAGCTCGCGCTCCGCGCATCGCGCGCGAGCCGGCGAATCGCGACCCCGGCCATCACGAACGAGCCGCCCGACAGGACGAGCATCGTGAGGAAGGTCGGGGCCGCGCTGTCTGTGCCAAAGACGCTCCCGAGCGGGGTGCCCAGCGCACCGAAGAGGAACTGGCCGAAGCCGACGATCGACGATCCGGCACCGACCATGCCGGCCGCCTGCCCGACCGCGAGCGCCGATGCGCCAGGCATGATCATGCCCGTTGCGAAGGTGAACGTGCCAATGATCGCGATGTATGCGGGCAGCGGGAAGACGCCGATGAGCGCGAGCGCTGCGCCCGTGACGATCATCAGCAACTGGATGCTCTGCCCGACGCGGAGTGAGCGGTGGGGACCGATCCGCCCAGCGAGGCGTGCATTGAACAGGGCGCCGACCATGAACGTCACCGAGCCGAACGAGAAGATCAGCGAGTACTCAACTGGTGAGAGCTCGTAGATGCCCTGCGCGATGAACGACGAGGCGCTGATGTAGACCATCATGGCGGCGTATCCGAGGCCGAATGCCAGCGCGAAGCCCATGAACTGCGGCTTGCGCACGAGGGAGCCAATGTTGCCAGCGAGGACGCGCGCGTCGAACGGCTGCCGCTTGTCGAGCGACAAGCTCTCGGGGATCTTGAGCGCCGCGGCGATGAACATGCCCACCGAGAGCAGGCTCAGGCAGACCATGGGGGCGCGCCATCCGCCGAGCTGTGTGAGCCACGCGCCAAGCGGATTACCGAGCGCGGGACCGAACGAGATGATGACGAACAGCACGCTGTAAGATTTCGCGGTCGTGCGCGGATCTGAAATGTCCGAGATCACCGCACGCGCAAGCACTGTTCCGGCAGCGCCAGCCAAGCCCTGCAAGAACCGCACGGCGATAAACATCTCGATCGACAGGCTGAACACGACCGTGACGCCGCAGAGCGCGAAGATCGCGAGGCCAATCAGCAGCGTGAAGCGGCGGCCGAGGGCATCCGAGATCGAGCCGATGATGAGCTGACCGCACGCGCCGCCAATAAGGAACGCCGTCAGTGTGAGCTGTGCACCAGATGCGCCGACTCCGAACGCCTCAGCGATGCTCGGGAACGCCGGAAGATACAGATCGGTCGAGAGCGAACCGGCCATCGAGATGTATCCGAGGACGAGCATCAGGCCCGGGGTAATACGTCCCGACGGTGGTGCAACGCTGCGTCCGATCATCATTCCAGGCTATCGCAGGGGTGCCCGCATTGCGCGAGGCAGATGCACACCCCTGCGATGTGAGTACGTTACTGAGCGTTCCTGCGGCACGCTGAAGCCCCGCACACCAATCGGTGCACGGGGCTTCAGCGTACGGCGCGAGACGCCTCAGAGCCGCTACAGCCCAGCAACGCGCGAGAGGAATTCCTTCGTCTCGGGATGCTGCGGGTTTTCGAAGATCTGCTCGGGGGTTCCCGATTCGATGAGGCGACCCTTCGAGAGGAAGACGACGCGGTCTGCGACCTTACGCGCGAACGACATCTCGTGGGTGGCCATGACGATGGTCGAGCCCGACTGCTTGAGTTCGCCTACGAGGTCAAGGACCTCCCCGACGAGCTGCGGATCGAGCGCGCTCGTGATCTCATCGAGCAGAAGCAGGCGCGGATCAGTCGCGAGCGCACGCACGATCGCCACGCGCTGCTGCTGACCACCAGAGAGACGGTCGGGGAATTCCTTCGCTTTCGCGCCGAGGCCAATGCGCTCGAGGAGTTCCATGCCGCGCTTCTCTGCGTCGCGCTTCGAGACGCCGAATACCTTGCGGCTTGCAAGGGTGACGTTGTCGAGCACGGAGAGGTGCGGGAAGAGGTTGTAGTGCTGGAACACGACGCCAACCCGGGCGCGCACGCTATCAACGTTCGCGCGGGGGTCGGTGATGTCTTCGTCACCGAGGAAGATCTGACCGTCATCTACCCGCTCAAGCAGGTTGATGGTCTTCAGCAGGGTCGACTTACCCGAGCCACTCGCACCGATGAGCACGACGACCTCGTGCGCGTTGACATCGAGATCGATGCCGCGCAGGACCGGGGTCTCACCGAACCACTTCTGGACGCCACGGACGCTGAGGACGGGCGTTGTTGCCTGGTCGGCACTCATACCTGACCACCAATCTGCTCGCGGCGCTGTGCACGGGCGGTGTACCAGTCAGTCACGCGGATCATCGGCCACGACAGCAGCACGAAGAAGATACCCGCGACGACGTACGGCGTGAAGTTGTAGGCGCTTGCGACCTCGATCTGGGCGGCGCGGATCGCGTCAACCGCACCGAGCACCGAGATCAGGCCGACGTCCTTCTGCATGGACACGAAGTCGTTCATGAGCGCGGGCGTGACCTTGCGGACGGCCTGCGGCATGACGACGAGGCGGAGCGTCTTCGCGTGGCTCAAGCCGAGCGAGCGCGCTGCCATGCGCTGTGAGGGGTGCACGGCTTCGATACCAGCGCGAAGCACCTCTGCGATGTACGAGGAGTAGGTCAGGGTCAGCGCGATTGCGCCCCAGACCTGCATGGGCAGGTGACCGACGAAGCCGAGACCGGGCAGACCGAAGCCAACCAAGTACAGGACGAGCAGCACGGGAATGCCACGGAAGAAGTCGGTGTACAGAGCTGCGCCAAGGCGGATCGGGGTGAAGACCGCGCCCTTGAGCGTACGAGCGATCGCGAGCAGCGAGCCGAAGATCGCCACGAGAATCGAGGTGAAGAACAGCACCTGGACGTTGAGCCAGAGGCCCTTGAGAATCTCGGGGGCCGAGGCCTTTGCGATCTCCCAGTCGAAGAACGAGCGCTTGACGTCTTCCCAGCCGGGGCTGTTGACGAGCGCGATCCAGACAACGATCGCGAAGACGATCGTGCTGAGGATGCTGATGGCGAGCGACTTAACGCTCTGCTTGCGACGGAACGCACGGCGCCCGACCTCTACCTCACTGGGTACAGGTCGGGCGCCGTGGTCACTTGAAGTCACTGAAGACAATTCGTGAAAAGCCTTACTTCAGAACCGGAGCGCCGCTGTTGTCAGCGATCCACTTCTCAGCGAGCTCATCGAGCGTGCCGTTCTCACGAAGGGTGTCGATTGCCTCGCTCACGGGCTTCGTCAGCGACGAATCCTTTGCAAGGAGCACCGAAAGCTTGTCGCCAGCCTGCGAGCTTTCGATCTGGCCAACGAGCTTGCCGTTCTCGAGCACGCCGTACGCGTTGTAGAACGCGGTGGGGATGTCGGTGACGAGCGCGTCGATGGTGCCAGCCTGGAGCGCCATGACTGCGTCCTCAGTGCTGTTGAAGATCTGGGGGTCAACGCCCACAACTTCCTTGACAACCTTGATCGAGGTCGAAGCTGCTGCAACACCGAGCTTGACGTTCTTCAGGTCAGCGATCGATGCAACACTTGCTGCCTTCGAATCTTCGGTGGTGACAACAGCCTGGCCGGTCTCGTAGTACGGCGTCGAGAAGTCGACAGCGTTCTCACGCTCGGGCGTAGCCGAGTACTGCTGGATGTTGAAGTCGAAGTCCTTCGGACCCGGCGCAATTGCCGCGTCGAAGGGGGTGCGGGTCCAAACAACCTCGTCCTTGGCGAAGCCAAGCTCGTCAGCGATTGCGTACGCAACGGCTGCTTCGAGGCCCTCGCCCGACTCGGGGTCATCATTCTCTACCCACGGCGAGTACGCCGGGTTGCCGGTAGCAATGGTGATCTTGCCCGGGGTAACGGTCTCGAGGCCGTGAGTGGTCTCTGCTGCCGTGTCAGCGCCTGCACACGACGAGAGCGCGAGCAATGCTGCGAGGGCGCCCGCTACTGCGGACGAACGACGAAGGAACTTGCTGTTCACTGTTTGTCTCCAAAAGGTTCTGGCGCGCGGCTGCGGATTTGCGCGCTAATGGTCAATTCTACTCGGTCTCGAGACGCCAGTCGGCAAAGTCGAAACCTGGCGTAACCATGCAGCTCACGAGGACATTTTCGCTGCCGGGGTTGGTGCGCTGCCAGACCCCTGCGGGCACGAGTACCTGCTGCTTCGCGCCAGGGGTTCCTGGGGCGCCGAGCAAAATCTTCTCGCCGTCGACCGGGTTCTCTCCCGTGCCGCCGAGCTGCAGTTCAAGGGGGCCGGGACCGTGCCACAGCCACATCTCGTCTGACGAGACGACGTGCCATTCAGAGCGGTCACCGGCGGGCAGCCAGAAGTGAATGAGCGTCACTGCGGGGCGCAGACCGCCGGCGGTTTCAATCGCATCGGTCGCCGTGTACATGCGGCGGTAGTAGCCACCTTCGGGATGCGGTTCAAGGCCGAGCTCAGTAATCGGATCGTATGCTGCGTCAGTCATCTGCTGCACTCTTTCTGGTGGAGAAGTCAGTCGTGGGGTGCGGATCGCTACGCGCGGAACCGCTCAACGCCGGCAACGATCGTGCGGCGGCACGTGCCAGCGCCAGCCTCGACGAGCTCCGCGAGAGCCGCGTCGGGGTCGGAAGCGTCGATGTCGAAGAACGCGAGGTCGGCGAGGGCACCGACGGCGAGCTGGCCGATCCGCTGCGGACCAACGCCGAGACCGAGGGCGGTCGCGCCGCCGAGGGTCGCCGCATTGAACAGGCGCTGGTGTAGGTCGTGGTCGCCGTAGCCCTGCTCGCGCGCAATCTTGTAGAGCAACTCGACGTCAGCGAGCGGGTCAAGCGACGGCGAGGAAGACAGTGAGTCAGTGCCGACGCAGATGAGGTTGCCCTCTCGCAAGTAGGCAGCGACGGGAGGCATGTCGAGGCCGATGACCTCGTTCGAGCGCGGGCAGAGCGCGACCGAGGTGCCGCGGGCACGCAGGAGCGAGCGGTCGCGGTCAGTCATGTAGACGCCGTGCGCGATGTGGCAGTCGGGGCCGAGCACCCCAAGGTGATCGACGAACTGGGTTGAGCTCACACCGACACCGCGGTTGCGCAGCGCGCGGAAGCTCTCAGCGCCCATCTCTGCCCACTCATCGTGGTTCGAGTGGTGTTCGAGCTCCATGTGCGCTTCAGCGAGGTGGATGTGCAGGCGCATGCCGCGGCCGCGCACGAGGTCGGGGACGTCGAGCAGCGGCTGCACTTCAAGCGAGTACGGGGCGTGCGGCGAGACGCCAACCCCTGGGGTCGCGGGCATAGTGTCGAGCTGCAGCGCGGTCTGGTCGCGGCCGGTCTGCTGCCACTCGTCGTTGCTCCAGCCCATGACCTCCCAGTACGCGATGCCGTGCATGCCGGCGTCGTGCAGGGCGGTCGCCGCGGAGGTGTCCGTCACAACATCTGCCGCAGCAGTCGTACCGCTCGCGAGCGCGAGGCGCGCGCCCTGCGCTGCAGAGGCAGCCCAGTCGTGCACCTGATGGTCGTAGATCGCGTCAAACGCGAGCGCCCAGTCGTCGAAGCCGTTGTAGGTGCGCTTCGCAACCTCAGCCATGCTCGTGTACTGCAGGTGTGTGTGGCCGTTCACGAGACCGGGCGTGAGCACGCCGTCCCAGTGCTCTTCTGCGAAGTCGATGCCGTTATCGCGCAGCGACTGCACGACCCAGCCGCGGTCACCAACGTGCATGATGCGGTCACCGCGCACGGCGACGGCGCCGTTCACGATACGTGGGCCGGTCACCGGGATGACCAGGTCAGCGCTGTAGACGGTCACCGTTGGGGTTTCGGCCGGCTTCGCAGGCTTGCCGGCCTGCTCGGGTACTGCGGTGCGATCCGCACCCGTATCGCTCGGGGCAGCCTGGGCTTGGTAGCGCTGGCTGCGCCAATCAGCGGCGGCGTGCGCCTGGGCGGCGTTCTTCGTGTCGACCGTACTGCCGTGGGTCGCGAGCGCGAGGCGTGCGATGCGCTGCTCTTGATCGCTCGAGAGCGGGAAGATGCCCGGCGCGAGCTTCGCGTCGCCGAGCGCTCCCATGTCGAGGAGCTGGCGCAGTGCGGCAAGCTGGGCGGCGAACGAGAGATCCATGATCTCGATCGGGTTGCCGCCGCTCGCCGTGTAGTTCACTCCGTAACCGTGGGCCAAGATGATGACTTCGTGCGCGGATCCCGCAGCCCCAACGTCGACCGTGCTGATCTGGGGTGTGAGGTCGTGCATGGCGCGGCCCTCGAAGTCGATCTCGGCGTCAACGCCGCCAGCGACCGCGAAGATCGTGCCGGGGCGAGCGTGACGTGCGAGGGGCAGGTCGACCGTGTCGCGAACACCAGACGCCGAGACGATCACGTCAGCAATCGCGGCGGCCTCTGCGGCGAGCGCGACGTCGTAACCGTCGGCTTCAGCGGTGAGGGCACGAACGGTGTCGAGCTCTGCAACGATGACCTTCGCGCCGAGGGCGCGGGCGTGACGGGCGACGCCTGCACCGACCGGGCCGTAGCCGAGCACGAGCCAGGTCGCGTCTGCTGTCTGGGGTACCGGACGCATCGCGCGGAGGGTTTCGAGCTCATCAACGATCGCGAAGACGCAGGTCTGACCCGTGCCGTGCAGGTTGTCGAAGAGGGTCTTCACTGCCGAGTCGTTCACGGGAACGACGGGAATCTCGAGTTCGCCGTCTGCGTGCATGTGGCGGAGCGGGCGGACACCGCTCGTGGTCTCCTCTGCCGCACCGCGCAGTGAGGCGCGCGCCTCGGGCATGAGGTGCGCGAGGCGAATGAGGTGGGCTCCGTCGTCAATGAGCAGCTGCGGCTGCCAGCGAATGAGGTCACGCGCTTGCTCTGCCTCGTGTTCTGCGTCGGCGTCGTCGCTCGCGAGCACGACGATGCCGCGGGCGCGCAGGGCTGCTGCCGCCTCGGGATCAACCTCGTTTGCTGGCGCGAAGACGCGCACGTCAGCGCCAGCGCGCGCAAGCTCCAGCACGAGTACCGCGGTCTTGGGTTCGAGCACGAGCACGACACCGATGCGCACACCGCGCAGGGCGCCGCTCACTGCGAACTCCTCTGCCAGCTCGCGCGTGATCGGCATGTACTGGTGCGACCACTCGATGCGTGCGGCACCGCGCTTCGCGAGCGAATCGCCCTCGGTTGCTGTGGCCGTGGGGCCGACCAGGGCTGCGCCCTCGGCGATGCGGATCGGGCCGGTCGCTGCTGCTGCCGTTTCTGCGTCTGCGTCTGCTTCTGTGGGCAACGCTGCGGCTCCCGCCGCGAACACCACCTCTACGTCAGCAGGCACCGGGGCACCCTGTTCAAGCACCGTCACGCGCGCGCCCATGCCCGCGAGCATCTGCTGCAGCGTCGCGGTCATTTCGGGCGCTGCCGAATCAGGCATGACACCCATGCGGGTGCCTGCGATCAAACGGTTCGTTGAACGGTTAAACCGGGCGACCAGTCGCTCGGCACGGTACACATCAGAAGCGGGACTCACCCCTCTATTGTCTCAGGGTGAGTCCCGCGTCGTGCTGTGCGCTCAGCCGGGCAGCATTTGCTACGCCACTCTGGGCCCCGGGACATTCAAAACTCGCCCCAATAGCTCCGGAACTCGGGCACGACAACTGCACGTTCCCAAACCTCTACCGCAAGGAATTCGCAGAGTTCTTCGCCCTGGACAAACCACTCCCGATCAAGAAACTGTGCCTCGCTGAGTTGGTCAGCATCGTCGAGCTCCGCATCTGCAGCTCGCTGCCATTGGCTTCCCCAGTGCCTCAGCTCACTCGCGAGCGATTCGCTCAGCCCGACATCAGCGGGCTCCACAGGACCGAGACCACGTCCCCATAGTGGCCAGTCATTGCCGTGTGCAGGCAAGAGTCGCAACACTCTCAGATTTCCTTCACGAACCATCAAGTCACGTTCTTGAACCTCGGACGCTGAGCACTCGCGTTTCCCCAGCACCCAGCCGATCTGGCCCGCAGCGACCTTGGCCGACATGCGAGTGCGTTCTGTTCCACTCAGATACGGCGTATTTGGCATACGAGGTCTCCTAACTTGAAAACAGAAAGTGGTGGGTCCGGTGCGATCACCGGACCCACCACTGTGCTCCGCTTAACTAAATTACTTTCGTGCGGCTAGCAGTCCGCGCCGAAGCTCGAACCGACGACCGGAGCTCCCTCATTGTGGAGCTCAAGGCTGTTGCCATCCGCCGCGACATCCATGCGGATCGCATCGCCATCGTGCACCGTGCCCGAGAGGATGGCCCGCGCGAGGCGGTCATCAATCTCGGTCTGCATGAGGCGGCGCAGCGGACGAGCGCCGTAGACGGGGTCGTAGCCGCGATCCGCCAACCACTGACGCGCAGCCGGGGTGACGCCGACGGTGAGGCGACGATCCGCCAGTCGCGACTGGAGACGGTCGACCGACAGCCCGACAATCTGCGCGAGGTTCTCGCGCGACAGCGGGTGGAAGATGACCATCTCGTCGAGACGGTTGATGAACTCAGGCTTGAAGGCGCGGCGCACGGTCTCGCGAACGGCGCTTTCCTTCTCAGCCCACTGCAGATCGGGATCGACCAGGTACTGGCTGCCCAGGTTCGACGTGAGGATCAGGATCACATTGCGGAAGTCGACCGTGCGGCCCTGACCATCAGTCAGGCGACCATCGTCGAGCACCTGCAGCAGCACGTCGAAGACCTCGGGGTGTGCCTTCTCGACCTCGTCGAGCAGCACGACCGAGTACGGCCGACGGCGCACAGCCTCGGTGAGCTGGCCGCCCTGTTCGTACCCGACGTACCCCGGAGGGGCACCAACGAGTCGCGAGACCGAGTGCTTCTCGCCGTACTCGCTCATGTCGATACGCACCATGGCGTGCTCGTCATCGAAGAGGAACTCGGCGAGCGCCTTGGCGAGCTCGGTCTTACCGACGCCGGTGGGGCCGAGGAACAGGAACGATCCGGTCGGCCGGTTCGGGTCAGCGATACCAGCACGGGTACGGCGCACGGCGTCAGCCACCGCGGTGACCGCGTCGGTCTGGCCGATGAGACGCTTCCCCAGCTCAGATTCGAGCGCGAGCAGCTTCTCAGTTTCACCCTGCATGAGGCGGCCAACGGGAATGCCCGTCCACGCAGCCACAACGCCGGCGATGTCTTCGTCAGTGACCTGGTCGTTCACCATGCGCGGTTCGCCATCAACGAGGTCGGCAGCTTCGGCCCGCTCGGCCTCAGCAAGCTGCTTCTCAATGACGGGGATCTCGCCGTACAGGAGCTTCGACGCACGCTCGAGGTTGCCCTCGCGCTGGGCGCGCTCGGCATCCATACGCAGGCGGTCGAGCTGCTCACGCAGTTCACCCACGCGGTTCAGCGAGGCGCGCTCACGCTCCCAGCGGGCTTCGAGCCCACTGAGCTCGGTCTCCTTCACTGCGAGGTCAGCACGCAGCTTCGCGAGGCGCTCCTTCGATGCGTCGTCCTTCTCCTTCTTGAGCGCGAGTTCTTCGAGCTTCAAGCGATCAACCGCGCGACGCAGCTCATCGATCTCCATCGGGGCCGAGTCGATCTCCATGCGGAGGCGCGACGCAGCCTCGTCGATCAGGTCAATCGCCTTGTCCGGCAGCTGGCGCGAGGTGATGTAGCGGTCAGATAGCGAAGCCGCGGCGACGAGCGCCGAGTCGGCAATCGTCACCTTGTGGTGCGCCTCGTACCGCTCCTTCAGGCCACGCAGGATCGCGATGGTGTCTTCGACCGCTGGCTCGCCAACGTACACCTGCTGGAAGCGGCGCTCGAGGGCGGCGTCCTTCTCGATGTACTCGCGGTACTCGTCGAGGGTCGTCGCACCGATGAGGCGCAGCTCACCGCGGGCAAGCATGGGCTTGAGCATCTGCGATGCCGCAACCGAGGATTCCCCGCCACCAGCACCCATGAGCGTGTGCAGCTCATCAATGAAGGTAATGATCTTGCCGTCAGATTCTTTGATCTCCTGCAGCACAGCCTTCATGCGCTCTTCGAACTCACCTCGGTACTTCGCACCGGCGATGAGCGCGGAGATGTCGAGGCTGATGAGCTCCTTATCCTTCAAGGACTCGGCGACGTCACCAGCAACGATGCGCTGGGCAAGCCCCTCAACCACGGCGGTCTTACCGACACCGGGTTCACCGATCAGTACCGGGTTGTTCTTTGTGCGGCGGGTCAGCACCTGGCTCACGCGGCGAATCTCGGCGTCGCGGCCAATGACCGGGTCAAGCTTGCCCGAGCGTGCAACCTCCGTCAGGTTCACGCCGAACTGCTCGAGTGCGCTCTGGCCCTCTTCGCCCTGGGCCGGAGTCCAATTTGCCTGCATGTCGCTCCTTCGTTGCTGTCGTGTTTCTGCGGGCGGATCGCGCCAAAGCGGCGCACGTGCTCAAAGTTGAGCTTAGTTGACTCAAGTTTAGCGAACCGTGAGCAGAAATGCCAGGTCGGAGGGCATCATTTGCCACCTGTTCACTATGAGCTAACTCCCTTACGGCCGGGTTCGCAAGCCCAAATTTGAGACGCTGTTCCGCGCCGCTCAACACTCCCTGTTCACAACACACATTCGAGATAGAGTGGCCGTCTATGACAAACGCGGCCCCCACTCCGACCCCGACTCACAGCCGAGCAACCTGGGTCTTACTCATCGCCGCCGTCTGCCTCGTTGCGCTAAATCTGCGCATGACCATCACGGGCGTCGGCCCGCTGCTGGACGAGATTGCCGCGACCGAGGGTGGCAGCCCCGCGGTACTGGGACTGCTCGCGTCTATCCCGCTGTTTAGCTGGGCCGCGTTCTCGCCACTCGCGCAGTCGTTCGCCGCAAAAGTCGGCATCGACCGCGCGGTGAGCTGGGCACTGCTCGCCCTCACGCTCGCGAACGTGTGGCGCGTACTGCCAGGCTCCCCCATCAATATCTGGGCCGGAACCGTCCTCCTCGGCGCCTCCCTCGCCGTCGGCAACGTCCTCATCCCAGCAACAATCAAGCGCGACTTCGGGCCCCGCGTCCCGCTCATGATGGGCGTCTACTCCGCTCTCCTCAGCGGTGCCGCGGCCATCGGCGCGGGCATCGTCGCCCCCATCTCCCACTTCACCCCGGTCGGCGGCGAACCGCTTGGCTGGCGCATCGGCCTCTTCGCGACAGGCCTGCTCGCGTTCCCCGCGCTCATTCTGTGGGTCATCGCGTCGCGCGTACGGACCAAGAGCGAGGGCGCGGATCGCGACGCTGCCGCGGCAGGTGCTGCTCGATCCGCCGCCCCGCAGTCAAAGCTTGGACTGCGCGTCTGGACCGATCGGGTCGCGTGGACGATCGCGATCTACATGGGATGCCAATCGGCGACGTTTTACACGTGGGCGACCTGGCTCGTGTCGGTCGACATGTCGCGCGGCACGACAGCGATCGCCGCTGGCGCGCACATCATGGTCTACCACGTGAGCGGAATGATCGGCTCGTTTGTCACGCCGTTCATCTGGCGCGGGAAGCTGAGGAAGATCTATCCGCCGCTGCTGCCCTTCATCATGGGGCTCTGCGCCATCGGCTTCATCGGGGCGCCCGGCATCTTCGTGCCGCTGCTCGCGGTGAGCGGATTCATGACCGGCTCATCACTCAGCGTCGCCCTCACCCTCGTCGTGCAACGCTCGGGCAACGCCGACGTCGCCGCCGCCGCCTCAGGCATGTCGCAGTCGCTCGGCTACCTCATCGCGGGTATCGCACCGGTGCTGTTCGGCTGGCTCTTCCAGGTGGGCGGCAACTGGTGGCTGCCCCTCATCGTTGTGCTCCTCGCGACGCTTACCCAGACCGCCGCGGGCCTGTCGCTCATGCGCGAGCGGATGGTCTTCGGCCGCGCACACGACGTGCAGGCGTAGTTCGGGCGCACAAAGGGGCGGGCGTCTGGAATACCGGACGCCCGCCCCTTTGTGCGTGCTGAGGTTTAGACCGCGCGCAGAATGACCGCGCTGCCCTGGCCGCCACCGCCGCAAATTCCTGCCGCACCGAGTGAGCCGGAGCCCAGCTCGGCGAGCTGGCGGGCGAGCGTACCTACGATCCGCGCCCCGGATGCGCCGATCGGATGGCCGAGCGCGATCGCACCACCGTGACGGTTCACGATGTCGGCATCGATGCCAAGGTCGCGCACCGACTGCACCGAAACTGCCGCGAATGCCTCATTGATTTCCACGGCCGCAAGATCGGTTGCAGCCGCATCGATCTTCGCAAGCGCGGCGCGGATCGCCTGCGCAGGCTGCGAATGCAAGTGCGTATCGGGGCCCGCGACAAACGCGGTTGCCTCGACGCGAGCAAGCGGGGTCAGCGCGAGGCGCTCAGCTGCGGCCTCGCTCACGATGACGAGCGCAGCTGCGCCGTCGGTGATCTGCGAGGCGTTGCCCGCGGTGATCGTGCCGTCTGCCGCGAACGCGGGGCGCAGACCAGCGAGCGACTCGGTCGTGGTGGTCGCGCGAATTCCGTCATCGGTGGCGACGACCTGGTCTCCGCGGCGTGACTTCACGGTGAAGGGTGCGATCTCGCCCGCGAGGAAGTCTTCTGACTCCGCTGCGAGCTGGTGCGAGCGGGCTGCGATCGCGTCCTGCTCGTCACGCTTGAGGTCGCGATCGGCGTTGCCCGACTCGGTCAGCGCGCCCATCGCGGTCTTGCTGAATGCGTCGGTAAGCCCGTCGTGCTCGGCGGTGTCAACGAGGGTGCCGGGGCCGAACTTCACGCCAGCGCGTAGGGCAATGGTGTGGGGTGCGAGCGACATCGACTCCTGGCCGACGGCCACGACGATATCCGCCTCGCCAGCCTTGATGAGGCGAACCGCCTGCGAGACCGCCTCAGTTCCCGAGAGGCAGACGGCGTTGATCGTGATCGCGGGAACGTTCAGCGGAATGCCCGCGCCGATAGCGGTCTGGCGAGCGGGGTTCTGACCTGCTCCAGCCTGGAGCACCTGGCCAGCGACGAGCTGATCGACCTGGTCGGGCGCGATGCCAGCGCGCTCGAGCGCCGCCGCGGTCGCGTGTGCACCGAGCGCCGTCGCGGGCTGAGCCGCGAGCTGGCCGGTGAACTTCGTAAACGGGGTGCGGGCGTAACCCACGATCAACGCCGACATCATCGTCTCCTTCACTGCCGCGGATCCGCTCACACGGCGACCCCACCATCTTGCCGGGTTCTGCGCGTGCGCGCACGCACGGTTTGCCCATGTTGGGGGTGCGCGGGTGTGCAAGGGTGCGGGCTTCCGTTCCCTTCTCCCCTCCGCCCCACCATTTGCCGCAAATATGTGATCTGCCATCAATATGTTGTTTGGCGGCGAATTCTGCGTATTAGCGGCCTAATGCATATCTGCGGCGAAAGACGACTGGCCCAAGGCAAGGGTGGCCGCGCGGCCACCCGCGGCAGCCCCAATTCTTGTCATTCCAGCCGGGTGGCACCTTGATTCCGGCTGCCGCGGTTGGCCCTGCTGGCCAACCTTGCCATTGAAGTAGTTGCTTTGCTGGGTTCCGCCTCTCGCTATTTCGCTTCAGTATGCAATCGAGCGTCGGTAAGGCGCATTTGTTCGTTTTGGTTTTACCGGAGGCACTTTTTCTTACCGGGGAGAAGTGAGTTGGGTCGTTCTGCGGCGAAAGCGCTTTTCAAGCACACTTGTCCTTGACGTAACGTCAAGTTTTAACGTGAACTGTGGTGAGCAACCGTTCGCTAGAAAACAGCAAAAGCCACAGACAGAATCAGGCAGCACCATGGAGTACTCGATCCAGCAGACCGCACGCGCGGCCGGCACCACGTCGCGCGCGCTGCGACACTATGCCGCGATTGGCCTGCTCGAGCCGAGCCGCATCGGCACGAACGGGTACCGCTTCTACGACGATCGGGCGCTGCTGCGGCTGCAGCGGATCCTGCTACTCAAAGAGCTCGGACTCGGCCTCGAAGCCATAGGCGAGGTGCTTGCGGCGCAGGATGCGCAGACAAGCCGGCGCCCAGACAAGAAACCGGCCGAGGTTGAGATTCTCGAGTCACACCTCGCGCTGCTCGAACGCGAGCGCGATCGGGTGGCTGCACAGATTGGTTCGGTGCAGCGCACGATTGCGGCACTGAACCGCGACGGGGCGCAGGTCCAGCGGTCTTCTTCACAGCCAGATATTCAGGAGATGAACCTCATGGCAGAGAACATGTTCGAGGGCTTTGACCCCACCGTCCACAGGGAAGAAGTGGAGCAGCGCTGGGGCGCTGCCGCCTACCAACAGAGCGATGCGTGGTGGCGGTCACTCTCGAAACGCGACCAGACTGAATGGCAGGCGGCGGTAGCTGAGCTGTCGCGCGACTGGGCTGCAGCCGCGGAGCGCGGCGAAGACCCCGCCGGCCAGGCTGGCCAGGCGTTGGCGGCCCGTCATGTTGCGTGGCTCCGCAGTGTGCCAGGCACTCCGGCTGCAGATCCCGAGGGCGACCTCCGCGGCTACGTGCTCGGCCTCGCAGAAATGTACGTCGCCGATGACCGCTTCGCCGCGAACTACGGTGGCACGCAGGGCGCCGAGTTCGTGCGTGCCGCGCTCGTCACCTTCGTTAAGGCAGGACTACGTTAACTCACTGACCGGTAGTGGAAGACAACAAGCGGATTCGCGTTGCCGAACTTTCGCCTCTTCATAGGCTTGGCGGCATGAAAACCACCCTCGCCGAAGCCCTTGAAGCGGCCCGTGCGCTGCCAAGCGCGCCTCGTCCTGAGGTTACTCCGTCGCTTTTCGCAAAAGTCGAAACGGATGAAGCTCGATATGCGACTTTGAAGGCCGCGGTCAACCTTGGCATCGCACAGCTAGATCGAGGCGAAGTAGTCGAAATCCTGCCGGAGGACATCGAAACTTACGTTCACGGGCTCGGGCAGATTGCGGCAGAACGAGCAGCGAAAAAGGGCGTAGATGAGTAGTCATCCGTAGGACAACCCCAAAACCGCTACGCTTCAAATCATGTCAAGCAAGGGTCTCGGAGATTTCTGGGTTGTAGTCGCACAGGTCGTTCCTGTCTTTGCATTAGCACTTGTACTGGAGGCCCGGAATTATGCAAAGAAGTTCTCCGGCAAGAAGGGTCTTACCAAGAAAGGTAGGCGGGTCCTTGGCAGGACTCTGCTAGTCGTTTCAATCGCACTCACTTTTTCGTTCTCTGTAGCGCTTTCAAGCATCCTCACCGGGCAGCCAAAGTCCACACCTTCTACTTTCGACATAGCTCTCGCCGTCATAGCCTTTTTCGCTCTATTCGGTGCGCTTCTCTTAGTGTTCTCGATACCCATCGGCGAGGCTGTAATGCTCCTCACAACGCCTCTGTCCAAGAAGCGGATTACCTTATATCGAAGATTTCGCTTGCGGAAAATCTCTCGTGGCATTTCGCAATCAGAAGCGGCACTTGCAAGGATCACTGCGGCGCTTGCAGAACAGCGTCGACGAATCATGCTTTCGAGGGCAGAATGTCACATTCTGCTATCTAAGCTTGAGCGGTCACGTCCTTATGAGCTTTCCGGCAGGGCGCTCCAAGAATGGAAGCAGGAGTATCACAAAGCCTCCGAGTTGCTTGAGGCCACTGAACATGATGCTCGCATGCTTGAAGAGGCTGAAAGACTACTGTCTAAAGAAAAAAAGAGCCTTCGAAAGTTCCGAAAGCGCGTTCAAAAAGTTGCTTACAGCACACTAACCAAAGATTCACGCGCCTTACTAACGTCACAGCTCAGAGAGTTTTCGCTACGAAGCTAAGGTTGATGCGGCTGCTTCGTATCAGTAAGCGCCTTCGGGACTTCCGTCCGCATTGCACAATCGGGCTTGCCGTTTCATTCTCAACAGAACCAGGCAAGCGTAAACTACTTCGTTACAAAAACGCGGCAGTGGCCCGGGCACAATCAAGTGCCCGGGCCACTGCCGCGTCTACGGCCTCACCCGCTAGCGCACGGACGCACAAGCGAGACTAGACGAAGAATTACCAGATGCTGACGCGCTCTTCGGGGTCAAGCCAGAGCTTGTCACCGGGCTTGGTTGCGTACGCCTCGTGGAACGCCTCAAGGTTCGCGACAATCTGGTTGCAGCGGAACTCGTTCGGCGAGTGCGGGTCAATCGTCAGCAGGCGCACGGTCTCTTCGGGGCGTGACTTCTGCTGCCACGCGGTCGACCACGAGAGGAAGAAGCGCTCTGCGCCGGTGAGACCGTCGATGACGGGTGATGCTGCGCCGTCGAGTGATCGAACGTACGCCTTCCACGCGATCTCGAGACCCGAGAGGTCGCCGATGTTCTCGCCGATGGTGAGCTCGCCGTTGACCTTCTGACCGTCAGCACCCTCGGGCGAGAGCTCGTTGTACTGGCCGATGAGTGCGCCGGTGAGCTTCTCGAAGGCTGCGCGGTCGTCTTCGGTCCACCAATCGGTGAGCTTGCCGTCACCGTCGTAGCGCGAACCCTGGTCGTCAAAGCCATGGCCGATCTCGTGACCGATAACCGCGCCGATCGCGCCGAAATTCGTCGCCGCGTCCCACGTGACGTCGAAGAACGGGGGCTGCAGAATCGCAGCGGGGAACACAATCTCGTTGAAGCCCGGGTTGTAGTACGCATTGACCGTCTGCGGGGTCATGAACCACTCGTCTCGGTCAATCGGCTTGCCGATCTTGCCGAGCTCGCGCACGAACTCCTGCTCGGAGACGTGACGCGAGTTACCAATGAGGTCACCCGAGTCGACGACGAGCGCCGAGTAGTCACGCCACTTCACGGGGTACCCGATCTTCGGGGTGAACTTGTCGAGCTTTTCGAGTGCGCGCTCGCGGGTTGCGGGGCTCATCCACTCGAGGTCGGTGATCGAGTCGCGGTACGCCTCGATGAGGTGCGCAACGAGCTCATCCATTGCAGCCTTTGCACGCTCGTCGAAGTGACGCTCGACGTAGATGCGGCCGACTGCCTCACCCATTGCGCCCTCAACGAACGAGACGCCGCGGCGCCAGCGCTCGCGCTGCTCGGGCGCACCGGTGAGTGCGGTGCCGTAGAAGTCGAAGTTTGCGCGCGAGATCTCCTGCGAGAGGAGGGCAGCCGAGCCGCGCACGATCTGCCAGACGAGCCATGCACGCCATGCCTCGAGTTCGTCAGCGTTGTCGCGTGCGCCAGCGAGAAGTTCGGCGAGACCGGCAATGGCCTCGGGCTGTGCCGCGACGACCTCGGCGAATGCCGACTCGGGTGCGCCCATGGCTGCGAGGTATGCCGTCCAGTCGAGACCGGGGGTCAGCTCCTGCAGGCCGGCGAAGTCACGCAGGTTGTACATCTTCTGGATGTCGCGGCTCGCGACTTTGTCCCAGTGTGACGACGCGATGCGCGCCTCAAGCTCGTACGCGAGGCCGCCCAGACGGTCTGCGTCGGCAACGCCAGCGAGGCCGAGCATGCGCGAGATGTGCGCGCGGTACTGCTCGCGGATCTCAGCGAACTGCTCCTCACGGAAGTACGATTCGTCAGGCAGGCCGATGCCGCCCTGCATCACGAAGGTGATGTAGCGCGAGGGGTCGCCCGGATCGTTGTCGATGAACATGCCGTAGAAGCCACCGACGCCAGCGCGCTCAAGCTGCGCGGTGACCTCGATGAGCTCGTCGACCGAGGCGACGCCGAGCGCGCGCTCGAGGTCTGCACGAATTGGCTCAGCGCCAAGCGCGTCAATACGCTCGGTGTCCATGAAGCTTGCGTAGAGCGCAGCCACCTTGTCTGCCTCGGTCACTGCAGGAGCGCCAGGCGCGGGTGCTGGCGTGCCGGTGATGATCTCGCGTACCGCTTCTTCAGCGTTCTCAGCGAGCACGGCGAACGAGCCGTACCGCGCCTTGTCTGCTGGGATCTCGGTGCGGTTCATCCACTTGCCGTTGACGTGGCGGAACAGGTCGTCCTGCGGGCGGACGGCAGCATCGAGCTCAGCGAGGTCGATGCCTGATACGAGGGGGCCGTTTGCTGCGTTGCTCATGCGATTCAGACTACAGAGCACCACCGACATTGCGGTAGATGATCGCCGAGGGCGCAAGCGCGTCACAGCACACGCTCAGCCCCCGGCGTACCTCACAGCAGCTCAGTGCGGTGGGAACGGACCGTCAGAACCTATGCGTCGTCTTCCTCATCGTCAGTAAAGGCGTCTGGATCAAGCGCCGGAACATTCGTCGCTGGCCCCAGATGTGATGCGCCGCCTTCTTCACCCCAGCCGTGACCGGGCGTGTGCGCGGGATCGGAGTCGTGATCCTCCCCGTGCCCCTCGTGTGCCGCATGCTCACGTTTTTCATCGGTATTCATCGTGTTTTCCTCCAGATCTTCACTGATTGGATTCGGTTACTACCCATGTTCGCGCGTTTGGGCCCGATCCGCACCCCCTCTGGTGCAATCGGGCGGCGGATCACGCTTCGCGACTACCCTGAAAGGCATGTCCACATCTGCTGTGTCCCAGACGCCGCCTCCGCCCCTGCCGTCGCGCCGCACGATTGATCGCGGCATTGCGCACCTGGCGATTCCGGCGCTTGGCGCGCTCATGGCGGAACCGTTGTTCCTGATTGTGGATTCCGCGCTCGTGGGTCACCTCGGCGCATCGCCGCTCGCCGGTCTCGCGGTTGCGGCCGCGATCCTGCAGACCGCGGTCGGTCTCATGATCTTCCTCGCGTACTCGACCACCCCGATCGTCGCGCGGCGCCGCGGCGCGGGGAATCTGCAGGGCGCGGTCCAGGCTGGCATCGATGGTCTCTGGCTCGCCTTCGCTCTCGGCGCGGTCGTTGGCGCCGTGATGTGGATCCTGTCACCCCAGCTCGTATCGCTCTTCGGCGTCACGGGTGAGACGGCAGAACATGCGCGGATCTACCTCTCCGTCTCGTGCTTCGGCATCCCCGCGATGCTCGTCGTCTTTGCGGCGTCGGGTCTGCTGCGCGGACTCCAAGACACCAAGACCCCACTCGTCGTCGCGACCGTCGGCTTCGCCGTGAACGCGCTCCTCAACTGGTGGTTCATCTACGGCCTCGGACTCGGTGTCGCGGGCAGCGCGTGGGGCACCGTCGTCGCGCAGTGGGGCATGGTGCTCTGCTATCTGGCGGTCATTTCGCGTCACGCGCGGAAGCACGGCGCTGGCTTCTTCCCGCAGCGCGACGGGCTCAGCCACGCGGGCCGTAGTGGCGGTTGGCTGTTCATCCGCACGCTCGGGCTGCGCGCCGCGCTCCTCGCAACCGTCTTCGCCGCGACCCAGCACGGCACCGAGGCCACCGCGGCCTACCAGATCGTGTTCACCATCTTCTCGACGGCGGCCTTCGCTCTCGACGCACTCGCGATCGCAGCCCAGGCGATGGTGGGTGACGCGCTCGGCGCACGGAACGCGGATCGTGCCCGCCTCATCGTCCAACGCACCCTTTTCTGGGGCGTCATCTGTGGAGTGGTCATTGGCCTGCTGCTCATTGCCGTGAGCCCCGTGCTCGGCGGACTCTTCACGAGCGACCCCGCCGTGCGCGAGCTGCTGCCGCCGTCCCTCATCACGCTCGCGATCGCGCTGCCACTCAGCGGCTTCGTGTTTGTGCTCGACGGCGTACTCATGGGCGCGGGCGACGCGAGGTACCTCGCGTGGACCAGTCTCGCGAATCTCGCCTGCTACCTGCCCTTCCTCTGGGCGGCGACCGTGTTCCTGCCTGCGGGATCCGCCGCCCTGGTCGGAATCACCGCGGCCTTCATGGTCGTACTCATGCTCGCGCGCGCAACCACACTCGGATTGCGCGCACGCAGCGATCGGTGGATGGTTCTCGGCGCATAACCGGTTACACTGGCTCGGTGCGAATCGTGGTAGCTGATTGTTCTGTTGACTATGCGGGACGACTGTCCGCGCATCTCCCCCGCGCCAAGCGCGTGCTGATGCTGAAGGGTGACGGCAGTATCCTCGTTCACTCGGACGGCGGATCCTACAAGCCCCTCAACTGGATGAGTCCTCCCTGCTCCATGCAGACCCTCGAACTCGACGAGGGCGTGCGCGAGGTCGGCGTCATCGAACAGTGGCAGGTCACCCACAAGAAGACCGCAGACAAGCTCATCGTCTCGATCTACGAGATGATTCACGACTCGTCGCATGACCTCGGTGTCGACCCCGGCCTCATCAAGAACGGCGTCGAGGCACACCTGCAGGAACTCCTCGCGAGCCAGATCGACCTGCTCGGCGATGGCCACACTCTCGTGCGCCGCGAGTACATGACCGCGATCGGCCCGGTCGACATCCTCGCGCGCGATGGCGAGGGCGCATCGGTCGCCGTCGAGATCAAGCGCCGCGGCGAGATCGACGGCGTCGAACAGCTCACCCGCTACCTCGAGCTCATGAACCGCGACCCGAACCTGCGGCCCGTGCAGGGCGTCTTCGCGGCGCAGGAAATCAAGCCCCAGGCGCGCACCCTCGCCGAGGACCGCGGCATTCGCTGCGTCGTGCTCGACTACGAGGCGATGCGCGGGCAGGAAGACGTGAACGCGCTGTTCTAAGCGCACATTAAAAGAGGGTGGCCGCTGCGCGGCCTCCTTTTCTACCCCTGCTGAGGGTTTTGTTTCGCTTCGGTATGGGATCGCGCTTCGGCATGCCCAAAATCGCTGATTTGGTCTTACCGAGGTTGCGATTTCTGACCGTGGCTCAGTGGTTTTGGCACAAGTGAGCTACTTTGGGGCATGCCTGAGGAGTGGCCCTGTGCTGCCTGTTAGGCTGCCGCGGGCGGCCTTGCGCCCGCCCTTGCCTGTGGCATGTTTGGGCTGGGATTCAGTGAGGTGTGGCGTCACCGAGCGAGAGGCTCGGCGGGCGTCTTGCCTGGGTCTGCAAATCGACCGTCGTCAGCATGAACGCAAGCAGATTCGTCTTAACGACGGTCGTTTTCTAGACGAGGGCAAGAAGCGCAGAAGCTAGGGACGCTCCGCGCCAATGCCGGTGAGGATGATGTCGATGCCACGGGCGAAGGACTCGGCGACGGATCCGCGGCCTGATCCGCCATCATCGGACGCGGCAGGGTCGGCATCGCGCGGGCCAGCCGCTCCGTCACCAGCGCCGGCCCCGGCAATGAGCGCGCCGAACTCGGCCGCCTGCAGGTAGGTCTGGGTCGACTGCGCGTGCCCGAACGAGAACAGCAGCAGGGTGCGGGCACCGTCGGGGCCGACGAGCTCGGTGAGGCGCTGCTCGATCGCGATGGTCCCAGTGTGGAACGCGCTCGCGGTCGCGACGACATCGGCGCCGTCGCGCACGGCCAGCAACGCATCGCGCAGGGCGAGGCAGATGGCGCGCGCCATGGTGAGCGGATCGTTTCCCGCGGCCGCACGCACGGCTGCTGAGTGGAGGACTCCGGCGACGATTTCGTCTGCCATCAGGGCAAGCAGGGACTGCTTGTTGGGGACGTGGTGGTAGAGCGCGCTGACCTGCACCCCGATCTCGGATGCGACCCGGCGCATCGAGCAGTTTTCGAGGCCGTGCTCGTCGAGTACGCGCAGCGCAGCGGCTACGACGTCGGCACGGCTGTTGCGCATGGCACCATCTTATGACTAACCTGAACACTGTTCACCAGAACACTGTTCAGGTTGATCGCGACGGCGAGCGCACTCAGCTCGCCAAGCTACGATCACCATTACAAGACCGAAGGAAATACCATGACGCCCGCAGAGGCCACTCAGATCCCCGAACTGCCGAAGCAGGAGCAGGGATCCGCCAATAACGAAGCCGGCAAGGCCGCCAAGCGCTCGGCCACCAAGCGCAGCAAGCCCGGCACCGACATCGCGCTGATTGCGACGTTCGCGGCCGTAATCGCGGCGTGCGCGCTGCTGCCCGCGCTCAATGTTGGCCCGGTTCCGATCACGCTGCAGACGTTCGGCGTCATCCTCGCTGGTGCCGTGCTCGGCGCACGCCGCGGCTTCCTCGCGGTCCTCCTCTACCTCGCGCTCGGCACAATTGGCATCCCGGTCTTTTCCGGCGGATCAGCCGGCCCCGCAGTCTTCGCAGGCCCCTCGGTTGGCTACCTCATCGCCTTCCCCTTCACTGCGCTGCTCGCAGGCTTCATCGTCGAGCGCCTGCCGCGCGCAAAGATCGCCGCGAGCCTGCCGCTCATCTTCATCGCCGGCCTTGCGAGCAGCTTCGTGTTCATTCATCCGCTCGGCATTCTGGGCATGTCGAAGGTGCTCGATCTCACGCTCCAGCAGGCGTTCCTGGCCGACCTCGTGTTCTGGCCTGGCGATGTAATCAAGAACATCCTGGTCGCGATTGTGGCGACCGCGGTGCATCGCGCGTTCCCGCAGATTCTGCCGGTCCGCCGCAAGGCGCAGCCGGTAGCCTAATTCGGTGATTGTTTTCGAGAACGCTGAAGTCCGCAGGCCTGACGGGTCGGGGATCATCCTCGAACCCGTCACCCTGCGGCTTTCGGAATCACTCATCTCGATCATTGGCCTGAATGGCTCGGGCAAATCGACGCTCGCGCGCATGATGAACGGCCTCGTCGTCCCGGATACCGGACGGGTGCTCGTGCTCGATCCCGTGAGCAATGATTGGCTGGATACGGCTCGCAAGGGATCCGCCGTCCGTCGCACGGTCGGATTCTCGTTCACTGATCCCGCCGCCCAGCTCATCATGCCCACGGTCATCGAGGACATCGCACTGTCCCTGCGCCGCGAGTACAAGCAGAAGGCGGATCGGCTCGCTGCGGCCCACACCGTCCTCGACCGTTTCGGGTTGGCGGATCTCGCAGACCGCAGCGTCCACCAGCTCTCCGGCGGCCAGCGCCAGCTCGTCGCCCTCGCATCGGTCCTCGCGACCGACCCCGCGGTACTGGTCGCCGATGAACCAACCACGCTCCTCGATCTGCGTAACACCCGCATGATCGGTGACCTGCTCTACACACTCCCCCAGCAGACATTCATCGTCACCCACAACCTCGAGCTCGCCGCCCGCGCCGAGCGCACCCTGGTCGTGCACGAGGGGCGGATCGCCTTCGACGGCACACCTACCGAAGCGATCGCGCACTACCGGGAGCTCGCAGGGTGAGCACCGCGGTTCTGGGGGCGTACATCCCCGGCGGCGGACCCCTGCACCGGCTGCGCCCCGGCGCGAAGCTCCTCGGCCTCATCGGCTTCTCGGTCGCGGTCATCGCGACCTCGGGCGTCATCCCGACCGCGATCGCCCTCGCGCTCGGCATCGCCCTCGCGCTGCTCGCAGGCCTGCGCGGTCGCGGGCTGCTGCGCGTCGCTCGCGGCTTCGCGATTGTGGCGGTGCTGCTGTTCGCGTTCCAGCTCTGGCAGAGCGACTGGCAGCACGCCTTCGACGTGGTCGGCGGATTCTTCGCGCTCATCCTTGCGGCGAGCGCGCTCACGGCAAGCACGTCGGCGGCCGACATGCTCGAGACACTCACCTGGGCACTCGGACCACTGCGGATCTTTGGCGTGCGCCCGGACCGGGTGGCGCTGACGTTTTCGCTTGCGATCCGCGCGATTCCGTCCATGTTGGAGGTCGGTCGCGAGACCGCCGACGCCGCACGCGCACGCGGTCTGGAACGGAGCCCGCGGGCCAGGCTCGTCCCGTTCGTACTGCGCGCGGTGGCGCAGGCGGAGCGCACGGGTGAGGCGCTCGCTGCGCGCGGGCTTGATGAGGCGGATCGAGCGTGAGCGCAGCAGCGGGCGCGTAGGCTAGACGCATGGCATCACAGGATCAGGCGCAGGACCAGCCCCAGGACGAGACTCCCGTCGCGGCACCCGTCGAAGAGCAGGCGGACGCGGTCAAGGCGACCGACGCCGAGGCCGACGCTGAGGCAACCGACGGCGCTCCCGAGGAGCCCGAGATCCCAGCCGAGGTCCACAAGGACTACGAGAACACCGCAGCCCGCGAGGCGCTCACGGCGTTCCACGCGACCCCCGACTACGAGCACCTTGCGGCGCTGCTGAATTCGTTCCGCGAGGGCTACCTTGTTGCCGACGTGAGCGGCACCGGCGGCAAGCGCCGCGGACCTCGCGTGCGCACGATCCGCTCCACTCGCGGTCAGCTGGTGCTCCCGCTCTTCACATCGCTCGCCGAGCTCCGCGCGCTCACTCCCGAGCACAAGCGCAGCGAGGTCAAGGGCGCCGTGCTCCCCGCGCGCGATGCGCTCGGCCTCATCCACTCCGACCGCTTCATTGCAGCCGAGTTCGACAAGTCATCGGCGTCGCTCGTGCTGCTGCGCAAGTACATCACCCTCGCGCACAGCGACGAGGAGATCACGGCCGAGTCGCTTGAGGCGATGAAGTAGGCGGATCCGCGCCCCACGCACCAACGCGAACGGGCCGGGCAGGGATTGCTCCCTAGCCCGGCCCGTTCGCCGTTGTTCAGCGGTATTAGCGCATCAGCTGCTCGACGGCGTCGGCAGGAGTCTTGATGGTGAATGCGCGGATGATCTGCATGATGCCGAGCACGAGCATCGAGATGCCGATGAGCCACCACAGGGTGATCGCACCGAGGAGGGGCGACATGATGAGGGTGAGGCCAGCGAGGATGCTGATGATCGCGTAGATGATCGTCCAGATCTTCTTGCCCTCGATCTTGCTCAGCATGGTGAGGGCGATGATGCCCTCCATGAGCCAGAGCACACCGATCGTGATCGACAGGAAGAGCGCGAGCACAGCACCGGTGGTGTTGAGGTTCACGGCCATGACGATGCCGCCGATGATGTAGAGCAGGCCGAGCAGGATGTGGCCGGTGCGTGCCCAACCACCCTTGGTGCGGCTGAAGATCGCGCCACCAAGGTAGACGACGCCGGCAACGAACGCGTACGCTGCGACGATTGCAGCGACGACGCTGACGGTGAAGCTTGCCGACTTACCCGGGAAGATCAGGATGAGCAGGCCGAGCACAGCTGCGACCAGACCGCCAACACCGAACATGATGCGGGTCGCGTCGGTTGCCTTCGCAGCAAACGGAAGCTGGTTCTGAGTCAAGGGTTTCTCCTCTTGAGTGCTTTGCGGGCCTCACGGTTGGGGTCCGTAGTTGTTCCCATTGTGTACCAATTCAGGCAATTTGTGGCAGAACCATCGCGAACAAATTGGTAACGCACACGGCGTTACAGAAAACACGCGACGGAATGGACAAAATCACCGCAAAAATCGTCCAAAACGCCTATCGCTCGCGCGGGATCGGCGGGATACGCTGGCGACAGCCCAAAACTTTCAACGCAGAAGGACATTTCAATGACGCAAAATTCAGGCTCCACCGGCACCGTTCAGCTCGAGACCGAGGTGCTGCGCGCGACCGAGTGGGTGATCGAGCCCGGCGGCGCGATCCCCATGCACCCGCACCACTACGACTACGTAGTCGTCCCGATGATGACCGGCACCATGCACGTGCTGAACTCGGACGGCACCGAGATCGTCGCAAACCTCGTTTCGGGTCAGAGCTACACCCGCGCAGCAGGCGCAGAGCACCGCATCGAGAACCGCAGCACCGACACCACCGTGGTGTTCGTCGAGGTTGAGCGCTTGGCATGAGCGAGCCAACTGCAGCTACCTTGGTCATTCGCCCGGTCGCCGCTGGCGATCAGGCGGGCTGGGCCGCGCTGTACCGCGGCTACCGCGACTTCTACAAGCGCGAGCACAACCCCGAGGTCTATGAGACGGTGTGGGGTTGGCTGGAGGATCCGGCGCACGAAGTCCGCGGACTCGTCGCCGAACTCGATGGCGAGCTCGTCGGCCTCGGCCACTTCCGCACCTTCGCACGCCCGCTCGATGGCGTGACGGCGCTGTTCCTCGACGACCTGTTCACCTCGCCCGCCGCACGCGGCAAGGGCGCGGCAACGCAGATCCTCGATGAATTGGCGCGGATCGCCCGCCGCGAAGGCGCAGCCCTCGTCCGCTGGATCACCGCCGAAGACAACGCCACCGCCAAGCGTCTCTACGACAGCCTTGCGGCGCGCGTGCCCTTCGACACCTACGACATGCAGCCGGCGGCGCTCCCCGGCGCTTCGGCCTAGGTCACTTACAGCTGACACCGGGGGGTCGGTCGGTGGGCGCGGATCCGCGCTCTCGTCCGGCCCCTCGGTCGTCAGCGGGTACTCGTCAGCGGGCTTTACGCCTGGCGAAGACGCTCCGTCGCGACCGTTGGCTCCGTCTGGCCGTGCGGCCAGCTCTTACCTTCGGCATCGACCGCGACGAACACGATGCGGTCGAGCGTGAGCACTTCCTGACCTGTGACGGCGTTCTCGACACGGCAGCTCATGGTGAGCGAGGTGCGGCCGAACTCCTTCACGGAGTATTCGAGCACGAGCAGGTCACCGCGGGCAGCGGTCGAAACGAACGCAATCTCAGATACATAGCGGGTGACGACGTTGATCGTGCCGAGCTGCATCGTCGCGATGATCGCGGCCTCTTCATCGACCCAGTGGAGCAGACGCCCGCCGAACAGGCTGCCGTGCTGATTCAGGTCTTCAGGCTTGACCCATTTACGGACAAGAATTCGCGCGTCACTCATGGCGCAAGTGTACCGCTGGCTATATGCCGTCTAACGCTCAGCTCAGACACTGTCCAAGCTGCGTTCACGCCGTGGTCGCACACAGCGTCCACCCCGCCGCCGCCCAGGTTGAGTGAATAAGGCCGTCCGGCCGCAGGCCGGCCCGTTTCTCTCCCTGGCAGCACCCGCGATGAGTCGCGTTGGCTGCCAGCCCGCGTCATTCACCCCCTACGCGACACCCAACCACGCGAAACTAGCCTTTTCTCCCGAAACCAGCCCTTTTCATACGCATGAAACACCCGCCCTCGAGAGAAACACCCCTTCTCGCGGGGTTGGCAGCCCAGCGGCGGGGTTGACTAGCTCAGCGGCGAGATCATCACCCAAACCGGCACTCCCCCAGCCCAACGGGATACCCTGGCAACGTGTCGATTCTCGCTGGTATCTTGCTGCTCGTAAACGCCGTCTACAACTTTGTCGTATGGCCACAGTTCTGGAAGCGGGTTGCTGCCGATCCGCGCGCCCGCGATGAGGCAGGCCGCCCCACGAAGTTCTACACGGTGCACCGCGTGCTCATCTCGATCGCGCTCGTCATCGCGGCCGCATCGGCTGTCGCTGGTGTGCTGGTGTTCTTCATCGGCTAACAGCCCCGGTCTTCGCCAGCGCATTCTTCTGCCGCTTACCCTGCCGTCATTCAGCGGTCACGCATAGGATAGATATCGTGAAGCGAATTCTTACTTACGGCACATTTGACCTCCTGCACTGGGGTCACATCCGCCTGCTCCGCCGCGCTCGTCAGCTCGGCGACTACCTCGTCGTTGCCGCGTCGACCGAAGAGTTCAACGCTGGCAAGGGCAAGAAGACCTACCACGACTTCGACACCCGCAAGAACATGCTCGAAGCTGTTCGCTACGTCGACCTCGTCATTCCTGAAACCGACTGGGATCAGAAGATCAACGACGTCAAGAAGTACGAGATCGACACCGTCGTCATGGGTGGCGACTGGGAAGGCGATCCCCGCTTCGAGATCCTCAAGGACTACTGCGAGGTCATTTACCTCGATCGCACCGAGGGCGTCTCGACGACCAAGATCAAGAAGGATCTCGGCGTCAACGCCTAGTTCCTCACGCAGAAGGAGGGGCGCGGATCCGTTTGCTGGATCCGCGCCCCTCCTGCTTTGCGCAGTGCTGGCCGCGTCGGCCCAGCACCGCATGCGACTACTGCTGCGGGGGCTGCACCGGCATCTGCGGCTGAGCCTCGCCCGCGTATCCGGGGATCGGCTCGATCACGACGGCGGTGCCGTACGCGCAGAACTCCGTGAAGTTGCCAATCGCGCCCGAGTCGAAGCGCATCGCGATGACGGCGTTGGCGCCGCGGGCCTGGGCCTCAGCCCACATGCGGTTCATCACTTCCCAACGCGATTCGTAGATGACCTTGGTGTACTCGGGCATCTCGCCGCCACCGAGCGAGCGGAAGCCCGCTGTGAAGTTCTGGCCGAAGTTCGCCGAGCGCACGGTGAGGCCCATAACTTCGCCCATGACCTGGGTCACCTTGTATCCGGGGACTTCATTGGTAGTGACAACAAACATAGCTGAGACGCTCCTTGCGGGGTTTTCTTGTGTTTAACAGTACCTGCGGTCGCTATGCCGGCTCTACGACGATCTCACTTTGGCGCTTCCCGTGCCACAACGCACGCAACCCCGCGAGATAGACCGTTTCTCTCGAAACGAGGGCTTTCATGCACATGAAACTAGGAGCTTCGGCAGAAAGTGTCTATCTCGCGGGGTTGAGCGTAGCGAGCAGCGAGCAGCGACCTACAGCACCTTCGACAGGAACGCCTTGGTGCGCTCCCGCTGCGGGTTCGTGAGCACCTGCACCGGATCGCCTTCCTCAACGACGACGCCGCCATCCATGAAGACGAGCTTGTCGGCGACCTCGCGCGCAAAGCCCATCTCGTGGGTGACCACGATCATCGTCATGCCGCTCTCTGCAAGGCCCTTCATGACGTCGAGCACCTCGCCGACGAGTTCGGGGTCGAGCGCAGAGGTCGGCTCATCGAACAGCATGAGCTTCGGCTCCATGGCGAGCGCACGCGCGATGGCGACGCGCTGCTGCTGACCGCCTGAGAGGTGCGCCGGGTAGTAGTCGTAGCGTTCTGCCAGACCGACCCGAGCGAGCAGCTCCATCGCTCGCGCCTTCAGCTGCGCCTTGCTGCCACCCTTGCGGAGCAGGCCAGGCGCCAGCATGACATTCTCGAGCGCGGTGAGGTGCGGGAACAGGTTAAACCGCTGGAACACCATGCCAATGTCACGACGCTGCTTTGCGGCCTCCCGCGGATGCATCTCATACAGCTTGCCCGCCTTCTCGCGGTAGCCGACGACTTCGCCCTCCACCTCGAGGCGACCAGCGGTCACGGTTTCGAGGTGGTTGATGCAACGCAGGAACGTCGATTTCCCCGACCCCGAAGGGCCGACGAGGCAGAGCACTTCGCCGCGCTGCACCTCAAGTGAGATCGACTTCAGCACGAGGTTCGAGCCGTACGACTTAGATACGGCCTCAGCACGCACCATGGGAATTGAGTTGTTGGCACTCACTGCGCCACCCCGCTTCCTGCATCAGTTGGCCGTTGTTCGGGGCGCGGATCCCGCTTCGCGGCAGCCTCAGGCACATCGCCCATCACTTCGAGCACCCCGGTAGCGAGCGACGGCTTCATGACGTCTGGTCGCTTGCCGAGGCCCTTCCCGAAGTGGCGCTCCAGGTAGTACTGGCCCACCATGAGCACCGAGGTGATCACGAGGTACCAGATCGATGCAACGATCAGCATCGGCACCGGCTTGTAAGTCACCGCTGCGATGTCACGCGTACGCGTGTAGAGCTCGAGCGTGAACGGTACGGCGGTGACGAGTGATGTCGTTTTGAGCATCGAGATGACCTCGTTGCCCGTCGGCGGAATGATGACGCGCATCGCCTGCGGGAGGACAACGCGGGTCATCGTGTGCCACCAGCCAAGGCCAAGCGCGATCGACGCTTCTTCCTGGCCCTTATCAACGGCGAGCAGACCAGAGCGGACGATCTCCGCCATGTATGCCGCCTCATTCAGCGCGAGGCCGATCACCGCGAGCACGAAGAAGGAGAGCAGATCTTTGGTGTTGAACGACAGCCACGGATCCGTGAACGGGATGCCAATGTCGATCGTCTTGTAGATCGTCGCGATGAGGCCCCAGAACGTGAGTTGCACGTAGACCGGCGTACCGCGGAAGATCCACAGATACACCCAAGCAATGCCACGCACGATGGGGTTGTCGGACAGGCGCATCACCGCGAGGGTAATACCCAAGACGATCGCAATGATCATCGAGTACACGGTGAGCTGGATCGTATAGCCGATCGCAGAAATCACACGCTGGTCGAAGAGGTACTGACCAACGATGTCCCACGAATAGACCGGACGATTGACGGCGGCGTCATATACAAACAACGCCACGCAGGCGAGCAGAACGACCGCGAGGACCGTTCGGCCGGGGTGTCGAAGCCGAACCGCTTCGATCGGCTTCGACACCGCGTGAGTCTGATTCTCAGACATGATTACCTTGAGCCGAAGGTGTCCGACTACTCCTTGCCAGCGTTAATGGTCGCTGCGTCGAGAGCGCCAGCGTCAACACCAGCGGCCTTGAGGATCTTCTCGTACGAACCATCGTCCATGAGCGACTGCAGCGCAGCGTTCACGGCCTTGGTCGTGTCACTGCCCTTCTGCACGGCGAAGCCGTAGGGTGCGCCGTCGAAGATGTCACCCACGAGCTCGAGCTCGCCGCTGAGCTTTGCGACAGCTGCGCCAGCAACGGGCGAGTCAGCCGAGAATGCGTCTGCCTTGCCGTTGACCACAGCGTTGGTCACCTCTGACTGTGCTGCAGCGGGAAGGATGGTGATCTCGGGCTTGCCAGCTGCCTTGCATTCCTCGTTACGTGCGGGGAGCTCGTCGGTGTGCTGCACGGTACCGGTCTGCACTGCGACGGTCAGGCCGCACGCGTTATCGGGATCGATGTCGCTGCCGGGCTGCGCAACCCACTGGCTACCAGCGTCGAGGAAGTTCACGAAGTCAACGACCTTCTGTCGCTCGACGTTATCGGTGAACGACGAGGAACCCATGTTCAGGGTGCCTTCCTCGATGCGGGGCAGGATGCTGTCGAAGGGCAGAATCTCCCACTCGGGTTCGAGACCAAGCTTTGCCGACACAGCCTCGGCGAGCTCGACGCCCCAGCCGATGGGCTTGCCGTTCGGGTCCTTGTACTCGTTGGGCGGGTACTCTGCGTCGGTGCCGATGAGGAAGACGCCCGAGTCGCGGATCTCCTTCGGAAGCAGCGCAGCCGCCGCCTCGTCAACCTTGATCTCGACGCCGGAGCTTTCGGCCGTACCCTCTGATTCCTTCTCTGCGTTGTTTACGCAGCCGGTGAGGGTGAGCGCTGCAGCCGCAGCGAGCGCGGGAATTACATAACGAATCTTCATTGATTTCTCCGTCGTAATGAACGTATTCAAGTGCGGCGTTGACGACGATTGGCTCGTGCGTCATCGCCTGTATCGGAAGCCACACTACCCAGACTTTGGGGGTTCACCACGAAGTTGAGCTGCAATTGTTGTCGTTCTGTTTCCCCGCGCCGGGCACCGTCGTCGGAATCCTCCAAACAATGTGCGCTGGCCACGATTCACTTTCGTGGCCAGCGCACATATGGGGCGCGGATCGCTCAGCGCCTACCAACCACGCTCGGCGAGGCGGTGCGGCGCGGGAAGATCCGCCACATTGATACCCACCATGGCCTGGCCGAGACCGCGCGAGACCTCAGCGATGACATCGGGATTGTTGTAATTCGCCACCGCGCGGACGATCGCTGCGGCACGCTTCTCGGGGTTGCCCGACTTGAAGATGCCAGAGCCGACGAAGACGCCGTCAGCACCGAGCTGCATCATCATCGCTGCGTCGGCTGGGGTTGCGACGCCGCCAGCGGTGAACAGTGTGACGGGGAGCTTTCCGGTGCGCGCAACCTCGACGACGAGCTCGTAGGGCGCCTGGAGCTCCTTGGCTGCGACGTAGAGTTCGTCCTCCTGGAGGCGAGTGAGGGCCGCGATCTCCGTCTTGATCGTGCGAATGTGCTTGGTCGCTTCAGACACGTCGCCGGTACCGGCCTCGCCCTTTGAGCGGATCATGGCCGCACCCTCGGTGACGCGGCGGAGCGCCTCACCCAGGTTTGTGGCACCACAGACGAAGGGAGCGTTGAATCCGCGCTTGTCGATGTGGTTCACGTAGTCGGCGGGCGAGAGGACCTCGGACTCGTCGATGAAATCGATGCCGAGCGACTCGAGCACCTGCGCTTCAACGAAGTGGCCGATGCGCGCCTTTGCCATCACGGGGATGTCGACGACGGCCTGGATGCCCGCGATCAGATCGGGATCGCTCATGCGGGCGACGCCGCCCTCGGCGCGAATGTCAGCGGGAACCCGCTCGAGCGCCATGACAGCGACGGCGCCTGCAGCCGCAGCGATGCGGGCCTGTTCTGCATCGACGACGTCCATGATGACGCCGCCCTTGAGCGAGGTAGCGACGTCGAGCTTTGCGGAAAGATTCTTGTTTTCAGTCATGTCCCCAGCGTGACACTGGTTCACCACATAGACCTTGTTTCGCAAAACCAAGTGAACCAGTTCCCGGCTGTGGCGGGTGCGCTTTGGCTCATCGGAGCGCCTGGGCCTAGGCTCGCGCGAGCGCGCGTTGGGCCAGGGAAAGTGGGCGGATCGGTCCACACTGCCGCAGATCCTTGTCATTCCTCGTCAGTTTCGTCGCCGCGGCGAGCGCGGCCATACCCTCGATGCACGGCCTGCTCATTAGGAAGGCAGCTTGATGTCCTCAATCGCAAGATCCGTGCTCGCCATTCTCGTGATGGCTTGCTTGTTGTGTTTGGCGACGATGCCAAGCCAACAGACTGAACCTCCCGTAGCGGCCGAAGCACCCGCAATCCACTCCGACTCCAGTGGCGGCTGCTGGTCCCAGGCGGGCCGGGTGTTTGGCGGGTTCTGGGGCGCTCTCGCAGCCACTGCGATTTCGCCATGGGCAGCAGGCAGTGCGTGGATCGCTTATTCCGGGCTACTCAACAACGAACCTAAGGACCACGATGGAAACTTCCTCTGCTGACACCCCGCCACGGGCTGCGCCACTGTTCCTCGCACTCCAAGTGACCTTTGCCGCAATCTGGGCTGCAATTGCATTGTGGTCGATGACGCACACGAATGATCAGGTTTTTGTCATTCTCAATCTCTTCGCTTTCCTCGGGTTTGTCTACACCACCGCCGTGCTTGCAAAAGATCTGCTGGCAGCGCTGTGCGTTCGACCGCGCCCCGACGAGCAACCACCTCGCTAGCCCCGGCGCCTCAAGACCCACCAACGCAAAAAGGCCCGCGTAGCCGTCAACCGGAACCGGTCGGAACTACGCGGGCCTTCGAAGCAGCCGCTCACGCAGAGCGACGGCATCCACGGTTAGCGGAGTGAGGTGCGCCGCTCGATCGAGTGCACGCCCTTCCACGCGAGTAGCGCACCCACCACAACGAGCAGCGGCAAGAAGCCAATGCCAATCATGGTTGGCTCAGGAGCTTCAGGCCCCAGACGAACGGCTTCCACAATCTCGGAGAGCATTCCGTTCCAGACGATGCTGCCCGCGTCAGCTCCAGTGACTTGCAGCCCGATCGGCACGAACATCATCGCGAGCACGCTGAGCACCTGCATGAAGAAGTACAGCGCAATTCCCAAGATGATTGGCGCGCCCCCGCCAAGACTGGAGAATCGTTCCTCAGCTCCAACCGAGAGCACCGTTGCGCCAGCAACCAGCACGAAGAGGAGCTGCGCAGCGAGCGCCCCAACCAAGAACCACAGCATCGGGGCACCGATGCTGTTCAGCACCATCTCGCGCCATCCGGTGAGCTGTTCGCCCAGTGGCGCGCGAGCCGCAATGCTATTCGCCGCCACCCACAAGAACAGGCCGATGAGCGTCAGCGCCGTCGCAGCAAGGCACACGATGAGCGCGTGCAGCAATTTCGTCCAGTACAGCGCACGACCGCGCACCGGGATGATCATCGTGAAATAGCCTTCGCGGCCATACATGGTGCGCCAATAGTCAATGGCCAGCATGACCAGTGCTGCGGGCACGGCAGCGAGCGCCGCGACGATCCCCAGTACCGAGGCAATGCCGCCCAGCACCGGAACATTGATAGCCACCAGCGCGAACGCGGGGATCAGCACAGCGGGAATCGCCGCGAGACCAAGCCACACGGTTCGCGCTGCGGCACGGAAGTGATGAGAAAGCAGTGCGCCGATCATGCTGCGTACACCTTCCTAAAGAGCGCATCTATGCCGAGACCGTGTTCTTCACGCAGGTCGTCAGCAGACCCCTCGAGCAGCACATGGCCCGCTCGCAGGAAGATGACATCGTCAACGATCGCCTCAACATCACTAATCAAGTGCGTCGACAGCAGGAGCGTTGAACCGTCGTTCAGGTTCGACAGGATGCCTCGGAGGATAACATCGCGTGAGGCGGGGTCAACGCCAGAGATCGGCTCGTCGAGCAAGTACACGGATGCGTTGCGTGACATCGCAAGCGCAATCTGAATCTTCTCGCGCATGCCCTTCGACATGTTCTTCAGCGTGACGTCCCATGGCAGCCCGAAGAAATCAACCATGGAACGGGCCTTCGCCGCGTCAAAATCAGCGAAGAAGCGTTCGAACTGCGCAATGGCGTCGGCCGCCCGCAAGTGCGGTGCGAGGAACGAGGTGTCGGGAAGGAACGACACCTTGGCCTTCGAGTCGGGGCCGGGCACGCTGCCCGCGATCCGCACGTCGCCGGACCAGTTTGCAAGCACACCCGCAAGAATCTTCAAGAGGGTGGTCTTGCCGGCGCCGTTGTCGCCCATGAGGCCGACAATACGGCCGGGTGCGATGCGCAAATTGATGTCATTCAACACCCTGCGGGCGCGGAAAGATTTGGTGAGGTGATTCACCTCAATCACCGGGGCAGCGGCTGCTCCCCTGGCGAGTCTATAAGCGAGTGGTCAGTCATGACGCGTCCTCTCTGTCATTCCAGAGCTGCGCGAGCAGCTCGGAAGCCTGCTCAAGCGTCATTCCCATCGCAGCCATCGAGGCAGCAAAATCTGTCACCTTCGTTGCGGCGAGCGCAGCGCGCGCCTCAGCGATGGCGGCAGCGTCCGTTGACACGAACCGGCCCGCAGTTCGCTCAGTCACCGTCAAGCCGAGGCGATCAACCTCGGCTAGCGCTTTCTGCACCGTATTCGGGTTCACCCCGACGTCGAGCGCAAGCTCACGCACCGAGGGAAGCTTGCCACCTGGAGGCCAAGTTCCGGCAACAATACGCTGCCGGAACTCGTCGACGAGCTGTGCCCAAATCGGGCGCGAATCGTCGATCTGCATAGGGAATTCTCCTTGAGTAAAGTCACGCGAGAGTGCCGACCGGTTCGGAGCGCTCCCCCGTCCACGTTCGACAGAGTCACTCAACCCTCACGCGTATCACTGTACTACGACAGTAATACAAGGTCAAGAAGTATGAACCCCTACAGCAGAGCGAGCACCAACTCCACAACCACCACGACCGCAACGAGCAAGAAGACCACGCTCGCGCACAGATCAATGACGGGCGTCGCTCGGCCAAACCATCGCTGGAATCCGCGCGAAGATGTGAGCAACGCAAAGGAAACGAACCACGCAAGGCCCACCACCGTCAACGCAATCAAGACAAGCGCACGATCAAACATCGTCGCCTCAGCAGGGAGAATCTGCGAGAAGAGCGCAGTGAAAAACAACAGCGCCTTCGGGTTCGACATGTTCGTGAGGAAGCCCATCCGCATGGGATGCGCAACGGGCTCTCCGGCGACCGACGACCTGCTGCTGGGCCGATCCGCCCCCACAGCACCTCCCAGCGGGATCGCCACCGACCCGGTCGTCACCAATTCACGCGCACGATCGTTCGCGCGCACCCGCGCCCGGTCACGCAGGGCGCGGATCGCAGCCCGACCACCCTGAATGCCCATCCAACCGAGCACTGCAGCGCCGATGATCTGCAGGATCGGCAACAGCGCCGGCATCGCAAGCATGAGCGCCGCGAGACCAGTGACCGAGGCGGCCGTCCACACCGCGTTGCCCGTCATAATGCCGACCGCACCCCACAGCGCCGCGCTGCGGCTGCGGAGGCCAAGCTTCAACACCAGGAAGGTATCTGGCCCGGGCACAATCACCGCGGCCGCAAATGTCACTAACAGGGTTACCCACGCCGTCACCGACATCGCACTTACTACCACCTATCAATTCTGCCAGATTGCGGGCAGCTGACTGAGCCGTGTGACCTTACGTTGCCAGGGAAGTAGCGACCATCACATCGAGGTAATGGCAGCCTTGCCTTGCTTGTGCGTTCCCCGTTTTCGGACGATGATGACACTATGAGTGACGACCAGAGCATCGAATCTGCAATCAACCATCTCCATGAGCGACACAAGGAGGAGGGCATCGGCCAGCGTCTGAACTGGCTGCGCGCGGGCGTGCTCGGCGGCAACGACGGCATCGTTTCTGTCGCCGGTGTCGTTATCGGTGTCGCAGCAGCATCACCCGGCAACACCGCAGCGATCATGACCGCTGGTGTCGCCGCCCTCGTCGCTGGCGCGTTCTCGATGGCCGGTGGCGAATACGTGTCAGTGAGCACCCAGCGCGACACCGAAAAGGCGCTGATTGAGCGCGAGAAGCAGGAGCTGAAGGATCAGCCCGCCGCCGAACTCGCAGAACTCACCGGCCTGTACCGACGCCGCGGACTCTCCCCCAAGCTCGCACGCCAGGTCGCAGAAGAGCTCACCGCGCACGATGCGCTCGCAGCTCACGCTGAGGTCGAACTCGGCATCGACCCCAAGGAACTCACGAGCCCCTGGGCCGCAGCGTTCTCATCGTTCGTCGCATTCACTGTCGGCGGACTCATCCCCCTCATCATGGTGCTGCTGCCCTTCGGCAATCCGGTCATCACGACCGCGGTCGCGGTAGTTGTCGGCCTATTCCTGACAGGGTGGATCAGCGCCAAGCTCGGCGAGGCACCACGCGGTCCGGCGATCTTGCGCAACGTCCTCATGGGCTCCGCGACCATGCTCGCGACGTACCTCATCGGTCTACTCTTCGGCGTCGCGGTCTCCTAGCCCACGCCCACACATGCAGCATGCCCCGTCCCTCACAGTGTGAGCGGCGGGGCATGCTGTTGCGACGAAGACGCCGCTAGTCGAGGTTGGTGGGGGCCGCTGGCAGCCCCAGGAAGTCTTCGAGGTTCTTTACGCCCTGCTCATGCATTGCGGTAGCAACCTCAACGCCGACATAGCGGAAGTGCCACGGCTCGAATGTGTAGCCAACCGTCGGCTGCTCACCCTCGTTGTAGCGCAGAATGTAGCCGTACTGCCACGAGTTCTCACGCAGCCAAGCGCCCGTCGCAGTATCGCGGAAGCACTCCGAAAGCGCACAGCCCTCGTCACCCTCCAGGTCTACAACAAGACCCGTCTGATGCTCTGAGAAACCTGGCCGAGCCGTATCTTGGTCGGCAAATTCGACGCCACCCTGCGCCACGAGATCATCGTAGATCTCCTTCTGCAGCTCGTAATCTCGGTATCCGCTCGTAATCGTGATCGGAACCCCAGCGGCCACCGACGCGTCATACATCTTGCGGAGCGCGGTTGCAGCCTCGGCGCGGATCGGATGCCCCCACACCGAGGGAATCCCCTCAGGTACCACCAGGTCGTCAGGCGCCCAATCAATTGGGTTCATGGGTCGCTGCTTGTTCACGACGACCGTGATTGAGCTAGGCGAATCGACATCGTACGTCGGCGCCGGCTCAGGTTCTGGCTCAGGAGTGGGCTCCGGTGCCGGTTCGGGCTTCGGAGCCGGAGCGGGCGCTGTCACCGCAGGGGCGACAGGCGCATACCGTGCCTGCAACGCAGGCCAGAAGACCACAGCCAGGATCACCAGCAACACAACAATGCCGCCGCCGATACCCAGACCAAGCTTGAGCCGGCGTCGCCGCCGAGCTCGTACTTCGGGATGTTTTGCCCAGGTCTTCTCGATGTTCATTCCTGCAATCGTTTCATATGCCTCCGACATTTTGCTGCGGATCCGCGCCCTGTCCCCCAATCAACAGCGTCCTGGCGCCAAAAAACCGAGGGACCCATGCAGTGCATGAGCCCCTCGGTTGTGTACTCAGATCAGCCAGCGACCGATCTCAGTAGGTGTTAGATCGCAGCCTTCGCGGAACGACGGCGCCAGAACGCCAGCGCGCCACCGGCAGCGATCAGCAGACCCGCGATACCAACGAAGATCAGCGGCGAAGTGCCACCGGTGTTGGGGAGCGAGTTCACGATCGGGGTGCCGGGGTGAGCGGGATCCATCGGAGTCGACGTGTTGTCATCGACATCGGGATCGGTCGGGTCGATCGGCTCCGAGGTGTTGTCATCCCAGTCAAGAACGATGACGCCAGCATCCCACGTGGGATCGATGCCCTCGCTCGCAAGCACGTTACCGAAGAGGTAATCCTTGATAAGCACGCTCGAGTCATCAAGGACGATCTTGCCAGTGAACCCGGTCGTCACGTCTGCACGCGAGTGCAGGGTGCTCTCTACGCCGTCGGCACGCTCAGTGGTGAAGCCGTAGATCTTTGCCTGCTCCTCGGCCAGTACGAACTTAATCTCGTACTCACCAGCGCCGAGCTGATCGAACAGGTAGCGACCATTTTCATCGGTCACTGCGGTGTCGAGAAGCTCGCCATCCTTGTACAGCTCAACCGTGACGCCGGGCAGCACCTGCTCGCGATCCTTCTTAGGAACGTCGATGCCGTCCTGACGACCGTTGCGGTTCTTATCGATCCAAACAACGTCACCAATTGCGTAGGTCTTGCCTGCGGTGTTCAGGAAGTCCACCGGGTTCGCAATGACGCTACCGTCAACCACGATTTCCATCGAGGCACGCTCGCGGATGTAACCAACCGGCGCAATGTTCTCGGTCAGCCAGTACGTGCCAACCTCGTCTACCCACACCGGGGTGCCATCTGCGTGAACAATTTGGCCGTCAATGATCTTGAGATCGTCGGCGAGGGTGACCTTTCCGTTCTCATCCTCAGGATCCACACCCTCAAGGGTGAACAGCGCCTGATCATCGTTAGCGATAACATCGCCACTTACGGCATCAACCTTCCTGAGGTCGAGTCGGAAGCGCGGAGCATTCTTCAGACTAACGTTCGGGGCAGCGTCCTCGAGCGTGACGACCTCGAACTGGAGTGCGTCCTTCGCGAGGAAGTAACCGTTCGGAGCGACGTCTTCCTGGAGCCAGTAGAAGCCAATCGCGTCTACCTTGACCGGAGTGCCGTCCTCATCAATCACAATCTTGCCGCCATCTACGAGGCGGAGATCGGTGAAGAGAGGCTCGGGCTTCGGCTCAGCCGCAGGATCCGAGTTGTACAGCGAGAAACGGGCGGTGGTGTCGACGATCGGATCGCCGGTCACCGAATCAACCTTGTTCAGGTTGAGTGGCAGCAGCGGTACGTTCTCGAAGTTGACCGCCAGAGGCTTGCCCTCAGCAGTTGCTGCAGCGAGATCGGCAACGGTGAACTTCACCGGTGCCTCTGCACGCACGTAGCCTGCGGGTGCAACCTTCTCAGTCAGCGTGTATTCGCCGACCATGTCTACATAGATTGCCTCGCCGTTCTCCTGAACGATCTTGTTGTCGATCACACGGAGGTCGTCGAAGAGCACACCGTTCGCGCCGCCGTTCGCGAGGACGGGGCCCTCGAGGGTGAAGCGTGCGTTCTCATCGGTGATCTTTGCAGCAGCGTTGAGCTTGTTGACCTTGTTGAGGTCAAGCTCGAGTGCGCGGTTGTTCCAGAGGGTGACGGGCTTGGAAGACCCGTCCTTCCCGACAACGAACTCCACAGGAGTCTTATCGAGGACATAACCCGCAGGCGCCTCGACCTCCTGTAGGCGATAGGTGCCTGCGCCGTCTGCCGGAAGGATTACCGTTGCGGTCTCACCAGCCTCGTCTGCAAAGAGGATCTGGCCTTCCTTCACGGTAAGAGTGCGGTCCGCGAAGAATCGCGTCCAATCGCCATCAACCTGCTTGTACAGGTGGAACGTACCGCCCCCGACAATAACGTTCTCGGGGTTAGTCTCCTGGATGTCTACCTTCTGCAGGCTGAGCGGGATACCGTCAGTGACGGTAACCGAGGCCTTCGATCCGCCCGCTTTATTGACTACGGAGACATTCTCCGCGGGCTTGTCAATACGGACCTTGAAGTAGAGGATCGGCTTAGTCGCAGGGTCGATAGCGTCCTTGGCGATAACAACCTTGCCGTTACTTCCGGCTACTCCCTCAAGGTAGGTTGCTTTCAGGGTCTTAGAGTCCTCGAGGTTAGCGGACTTATCCGAGGAGATCACGCCCTTGGCATTCGAGAAGCCGAGGAAGGTCACTCCAGCCGGGAGAACGTCAACTACATCTGCCACGAGGTTTCTGAAGTTTCCGTGGGCGCGAAGATCGATCTGGTAGACGAACTCATCATTGTACTTCTCGCTGGTGGGGACGCGAAGGTTGCTCGTGAACTCGTCACTACCTGCCTGAGCAACAAGCTTGCGAACCGAAAGCTCATTACCGAACGAAGTTGCCTCCGAAGTGGTTTTGGAGCTGTAGAAGAACTCGGTGCTCTCACCATGGTAGGTGGCGCTGTTCTTCAGTACCTTGTCTTCTTTGCCATCGAACGCATGAGTGGTCAGCGTAATCGCAAGATTCCAGGGCTTGTCGAACTTATCCGAATACTTTGCGCCAAGAACTGCTTCACTAAAACGCGCATTCGGCTTGATGATGAGGTGGCCGCGCGTATCAAGTGAGAGATCGAAGTGCTCTGCACCGAGCGTCACAGTGCCATACTTGCCGTTCAGCTTAATCTTGTCGAGGTTTTCCTCAGTCACATCAAACACTGAGTGGTCGATATCGTCATCAATGTAGGACAACATCGCATTCGGGAGCGCCGGCGCATCTTCGCTCTTACCCTTGCCAACCACAATATTGTAGGTAGCTTCAAGGGGCTGGCCGGCCTTAACCGTCAGTTCCTTCTGGGCAGGAGCCTGTTTTTGGAACATGTTCGAATCATCGATAGCACCCTCGAGCTTCGACTGAGTCTTCGTGCTTACCGCAGCGTTCTTGTTCGTGGTCTTAGCTCCGATGTCGTCGGAGTAAACAAACACTGCCTTGTTGGTGGCCTCATAAGTGTTTCGATAGATCGAATTATGCTTGTCGTTACCAGACACCTGGACGACCTGCGCCTTCACCTTCACGGTGTAGATTGCTGCAAGGTCATTACCGAAGTTGATAGCAAGCTTCTGAGCGCCTGCGGTTGCGTCTACCCAGTAGTGCAGCTTGTACCTATCCGATGCAAAATCCGCGGGGAGAGTCTCATCAGTTACCCGAGTAAAGTCGCCCGAAAACTCCAGGAAGTCTTCCGGGTTAGTGCCGTTGAACTCGACGTCAGCGGGCATCGAGTCCGTCATAACGACATTCGATTTAAGCCCAAACTTCGAATTCGATGCGTAGGGAGCAAACTCGGTGAGGTTCGCGGTGATCGTGTAGGTGACATCCCATGGGTTCTCGAGCGCAACCGGACCCGGATTCTCCTTAGTAAGGTCAATCACATCGTCGACAAGCTTTGTATTCGGGACTACAGTCTTACCGAAGGCCGTGTTGCCTTCCGGGCGAGGCATCCGAGGAAGATGACCCTTTACCGGAACCGTGGCAACCGCATCCTTGATGCCGTCGATTGCAACCGTGTTTGCAAGGTCAAAGGCCGTGAAATCGCCACCAGCGATGACGTCCATGCCGCTGCTCTCGTAGGCCCTCTGCATAACGAGCTGAAGAGCATCAGCGTCCTTGACCCCTACAGAGTACGTGAACAAATACTCTGAATTCGGCTCCGCCTGGAACGAGTAGGAGAAGGCATCACCTGAGATCATTGGCTCTTCAAGACCCGCGACGGGACGAGAGTTGAGACCATTCTCATCACGCACAGTACCCGTGAGGGAGAGCTTGCCAACGAAGTTGAGGTACTCGTTTTGGGGCTTTGAAAGCGCGTCCTTGAACGTAACCGTCTGCGCCTTGTCAGTCTTTACTGTGTAGGTGTACTTAAGAACTGCGTCTCTATTAATGACAACAGTGCCATTCTCGCGATCGTAATCATCCCCGGGGAAGGAGATCGACGATACGGGGTTCCAGCTATCCGAGTTAGCGCGCTTCGTGTGCGAAAGCTCGTTAAAGAGGGCAGGGACATCGCCGTCCTTTAGGAAGACGACCTTAATACCATCAGCATCAGCGCCTGGAAGCTCCCAGTGGATGGGGGCTGCCGTCGATTCATCGATTTTGGTCAGCTTGAACTGGAAGTACAGCGATCCCTGAGAAATGGGGGTTCCATCGGGATTGGTGGGCAGCGGATCCTTGAACTTAACTCGTGCACCCACACCAATCTCAGGACCATCTGGGTCAGCGGGATTTGTGCCCTTGATCACCGTAATCGAATCAATGAGATCGTTACCGTCAGGAACGTCAAGCGTATCGCCCACCAACTGAAGGCCGGCGGGGAGCATAAACTCCGCTTCTTGGCCGGGCTCAGGCTCGTGATATCCAATGCCGACGGTGTAGGTACCGCTCTCCGTGAGAATAAGCCCGTCTTCAAACTTGTCAGTAAGCTTGTGCTCACCCGTCGCATCGAACATGCCGATGTAAGAAAGGGTACCTTCGTCAGTCGCAGCATCCTCGGCTGCGAAAGCAGGCGCATTAAAGCCTGTAAATACCATTAGTGCCGCGAGCAAGCTCGCTAACAGTGGCACGAAAAAGCGCGCGCGAAGGCGCGGCTGGATGTGCTCAGACATCGTCGTTCCCCCCTAGAAACGAAAAAAGACCGCGAACTAAATCGCGGCCTCGCGTGTAAAACGTAGATGTGTCTACGCCCAAAAATGCGCGCACCTGTCCCCACAGGACGCACAATGTTCAGCTAAGTCTTTCATGCGCATAGAAAATGCACAAGTGTTGATAAATATAGCCGCGGGAAACCTTTCAGGGAAAACACCTCCCCTCCCCCCCCAGTTATCAAACCTGATCAGGGATTTTAGTAGCACCCGCCGCAATTCAGAGAGTTCAAATTGAGCATAAAAAAAGGGGGCCCGCCCCCTAGCCCCTCCCCCTACAACAGGAAAAGAAACCAGGGAACGAACCCCCAATAAAACAGTGAAAGGGAAACAACACGCTTGCACTCATTGCAAACCGTTGCTCCCCTCTCACCCACCAAAAGGTGTCCGGCGGTGACCTACTCTCCCACACCCTCCCGAGTGCAGTACCATCGGCGCTGTCAGTCTTAGCTTCCGGGTTCGGAATGTAACCGGGCGTTTCCCTGACGC
>NZ_JACVMU010000011.1 GCF_014529985.1 Leucobacter sp. cx-42
CTGAATTATTCATCCAAAAAAGGAATCTCCAACACAAACCAAACAGTTCATGCCGGGGATAAAAAATTGGCATTTGACAATCAAGTGCACACTATTGAGTTCTCAAGGACCAGACACTCCCCGTACCAACCAAACCAATGGCCCTCCGAAAAGCAGTCCAACAACCAAAACCAAACGTTTCGGTTAACCGCAAGCGAATCAACCAGGCCAGCGATGCTGCCCGGCTGCGTTGCGGCGACAAGGGATTACATTACACCGATCCCCACCCAGACGCAAACCCAGACCAAAACACGGGCGTGTTTCGACACCACACGACCCGAAACCACACCCCGACCGCGAGCAACCCGCCACCGGGAACAGGGAAAACCCTTCACCCACCCCACAACACACCAGAAATCGAGCTGCGCACGCGTCATCCAACCCGTACAGAACACGCGGCCGCCATCACTTTCGAGGGACCGCCCGCACAGAGTCAAGGTCCACCAGGTCTACCTGCACCTCTTCACCCAGGTGATGCACAAGGACGTTGCCGGAATGGAGATCCACATATGTCAGCCGTGTCCGCTCGAGCGCGGCCCAGACGCCAAGCAGCTGGCGATCCACCGTCCGCTCAATCCCCTCCGAGCTGAGGTGCCCCTCGTCGAGGCACCGGCGCAACGGGTGCCCCGGCATCCCCTCGAGCAAGATCATCTGGTGCTCATCCATGCAGTGCGCTTCGCGATACACGAATGCACCATTCCATAGGTGATGTCCGCGAGCAGCCGCCTGATACTCACCCTGCGAGCCGTAGCACTTGAGAAACTTCGTCATCCCTGTCGGCGAGGTAGCTCTCACCGCACCGCGTGAAGCCCGCGGAGAATAGCGAATGAGCTCGAGCTGCTCGAAGCCGGCCATTCGCGGCATCTCCAGCTTGAAGATGGGACTGAGTGCTGGGATCCGCGAATCAAATGGAAACGGCCACACTGACCAATGCCGCCCCTCACCATCCGTGAAGTTGGTGCCAACGTTCAATGCAGGGTCGAATGACTCGACGGCAAGCTGCGTCACTCCGCGCGCGCTGCGGCACATGAACATCTGCAGGCCGTCGGCTTCCTGCGCGAGAGTGAAGCACGCACCAAAGTCAAGCCATAGAAACTTGATGGCAGCATGGCAGAGGTGAGAGAAACAAGAAAGCCCCAGTTCCGAAGAACTGGGGCTTCTATCCTGTGGCGGATGCGAGATTCGAACTCACGTAGCTTGCGCGGCTGATTTACAGTCAGCTCCCTTTGGCCGCTCGGGCAATCCGCCAGGGTGTGATCGCGCGAACGCGAACAAGCATTAACTTTAGCGGCTCTTTCCCGGAAATAGGAAATCGAGACACGGAATTCTTATCCTCGGCATGTCGCACGCTTCTGACGACCGCTGCATTTCTCACCCGCCGTGGCAGAATCGGCACATGACCAACTGCGATCACCAGCTTCCGCCTGGCCTTACGCTGCGCACCGCCCACGGCATCGGCGAACTCGCACCCGAAGAGCTCTACGGCATCCTGCAGCTGCGACAGCAGGTGTTTGTCCTCGAACAGGATTGCGTGTACCTCGACGCCGATGGCCGCGATCTCGAACCAGGCACCGTGCAAATCTGGGCGACCGCCGCTGACGGCACTGTCGCGGCTACCGTACGCGTACTCGACGACTCAGCGGACGAACCCGGACTCATCGCCATCGGCCGCGTCGCGACCGCACCGGCTTGGCGCGGCAAGGGCGTCGCTGCCGAGCTCATCACACACGCGCTCGAGCTCACGGCCGGTTCCCCCGCGATCCTGCACGCGCAGTCACACCTCACCCACTGGTACGGCCGGTTCGGGTTCGTCGCGTGCGGCGCCGAGTATCTCGAAGACGGGATTCCGCACACCCCGATGCGGCGCGAGCCAGCACCACTCGCGTAGCCGGGATGAGGCGGGGGCGGATCCGCGCCCTCGCACCCATCACACGACGAAGGCGACCCCGGGAGAAATCTCCCCGGGGCCGCCTTCGTTATGTCACTGCGACGTATCAGTCAGCTCCGCACGCAAGCTTGAGCTTGACGGTGGATCCGCCCTTCACGGCAGTACCACTCCCTGGATCTGCGCTTACGACCTTGTTCTTGTCTGGGTCTTCCTTTTTGCCAGTTTCACATTGGAAGTCGGCGTTCAGAGAGACCGCCGCGAGACGCTCTGCAGCAACCGAGCCGGTCACGCCGGTCAGCCCGTCCGGAACCTTGGTCATGTTGCCCGAGCTCTTGTACAGCGTGATGGTTGCGCCCATCCATGCTTCGCCGCCGGCACCAGGATCGGTGCGCGCAACGAGGCCGCGTGCGAGCTCAGAATCGGTATCGCCGCCGTCAGCAACGGTGAAGCCCTGCGCCTCGAGAATCTTGGTTGCCTCTTCGACCGACTTGCCGGTCACGTCGGGAACATTCACCGAGGTCTGGCGGATCGCGGATTCGCTCGGCTCGGGGAACGCTTCGCCGCCGTAGACACGGTCGGCAACCTCGAGAATGCGAGGCATGATCGAGTGACGCGAGTTGTTGTAGCCGTAAGGAATCAGGCTGACCTTGCCCTCAACGTTGCCGACCCACACTGCGGTCGAAACGCGGCTGCTTGCCGCGATGAGCCAGGTGTCAACGTAATCATCCGTCGAACCGGTCTTACCGAGGTGCGGGATGCCCATGTACGACTGTGCCGAACTTGCCAGACCGCCGTTGACGGTCGCTTCGAGCGCGTAGGCGACACCTGCAGCAACCTCTGGTGAGATCGCCTCGCGGCAGTTGCCACCGGTGAACTTCACCTCGTTGCCTTCGGGGTCAGTGATCTTCTCGATCGGGACCGCGTCACACACGGTGCCGTCACCGGCAAACGCAGCGTATGCGTTCGCCATCGTGACGGGCGCGACCTCATCGACACCAGCGAAGACGCCCGAGGGCACGCGGGTCAGGTTGGTCGTGCCGTAGTTTTCAAGGTCTTCGTTCGTCATCGGTGCCGCACGGTGCACGCCAAGCTTCTCAGCAAGGTCGAACGTGTCACAGAGGTCCATCTCCTGCTGCATCGAAATGAAGCCACCGTTGACAGACCACTGGGTCGCCGTCAGTACCTGCTGGCCACCGTTGTACCGGTTGTCATCATTCTGGAAGCTGAACGAGCCGTAGCCGTAGACACCGTCAGGCATACACTTCGCTCGGAACGAGCTGAACTCGACACTTCGAGCACTCACGTTCACACGGTCGCGCACCGAGTGACCGGTGCGGATCCACTCTGCGAGCGTAATCGGCTTGAAGGTAGAGCCCACCTGGAAGCCACCCGACCCGCCGTAGTCGTAGTCGGTGTTGTAGTTGATACTCGTGTAGCCGGGGTTCGAGTTCAGGACGTCTGGGTCCTCACTGAACGGACGGTTCTGCGTCATCGCGAGGACCTTGCCGGTCTTCACCTCAACGCTGACCGCGGTCGCACCGAGCGAGATGCCCTCTTCGGTCGAGGGCACGTTGTCGCGCACTGCCGAAGTCGCTGCAGCCTGCAGCTCAGGGTTCACCGTCGAGATGATCTGCCAGCCACCACGGTTGAAGTTGTAGTCGCGCTCCTGCTGGGTCGCACCGAAGCTCGGGTCGTTCTGGATGTAGCGCTGCACGTAGTTGCAGAAGCTGCCCATGCCCTTCGCTTCTGCCGCCGAGCAGCCAGCCACGCGAGGCGTGATGTGGGGCTCGACCGGAGTAGCGATTGCTTCCTCGTACTGCTTCTCGGAGATACGACCGTGCTTGTACATCGAGTGCAACATAAGGTCACGACGTTCCTTATTTGCCTCGATGTTGTCGGGGTCGTCGATCGCGAGAGCGTTCGGAGCGTTCACGATTGCCGCGAGGCTGGCTGCCTGGGGCAGCGTCAGGTCTTTGGCGGTCGTGTTGAAGTAGTAGTGCGCGGCCGACTCGATGCCGTACACGCGGTTACCGAACAGGGCAATGTTCAGGTAGCCGAGAAGGATCTGGTCCTTCGAGTTCTTCTTCTCAATGGAGATTGCGTAACGCATCTCCTTAAGCTTGCGCTCGACGGTCTGCTCCATCGCGTCTTCGTAGGCTGCCTCACGGTCTGCCTCGTCAGCGTGTGCCAGCGACTCCTGGATGAGCACGTTTCGCACGTACTGCATCGTCACGGTCGAAGCACCAGAGAAGCCTGAGCCAGCTGCGTTCTGCAGCACTGCACGGCTCGCAGCGAGTACGTCGACACCACCGTGGGTGTAGAAGCGCGGGTCCTCCTCAGAGACGACCGCGTCCTTCACGTACTGGCTGATCTGGTCCCACTCGACGACCTCGCGGTCTTGCGAGTAGAAGTCCGCGACCTTCTCGAGGCCACCCTCAACGTTCGGGTTCTTTGCGTAGATCGTCGACGGCTGTGGCAGCGTGCCGGGATCAATATGCTCGGGCAGGTTCTCGAACAGGCTGACTGCGGACGAGGCCGCAAAGCCGCTCACTGCCACAACTGGCGTCACTGCCGCTGCCACGAGTACACCAGCAACAACGCTCATTGCGATTGCGCCGAAAAGGCCGCTGATCTTGCGGCCGCCACTCGCGGATACGGTGCGCGCGCGAGAGCTCTTTGCGCGCGTCTTCGTAGGCCTTGGTTGAGTCATACCCTCCAGATTAGGCCACGGAGCTGACGATCACCTTCGGCAGACTGAGAATGTTCCCGAGCGTCGGAACCTTCTCAGGGTGCGCGAGGCGCCGATCCGCGCCCCGCACAGTGACAGCTAGTGCGCCGAAGGAGACGCGAGATCCGCGGGATCTGCCCCGCGATACAAGGCCTCGAAGGTATCGAGAGTGCGATCGATGTCGTGTGCCTTCACCGCTTCGAGGGATGCGAGCTGCATCTGTTCGTACTCCGCGGGTGATGCTGTGAATACCTGGGTGAGGTAGTCAGCAAGCTCACGATCGTTACCAGGTTGGAACAGGAATCCGTTCTTTCCCTCATCAACCAGGTGCGGAAGTGCCATCGCATCAGCCGCGAGAATCGGAAGGCCCGAAGCCATCGCTTCCATCGTCGCGATCGACTGCAGCTCAGCAATCGAGGCAATAGCGAAGACGCTCGCCTCGGTGAGATTACGGCGCAGCTCCTCATCAGAGACGCGGCCAGTGAAGTGGACGCGGTCCTGGAGGCCGAGATCCGCCACGAGCTTTTCAAGATTCTTGCGCTGATCGCCATCACCAACGACCGTGAAGGAGGCGTTCAGGCTCGCATCAAGGCGACCGAGCGCGCGAATGATGACGTCGATCTCCTTCTCCTGCGTCACGCGACCAACGAAGACGATCTTGTTCTCCGCGCGTGGAGCAACGACTGCCTCGTAGTCAGCGGCACGCAGGCCGCAGCTCACCGGCAGCACTCCGCGGCGCTCGGTGCTGCGCTCGAGGAAGTCAGCCGCGCGGCGGGTAGGCGTCGTGACCGCGCGCGCACGACGCAGCACCTTGTCAGCTGCGCGCCAGCCCCAACGCACGAATGAGCGCTTAGCGATGGGCGGCAGCAGCGTGAAGTCGAGGACGTTCTCCGGCATGACGTGGTTGGTCGCCACGATGGGGATGCCGCGCTTTTCAGCCTCGACCGACACTCCCTTGCCGATCACGATGTGCGACTGAATGTGGATGACATCGGGCTGCACCTCGTCGAGCACGACCTTTGCGTAGTGCCGCGCACGCCAGGGCAGCACGAACCACAGCCAGTCGTGCGGGTACCAGCGGTAGCTCGGGATGCGGTGCACCGTCATCGTCTCGCCCTCGATGACCTCGACGAACCGGCCCTTGCGCTTGTACGACGCCGACGGCGCCATCACGTGCAGCTCGTTGCCGCGACGGACAAGGCCAGCAGAAAGTCGCTCGGTGAACCGTGCCGCGCCGTTGACGTCGGGGGCGAACGTGTCGCAGGCCTGCAGGATTCGCAGCGGTCGCTGGTCCCCCGTTTCAGGCGCAATTCCGGCGTCGCTCGGTGTAATTCCCACGGTTCTCACTTTCAGTACATGAGCGGTTGCTCACGGTCTCACTACTTCAAGCTTACGAAGCTAGCAGGGATTTTCCCTACGCCGCTCGGCAACCTGCCTGCAAGATTGCTGCGATTCCTGCTGCGTGTGCTGTGCCCTGCCGGTCTCGCGCGTACGCTTCAGCCGCTTCGCCTGCGGCATCGAGCGTGCCGCGATCGATCGCAAGCCCGATGAGCACGTTGGCCAGCGCAGCTGCATCGCCGGACTCGGTGCCGTCGCCCGCTGCGCTGATTGCCGCGTCGCCGAACTCACGTGCGAGCACGGGGTCGCTCACGATGACGGGCCGCTTGCGCGCACACGCCTCGAGCGCGATCATCGGCTGGTTGTCGAAGCCGAGGGAGGTGAGCACGACCGCATCAGCGCGCGAAATGAGCTCACCGACTTCGTCGCTCGCGAGCCGGCCGTGATAGGTCACGCCCGCCTCGATCTCACCGTGGCCACCCGCGATATCGAGGTGGATCGCATTGCTTCCTGCGCCAGCGCTCTCGAGGCCGGCGCGGGCGAGGCGGATCGCCTCAAGCGCAACCTCAATACGCTTTTCAGGCGCGAAACGCCCAGCCCAGACGAGCCGCAGGTGCGGTTCGTCTGGCGCGTGTTCGTGGCCGGGGGCGCCTGCGGCAGGCTTCGGTTCATCGATGAGCGGCTGCACCACGTTTGAAAGCACGTGCACGTTTTCGACGCCAGCAATGCGGAGCGCGTCTGCCTGGTGACGAGACGGCGAGAGGACCGCGTCTGCCTCGGTCGCGAGGCGGTGGGTCATACTGCGCAGGGCATTGTTGATCGTCGTGCTCCCCCGGAACTTTTGCTTCCCGGGAAGACCGGTGAGCGTGCGGTGGAATGCCGTCACGACGGGTGCGACGGGCGCGAGCGCCTTTGGGGCATCCCAGAAGTAGGTGTGCACGGTGTGCAGGAGCGGCACCCCGAGCGCCTGCGCCGTCTCAAGCGCGGCAGCCGCAAGGGCAAACTCCGAGTGCACGATGATGCCGTCGACGTGCTGCTGCTTGCCGAGCTTGGTGAGGGCGCGCGTGAGGCGACCGCGGCTCGGGAGCATGGGCAGGTCGAGCCCGGGAAGCGTGAAGAGCACTTTCGGGTCGCGGGTCGCGAGATTCATCGGGCGATCTTCGCGGAATGTCTGCGTCGCGTCTGGCGCAACCACCGTCACCCGCCAACCGGCGTCTGCGAGCGCCCGAGCTTGCCGAACAAGCGCGATCTGCGCCCCACCGAGATAGCTCAGTGAGTAGTCGCACACGATCATGACGCTCGGCTGCGGGTGCTGTGAGATGCTCATGCCCTTCATCTTCCCACCGGTGTATGTGCGAAACGCCATACACTCTCACTAGGTTATTTTTCTCAAGGTGTAAAGACGTTGGTGTTATTTGTCCAATGAGGCCAATCTTAGGTACGTGCCCAAGATTCACTCCCAGGCTGCCGTCCAGATCGGCACCCGCATGCGCACCGCACGCCAAGCGTTCGGCATCTCACTGGAAGATCTTGGCGAGCTTGCGAACATCAACTGGACCACGATCGGCAAGATCGAACGCGGCGCCTCGAGCCCAACCGCGGAAACGCTTGTGCGTATCGCGTCAGCCCTCGAGGTTGACCCCGCGCTGTTCATCACCGGCGTGACGTCCGACATGTACGGCCCAACTTCACACCAGCTCACCGCACGCGACCTCATCGACGAGCGAGCTCGCAAGGCGAAGGAGAGCTAACCCACCGCGGCGCGACGCGTTCTCATCGTTCAGATCACGTCACGGCTTGCGCTGAACCGGGTCCTGCTACTGGGCGCGGATCGACGACAGCACCGTAAACGTCTTGTCTCGGTCGACCTGTCGCGTCGTTCCGATGTGGCGCTCCACGAGCGGCCGATACCGCATGTGCGAGTTGAACACGATGCGCAGCTCACCACCGGGCGCCAGCACGCGCGCGCACGACTTAATGAGGCGATGAGCCACTTCGGCGTGCACGATCGCCCCGGTGTGGAACGGCGGATTCAGCAGTACGAGATCCGCCCACCCGTCAGCGACCGCCTCCATGCCGTCAGCACGGTGCACGGTGATACGATCCGCCACCCCCGCGCGCTCGGCCGTGAGCCTGGTCGCGGCCACGGCAGCGTGCGACTGGTCGGTCGCGATGATCTCAGCCTCGGGGAACAACAACGCCGCAGACACCGCGAGCACGCCGTTGCCGCAGCCGAGGTCGACGATGCGACGGGGCGCGGATCGGTCACCCGCGCGGCCAGCATGCTCAGCGCGCAGGCCAGCGAGCATGAGCCGACTTCCGTGGTCGAAGGTTGGTCCGCCGAAGGTCGCGCCAAATGCCGCGAGCTCAAAGCTGAGTTCGCGGTCGCGTCCCCACTTCGGGAACGCGAGTGTGGCGCCGGCGGCCGACGCGAGCGGCTGCGTGGCGGTCAATACGCGCGCCTTGCGGACACCGCGGCCAGCCGAAACCTCGCCGAAATAGCGAGCAAGAATGTCATTCATCGACCGTGACATGTGCTTGTCACGGCCGCCAGCAAGGACGATCACGCCGGGATCGGCCGTCTTGGCGATCCACGCTGCGATTTCGTCGAGCGCATCGAGCGCGCGCGGAAGCTGCACCAACACCAGCCGCGCGCCTGTGAGCAACGCTGCGTCGAGGGGCAGTGAACGGTAGACGTCATCGGTGTCGAGACCGAGGCGCTCTGCGTTGCGCGCGAGCGCACGCTCGCCAAGTACCGGGTCTTGATGGGTGCGGATCCCCCGCTGCCCATACACCTGGGCCGCGCCGAGGGTGAGCGCACCGTGGCGGTCGCCGATCACGACGAGTTCGTCCGGGCTGAGCGCCGCGAAGTGCGGTGCCGCAGTTTCCAGCAGCAGCTGGTCTGCCGCGTCATACGCGAAGAGCTCGGGCGCGTCCACATCTGGATCGCGCCCGAGCATCGCAAAGCACTCGTCGAGCGTCATTCGCTCTTCCACACCACTCCTGGCTGCCAGACCATGACGTCGGCGTTGCGCTTCGTACGGGTACCACGCTTCAGCGTGACAGCTGCGCCGGCAGAGCCAGCGGCAAACACACGTCGCTCGGGACGCTGCAGGCGCTCTTGCGCGAGCGCACGCTCGAGTTCGCGCACCTGACCCTCGAGGTCACGCACACGGTCTTCCAAATGGAGGACGCGGCGAATACCCTCAAGGCTCAGTCCCTCAGCTGACAGACGAGCGATCGTCTGCAGCTGAGTGACATCGTGCAGCGAGTACCGCCGAGTGTTGCCCCGGGTGCGCTGCGGCACTACGAGCCCAATACGGTCGTACTGCCGCAGCGTCTGCGGGTGCATCTCGGCGAGTTCAGCCGCACCCGCGATGGGAAACATCGGGGTGAAACGATCAACCTGCGGATTTGCCATGGTTCGGCCCAACCTTAGCCGCGTGCCCGCGAGAAAAGATCTTCACGCGGATTATCATCTGGTTCAAGGTCACGGAAAGCGGCAAGCGCTTCCTTTGCTTCGTCACTCATGTGCGAAGGAACCACCACCTGGACCTCAGCGAGCAAGTCGCCAGTGCCCTTCGAGCTGCTCACGCCGCGGCCCTTCACGCGCAGCACTCGGCCACTCGGGGTGCCGGGCTGCACCTTCAGCTTCACGGACGAACCGCCAAGCGTCGGAACCTCGACGGTCGCGCCAAGCGCGGCCTCGGTAAAGGTGACGGGCAACTTGAGCTTCAGGTTCAGGCCATCACGCTCGAACACCGGGTGCGGGCGAACGCTTACCTTCAGGAGGAGGTCACCTGCGGGGCCACCGTTCGGGCTCTTCTGTCCTTTGCCAGCAGCTCGGATCTTCTGGCCGTCGCTCACACCAGCCGGGATTCGCATTTTCACGGGTCCGTTGGGTGTATCAAGCGTGACCGTCTTGCCCTGCGCTGCGGTTTCGAAATCGAGCGTCGTTGACGCGGTGATGTCAGAACCACGCTGCGGACCGCGCTGCGCGCCGCCGCCAAACATCCCGAAGATGTCCTCGAAGTTCTGGCCGCCGCCGAAGCCTGCGCTCCGACCGCCACCGCCACCAAACATGCCGCCGAAAACGTCTTCGAAGCCCTGACCGCCGTGGCCGCCCGACGTGAATCGTGCGCCGCCAGCGCCCATGGCGCGAACCTGGTCGTATTCCGCGCGCTGCTCAGCGTCAGAGAGCACCGAGTAAGCCTCGCTGATCTCTTTGAACTTCGCTTCTGCGGCAGCATCGCCCGGATTGGAGTCCGGGTGATACTTGCGCGCAAGCTTGCGGTAGACCTTCTTCAGCTCTGCGTCGCTGACATCCTTTGAGGTGCCAAGCGTCTTATAGAAGTCTTTATCTAACCAATCTTGACTAGCCATCAGCTCCCACCGCCACCGCTACCTTCGCGGGGCGCAGTTCGACGTCACCGATACGGTAGCCGCGCTCGATCACGTCAAGCACGGTCTCACCCTCGGCGCCGGGAACCGGCACCTGCGCGATTGCTTCATGAATCTGCGGATCAAAGGTTTCACCCTTTTCGCCGAAGCTGACCAGGCCAACGCGCTCAAGCGTCGAGCGGAGCTTCTGCGCGATTGCTGCGAACGCGCTGCCCTCGACGAGATCGCCGTGCTGCTCAGCACGATCGAGATCGTCGACCACCGAGATCAGCTGGCTCACGACAGCTGCGGTTGCGCGCTGCTTGTCGATCTCAACGTTTGCCTCGGTGCGCTTACGGTAGTTCGCGTACTCCGCGGTGAGACGGCGCAGGTCTTCAAGGTACGAAGCCTCTGCGTCGTCTGCAGCTTCCGCTGCGGGTGCTGACTCGTCGGCGCCCGCAGCTGCCTCGGTCTGCTCTGCGTTCAGGATGTCCTCAACGGTCAGATCGTCCCCCTGATGCGGCTGAGGGCCGGATGCATTCGCCTCCGGCCCCGCCGCCTGGGGAGCCTCACCGTTGTTGTGCTGCTCCTCATTCGTCATGGTTACTTCTGCTCCTCGTCGTCTTCAACGACCTCTGCGTCAACGACGTCCTCATCAGCGGGAGCGTCAGCCGCGTCAGCGGTCGGTGCTTCTGCCTGTGCTGCTGCGTAGATCGCTTCGCCGAGCTTCTGCTGGCTCTCGCCGAGCTTGTCGGCAGCGGTCTTCACTGCTGCGTCATCGTCGCCTGCGAGTGCCTGCTTGAGCGCATCGAGATCGCCCTGGACCTCAGTCTTGACGTCCTCAGGCAGCTTGTCCTCGTTTTCCGAGATGAGCTTCTCGACCGAGTATGCGAGCTGCTCAGCGTTGTTACGCTGCTCAGCTGCCTCGCGGCGCGCCTTGTCTTCTGCTGCGTGCTCTTCAGCCTCGCGGACCATGCGCTCGATGTCCTCCTTGGAGAGGGTCGAACCACCCGAAATGGTGATGGTCTGCTCGGTGCCGGTGCCCTTGTCCTTCGCCGACACCTGAACGATGCCGTTCGCGTCGATGTCGAAGGTGACCTCAATCTGAGGAACGCCGCGCGGTGCCGGTGCAATACCGGTCAGCTCGAACGTACCGAGGTTCTTGTTGTCGCGGGTGAACTCACGCTCGCCCTGGAACACCTGGATAGCAACCGAAGGCTGGTTGTCATCAGCAGTGGTGAAGGTCTCCGAACGCTTGGTCGGAATAGCGGTGTTGCGCTCGATGAGCTTCGTCATGATGCCGCCCTTGGTCTCGATACCGAGGCTCAGGGGGGTCACGTCGATGAGCAGAACGTCCTTACGCTCGCCCTTCAGAACGCCAGCCTGGAGAGCTGCGCCGATCGCGACAACCTCGTCAGGGTTGACACCCTTGTTGGGCTCCTTGCCACCGGTGAGCTTCTTTACGAGCTCGGTGACAGCCGGCATACGGGTCGAGCCACCAACGAGAACGATGTGGTCGATGTCGCTGACCTTCTCGCCTGCTTCCTTGATGACGTCCTCGAACGGCTTACGGGTGCGCTCGAGGAGGTCCTTGGTGAGCTCTTCGAACTTTGCACGGGTCAGCGTCTCGTCGAGGTTTGCCGGGCCGTTCTCGGTGAGCGAGAGGTATGGCAGCTGAATCTGGGTGCTCATCGAGTTCGAGAGCTCCTTCTTCGCCTGCTCAGCAGCTTCCTTCAGACGCTGGAGAGCGATCTTGTCGCCTGCAACGTCAACACCGGTCGACTGCTTGAACTGGGTGATGAGCCACTCAACAACGCGCTGATCCCAGTCGTCGCCACCGAGGCGGTTGTCGCCTGCGGTTGCACGAACCTGAATCGTCGAGAAGTCATCGTCCTTGCCTACCTCGAGGAGCGAAACGTCGAAGGTGCCGCCACCAAGGTCGAACACGAGGATGAGCTCGTCTTCCTTACCCTTGTCGAGACCGTAAGCGAGTGCCGCTGCGGTGGGCTCGTTGATGATACGGAGAACGTTGAGGCCAGCGATCTCGCCAGCTTCCTTCGTTGCCTGACGCTCAGCGTCGTTAAAGTATGCGGGGACGGTGATAACTGCGTCGGTGACCTTGTCACCGAGGTAGGTCTCAGCGTCGCGCTTCAGCTTCATGAGGGTACGAGCCGAGATCTCCTGAGCGGTGTAACGCTTGCCGTCGATCTCGTCGGTCTTCCAGTCGGTGCCCATGTGGCGCTTGACCGAAGCAAGGGTGCGGTCAACGTTCGTGACAGCCTGGCGCTTCGCGGTCTCGCCTACGAGAACCTCGCCGTCCTTCGTGAAAGCAACGATCGAAGGGGTCGTACGGAAACCCTCTGCGTTTGCGATGACCGTGGGCTCGCCACCCTCGAGAACCGAAACGACCGAGTTCGTGGTGCCGAGGTCAATACCTACTGCACGTGACATATGTGTTCTCCTTTACCTAACTGCTGGTCGGCCAACTGATCACACTGGGGATCGAACGACCGAATTCCTGTCGACTCAAAGCTGAGCCTGATGCACTCAAGTTTACTCAAGTCAAGTGTCAAGTCAAGCCCGTTTCGGCAAACTTGAGCCAAACACACTCAACTTTCAGGTAACGCACAAGTGAACCCCCGGGATGCAGTGTGATCCGCGCCCCGGCGAGCACTCAGAGACCAGGTACGCTCGCAGTTATGAGTGAAACGAATACGGTCGCTGAGGCCACAGTTCCCGCACGAACAGTGCGGTCGTGGGCTTTTTGGGACTGGGCGACGCAGCCGTTCAACTCGGTCATCCTGACCTTTGTATGGGTGTCGCTGTATCTCGTTTCTGACTCGTTCCTCGCGCCGGAAATTGCCGCCCAAAACGCGGATGGCAATCTCACGTGTTCGCAAACAGCGGATGCGGCGACCGCATACTGCACCGGCCTCTCTGACCTGTCGGCAACCTACGGCTGGATCACCTTCGCCGCAGGACTCGTCGTGCTCGTCATCGCCCCGGTACTTGGCCAGCAGGCAGACGCACGCGGCAACAAGAAGCGCTGGGTCGTTGGCTGCACCGCAGCGCTCGCGCTCATCCAGTTTGCGATGTTCTTCGTGCAGGCGGATCCGCGCTACTTCTGGTTCGGCGCAATTGCCGTGGCCGTCGGCTCGGTAGTCAATGAGATTGCAGGCGTGAGCTACAACGCCATGCTGTTTGACGTCTCGACCAAGAAGACGGTCGGCCGCGTGAGTGGGCTCGGCTGGGGCCTCGGGTACATCGGTGGCATCATTGCACTGCTCGTCGTGGTCATCATCACTGAGCTCGAGTGGTTCGGCATGGACACGTCGAACGGCATGGCCTACCGCCTCATCGCAGTGGGTGCTGCCGTGTGGACAGTGGTCTTCTCTATCCCCTTCTTCCTCTGGGTTCCCGAGGCTGCCGCACGCGACGAGCGTCCCCGCGTCGGATTCTTCAAGAGCTACGCGGTGCTTGCCCGCGATCTTCGTGGCCTGTTCCACAACAACCGCCAGACCTTCTGGTACCTCATCGCAAGCGCGATCTACCGCGATGGCCTCGCCGGCATCTTTGCATTCGGTGGCATTCTCGCGGCCGTATCCTTTGGCTTCTCTGCGACCGAGGTAATGATCTTCGGTGTTGCCCTGAACCTCGTCGCCGGCGTAGCAACGATCGCCGCTGGCCGACTCGACGACCGCTTTGGCCCGCGCGCAATCATCATCTGGTCGCTCGTGATCCTCATTGCGAGCGCGCTCTTCATCTTCATCTTCCGCGAAGAGGGGAAGTCAATTTTCTGGATCGGCGGCCTCGTGCTCTCCGCAGCGGTCGGCCCCGCCCAGGCAGCAAGTCGCTCGCTGCTCACGCACCTCACCCCAGGCCACATGCAGGGCGAGGTCTTTGGCCTGTACGCCATCACTGGGCGCGTGATGAGTTTCCTGTCGCCGTGGCTGTGGTCGTCGTTCATCCTGTGGTTTGGTGCGACGCACTACGGCATCCTCGGCATCACGATCGTGCTCGTTGTCGGACTCGTACTGATGGCCTGGCTCGTGAAGAAGCCCGCGCGGGTGTAAGTTCGCTGTTGTCTGCGAGCGAGAGGGTCTGGGGTTTCTGCTCCAGGCCCTCTTTGCTTGTGTTGGGCGCGCTCTTCGCTTCGGTAGTGGATCGAGCTTTCGGTAAGACTGATTTGGCTATTTTCGTCTTACCAAAGCTCGATTCCAGACGGAGGCGAACGGGTTCTCGCGCTGAGTCGGCACCGCGGGGCCGTTTGCCGCAAACTGCGCGCCAATGCGCCGCAAGATAGCCAGCTCAGTGCGCAGCCCAGCTCAGGGCAAGGGCGGCCGCAAGGTCGCCCGCGGCAGCATCATAGGTGGCTGCTTGCCGGGCGGGGCGGAGCGAAACGGGCTGCCGCGGTTGGTCATTCGACCAACCTTGCCCGCGGGCTGAGTGCTTGCGGCGCTTGACTGGCCGGGCGCCGGGGTGAGTTTTGCCTAGAACTAAGGATCGACCGTCGTCAGGATGTTTTCCACCAATTTCATGCTGACGACGGTCGATTTCCAGACGAGGAGAAAAGTGGCCAGCCGGCCAGAAACACCTACCCGACGACGGGCACGCCACCGGTGTCGAGGCTGCGCGCCTTATCGCGGCGCTCAACCGCAATGCTCACGAGCATGATGACCAGGCCGAGCGCGGCAAGCACTGCGCCAACCCAGCCAGGCGCAAGGTACCCGAGGCCGGCTGCGATGACGAGGCCGCCGAGCCAGGCGCCGAGGCTGTTGGCCATGTTTGAGGCAGCGTGGTTCATGGACGCACCGAGCAGATCCGCCCCATTTGCCACGCGAATCAAGCGAGCCTGCACAGCGGGTCCAAACATCATGGTCGACGCACTCACGAGGAAGGCAAAGATAAAGAGGCGGATCGGCGCCCCAGCGAACAGCGAGTACGCGATAAAGACCAGCACCGCGAGCACGAGGCCAAAGATGGCCGCGCGGTTGAGATGCCGGTCGGCGAGCACGCCACCGAGGAAGTTGCCGATCACCATGCCGACACCGAGGGTCGCGGTCACCCAGGGCACGATCTCGGGGCCGAGGCCGACCTCGCGGGTGGTGACGTCGGCAATATAGGAGTAAACGGCGAAGAATCCGCCGCTGCCGACCGCGAGCGTGCCGATCATGAGCCAGACGCGGTAGTTCCCGAGGGCGCGGATCTCGCTGCGCGCCGTCCGCTCAGGGTTGCCAGGCAACTTCTCAACGAAGAGGACCACGAGCAGCAGTGCGAGCGCGAAGAGCGCGGCGACGACGCCGTAGACCCAACGCCAGCCGAAGGCCTGGCCGAGCATGGTCGAGAAGGGCACTCCCACGACGTTGGCGGTCGTGAGGCCAATCATGGAGATCGCGATGCCCTTGCCCATGTTGCCGGGGCCGAGCGTCTTCGCCGACAGCAGCGCTGCGACACCGAGGTAGATGCCGTGCGGCAGTCCGGAGGCGAATCGGAACACCGACACGAGCTCGAACGACGGCATGAGCGCCGACGCGAGGTTCGCGGCGCCGAGTACGACGAGTGACCAGCGCGCGAGGCTGGTGAGCGACATCCGCACGCAGAGGATCGCGATGACCGGTGCACCGATCACGACGCCGAGTGCGTAGAGCGAGATGATTGTGCCCGCCTGCGCGATAACGCGCTGCGGGTCAGCTTCGTAGCCCGGCAGCATGTTGCTGGCGATGTCGGGCAGCACGCCCATCGTGGCGAACTCAGTGATGCCAATGGCAAATCCACCAAGCGTGAGCGCGAAGAGGGCGAGGATACGTTTCACCACACAATTATCCCCTGCGCGACCAGCAGCCCCTCACCGAAACCGGGTACCCTAAATGGGTGTCGCGCCCCGAACTTAGCTCTGAACAACTCTCGGTCTACGAGAAGATTGAGCACACCCGCGAACACATTTTCGTCACTGGCCGTGCGGGCACGGGTAAGTCGACGATCCTGAATCATCTCTCGTACAACACCTCGAAAATCATCGCGGTGTGCGCGCCGACCGGTGTCGCTGCGCTCAACGTCGGCGGGCAGACGATTCACTCGCTGTTGCGCCTGCCAACCGGAGTTATCGCGGATCACGAGCTCGATCAGCCGTCCGAGCTGAAGAAGATGCTCGCGTCGATCGACACCCTCGTCGTCGATGAGATCTCGATGGTCTCGGCGGATCTCATGGACGCGATCGACCGTGCCCTGCGCCTCGCGCGCGGCAAGAAGCACGATCCGTTCGGTGGGGCGCAGATCATCATGTTTGGTGACCCGTTCCAGCTGCCCCCGGTGCCGCCGCGGGATCCGCACGAGCGCGCATACTTTGACGACACCTACCGCTCGCTATGGTTCTTCGATGCCAAGGTGTGGGAGGCAGTCCCCCTCAGCGTGATCGAACTGAGCGAGGTGCATCGCCAGCGCGATGACTCGTTCAAGCGGATCCTCGGCGCCGTGCGCCACGGCATCGTCGACGAGAATCAGGCGAACGCACTGAACAAGGCTGGCGCACGCCCGGCACCGCGCGACGTCATCACGCTCGCGTCAACCAACGCGACCGTCAACCGCATCAATGCCGAACGTCTCGCAGAGATTCGCGGATCCGCCCTCCGTGCCGTGGCCGAAGTCACTGGCGAGTTCAAGGAGAACCTGTTTCCCGCCGATGAGGTGCTTGAGCTGAAGCCTGGCGCCCAGGTGATGTTCCTGCGCAACGACCCTGACGGCCGCTGGGTGAACGGCACGATCGGCACGGTTTCGCGCGTCGAGGGCACGGTCTGGGTCGAAACCGACGATGACGAGTACGAGGTGGAGCCGGCGGTGTGGGAGCGTTTTCGCTACCGCTACGACGCCGAGACGAAGAAGCTTGAGAAGGAAGTCGTCGCCGAGTTCGAGCAGTTCCCGCTGCGCTTGGCGTGGGCGGTGACGATCCACAAGTCGCAGGGTCACACCTACGATGCGGCGTGCGTTGACCTCGGCCCGCGTGCATTTACCGCCGGCCAGACCTACGTCGCGCTGAGTCGTGTGCGGTCGCTCGAGGGTCTGTATCTCGCGCGTGATCTGCGCCCGAGCGACGTGATTGTGGATCCGAACGTGGTCCGATTCATGCGTGAGCGCGGGGCAAGCGCGCCAGCAGCCTAGGCGCGCACGAGCACGCGCCCGTAGCTAGCGCGGCAGCGCGACGAACATCTCACGGTGCAGTGCACCGACGTGTTCGCGGGTGATCCGCACGGCTTCGATCGGATCGTTCGCACGCAGTGCCGCGACCAGCGCGCGGTGCTCGTCGCGGCCGTGCACGAGTTCTTCGAGCGGATACGGCACAAAGTACTTCAGCAGCGCCTCGTAGGTTGCGAGGTACGTCGGGATCGACGGCAGTTCACTGATCTCAGCGATGAGCGTGTGAAATCGCGTATCTGGGCCGTGATGTTCGAGCCAACTTGGGGCGTCCTGCGACTGCTGAATGAGCGCGTCGAGCGCATCGCACTGCGCCGGCGTTGCACGCAGCGCTGCCTCGTGAATGATGCCGCACTCCATGAGGCTGCGCTGATCGATGAGGTGGCGGATCGCCTGCGCGTCAGCGCGGTACGCGGTCACGGCAGAGTCGTTGAGTTCGGGCGGCGTATCGGCGACGAAGGTGCCGCCGCCGCGTCCGGGGCGACGCACGAGCACGCCGTCTTCGACGAGACTTTCGAGCCCGCGACGGGCGGTGATGGCGCTCACTTCGAGACCCTCAGCGATGTGCTCGAGCTTGGGCAGCTTGCTGCCTGGGGCAAGCAGACCGTGCTCGATGGGGAGCAGAATGCGTGCCCGCACGGTCTCGACGGCAGAGAGTCTGGTCATTGCCGCTGAGCCGGGAACGACGAAGAGCGCATCCACTTCTTCCGCGGTGCTCGCGGCCACAGCTGCGGCCGCCGCTGACGAAGAATTTTTGCTCATAGTTTGATCCTAGCGAGACTCGTGTCTATAGTGATCAAGTTGATCATGATCAAAATGATCATTTTGCTTGGACGTACGCACGTACGCTGGACAAGGAGGTCATTGTGACTACTCGCGGAATCAAAGTCGCCCTCGCGCAGCGCTCCCCCGAACCCATCGATGGCACCCTCGAGAGCTTTGCCGCCGACGTTGCAGCAACACTCACCGACCATCCCGGCACCGGCCTCATCGTGTACCCAGAGATGCACCTCTGCGGCACCGAGCACCTTCCCGAGGATGAGCGTCCAGCAGCGCTCGAAGCAGGCGCGGTCCGCCTTGACAGCGAATACGTCGCAGCCCTCGGCGCGATTGCCGCACGTCACAACGTCTGGCTCTGCCCAGGCAGCATCGGTGAAATCGGCACCGACGGCAAGTTCTACAACACCCAGCTGCTCTTCGCTCCCAACGGCGAACTCCAGGCGACCTACCGCAAGATGTTCCCGTGGCGCCCGTTCGAGCCGCACGTGCCAGGCACACACTTCACGGTGCACGACCTCGACAGTTTCACGGCAAGCGACGCGGCCAACGACGCAGCGGCATCGCAGCCGCACGGCGTTGTCGGCCTTTCCATTTGTTACGACGCATGGTTCCCCGAGCACAGCCGCCAGCTCGCCTGGCTCGGTGCCGAGCTCATCTTGAACATCGTGAAGACCACGAGTCCCGATCGCGAGCAGGAACTCATCCTCGCTCGCGCGAATGCGATCACCAATCAAAACGTCATGGCCAGCGTCAACTGCGCTGGTCCCGTCGGCCGCGGCCGCAGCATCGTCGTAGGCCCAGAAGGCTTCGTCATCGCTGAGGCAGGCATCGGTGAGGAAACCCTCACCTTCACGTTCACCCCCAACGACGTGACCGAGGTGCGCGAACGCGGCACCATGTTCAGCAACCGTGTGTGGAATCAGTTCACCCCAGACGACGCTCCGGTTCCCCTTCCTATGTACAACGGCCAGATCTCTCCGGCCGAGTGGGCACCGCCTACGCGACGCCCCTAACCGGGCGGTGTGCGACGGCCTCACCTGGAGCTCGCCGTCGTGCACCGTACCCTTGTCCCAGACACACGTAACGACAGAGGAGTCTCCGTGTCATCCAGCCCAGCACCATCCGCAACACTTACGCGCACACTGAAGCTGCCTTCGCTCGTGCTGTTTGGCCTTGCGTATCTCACCCCGCTCATCGTTCTCGGCATCTTCGGTGTCATCGCCGAGCAGACCGGTGGCGCGAGCGCGAGCGCGTACCTCATCGCACTCGTTGCGATGCTCTTCACTGCGAGTAGCTATGGCCGTATGGCGAAGGCCTACCCGGTTGCCGGATCCGCCTACACGTACGTGCGCCGCACGATCGATGGCCGCGTGGGATTCCTCGTGGGTTGGGCGATCATGCTCGACTACCTGTTCCTGCCGATGGTGATCTGGCTCATTGGCGGATCGTACCTGCAGGCGCAGTTCCCCGCGGTGCCGATGCCGGTCTGGATCCTGGGATTCATCGTCATCACGAGCGCACTGAACATCATTGGGATTCAGATCGCTGACAAGGCGAACCTCATTCTCATGTCGTTCCAGATTCTGGTCATCGCGTTCTTCGTTGCGCTTTCGATCGCGTCGGTCGTTCGCACCGACGGTGCTGGTGGTCTCTTCAGCAGCGGCCCGTTCATTGGTGACGGCGTTGGCTTCGTCGGGATCGCTGGCGGCGCGGCCGTTGCGGCGTACTCGTTCCTCGGCTTCGACGCAGTGACGACGCTCACGGAAGAGACCGTTGATCCGAAGCGCACAGTGCCCCGCGCTATCCTCCTGGTTGCGCTCATCGGCGGCGGCATCTTCGTGGTCGTGGCCTACGTCACGCAGCTCGTGCAGCCCGGCGGCACCTTCGAGTCCCCCGACACCGCGGCGTTCGATATCGCGACCAAGATCGGCGGCAATCTGTTTGGCGCGGTCTTCCTCGCAGCACTCGTCATTGCGCAGTTCACCTCGGGCCTCGCGGCTCAGGCATCTGGCAGCCGTCTGCTCTTCGCGATGGGTCGCGATGGCGTCCTGCCGAAGCGCTTCTTCGGCGCACTCAACTCGCGATTCCACACGCCGGTGCTCAGCATCCTCGCGATCGCGGTCGTTGGTCTCATCGCCATGTTCATGAACGTTGCGACGTCGACCTCGTTCATCAACTTCGGCGCATTCCTGGCGTTCATCATGGTGAACACGTCGGTCATCGTTTACTGGGCGAAGGAGCGCCGCGCTGGCCGCTCGCACAACCCGGTGCTGTACCTCGTGTTCCCCGTGATCGGCATTCTGGTGATCGCGTACCTGCTCGCGCAGCTCGATCTGCACGCGATCACGCTCGGTTCGATTTGGTTGCTCGTTGGTGTCGTTGTGCTGGCGATCACGACTCGCGGCTTCCGTGTTCAGCCGCCAGAGCTCGCGGTCGACTCGGCAGAGTAACCGGGAGCACCCAATCGAGGGGGCGGATCGGCGGCGCAGCCGCCCAGCCCTCACGGCAGTGGCCGGTCATGCACCTCGCGTGCGTGACCGGCCACTGCCGTTTCGTGTGCGGGCTGGCACCTGCTGGGCTTACTGGTCGGCTGCGATCCGCGCCCGTTCTGCGCGAAGTTCCACGCTCGTGAGGATGAGATCGACGCCGTGCGCAAAGAGCTGGTCGTTGCGCGCCTTACCGGTCGGGTGTTTGTCGATGAGGGCGTCGAGTGAGGGGTCGAGCTTGTTTCGCGCGAAGATGCTCTCTGGCGAGAGGGCGTCGAGGGCGGATCCAAACGCGAATGCGTCAAGCGTCTCGATGGTGACGAGCAGTTCGTCGTCTGGGACTCCCCCGAGGCGGAGTGCCGCGGCCATGTCGCCGTAGAGCTCGAGGGTGTCGGGTTCTTCGATGATGACGGTGAGCAGCAACTGGAGGGTGCGCGGATGGTCGGAGTACAGCCGCCAGAGCGTGTTGATGAGCACGCTCACCTGTTCTCGCCAGGGCAGGCCAGCGACTGACGGCGGCGCGTATTCGGCCGAGAGCGATTCGCGCATTGCGTGAATGATGCCGTCGCGGCCCTCGACGTGGTGGTACAGGGACGACGGGCTGACGCTCAGCTCACGCGCGAGCGTCACAATCTGGAGGTCGCGGCCGGACTCCACAATTTCGATCGCTTTGCGTGCGATCACGTCACGGCTCAAAAGTGCCACTTTTGGTCGCGCCATTGACCCTCCTTGGTCTTCATGGTCGCCGGTTTTGACAATGCGACCTCTTGCAGTGCATCATATTGCAGAAATCGAAATCAATTCGGTTAACGCTGTGAAATGCAATGACGCACTGAGAAAGGGCTCTCATCATGAGTTCGAACACACACGCAGTCCAGGGGTCCGATCCACGTCACCCACTGGGAATCAAGAACGGCGCAGCCACCTTCCTGCTCGGTCTTGCCGGTCTCATGATGGCGAACCTCGCGCCGCTCATCATCACCGCCCTCGAAGAACTCGGCCTCTCGAGCCTTGATGCCGGCGGAGTGCTCACCTGGGGTCTCCTTGCCTCAGCCGTCGTTGGCCTCGGCAGCTCGCGCCTCGCCGCTGGCGTTCACCGCCGTATGCTCGCGCTCGCTGGCCTCGCAGTCGGCACCGTTGGCTTCGGCTTCGCAGCATTCGCGTCGAACCAGTCGCTCGCGGTCACCGCATTCATCATCGGTGGCGCAGGTGTCGGCGCCGCGATCTCAACCTCGGGCGCTGCAATCGCTGCACTCCGCAACCCGAACCGCGTGAGCGCCATGAACGGCATCATCAACCGCGTGCTCGTGATGATCGTGCTCGCAATCATTCCGATCATGGGCATCAGCCAGATCAACGTCTTCGGTGCCCTCGCTGTACTCTCGCTGCTCGGCTTCGCGGTAGCCTCCTGGCTCCCCGATGCGCCTGAACACGCGGAGCCGGTCGACGTCACTCAGTCGCTCAAGATCGCAGAACCTCGTCGCATCACCTGGGCCGGCATCGCGATCCTCATCGTCTTCCCGCTCTGGGGCACCAGCGAGGACGCCATCTGGACCATGGCTGGCGTACTCGGTGACTCGGTTGGCCTCTCGCCCACCGCACTCGGTACCGCGCTCAGCGCAGCAGCTGGCGGCGGCCTCATCACCATGCTCATCGCCCTCATCGGCGGCAAGAAGATCGGCCGCGCGGTCCCCCTCGCGCTCGCGCTTGCTGTGGGTGGCGTGCTGAAGATCTGGGTGGGCTACACCGACGATCCCACGACCCTCGCGTGGCTCATCATTCTCATCAACACCGTCTACGCGTTCGCGTTCGCACTGTTCATCGCCACCGCGGCTGGCCTCGACGCGCGCGGCCGCTGGTCGGCTCCCATGTCGGGTGCGTACCTCGTCGGCTCGAGCTTCGCTCCGCTCATCGGTGCGTGGCTCATCGAGACCGTTGGCATTCAGACCTTCGCACTCATGATGGGCATCGTCAGCTTCGTGGTCATCATCCCGACCGTCGTCATCGCCCGCGTCTCGGTCGGCGCTGAGCGCGCCCTCGAGCGCGAGCATGCCGCCGCCACCCACGCCGCAGCAGCAGCAACCAACGCAGCAACCGCAGGAGCACACCATGCCTAACACCACCCTCTACCGCAATGCCACGGTCTTCACCGGACTGGCGGATCGCCCCCTCGCCGAAGCCTTCGCCGTCTCGGCAGGCCGCATCGTTGCAGCGGGCACGCTCGAAGCCGTGCGCTCGTCGTTCGGCCCGGGCGCAGTCCCCGCGGAAATCACCGAGGTCGATCTCGGCGGCAAGTTTGTCATGCCCGGCATGATTGAGGGTCACTCCCACCTGCGCATGCTCGGCGAAGCGCTCGACAAGGTGCAGCTGCGCGACTGTGAGACGCTCGCTGACATCCAGAACGCGCTCGCGGAGCGCCGCGCGGAGCAGCCCGATGCACCGCACGTGCTCGGCGTGAGCTGGCAGTTCGGCCCACTCGGCGGCGAACGCCCCACCGCAGCAATGATCGACGCGGTCGTCGCAGACGTCCCCGTGCTGCTCGACGCGAACGACTTGCACTCTGCGTGGGTGAACACCGCGGCGCTCAAGGCAATGGGCATCGATCGCGATACCCCGAACCCCGTCGGCGGCGAGATTGTGCGCGATGAACACGGTGACGCAACCGGCTTCCTGCTCGAGACCGCTGCGATGCAGTACGCCTGGGGCTACCTCGCACGCGTCACCTCGGAGGAAGACGAAGACCGCTACCTCGACAACGCCTTCAGCGTGTACCTCGAGACCGGCATCACCGGCGCGACCGATATGGCGTTTGATGAGGGCCTGATCCGCCCCCTCGTGCGCCGCCTGCGCCGCGACGGCAAGCTGCCCTTCCCCGTGACCGCGCACTGGTTGCTGCGCGCATCGGGTGATCCGGCTGAGGATCTTGCACAGGTCGCGACCGCGGCCCGGTTGCGCGATGAGATCCACGCGGAGTTCGGCGATGACTGGCTGCGCATCAACGGCGTGAAGTTCGTGCTCGACGGCGTGATCGATGCGTGCACCGCGGCGATGCGCGCGCCATACGCGAACGGCGAGAATGCAGCTCCGATCTGGAGCTACGAGGCCGCGCTGCCCGTCGCGCTCGCGGTCGATGCTGCCGGCCTGCAGTTCGCACTGCACGCAATCGGTGACGCTGCGAGTGAGATGGCTGCTGATTTGGTCGCGGAGTGCATCCGCGTCAACGGCCCCCGCGCCGATCGTCGTCCCCGCATCGAGCACCTCGAGTCGGTCGGCACCGACACGATCGCGCGCATGGCCGCCCTCGGCATCACCGCATCGATGCAGCCCGTGCACTGCGATCCCGCGATCATGGACAACTGGATCGAGATGCTCGGCGACGAGCGCGGCGAGCAGGGCTTCCCGTGGCATATCTTCCGCGAGCACGGCGTCACCCTCGCCCTCGGCACGGACGCGCCCACGGCGCCGCACCACGCGCTCGATAACCTGTTCATCGCGCTGACGACGCGATCCGCGCTCGATGCATCGCTGCCCGGCTACCACCCCGAGCGCGCGTTCACCCCGGGTGACGCACTGCAAGGACTCACGCACGGACCCGCGTACGCCGCGAGCCAGGACACCGATCACGGCACCATCGCCGCAGGTAAGCGCGCGAACATCGCCGTGCTCAGCGTGAACCCGTTTACCGACGACCCCGAGACGCTGCGCACCGCGCAGGTGCTGCTCACGCTCGTCGACGGTGAGGTCGCCTACCGCGCGTAGGTTGGCTCGTTGCCCGGTGGGCACGCGCACAGAGATGGGGCGCGGATCGGCTGATGCTGATCCGCGCCCCATCTTTTGTGCCCCCCCCATTTCGCCCCGGTATCGAAACTCGGCTTCGGTCGGACTGATCCACCGAAAGGGGGCTTACGGAAGCGACGAAATGCTACCGAGGCGGTGAGCCTGGGTGGTGAGCCTGGGTGGTGGGCCGCGGCGGCTGGGGCGAGGCGGTGTTCGGGGTGCGACTAGTGGAGGAGCGCCGGGATGCGGCCGTGGAGCGTTGCGAGGGGCGAGAAACGGCCCGGGCCGAGCAGGGCGAGCGCGACGAGCGCCGCAGCGATGATCGCGGGCAGCTCCCAGCCACCGCCGTCAGCGTAGAAGCCTGCGCCAGCGTGTGCGGTCACGATCGCGACGAGCAGTTCGAGCGCCGCAAGCATCGCGAGCGGGCGCACGAAAACGCCAAGTACGAGGAGGGCGCCGCCGACGAGTTCGAGCACGGCCACGATGATCGCGGCAACCTCCGGCATCGGCAACCCGAGCGAGCTGAAGAAGAGGCCCACCTGGTCAACGCCCATGCTGAAGAACTTCTGCCAGCCGTGCGCAAAGAGCGCCCCGCCGAGCGCAATGCGCAGCAAGAGCTTGGCGATATCGTCCGACATCACGGCACGGGCGGCGGTGGGGGCAGGCGTCTGGGTCATGAGGTCTCCTTCACTGTGAGCGCGGATGTCGCGCCCAAATCTAGTGTTGGCGTTCGCCTTGGCGGGCCGGTATCCCCCACCTGGCCGAATCGCGGAGCCAACCAGCTGAACCCTGCACACACCCAGCGATGTTCGGAGCCGCGCAACCTAGCATTGCCGTATGTCTGATCAGCCCACTGCCTCCAGCGTCACCGCTGCCATCGCCGTCGCCATCATTGACGACGAAGCGCTCGTCCGGCAGGGCCTCACGCTCATGCTCGAGGCGGCACCCGACCTCACCGTTGTCGGTTCGGGTGACGGCACGGAAGCCCTCGCCCTCGTGCGGGAGCGTTGCCCACAGGTGGTGCTGCTCGACATTCGCATGCCCCAGGTTGACGGGCTCACCGTCTTGCGGGAGTTGATGGCGCTGCCCGATCCGCCCCACGTCATCATGCTCACGACCTTCGACATGGACGACTACGTCCGCACCGCCCTCGACCTCGGCGCGGCCGGCTACCTCTTGAAGGACACCGATCCCGAACTACTGCCGCAGTATGTCCGGACCGCAGCCGGTGGCGGCGTCGTGCTCGCCCCGATTCCCGCGCAACGCATGCGCGAGGCGGTTCGCGAGGGCGGGACCGATCACGATGCAGTGGCGCGGATCGCCCAACTCACCGAACGTGAACGCGAAGTGCTCGTGCGGCTCGCACAGGGCGACTCAAACACTGAAATCTCGCGGCAGCTTCTGGTCAGCGTCGGCACGGTGAAGGACCACGTCTCAGCAATCCTCGCGAAGCTGTCAGTGTCTGGCCGAGTGCCCGCCGCGCTGCTTGCCGAGCGCGCAGGACTCCTCCGCACGGAGGTCACCCGATGAAGGCACTCGCTCCCGCGGCGCTCCCACGCTGGGCCGTCGAAGCGGTGCTGCTCGTGGCCGCTGCAGCAGAAGCCGCGATTACCCTCTTCGACTCAGGGCTCCTGAGTACCGTCTTCTCGTTCGTTGCCGCTGCCGGACTGCTGCTCAGGCGGCGAGCACCGTGGGCAGCTGTCGCGCTCGCGCTCCCCGGTCTCGTGTTCGGCTGCGCCTCAATCGCCGCCGTCATCGCGCTCTACTCGCTCGCGGTACAGCGGCCGCACCGCATGGTGCTCGGTGGTGCCATCACGACCATGTTCATCGCGCACGTCGCTGGCGCAGCCGGTGCAGAAATACCCCAGCATCCCGTGGGCATGCTCACCACCGCAGCGATGTTCGCCCTCGCGCCCGCGGCCGTCGGCGTGCTCGTTGCCACCCGCTGCCAGCTCGTCGACAGCCTCGCGGAACTCAGCGAAGTCCACACCGCCCAGCGTGAACGCGCTGCCGCCGAGGCGGTACGCCACGAGCGCGAACTCCTCGCCCGCGAAATGCACGACGTCGTCTCACACCAGGTCAGCCTCATGGCAGTCCAGGCAGGTGCGCTCCAGGTGCGCGCCCGCGACGAGGAGTCACGTGCGGGCGCTCGCACGATCCGCCAACTCTGCGTGACCACGCTCGAAGAGCTCAGGACGATGCTCACGGTGCTGCGGACCGGCGATCGATCCGCACCCCAAACTGCGCCGCAACCCTGCCTGTCAGATGTCACCGCGCTCACCGAGACCTCCGGACTCGAAGTGACGGTGGAGCTCGACCTGCCAGATTCCCTCAGCGCACCGGTGCAACGCGCGATCTATCGCACCATCCAAGAAGCGCTCACAAACGTTCGTAAGCACGCTCCCGGCACCACCGTCAGCGTGCGCGGCCACGTCACCGAGGGGATGCTTGAGGTGCGCGTGTGCAATTCCGCGCCGCAGATGCCTGGGCTCGGGCTGCCCGGCTCAGGCCTCGGACTCGTCGGCCTCAGTGAGCGCGCCCACATTCTTGGCGGATCAGTGGCCTCCGGCCACACCCCAGACGGCGGCTACGAAACCACCTTGAGCGTGCCAGTGGCCGTGCGCGGGCCTGGCGCGTGGATGAACGACGTCAAGATCGCAAGCGCCGCACCCACGAGGGTGTCGATCACACGCACCTCCGCCGTGAACTCCATGCCGGCGCCAGACGCAGCCGACGAGATGAACAGCACGAGCGGCGTGATGAACACGAGCGCAAACGCGTAGTTTCGCACGACGACGATCTCAATCGCGAACTGGAAGAACGCGATGATCGCCACGAACATCCACGGGTTTTCGCCGAGCGGGGCGATGAGCATAAACAGTCCGGCGCCGAGAATCGTGCCGAGCGAGCGATGCAGGCCGCGACCAAGCGAGTGCCTCCGCACCGTACTCAAACCAATCACCGCGACGCCAGACGAGACCGTCCAGTACGCGCGCGACGGCTCAATCCACAGCTCGCTCACGATCGTGCCAACAACGGCGACGATCGCCACGCGCAGCAACAGTTCCTGCTCACCGCGACCAAACCAGATCCGCGGAATAATCTCGCGGAACGGTCGTGCCGGACGCGCACGCTCTGCGCGACCCAACAGCGGCAGCAGCGCGATGAGGTACGCAAAGAGGATGCCAGCGGCAAGCGCCAGCAGGAACGAACCGAGCGACACCGAGCTCTTCGGGCCAGCGATCGTGCCGGCAAGCCCGTACATGAGCACGAAGAACACCGGGCCTGGCGGACCGAAGCGCAGACCATACGTGGCCGCGCTCGACACAATCGCGGCGACAACCAGGCCGATCGCGGCGGCCAGCGGCCAGTGTGCGAGCCACCCACCGAGGGCGGCGCAGCCAAACAGCATCGCGCCAACGAGCGGCAGCACACGCGCGCGCTCCGCAGCGGGAAGGCCAGCGAAGAACAGCGCGGTGAACGCGCCGGTACCGACCTGCAGGCCGATTCCAGGTTCGCCAAGCAGCGTGCCGATTGCGAGCGGAACGCCCATCGAGGCGGCCGCTCGCAATGCGATCCAGTGCCGAGGGCCGGGGCCAGCGGGCATGGCCCACAGGCTCCGGATAGCTTCGGAGAACGCTTGGCCTAGGCTTCCCTTGCGGCTCACGCGATCTCCTTCAGCCTGGCTCAGTTTGCCGCGCGGGCAGCCTTCTGCTTGCCCAGATCGATGAAGACCTGCGTGTTGAACGCGTACGCCTGGCGCACCTCGTCGCACATGCGCTTCTGCTCAGCCTCATCGAGGGTGTCACCCAGCGAATCGAGCACCGTGCGGTAGTTGGTCTTGAACTCAGCGAGATCGCCGAGCTCAGCAAAGTTGTAGAACGAGATGCCGCGGCCGTCATCGAAGCCGTGCTGCTTCGCGACGCGCTTCGCGATCATCTGGCCACCCGACAGATCACCGAGGTAACGCGTGTAGTGGTGCGCGATGATGCCAGCAGCCCAGCCCTCTTCAGCGATCTCGGTGATACGAGCCGCGTATGCAGCGGTCGCGGGCACTGCCGCGATCTGCTCACGCCAGTCAGCACCAACGAGGAACTCAAGGTCTTCCTCAAGAGCGGGAAGACGAACGAGCGCTGCGGGGTGCAGCAGCTCTGCGTCATCACGGGTAGCGAGCTGCGTCGCAGCTGCCTCGAGCGCTACGTACATGAAGTAGTGCTGGATGACGAGGTCAATGTAGTCCTGCTTCGTGGCGACACCGCGCATGATGTCTTCCATGAAGGTCGCACCCTCGCTGTCTGAGTGGTCGCCCCACGAGCTCTCGCGGATCACCTGCGAGAACGGCTTCGGGCCGGTGTGCTCAGCTGCTGCGGCGTGCGGGTTGCCGCCGTGTGCGTGCGGGTTCGCTGCGTGCGGGTTGCCGTGACCGTGGGGGCTTGCGCCGTGGCCGCCGTGGCCGTGGCCGCCGTGCTCGCCGTGCTCGCCGTGCGGGTTCGCATCGGCTGCGGGCTTGTGCTCTTCACGAGCGGGAACGCCGAGCGTCTTGCACGCTGCCTGGTACACGAGCACAACATCGCGGCGGATCTGCGGGCGCTCAGTCAGCGGAGCACTCGGCCATGCAACAGTGATTTCACGAGTGCCCTCGGGGCCCTCGGCACGCCAAATACCGGCATCCTGGTTCAGGTCTGCCATGACACTGGCAGTTGCATCGGGATAACCGTTCGCGCGTGCGATGAGCAGATTGTCATCGTTGTGGTCGTCATTCATGTGGGCGAGCACTGCGTCAATAACGGCGGCATCAAAGTTCTTCACCACACCATTCTATTAACGACTTGGTGAAAGAGGCCATTTTCACGGGTTACCACTGGTACCACAGAGTAGACTTTCCTCGACTTTGCCTCGCGCAACCAGTAAGCAGGATTGGCGGTTTTCGTGTTCGCAAGCTTTGCCCGACGCACTCGCGTCGCCACAGTGGGTGCTCTCGCTGTCGTCGCTCTCAGCCTCACCGCATGCAGCGGTGCTGGCCAGGCCGGCAACGATTCAAACTCCAGCACCGTAAGTGAAGGCCTCGCAGGGAGCTTCGAAAGCGCCGTGCAGAACGCACTCGAGAAGAGCGGATCGACGCAGGCCGTTGTCGGCGTCTGGACCTCGGAGGGCGAGTACGTCCAGGGCTTCGGCGAGGGCATCGACGCCGGCGCACAGTTCAATGCCGCACAGACCGCAACCCCGTTTGCGTGCGCGATTCTGCTCGAGAAGGTCGCGGCAGGCGAGCTGAAGCTCGACCAGCCGGTCTCTGACGTGCTCACGCGCCAGGCACACCTCGACGACATCACCTTCGAGCAGCTCTGCACCCAGCGTTCTGGCCTTGCGGACTACAAGAAGGGCTTCGAGCGCGCCAACCTGCAGACGCCCGAGCGTAACTTCGCTGAGCAGGAGCTGCTCGCGAACACGTTTGCACGTTCGCCGCTTTCGTGGCCCGGTCTCGACTTCCACGAGTCGGACGCCAACGCGCTCATCCTGCACCGCGCACTGCGTATCCAGGCAGCGGTTTCGCCGCAGAATCTGTACCAGGACAACCTCTTCGAGGCCACCGGAATGCGCTCGTCGTACATCCCTGAGTCGACCGAGACCAGCCTCGGCGAAGACAACCTCAGCCCCCTCGCGTACCCCACGAAGGACGGCAAGGCGGTCTGCGATGCTGAAGACATCTCGCTCTCCGGTGTCAGCACCACGATGATCTCCGGCCCCGGCTCTGCCGTCACCACGGTCACCGACATGAAGCGTTTCTACGACGCCTACTTCACCGGCACCTTCGGTGGTCCGAAGCAGGCAAGCCTCACCACGACCACCGAGTCGGCAGCGAACCCCGAGCGCGACAAGGACGGCAACCCGACCGGTGAGGTTGACGAAGATGGCCCCCAGTGGGGCTTCGGCGTTGAAAAGGTTGGCCCGCTGCTCGGCCACGCAGGCAAGCTTTCCGGCACCATCAGCGCCGCGTACCAGGATCCCGAGACGAAGTTCACCGTCGCAGTCGCACTGAACAACTCGACTGCAGGCGCAAGCTTCGCTCGCGCACTCGCGTTCGAACTCGCAGCAATCGCCGCTGAAAACGGCGCTGCACCCGAAATGGGCTGGACCGCTGAGGCACAGGCAAACGCCATCGCCGAGAAGGCAGTCTGCGCGTCATAATTACGACGTCAGAATGGGCGCCTGCGGGTTCCCATTCTGATACGCTCGTAGGGTTGCGGTAACGCAGCCTGGGATCGTCGTCTAATGGTAAGACATCAGCTTCCCAAGCTGAGAACGCGGGTTCGATTCCCGTCGGTCCCTCTGCTCAGGTGGTGGGTCCTCGCTTATGCGGGGCCCACCACCTTTTGTTTGTGTGTGCTCCGCGCCCGCACTCGCACTCGCGCCCGCTTTTCCCTCAATATGCTTTCTGCCGTAAATATGCAGAAATCGGCCTCAAACAACATATTGGCGGCCGATTACATATCTACGGCAAATCGTGGTCGTGATAGCGGTCGTGATAGCGGCACCGACGCCTGACCAAAACCCCTACAGCAGTCGCCGCGACAGTGCCCACGCAGTCAACTCATGCCGGTTCGACAGCTGCAGCTTGCGCAGCACATTGGAGACGTGGGTTTCCACCGTCTTCACCGACAGGAAGAGCTCAGCGGCCACCTCCTTGTACGCATAGCCACGGGCAATCATGCGCATGACTTCTTGCTCGCGGGCAGACAGCCGGTCGAGCTCATCGTCAGCCGCGGCAGTCTCGCCGCCACCAGCGCCAAAGGCGTCGAGCACGAACCCGGCCAGGCGTGGCGAGAAGACCGCGTCACCACCATGCACGCGCACCGCGGCCGCCGTAACTTCCGCACCCGATGACGTCTTGGTCAGGTACCCACGAGCACCGGCGCGGATCACGGTCACCACGTCATCAGCAGCATCCGAGACGCTGAGCGCGAGTGCACGAGCCGTGGCACCGGCCGGAGTGCCTGCGATCCGCTGGAGCACCTCAGCCCCGCCACCGCCAGCACCGCCGGGCAAGTGCACGTCAAGCAGCACCACGTCTGGCAGCGTCTCGGCGATCACGGAGACGGCCTCATCGACGGTCGCCGCCTCACCCACGACATCGAGTTCCGGGCCGAGCTCTGCGCGCAGTCCGGTGCGGAAGATCTGGTGGTCATCCACGATCACGACGCGGATTGGCGCACTCTGCACCTCAGTCATTCGGGGTTCCTTCCGGAGAGTCTGGGGCTGTGGCGGCAGGGGCCACCCGTGGGATGTTCAGTCGCACTGACGTGCCGCCGCTGGGGCCTGGGACGATCCGCGCCCCGCCACCGGCGCGCTCCATGCGACCGAGGATCGATTCGCGCACCCCCATACGGCCGTCTGGCAGATTGGAGAGGTCAAGACCGGGGCCGCGATCGGCGATATCGATGCGGATCGTGTCCGCGGTCGCTTCGAGGTACACCGTCACGTCACCGCCAGCGTGGCGTGCTGCGTTGAGCATCGCTTCGCGAGCCGCGGCGATGATCGGTTCGGGGGCAATGCCCGCGGATCCCACTTCGACCACCTCGAACCGCACCGCGTGCTCCGCTTCGAGTGCGGCGGCGTGGGCGCGCAGCTCCTCTCCGGCGAGCTCACGCTCGCGCGCGGCAGCACCGTCGCCAGCGCGGAACAGCCACTCACGGAGTTCGCGTTCTTGGCCGCGGGCGATCCGCGCGACTTCACTGCCGGGGGCGGATCGCTGCTGGATCAGTGCGAGCGTCTGCAGCACCGAGTCGTGCAGGTGGGCTGCGATTTCGGAGCGTTCCTCCTCGCGGGCACGGGCCGACCGCTCGGCAACGAGCTCACGGTTCATGCGGAGCAGCCACGGCGCAATTGCGAGCGCGACGCCAGCGAGCACCGCAAATGCGGCACCAATGACAGTGAGCGCGCTCGGCTCACGAGCGGTGACGAAGAACATGAGAACGCCCGCGGCAACGAGCGCCAGCGCGCCAAGCACGCGAGGCACCATGTTGCGCTCGGGGTTGCGACGATCGGCGAACTGCCACCAGGTCAGCCCGACGCCAACGAGCACTGCGAGCGCAGGCAGGATGAACGTCAGGTCAAAGCGCACGCCAGCGCGGTCAAGCACGAGTGCGATGCCGGCGATGAGGAATCCGGCGCCAAGGAGGAGCTCGGCGACCGGCCAGCGGGTGAAGCGTGCCGGGTGGGCTGCGGGATCTGCGGCTTCCGGGGTGTCTCGGGGTGGAGTGCTCGGCGCGGCGGGGTCGGGTGCACCTGGGCCGAGCGCAGTCGCGGCAGGCGCAGCCGGGGTGGCAGGTTCGTCAGCCTGATTGTCTGGGATCCCGGACGAGGCAGCTGGCGCGGCTGGCCTCGTCAGCGCCCGACGCAACGGCACGACAGCGTCCGTCTCTCCCGCAGGCGGCACCGTTACCCACAGCCAGACGTACAGCAGAGGCCCGGCGCCTGCGGCGAGCGCGAGGACGGCGAATGCGATCCGTACCCACGTCACCGGCACCGCGAGGTGCGCGGCGAGGCCCGCGCAGACGCCCGCGAGAATGCGGTCGTCTGTCGCGCGCACGAGCGGGGGTCGGTTCATGGTTCTATCAAAGCAGCCAACAGGGGCAATCTGCACCCTCAGGGGCAAGGATCAGGGGTCGCTCAGGGGAAACCCCGATGGCAAGCTTCGCCGCCGTCCAGCAAACTCGAAGTATGAACACCACACCCGAACCGACTCAGAACGGCAATGCCCCCTTCGGCACCCCGTTCTTCACGTGGCTGCGTGGACTCGGCATCACCCGCGGCAGCGATCGCTGGTTCGCCGGCGTTGCCGGTGGCCTTGCGGCGAAAGCAGGCATTGATCCGCTCATCGTGCGCGGCATCTTCATCGTTCTCGCGGTCCTCGGTGGCCCCGGCCTGCTGCTGTACCTCGCGGGCTGGCTCCTGCTGCCGGATACCAGCGGACGCATTCACCTGGAGGAACTGTTCCGGGGGCGAGCGTCGGCCGGGGTCACCACCGCCGCAATAATTATTGCGGTCGTTGTGGTGATTCCGGCGATCTTCGGAATTATTGCGCCCGGCGTTTCCAGCCCGCTCAGCGTCTGGAATTGGGGCTGGGGTTGGGGCACGTGGATGCTCCCGCACTGGCTGCAAGTACTCTTCTCCATCGGCCTGTGGCTCGCAATCGTGGGCGGTGCCGTGTGGTGGGTCAGCCGTGTCGCGCTGAAGCGCGGCCGTAAGCAGAATGCCGCGGGCACGAGTGATCCGGCGCCTGCCGCAGCTACTGACCCGGCTGCCGCTGCAGCCGCTACACCGGCCACAGCTGGCGCAGCACCTTCAACGGCTTCCTTCGCAGGACCGGCTGAGTCCACTACGACCGCGGGCGGATCCGCCCCCACGTCAGACGCCTCCGACTCGAGCGCGGGTACTCCCGAGCCCACCTGGGAGCAGCGACTCAACGGCTGGGAGAAGAACGTCTCAGACTGGGGCGACCGCACGAGCGAGAAGGCTTCGAAGTGGGGCGACGATGTCAGCCGCAAGGCTGATGCCTGGAGCGCGCAGTACGCCGCGCACCACGACGCTCGCAAGTTGGGTGCGGGTCATGTGATCATCACCCTCGCACTTGCGCTGCTCGCTGCTGGATCCTGCGCGATCTGGGCGCTCACGTTTGATGCCCGCCTGCCGTTCGCATCTGGTGTCCCTGCTTCGCTCATTGCGGGCATCACTGGCGCGCTTGTTGTGCTGGCGGTGTCACTGATTGTGGCCGGTATCCGCGGGCGAAGCACCGGCATTGTCGGCTTCCTCTCTACTGTCGGCGTCATTGCGCTCCTCATCACCGCAGTGTTCCCCTGGGGGTCCCGTTTCCAGCCGTTCGGCAACATGTATGTCCCGGCCGGACAGGCGCCCGGTGCCGTGGTCGTCGCGGGTGACATGGATCTCGATCTCACGAACCTGCAACCCAATGATGGCGATCTCACCGCATGGCTCGGGGCCGGTCGCGTGAATGTGTCTCTCCCGATCGAGACACCAGCGGTAATCACACTGCGTGTACTCGCTGGCAACATCGAAGAGCCCGGGGCCGCTGGCGCTCGCACCGCTGGCCCGCTGCTGAGTCGAACCATCGAAGTCAACGGCGCTGACCACTCAGGGCACGGCAGTGGGAGCGTTGCACACCGGAGCGCGGATCTCCCCCACATCACCGTCTACGTGCTGGCAGGAAACATCCGTGTTTTCCATCAAATAGCGAGCACTGACAGTTCCTCGACTAGCGGATCAAAGACGGACGATGCTGGAAAGTCTCAGGCCGAGCTAGCCGAGAAAGCTGAGCAGCAAGCCGCGGCCGAAGCGGAAGCAAAGGCCGCCCGTATCAGGGAGCAGCTTGACCATGTACAGTGGCAGCTCACCGAGCCAGGCCTCTCGGCCAAGGACCGTACCGACCTCGAAGCTCGCGAGACTGAACTCGAGAGCCAACTCGACCGCGCGAAGCAGGAGGTCAACCGATGAGCAGTTCAGAAGAGACTCGCCCTGAAACCGGAGCGGAGCCGTCAGTGCAACCTGCGACTACTCCACTATTTCCGACGACTCCGATCGAGGCGGCGCAGCCCGTTCCGCCGACGCAGCCCGTCCCGCCGCTGCAGTCAGCGCAGCCAGCGCAGGATGCCCATCGCACAGGGCCACGAACCGGTCCCATCATCTGGGGTGCCCTGATTCTCGCGTTCTGCGCCTACGTCGGCCAGAAGGCGTTTGGCACAGGTAGCCTCGACGCGATCACCTGGATCACCATCACCACGATTGGGCTTGGCACGCTACTCCTGCTTGTCGGCATCACCGTCGTGGTGCGAGGGCGTCGCACGTAGCGCCGGCCCAGTCTAGCCCGCTGTTGCCGTAGATCTGCTTTCCGCTCTAGATCTGGTGTTTGGACGCCCAAACAACATATTGACGGCCGATTGCATATCTACGGCAAATGCGGCAAGTGACAATCGCAATAGGCCACTAGCCCAGGGCAAAGCCGGGCGCATGCCCGGCTGCGGCAGCACCGTACAGCCCCACTACGTCGTGGAGGCTCAACACGGTGCTGCCGCGGCCTGCCACCGGCAGACCTTGGCCCGAGCGGATTCGCTTTCAGATCAACTGGCCTAAGTGTGCATCAGCGTTTGGTATGCAGCCCCGCCCGGATTGCCGTCATGATCATTTCTTGGGCTTCTGGCCAGTCATGCATGACCTGGGCATAGCCGAATCTCAGCACGGTGTATCCCAACGTCGCCAGTACTGCATCGTGAGTGTTGTCTTTGTTTCGCTGCACACCAACATGCGTGCCTCCGTCGATCTGCAGAATCAGACGCTCGCCCAAGAGAAAATCCACTCGTCGCCCTTCGATCCAGGTCTGAGTTCGGAGCCGAACCGGCAGCCACTTCAGTCTGAGCCGCACGTACGTTTCTAGTCCCGAGTCCGCGAAGCGGTCAGTGTCTCTGAGCACCCGTCTTGCTCGGCCACCAAGTGCGGTACTTTCCAGCTGACCTCTGGTCACGAGCTGTTTGTTCAATGCGGAGTCCCAAGTCGCAACCGCGTCCTCGTGAGGCTGGCACCGAGCAACATGTGACAGCACGTTAATGATCGAGTCTTCGAGCGCGTATGGCACCCGAGGTTCAACCGGTTTCCAGTAGTGGAGGCAGATTCCCTCTTCGCGCAGTTCACTCCCAGGCCTGGGCACAGCAAAGTGGCGCTGACCACTCTCACGAACCCACAGCCCCAGCCGCTCTGCTTGGGTGACGCAGCTCAGCGTGAGTCGCGCTTTGGCTGCGTGCACACGTGCTGGATCGGCGCTTGGCACGGCCACCCAACCACGACCAATTCGGAGCAGCGATCCACGTTTGACCGCCTGGTCGATGGCGTACTTACTCAGACCTGCCTCACGCAACGCGTTTGTGCGGATCACCCCATGTGCTTCTTCCAAGCGCTGCCGATACATTTACCCACAATTGCATCGCGTGAGTTCCACCGCCCGGCAAATACTGGAGATGTGGAAGACTCACCCGGGTCTTCGCGCAATGTGCCCTTGTGCACAACGCAAAGCAAGGCTCAGCACGTCGCCGTAGATCTGTAATCTGCCCAAAAACTGGTGTTTGGACGCCCAAACAACATATTGATGGCCGATCGCATATCTACGGCAAACGCAGCCGAAGCGCAGCCAGCCGCAGCCGCACCAACCTCTACCGGGGACGCAGCGCCGAGTGCTGCATGACCCAGTTGTGCATAGACACCGCGGCAGCCGCAGAAGCGTTGATCGACCGCGTCGACCCGTACTGCGTGATCTCAACCACGGCCTCAGCAGCCTCAATAGCCTCGGTGCTTAGCCCCGGACCTTCCTGGCCAAAGAGCATGACGCAGCGCTCGGGCCACTCAAAGGTTTCCAGGGGAACACAGCCAGGAACATTGTCGATCGCAATGATCGGAATGCCCTCCGCCTGTGCCCAAGCAACGAGATCCGCCACGGTTTCCCGATGCTCCACGTGCTGGTAGCGATCGGTCACCATTGCGCCACGCTTGTTCCAGCGGCGACGACCAACGATGTGCACGGTGTCGGCGGCGAACGCGTTCGCACTGCGCACGATCGAACCGATGTTCATGTCGTGCTGCCAGTTCTCGATCGCGACGTGGAATGGGTGGCGGTGCTCGTCGAGATCCGCCACGATGGCATCCATCGACCAGTACCGATACCGGTCAATCACATTGCGTGAATCACCGTTCTCGAGCAGCTCGGGATCGTAGTATTCCTCGGTCGGCCACTCCTCGCGGCCGCCAGGCCACGGCCCGACGCCGGGACGATCTTGGATGGGTGCGCTCTCTTCAGTCACACCCCTATTCTTCCAGGCTCGCGCGGGCGCATGCGCCGCGGGCCGGGCGCGGATCATTCCAAGCAGCTCCAAGCCGCGAACTAGCCGACCGCGCCACCGAAGATCAGGCGTGCAGCGATGACCAGCATCATGACGGCAACGATCCAGTCAAGCACCTGCCACGCACGCGGCGTCGCGAAGAAGCGCGTGAGCAGGCGTGCGCCGTACCCGAGCAGGAAGAACCAGCCGATGCTCGCGATCGCTCCGCCAGCAGCAAACCACCAGCGGCCGGGGTCGCCCTGTGCGTTACCGATCGACCCCATGAGCACCATGGTGTCGAGGTACACGTGCGGGTTGAGGTAGGTGATTGCGAGGCAGGCAAGGATCGTGCGCTTGAGCGACGACTCCCCCGCACCGTCAGCGACGAGCACAGACGGCTTCATCGCACGGCGCGCGGCAGAGAACGCATACCAGAGCAGGAAGAGCACGCCGCCCCACCGAATGATCTCAAGCGCGATGGGCGCTCGCTCCACGACGTAACCGATGCCAGCGACGCCAAGGGTCTCGAGCAGCGCGTCCGTCAGTCCGCAGATGAGGACGACTGGCAGCACGTGCTCTCGTCGGATGCCCTGACGCAGCACAAACGCGTTCTGCGCACCGATCGCAACGATCAGAGAGAGGCCACTGCCGACACCGACGAAGAATGGAACGATCACTCGATACAGCGTACGTGCTGCACGGCCGGCCTATTGCTCGGGCGGGTTGCATCTCTGCAACGGTTGCGGCGATCCCCCTCATCTCGCACCATACGATTGACCTAGCGGCATTCCCGGTCGCTACCGCAGAACGAGAGGATCCTCACCCGTGTTTGGCGTATTGCAGGGCTTCACCGTCATCCTCGTCATCATCGGTGCGGGGTATCTCACGGGTCGCCTCGGCATCGTCAAGGGCGAGCAGCGACGTGTCCTCAACAACGTCGCGTTTTACGTCGCGATGCCCGCGATGCTATTCGGCGTGCTGCTGCGCAGCGACCCGAAGGTGTTGATCTCGCCAGTCATGCTCGTCACGACGCTCTCGGCGATCGCGGTGGCGGTGCTGTTCATTGTGGCCTCGCGCCTGTGGTTCAAACGTGACTTTGCTGCGACGACGCTCGGCGCAACCGCTTCGGGGTACGTGAATTCGAACAACCTGGGCTTGCCGGTGGCCATGTACATTCTGGGAGATGCTGCGTACGTTGCGCCGCTGCTGCTCGTGCAGCTCATTGTGTTTGCCCCGGTAACGCTGTCCATTCTCGATTTCTCGCGATCCGGCGGATCCTCCTCAGTCTTCAGAACGGTCACCCAAGCACTCGGGCGCACACTCCGCAGCCCCATCATCATCGCAACGGCAGCTGGCTATCTCTGTGCGCTCTTCGCGGTGCCCGTGCCGCAGCTCATCGTCGAGCCGCTCGACATGCTCGGTGCGGCCTCGATTCCGATGGTGCTCCTGAGCTTTGGCATCTCGCTGCACGGCCAGCGCCCCCTCACAGCAGGCAGCGGCCGCGCAGCCTCACTCACTGCCTCGGGCCTCAAGGTCGTGGGCATGCCCCTCATCGCGTTTGGGCTGTCACTCGCGTTTGGGCTCGATCCGCACGCCACGTTCGTGGCTACGACGATCGCAGCCCTCCCGACAGCGCAGAACGTCTACACCTACGCCGTCACCTATCAGCGCGGTGAGGTGCTTGTGCGCGACACCGTGTTCCTCACCACGTTTGCCTCACTGCCGGTGCTGGCCGCGATCGCATTGCTGCTGGGATAGCGACGGGGCACCGTCACAAACTAACGCACAGAAAATTCGCTGGAATACTCGGGCCAGATCTGACGTTGCACCCTGCGTACATCACCGTATTTCAAGGAGTAAGCCTCAACATGAGCCCCCGCACCGCGCAGACCAGCGCTCCTATTCTTGAGTCACTCAGCAACCGCTGGAGCCCCCGCGCTTTCGACGCGAACCACGAGTTCCCCGAGGGCGCGCTGCGCGGCATCTTCGAGGCAGCTCGCTGGGCACCCAGCGCGAACAACGTTCAGCCTTGGCACTTCATCGTTGCACGCCGTGGCACCGAGGGCTTCGCACAGATCGCAGAGTCGCTCGTAGGTTTCAACCAGGCATGGGCTGGCTCAGCTTCGGCACTCCTCGTTGCAGTCGCAGAGACCGCTGACGAAGAGGGCAACGCGCGTCCCTGGGCACACTACGACCTCGGCCAGGCAATGGCGCATCTCTCTGTGCAGGCTCAGAGCGAGGGCATTTACGTGCACCAGATGGGTGGCTTCGACCCCGCAGCACTCAAGGCAGCGTTCAACCTCGGCGAGAACCAGGTTGCTGTGACCGTTTCGACCCTCGGCACCATCGCCGAGTCGGCGGATCACCTCCCCGAGATGCTCCAGGAGCGCGAGACCGCTCCCCGCGAGCGCCGTCCCCTCGAGGACATCGTCACCATCGCTGCGTAGTTTCCTGCGGTCGTAACGACACGTCACAGGGGCGCGGATCAGACAGTGGTTGTCCGATCCGCGCCCCTTGTGTGTCTGCGCTGGAGGCTTGGGATCCGAAGATGGCCTGGCAGGCAAGTCCTCTCGCCATTAGGATTTGGGGCACTTCCGGGAACCCAGCGCGGAAAGCTGGCGCTCGGGCTCGAAGACCCAGCGCCAAGGAGAACGCATATGACGAAAGAAGCAGGCTCTGCACTGCGAACAACGACGCTGGTACTGGTCGTAGCCCTGAACGTCGCCCTAGTTTCCTTCTTCGTGCTGTGGAGCATCGCTGACACCGCGAGCGTGAACGCAATGGAAGATTCAGTTGGATTCGACCCGTCCAAGCTGCTCCCAAATGCGACCCTGATGTGGATTGCCGCCCATTCTTCATTACTCATGCTGATCGCGGTGGACGTGTGTTTCGTCCTCGGCTGGCGGAGGCTGAGTAGCAAGCCTGCTCTGGACGCGTGACTGTAACTGAACGACACGACACAGGGGCGCGGATCAGACAGTGGTTGTCCGATCCGCGCCCCTGTGCGTCTGTGCTGATCGCGCGTGACGACCAGCACAGGAAGGCGGGTACTCGTTAGATGCGAGCGCCAGCGATGCGTGCGCCCTCGCCGAGCGACTCGAGCTTTGCCCAAGCGATCTGCGGGTGTACGCGGCCGCCGAGGCCACAGTCGGTTGCCGCAATGACGCGCTCGGGGCCGACAACCTTCGCGAAGCGCTCGATGCGCTGTGCGACGAGTTCAGGGTGCTCGATGAGGTTGGTCGAGTGGCCGATCACGCCGGGAACCAGGATGAGGTCCTCGGGGATGATGTTCTTGTTCTCTTCCCAAACCGCCCACTCGTGCTCGTGACGAGCGTTGGCAGCCTCGAACGAGATCTGTCCGACGTTCGCGCCCAGGATGGTCTTGAGAATGTGCTTGAGCTCGATATCGGTCGAGTGCGGGCCGTGCCACGAACCCCAGCAGAGGTGCAGACGGACGAGCTCCTTGGGGAGACCCTTGATTGCTTCGTTGATCGCATCGATGCGGATCTGAGTGAACGCAAGGTAGTCCTCGATAGAGGGCTCAGGGTTGATCTGGTCCCAGTTCTCAGCGAGCGAGGGATCATCAATCTGAACGATCAGACCTGCATCGGTGATTGCCTTGAACTCTTCACGCTGGACCTCGACCCATGCGTCGATGTGCTCCTGCTCGGTCTTGTAGTACTCGTTCTCGATACGAGCACCACAGCCGGGAGCGAGCGAGGTGATGAAGCCCTGCTCGCCGGGCTGCAGAGCAGCCTTGAGGTTGCGCACGTCGCTGGCAACAGCATCCTGTCCGATGAAGGTCAGCGGACCGGTGGTCGCGGGGAACTCGGTAGCGTTCTTACCGGTGCCGATGCCCGACTCGGGATCCTGGTACGCGTCAGCGAAGATGGTCCAGTCGCGGCGGTCAGGGAACGAGGTCAGCTTGACATCGCCGGGAGCCGAACGCTGCACGGGAGCGGTGAAGATGTTGCCACCGGTGAGCGAGAGGCCCGAGGTGCGCTGGAACGAGTACGCCCACCACGCACCGTAATCGACCGAGTTCGACATCGCCTTGCCGAATTCGCCATCACCCGGCTGGGTGATGCCGAGGTCACGCTGACGCTCAACAACGTCGCGCACAGCTTCGGTGACGAGCTCTTCGAACTCGGGAGTGGACTTGAGCGTGAAGCCGTCGTCCTCGAAGGTGCGGGCCTTGTTGGCGTCAATGAGCGCCTGCGTGCGGGGCAGGCTGCCGGCGGTGGTGGTCTCGATCTTCGTCATGTCTCGAACCTATCGACGCGCAGTACGTTGCCCAATTCTGGTGTCGTTGCGTGACGACTTGTTGCAGTTGGTTACGGGTGGCTTGCACGGCGTTGGTCTGGCTCAACCTCGCGAAAAGGGCAGTTTCTCCCGAGAATGGGCCTTTCATACGCAAGAAACCCCTCGTCTCGACAGAAAGTGTCGATCTCGAGGGGTTTGTTGCGCAGAAAAATTAGTCGAGCATGTCGCTGTGGTCGATCGTTGCCTCGACGGCATCTGCGATGACCTGCTGCTGCTCAGAGTTCACGACGTCCGGTGAACGGAGACCAAGCTCTTCAGCTGCACGAATGGTGTCGGGGCCGACGCACGCAAGAATCGTCGTTGCGGGACGCTCTGGGAACTGCTTCTCCACCTCAACAGCAATCTTGGGCGACGCCACGAGAATTGCATTGATGTGGCCCGACTCGACGTCTTCGCGAATCTGAATGCCCGCGGGCACACCGACGGTGCGGAACGCGAGCACCTGCGAGACGTCATGACCACGGCTAATGAGGCCTTCGGTCAGCACAGGACGTGCAACGTCAGAGCGGAGGGTGAGAACCTTGAGAACCTTGTCCTCGTCAATCTCTTTCCACTCCTTGAGCAGCTGGTGAGTCGTGTTATTGAACTCATCAGGCGTGAAATCTACGGGGTAACCTGCATCGCGGAACGCGACTGCGGTTGCCTCCCCCACGAGCGCCACCTTAGTGTTCTCGTGGATCACAGCACCGTGGTGCTTAAGTACGTCTGCAACGGTCGCGCTCGTTGCGGTCATCCAGTCAAAGTCGCCAGCTTCAAGTCGCTGGAGATTCTGGACGAGTGTCTCTTCCTCACTGGTGTGCGCAAAGTCCACAAGCGGTGAAATCACCGTCTGTGCTCCACGCTCGCGAAGTGCCTGCGAGACGAGTTCGCCCCACGTACCTCCACGGGGAACGAGCACACGAAGGCCGCTCAGCGGCTTCGTCTCATTCGACATAATCCCCACTTCAACACATCAACGGACTGAACCACTGTATATGAACCAGTCGCCCACAAACGACGGATCAACAATACTTCCCCGACCACGCTACCCGCGAATTCGTCTAAAAACGAATCGAGCACTTTGTGGCGGATCGACTAGCGCATCAGCGCTTACGTGTCAGCCCTGCTGCAACTGCCCAAACAACGGCGCCAACGGCGACTGCTGCGCCGGCCACGATTGCCATTGCCTCGACGGGCTTTTCTTCGCGCAATCGGGAGAAACGCACCTTGGTGCGATCCACCGCATCGTCGATGCGCTGCGCGTAGTTCAAACGATCAGTGAGGAGCGAGAGCGTGTCATACAGCTCTGCTCGTGCGGTCTGTGCCTCGGCGACTCCCGCTGCGCGTTCCTGCTGGTTCATCGCCAATTCCCCTGTTCACCAACCTGCGGCACGCGGTGCGCCGCGGCCTGCGGCTTTGCACTTGCGTTGATCTGTACTTCGCTGAGCGCCTCAAGATCGCCGTTCAGGCGACCGAGGGTCTCGTCTGGCACCGGGTTTCCTCGGCGGATCAGTGCCACACCACCGGCAATCGCACCGGCTGCGAGCAGCAGCAGTGCACCAGCAACGGTGAGCGCTGCGAGCCACCAGGGCCATACGAGTGCGAGCGCAGCGATGGCTGCGATCACAAGCGCTTCCAGCATGAAGAACAAGAAGAACAATGCGATAACGATCGCACCAGCGCCAATGCCAGCCTTCTTCGCCTTAGCGATGATCTCGACCTTGGCGTTGTTAATCTCAGCCTTCGCGAGTCGCACGATCTGGTACGGCAGGCGAGCAATCAGTTCGACGGTGCCGGGGCTACCGTCTTTGCGGGGGCTCATTACATTGCCTCCTGCTCAGCGGCAGGCTTGTCAGCGGGCGCTGCTGCAGCATCAGCAGCTGCAGCCTGTGACTGCGCCTTCGCAGGCGCCTGCGCGTCTGCGGGTGCCGTGGTCTTCGCGTCCGTGCCGCTCACCACAGCGGTGAACGCGCGCTTGCCAGCGTCGATGAGCGTGACCTTTACGCGGTCGATCTGTGCGCCGACTGCGCCGTTGACTGCGTCAACGGCGCTCTGCACAGGCGCGGATTCCCACACCTGCGTCGCCCCGCGCTTGATCTGCGCATACCGTTCACGTCCAGCTCGCGTACCCAGTACGTAGCCAACGGCCGCTCCCAATACGAAAGCAACTTTGCCCTTCATGTATGCGCCTCCCGATCGCGGGTGAATGTGTGCATCCGCAAGCCTACAACGGACTCACTGGTTCACCACTGGTGTCTTTTGTGAAGTTGAACGATTACTTACTTGCTGATGCCAACGAGACGACGACGCATGACCTGTGCCTGCACCCTGGCGTCTCCTACGGCGGAAGCCAGCTCGCCGCCGTGCAGCGCGGGGCCACAAGCGAGAACCGTGAGTTCCGTCTCTGCCAGTTCAGCGCGTGCGGCCTCAGCAGCGTCACGCAGCGTGTGGCTGGTGAAGGGTGCCGCTTCGATCCGCGCACGAATCTCTGCTGATGCTTCGAGTGCAACGCTCTGCAGTGCCTCACTCATGCGGGTCACTGCGGCCTCGCGCGTGAGCGCATCGGGGCCGGCCGCGAAGACTGCACCTGCGATTTCTGCGAGCCAGGTGCCATCGCCGAGCTTGCGGGTGCGGATCGACCAGGTCGTGCCTGCGCCGTCCTGTGCGAGTTCGAGCGAGTCGATGTCGCGACCGGGGGCAACAATGGTGACCTCGGCGTATGCACGGTGCTGCGCATCGTCCGCCACGACCGCGCTCAGCGCCTCAGCGAGTTCGCCCGCAGCTGCGAGCGCGTGATCGGCATCAACGATGACGGCATCGGCACGGTATTCGTGGCCTGATGCGTCGCGTCCGACCCACGCGTCACCGTCGCGACGCAGCGAGACGAGTGCTTCGGGAAGCAGCTCGGCGCCGTATGGCTCGAGGCGCTCGAGGAGTGCCGCACGCAGTTCGTCCCAGCCAGCGACGGCGCTCACGAGGGTGTCACGCTGCTCAGCTTCGGGGGCGGTCGCAAGCACGGCGCCGGTGAGCGAACCAACGCGGGTGAGTGCTTCGTTGAGTCCGGGGGCTGCGGTTGCAACCTCGACGTCGGATGAGGGACGACCGAAACGCTCCTGGATGAAGGGCTCGACGAGCAGCTCACGGGTCACCGCACCAACTCGCGTTTCAACGAGGTGGCTCAGCTGCGATTCCTTGCCAATGGTGAGGACGGGCTTCACCCGGTCGAGGTAGGCGCGAGCCGAGGCACGGCCGCCAATGAGCGCGGTGGTCTTCGTCGCCAGCGGTACTGCCGGGATACCAACGACCGATGGCCAGGGCTGCTCGCCCCATGCACCGGTGCGGCCGCGGAGTGCAATTGCCGCGGGCGCCGTGCGGATCGGGCGCGTGCGCGCCTCAGCCGGGCCACCCTCGCCGATGGGCGCAGAAACATGCTCAAGGAATTCGGTGAACTCGCCCTGTGCGTCGCGGATACCCGCCTGGCGGACGCCGTGCGCGTTGGGCTGCTCGCCTTCTGCTTCGGGCGCGATCCGCACGCGAATGCCGACCTGCGCGCATTCAAGCGCTGCTGCGAGCACCGTGGTGCTCGTGCCGGTGACGATTACTTCACGCATTGGGGGTGTCCTTCAGAGTTTCGGGGTTAGTGTCTTGGGGCGCCGCAGGCCCGGGTGCAGGCGCAGGCGTTGGGGCAACTCCGGGCGAGAGCGGCGCATCAACGGGCGCAGGCTCGTATGCTGACGCGGCGACCGGCACCTCGCGCACAACGAAGTCGATGCGTTCGCGGCCGTAGCCGTGTTTGTTGAAGCTCCGGACGACCAGCCACGCAAAGAGGCCGAGACCGGCGATCTCGCCGATGACAGCGCCAAGGCTGCCACCTTCGGCGACCTGTGCGGTCTCGCCGGTGGTTCCGCTGGCCATGAAGCCGAAGGCGACGAGATTGTTCACGACGTGGATCGCGATGGCGGCTTCGAGGCCGCCAGTGCGCCAGGCAAGCCAGGCAGCAACCAAGCCCATGAGGCCAACCGCGAGCATGCCCCAGATGTCGTAAATGTGCGCCATTGCGAACAGGACCGAAGGCACGAGGACTGCGAGCCACGGGGACTTCACCCAGGAGCCAAACACCTGCATGCCAACACCACGGAACACCACTTCTTCAGCTGTCGCCTGAATGGGCACCAGGAGCAGGATGAAGATGCCCGAGAGCAGCGCTGCGTTCAGGCTGAAGTCAGGGAGCAGGTCTTCGCCAGTTTCGACGAACGAACCCGGGTCAAGCGCGTACGTTGCCGCGATACCAACGATGTTCATCGTGGCAACACCGGCGATTGCGAACAGCGTGGTGCGACCGAGCAGGCCCCAGCGGATCCGTCCAGCAACCGACCAAACGCGGCCAGTCGGGCGAATGCCCATGCACAGCATTGCAAGGATGACAGCGGGCAGCATCGAAGAGATCGCAAGCAGGCTGTACAACACGCTCAGCGGGCGTTGGGTGTCGAGTACGACCTCACCACTCGCGGACTGCATGAGGAAGTCGGGGTCAAACGACATAAGCAGCGGCATGAGCGCGAAGCTGATGGCCACGCTGAAGGCAAGGTAGAAGACGCCAGCGAGCAGTACGAGGACGAGTGGCTTCCACCACTGGAACTTTGCGGCACCGCGATACAGACGGTGGTACTCAAGCGGCTCAGTCTCGACGAGACGTGGCACCGTCACCTGTGCGGGCTTCGCCCAGGCCCAGGCCTGCGGCACGGTCGAACCGGGCACGCCGGGTTCGCCAGGGGCGGGCTGTCCGGGCACGGACTGCCCGGGTGCAGGCTGCGGCTGTGCGGCCGGGTCGGGGTCGTTCTGAGGGGCTGAGGAGGTCATGCTTGGCCTTTCAATGCGCTCAGTGACCGCGGCAGGGATCTGAGCTGGAGTGGTGCGGAGCCCCGGGCCGAAGCCCGAAACGGGCGGGGCGGAGAACAACCTGAGTTGTGCCCCGCCCCGTTTCAGCGTTATGCGCCGCGAAGACGCTCTGCGAGGAAGCCGTAGAGCTCTGCGCGCGGCACGCGCGTCTGCTCCATGGTGTCGCGCTCGCGGATCGTCACTGCGTCGTCATCGAGCGAGTCGAAGTCGACGGTGACACAGAACGGGGTACCGATCTCGTCCTGGCGACGGTAGCGGCGGCCGATTGCGCCTGCATCGTCGAAGTCGATGTTCCAGTCCTGGCGCAGGTCTGCAGCGATCTCGCGCGCGAGCGGCGAAAGCTTTTCGTTGCGGCTGAGGGGAAGAACAGCAACCTTGATGGGCGCGAGACGCGGGTCGAGGCCAAGCACGGTGCGCTTGTCGGTGCCGCCCTTCGCGTTCGGCACCTCCTCTTCGCGGTACGCGTCAACGAGGAACGCCATGAGCGAGCGGGTGAGACCAGCCGCGGGCTCGATCACGTACGGGGTGTAGCGCTCGTCCTTGTTCTGGTCGAAGAAGCTGAGCTCCTTGCCCGAGTGCTTCGAGTGAGTCGACAGGTCGAAGTCGGTGCGGTTCGCGATGCCCTCGAGCTCGCCCCACTCGCTGCCCTGGAAGCCGAAGCGGTACTCGATGTCAGCGGTGCGCTTCGAGTAGTGCGACAGCTTTTCCTTGGGGTGATCGTAGAAGCGCAGGTTGTCTGCGTCGATGCCGAGATCGACGTACCAGTTCCAACGCTCGTTCATCCAGTATTCCTGCCACTCTTCGTCAGTGCCGGGCTCGACGAAGAATTCCATCTCCATCTGCTCGAACTCACGGGTGCGGAAGATGAAGTTACCTGGCGTGATCTCGTTGCGGAAGCTCTTACCGATCTGGCCGATGCCGAAGGGCGGCTTCATGCGCGCTGCCTGCAGCACGTTTGCGAAGTTCACGAAGATGCCCTGAGCGGTCTCGGGGCGGAGGTAGTGCATGCCAGCCTCGTCGTCGACGGGGCCGAGGTAGGTCTTGAGCAGACCCGAGAATGCGCGCGGCTCGGTCCACTGACCGCGGGTGCCACAGTTTGCACAGACGATGTCTGCCATGCCGTTTTCGGGTGCGCGACCCTTCTTCTCTTCGAATGCCTCGAGGAGGTGGTCTTCGCGCTGACGCTTGTGGCAGCTCAGGCACTCAACGAGGGGGTCACTGAAGACCTCGACGTGGCCCGATGCTTCCCAGACCTGCTTGGGAAGAATGATGCTCGAATCAATGCCGACGACGTCGTCGCGCTTCTGCACCATCGACTTCCACCACTGGCGCTTGATGTTTTCCTTCAGCGCGGTGCCGAGGGGGCCGTAGTCCCATGCAGAGCGCGAACCACCGTAGATTTCACCTGCCTGGAAGACGAAACCGCGGTGGCGGGCAAGTGCGATGACTTTGTCGAGACGGGACTGTTCAGCCATGTGAATATCACTCCAAGGGGCAAGCGGGGATCTTGGTCCAGCGTGCTGATGCACGCACACCCTCAAGCCTACTCTCTTGCCTCTGCGAGCGGGCCGGACTATGGAATTTGGGGCGGTTGTGTCTCGTTATGGCACGAGAATGACCTTGCCCGTCGTGCCGCGACCTGCGAGTGCGCGGTGTGCTTCAGCTGCATCGGCCAGGGCAAACCGTTCCCCGATGCGTACGCGTAGCGTGCCGGCAGCGACGGCCTCGAAGAGTTCGCGGTAGCGCCAGGCACGTTCTTCGGCTGTCAGCATGAAGTGCCCCAGCGTTGGCCGGCTGACGCGAAGTGAACCGCCAGCGTTCAACCGTTGCAGGTCGAACGGCGGGACCTGACCGCTCGCGCCGCCGAAGAGCACGAGGTCGCCGCGCACGCGCAGCGATGCGAGGGATCCGTCGAACGTGTCGAGGCCAACGCCGTCGTAGGCAACAGCAACGCCAACGCCGTTGGTGATCTCGCGCACGCGCTCAGCAAAGCCTTCGTACGGCAGCGCATGTTCAGCGCCAGCGTCCCGGCACAGTGCACGCTTCTCATCTGTCGAGGCGGTCACAATGACCCGGACGCCGTGGGCGACGAGGAGCTGGGTGAGCAGCTGGCCAACACCCCCGGCACCAGCGTGCACGAGCACCCACTCCCCCGGCTGCGGAGTAGCAACCGAGAACGCGAGATAGTGCGCGGTGCAGCCTTGCAGTGGCAGTGCGCCAGCAACGTCGAGCTCAATGCCCGCGGGCACGGTGACCGCCTGAGCTGCTTCGACAACAAACTGTTCAGCATAGGTGCCACGGGCTGCGGCCGTCGCGATGTGATCACCTGGCGCAAAGTCAGTAATGCCCTCACCAACCGCGAGCACCGTGCCGGCAGCCTCAGAGCCAGGAATGTACGGCAGCTCCATCGCGTAGACACCACCGCGCTGGTAGATCTCAATGAAGTTGACGCCAACCGCTGCCGTCTCCACAAGCAGCTCGCCTGGACCCGGGACGGGAGCTGGCGCTGCCTGCGCAACGAGCACCTCGGGACCACCGGTCTGTTCAACAACAATTGCCTGCATCATCTCACCCCTTGATTCGTCGTTTACTTACACCGTGACGAGGTTCTCGTACGGCTCGCCCGCGCGCAGATGCTCGACCTGGCGCAGGACAAGCGCGCGCATGCGCGGCAGCATCGAACTCGCGCCACCACCGACGTGCGGCACCACAATGGTGCCGGGCGTACGCCACAGCGGATGACCAGCCGGCAACGGCTCAGGGTCAGTCACATCAAGCGCCGCACGAATACGACCGGTCGACAGCTCAGCTACGAGCGCGTCGGTGTCGATGACCGCGCCGCGCGCGACGTTCACCACGAGCGCGCCATCGGGCAATGCGGCGAGCGCAGCAGCATCGAGGAGGTGCCTGGTCTGTTCGGTGAGCGGCGTGATGAGCACGACCACGTCGGCCAGCGCGAGCTGCGCGTGGAGCTCATCGAAGCCGTGAACGTGTACATCACTCCCAGCGAGGTTCTGCTCGGTACGAGCGGTGCGCGCAAGGCGCGCAATCTCCACTTCAAAGCCAGCGAGACGAGACTCGATCGCCTTACCGATGCCGCCGTACCCCACGATGAGCACGCGACGGTCAGCGAGGCTCGGCATGGGCGCGTATTCCCAGCGCTCTTCGTCGGCAGCACGAATGAAGTCGGGCAGACCACGCTGAGACGCGAGCATGAGCGCAACCGCGAGCTCGGCAGTCGAGGTGTCATGCACCCCTGACGCATTCGCAACGAGCTGGCCCGGCGTCAGGTGCTGGCCGACGCCTTCGTACCCGTTCATTTGGAGTTGCACGAGCCCGACCTCGCACCCCGCGAGGCGCTCGAGTCGACGGTTCGAGCCGCGGTACGGCGGCACGACGATGTCGATCTGGTCGCGCGGCGCTGGGCCGTCGCAGTCCCATGCGATCAGGTCGATGCCGGGTGTGCCCGCAAGGGCCTCGTGTAGCTCCCCGCTCGGCACGGAGACTGCGATGTTGCGCTCGTTCGTGTTCATGAAGTCATTCTCCTTGCACCCACCGACATTCGAAGTTTGGCCGCGGAAATCCGCGGAAGATCCGCCTAGGCGCCAGGCCCAAGTACGACGTTCTCTGGCGTCTCACCGGCCTGCAACGCCGCGATCTGACGGCGGATCAGCGCCGCCATCCGCGGCAGCAGCGCGTCTGAATCGGCGCCCGCGTGCGGGGTGATCAGCACGTTTGGGGCGCTCCACAGTGGGTGATCCGCGGGCAACGGCTCGGGGTCGGTGACGTCGAGGGCTGCCCGGATCCGCGCCCCTGACAGCTCCGCCACGAGCGCGTCAGTGTCGACCACGCCACCGCGCGCGATGTTCACGAGAAGGGAGTTGTCTGGCAGTGCGGCGAGCGCTGCGGCATCGATGAGGTGTTGAGTCTGTGCGGTGAGGGGCACCACGAGGATCACGACGTCACTCACGGCGAGCTGCGCGTGCAGATCGGCGAAGCCGAGCACTTCGACCTCTGTTCCTGCCAGGTTGCGCTCGGTGCGCGCGGATCGTGCCATGCGCGTGATCTCTGCCTCGAAGCCAGCCAGTCGCGCCTCGATGGCCTTGCCGACGCCGCCGTAACCGACGATGAGCACGCGCTTGGCGCACAGGCTCGGGAAGAATTCGGTTTCCCACGCGTGCCGATCCGCGGCCCGAATGTAGCGGGGAAGCCCGCGCTGCGCTGCGAGCGTGAGTGCGACCGCGAGTTCTGCAGTGGGTCCGTCGTGAACGCCAGATGCGTTCGCTAGCGGGATACCCTCGGGAAGATACTGTGGGACATCGTCGTAGCCAATCCACTGCCACTGCACGAGCCGAGGATTCACCTCAGCCAACCGCGCAAGCCCCTCGTGATAACCAAAGTTGCTCGCCACGACGAGATCGATGTGGGTTTCGGGCGCAGGCCCGGTGAGATCCCAATCTACGAACCGAACGTTGCGCGGATCGCCGATGGCCTCGCGCAGCCCCGGGTCCTGCGGCAGTGCAACAACAAGAGGTTCTGTCATGCCACCGAGTGTAGCGACGGGTGCGCAATGTCAGTGGTCCCGTCTACCATCGAATTACCCGGCGCACCGACCGCCAGCCAGCGAAAGACAATGAGGCCGCAATGACCGCAAGCACGAACCACGTGAGTTTCCAGTCCGTGAACTACGTCGACGAGCACGGTGTCGAAATCGCGGCATACTCCTGGCTGCCAGACAGCACCGTCAACGACGGTGAGCTGGTTGGCGCCGTGCAGATCGCGCACGGCATCGGCGAGCACGCGCGCCGCTACGACCACTTCGCGCGCCGCCTCGCCCTCGCAGGGTTCGCGGTCTACGCCGACGACCACCGCGGTCACGGTGAGACCGGGCGCAAGCAGCACGGTGGCGATCTCTCGTTCCTCGGCAAGCTCGGCCCCGGTGGCCTGCGCGCGACCGAAGCGGCGATCGTGCAGTTCACCGGTATTATTCGCGAGCAGCACCCGGGCCTCCCCGTCGTGATGTTCGGTCACTCGTGGGGCTCACTGATGACGCAGCGCATCTTGAACGAGCATCCGCGGCTGTGGGACGCGGTCGTGCTGAGCGGTTCTGCGCTGCGCAGCCTCCGGTACATGGAGTCGGGCGACCTCAACGCACGCTGGGCCGGAGAGGGTGCGAACGGCTTTGAGTGGCTCAGCCGTAACCCCGAGACCGCAGCGAAGTTCATCGCTGACGAGCTCTGCTTCTCAGCCGACATCATCAAACTGTTCGGCGTTGCTGACGGCCTGCGCCTCTTCGGCAAGCCGAGCCACGGCCTCGCTCCCGACGTTCCGCTGCTCCTCGTTGCTGGCGATGACGACCCGCTCAGCCGCGGTGACGGGCTGAGCCGCCTTGCAGACCTCTACCGCCAGCGTGGGGTGCGCGACGTGACGCTGCGAGAGTACCCGGGTGCGCGCCACGAAATCCTCAACGAAACCAACGCTGACGAGGTCGAGACCGAGGTCATTACCTGGATTCTCGAGCGCGTCGCCGAGTAGAAGGCGTACCCTGAAGTCATGAATGTACACGGCGAATACAAGGTCCCTGGCGGCAAGCTAGTCGTCGTCGATTTCACGATCGTCGACGAGAAGATCGCAGACTTCAGCCTGTCTGGCGACTTCTTCCTGGAGCCCGATGACGCGCTCCTCGATATCAACGCAGCGATCAACGGGCTCAGCCCGAACAGCACGATCGAGGCGTTCGGTGACGCGATTCGCGCGGCACTCCCCTCCGAGGTGCACCTGCTCGGGTTCACCCCCGACTCGGTTGGCGTCGCGATCCGCCGCGCCATCACCGGCGCAGCGCACTGGCGCGACTACGACTGGCAGATCATCCACGAGCGCGCAGTCGCGCCCGTACTCAACGCAGCCCTCGACGAGGTGCTCACCACCGCTGTCGGCGAAGGGCTTCGCGGCCCCACGCTCCGTATCTGGGAGTGGGACCGCCCCGCGGTCTTCATTGGCAGCTTCCAGTCGGTGCAGAACGAGGTCGACGAAGAACAGCTGAACGCCCGCGGCGCGCAGCTCGTTCGCCGCATCTCCGGCGGCGGCGCAATGTACATGGAGCCAGAGGCGTGCATCACGTACGCGCTGTACGTTCCCGGCGAGCTCGTGCGCGGCATGAGCTTCGCTGACTCGTACGCGTTCCTCGACGAGTGGGTACTCGAAGCGCTCCACTCGCTCGGCATCGATGCGGTGTACAAGCCGCTCAACGACATCACGAGCCCGCAGGGCAAGATCGGCGGCGCAGCGCAGAAGCGCATCGCTTCCGGCGCCGTCCTGCACCACGTGACGATGGCCTACGACATGGACCCGGTCGCGATGACCGAGGTGCTGCGCATCGGCCGCGAGAAGCTCTCCGACAAAGGCACCGCAAGCGCGCAGAAGCGAGTCGATCCGCTGCGCAGCCAGACCGGTCTCTCACGCGAAGAGATCGTCGAGCGACTGGTGGAGGTCTTCATTCGTCGTCACGGTGGCACGCAGAGCGAGGTCACCGAGGGCGAGTGGGACGCGGCAGAACAGCTCGTCGAGAAGAAGTTCTTGACCGAAGACTGGATCCGCCGGGTGCCCTAAGCCCGGCGACGTCGCCCGTCATCACCGCGTCCGCCCAGCCACTCGACCGTAACCTGGAACTGTGCCTCAGAACACCTCTCGAACACGCAAGCTGCTCACCCGCGGGATCCCCGTCATCGTCGTACTCGCCGCCGGCGCCTACGTCGCCACGTGCGCCCTCGCGCCGCTCGACACCCCCACGCTCAAGGTCTCAATGGACCTTGAGCAGGAGACCACCGTCGATCCGCAAACGGCGCAAGATCTCGTGAACAGCTACAGCGCACCGACCGCGGTGAGCTGGTCTGACGGCACCACCTGGGTCAACGATGACACCGTTCGTCCACTCGCGAGCGTGTCCAAGCTCGTCACCGTGCTCGTGAGCCTCGAGAAGCAGCCGCTCGCCAGCGGCGAAGACGGCCCGATCCACGTGTGGTCTGAGGCAGACGTGGCCCAGCAAGACATCTACCGTCTCGACGACGGCATCCTCTACGAGACCCCCATCGGCACCGAGGTCACCACCCGCCAGATGCTCGAGCTCTCGCTCATCATGTCAGCCAACGACTACGCCTACGCCTACGCGATGTCAGTGTTTGGCAGCCAGGATGCGTTCCTCGCAGCCGTCGATGAGTGGAAGACCACGCACGGCCTCGATTCACTCACGTTCGTCGAGCCGACCGGCATGGACGCACGCAATGCGGCAGCCCCCACCGACATCATGAAGATCGGCTGGCTGGCGGCAGCAAACCCGACCATCACCGAGATCACGAGCATGCCGACCGCGACCATGCCGTGGAGCGACAAGACCGTCGAATCCACAAACTGGCTGCTCGGCGACGTCGCAGGCACGTTCGGCCTCAAGACCGGCTTCATCGAAGAGGTCGGCTACAACTTCGTCGTCGGCCAGCACGTCGACGTGAACGGCCGACCGCTCACGCAGCTCACCGTCATGCTCGCCCGCGACAGCGAAGAAGAGCGCGCCGACCAGGCGACCGACCTTGCCGCCTCGTTGCAAGCGCTCCCCCAGCAGGTCGACCTCCTCACCGAGGGCACGAGCGTGGCCACGATGACCGGAGTCACCGGTGCATCAGCCTCCGTGAAGGTCGGCGGATCAGCGCAAGCCACCCTCGTGCCAGGCGAATCCGCGATCGTGACGGTCGACTGGCAGCAGCCAAAGGACGGCACCAAAGGCACCGTCGGCACCGCGACCGTCACGAGCCCCGAGGGCACCATCGAGGTACCGCTCGAGCTCACGAAGACGATTCCCGGTCCCGACCTGCTGTGGCGCCTCAGCCACCCCGGCGAGGTGATTGGCGCGTTCTTCGGCTAGGCAGCCACTCGACTAGGCAGCCTGCTCCGCGAGCACCTCGCCGAGCACCTGTGCCGCGCGCTCGTACGCCCCGGGGTTCGGCCCCGAGTAGTTGAGCCGCAGGTACTTGCCGGTCGGTTCCGCGGGGAACCAGTCGTTGCCAGGAGCGACGACGACACCGCGCTGCTCGCATTCGCGCACGACGGCTGCGAGATCCGCCTCATCAGGCAACCGCAACCACAGGTTCAGGCCGCCGCGCGGGATGTGCGCGAGGTGCGCGGTCGGCGCATACTGCCGGAGGGCATCGACGAGCAGGTTGCGGCGGGCGGCGAGTTGGCCGCGGAGTCCGCGGAGATGCGTGCGCCAGGCCGGCTGGGTGACGACGTCAAGGGCCGCAGCCTGCAGCACGCCGCTCACGTACATGGCTTGGGCTTGGGTGTCGGCGAGGATCCGCTCCCGTGCAGGCCCGCGTGCAACGACACCCGCAACGCGCAGCGCCGGCGAGACACTCTTCGTCAGTGACCGCAGGTAGATGACGTGGCCTGAATCGTCGAGGGCGGCGAGGGGCGTGATGTCTTCGTCGATGCTGAAGTCGTGCGCCCAGTCATCCTCAATGAGGAATGCGCCGCGCTCGCGCACGATATCGAGCACGCGCTCGGCGACCTCTGGCGACCAGTGCGCGCCGGTCGGATTCGCGAAGTGCGGCTGCGCGTAAAACGCACGCGCTCCGGTGCGAGCGAAGGCGCGATCGATCTCGTCGGGATCTGGTCCATCAGGTCCGCTCGGAATCGGCACCAGCTGCACGCCAACCTGCGCGGCCGCGAGGATCGCACCCCAGTAGCTCGGCGACTCAATGAGCATCGGCTCCCCCGCGCCCACCAGCGTGCGGAACAGCGTGCTCAGGCCAGCCTGACTGCCCGGCAGGATCACGACGTCGCTTGCCATCGGCGGCGTGGTTCCCCCTGGTGTATCCGCGGCGAGCTCAGCCGCGAACCACGACTGCAGATCAGGCAGGCCAGCCGCCGGCGCCCGCACGACCGCGAGCTCGCTGCGGGCCGCGCGCGCGAGCGCCGCGCGCACCTGGCGCTCGGGCAACAGATCCTTGTCGGGATACCCGGAATGCAGGCCGATGACATCGTTTGCTGTCGTCCGTAGCGCTGTGGACAGTTGCGGCAGGCGCTGCTGGGGAGCACCGAGCGCAGCCGTCTGCCACCCGAAGTCATGCGGTCGCGGGGCGCGGATCCCCCGCACGAACGTCCCAACGCCCGGTCGGGACTCAATCACCCCCTGGGCAACGAGCGTGCGCAATGCTTGCTGCACCGTGACCGGACTGACCTCATGCTCGGCGACGAGCGCGCGGGTCGAGGGCAGCTTCGCACCGGGCGCTGCGGCCGCGATCCACTCCCTGAGCACTGCCACAATTCGATCACTGCTACTGTAGGACATGAAGCTACATAGTACCGCTACTGTTCAAAATCAGCTACCGCTATCGCATCAGGGGCGCGGATCACACGCAGGCCTCTGGTGGGGTGTGCTCGGCGTCGCGGCGTTCTCCTTCACCGTGCCTCTCACCCGCATCGCGGTCGGCGACGGCAACATGTCGCCGCTCTTCGTCGGCTCTGGCCGTGCCGTCATCGCCGCCGTGCTCGCCGCCGCAGCGCTGTGGTTCACGCGCCAGAAGCTCCCCCGCGGCCGGCAGTGGATTCAGGTGGGTGTCGTCGCCGCCGGATCGGTCGTCGGGTTTCCGCTCCTCACCTCCTTCGCGCTTACGAAGTCGCCCGCGAGCCACGGTGCCGTCGTCATCGCGGTGCTGCCGATCGTCACGGCGGTCATCGCAGCACTCCGCACGGGTGAGCGTCCGAACCGCCGCTTCTGGTTGGCGTCGCTCGTCGGCGCGGCTGCCGCGGTCGGCTTCGCTGCGCTGCAGAGCGGCGGATTCGGCGCACTCTCCTGGCCCGACCTGCTGCTCTTCGCATCGGTGATCGTGTGCGGCATCGGCTACGCCGAGGGCGGCATCCTCTCGCGCTCGCTCGGCGCCTGGCAGACCATCTCGTGGGCACTCGTCGCGGCCGCACCGGTGTCAGTGTTGCTCACAGCCGTGGCGGTTGCGCAGCAGCCGCCGACGGGATCCGCCCCCGAGTGGGCGGCCTTTGCCTACCTCGCGTGCATCAGCATGTTCTTGGGATTCGTGGCCTGGTATCGCGGGCTCGCGATTGGCCCGATGGCGCAGGTAAGCCAGGTGCAACTCTCGCAGCCAGTCATGAGTATCTGCTGGGCCGCGCTACTACTCGGCGAACAGCTGGACTGGGTGACCGTCGGAGGCGGAGTCATCGTCGTTGCGTGCGCGCTCGTGGCGGTACGCTCGCGCACCCGTTGACGCGCCCGTTGTACCGGGAGGAAGATGGGAGACACAGGGTCAACTGTGCAGTCCATCTCGGTGAAGAGGTCATCATGAAGAAACTCCTGAACGCAGCCTTTATCTACATGCTGCTCGGCGTGCTGTCTGGCGTGTTTTACCGCGAATTCACGAAGCTCAACGACTTCCCCGAGGGGCAATTCACGCAGCTCGGCGTCGTGCACACGCACCTACTCACACTCGGCTTCATTGTGTTGCTCATCGTGCTCGTCATCGAGAAGGTGTTCACCATTTCGAAGAGCCCGAAGCTGTTCGCCTGGTTCTTCTGGCTGTACAACGTCGGCCTCATCATCACTGCCGGTGTACTGGTCTGGCACGGCTCCCTCACGGTGCTCGGCAAGGAGGGCAACGCGATGATCTCGGGTATTGCTGGCCTGGGTCATACGATCCTCGCGGCTGGCATGATCGTGTTCTTCATCGCGCTCCGCCGTGCGGTGCTGGCACAGCCCGCAACTGCGTCCAAGCACGTCGAAGCGTAACCGGCCGTGTCTGCTGCAGCTGAGTCGGTGCAGGGATCCGCGCCCACTGCCGACGCAGTGACGGCCCCCACGCGACGCGACTGGTTCGCCCTCGCCGTCCTATCGATCGGCCTCGGGCTCATCGTGCTCGACGGCACGATCGTTGGTGTCGCGCTGCCCGCGATCATCGGCGACCTGGGCCTCAACATCACCGATGCACAGTGGGTGAACAGCCTCTACGCCGTGTTGCTCGCGGCGCTGCTGCTGTCGACCGGCAATCTCGCGGATCGCTGGGGCCGCAAGCGGCTCTTCCTCGTTGGCCTGGTCGTGTTCGTCGGCGGCAGCCTGCTCGCCGCGCTCGCGTCATCAGCGGGCTTGCTCATTGGCGCCCGCGCCGTGCAAGCCGTCGGCGCAGCGTGCATCATGCCCTCGACGCTCTCAACGGTGAACGCGACGTTCCGCGGGAAGTATCGCGCGGCAGCATTCGGCGTCTGGGGTGCGGTCATCTCCGGCGCAGCCGCGGTTGGCCCGCTCGCGGGCGGCGCGCTCACGCAGTGGACCTCGTGGCACTGGATCTTCCTCGTCAATCTTCCCCTCGGTGCACTCGTCTTCATCGCCGCGCTCTTCACAGTGCCAGAAACCCGTGGCGTGCAGCATCGCCCCGGCATTGACGTCGATGGTGCCCTCCTCAGCGCAATTGGGTTTGGTGCGCTCGTCTTTGCCGTGATCGAGGGACCGAACCTCGGCTGGTGGGCGCCGAAGGCAGACCTCGCACTCTTCGGCTGGACCTGGTCGAAGGACGCCGCAATCTCGGCCGTCCCCGTGGCCTTCGCCATCGCGGCGGTCGCACTCGTACTGTTCGTGATCTGGGAACGGCACCGCGAGAAGGTGCAGCGCGCTGCGCTCCTCGACCTCGGACTCTTCTCGTACTCAACGTTCTCGTGGGGCAACCTTACGGCGGCCATGGTTGCCGTCGGTGAATTCGCGATCATCTTTGTGTTGCCGCTGTACCTCATCAATGCCCTCGGCCTCGATGTCATGGGTGCTGGCCTCATTCTCGCCGCGATGGCGGTTGGCGCCTTCCTGTCTGGTGCCTCAGCGCGCCACCTCGCCGCGAAGTTTGGCGCCCCCGGCACCGTGCTCATCGGCCTCGGGCTCGAAGTGCTCGGCGCGGTCGCGCTCGCGCTCATCATCGGGCCCGCGACCTCGGGCTGGCTCATTGCGATTCCGCTCACGGTCTACGGCCTGGGCCTCGGCCTCGCCTCCGCCCAGCTCACGGGCACCGTGCTGAAGGACATTCCGGTGGATGTTTCGGGGCAAGGATCCGCCACACAAAGCACCGTTCGCCAGGTCGGCTCTGCCCTCGGCACCGCATTCGCCGGCGCGGCCCTGTCGGTCTCGCTCGCCCTCACACTGCCAGCCGCTCTCGGTACGGCAGGCCTCACTGGTACGGGCGCGGATCAGATCGCCGAAGCCACCAGGCAGTCGGCCGGCACGACTATTGCGCAGCTCCGCGGGCAGGGCGTGCACAGCCCGCTCGGGGACCAGACAGCGACCGCCGTCGACGCCCTCACGACCGGTTTCGCGGATGCGACCCGGTGGGCCATTCTCATCGCTGCCGTGTTCCTCGCGCTCGGATTCGTCGGGGCTGCCAAGCTGCGGCGGGCGTCGGAGTAGAGCGGGCCGGCGGGCGGCCCTGGCTGGCCCCTCGCCCTGGCGGCCCCAGGCCCACAACCCCGCGAGATCAGGTGTTTCTCTCGAGATGGGGGCTTTCTTACGCATGAAGCGGGCCATCTCGAGAGAACGGGGTCATCTCGACGGCTTGACAGCAGCGCGCGCACCCGTGCTAACCTCATCGAACGTTCAAGAGTCGTGACCGTAGGTACCTGGCCGGTTACGCGACAACCCGAATCCATCGATTCCCGGGTGTCCCAGGGGAAGAACGGGCTTCGCGAAACATCGCGTAGCAAGTTTCGATGGGGCATCGCCCCGGAGAGGGGCATTTTTCATGTCCATTTCACGTCAGTCACTTGATTCCACGGGCACCACGTGGTGGGACGCGCTCGGCCTGCGCTTCGCCGGCTCTGACCTCACTACCGAACACGCGTTCGTCGCGACTCACGCCGCCGAGCGGGTGCTGCGCGACCATTCCCCGGTCGAGTTTTCTGGGGCGGATCAGCCAGCCCCATCACCGGGGCACAGCTCGCAGCGCTGATCACCCAGGCTGTCGCACAGGCCACGCGGGAGCGGGAGGCGGCCCGCGTGGCCGACGCGGATGCCCGTCGAGCACGAGGTTCGGCGAAGGTGGCGGAGGCGTTGGGGGCGCCCGGATCCGCCGCCCTGATTGCAACTGGTGACTGGGCCGGCTTCACGCGGGGTGAGGCAATCGCGTGGTCGTGGAGCCTGCTGCAGTACGAGCCGCGCGGCATCACGCACCCGGGTTCGCAGCTGCGCGCCGAGGAGATTCAGCGATTGCACACTGGTATTCCCGTGCAGTCGTTCGGCTACCCGAAACGTGCCCGCGAGCTCGCTGACCGCGGACTCACCGTGCGCGAATACCGCGCACATCGCGATGCCCTCGGCGCGAAAATTTACCCGCGCGACGCTCGGCTGTAGCCGCGAAGCGAGAGAAGATAGAGGCATGCATCCCACTCGCCGGCACGCACTCGTCGCCACGTCACTCGGCAACGTGACGATCGTCGCGACCGGCGATGCCCTCAGCGGCCTCTACTTCGACGAGCACACCCGGCGCCCGGACGCAGCAACGTTCGGGCCCCGGGTCGAGCTCGCGGACGACCCGACCATCGCGGCCGCGACTACGCAGCTGCGAGAGTACCTGGCCGGTGACCGCAAGGAGTTTTCGTTGTCGTTCACGCCAGAGGGCGACGACTTTCAGCGGTCGGTGTGGGAGCTGGTTGCGGGCATTCCGTTCGGCGAGACGCTCACCTACGGCGCGATTGCTGCGACGCTTGGCAACCCCGGCCTAGCGCAGCGGGTCGGGCAGGCGGTTGGCGCGAACCCGCTGTGCGTGTTCATTCCGTGCCACCGGGTGGTCGGGTCGACCGGCAAGCTGACCGGTTATGCGGGTGGCATCGAGCGCAAGCACGCGCTGCTCACGCTCGAGGAGCCCGCGCCGGAGGTCGAGGGGCGGCTGTTTTAGCGGCTGCCCTGGGTGTCCGGGACCGGGACCGCGACCCACGCCCCTCGTTGGCCGCCCTGTGGAGGAGTTTTGCCCGCGCCCGTAGGCGCGCCTGATATTCATTGGGGCGGCCATGGCGCGAGCCATGGCCGGGCGTCATTCCTCGTCAATGAGCCTCCAGATGAGGGGTACTGGCAGGTCGGCGAGGCATCTTGGGAGTGTCAGCCGGGCGCATCCCGCCTCAACCCCGCGAAACGGACACTTTCTGCCGAAAAGCTGCCTTTCATACGCAAGAAACGGGCGATCTCGAGAGAAACACCCTGTTTCGCGGGGTTAGCGCGAAAAGGCGCGGGGTTGGCCCGAGCCCAGGGGCCGTGCCCGCCCGCGCTACCCCGCGAGCAGCGCTTCGCGCAGCGCGCTCTGCACCGCGGTGAAGTCTGCCGCGAGCAGCAGTTCGAGTGCGCGAGCGGTCGACTCCGAGCGGGCAAGCGCGTATTCGCCGCGATCGCTCGCCGAGCGGGCGGTCCAGATGCTGAGGTTCACGGCCAGGCGGCCGATCGATGAGGCAAACAGCACGTCAACCTCGGTCTCGGTGAAGGGCTCGGCGGCACCAGCGCGCGCACCGGCATCCTCACCAGCACCAGCACCCTCGGCGCCCTCACCCAACGCCCAGACGCTCCCCCAGCCGGAGGCGACGTCGATGAACGCGGCAACCGGGTCGGCCGCGCGGCGGCACGCATAGCCAGCGGTGATTGCGAGGTCTGCGATCCGCGGGCCAAACACCATGTCGCCAAAGTCGAGTACGCCGCTGACGACGCCGCGATCCGCGTCAATCAACAGGTTGGAGTCATGCATGTCGTGGTGCACGACCGCGCGCGGAAGCTCGTCGATCACGGGGGCCACGCGAGCCGCATAGAGCTCCCGCGCGCGTGTGAGCAACGCTGAAATGTGGGTATCGGTCACCGAAGCCATTGAGGTATCGAGCGAATCAAGCGTGCGCACGAGCTCCCACGGATGCGAGACGGCTGCTGGCGGCTGGGGCCACTCCGCAAGTGCGAGCGCCGCCCTGGCGCCGGTCGCGCCCACGACTCGCAAGAGCTCAGGAGTCAGCGGAACCGCCTCGAGCGGAACACCACTCAGCCACTCGCCAACGTGGGCGATGACCGATCCGGCCGGGCTGTCGGCGACCGCGGTGTTCTCCCCCGCGAGCGACGGAATCGTGCGACCGGCGGGGATGCCGAGATCCTGGAGGTGGTCCATCGCAGAGATCCGCCATTGCGCGAGCGCATGGTCATCTTCCGTGAAGTGGATCGCCTTGAAGGCGACGTCGCGGCCGTCCGCGAGTGCGACCCGGTATACGGCCGAGAGCTCGCTTGGAAGCGGTTGCATGCCGAGCGATCCGACACCGTAGTGGCTCACCAAGATCGCGTCGACCTCAGCGGGGGTCAGCGCGAGCGAGTTGGGGGCGATTGTGTCGACGGCCATGCGGAGTCCTTACTTCGTTGTGGAGACGAAAGGATCGTACCGCGAAATTGGTCATCAATCCAAGAGGCGCTTACTCTCGAGCAATCCGAGCAGGTATCGCTCGTTGAAATCAATGTGTTCGAGAATCGCACGCTGCGCCTCGATCACGTCGCGCGCCATGAGCGCGGCATGAATCGTGCGATGATCGGCAATGATTTGCTCGGGCGTGAGCCCATCAATGCGCTCTCCGCGGCGGATCACCGCAAGCACCATCTCCATCTCCGGACTCATCTGCGCGTAAAACCCGTCGAGCCGCGCGCTTCCCACGAGCCCGACCACCGCTCCGTGGAACGAGAGGTCAGCGTTCACGATCTCGCGCGAATCCTCGCCATGCACCGCATCATGCAAACGCTCGTAGGCGGCCTGCAGCCGGGCGCGATCCTCGTCAGACGCAAGCGGCGCATTGCGCGCACCCTGCAGTTCAAAGGTGCGGCGCACGCGATACATGTCAATCACATCGTCGGCGCCAAGTGCGCGCACGGTCGCCCCGCGGTTCCGCGCGTGCACCACGAGCCCCTGGGACGCGAGCAGCAGGAGCGCTTCGCGCACGGTTCGGCGCGAGACACCCTTGGTGTCCGCTAGCGAGACCTCGCGCAGCGGACTCCCCGGCACGAGATTCCCCTCGTAGATCGCCTCACGAATCTCCCATGCGAGCCGCTCGGCAGCCGACTGGCCGGCGCCGTTCTGGTCATCTTGCATCGATCCGCTCCCTGCTTCGAGCGCCGATATTCACCGGCATTGCTCACCACCCTAACCTTGCGAAGCCGAATTTCGTATGACAAACTCGAAATATTGGTCATCAATCTACGAGGGAGTACGACCAAATGAATGAGTCTCCAGTGCACGCAGGCGTCCACATGGCTAACGGTTTCGATCCTGCGAGCGGAGTTGAACTCGACCCGGCAGCCGCCGCGCTGCTCGAGCGCCGCGACCGGGTCCTTGGCCCGTCATATCGACTCTTCTACCGCGAACCCGTCGCGATCGACAGCGCCGAGGGCGTCTGGCTGCGCGGAACCGACGGCCGCACCTACCTCGACGCCTACAACAACGTCCCCGCGATCGGCCACAGCCACCCGGCCGTCACCGCGGCCGTCACCGCGCAGCTGTCGAAGCTCAACACCCATACCCGCTACCTCACTGAGCCGATCATTGACTACTCCGAGCGTCTGCTCGCGAAGTTCCCAGCCGAACTCGACCGCGTCACCTTCGCCTGCACCGGCAGTGAGGCGATCGACCTCGCCGTCCGCACCGCGCGCGCGGCCACGGGCAAGCAGGGCATCATCATCACCGAGCACGCCTATCACGGCACGACCGTTGCGGCGGCCGGCCTCTCCCCCTCGCTCGGCCCGAACAATCCGCTCGGCGAACACGTGGTCACGATCCCGTCGATCGATACGGCGCGCACCCCGGCTGCGGAGGTCGGGCCGCGGTTGCTGGCATCGGTGGAGTCGGCGATCCGCGCACTGAATGAGGGCGGATCGGGCGTCGCCGCGATCATCCTCGATTCGATCTTCTCGAGTGACGGGGTGCAGACGGATCCCGCTGGCTTCCTCGCGCCGGTCGTCGAGGCTGTGCACAACGCTGGCGGCCTCTACATCGCCGACGAAGTGCAGCCCGGCTTCGGCCGCACGGGCGAATGGTGGGGCTTCCAGCGGCACGGGATCACCCCCGACCTCGTCGTGCTCGGCAAGCCGATGGGGAATGGCATCCCGATTTCGGCGGTCGTTGGCACCTCGGCAGCGCAGGAAAAGTTCGGCTCGCTCGTGCGGTACTTCAACACGTTCGGCGGCAACCCTGTGAGCATCGCTGCAGCGACAGCCGTGCTCGACGTCATCGAACAGGACGATCTCGTGACCCACTCGGCAACCGTCGGTGCACAGTTGCTCACAGGGCTGCGTGAGATTGGCGCATCGCATGAGCGAGTGATCGACGTGCGCGGGGCTGGCCTCTTCCTCGCCATGGAGTTTGGCGCCGCAGATTCCGCGCGCACCCCAGACGCGGATCTCGCAGCTCGCGTCGTCAACGGCATGCGGGAGGAGGGCATCCTCATCAGCGCTTCCGGACCCGCCGCGAACGCGCTCAAGATCCGCCCGCCGCTCCCGTTCACTGCCGCGAACGCGGATCAGCTACTTGAGACGCTTGAGCGCGTGATTGGGCGGTCCGTGTAGCTTCTCCACTGAAATTGGGGGGGCACTCTTCGTCACAGTCCGAACAGTCTGCACAGATACACTTCCCCAGCTGTGCAGATGCACGTACCCTGGGAGCATGACCACCCAGCAGCTCACCATCAACCCTGAAGAAGTTCACGCACTCAACCAGGCACCCGCATCGCAGCCAGCTTGGCTAGATGAGGTCATCGCTTACGTCCAGCGCGCAGCGGCAGAAGGAGAGCAGGTCACGCTCACCGCTAGGCCCCGCCTGCTCACCCCCGCTCAAGTAGCGGAGCGAACGGGCATGTCCCGCTCTACGATCTCTCGAAAGATCGCCGCCGGTGACATTCGCGCGATTAAAGTCGGCAACCGAAATCGAATTCCTTATGACGAGTACCTTCAATTCTGGAAGATGACGATGGTCGACATCGTCGATCTCACCGCGCAAGACATCCAAGCCGACTTGTTCGGCGATGACTAACGAAACACGGAGCAACTCATGCAGCACAGCTCGAAACACGTTATCCGCATTCGCCCAGTCCTCGCGGCTGGCAGCCTGCTCGCTGCTGCCCTGCTCATGACGGGCTGCGCAAGCGACGGCGGATCCAGAGCAGCCGATCCCGGCGCCAGCGCCGAGGTCTCGTCTGAGTCCCAGACCCTCGAGTTCGCCGGCCAGAACCTCACCATCGACGCCGGAACCTCCGACATCATCCTCACCTCCGGCGGTGCAGCCGGTGCCATCGCGGTCGAGACCAAGGTTGCGGGCGAAAGCAACGGATCCGCGCCCGAAGTCAGCACGTCACTCGACGGCGACGTGCTGAGCCTCGCGGTCGATTGCACCGGGTTCTCGCTCGGCTGCAAGGGTAGCTTTACTGTCACCGTCCCCGAAGACGTCGCGGTCGTCGCCCAGAACAAGAACAGCGACATCACGGTGATCAATTTCGCGGCCGACCTGACGGTGAGCGCAGTCAACGGCGAAGCGTCCCTCTCACAGGTGCGCGGATCGACCCTCACCCTGACCGGCAAAGACATGGAAGTGGAGGCCATCGGTCTCGCCGCTCAGACCGTGACCGCCGACACCCGAAACGGTGACATCGACCTCACCTTCGCCGAGGCGCCCGCGAACGTGACCGTGACCGGCCACGACGGCGACGTGCGCATCGCGCTTCCGGGCGGCGACTACCGCGTGAACACCACCGCGAAGAAGGGCGATGCCGAGGTCACCGTCCCGCAGGCAGACTCGAGCCCTCACGTCATCTCGGTGACTACTCGCAACGGTGATGTTGAGGTTGTTCCGGCGGCGTAAGGCGCCGGCCGCGCTGAGCCGCGAGTATGCGAAAGCGGCGAGTGCCTGCGTGTGCAGATGCCCGCCGCTTTGTGCATTCGCTGGTCTACTTCGTCAGCGCCGCCGCTTCAGCCGCGTCGAGTTCAAGCCGCGAAGCAGTCTGCCCGCCTTCCAACGGCCCGGCGGAAAGCGCTGCCGCAAGAAGGTCAATTTGCTCCTCATTCGCGTCCGCCGGGAACATCCACGAGAGGTCATTCTCCTCGGTCGTGATGCTGAGCGTCGGGCGAGAGGTTTTCTGACCCAGTCCACGCGGACGAACATATCGAACGTCATTCAGAGAGAAGCTCCCCTCAAGTTCTCCTTCGCGAAGGAACGTTCGAGGAGATGCTTTGAGCACACGGTCACTCGTTACAGCAACAAGGGTGCTCGATGCCACCTTGTCGAGTACTGCCGCAGCCTTGCCCGGCAACAGCGCATCCCAGGAAGCGTCGACTCGCTTCTCAAGCACTCCCGGGATGAGAGACTTTCCAGCCGATTCGTACGGGAACGCGATGCACTGCAGCGTCTCGTCATCTTCAATGAACCAGCGCAGCACCTTGAGGTACGGCTCAAGCGCCAGTTCCTCGGGGCCACAAACTGTTTCAGGGGCCTCAAGGTTTTGAGCGGCTGGAAGTAACATGTTTGCGAGCGGCTCGATAGCTTCAAGCAGCTGAGCACATGTCAACTGCGTAGCTTTGGAGTCCTTGCGCTTCTTGAACAGTGGCATCGTAAGCCGGCCCGGGAGCTCCGCAATTACCCGCAGCTCGCGAACGAGTGACTTTACAAGCAGGGTCACTTCATCCCGCGAAGCCTGGATCTCGACAGGCACGTCTCTCGTAAGAAGCTCAAACAGCTGCGTTTCGTTCTTGTCTTCTGCACCTTTAATCCGCGCGCGCATTGCCTTCACAGACTGATACTCGGCATAGGCCTTCAAAGAGGTAAGTAACGCGTGAGCGTCAAAGACCATAGCTTCAGCGTTGGTCTCAAGGTACTGTCGGCGCTCACGCACCGCGAGCGCTCCGAGCTCTTCGACGTGCCCTTTCACGTTGCGCTGGTAAAGGTTCATCTGCTTTCGCAGATCCTTATCGCTCGATTCGATCGATCCCCAGAGAGTATCCGGAACCGCTTCAAGCTCACGCACGCTGGCGGTATTTTTTGCAATCATCCCGGTTACAGCTTCAAGCTCGGCCCATTGCTCATTCCGGATCGCTTTCATGGCCTGCCTAGTGACGGCAATGTTGGTTTTAACGAGACCGGAAATCTCACCAAGCTGCATTTGCATCGCGAGCATCGCGACTGCCGGGCCGATTGCTGCGACAGCTGCAGCGGTAGACAAACCCGCCGGCACGAATCGTGCCTGAGCAATAATCTGACCGTCTTTGAAGATCGCGCCTATCTTTGCGCCGTCCTTCACCGCCATTTGAGCGCCATTATTCAGGAGCGCCATTGTCTCGCTGCTTGCCCGGAACAGCCCTTGTGCCGCTACCGAGGTTTCTGCAACATTTCCAACAACAGTTCCAATGTTTCCAATGGAACCCAGTGCGGTGTTCAACTCAGTTCTGTCAAACGAAGGAATCAGGGCCATGTCGAGAAGCTCCATACCGACTGGCACTTCGCCGAACACAACGGCAATTCCAGGGCTGACCTCAACTAGCGTCGTCGAAACCGTCTCCAGGAGAGAAGCATCGTCGCTCACGACAATCTCGCCGTTGCCCTGCGTTGCAGATTCGTCCTCATTAACGCCATGCGGATCCACAGGAATCTCCTCCATGCTTGGTTAGCCCCTTCCCGGTGGCTGACTCGCTATAGCCCCGTTCTCAGCACAAGTATGACAGGCACGTGCGACTTTCTTAGGCCAACCGAAACCGCCCTCGTCCCTTCGCCTCGCGCGACTCAGCTTCTCAAGGTGAGAACCAACGAAGTTGCGCCGGATCCCACTCGCCCTTCGCACCACCGCGAGCTATCGGATCGATGAAACTAGCGACACCAGACAGCACTTCCGCAAACTGTTCAGGCAAGTCAGCCTCGCGCCCGATGCGGCGACGCCAGGCCTTCCATTTCGGTTGAGCGCGACGGGGCATGCCTTCCAACGTTGGCAGCAAAGCACTCACCTTCGTTCCGCGATGCTCTGCCACCACGATGACAGCTGCCCGAATCTGCTCAGCAGAAAATGCGTGGCTTCGCATGAGCAAATACACATCCGCGAAGTCTCGCCACCTCGTATTACCCGCGCCTCGGTGCATTGCGGTGACAACCTTTTCCGCGATAACCATTACCAGCGGATAACCTTTAAGTCTCACCGCAGGCAAGCCCAGATCGATGAGCCGAGGGAGGTCGATGTCCCGCGGCGCGGGCCAAATCGGATCCCCAAAGCTCACATCAATGCCGATTGTCAGGCGCGATTTCCCCACAAAGCCAACCATTTTCACGCGCACGCCAGAGTAGTCTTCTGCGTCCCCGTCACGAATCGTGACCGCGGCGAGAGAAGCCGAGTCGAAACGTACACCGTCCTCCACCGTCAGATCTGCAATAGCTCTCACCCGCTCAAGGACTGCGCGCTCATCATTCGACACCCCGCTCGCCCTGACGTCTATGTCTTTAGTAGGACGACGGGCGGCGAAGGCGGCCAACAAAACTCCGCCCTTCAGCACGAAGTCATCCCGATACTCAGACAAAGCAAGACGTGCCAGAAACGCTTCAAGCACATAGAGCGTCTGCAGTTCCTGCACGTCGGCGTTCTGAGCACGCGCCAGTGCTCGAATAGCTAATGTGGCCCGGTCAGAATCGTATTCTGTCTGTGGATCAGAAGTCACAACAGGATCTCCAAAGCGGCTAGGAGCGCCGGCTTCGCGAGTGGAAAATCACCTGCCATGGTGAGCAGCTCCCAGGGGCTGCTTTCTGATCGAGCGAGCCATCTCTTGAGTGCCTGAATCGCCAGGTCATCGCCCCACACGTGACGGAGCCGGAACAGGTCAATGAGGGTTCGTTCCGGCGAGTATATTCCGATGCTTCGAGCGCCCGGCAGTTCATGCTGAGACTGACCGATACTGAAGGTTTTGCCGTCGAAAACATGCCATTCGATCGGTGCAGTTTCCGTCACTACCGGCTTTGCCCCGCGTGGAATCGCAAGGTGAGTACGGCCAGGAATTTCATCAGTGAGGTCATGAATCGAAGCAGCGCTGAGTAGGCACAGCGTCGCTTCGGGCCGCCTCGCTGCGGCCGCGATCCAGGCCGCCGTCGTGTCATCCGCGAACCCCGCCTGCATGAACTGGCCGGGAGCAATGCGCTCGTACTCACCCGTTGCAAGCCGGCGCTCGAGCTGGCGTCGTGAAAGACCTAACCGTTCAAGGTCCCTCGAAGCAATGAGTTCCGGCAGCAAGACGGTTCCTAACTGAGTGAAAAAATTTAGCTACACCTCAACGGTACCTGTAGCTATTTTTTTACACAACGGGCCTGCCAGCCAAATGGAAAGCCAAGCGCTACCCCCGCGCCCACTCCGCATCATCGCCGAGTGAGATCTCACTCGCCATGTCATCGAGGAACCGCGTCACAACCTGACGCTCCTCCGAAGTCAGCCGCGCCGCAGCGAAAAAGCGTCGCGCGTGCTGGCGCCCGACCGACTGCATCGCGGCTTCGCGCGTCTCGGGCGTAATAGAAATCGTCAAAGCTCGACGATCAGACGGGTGCGGAGCACGCGTAATATGCCCCGCCCGCTCAAGCCGGTCGAGCAGCTTCGTCGTCGACGCGCTCGAAATGTTCAGGTGCGCCGCGATGCCACTCGGTGTCGCAAGCTCACCCTGGTTGCCAGCAACAATGAGGTAGTGCAGCGCCTGCATATCGGTGCGGCCGAGCTGCATGTACTTCATCGAGGCCTCAGAGACCTGCTGTTCAGCGTCGCGCAGACGCCCGAGTGCCCCCATGAGCTCACTGATTTCAGCGATTTCAGCGGGCTGGAGCGCCGAGCGATCAATGAGCTCAGAGCGCGGATCACTCTTGTCCAAGTGATACAGGCTCGCCGGAGCCGCTTCACGGGGCTTCTCGGCTGCGGTCATGCTTCTCATTCTACTTCGGACAGGTAACTAACTTTGCATATTGCTAGCTTGGCTAATAATATGCTTAGGTTAATACAGGTTGGTGTTTCACACTAGAGACACTGCAGGCACACCAGATGCGCGCAACCCACCAGCGGCCAACGCACGAGCGGCGCCAAACCATCCACCCGATCTCTGAATGGAAGCTCTCATGACTCGCACACCAAAATGGCTACGCGTGTTCTTGCCGGCGGTGTTGATCATCGTCTGGTTCGCCGCGGCTGGCGTCGGCGGCCCGTACTTCGGCAAAGTCAGTGAAGTCTCGTCGAACGACCAGACCACCTTCCTGCCAGAGTCGGCCGACGCGACCCAGGTGCAGAAGCTGCTCGGTGAGTTCACCGACTCCGACGCGATTCCCGCAATCGCTGTCGTCGTAGGTGATCAGAAATTGACCACTGCCCAGGTTGAGCAGATCAGCGCTGCCGTGGCGGATCTCACCTCACTCCCCGGAATCGGTGACAAAGTATCGCCAGCACTGCCGTCCGAAGACGGCATGGCCATCCAGGCATTCGTCCCAATCCAGTCAGACGCTGAGCTCAGTGACACGGTCGCTGCGGCGAGCGCAGAGCTCAAGGCGAACGTCCCCGACGGCACCACCGTCTACATCACCGGCCCCGCTGGCCTGAGCGCGGATCTCTCCGCCGCCTTCGCTGGCATCGATGGTCTCCTCCTCGGCGTCGCACTCGGTGCGGTGTTCATCATCCTCATCCTGGTGTACCGATCCTTCCTCCTCCCGATCGCTGTCCTCTCGACGAGCCTCTTCGCGCTCTGCGCAGCGTTGCTCACCGTCTGGTGGCTCGCGAAGTGGGAGATCCTCATGCTCAGCGGCCAGACCCAGGGCATCCTCTTCATCCTCGTCATCGGTGCGGCCACTGACTACTCTCTGTTGCTCGTCGCCCGCTATCGCGAGGAGCTGCGCATCAATGAAGACAAGTGGACCGCGACGCTCAAGGCCGTCAAGGGATCGGTCGAGCCGATCCTCGCATCCGGCGGAACCGTCATCGCCGGCCTCCTCACCCTGCTCCTCAGCGATCTAAAGTCGAACAGCGGCCTCGGCCCCGTCGCCGCAATCGGCATCGTCTTCGCGATGCTCTCGGCGCTCACGCTCCTCCCCGCGCTCCTCTTCTCGTTCGGTCGCGCGGTCTTCTGGCCGCGTCGCCCGCGTTTCGAGCCCGAGGTGGTTGCCGCCGAGAACGGCATGCCTGCGAAGAGCGTCTGGACCAAGGTCGCCCGCTTCGTGCAGAAGCGCCCCCGCACGATCTGGATCGCCACGACCGTCGTCCTTCTCATCGGCTGCCTCGGAATCACGCAACTCAAGGCAGATGGCGTCCCCGCTTCTGACCTCGTGATTGGCACCTCGGAGGCTCGCGACGGCCAGGTCGCACTCGGCAAGCATTTCCCCGGCGGATCAGGCAGCCCCGTCCAGGTCCTCACCGACGAGTCCGAACTCGACACCGTCGCTGACGTCCTGCTCAGCAACAACGGGATCGCGGGCGTGAGCGTGACCTCGGCAGATTCGCCGACCGGATCCGCCCCCATTACTGCCGATGGCATCACCGCGTACGGACCTCCCGGTACGCCCGCGCCCGCCCCGACCGTGGTCGACGGCCAGGTGCTCGTGCAGGGCACGCTCACCGCGGCGGCCGACTCTGACGAGGCAGCTGACACCGTGCGCGAGCTGCGCGCAGAGTTCGCGGACGTCTCCCCCAGCACCCTCGTCGGCGGCGTCACCGCGACCGCGATCGACACGAACGACGCATCGATTCACGACCGCACGCTGATCATCCCGATCATCTTGCTCGTGATCCTGCTGATCCTCATGCTGTTGCTGCGCTCGATCCTTGCGCCCGTGCTCCTCATCATCACAACCGTCATCTCGTTCGGTACCGCGATGGGTGTTTCGGCGCTCGTGTTCAATGGCATCTTCGATTTCCCTGGCGCGGATCCGGCCGTACCGCTCTTCGGCTTCGTCTTCCTCGTTGCCCTCGGAATCGACTACAACATCTTCCTCATGACCCGCGTGCGCGAGGAATCGATCAAGCACGGCACCCGTGAAGGCGTGCTGCGCGGACTCACCATCACCGGCGGAGTCATCACCTCAGCCGGCATCGTGCTCGCGGCAACGTTCGCGGCGCTCTCGGTGATCCCGATTCTGTTCCTGCTGCAGCTCGCATTCATCGTCGCCTTCGGCGTTCTGCTCGACACCTTCGTGGTGCGCACGCTGCTGGTGCCCGCGCTGACGTACGACATCGGCCAGAAGGTCTGGTGGCCTTCGAAGCTGGGGCGCGGATCGGAGAAGCCTCTCGGGGCTGAGGTCGAGGCTCCTGCTCCGGCTCCTGTGGAGCTCTAAACAGCTCAGCGCCTTAAAGCTAGGGGTGTTGGTCTGAGCCCATTTCAGGCCAACACCCCTGCGCTCCAGCCCTACGCGAGTGGCAATTTGCTCAGGATCAACGGGCGTTACGCATCGTCCTTTTTCAACAGGCAGATTCGAGTGCCCTCTTGGTTCAAGGTTTCTATGCGTCGACTACAAATCATCGAGGGTCAAAATCTTTCCAACCCCAGCGGGTCGCGAGACTTCCAGTATCCGTTTCGCATTCTCCACATCCGCGGTAAACAACACAACTGCCAGAGATCTCTTTGCTCTTGAAACGCAAACATAGAACAGCCGCCGCGTACGATCAATGACGCTTTCAGCTCCTTCAGCCTGATTCTTGAGATCCGTGGCTGACAGTTCACGAAGACCGAAGTACTTCTCGTAAGAGTAGAGGTTGTGCCGGCCCTCTTCATCGTCCATAACAACGATGACTTTTTCGAATTCCGAACCTTTTGTACCGTGCTGAGTCGAGTAAGGAGAGTTTTGCTCGACATAGTTGCGGTAGTTTCGGATCTCACTAATCCTGCAGGCCACCATGTCGCTGAGTATCGACGAGGTAGATCCAGATATCACGACATCACTATGGTCACCGTCTGGGTCAAGAAAAACAGAGAGGCGAGGGTCCGGGTCAATCAATCCTTCTGATATCGCCAAGTTCAACGCCGCACCAATTGACCCAGGAGCATCTTCCATTGCGATTCGGCGTAGTTCCCGGGCAGCATCCAAGCCTTTCCCTAGTGCTAATTTCACCGAAGAAGAGGGCTGTTCAGCCGTCAGTAGTACACCATATTTGCGGATAGCTTCAATGGCTGCGCTTTCACTTCCCACGCCAGCGTCGATCACCGGGAAGATCACCTGGTCAAAAGCTCGGAGTGGCCATGCGTTCCCTTCGAGAAAGTCATCTCCAAGCGACGACTTATTGTCCTTAAAGGCGGAATACAAATCTCCGAATCCAAGCCGTCGTGCAGCCATGCGGTGAGCGATTGTCAGAATCTTCGTCTCATCGCCGACTTTGCTCTCCGTCCAGCACCCACCAGCACTATTCTCGTCAAGCCACTCACGCGCGTGATCGAGATTCTTTGTTCGGTCCCCATCTGCAGGAAGCACGAAGAAAAACACTTCTCCCGGCTCATGATCCGCTACCGGGCGGCCCTGGGTTTGCACTAGTGAATCGCCGCCTGCGCGGACAGCATTCACAGTTTCCAACACTTGGTCCGAGCTACGAAAGTTCTCTGGCTTGGGCACTTGAATCCACCCTGCCTCCAGTTGAATCGTCCCCGCTCCTCGCTGGTAGATCTGCTGCATTGGGTCACCAAAAAATCCAAGACAAACTGCTCCATTTGCGGTCAAGTGAATCTGTTTTAAACACTCCACTACATTGGGGAATGTATCTTGACTCTCATCTACAAAGATAAATGGATATTTCCTTGATGCAATCTTGGCTAGAAGAGGCCGCGTCATGATGAGTTCAGGTACAAGTGTCAGCACGTCCTCGTGCCCAAGAACACCCTTACCGTAATCACTGCCAGTACCGTAAACAAATCTTGTTACTGCGCCAAGGCTTGCCCGCTGCGATTGGTATTTCAAGAGTTCGGCAGCGTCCCTCTCCTTCGTTTTTGCTTGTACTCGCACACTGTAATTCGCAATCTTACGTTTTAGCTCGTTTTCCTTTTTTTCGAGATGCGCGGTGACCCATTGCTTGATATCAGCTTGAAATGGCTTGATCAAACCCCAGAGAAAACTATGGATCGTAGAGACTAGTACCAACGGATCCTTGCTGACGTCGACGTGGATCTCGTGCGCCGCGACTTCCGTATAGGTAATGCAGGCTACCTGTTGGGTTCGTGCTCTAAGTTCTGCACCGTACTCATATGTCACATGAGCGAGCGCTTTTACCAACGACGTTGTTTTGCCTGAGCCCGCACCAGCTACGACGACAAACACCGGCCGCGCTTCCTGGCCCAACACCGCTCGAATAGCCTTGTCAGCTTTAGTATCCGGTTTATCTACTCGGGATGTCATATGTCAGACCCCAGATACTGTCGACGGTGAAACCAAATCCGTCGTCGGGTCGAGCCGACGCTGGAGCCAGCACAGCCCTTCGACTATGTAAGTTGGCGATGTCCAGTCGTCATCGCTTCTTGCGATGAGTTCGAGCGCAAACCTTGTTTTGTCAAAAGCCTTCGAGTTCACCTTCTTGAAGATCCTCTCGTGCATCATACTGAGGCTCAACTCTTCGGCTTTACGGATCGAAAGACCTAGATCCTTCTGTTCAACATGCTGCGACCATTCAAGGTTTTGTAAAGCGAAAGCTTCCTCGAGCGTGCGGCCTGCGCGCTGCTCATCGGTTCCTCCCCACGAGGATGGCTGGCGGGTTTGATAGGCCACCCTTACGCAATCACTATCCAGCGCTTTCGCAGATTCTTCAAGATCCAGAAGGTTCGCAACGAGTTCAATCCTTGGCAGCCATTGCAGTAGCGTCTGGTTGCTCGTCACTGCACCTTCAAGAGTCGTGACGCACGCGGTACCGGGCTTTTGACATGCCGGATCCATATCTGAATCATCAACGCTCTCCTCTGTCCCGGCTTTAGCACCGCTCGGCGCGCCAGGAGCGACACTGTCGACATCGGTAATCACCAAAGTCGGCATCTCAAGGAATCCAACAAGCTTTTCAAACTTATGCGCAAACGCCCCGCCAACTTCAAGAATGGTCAGGTGGCATTGCCGTAGCGCTGGCACGTCCTTATCGATAATCAGCGGAAGAATCAGCCTTTCGACGTTACCTTCGACTAGCACGACACCATCAGAAAAGAAGAGATCACAGTGGGTCAGCTTCAAGTACCGTTGCAGGAACTCTCGCGTAGTCTTCTCTTCATTGTCATAGAACGTCGACAGGTCTTTTACCTCGGTAGTGAGCGCAGACGCCCCTTTGGATTTGCGAGAGAAGTATCGAATGGGTTTGAAACCGCTCTCGTAGAGGACGTGAGATGAATGCGTTGTGATGACCAGTTGGGAGTGAAAGGCTGGGTGGTCGCTTTTGACGAGATCAAAAATCTGATTTACAAACACCTGTTGTAGCTGAGCATGCAAGTGCGCCTCAGGTTCTTCGATCATGATCAAATGCAGCGGAGGCCGTTGACCTTCACTATCAAGCCACCGTTGGTGAAAATCGAGGATCTCAACAACCATGTAAATGAGATTTTTGAAACCAAGTCCGTTGTACTGATCAGGCAGCGTCATACCCGACAGCCCCGATGGAGATCCGTCAGCGGCTGGCAAAGCATAATGAACTTGAGCATTTGCACTAAGAATGCTTTGCGCATTGAGCGTCGCTTTGACGATCATGTCCGGATTAGCGATACCCGGATAGCCTAGCTTTTTGAGGCTCTCAAGAGTTGGCTTGAAGACGTCGGCAAAATGGGCATTGAGCGACTGCTCAGAGTCGGCAATTGCATTCACTGTAGTCAGGTCAATCTCGTGTTTCTCGAGATTACGCTCGTAGAAGCGACTAAGCCGGGTAGACAAGTCCTCATGACGGCTGGACCCACTCGAATCAGATAAATGACGTTGGGCATCAAGAAAATCAACGCGCATTAGCGAACGAATGAGGTCTTCGCCTTCTTTCGCCGATTCGATGCGGAACGGTTGATGGTCCTTTGCCGGCTCTCCATCAAGATCACCCTTTTCAGCGTCAAGAACCGAGTACGAAACTTCATACTCCTGCGACAGCGTTCGTTGGAGGTAATCAGTCAGATCTCTTGGCCACATTGATTTGCTGTTATCGCCACCGCCGCCACAAGATTGCGCTCGTGCCTCGAGGTAGTTCGAAATCAACCGTGATGAGTCTCGTGGCTGGTACGCCAGTCGAATTCCCACCGGCTTCCCACTCCAATCTAGGCTAGGTAGGATTCCCAGCACCCGATGAAGATTTAGATCATCAACCTCGAACCAAAGGTCAAGCACGATATTGGGCAGCTCGTCGGCATAAGCGGTGGTTGCATGATCAATGGTGTTTAGCGCGGTCCAGCAATCCGCACTGAAATCAAATATCCGAAACCGATGCTGGCCGGGATTCAAGAACAAACGGAATACTTGGGTCGCCGAGGTTTTTCCGCTGTTGTTTGCTCCAACAAAAATGGACTCTGCTTCTTCCAGGTCTACTCGGACGTTCTTTAGGCGTCGAAAGTTCTCGACTCTAAAAGCCTTCAAGTACAAACTCAACCTCGACTTCATGTGTCACCCTGTGGACCAGGGGAGCGGATTTGTCTGGCGCATTTCCTCAACGGGCATCAGCACCCTTCATGCCCATTATCTCTTACTGCTCTCCCCAGCATTTTGCTTGCAGCGGTACACGCAAAGGATCGCGTATACCCGCTGTCTTACGACTGGCTTACCCCCCCAGATCTTCCGTATTTATAGGGCGTGTGCTAACTCTCAAACGCACAACCAAGGGGCGCGAGCCTCTCACCATCCCCAGATTTGGAGAAAGAAAAGCGCCCCTGCCCCGCGAATATTCGCAGATCAGGGGCGCGCAGTCAGCCGTGGTGACTGACGACTCAGAGGCAGACTAGAAGTCCCAGTCCTCGTCCTCGGTAGCAACTGCCTTACCGATGACGTACGACGAACCCGAGCCCGAGAAGAAGTCGTGGTTCTCGTCAGCGTTGGGCGACAGCGACGACAGGATGGCCGGGTTCACGTCGGTCATCTCCTTCGGGAACATCGGCTCGTAGCCGAGGTTCATGAGCGCCTTGTTCGCGTTGTAGTGGAGGAACTTCTTGACGTCTTCGGTCAGGCCGACACCGTCGTAGAGGTCCTGCGTGTAGAGCACCTCGTTCTCGTAGAGATCGTAGAGGAGCGAGAAGGTGTAGTTCTTCAGCTCTTCCTGGCGCTCAGGGGTCTCATTCGCGAGCGACACCTGGTACTTGTAACCGATGTAGTAGCCGTGAACAGCCTCGTCGCGGATGATAAGGCGAATGAGGTCTGCAGTGTTGGTGAGCTTTGCGCGGCTCGACCAGTAGATCGGGAGGTAGAAGCCCGAGTAGAAGAGGAACGACTCGAGGAGCGTCGAAGCGACCTTGCGCTTCAGGGGGTCATCACCCTCGTAGTAGTCGACAATGATCTGAGCCTTCTTCTGCAGGTAAGGATTCTCCTCAGACCAGCGGAAGACATCGTCAATCTCCTGCGTCGAGCACAGCGTCGAGAAGATCGACGAGTAGCTCTTTGCGTGCACCGACTCCATGAACGCGATGTTCGTGTAGACAGCCTCCTCGTGAGGAGTAACCGCGTCGGGAATCAGCGAGATCGCACCAACAGTGCCCTGCACGGTGTCAAGCAGCGTCAGGCCGGCGAAGACACGCTCGGTGAGGCGCTTCTCTTCGTCGGTGAAGGTTGCCCACGCCTGAACGTCGTTCGACAGCGGCACCTTCTCGGGCAGCCAGAAGTTGTTGACCAGACGGTTCCAGACCTCAAGGTCCTTTTCGTCCTCAATGCGGTTCCAGTTGATCGCCTGGACTGCATGACCCAGCTTGAAGTTCATCGGCTCCCTCTGCTTCTCTGACGCACGACGCACCCCAGAAAAGCGCCCTTTCGAGAGAAAGAACGGAGGGTGACGTCGCAAAAACATCGGGCACGCGCGCGCGAGGCGCGGATGCGTGCACTGTCTACTGATCTTACTCGGCAGAGGACCGCGACGCCATACGCCGCGCACACCATTCAAGTTCAATATGTTGTGTCTCAGGCGACGACTGACCACTACATGATGTGGATCGCCACACAACACTCCGCGGCTGGGCCTGGGGCGGATCCGCGCACAAAAATGCCGGGACCCACTGCGTGAACAGCGGTTCCCGGCACATTGCCGAGCGAAGGCGCGAATTAGAACTCAGCGAGGCTCGTGAGGTTGTTCTTCTCGGCCGCGTCGGCCTGAGTACGGAGGTAGTTCGGGAAGGAGCGCACGACGCGCAACCAAGCCCGGTCTGGTTCGTCGCCGACGTAGGCACGGGTGCCAGCGTCGACCCACTCCACCAGGGTCTCCTTGTCGGCTTCGCTCACGACGCCCGTCTCAGGGTTTCGCAGCTGGTACCGAGTGATCGTCTGTTCGGTCTTCCGGGCTCCGCCGTATCGCACCGCAGTGATCTCAAACATCATTTCGAGAGTGTTCCTCTTGTCTTCCTAGAACTCTGATGACACCGGGAACTGGTGAGGGCCGAACGTTGCAGCGTTCGGCCCTCAAGTTATTTACAGCATGCAGCTGACGCACTCAGTCATGTCAGTGCCCTCGAGGGCGAGCTGACGCAGACGGATGTAGTAGATCGTCTTGATGCCCTTACGCCATGCGTAGATCTGTGCCTTGTTGATGTCGCGCGTGGTCGCGGTGTCCTTGAAGAACAGCGTGAGCGACAGGCCCTGGTCGACGTGCTGCGTTGCCGCTGCGTAGGTGTCGATGATCTTCTCGGGGCCGATCTCGTAGGCGTCCTCGTAGTAAGCAAGGTTCTCGTTCGTCATGAACGGAGCCGGGTAGTACACGCGACCCAGCTTGCCTTCCTTACGAATCTCAACCTTCGACGCGATCGGGTGGATCGACGAGGTCGAGTTGTTGATGTACGAGATCGAACCGGTCGGCGGGACAGCCTGCAGGTTCTGGTTGTAGATGCCGTGCTCCATGACGCTTGCCTTGAGCGCGAGCCAGTCTTCCTGGGTCGGGATCGCAATGCCGGCGTTAGCGAACAGCTCGACGACGCGGTCAGTCTCGGGAACCCAAGCCTGCTCGGTGTACTTGTCGAAGAATTCACCCGACGCGTACTTCGAGTCCTCGAAGCCACCGAAGACCTGCTTGCGCTCAATCGCGATCTTGTTCGATGCGGTGAGTGCGTGGAACAGCACAGTGTAGAAGTAGATGTTCGTGAAGTCGATGCCCTCGGGCGAACCGTAGTGCACGTGCTCACGTGCGAGGTAGCCGTGCAGGTTCATCTGGCCGAGGCCGATTGCGTGCGACTTCGCGTTGCCGTCTTCGATCGAGCGAACCGACGAGATCGAGCTCATGTCACTCACTGCGGTGAGCGAGCGGATCGCGAGATCAACGGTCGAGCCGAGATCGCCGCCGTCCATCGCCGTAGCGATGTTCATCGAGCCGAGGTTGCACGAGATGTCCTTGCCGATCTCGTTGTAGCTCAGGTCTTCGTTGTAGGTCGTCGGGGTGTTGACCTGCAGAATCTCCGAGCAGAGGTTCGACATGTTGATGCGGCCCTTGATGGGGTTCTCGCGGTTCACGGTGTCTTCGAAGACGATGTACGGGTAGCCGGACTCGAACTGCAGCTCAGCAACGGTCTGGAAGAAGACGCGTGCGCTGATCTTGGTCTTCGAGATACGGCCATCGTTGACCATCTCGTAGTACTTCTCAGTCACGGAGATGTCACCGAAGGGAACACCGTAGACCTTCTCGACGTCGTACGGCGAGAAGAGGTACATGTCTTCGTTGCGCTTTGCGAGCTCGAAGGTGATGTCGGGAACGACAACGCCGAGCGACAGCGTCTTGATACGAATCTTCTCGTCAGCGTTCTCACGCTTGGTGTCGAGGAACTTCATGATGTCGGGGTGGTGTGCCGAGAGGTACACCGCGCCAGCACCCTGACGCGCACCGAGCTGGTTTGCGTAGCTGAAGCTGTCTTCGAGGAGCTTCATGACGGGGATGATGCCCGACGACTGGTTTTCGATCTTCTTGATCGGAGCGCCAGCCTCACGGATGTTCGAGAGCGAGAGCGCAACGCCACCGCCGCGCTTCGAGAGCTGCAGCGACGAGTTGATGCCGCGCGAGATCGACTCCATGTTGTCTTCAACGCGGAGGAGGAAGCACGAGACAAGCTCGCCGCGCTGTGCCTTGCCGAGGTTGAGGAAGGTCGGGGTCGCGGGCTGGAAACGGCCGGCGATCATCTCGCGCATGTAACCGCGAGCGAGCTCTTCGTCACCCTGTGCGAGGCCGAGCGACACCATCACCACGCGGTCCTCGAAGCGCTCGAGGTAACGCTTGCCATCGAAGGTCTTGAGCGCGTACGCGGTGAAGAACTTGTAGGCGCCAAGGAATGCCGGGAAGCGGAACTTCAGGGCGTACGCCTCGTCGGTGAGCTGCTCAACGAACTTGGGCGAGTACTGATCGAGAAGTGCCTTCTCGTAGTAGTCGTTGTCGATGAGGTAGCGCATGCGCTCTTCGAAATTATGGAAGAACACCATGTTCTGGTTGACGTGCTGCAGGAAGTACTGACGCGCAGCTTCACGGTCTTTATCGAACTGAATCTTGCCGTCTGCGTCATACAGGTTCAGCATCGCGTTCAGCGAGTGGTAATCCATCTCGCTGATCTTGGACGACTCGTGATTGGTCGCGACGTCAGTTGCCACTTTCCACATCCATCTGCGCGGGAGCGCTGTCAAAATTCTTGCGGTAATTCAAAACTTCAGGGCGGCGCAGCGTGCGCCGATACTTTTCTGGGGTTCCCCGAGCGCCATTGCGCGGGGAACCCCAGAGTCAGTATGTGAACTCGCGGTGCCCTCTGCCGTAGAACGCCCCGTGAGCCACGGGCTTAGGCCAGGCGGCTTGCCAGCTCAGCGATCTTGTCAGGGCGGAAGCCCGACCAGTGACCTTCGTCAGTGACGACGACGGGAGCCTGCAGGTAGCCGAGCTCCTTGACGGTCTGCAGCGCGGTTTCATCTTCCGAAAGATCGAGTACGTCGTACTCAATACCCTTGCTGTCGAGCGCCCGGTAGGTCGCGGTGCACTGCACGCACGAGGGCTTGGTGTAGACCGTAATAGCCATGAACTTCCCTTCTCGCAAAAACTTCGGTGACCTCGGTGAGGCACAACATCTAGTGAACCACATGACTGCCAACCACAACATGATGTAGTTACAAGGATGTAGTTATCCACCGATTTTCCACCGGTGAAACTTTCAAACTGGGGAGAACGTTCGGCATAGTTTCGCCCCTAATTCGGAGTTATCCACAGGCAGATCACCTCACCGCACATTTCCCCAGACACCCACTTCCGGCGTGTCGCCTCTAGCGGCAAAAATGGCTCTTGACACTAGAGGGCAATCGGCCATAGGAGCTCCTCACCGTCGGCTTGGAACCACCTCAGAACGAGCATTGCGTCACCTGCGGAAGCAATGTCAGGATCACCCACCCCGCGCACGGTCACGCGCAGCCGGTCACCGGGTTCGAGGGAGCGCGGCAGCGAGAGCCCGAGCATGCCGCCGCCAGCGAGCGCGAAGCGCACGAGGCGCAGGCGCTCGTCGCTCCGGTTCTCGATCTCGATCGTGTGCGCGCTGCGGCAGACGATACGCACCGGCACCCGCCGGGCAACGGCCTCACGGCCTCGCCCGCGGACGCGCTGGTGCGCGGGCACACGCGAAGCTGCGCGTGTGCACTGGTGTGCGGAGAGGTGGCGCGTGGCGAGGCGGATCGGGTTCATGTCAGTAGCGTAGGTGGGACCACTGACATTTCAGGGTGGGGCTGATCCGCGCCCCCGACATGTGGGAATTACACGTGATGGTACGGGCGATTGCCCGCGATCTCCTGGGCACGGTAGAGCTGCTCGGCGAGAATCAAGCGCACGAGCTGGTGCGGGAAGACGAGCGCAGAGAGGCTCCAGACGAAGTCGGCGCGCTGGCGCACGGAGTCGTCGACGCCATAGGCTCCGCCGATGACGATCACGATCGAGCGACCGGCGTCGAACGCGCCCTGCAGCGTGCGCGCGAGCTTCGGCGAATCAACGTTCTTGCCGCGCTCATCGAGGAGCACGAGGAACGCGTCGCGGTCGACCTTGGCGAGGATGCGCTCAGACTCCTCAGCGCGGGCGTGCTCGCCCTCGCGCGACGAGTGCGGCAGCAGCTGCCACGAGACGTCGAAGGGCTTACGCAGCCGCTTCTCGTAGCGCGCAATGCCGTCGCTGACCCAGCTCTCGTGCATTTTGCCAACGGCCAAGACTTTTACGCTCACACGACAAGATTACCGCTGCTGTTCATAGAGCTCGGCGTAGTGACCGCCGCGGGCGAGCAGCTCATCGTGGGTACCAGACTCGACGATGCGGCCGGCAGACACCACGTAGATGCGGTCAGCGCCGACGATCGTCGAGAGGCGGTGCGCGATCGCAATCGTCGTGCGCCCGGTGCGGGCAGAGTCGAGCGCACGCTGCACGACGCGCTCGTTGACGGTGTCGAGGGCGCTCGTAGCCTCGTCGAGCACGAGTACTCGCGGGTCTTTGAGGAGCACACGGGCAATCGCGATGCGCTGCTTCTCGCCGCCAGAGAGCCGGTAGCCGCGCTCGCCAACGATCGTCTCGTAGCCGTCGGCAAAGCCGGTGATGGTGTCGTGAATGTTCGCCATGCGGGCCACACGCTCAAGCTCGGCGTCGCTCGCGTCTGGCTTCGCGTACCGCAGGTTGTCTGCGATTGAGGCGTGGAAGAGATAGGGCTCCTGCGTCACGACGCCGACCCGGTCGACGAGTGCCTCGTGCCGCAGCTCGCGCACGTCGTCACCCGCGTACTTCACTGCCCCGTCGGTCGCGTCGTACAGCCGCGGAATGAGCGACCCAATCGTCGTCTTCCCCGAGCCAGACGGGCCGACGAACGCCACGAACTCCCCCGACCCGACCTGGAACGATACGTCGTCAAGCGTCGGCCGCTCATCTGGCGCCGCATCGTCGTACCGGAAGGTGACGTTCGCGAACTCCACGCAGCCAGCGCGACCGGCCGCGTCAGAGGGCTCGCGCGCTTCGTCGGTATCGCGGATCGCGGGATCCAAGTCGAGGTACTCAAAGATGCGCGCGAACAACGCCTTCGAGGTCTGCAGGTCGAGTGCCACCCGCATGAGGTTGGTGAGGGGGAAGAGGAGTCGCGCCTGCACCGTGGTGAACGCGACGATCGTACCTGCGGTGATGTCGATGGCCCCGTCGCCGCCGCGCGCCAAGATCAACCCGGCGAAGAGGTACACAATCGCCGGCACCGCAGACATGAAGATGTTCACGAGCGCGAAGAACACCTGGCCACTCATCGTCTGCTTCACCTGCAGCGCGATCTGGTTACTGTTCTCTGCCGCGTAGCGCTCGCTCTCCATGCCCTCACGGGCGTAGGTCTTCGCGAGCAGCACGCCAGACACCGACAGCGTCTCTTGCGTAATCGCCGTCATCTCAGACAGCGACTCCTGCGTGCGACCAGCGATGCGTGCTCGCACCTGACCAACGCGACGCTGCGCGATGACGAGCACGGGCATGATGATGACCGCGATGAGCGTGAGCTGCCAGCTGAGCAGCAGCATCGCGACGAAGGCAGCGATGACGGTCACAGTGTTGCCGATGACGCTCGAGACCGTGTTCGACAGTACGCCAGCGACGCCGCCGACGTCGTTCTGAATGCGCGACTGAATCACGCCCGTCTTCGTACGTGTAAAGAACGCGAGCTCCATCGACTGCAGGTGCGTGAACAGCCGCTCACGCAGGTCACCCATGACTCGATTGCCCACGCGCGCGGTCATGTATGTCTGCAGCACCCCGATGCCAGCCGAGACGATGAAGAGTGTGACCATGATGATGAGCAGGCGCGTGAGCTCAGGCATGTTCGGCCCACCGCCATCGAGCGGGAAGAGCCCGACGTCGAAGACCTGTTGTGTGAGCAACGGTGGCAAGACGCCGAGACCTGCGGCCAGGATGACGAGCACAACGATGATGATGAGCGGGCCACGGTAGGGGCGGAAGAGCTCTGCGATCCGCGCACCCAGGCGATCGATCTTCGGCGCCTCACGGTTGCGCTCACGCTGTGCCGCGGCATCAGCTGACGCCACGCGACCCCCACCTCGGGCACCGCGTGCTGCTGGACCACCGTGCATACTCATATGTTTGGAGCGTACTCCGCGCCACCGACATTCGGGAGAGGAATTCGCGGCAAGCGTGCACGCGCCCTCGAAGCCTGCGGCGAGCGCGCATGTCGCTGCGTGACGCTGAGGGTTCCGTTCAGGGGCGCGGATCACAATACTTATACAGAAGCAGCAGCGAGAGGACTCCCCATGTCAGCACAGGATCAGCACGCATTCGCCGCCGAGCACGCCGCTTGGCACGACAAGGTTGAGGCCGGCCGCGCGAGCGCGCACGGCCCGCTGAGCATGACTGCGCTGCACTGGCTGACTGCTGAGCCTTCGGCGCTCGCTGGGTTGCCCGGCACCTGGAGCGCACCGACCGCGAACACCGTGACGGTCGAGTTCACGGCTGCCGACAACGTTGCTCACAATGGCGAACCGGTGGTTGGTGAGATCACGTTCGGACCCTTCGAGGAGCAGGGCGCAGAGTTGCTCACATGGGGCGACGTAAATATTTTGGTGGCCGAGCGCAGTGGGCGGATCTCGGTGCGTCCGCAGGATCCGGCATCAGCGATCCGCGCCGCATATGAGGGAACTGCGACGTTTGCCGCCGATCCTGCGTGGCGGGTGACCGCGCGCCTTGAGCCGCTCCCCCGCGAGCGCGTCGAGGTGAACTGCGCGGTTCCCGGCGCGAAGCAGTACTTCAATTCCCCGGGTCAGGCGGTCTTTGAGGTCGACGGCGAGCGCCACGCGCTCACGCTGTTCGGTACGCCTGGCGATCTGCGCGTCCACTTCACTGACGCGACCCGTGGTGACGAGACCTTTGAGTTTGTGCGGTTCCTCGCGGTTGAGGAGCAGGCGGACGGCTCGCTCGTGCTCGACTTCAACCGCGCGACGAACCCGCCGTTTGCGTACAACCCGAACACGACCTGCCCCTTCACGCCGCCGGAGAACGACCTCTCGATTCCCGTGCGCGCGGGCGAGCGTCTGCCATCGGCTGCATAGCCGTTTGATAGCGCCAGAGTAGGCCACAGAATAGACATCACTTCAGGCAATAAGTAACCGTACGAAATCTAATGGGGCATTTGGCCGCATCTCTGGGTAGGCTCATCCGCACAGACTCAGTGATTGGAGAGCCCCATGCGTTCCCTCCCCTCGATTTCGCGCGACCGACACCGCGGTCGTGGCCGCGCCCTTCGCGGAGCAGCGGTTGCTGGCACGATTGTTGCCGCCCTCGCGCTGACCGCATGTGGCAGCACCGGAGGCAGCGACGACGCTGCACCGGCTGACAGTGGCAAGACGCTTGACAGTGTGACCGTCGGCTTCCCTGGCTCGCTGTCGAACCTGTCGATCACGCAGGAAGCCGGCATCCTCAACTACAACCTCAACGCGACCGTGCAGGAGGGTCTCGTCGGCATCTCGACCTCGGGCGAGATCGTGCCCGCGCTCGCATCTGAGTGGACGACGCCAGACGACACCACCTACGTGTTCACCCTGCGTCCCGACGCGAAGTTTGCGAACGGTGACCCCGTCACCCCCGCTGACGTGGTCTTCAGCCTGAACAATGCGGCGGATCCTGCAGCATCGCCCGGCACCAACTACTACCTGGCCTCCCTCGCTTCGGCAGAGGTCACCGGCGACAACGAAGTCACCATCAAGACGAAGGCGCCAGAGGCGGCGTTCCTCGCGAACCTCTCCAGTGCTGGTGCGCTCGTCGTCACGCAGGAGAAGTTCGCGCAGGAGCACGGCAACAAGCTCGGCACGAGCACCTCGCTGCTGCTCGGCACCGGACCGTACCAGGTCACCGAGTTCTCCCCCGATTCGCACGCCCTCCTCACCCCCAACGAGAACTGGGCTGGTGAGCCGGTGAAGGCGAAGGAGATCCGCGTCGATTTCATCTCTGACGAGAACACTCGCCTGCTCGCAGCGCAGAAGGGCGACCTCGACATCGCACTCAACGTGCCCCTGACTCAGGTGGCACAGTGGGAGAAGATCGACGGCGGCCGAGTTGAGGCACTCAACGACTTCTCGTACGTCGGCCTGCAGTTCGATCAGAGTGTTGCGCCGTTCGATGATCCGAACGTGCGCGCGGCAATCGCCAGTGCGGCAGACCGTGACGCGATCGTCGAGAAGCTGCTGCGCGGCTACGGCGAACCCGCAAACACCATCATGTCGCCAGAGACCCTCAGCCAGGCGTACTCGCCTGAGGAGGCACGCGAGATCCTGAGCAAGGTCAAGGCGAACAGCTTCGACCTCAAGCAGGCAGCAGAGTTCCTCAAGGAGTCGTCGGTTCCTGAGGGCTTCACGACCGAGCTCACCTACCCGAACACGGGCCAGCAGCTCGGCACCGCGGCGCAGTCGCTCGCTGAGAACCTCAAGACCATCGGCATCACCGTGAAGGTGCGCGAGGTACCCATCGAAGAGTGGCTCGCAACCGTCGGTGACGGCGAGCACGGCCTCGGCTTCATGTGGTACCTGCCGACGACCGGCAACCCCGCTGAGATCAACAGCTATCTGCTCGGCACTGACAACCCCAACCACTTCGAAAGCGATGAAGCGGTAAAGCTCATCGCCGAGGCATCAGCTGAGACCGATCCGAAGAAGCAGATCGACCTGCTCGTGCAGCTCGAGGAGCTCAACGCAGCAGAGACCGCAACCTCGCCGCTGTGGTGGGGCCAGAGCCTCACCTACTTCTCGGGCAACGTCGGCCTGACCGACTTCTCGCCGTACTCCTTCATCGGACCGTGGGGCGCAGAGCTCTACGCGGCTGAATGAACCGGCTCGCTCGCACGATCGCGATCCGCCTCCTCGGCGTGATCGTGATCCTGCTGCTGATCTCGTTCCTGACGTATTCGCTGGTCTACCTTGCGCCGGGCGACATCGTCAAGAACCTGCTCGGCAACCGACCTGCTTCGGCTGAGGCCGTTGCTGCGATCCGCGCCCAATATCACCTCGATGAGCCGTTCCTCGTGCGGTACTTCGATTGGCTCTGGGCCGCTCTGCAGGGCGACTTCGGTGAGTCGATCCGCATGCAGCAGCCGGTGACGACCGTCATCGGTGAGCGGATCGGCAGCACGGTCGCACTCGTACTCCTGGCGTTCTTGGTCGCGGTCGTCACCGCGATCCCGCTCGGCATCATCGCAGCTGCCCGCGAGGGCAAGGCGACCGACCGCCTGACCAGCGCACTCGCGCTGCTCGGGCTGTCGGCGCCGTCATTCGCGCTCGCGATTCTGCTGCTGTACCTGTTCTCGATGCTCATCCCGCTGTTCCCCGCGTACGGCGGCGGCAAGGGAGCACTCGACGTCCTGTGGCATCTCACCCTGCCCGCGATCGTGCTCGCCTCCGGCATCGGCGCGATCCTCATGCGCATGACCCGCGCCGCGGTACTGCGCGAACTCGGCAGCGACTCGGTCACGTTCGCGCGGTCGCGCGGCCTGTCCGAGCGCGAGGTGCGCACGATCGCGCTCCGCTCGGCTGCGATCCCCATCATCACGGGTGCCGGCCTGATCCTCACGTTCATTGTCGGCGGCACGATCATCGTCGAGACCGTGTTCTCGCTGCCCGGCATCGGCTCGCTGCTGCAGGAGTCGGTCCTCTTCAAGGACTTGCCCGTCGTGCAGGCGGTCACGCTACTCATCGCGGCGACCATCGCGATCATCACCATCATCGTGGACCTCAGCTACCTGCTGCTTGATCCGCGCGTACGTGGACGGGAGCTCAGCGCATGATCCGCCCCACTACCTCGCTCTCCCCAGCGCAGCTGCCGAAGACCGGCCGTGGCCTCGGCCGCAGGCGCGGCAACACCGTCGTGATTGTCTCGCTCGTGTTCCTCGCGATCGTGGCCGTGCTCGCGATCGTCTCCCCGTTCTTGCAAGAGGCGGCGACGAAGCAGAGCATCCTCGATTCGCTCCTGCCCATGGGCTTCGACGGCCACCCGCTCGGCACTGACGAGCTCGGCCGCGACATCCTCATGCTCACACTCGCTGGCACCGGCTCGGCCGTCGCCGGCCCGCTCGTGATCGCGGCAGGCTCCATGGTCCTCGCGATCATCTTCGGCACGCTCGCCGGCTACCTCGGCGGCTTCACCGACACCGTGATTGGGCGGATCGTCGACATCCTCCTGTCGCTCCCCGTCATGCTCGTGGCCATCGTCGTCGCGGGTATCTTCGGCGCGGGCTACTGGGTCACCGTCGGCATGCTCATCGTGCTCTTCGCACCGTCGGACATCCGCATCGTGCGCGCGGGCGTCATCGAGCAGGCACCCCGACCCTATGTCGAGGCTGGCCAAATGCTCGCGCTCTCCCCCGCGCGCATTATGTACGTCCACATCGTTCCCAACGTGTGGCCGCTCATCGTGACGAACTTCATGCTCAACCTCGGCATCGCGCTCGTGACGCTGTCGTCGCTGTCGTTCCTCGGTATCGGCGTCGCGCCAGGTACCCCCGACTGGGGTCGCCAGATCGCTGACGGCCGCACGCTCATGCTCGACAACCCCGCAATGCTCCTGTTGCCCGCCCTCCTCATCATCGCGGTGACGATGGCGGTCAACCTGCTCGGCGATCACCTCGGCGAGCGCCTCCGCGCGAAGGGAATCCAATGACCCCCGCAGTTTCAGCGCAGGGCGCCCAGGTGGCCCGCGGCGTCGTCGTACGCGGCCTCGCGGTCGACGGCCCCGCCGGCCCGATCGTGCAGCCGCTCGACCTCGAGATCACCCCGGGCACGACGCTTGCAATCATCGGTGAATCAGGCTCCGGCAAGACCATGACCGCACGCGCAATCACCGGCCTGCTGCCCCGCGGCACCTCGGCCGAGGGTGAGATGCGGATCGACGACGCCCCTTTCAACCTCGCCAGCACGTCAGAATCCGACTGGGCAGAGGTACGCGGGCGCCGCGCGGTGCTGCTGTTGCAAGACCCGTTCACGAGCCTGAGTCCGGTCATTCGCTGCGGTGAGCAGATTGCTGCGACGATCCGCGCCCGTGCTCGCCACGAAGGATCACCGCTCAGCAAGACCGATCTCGCGGCCGAGGTCACCAGGCGTCTCGCCGAGGTGCACCTGCCGGCCGAGATCGCGAAGCGATACCCAAGCGAACTGTCGGGCGGCATGCGGCAGCGCGTCGCGATCGCGGCGGCACTTGCGGCAGAGCCGCGCCTGCTCATCGCAGACGAGCCGACGACCGCGCTCGACGCGAGCAACCAGGGCGAGGTGCTTGACCTGCTGCGCGAGCTGCAGCGCACGCACGACATGTGCGTGCTGCTCATCAGCCACGACCTCGGCATCGTGTCGGGTCGCGCAGAAGAGCTCATCGTCATGCGCGGCGGCGAGGTCGTCGAGCGCGGACGCACTGAGGCAGTGTTGTCCGATCCGCGGCACACGTACACCCGAGCGCTGCTCGCGGCGAACCCTTCGGTCACCGACGCCGGCGATGGGCGCGGATCCGTCAGCCCCACCGCACCCGCCGTCCTCAGCGCGCACGGCGTCACGAAGCGCTTTGGCGCGCGTACGGTCTTGGCAGACGCGGCGGTCGACGTCGCCGCTGGTGAGATCGTTGCGCTCGTGGGCGAGTCAGGCTCTGGCAAGTCAACGTTCGCACGGTGCATCGCTGGTCTCGATGTGCCCGATGCTGGCACGGTCACGCTCGGCGGCGAGCAGCTGCCCGCCGGTCGCCGCGGCCGCAAGCCCGGTCAGATGCAGATCGTGTTCCAAGATCCGTACTCGACCCTCAACCCGGCCTTCACCATCGGCCGCTCCCTCACCGAGGCGCTTGCCGCGGTTGGCCGCCCCGCGTCTGATCTCGAGGAGCTCATGCGGCTCGTTGAACTCGATCCGTCGTTCGCGTCGCGCCGGCCGTCGCAGCTGTCTGGCGGTCAGCGCCAGCGCGTGGCAATCGCGCGTGCGCTCGCGCCGAACCCTGAGCTGCTTATCTGTGACGAGAGCGTTTCGGCGCTCGATGTCTCGGTGCAGGCCCAGATCCTAGAGTTGCTCACACGCCTGCGAGATTCGTTTGGCCTGGCAATTCTGTTCATTACTCACGATCTCGGGGTGGTTGCCCGGGTCGCTGCGCGTACAGTGGTGCTCCAAGCCGGGCACATTGTGGAATCTGGAACCACCGAACAGGTACTCCGGGCTCCGACGCACCCATACACACAGATGCTTGTTGCCGCGGCCGAGCGCGAAAGCGTTGCCCCAGCCGCCAACACCGATTCACAGGAGAACTAGGGAATGTCTGCAGCAGACCTCATCACCGCCATCGTTGACGGTGCACACGCCCCGGCCGGCCTCACAGGAGACCGCCTCGCACTGTGGACGATCGAACGCGATCACTGGTCGCCTCGCACGATCACCGTGACCGACGCGACTGGTACCGTGCTCGCGACCGCGCTCACCGCTGGCCGCCCCCACACCGCGTACCGCAAGGTTGTTGACCTTGTCGTCGCTGAGGGCGCTGGCGCCAACGCAGAGGCAGCAGCCATTGCCGCACTCGAGGCCGCCCGCGACGACCGCCTCGCGAACGACGACGGCTCGCAGCCCGCACCGATCGTGATCCGCTTCGAGGAGCATCCCACGCAGGCGGCGCTCACCGCGGCCGTCCGATCCGCGCTCACAGCGGTTGGTTTTGCACAGGACGCAGATCCGCTTCCCTCGGTGCCCAGCACCCGCCCCGAAGACGCCGCGTTCACGCGCAGCTGGTCGCTGTGGCTCGGCGCGGCACCGACCCGCGCCGTGCCGTACTACGGCCAGACCACCGACGTCACCTGTGGCGCAGTCACCTCGCTCATGATGTTTGAGGAGAACAACCTCGGCCAGTTCGGCACCGATGGCACCGAGAATCACACGGTCGAGCTCGACTTCTGGCGCCGCGCAACGAACATGCCCGCGTGCGAGCCGATCGGCCTCGCGGTCACGACCGCTGAGGAACTACTTGCGCGCACCGGCGACGCGGATCGCAAGCCCCGCGTCATCCTCAGCGCCGAGGGCCCCGTGCTGCTCGAGTGGTACACCGACTTCTACGAGCGAAAGCTCCGCGTGCAGCTGCAGGAGGAGTCGCGGCGCACGGCAGAGTCACTCGGACTCCCGGTGGAGCGCCGGTGGGCGTCGACCGAGGAGATCCGCGACCTGGTGGCGGAGGGCAACGACGTCTTCCTGCTCATCGCGCTCGAGCCCCTCATCAAGGACCCCGCGGCGCACTGGGTGCTCGCGCACGACGTCATCGGCGACAGCATCATCATCTCCGACCCCTGGGTCGAGCAGGAGCACGGCGAGAGCTGGGTTGACACGAGCGCGCTGCCCATCCCCCTCGCCGGCATCGACCTCATCACCCGCTGGGGTGAGCCGGAGTACCGCGGCATCATCGTCGTCCCGCGCTAACCGGTCCAGACACCACAACGGCCGCAAACTCAGGTTTCCCTGGAGTCCGCGGCCGTTGTCGTCAGTTCGTTAGCGTGCTGCGCCGGAAAGCGATCCGGTGCTCGGCGCAGCCGGGTCGTACGCGAGGCAGTAGATCTCGCGGTCGTTCAGCGCGGTCCAGCTCCCCTCAGTGGGCGTGATCGGCCACCACTCGAGCTCGGTCTCGTCGTACGAGATGCCGATGAACTTCTCGAACTGCGCAACGCAGGTTTCCGCTGCGGCATCTGCCACAGCGGTTTCGCCTGGCCACGCACCGCCGTCCATGTTGAAGGCGTAGTACACCTCGTTGTCATGCAACTCGGCACAGGGCACGACGGGAACCTCGCTTGCATCACCGTCTGGAACGTCGATGGTGCAATCACCCACGCGGATCTGGAACACACTGTCCTGGCCAGCCTCAGTCACCTCGCGGGTTTCCGAGTCGCGGGCCGCGGGCGTACCCGAGCAGCCGGCGAGCGCACCGGTGAGTGCGAGCGCACCAATGAGAACAGCAGCAGAGGAAGTACCGCGCAGGCGCATAGAAAGTCCTTTCACAGAACAACAAGTCAGATACCTGAGAATAGGGAATCAATAACCAGTGCCCAGGCATAGAAAGTCTATGTACTTCCTCGGTTGCTTCCAACCTCGGTGCCACGCAAACAAAACTTCCTGTGCGTGACCAACAGTGTTGCTCTCAACCCTCGGTATGTAACCTCGGAACACCACGGAGTTACGCCTCACACGTTGCCTAGTACACAGTGCGAGGGGCGCGGACTCGCGTGGCAGATCCGCCCCCGACGCACACCGGACTCACGACGTACGTCGCCCAACCAGCGATCCGGCAAACGACTGGTTAGCGTCCCTCGATGAGCATCTCGGCGAAGCCAGCGGCCTTCAGCTGCAGGTCGTCAATTCGGCGCACGCGCGCTGCGTGCACGTCGTACCCTTCATACGCGGGCGGCGGATCATTGCGCACATTCCTCGAGCACTCGAAGTCACGGCACACGAGGACGCCGACGGTTGCGCCGCGGCGACCCGCGGCTCCAGTTCGCTTCGCGCTCCAGAACACGACGTCGTTCGGCAGCCGCACGTCACGGCACCAGTTGCACATCGCGCGCGACCGCGGTGACGCCTCAGCCTGCTGCAGCGTCACGCCAACGGGGTCACCGTCAAGCCGCGGAAGCACCACATACGCACGCCGCGCAAACTTCGGGTCGCGCCAGCCAAGGAAATCGAGCCGATCCCAGCCGTCGGCTGGCAGCTCAAGAATGGAGTCGGGGATCGTCATCTCTTTCGCCTCGCGCTTTGACGCGTTGATGAAAGAGGAACGAATGAACGTTTCGGTCAGTTGTTGCATGGAAGTTCCTTGCGAGAGAGTCTGTCTCCGGGCCACAATCGCGACGTCAGCCGCGACCCAGAGTCTGGGTACACCAAGCCCACCACCTCGGCCCGGGAGCACCTCCCACTGACTTCGGCGGCGGATCAGCCCAGCTAGTCACCGTCGGCGAGTGCCTCGCCGACGACCTCCTGACGCTGCGCGTACAGCTCTCGATAGTTCACGCCGCTACTGTACCCGGGAGGGCTGAGCGCGCGCACAGGCGGGCTAACCCCGCGAAACGTGCCCGTTCACACAAAAGGCCCCTTTCATACGCATGAAAGGGGCCTTTTCGCAGGGAACTGTCGATCTCGCGGGGTTAGCGGGCCCGGGAGGAAGAAACCAGCGTCGCCTCGAGGTCGATCTCGACGTGTTCGACGTCACGGGCACCGCGCGCACGGCGCACAGCCTCAGCAACCACGAGCACGATGAGGTTCGGTGCGAGGGCGATGAGACCGGAGTCCCAGCTGCCGATGGGGATCTCAGCAAAGGTAATGATCGCGACAGTGAGCGAACCGGCAATGATGCTCAGACCGATCGGCCATGCGCCGACGCGCACGCGGTCTGCGAGCGCGATGCAGATCGCGGGGGCGAACTGTGTGGTGCAACCGTAGGTGAGGAGCAGCAGCGCGCCAATGTCCGAGCGAACGAGGCCGAACGCGAGCGCGAGACCGATCGCTGCGATGATGACAATGTAGTTCAGAGTCATCTGGTGCTTGGGCTTCACGGTACCGACCACGTTGCGGGTGACCAGGGTCGAGATACCCATGACGATGCCCGACGCGGGAACCATCGCAGCAGACGCACCCGCGATGGCGACCACACCGACCAGCCAGTCAGGCAAGATCTGGCCCGACATGGTGAGCAGCACGGCGTTACCGGTCGTATCTTCGGGGAGTACGAGCACGGCTGCGAGGCCAACGGTGATCGGCAAGAACAGCACGAGCTGGTAGATCGGGAGCCACTTCGCGTTGCTGCGGAGCACCTCGCCGCTCTTTGCAGCGAGAACCGGCGGCCAGAGGTGCGGGAGGGTGTTGAAGCTCGAACCGATGACGGTAACGAGGGTCGCGGTGATGAAGAAGACGGGGTCGTAGCCGTCAACGTTCATGGTGAGCAGAACCGGTGCTTCGCGAGCGATGTCGCCGAAGATCTCCGGGATGCCATTGAACGAGATGATGAGGCCAGCAGCGATGACCGCCATTGCGACGATCATCATGATGTCCTTGAAGATCGCGACGCGAGCGATGCCCTTCAGGCCAGACCACGCAACGAAGATTGCCACGAGGATACTCGCGATCACCATGCTGAGACCGCGTGCACTCTCGCTGCCGGTTGCGAGCTCAACGATCATGCCGAGGCCGGTGATCTGGAGCTGCAGGTACGGGATAAGTGCGAGTGCACCGATGAGCGCAACGACGCGGCCGAGCCAGCGGCTGTTGAAGCGATCCTCGAAGAAGTCACCCATAGTGAGGTAGCCACGGCGCTGACCGAACTCGCGGATGCGCGGTGCAACAAAGTACAGACCAAGCCACGAGATCGTGAGGTATGCGACCGCGAAGGTCGCGCTCACGCCGCCACCGAATGCGATGCCGGCGAGGCCAAGGAAGCTGAAGGTCGTGAGCGATTCGCCAGCCTGCAAGAACCAAGAGGTCCACTTCGGGTTGTTGCGCTCGCCAACGGTCCAGTTGCTCATGTTCGACTGGCGCTTGCGGCTCGCAAGACCGAGGGCACCAATGAGGATGATGCCGGCGACAATCATGATTGAAACGGTCATCGTGCGTTCTCCTCTGCCTGAGCTGCTTCAGCTTCCTCTGCTTCGATCCGCGCCATGCGAATGAGCTCGATCTGGCGGGTCTCGAAGCGCTCAGCCTCGCGCTGATCCGCCTCCCTGCCGCCAGCGCGGAGGTACATGACGTCAACAATCTGCAGTGACACGACCGAAAGAATCACCATGAGCGCGGCCCAGACGAGGACAGCGGGAAGACCGAACCAGAGGGTCGGTTCCTGCGCGAATGGCAGGAACGGGATCACGAAGAATCCGAGGGCGGGGACGCACACGATGGCGAGCCTTCCCGGCGTGAACAGGCGGGGTTTCATGTTGTTGCTCCTTTGCAATGCGGTGACACGTGTCAGACGAGAGGGGGAAGCTCGTTCGCGAAGCGTGTCACCGATTCGTAGACGCGAGCCAGGCTGAGCAGGCGACGATCGCTGCCCGATGCCGAAATCATTTGCAGGCCGACGGGCAGACCGCCAGCGGTAAAGCCGGCCGGAACCGACAGCGCAGGAACGCCGAGCATCGTAATCTCGGTCGCCGCGCGCATCCAGTCGAGGTAATGCGCCTGCGCCTCACCAGCGACCTCGTGCGGGTAGTCCCACTCCACCGGGAACGGCGCCACCGTGACCGCGGGGGCCAGCAGCACGTCGTACTCACCGAAGAACCGAGCACCCTCACGCATGAGCGTGGTCTGCTGCTCCTGGGCGCGCATGATCTGGCGGCCAGTCAGCGGACGACCGAGCTCAATGTTCCAGCGCATGCGGTCGTTGAAGTCCTCAGGGAAGACGTCGAGCTCAGCGCCCCACTCCGCCTCGAACTCGGCAGCGCGCAGGGTGACGAACGACTCCGCTGCGCCAGCGAGGTTCGGCGATGCTTCGACAATCGTCGCACCGAGCTCCGCGAAGACCTGCACCGCACGTTCCAGCACGGCGATGACCTCGGCCTCAACCGGGATCGATCCGCCGAGCGTCGGAGCCCACGCGACGCGCACGCCACGGAGGGGCGCGTCGGCCGATCCGCCAAGCGCGCCAGGGACGTTCGCCGCGAATGCTGCGCTCGGCACTGGAGTGCGCGGATCCGCCTGCCCAATCACATCAAGCAACAGCGCGACGTCATCGACCGTGCGTCCCATGGGGCCCGCGGTGGTGAGCGGCGTGAGGACGTTGGCGGCCTCAGCGAGCGGGACCAGGCCCGGCGTCGGGCGCAGACCAACGATGTTGCAGAACGAGGCAGGGTTGCGGAGCGATCCGCCCATGTCACTGCCGTCTGCGAGCGCGACCTGGCGGCCAGCGAGCGCGGCTGCCGCGCCACCGCTGCTGCCACCCGCCGAGCGGCCAAGCGCGTACGGATTGCGGGTCGCGCCAAACACGCGATTCACCGAGTGCGAACCTGCCGCATACTCGGGAACGTTCGTCTTCCCGAGCACAACCGCGCCTGCCTCGCGCATCCGGCGCACATGCAGCGCATCGCGCTCGGGGACATGATCTGCGTGGCGGATCGACCCATAGGTCGTGCGCAGGCCAGCCGTATCGTGGGTGTCCTTGATACCGACGGGAAGACCAAACAGTGCCGCATCAGCGGTCGGCCCCGTCGCGTCGAGCTCGTCTGCACGGCGCAGTGCACCCTCAGCATCGACGGTCACCATCGCGTTGATCGCGCTACCGCGCTCGATCTGGGCGAGGTGCGCCTCAACAACCTCGCGGACACTTACATTGCGCGAGGCAAGCTGCTCGCGCAGGGCGGTCGCGCTGAGCTGAGTTACATCGCTCATGGCATACCTCCATCATCATTGACTTACCGTAACGGTCAGTAAGTCAATCATGATTTTAGGTATTAGCCACATTAAATGGCAATGCTTTTACTTTTTGGTCAGTGTTTTCGTGAGGATGCGTCCACTTCGCTTCGCAACCAGGGTCGTGAGAGAGGGATGAATCGCTCGGACGTAGCGAGTCCATTCTCCGCCAAGCAGTTGCCGGACGTGCGGCAGGTCCCGCGCATTAAAGTGCGCAATGAGGGCCTGCGAGCCGAGCAGCTGGGCCACATAACGACTCTCGGGAACGGCCGCGAGCATCTCACCCAGGAGATCGATGTGCTCCGGGGCGCAACTGATGCGCACGCAGGTCTCGACGTCGTAGCCGAGACTCAACGGGTCAACAATCACGCGAGTGGCAAGCGCGCCCCGCTCCTGCAGATCTGCGAGCCGCTTACGTGCTGTCGGCTCAGTCACACCTGCCACCTGCGCAAGCTCTGCGACGCCTGTGCGGCCATCCTGTTCCAGCGCAGCAATGATTGCGCTGTCAGGGCCGTCGAGCTCCTCCACGGCGCCCGTGGATTCCTCAACGTGATGCACTTGCAGCACCTCATCCAGCTGATGCGCCTCGGCCCCCGTGAGGATTGGGGGTCGCCAATCAGCGTTGGTCTTGAAGTAGCGAAGCACCGGTGTCGCCGACACCTCGAGCACGCCATCGTAGCTCGGGATGACCTCAAGCGTCATCGTGCTGAGATCAAAGGCCTGCTCGTGTACCTCAATGAGCAGACTCGACGGATTGGCGAGAACGATGGCGTAGACAACGCCAGGATGCTGTGAGAGCTCGGCAGCGAGCTCCGCAGTACGGGAGGGTCGGCAGGTGATCTCAATGACGCACGTGGGGCCCAGGTTGTGGAGACCAATGACTTCGACGACGCCAGACTCGAGCAGCTCCTTGCCGCGGCGCGAGACGGTTCGCAGGGGCTCATCGAGCACACGGGCGATCGTGCTCCACGAGGCGCGGCCGTCAGCCTGCAGCGCCGCGACGATGCGGCGGTCGAGGTCTGGGAGAGCTTCTGTCACGCTCGGACTCCTTCGGTCAGTACCTCTTGAATCGTATCGGGGTTTGGGTGGAGACGCCGGTGCTCGGGTCTGCTCCCGCCCCGATTTTGGGTATAAAAAAAAGGGGGTCCGCCCCCTAGCCCCTCCCCCTACAACAGGAAAAGAAACCAGGGAACGAACCCCCAATAAAACAGTGAAAGGGAAACCCCGCCCCAGCACTCATTGCTGAAACAGTGTTCCCCTACCCACCAAAAGGTGTCCGGCGGTGACCTACTCTCCCACACCCTCCCGAGTGCAGTACCATCGGCGCTGTCAGTCTTAGCTTCCGGGTTCGGAATGTAACCGGGCGTTTCCCTGACGCTATAACCACCGTAACTCTATAAAAATATCAACCACACCACACTACCAACCCCACCCTGTCACAGGCGAATCGATAATACTTACCGGCGTGGCTTCTCGTACATCAAGAACCACAAAGTGAACGCGAACATTTCGTTTAGATCTTCTGAAACCCATGCCCCTCAACTGAATGAGGGAGAATATCAAGTCATCGGCTTATTAGTACCAGTCAGCTCCACACGTTACCGCGCTTCCACATCTGGCCTATCAACCCAGTCATCTACTGGGAGCCTCACAGACCGAAGTCTACGGAGATCTCATCTTGAGGCCGGCTTCCCGCTTAGATGCTTTCAGCGGTTATCCATCCCGAACGTAGCAAACCAGCCATGCCCTTGGCAGAACAACTGGCACACCAGAGGTCCGTCCAACCCGGTCCTCTCGTACTAGGGTCAGATCCTCTCAAATCTCCAACGCGCGCAGAGGATAGGGACCGAACTGTCTCACGACGTTCTAAACCCAGCTCGCGTACCGCTTTAATGGGCGAACAGCCCAACCCTTGGGACCGACTCCAGCCCCAGGATGCGACGAGCCGACATCGAGGTGCCAAACCATGCCGTCGATATGGACTCTTGGGCAAGATCAGCCTGTTATCCCCGAGGTACCTTTTATCCGTTGAGCGACAGCGCTTCCACAAGCCACTGCCGGATCACTAGTCCCGACTTTCGTCCCTGCTCGACCTGTCAGTCTCGCAGTCAAGCTCCCTTGTGCACTTACACTCGCCACCTGATTACCAACCAGGTTGAGGGAACCTTTGGGCGCCTCCGTTACTCTTTAGGAGGCAACCGCCCCAGTTAAACTACCCACCAGGCACTGTCCCAGAACCCGATCAGGGTCCGTAGTTAGATATCCAATATGACCAGAGTGGTATTTCAACAACGACTCCACCAACACTAGCGTGCCAGCTTCACAGTCTCCCACCTATCCTACACAAGCCACACCGAACACCAATACCAAGCTGTAGTAAAGGTCACGGGGTCTTTCCGTCCTTCTGCGCGTAACGAGCATCTTTACTCGTACTGCAATTTCGCCGAGTTTACGGTGGAGACAGCTGGGGAATCGTTACGCCATTCGTGCAGGTCGGAACTTACCCGACAAGGAATTTCGCTACCTTAGGATGGTTATAGTTACCACCGCCGTTTACTGGGGCTTAAATTCAAAGCTTCGAACCCGAAAGTCCTAACCTCTCCTCTTAACCTTCCAGCACCGGGCAGGCGTCAGTCCGTATACATCCACTTGCGTGTTAGCACGGACCTGTGTTTTTAGTAAACAGTCGTTCCCCACTGGTCTCTGCGGCCACCACACCCTTTCGGAGTAAATCCTAATAAGCGGATGGCCCCCCTTCTCCCGAAGTTACGGGGGCATTTTGCCGAGTTCCTTCACCATAATTATCTCGATCTCCTGAGTATTCTCTACCTGACCACCTGTGTCGGTTTGGGGTACGGGCAACCAGCAACCTCACGTCGATGCTTTTCTCGGCAGCATAGGATCACCTGCTTCCCCAAACGGGTCCGCATCGTGTCTCACCCAAAGCCGGAAACTATTCATAACCGACGAGCTACACACTTACACCGGGACAACCATCGCCCGGCACAGGCTACCTTCCTGCGTCACACCTCACGCTCACCACCCCAGTCCGGGTTCGCAGCCGCCACCAAACATCACCCGAAGGATCCGCCCAGCTTAGGATTGCTTAGCACTACTAGTTAGGTCTTTGACGGTTACCAGCCGGTACGGGAATATCAACCCGTTGTCCATCGACTACGCCTGTCGGCCTCGCCTTAGGTCCCGACTTACCCAGGGAAGATTAGCTTGACCCTGGAACCCTTGGTCTTCCGGAGGACGGGTTTCTCACCCGTCTTTCGCTACTCATGCCTGCATTCTCACTCGTGTAGCATCCACGACTGGATCACTCCGCCGCTTCACTCGCCACACGACGCTCTCCTACCCATCCATACGGCTGGACCACGAAGGCCTACCTGTAAATATGAATGCCACAACTTCGGTGGTGTGCTTGAGCCCCGTTAAATTGTCGGCGCGGAATCACTTGACCAGTGAGCTATTACGCACTCTTTCAAGGGTGGCTGCTTCTAAGCCAACCTCCTGGTTGTCACAGCAACTCCACATCCTTTTCCACTTAGCACACGCTTTGGGACCTTAGTTGGTGGTCTGGGTTGTTTCCCTCTCGACTATGAAGATTATCCCCCACAGTCTCACTGCTGCGCTCTCACTTACCGGCATTCGGAGTTTAGCTGACGTCAGTAACCTTGTAGGGCCCATCGGCCATCCAGTAGCTCTACCTCCGGCAAGAAACACGCAACGCTGCACCTAAATGCATTTCGGAGAGAACCAGCTATCACGAAGTTTGATTGGCCTTTCACCCCTATCCACAGCTCATCCCCTCAGTTTTCAACCTAAGTGGGTTCGGTCCTCCACGCGCTCTTACACGCGCTTCAACCTGGCCATGGATAGATCACTTCGCTTCGGGTCTAGGACATGCGACTACGATCGCCCTATTCAGACTCGCTTTCGCTACGACTACCCCTCACGGGTTAACCTCGCCACATATCGCTAACTCGCAGGCTCATTCTTCAAAAGGCACGCCGTCACCCCAACAAGGAGGCTCCGACGGATTGTAAGCAAACGGTTTCAGGTACTATTTCACTCCCCTCCCGGGGTACTTTTCACCTTTCCCTCACGGTACTAGTCCGCTATCGGTCATCTGGGAGTATTTAGGCTTATCAGGTGGTCCTGACAGATTCACACGGGATTTCTCGGGCCCCGTGCTACTTGGGATACACACCACGCGGTAAAACCATTTCGAATACGGGGCTCTCACCCACTACGGCCCGCCCTTCCAAGCGGTTCTTCTATAGCTTCACTCTCACGTCGGAAACTCAGCAGCGTTCCCAGGCATGTCCCACAACCCCGCGCATGCAACCCCTGCCAGGTATCACACATACACGGTTTAGCCTCATCCGGGTTCGCTCGCCACTACTACCGGAATCACTATTGTTTTCTCTTCCTGTGGGTACTGAGATGTTTCACTTCCCCACGTTCCCTCTACCCGCCCTATATATTCAGGCGGGAGTCACCAGGTACGACAAGCGCCCTGGCGGGGTTTCCCCATTCGGAAATCCTCGAATCACAGCCCGTTTATCGGCTCCCCGAGGCTTATCGCAGATTACTACGTCCTTCTTCGGCTCCAGATGCCAAGGCATCCACCGTTTGCTCTTTAAGACTTGAAATTACATGAATATCAGAAACCCACACCCATTCACCCTGAAAGACTGGGAAGCCCTCCAAAGCTATAAGCGAGTATGGGACCAAAAATTAAATCAGTATCACCACACACAACACATGCGTGTGGCAGATGCTCGCGTCCACTGTGTAGTTCTCAACGTACGACCAGTCCAAACACTACGAACAACACGTTCCGCAGCACTTGGCCAGAAAGGACCACCACCAAAC
>NZ_JACVMU010000012.1 GCF_014529985.1 Leucobacter sp. cx-42
TTGGCATTTGACAATCAAGTGCACACTATTGAGTTCTCAAGGACCAGACACTCCCCGTACCAACCAAACCAATGGCCCTCCGAAAAGCAGTCCAACAACCAAAACCAAACGTTTCGGTTAACCGCAAACGAAATCAACCAGGCCAGCGATGCTGCCCGGCTGCGTTGCGGCGACAAGGGATTACATTACGCCGATCCCCACCCCAGCGCAAACCCAGACCAAAACACGGGCGTGTCACTTCTTCTCCCCTAGGCAGCCATTGAGATCCGCGTAAATCAACAGCGATCAGCGACCAATCCGAAATCCGGCCGAAGACTGAAATAACCATCTACTCAGGCAAGAGGAAGCTTCCGTGGGCAACGCTGCCCTGGGCGGCAAATGCTCAAGGTTCGCAACGCGTTTGGCGACGAATGAATCGGGTAGACCGCGGCTCAGGCACCGGGCTGGCACAGCTTGAGGCGATCCGCCAATCACATCCAGCGCCCAGTGGCGCATGCGCGAGCAAACATCGTGAAAACGATAGTTCCCAACAAAAACTACCCTTTCTTGCGCAAGAAACGGGCCATCTCGCAAGAATCGCCCTGTTTCGGCACGTTGGCCGCGCGGCCACGCTCGGGTCAGAGCAATTGTGCGGGCAAGGATGCGTCGTGCCGCCATACCCGCCCCGCCCACGCAAAAGTGGGGCGCCCCGGAGAACCCGGGACGCCCCACTTCATTGGCCGAAGCCTCAGCGAATGCTTTAGCCAGCTGCGCGCTCGAGCACGAGCTCGCGCACGCGGGCAGCGTCTGCCTGGCCGCGCATTGCCTTCATGACTGCGCCGATAACTGCGCCGGCTGCCTGCACCTTGCCGTCGCGAATCTTCGCGAGGACATCGGGCTGCTGCGCGAGCGCTGCGTCGATTGCTTCGATGAGTGCGCCGTCATCCGAAACGATTGCGAGGCCACGAGCCTCAACAATCTCAGCTGCGGTGCCCTCGCCGTCGATCAGGCCAGCGATGACCTGGCGAGCGAGCTTATCGTTCAGTGTGCCAGCCTCAACGAGCTCAACGACCGAGGCGATCTGCGCCGGGGTGATGAGGTCGGTGGGCTCTGCCTCGCGCTCCTTGGCGATACGTGCGATCTCGCCGGTCCACCACTTACGTGCGGCCTGTGCGGGAACGCCTGCAGCAACGGTCGATTCAATCGCGTCGATCAGGCCGGCGTTGATGACATCACGGAACTCGAGTGCCGAGAACTGCCACTCGTCGCGCAGGCGACGGCGACGCAGGGTCGGGTGCTCGGGAAGTGCTGCGCGCAGCTCTTCAACCAGTTCGCGTGACGGGGTCAGCGGAGCGAGATCGGGCTCGGGGAAGTACCGGTAATCGTCAGCGTCGCTCTTGGGGCGGCCGGGCGAGGTTTCGCCGGTGTCCTCGTGCCAGTGGCGGGTCTCCTGCGTAATGGTGCCACCCTCGTTGAGGATGCGCGCCTGACGCTGGATCTCGAAGCGGACCGCGCGCTCGATTGAGCGGAGCGAGTTCACGTTCTTGGTTTCCGTACGCGTACCGAGCACCGACATGCCGGCATCTTCGTTGCCGCGGGGGCGGAGCGAAACGTTCGCGTCACAGCGAATGTTGCCGCGCTCCATGCGAGCGTCAGAAATGCCGAGAGCGGTCACGAGGTCGCGAATGGTCGACACGTATGCCGCTGCGATCTCGGGGGTATCTGCTTCGCCGCCGAAGATCGGACGGGTCACGATCTCCACGAGGGGAACGCCGGCGCGGTTGTAATCAACGAGCGAGTACTCAGCACCCTGGATGCGGCCGGTCGAGCCACCAACGTGGTTCAGCTTGCCCGCGTCCTCCTCCATGTGAGCGCGCTCAATAGGGACCTGGATGATGCGGCCCGACTCGAGCTCGATCTCTACCTCACCGTCGTAGGCGATGGGGTCATCAGCCTGCGAGATCTGGTAGTTCTTAGCGAGGTCAGGGTAGAAGTAGTTCTTGCGCGCGAAGCCCGATACTTCCTGGATCTCGCAGCCGAGTGCGAGGCCAAGGCTGATCGAGTAGCGCACTGCCTGCTCGTTCACGACGGGCAGCGAGCCCGGGAGACCGAGGCAGACGGGGGTGATGTTCGTGTTGGGGTCAGCACCGAAGGTGTTGGGTGCCGACGAGAACATCTTCGTCTTGGTGTTGAGTTCGACGTGAACCTCGAGGCCGATGACCGGTTCGTACAGCTCGAGAGCCTTGTCGAAATCCATAAGCTTGGTCTTTGCCATTACGCGGTCGCCTTTCCGAGTGCGGGAGCCGAAGCCCAGAACGGGGTGCCGTCGCGCTCAGTGACAAGCGCTTCGATTGCTGCACCGGTGCGGAACAGGCGCGCGTCTTCATACGCGGGCGCCATGAGCTGCAGGCCAACGGGCATGCCGTCTTCTGCTGCGGTACCGATCGGGAGCGAGAGACCGGGGATGCCGGCCATGTTCGCGGGAATCGTGGTTGCGTCATTGAGGTACGCAGCCATCGGGTCGTCCTGCTTCTTCCCGAGCTCCCACGCGGTGGTGGGTGCGGTGAGCGAAGCGATGACGTCGACCTGCTCAAATGCCTGCGCGAAGTCGCGCTGGATGAGCGTACGTACCTTCTGTGCGTTGCCGTAGTATGCGTCGTAGTAGCCAGCAGAGAGAGCGTAGGTACCGAGGATGATGCGTCGCTTCACCTCTGCGCCGAAGCCAGCCGCACGGGTCGCGCTCATGACGTCTTCAACGGTGCCCTGACCGGTGCGGAGACCGTAGCGAACCGAGTCGAACTTCGCGAGGTTACTCGACGCCTCTGCGGGGTGCAGGAGGTAGTACGCAGCCACTGCGTACTCGAAGTGCGGGGTGTCGATCTCGATGATCTCTGCACCCTGTGCGGTGAGCATCGCGACTGCCTCTTCAAAACGAGCCTTTGCGCCCGCCTGCGCACCATCGAGCATGAGCTGCTTGACGAGACCAACGCGGAGACCCTTCAGGGGTGCGCCCGCTGCGCCCTCACGAGCTGCAGCAGCGAACGACGGCCACTCGTGATTGAGCGAGGTCGAGTCGTGTGCGTCGTGGCCACTGATGACGTCCTGGAGCAGGGCGGTATCGAGGACGGTACGCGCGCAGCTGCCGATCTGGTCGAGCGACGATGCCATGGCGATCGCGCCATAGCGGCTGACGCTGCCATAGGTGCCCTTGAAACCAACCGAGCCGGTGAAGGCTGCGGGCTGGCGGATCGATCCGCCGGTATCCGAGCCGAATGCAAGGGGGGCCTCGAACGCAGCAACAGCCGCTGCCGAACCGCCGCCGGAGCCGCCGGGGATACGGTCGAGGTTCCAGGGGTTATGGACTGCGCCGTACGCCGAGGTCTCGTTCGACGAGCCCATTGCGAACTCATCCATGTTGGTCTTGCCGATGTTCACGAGACCCGCCGCGCGTGCCTGCGCAACCGAGGTTGCGTCGAACGGCGACTGGTATCCCTCGAGGATCTTCGAACCAGCGGTGGTGGGCATGTCCGTCGTAACGAGGATGTCCTTGATGGCAACGGGAACACCCGCGAGCTCGCCGAGCGCTTCGCCAGCCGCGCGGCGCTCATCGATCGAGCGCGCAGCAGCAAGCGATGCCTCTGCGTCGGTTGCGAGGAACGCGTTGAGCGATCCGTCAACCTCTGCGATGCGGTCAAGGTGCGCCTGCGCAGCCTCAACTGCCGATACTTCACCCGCAGCGAGCTTTGCGCCCAGCTCTGCGGCTGTCAGTCGAATCAATTCAGTCATTGGTGCCCCTCCTACTGCTCTTCACCGAGGATCGAGGTCACACGGAACATGCCGTCTGCCTGATCGGGAGCGTTCTTCAGCGCGTCTTCACGCGACAGGACATCTGCGATTTCGTCCTTGCGCGTCACGTTCGTGAGCGCGATCGGGTGGCTCGTCGCGGTCACGTCCGCAGTCGCAACCTCGCTCACCTTCGCAATATTCGTGAGGATCGAGCCCAGCTCAGTCGTGAGGCTTGCGACCTCTTCGGGGGTCAGGGCGATCCGGGCGAGACCAGCAAGATGTTCGACCGTCTCGGTCGTGATCTCGTTGTTCGCCGCATGGGTGTCAGACATGCTGCTCCATCATTCAGGCGTGGACGGGTTTCAAACCACACCATCCTATCCGACGGGGCAGACATTCAGCGGTGATTATTCACAAGCGGTGCGCGGATCGCCATCACTCTGAATCATCTCTACGATAGGAGTATGAACGTGATTGATCTCAAGGGCGTCGATCTCAACCTGCTCGTGGTCTTCCACACCCTCATGCAGGAGCGGAACGTCACTCGTGCGGCAGAAAAACTGCACCTCACTCAGAGCGCGGTGAGTGCCGCTCTGGCGCGCTTGCGTGCCGCACTTGGTGATCCGCTGTTCGAACGCGGCCGCGGTGAAATGACGCCGACGCCGCACGCGATCGAGATTGCAGGCGCGATTTCTTCTGCGCTCGGTGGCTTGTCCCAGGTGTTCCACCCAAAGTCCACGTTCGATCCGAGCACATCGACGCGCACATTCCACCTGGCGATGTCAGATGACATTGAGGCCGTCGTTGCGCCATGGTTGCTGCGCCGCACGCTTGACGAGGGCTGGCGAGTCCGCTTCGCTGTCCACCAGACCAACTCGCGTCTCTATGAAGAGGCACTCGCTACCGGCGGCAACGACGTCGCTATTTGCGTGACACCATTGGATCGATCCGCTGCCCACCGCGTGCAGCCGATGTTTGCTGGCAGCTGGCTCTGCCTATACGCGCCGACGTGGCGTCTCCGCAAGGGTCCGATCACCCGTAAGGAGTTCGCCGAGGTACCTCACATTCGAGTCTCGTTCGACGCGCAGCGTGGCTTCATCGATGATCTTCTCGAGTCAGCAACCTCGCTGCGTCACATGCCACTGTCGATTACGCACTTTGCAGGTCTCGGTGCAGTACTGAAAAGTTCACCCGCGATCGCAACCCTGCCCGACTACGCGGCGCGCGCCTTCGCGGCTGCGGAGGGGTTGCGTTGCTCCCCCGTGCCAGTACCGGTACCCGCGTTCACGGTGTCAATGGTGTGGCGATCTGAAACTGACAGCGACCCGGCGCTCGCGTGGCTGCGCGAGGTTCTCGGCGAATTCACGATGCCGAACGCAGAGTAGCGGCGATTTCGGGCCGCGGATCGCTTGCCGCGGCCCGACGCTATACGCGCGTGCGAGTCCCATCAATATTCCACAGCCCTGAGCAACCGCGGCGATGCGAACTCACGATGTGGCCGTCAACGACCCCGATTGCGGTCATGAGTGCATAGACCGTAACAGGACCGACATATCGGAAGCCACGCTTTTTCAGCGCCTTTGCGAGCACCACTGACTCTGGTGAGGAAGCCGGGATCTCGTTCTCGGTCTCGGGCGCGGGCGAGACCTCAGGCATCGCATTCCACACAAGCTCATTCAGGGTTTCACCGTCGTGCCACATCTTCATGACCAACTGCGCGTTGTGAATGACCGACTTCACCTTCAGCCGATTCCGGATCATGCCTGGCATCTCAAGGATGCGTTCGATATCTTCGTCATTCATTTGAGCGACGCGTTCGATCTCAAAGTGGTGGAACGCCGCTCGGATAACCTCACGCTTTCGGAGAACCGTCAGCCACGAGAGCCCCGATTGGAACCCTTCGAGCGAGATGCGCTCGAACAACCCGCGTTCGTCCCGCACGGGCATGCCCCACTCGGTGTCGTAATACTCCGTTAGCAGGGGGTCCTGTTCGGCCCATGGCGTGCGCACGACATCGGACGCGGGTTGGTAGGTGTTCATCAGCTCACTTTCTTTCACTGAGCAACAGACGGAAGAATGCTGCCGGTCAGTAAGCAAACCACGGTTCACTCCCCCGTTGGAAAAATAACTGAGTTTGCGAACAAGATCGCCGCACGCGCCAAGATCTGAACCTGGGGACAACGCTTACGCTGAGCAGCCCGCCCGCCTGGAACCAACGCTTACAGGTTGAGACCGGCTGGCCCTTCGGTCACGAGAATTGCGAACTGTTCGGCATCGAGCACCGGAATACCGAGTTCTTCAGCCTTGCCGAGCTTCGAACCGGCACCCGGGCCAGCTGCGACGTAGTCCGTTTTCTTTGAGACCGATGACGCGGCCTTCCCGCCGGCCTGGATGATTGCTTCTTTCGCGCCGTCACGGGTAAAGCCGTCGAGCGCACCAGTCGCCACAACGGTCAGGCCCTCAAGGACACCGCCTTCGACAACTGCACCACCGGGACCAGGATGACCCGGCGTCGACCACTGCACGCCTGCTGCCGTCCAACGTTCGACAATTTCACGATGCCAGTCGACCTCGAACCAGGCCTGCAGCGACTCCGCGATGATGCTACCGACGCCTTCAACCGCCGAGAGCTCTTCAAGCGTTGCCGCACGTATCGCGTCAAGCGAGCCAAACCAGTCTGCGAGAGCTCGAGCCGCAACGGGACCGACGTGACGGATGTTCAATGAGACCAAAAGACGCCAGAGCGGCTTGGTCTTTGCCTTCTCGAGTTCTTCGAGCAGCTTGTCAGCGTCTTTCGATTTCACCGCAACGCGGTAATCCTTTTTGATGCCTGCCTTGCGGCGCTCAGCGGGGGTCGCGTTCTCCCAGCCTGGCGGGTAGGTTGCCGCACTGAGCTTTTGGAATGGCTTCCGACGCTTGGGCTCACCGGTTTCTTCGTCGATCGTCACCTCGCCCGTCTCGAGATCACGCACAATGACCTCAATGGGGACCAGCTGATCGAGGGTCAGATCGAACAGGCCCGCCTCAGTCTCGAGGGGTGGGGTCGCAGGAACCTCAGGCTGCGTGAGCGCGGCTGCGGTAATCGCACCGAGCACCTCGACGTCAAGCGCACCGCGGGTACCAATGTGCTCGACACGGCCACGTACCTGCGCGGGGCACGCACGCGCATTCGGGCAACGCAGATCGATGTCGCCCTCCTTCATCGCGCGCAGCTCAGCGCCACACTCAGGACAATTCTTCGGCATCTGCCACTCGACCTGGGTGCCATCACGCAGTTCAAGAACCGCACCGAGCACCTCAGGAATCACATCGCCTGCTTTGCGGAGCACGACGGTGTCACCGAGCAGCACGCCCTTGGCCTTCACGACCTGCTGATTGTGCAGGGTCGCCTGGCTCACAGTTGACCCTGCCACACGAACCGGCTCCATGACCGCGTATGGCGTTGCACGTCCCGTACGGCCGACACCGATACGAATATCGATCAGCTTGGTGTGCACTTCTTCAGGCGGATACTTGTATGCGATTGCCCACCGCGGTGCGCGGCTGGTCTCCCCGAGCTCTGCGTGGAGCTCGAGCTCATCGACCTTGACGACAATGCCATCGATCTCGTGCTCAAAGCCGTGACGGTTCTCACCGCTCTCACGGATAAAGTCGACAACTTCTTCGGCAGTATCAAATACGCGGGAGTGCGGCGAGACGGGCAACCCCCAACTCGCGAGGAGCGCGTAGGCATCTGACTGGTTCACGAACCCTGGGTGCTCCCACGCACCAATGCCATGAACGTACAACGACAACTTGCCGAGGCGCTCGCGCATCAGTACGAGCTCGTCGGCACTCTTGTTGTCTGCGCGCTGACGGAGCGAGCCCGCAGCCGTGTTTCGAGGGTTCGCAAATTCTGGGTAGCGCACCTTGATGTCTGCGTCAGCAATGCCTTTTGCGCGCTGCGTCGCTGCGAAGTCTTCCTGCAATCGATGCTGGCGCTCGTTCAATTCGGCAAATGCCTCACCGCTGAGGAACACCTCGCCCCGTGCTTCGAAGAACGCAGGCAGGTTCGCCCCCGCGAGCTGACGCGGGATGACCGGAATCAGGTCAACATTCTCGGTAATGTCTTCGCCGGTTCGCCCGTCACCACGAGTCGTCGCAGTTTCAAGGACACCGTTGCGGTACGCGAGGCTAATCGCGAGACCGTCAATCTTGAGCTCGCTCAGCCATCGCACATTGCGACCAGCTGCCGCGCGGGTCTTCGCAGCCCACTCGCGGAATTCGTCGAGCGAGAACACATTGTCGAGGCTCAACATGCGCTCAGCGTGCGTATGCTCTGGGAAACCAACTGACGCCACTGCAGCCCCCACCTCGCGGGTCGGGCTGTCCTGGCCACCAAGCTCGGGGAATGCCTGTTCGAGAGCTTCGAGCCGGCGGAACCGCTCGTCGTACTCAGCGTCAGACACCAGACTCACACCGTCTGAGTGGTACGCCAGACGGAACCGTTCGATCTCTTCGGTCAAACGGCTGGCCTCTGCGCGCGCCTCATCAAAGTCACGCGGGAGTGCTGCTGCGGAGTCGGTGTTTGTAGTCACCGTTCCAGTGTAAGTTCAGCCACCGACATCGGCACTCGTGGCACGCGATTCTGCCGCGTGTCACCGCGGCAGGCTGGCCTGTTACTTACGCGGCGACTGGGGCTTCTGCGAGCGCACGGTCAATCGTGAACTGGCCAAGCACACGAGAACCGACGTAAATTACTGCCGTCTGGCCTGGGGCGACACCCAACAGCGGCTCTGCAAGCTGCAGGTTGATATCAACCACGAGCTCGTGGGTGGCCTCAGCACGATGCTGCTCGGTCCGATCTTCGTCGCGGATCGGTTCCAAGCGCGCAAACGCCGGTACGGGATCAGCGTGGGCACGAATCTGCACCTCGCACGCAAAGCGCTCCGAGAGGTCGAAGCCGGGCTCGCCTGCAAAGCTGTAGCGACCACCGGTGATCCGCTCAATGGCAAGACGATCCTTCGAACCGACAACTACCTGGTTGGATATTGGGCGGATCGACAACACGTATCGGGGCTTTCCGTCATCGGCCGGGCGCCCGAGCTGGAGCCCACGACGCTGACCAACGGTGTAGCCGTGCGCGCCATCGTGCTTACCAATGACCTCGCCAGCCTCATCGAGGATCTCACCTGGTTCACGCGACACATGATCCGAAAGCCACCCACGCGTATCACCGTCGGGAATAAAGCAGATGTCGTGGCTATCGGGCTTCTGCGCGATCTGGATGCCACGATCCGCCGCCTCTTCACGGATCATCGCCTTCGAGGGCGTATCTCCGAGCGGGAAGTAGCAGTGGTTGAGCTGGTTCTCGGTGAGGACGCCGAGCACATACGACTGGTCCTTCGCCCACGCGCTCGCGCGGTGGAGTTCGCGACCGTTCTCGCCATCGACGAGGGTGGCGTAGTGGCCAGTGGCAACGGCGTCGAAACCGAGTGCGATTGCCTTATCGAGCAGTGCTGCAAACTTGATCTTCTCGTTGCAGCGCATGCACGGGTTCGGGGTGCGGCCCGCGGCGTACTCTGCGATGAAGTCGTCGACCACATCGGCCTTGAACCGCTCGCTGAAGTCCCACACGTAGAAGGGGATGTCGAGCAGGTTCGCAACGCGACGGGCGTCCATCGCATCTTCGATCGTGCAGCAACCGCGCGAACCGGTACGCAGCGTGCCCGGCATACGGCTCAGCGCCAGGTGGACACCGACAACCTCGTGCCCGGCCTCGACAGCGCGAGCTGCAGCAACCGCTGAGTCAACGCCGCCGCTCATCGCAGCCAAAATCTTCATTCGAAAGAGTTTACGCGACCTCGCCGGGAAACGTTACCCAGGTTTAGACAAATCCGGCGACCCGGGCGCGTTTGATCGCGATCGGAAGTGCCGCGAGGAACGCGTCAATCTCGGCGACTGCCGTGTCAGGGCTCAGCGTGAGGCGAAGTGCACCGGCCGCGACGTCCTCTGGCAGGCCCATTGCGAGCAACACATGAGAGACTTCGGCGACACCGGCGCGGCACGCAGATCCGACGGAGACAGAGACGCCCGCCGAGTCAAGCAAGAAGACGAGCGAGTCTCCCTGGCACCCAGGGAACGTGAAGTGCGCGCTGCCGGCGAGGCGGTTGGCGGTTGCCGGATCCGCGCCCCGAAGCACCGCCGTCGGATCGATCGCACGCACGCCAGCAATGAGCTGATCGCGGCGGCTCGTGAGCCGAGCGATGCGATCGGCGCGCGGGGTGCCGTCTGCTTCGAGCGAGAGCTCAATGGCGCGGGCAAACGCGATTGCACCGGCAACGTCCTGGGTGCCGGAGCGGCCGCGCTGCTGGGATCCGCCGTGGAACAGCGGGCTCACCGTCAAACGACGATCGACCACGAGTGCACCGACGCCCATGGGGCCGCCGATCTTGTGCGCTGAGACACTGATGAGGTTTGCACCGGAATCACGCAGCGAAACCGGGATCTGACCGAGGGCTGCCACAGCGTCAACGTGCACCGGAATACCAGCGGCCGCTGCAATCGCGCACAGCTCCTTCACCGGCTGAACGGTGCCGACCTCATTGTTTGCCCAAAGGAACGAGATGAGTGCGACACGATCCGCTCCCCCTGCATTCTCCTCCGCAATTGCGGCAGCGAGCGTCTCAGGCGCGAGGCGACCCTCAGCATCAATCGGCAGCCAGCGCACGATCGCGTCCTGCTCATCGCGCAGCCACTCGGCCGCCTCGATGGACGCATGATGCTCGCCATCGGCCACCAGAATCACCGGGCGGGCGGATCGGCCCTGGCGTGCCCAGAAACCACCCTTGAGCGCAAGGTTGATTGATTCGGTACCGCCACCGGTAAACACGAGCTCTGCCGAGCCGCAACCGAGCGCGGCCGCAATACGCTCGCGGGCGCTTTCGAGCGCCTCGCTCGCACGCTGGCCGTGACTGTGGGTCGAAGCCGGGTTACCGACGGTTTGGAGCGCGCGGGCGTACGCCGCAAGCACCTCATCCGGCATCGGTGAGGTGCTTGCGTGATCGAGGTACGCCGAAGCGCCCTCGGTGGCGCTGGACGCCGTGTCGTTCAGATCGAGCATCGAGGTTAGAACATTAGCGATGCAAGGCGGCCACGAGCCGCGTTGACGCGCGGGTCAGCCTGACCAACAACTTCGAACAGCTCGAGGAGACGGGTACGAACAATCGCACGGTTCGTATCGTCACTCTTCTCGAAGAGCTCGAGCAGGCGAAGGAACGCGTCCTCGATGTGGCCGCCCGAAAGATCGAGATCGGCAACGAGCATCTGCGCGTTGAGATCGTCAGGCTGATCGGCAGCGGCCGTACGTACGCCATCGACGGTCTGGCCCTGCAGACGCAGCAGCAGTTTCATCTGCGCGAGCGCCTCCTTTGCAGCCTGGTCGGCGGGAGCCTTCTGCAGTACTGCCTGCCACTCAGCGATCGCCCCAGCGTAGTCGCCACGCTCGGCTGCCTCCATTGCAGGAATGTGCGCCTCAGGAACACGTGCTGCGGGCGGCGGCACCGGAGTGCCGTCGCCGGTTGCGTCGGGAGCCGCGACGCGGCCGGTCACGCCCTGCTGCTCTGCGAGCTGCAGGAGCTGTGCCATGAAGTCGCGGATCTGCGCCTCGGCGAGCGGACCCTGGAACAACGGCACGGGACGGCCACCGACGAGCGCAACGACCGTCGGAATCGCCTGCGGGCCGAACGCCTGCGTCAGCTGCGGGTTTGCATCAACGTCAACCTTCGCGAGCATGATGAGACCGCCAAGGTCACGGGTGACCTTCTCAAGTACGGGGTTCAGCTCTTTCGCTGGCTCGCTGTTCTCAGACCACAGCGAAATGACGACCGGGACGATGCCGGACAGCTGTGCTGCCTGCTCGAAGGTCGAATCACTGATGTCCATAACGAGCGACGGGACGTCAACTGCTGAGGCCGACTGATGCCCACCGGCACGCGCACCTGCTCCAGCGCCTGACGCCTGTGCGCCGGGAGCCTGGCCACCCTGCGGACGATTTGCCAGGTGGCTCAGATCGACGCCGCCACCGGGAATGCTCGGCATGGGGTTACGCTGACTCATTCTGTTCACTTACTCCTTTGCTCCAACGAGCTCACTTGTTACGCCGAGGAGCTGAATCTTCTCGCCGGAATCCTTGGTCGGGACGTAGAACAGGAGCTGGTGTGCAACCTCGCGCACAAGCTTCTTCTTCTGTCCTTCGAGACCCGAAATTGCGGTGACCTCGTTCGCCGCCTTCGGAGCGAAGCCATCTGATTCAACGATCTGGTCTTCCAGTACGGTCGTCGCCACGAGCGCGCCGCCGAGCCCGGTTGAGAGCGCAACGACGGGCTGATCGCCCTGCGCTGCGGTGACCGAGAACTTCATCGGAGTCTTGTCGGTGTCTGCCTTCTCCTTTGACTGCGCTACCCACGCAGCGCCGTACTTCTCAAGGAGGAGGTTGTCTTCAAGATCGAAGAGTTCTGCACCCTCCGCGTCCTTGCCAGTGGCGAGGAACTTTGCGTACATCTCGCCAACGGAATCGGGCGTCGCAGCAATCGTCGAGATATCGTTCGCGAGGAGCGCTGTACCCACCTCAGCTGGCGCTGCCTGCGGCATCGTAATACCGCCGCGCAGCGAGAACACACGAGTCACGAGGTAGTTGGTGTGCGGGGATTCCTGTGTGAGGAGCATTGCAACCGAGGGTGCTTCAGCCTGTGCCTCGCCCTCGGCGGCCTCTGGTGCCTTCGAAGCAACGGTCAGGAAGAGCGTGCGAGGCCAGCCCTCGGTGCTCTGCACAAGCTGGTAATCGCGCGACTCAGAGGTGATGACATCGGGGATCGATGCGTAATCGCTCACCGACTTCCGGATCGTATAGTTCGCCGTACGCTGCGTGAGCGCATCGCCAGTGAAACGCTGTGCGAGCAATTCTGCATCGAGGTCAGCGTCTGCTTTCTTGGTGACCTCGGCCACGTTGTCCAGAATCGCAGCGATCTGACCGTCGGTTACGGGCACGGGTGCCGCGCCAGAGCCCTCGGCAACTTCTTCAATTACCGCGGGTTCTTCTGTATCGAAGTTTGGCCAGTACGTCGGTGAGCAGCCGCTCAGGCCGAGGACAGCAGCCATACCAACGACGGGCAGCGCGAATCGCGACATCTTCTTGGTGCCTCCGTCGGAATTGCCGGTATTGGACGTTGGTGTGGGCTCAGCTGGTCCAGCCACGTCCACCGCAGCATCAGGCTCAGTCGCCTCAGGGACCTCTGACGACGGCGCGACTGCTTCATCCTCAGGGGCGGATCCCTCCACCGCAGCAGGTGCTGCAGCAGCGGGCGTTTCAGACTTGGGAGCCTCAGGAAGTATCGGAGTGACCTTCTTACTTCGGAACATATTGCGGATGCCCTGGAAAGCGCCACGGCGACCTCGACGCGGGCCAAGGCCACGTCGGTCATGGTCAAATGCGAGCAAGTAAAGTACGAGGCCTACGAGGGCGAGTACGCCACCCGCAGTGAGAAGTGGGCCGGCCCATGGGGTGTTGCGGTCCTGCACCCAGACGAGTGCGGCGTCTTCGGGTGCTGGAGCCTCGCCATCGGTTGCGAAGAGCAGTGATTCATCTGCCTGCAGCGAGATGGGGAGTCGGGTCTGCTGTTCACCTTCGACGGGACCCTCAATAGACTGGAGCCACAGATCGCTCCCACGAGGGTTGACTGGATCCATTGCCGCAATGGACTCATCGGTCTCGGCTGCATCGGTCGCCGCTGCATCGCCCTCGGCGGGAGCCGCGTCAGCGTTTGCCTGATCCGCGCCCGTGTCATCGGCGACTGCACCGGAACCCGGCTTCACGACGAAAGTCTTCGTCGCGGGATCATAGGTCGCGCCATCACTCTCGAAGGGAGCGATCCAACCTGCAATGTCACGGGTCTTTGCGATCGCAACGAAGGAATCTGGCGACGTGAGCACCACGTTGCCCTGGCCAGGAACGTCCTGCATGTCATCTGCGTCAACGACGAAGTACGGAGCGTCGCTCTCCTCCGCGATCGGGTACCGGAGCTCAGCAGGCCCGGCTAGGAAGGTGCGCTGGCCCACGCCAAGCACTAACAGCACGCCCGCTAATACCAGCGTCGCGATCGCAAGGAAATATCGCACCGGGAAGTCCTCCAATGGTGGCCCGAGAGCCGCCGTACTTTGTTGACTTATCCCGCCGACAGGAAGTTGACGGGAAAGCTTCGACGGTCGCCGAAACCTACAGTTCCTTACTACGGTACCGGAACGCAGCTGTGGAGCGCAGATGAATCAGTGAGAACTGTGTTGACTCCCAGCCGCACTCTTGCCCCATTGCCGCACCGCAATCGGGTTATCATTGGTCAGTTACACAGGCGCGATAGATATGTTTGTCGAGCCTGAGCACCCAACGAATCCGGAGGCCATGTGTCCGACGCAGCACAGCAGTTCTCAGTCTCATTCCGCGGCTACCAGCGGGAAGAGGTAGACGCGCATCTCAATGATCTGAGCACGCGCATGGCGACTTTGCAGTCGCACCTGACCGCGCTGCAGAACGCACACCAGACCGAGGTGCAAGCCGGCGAGGGGCAGCGTGCCCTGATCGCAGAACTCCAGGAGCAGGTCGCCGAACTCGGTGCCTCAGGCTACTCCGGTCTCGGACTGCGTGTCGAGAAGAGTCTGCAGCAGGCCGAGCAGCACGCACAGGCGCTCATGGCTCAGGCAGACCTCGATGCAGACAAGCTGCGCAAGTCAAGCGAAGAAGAAAGCAACCGCCTTCTCGCGCAGGCTCGAACGCAGGCAGACGAACTCCTGGCCTCCGCAAATGAGCAGGCAGAGGTCATCATTGGCGCCGCGCGCCGCGATGTCATTCAGATCACCTCAGAGACCAACGAAGAGCGCGAGCGCATCCTCGCCGAAACGAACGACACGGCAACGCGCATCCGCACCACCGCCGAACGCGAGTCCCTTTCGCTACGCGAGACGGCAGATCGCGAGTCTCGTGCAGAACTCGCGACGGCGAAGAGCGAAGCAGAGCGCGTCCTCGGTGAGGCTCAGACCGCAGCTACCGAGCTGACGAATTCGACGGCGGCGTCGGCTGCGGCGTTTGAGACAGAACGCGAAGAGACCCGTCGAGAGGTCGAAGCTGAACGGGCACGCCTCACTCACGAAGCAGAAGTCAATCGCGCAGAGTTTGAGGCACGCCGCCAGCGTGAAGAAGCTGAACTCGAAGAGAAGTACACGGAGCTTGAGCGACAGCTGACCGCGTCGACAGATGCCCAGCGCCGTGACCTCGAGAACGAGATGTCGACGCTCCGCGGCCGCATCGCGCAGGAGCGCGCCGAGCACGACGAAGCGATTGCTGCTGAGCGCACAGAACACGATGCGCGGATCACAGCAGAACTCGAACAGCACGCAGCGCGTCTCGCCCAGGAGCTCGCGGAGCACGCAGCGACTGCCGCGCGCGAGCAGGAACAGCAGGCTGCCCAGATCCGCACCCTTGCAGATCAGGCTGCGCGGGAGCGCGAACGTCTAAACACGCACGCAACCGAACTTCGCGAGCGCGAGCGCGCAGCACACGACGCAACGTTGACCCGCGAGCGCGAAGATCACGACGCACAGCTCCTCACCGAGCGCGAGAAACAGACCGCACAGCTCACCGCTGAGCGCACCGCGCATGAGACCTCGATCCTTGATGAGCGCACTGCGCACGAAGAGTCGGTACAGGCTGAGCGAACTGCACACGAGTCGCGCCTCGCAACCGAACGCGCAACCCACGATGCGGCACTCGCTTCCGAGATCGACGCTCATGAAGCGCGCATTGCGGCTGAAAGCTCCGCACACAGCGAGCGGATCGCCGCTGAGTCTCTCGCTCACGACGAACGCATTGCTGCGGAATCACTTGCGCATGACGAACGTATCGCCGCGGAGTCGCTCACTCATGATGAGCGCCTTGCGACCGAACGCGCCGCACATGAGGAGCGGATCGAAACCGAGAGCACCGAGCACGCAGATCGCATGGCCGCTGAACGGCAAGCGCACGGCGAGCGTATTTCGCGTGAGCTTGGTTCGCACCAGGATCGCCTGATCGCTGAGTGGGAACAGCACCGGGCGCGTGTTGAGGCTGAGCGCACCGACCTCGCTGACGAGCTTGAGGCAGCACGCCTCGCAGCGGCAGAAGCACGTGAGAACGCAGCTGAGGCTCAGCGTGTACTGCTTGCCGATGAGGTCGCAGAGCACACCGCCCGTCTTGCCGACGAAGTGACCGTACACAACGAGTCGCTCGCTGCGGAGCTCGCGGCACACACCCAGCGCCTTGCTGACGAGACTGCCGCTGCCGAGGCGCAGCTTCGTTTGGCGCGTGAAGAATCCGCGACCCAGCTGGGTCTAGACCGTGAACAGCTTGAGCTTCGTATTGAGCGTGATCGCGCTTCGCTCAATGCCGACATCGAGCGAGAGCGCGGCGAACACGACCGTGAGCTCACCAAGCTCCGCGCACAGCATAATGAAGACCTGCAGCGCGAGCGTGACGAAGCTGCAGCCGCAATTGCGCGCGAAGCAGCTGCGATCCGCGCGACGGCAACCGAGGAAACCGACCTCCTGCGCGCCAACACGGTCAAGGAACTCGCTGACTTCCGCACGAGCGAGGAAACTGAGCTCGCGACCCTGCGCGACACCACTGAGACCGAGGTTCGTGAGGCACGCGAAAAGCTTGCTGCCGAGCGCACCGAGACCGCACAGACCGTGGCGGATCAGCGTTCGCAGCTCGAAACCGATCTGGCAGAGCGTCAGCGCGAGGCGGCAGCTGCTGCGAAGGCCGAACTCGACGCAGCGACCGCAGAACTGCTCGCACTCCGCGAACAGCTTGCGGCTGCACGCGCAGAACACCAGGAACTCACGGCTGACGCCGAGCAGGATGCGATGAAGATCCGGGCAGCCGCTGAGCAGCGTGCCGCAGAGATCATGGTCGAAGCCGAGCAGCGTGCGCAGGTCACGTGGGTCGCAGCAGAGGATCGAGCGACCAAGGTACTCGCAGCGGCAGAGGATCGCATGAACCAGCTCAAGGTCGAACGCGGCGCGGTTGCGCGCTACTTTGAAAGCCTTGGCGAGGTCCTCACCAATGCCCAGAAGATGAACACGGCAGCGGAACGCCATGTTGATGTCGAGGTCGTTCCTGAGGACGCATCCAACGCAACCGGCGAGACCGCAGTCATCCCCGAAGCAGATCAGGCAGAGTAACCCGAATGAGCATTACCGCGGCAGCCGATGGTTCGGCGCTCGGCAATCCTGGCCCCGCTGGCTGGGCTTGGTACATCGATGACAACCAGTGGCGTGCTGGTGGCTGGCCACGCGCCACCAACAATCAGGGCGAACTCATGGCCGTCCTCGATCTCTTGAACGCCACCGCTGACCGTGCAGCTGAACCCATTCTCATTCGCTGCGACAGCCAGTACGTAATCAACTCGGTAACGCAGTGGATGCCAGGCTGGAAGCGAAAAGGCTGGCGCAAGGCAGACGGGAAACCGGTACTCAACCGCGAGTTGCTGGAACAGATCGACGCTGCACTCGTCGGACGCACCTACAAGTTCGAGTGGGTGAAGGGGCACGCGGGTGACCCGATGAACGAGGCTGCTGACGCGCGGGCCAATGCCGCGGCAAAGGCCTTCCAGGCAGGCGTAGCGCCCGATCAAGGCCCTGGGCTTGCCTCTGGCTCGCCAGCTCCGGTCTCAGTCGAGGTAGAGGCGCCTGCCGCTCCCCCGACACTGTTCTAGCGCGGGCTTCCAGCTTCACCGCAAAGAGGCCCCATCTCCCGCAGTTGCGGAAGATGGGGCCTCTTTCATGCATGTCGGCTCAGGTGGCACTCAGACAACTGTCGCCCACTTACATGAGTCGCCAGCAATGCGAGTGGTAGTGGCGGCGATCAGCTACCGCGGCAGAGTCACCAAAGAAGTTCTCCGCGCTCCAAGCAACCACGTGAGCTTGGCCTGGCGGGACGTCGCTGCCGCACTCCGGACAGCGGTAGGTCTTCTCGGCTCGTTGCACTGAGATGTCTCGAACGAACCATTCACGACCGCGGCGCATCTCTCGACGCGCGCCGCCGTTGGCCATACGGGAAACGTCACGCTGCGGTGCGGCGGCCGCGCGCTGATACTTGCTTGGTCCGCGGCTACGCCCCACCCGCGATCACCACCAGTGGTTCGAGGTCCAGAAGTCGTACGCAGCAGCCCAGCTGCCGTATCGACCAACTGCGTAACCGTTTGCCCACTGCAGGTTGTCTACAGGGTTATAGCCGTTTCCAGGGACCTTGCTGCATGGGTAAGCCTGAATGAGTCCACACGCACCAGAGTCAGCGTTTGTCGCGTTCGGGTTCCAGCCAGACTCGCGCGAGGCAATGTAGTCAACGAAGCCCCAGTCACTCTGAGCGATTCCGGCAGCTGCCATCCATTCAGAGGGAGCGCCACCGCCGGTATAGCGAAGCGACTCCGTACTTGCTGACTCTTCAGAGTCTTCAGCAGTCTCGGCTACCTTGACGACCGGCTTCGGCTTTGGGACTTCTTCACCTTCAATAGCGGGAAGCACAAAGTCATCATTCGGGTTTTCGTTCGCAACGAATTCCTGGAAGAGCTGTGGGTACTGCGCAGCAAACTCTTCGTCAGCGGATGCGCTGGGCGTGGTCATCGGAGCGAGGATCGCCATGCCGAGGAAACCGGCAGCGGTCACGCCTGCGATGGGGCCGCGTACGCGGCGCCAGAGAGAAGTTCGAGTTGTAGATGCAGTCACAATGTAACGATTGTATCTCACCAACAGTGATGCGCCAAGACGCTCACAGCCGGTGATCAGCGAGTAGCCAGAATCAGCTCGACGATCGCATCGAGGAGCGCGTCAACCTGGTCTTCATCGTAGCCTCGCCACTCACTGTGGAATACGGTCTCCCGCACTTCTGCAGGAGTCATCGAGATCTCGCGACGCGAGAACATATCCCCAACGCTGTCGAGGAAAGCGTCAACTTGCGACCGACGGTAGCCAGTAGCAAAGACTCCCCGCCGACGCAATCGCTTGCCAGCCGGTCGACCGATACGCCCGCGAACATCCGAGAGAAGTGCGCGGGTCTCGTCCCACCATTCCTTCTCGCCGTTCTCGCGCATCTCTGCGCGTCGCTCGCGCTCGTAGAAGACATCTTCAAGACGATCGAGTGCCGCGTCGACGTGGCGGACTGAGTAGCCGCCCTTCACGAGCGGGAATGAAGCCTCGCGAACCTCTGCCGCGGTCACCGCCGATGTTGCATCGGCAGTACCAACGTAGGTTTCGCGCGCGCGCTCGACGAACGTTTCAACATTGGCATGCTTGTAGCCCAGCTGACGATCCGCCGCCTTCGGGAAAACATTGCCTGGCTGGCCAGCGGTGCCCACCGAACCATCACTCACGAGATAACTCCAACTACGAGGGCGACGCCATAGACTGCCACCGCCGAGGGCAACAGTGAATCAAGGCGATCAAGGAACCCGCCGTGGCCAGGGAACCAAGTGCTCATGTCTTTCACACCGAGATCACGCTTAATGAGTGATTCGGTGAGGTCACCGCCAGTTGCGGTGAGCAGAACCACGACGCCGAGCAGAATGCCGACCCACCATGGCTGATCAAGGAAGAAGACCGCCGAGAGCACACCCGTCGTCATTGCGAGGATGGCCGCCCCTGCGAAGCCTTCCCAAGTTTTGTTTGGGCTGATCCGCGGTGTCATTTTATGCTTGCCCAGCGTCACGCCCGCAGCATATGCACCGATATCAACCGAGACAACGACGAGAACCAGGGTAAAGACCCACCATTCGCCATTGTCAAGCTCGTTCAGCAGGATCGCAAAGGATCCAAAGAACCCGACGTACACCAGCGTGAAAAGCCCTGAGAACACGTCGCGAACGAGGGTCTTAGGTGCGACTTCCCACTTCGGCACCAGTCCCTCAAGAAGACGCCACACGATCAGGAGCGCGGAAGCGGCGAACAAGCCCATCAGCATGCCCGCGGCACCCCAGAAATATGTGGCGGAGACGGTGAGCAACCCACCGAGCGCGACGCCGAAGCGCGGCACTCGGCGTCCCGCTGTACGGAACGCCGAAGCCAGCTCGACAAGAGCGATCACGACAAGCGCTCCGACGAGGATCGCGAAAGCCGGCTTCATCCAGAAGAGGCTTCCGAGAAAGACTGCGCCAAAGACTAGGCCTGAACCAATCGCCAAAAAGAGATTGCGTCCGGCTTTTTCTTCCACACGGTCGCTCGTCGCTTTGAGCTGCGCGCGAAGCTCTTGAAGGTCGTGACGACCTTCGTGCTGCTCACCATCTACCGACATTGAGGTTAGACCTCCAGCAGTTCTGCTTCTTTGCGCTTGAACGCGTCGTCAATCTGCTCGATGAACTGCTTGGTAAGAGCCTCGAGCTCCTTCTCAGCGCGTGCGACGTCGTCTTCGCCGACCTCACTCTTCAGCGCTTCAAGCTCGTCCTTGGTGCTGCGGCGCACGTTACGAACAGCAACGCGTGCATCCTCAGAACGAGTCTTGACGATCTTGACGAACTCCTTGCGGCGTTCAGCGGTGAGCTCGGGCAGAGTAACGCGAATGACGGTGCCGTCATTCGTGGGGTTCGCGCCGAGGTTATGCATGTTGCGGATTGCCTCTTCGATGCCCTTCATCGCACCCTTGTCATACGGGGTGATGATGAGACTACGCGCATCCTGATTCGCTACCGAAGCGAGCTGCGGAAGTGGCGTCGGGGTGCCGTAGTAATCAACCATGAGGTTCTGCAGCAGTGCCGGGTTAGCGCGGCCGGTGCGAACCGTCGCGAAGCTTTCCTTGGCGGCCTCGACCGCGCGGGTCATACGATCCTTCGCGTCAGCGAATACCTCTTCGATCACGATGATCTCCTTCTTAAACGGTAAACGTTTCTTAGCTTACTGGTGGACTCGCGTGCCAAGCTTCTCGCCACGGATAGCCGCGGTGACATTTCCTGCAGGCTCCATACCGAATACTCGCATCGGCATGCCATTGTCCATGCAGAGGCTAAACGAGGTCGAGTCAACGACCTTGAGACCCTTTACGAGCGCATCGTTGTAGGTGATGTCTTCGATGAGGGTAGCGTTTGGATCCTTGTTCGGGTCTGCGGTGTACACGCCGTCGACGCCATTCTTCGCGACGAGTACTTCGTCTGCGTGGATTTCGAGCGCACGCTGCGCCGCAACCGTGTCCGTAGAGAAGTACGGAAGTCCCGCGCCTGCACCGAAGATCACAACGCGACCCTTTTCCATGTGGCGGATCGCGCGAAGCGGGATGTAGGTCTCTGCGACCTGGGTCATGGTGATCGCCGACTGCACACGGCTATCAACGCCTGCCTGCTCCAGGAAGTCCTGGAGCGCAAGTGCGTTCATGACGGTGCCGAGCATGCCCATGTAATCAGCGCGAGCGCGATCCATACCGCGCTGTGAAAGCTCTGCACCGCGGAAGAAGTTGCCGCCGCCAACGACTACAGCGACCTCTGCGGTCTCCATGGCTGCAGCGATTTCACGTGCGATTTGGCTAATGACGTCCGGGTTTACTCCGAGGGTGCCACCACCGAACGCTTCTCCAGAGAGCTTAAGCAGTACGCGGCGCTTACGAGGGGTGACTGAAGTCATGAAAGAAGACTCGCTTTCTCGGTGTGTTCTGGGAGTAATGATAGTCGGTGAATGGCAGCACAAGGCCCGAGGGTAGAAAAACTACCCTCGGGCCTAATGAAGCAACTTACGCGCCGACCTTGCTACGTGCAAAGCCAACGATCTTGATGCCAGCTGCCTCAGCAACAGCCTTCACGTCGCGCTTGTCAGCGTCGAGTGCGTGGATCTGCTCGGTGAGAACAACCTGCTTGAAGAACGCGTTCAGGCGACCCTCAACGATCTTCGGGAGTGCAGCCTCGGGCTTGCCCTCGTTACGCGAAATCTCGGTAACGATCTCGCGCTCCTTGTCGACGTCTGCAGCGGGAACCTCGTCGCGGTTCACGTACAGGGGGTCAGCGAACGAGATGTGACGTGCGATGCTGAGTGCTGCGTCTGCAGCCTCTGCCGAGTCACCCTCGTAGCCAACGACAACGCCGATCTGCGGGGGCAGATCCTTCGAGGTGCGGTGGAGGTATACCGAGGTAGCGGGAGCCTCAACGCGGGTCACCTTACGGAGAACGATGCGCTCGCCGATGATTGCCGACTCGTCGGTGATGACGTCTGCAACGGTCTTGCCGTCGAGCTCAGCCGCGAGGCCAGCCTCTGCGTCAGCCGCGCCTGCTGCTGCGATTGCGTCGAGAACCTTCTCGCTGAGTGCAACGAACTTTTCGTTCTTTGCAACAAAGTCGGTCTCGCAAACGAGCTCGATCATGGTTGCTGCGCCCTCGGTCTCGCGCACTGCGACGAGTCCCTCGGTAGCCTCGCGGCCCTCACGCTTAGCAACGCCCTTGATGCCCTTCAGGCGAAGGATCTCAATTGCCTTCTCGATGTCACCGTCTGCCTCGACGAGTGCGTTCTTGCTGTCCATCATGCCGGCGCCAAGGCGCTCGCGCAGTTCCTTCACAGCGGCCATGGTTACTGCAGCCATGTGTGACTCCTTCATGTCTATGGAAACCGCGGGGCACTTTTCAGCACCCCGCGGTCTCATGTGTCTTGTCTAAATCCTACGTTCAATAGATGAACGGAGGAAAGATCAGAGGTAATTACGAAAGGTAATTACTCAGCTGCGGGAGCAGCTGCCTCAGCTGCAGCCTCAGCGGGCTTGTCAGCGTTGAGGAGCTCAACTTCCCACTCAGCGAGGGGCTCAGCTGCTGCGCCTTCAGCAGGCTTCTGGTGGCGCTCCATGAGGCCCTCAGCAGCTGCGTCAGCGATAACGCGGGTGAGCAGTGCAACCGAACGGATTGCGTCATCGTTGCCCGGGATGGGGTAGGTGACGTCGTCGGGATCGCAGTTGGTGTCGAGGATAGCGATAACGGGGATACCCAGCTTCTTCGCCTCGTCGATTGCGAGGTGCTCCTTCTTGGTGTCAACAACCCAGATTGCCGAAGGGGTCTTCGTCATGTGACGGATACCACCGAGGGTCTTCTGGAGCTTGTCGAGCTCACGCTTCTTGAGGAGGAGCTCCTTCTTGGTGAAGCCCGAGGTGGTGCCCTCGAAGTCGAGCTGCTCGAGCTCCTTCATGCGCTCCAGGCGACCGGTAACGGTCTGGAAGTTGGTGAGGAGGCCACCGAGCCAGCGCTGGTTCACGTAAGGCTGGTTCACGCGAGTCGACTGCTCAGCAATTGCTTCCTGAGCCTGCTTCTTGGTGCCAACGAAGAGAATCGAGCCGCCGCGTGCGACGGTGTTCTTTACGAAGTCGTATGCAGAGTCGATGTAACCGAGGGTCTGCTGCAGGTCGATGATGTAGATACCCGAGCGCTCAGTGAAAATGAAGCGCTTCATCTTCGGGTTCCAACGACGGGTCTGGTGACCGAAGTGAACGCCGCTGTCGAGCAGCTGGCGCATGGTAACGACTGCCATGGTCGTCTCCTTGTAATAGGGCGCGTCAAAAAACGCGCAAATGCGGTTTTCAACGATCGCGGTGCGATCGAAGCCTGGTGCCCGTGAGCTCAACCGCCACACGTCAAACTGACCTGTGGACCGGTGGCCTCACCCACTGAAGTGGGCACGCGAAGTCACCTCTTCCGAGATGCCCGTCTAGCTTACCACCATTTCGGCACACATTTCGACGCCTCAGCGTTGCTCGCACATCGAGTTTGCCGCGATCTTTGGGCACTTATTCACAAAGCGAGGTGATCGCACTTCTGAGCTGGCAGTTTTCTTCACACTATCGGCAGGAGGTTACCCATGAATGAAGAAAACTCACGTCGAAACTCTCAAGCGCTTGGTGCGCGTGGCGAGGCACTGGCGGCCAGGTTTCTCGTAGCGAAAGGGTACACAGTGTTAGCGCGTAATTGGCGCACTCAGCACGGTGAACTCGATTTGATCGTGTCGAAGGCTGGCACCGTCGTCGCAGTTGAGGTGAAGACCAGACGTGGACACAACCACGGCCATCCGCTCGAAGCCATCACCGCCCGAAAGTGTGCACGTCTCAAGCGGCTGCTCCTCGAGTGGGTGCAGAAGCAACGTATGCCTTACCCCCATTTGCGTATTGATGCGATCGGCATCACACTGCGCGATGAGGAGACACCACGAATCGACCATCTGCGAGGCATCCAATGACGCGCGTCTGTCGCACAGCGACCATCGCACTCACCGGTCTCTCCGGCAGTGCGGTCTATGTTGAGGCCGCGGTAAACCAGCAGCTGCCAGGCATGGCGATCATTGGCCTCCCAGATGCTGCACTGGCGGAGGCGAAGCTGCGCGTGCGAACTGCCGCAACCCAATCCGGGCTTTCGCTCTCAAGCCGATTCATTACCGTGAATCTCGCCCCAGCAGCGCTCCCGAAGCATGGCACCGGGTTCGACCTTGCTATTGCACTCTCGGTACTCTCAGCATCTGGGCACCTCCCAAGTTCGCAGCTCGAGACCACCGCTCACTTCGGCGAGCTCGGCCTAGACGGCACCCTTCGACGCCCCAATGGGCTCTTGAGCGCAGTGCTCGCAGCCCGCGACCTCGGATTTCGGCAGGTGATGGTGCCTTCGGCATCATTCAGTGAGGCACAACTCATCCCCGATATCGAGGTCATCGCCGTGCCTGATCTGCGCAGCGCTGTTGCCTGGCACCACGGCGATCAGGTTTCCCAGTGCTTCACTCCCCCAACGCCACCGCGATCCTTACGGCTCCTGCCAGACGCTACCAACCCGCACGCTCTGGATATGGCTGAGGTTACAGGCCAGGCTGATGCGATCGAGGCACTCGTTGTCGCAGCAGCCGGGAGGCATCACCTTGCTATGGTCGGCCCGCCAGGCGCAGGCAAAACGCTACTTGCCACCAGGCTCCCTTCGCTCCTGCCAGATTTGTCCGGGCAAGAGTCCCTCATGGCAAGCAGCATTGCGTCACTTGGTGGCACGCCGGTGTTCGAACTCGTCACGCGCCCACCCTTTGAGTCACCGCATCACACTGCAACCAGTTCTTCCCTCGTTGGGGGTGGGCAGTCAGCCGTTCCACGTATCGGTGCGATCACCCGAGCCTGTTACGGCGTGCTGTTTCTTGATGAAGCGCCGGAGTTCAAAAAAGACGTACTCGAGGCACTTCGACAGCCACTCGAATCGGGCAGCATCGAAATCCATCGCGCGAATATGCGAACAACCTTTCCTGCCCGTACCCAACTCGTGCTGGCAGCGAATCCATGCCCGTGCGGGAAAGCAGGCTCACCTGAAACCGCGCTCCAGTGCGAGTGCACTCCTCAGATCCGACGCCGTTATCTCCGCAAGCTCTCGGGACCACTTGCAGATCGCATAGATCTCCAACTGTCGGTCCGCCGCGTCTCAACAGTTGCTAGACCTGCGACCGTTGGCCTGGGCGTGGTCGCAGAACACAGTAGCGCGGCACTGAGAGAAAAAGTCACTCTGGCGCGTGAGCGATCCGCCCACCGACTTCGAGAAACACCATGGCGAGTGAATGCAGACGTCCCAGGAGACTGGCTACGCGGCCTGACGCTCCGCCTCCCGAGCGAGGAGACTGCTGTGCTCGACCAAGCATTGCGTCGCGGGTCAATCACGATGCGCGGCTACGACCGAGTGCTCCGGCTCGCCTGGACGGTGAGTGATCTCTCCGGCGTCGAACGGCCCGGCCGCAGAGAGATAGCCCAGGCGCTCAGCCTTCGGAGTGGAGCGTTCTCATGACCCCCCACACATCGTTCTTCGCAAACGACACTGAGCTGCGGCACGCACTCGCTGCAGCTCAAGGAACTGACCTAGATGTGCGCCTCGCCACAACGCTGCTTTCCCGGATTATCTGGGCTCGCCTGTGTGAGCCTGGCGACCGAGTTGCAGGCTCACTGATTGCGGCGCTCGGCCCCGAACACGCTTTTGATCTCGTCGCGCAAGGCGCATCAGCAAAGACCACGCTCGGAGTGATCGCCGCTAGCGGGTTCTCCCCCGCCGAGTTCCCGCTCCTCACTCATGCACGAGTTACGGCAGCGATGCAACGCTGGCGCCCTCGACTCAGCAGAGAAGAGACGCTCAACGATCTCAACACTGCCGCCGCCAATGGCTTCGATGTTATGACTCCAGATCACGCAGACTGGCCGAGCGGCTTAGCCGACCTAGAACACGCAGCTCCACCACTTTTATGGTTCCAGGGAAACGTTTCAGCGCTCAACGCTGGAGGGTTAGCGATCGTAGGAGCACGTGCCTGCACAAATTACGGTCGAGAGTTGACAAGTGAGTTTGCGGAGTATGCGGCGAGCGCAGGGATCATGGTGATCTCTGGCGCCGCCTACGGGATCGACGCTGCCGCGCATCACGCCGCCCTCAGCGCGCAGAAACCAACCGTCGCTGTGCTTGCTGGTGGCCTGGACCGCCCTTACCCGGCGGGCCACACCGCGCTTATTGCAGAAATAGCGCGTGGCGGGGCCGTCTGTTCTGAGGTTGTTCCAGGTACCGCTCCGACGAGATGGCGGTTCCTGCAACGGAACCGGCTCATTGCCGCACTTGCACACGCAACGCTCGTCACTGAGGCAGGCGCGCGATCCGGGTCACTCAATACTGCCGGGCATGCTGCGGAGCTTGGCCGACCGCTTGCTGCTGTGCCAGGCCCAATCACGAGCCCGGCTTCGGCAGGGTGCCACGCGATCATTCGGAATCTCGGGGCAGAACTCGTCTCAAATACCTCTGAGCTCTGTGAGTTCCTCAGGCTTGATTCAATGAGTTCAACACCAGAGACCAGCGGCGCAAGGCAGCTTTCCATCCACCGGCGGGTACTGGACGCCCTGCCATTGCGGAATACCCGGAGCACCGCTGAGACTTCTCGGGTCTCTGGGCTCACGCTCGCAGATGCTCGGCAAGCGCTTGCCGAGCTAGAGCTTCTCGGGTTCGTGGAACGAGACCCGTTAGATCCCCAGAACTGGAGGTTACTGAAACGCGAGTGAAGCTACGAACGCTGGCGGAGCCCCTATGTATAGGGTGCAAGTATGGCAACCACCTTCTCCTTCCGCGTTGGCGTAGAAGAATCGCATGAGGTCACAGTGAACGTGGCCGGCATCAGGCACGTTGTGACGATCAGTGTGGATGGCCACATAATCATCACAGGAGGCGGCAACCTCGGGATCCTCATGCCGAACGTGTTCGACCTCGAAGTTGGTTTTGTGGAGAAGCATATGGTCTCCGTGCGTTTCATTGCGGCTCAGGTCGTCGACGGTGGCGCTACCTATATTGACGTCTTCGTTGACGGCAGGTTCGCGTTCCGTCACCCCTGGTGAAATGTCCTTCGCCCAGGACGCGTAAAGCTGCCGTTGTGTCCGCATCTCATTGGCGATAGCGTCGTAACTAGATCTGCAACATAATCGCTCATGCTGTCAGCGCGACGTCATCGCACCTCTCAAAGACGAGTCAGGCAAGGTGACAGCGTGCCAAGGCACGGTTCTGAGGACTTTTCAATGACGTCGAGTACCACCACACCAGATTCAGTTTCACGCAAGACCCCGACGGAGCTCCGTGCCCCGGGCATGATTATCGGGGCGGTGATCATCGTCGCGCTCTTGATCGGCGTCGCGTTCGCGCTCGACGCGGTGAAGGGCATCTTCGCTGGCGGCGCCCCCACACCTGTGGCGAGCGCTTCACCGCGACCAGAAGGGTTTGGGGCGTGGGTGAGCTGGACGATCAGCGATATCACGGCCCCCCAGTTCTACAAGCTACCCCTCGCTTCCATTGGCCTCTTCCTTGGCGCTGCGCTCGCGTGGTGGGGGTGGAAGCGCGGTCGTGCTTGGGGCGGCATCGCGGTCTCGTATGGTTCGGGGCTGTGGCCGTGGATCCTCGGTTCAGCGACGCTCAGCCTCATCCTTTCGAACGTCGCGTTTGGCTGGCGGATCGATGACACCTGGCAGTCCACCTTCATCCCGTTCGTGTGTGTCCCCGCCGCGATCGTACTGATCTATGGTTCGGGTTGGAAGACGCTCTTCACTGGCGCGGTTCTTGGCGCGGGTATCGCGACGCCACTGTCAATCCCGCTGATCATGTATGTGACGGTGCCACTCGGTCTCCCCGGCGTTGCTGCAAACACCATGGCAATGGCGCTCGGTACCGCGATCTCGTGCCTGATTGCGCGCTACCTGCCGTGGATGGAACGTCCGACCGCGCCGAAGCTCGACGCAGCGCCGGCGGCCCCCGCGACCACCATCACAGGCACACCAACGCTGTGGAAGGACGCGGCTTGGACAATGCGCCGTGTTATCGCCGATTTCTCGGAGGCGCAGTTCTGGGCGACCGAGCTCGCCTCGATTGGTATGCTGATCGGCCTCGCAGTCACGGTCATGATCGGTCCGGCTGAGCTGGCTGGCCTTCTCCCGCAGATTCTCGTGGCGCAGGGCCTCACCGCAGCGATCGGCGTAGTTGTGTGGCGGCGTGGACTTCGTGGCGGCGGCTACGTTCCCACCTACATCCCCGTCGTCTCCGTCGCTCCAGCGTGCGTGCTGGCCTTCGGCGGAACGGTTCCCGCCATCATCCTCGGTGCAGTGCTCGGCGCGCTTATTGGTCCGTTCATCTCCCGCTTGATTGAAAAGATCCTCCCGTCCGATTTCCACCCGGTCATCGCGTTCACCTTCGCCATGGCGGTCACCTCGGCGATCGTTGTACCGACGCTCGCGCTCTTTCTCAATTAGCGCGTAATGGGGGCGCGGATCAGTGCCAGCGGGAAAGGCTCACCGTCGAAAGACTGTGAGCCTTTCCCGTTTCCTGCGGCATGCGAGCCACAATAGAGGCATGGATATCCGGGACGCAGTGGACAGCTTCCTCACAACGGTGCGCCACGAGTACGGCTACTCGGAGCACACTGTGACCGCGTATCGCCGCGATCTCGAACTCCTCTCAACTTTCGCCGTGGAGCGGCAGCTCACCAATGTCACGGATCTCACGCTTGATCTACTGCGAGACTGGCTCTGGGAACGCCAGCAGAGCGGACTCTCCCCCGCGACGCTGTCGCGAAACGTTGCCACGCTCAAGTCCTTTGGCGCTTGGCTGGAGACTCGCGAGTATGTTCCGGGCAGCCCGGCATCGCGCTTACGTGCACCGAAGTCACCGCAGTCACTTCCCCGCGTCCTCACCACCGATCAGGCTGATCGCATTCTCACGCGTGCCGCCAGCCTTGCCGAGAGTGGCGACCCCACGAAGCTCCGGGACCACGCAGCGCTTGAACTGCTGTACGCCTCTGCGTTACGCGTCTCTGAGCTGTGTTCACTCACCGTCGCCGGCTACGCGCCAGGCGATCGCACCGTGCGCGTGCTCGGCAAGGGCAATAAGGAGCGCGTGGTGCCGCTCGGCCGATCCGCCGCCCGAGCGCTCGATCGCTACCTCAGTACGGGGCGACCGGCGCTCCTCGCACGCGCACAGAACACGGGCGCGGATCAGTCTCCCACTCCTGCAACGCAAGCAACCATGTTCCTGGGGAACCGTGGTGGTGCGTTCACCTCGTCTGCCGCGTATCGATTGGTCGCAAAGGAACTCGAGCAGGAGCCTGGCAGTGGCCCGCGCGGACCGCACACGCTCCGCCACACCGCCGCCACCCACTTGCTCGACGGCGGCGCCGACCTGCGCGTTGTGCAGGAGTACCTTGGCCACTCGAGCCTCGCCAGCACGCAGGTGTACACCCATGTCTCGAAGGAACGCCTCGCAGAGAGCTACCGCCAGGCTCACCCGCGAGCCTGATCCGCTACCCCGCCAGCGGGAGCAAGATCGGACGCGCCAAGAAGAACCGCATGGGGTTCACGTAGGCACCATCGATTCTGACGCCGACGTGCACACATTCCGCGTAGCAGTGACCGCCGCTGGCCATCTCACCAAGCACGGCTCCTCGGCTGACGGAATCACCGACGACGAGCTCCGAGCGCACCGGTTCCAGCGACACCAGCGTCTGCGCATCGACGCGGATGGTGACGAGCGGGCGGTCAGCAACCACGCCAGCGAATGTCACTTCGCCCGAGGTAGGCGCGAGCACGGTTGCGCCAGGGCGAGCAGGCAGGTCGATTCCTCGATGGCCTGACGCATAGCGGTTCGGCGGTGCCCGATACCGGCCGGAAACCTGCAACGCAGTGCCGACCGGGGGCAGCCATTTTTCAGGGGAAGCTGCGGCGGTCGCGCCGCCAGGCACTGCCAGGGTTGCCAGGGTTAACGGCGCTGACGGGATTGACAGCGCTGACGGCGCTGCCACGGCAACCGGAGCCGCCGGATTCACCAGGAAAAGGGTCAACACCAACGAGTACACACACGAGACGAAACGATTCATGCGGCAAGTGTGGCGCACCGGTTGCCGCCACACACACAAAAACCGCCTCAGGGGCGGTCGTTGTGGAGAAAAACTTCAGTGCGGAGGTTGTGAGCAACCTAGCGGTCGAGCGACAGGTCCTCAGGGAACTTCAGCTCGTGAGCCGAAAGCTCTTCGACGTTGACGTCCTTGAACGTCAGCACTCGAACCGACTTCACGAAGCGGTTGGCGCGGTACACATCCCACACCCACACATCGTTCATGGACAGCTCAAAGTAGAAATCGTTGCCCGCATCCTGACGCTTCAGCTCAACATCGTTCGCCAGATAGAAACGGCGTTCCGTCTCTACGACATAGCGAAACTGGCTTGCGATATCGCGGTACTCACGAAACAGCGACAGCTCGGCTTCGCGCTCGTAATCGTCCAGTTCTTCCTCATTCATCGACACCATCCTACGCGCCTTCTTGGAGGCACGCCGACAGATTGACTTATTCGAACATATGTTCGAATATTGCTTCATGAATTCTCCGGCGACAGTCCTCGAGCTGCAGCAGCGCATCAGCGCAATGCAGCCGCTGCGCCTGCACGAGCGCACGCTCCCAACTGCGCCAGAGCTCGCCCCACTCCTCCCGGGCGGCTCCCTCCGCGAAGGTGGCATCTACGCAGTCTCCGGTTCCTGGCAGCTCGCGCTTTCGTTTCTCGCACCCGTATCCCAAAGCGGAGCCTGGTGCGGCATTATTGGCTGCCCAAATCTCAGTGCTGAAGCCGCTGCCGACGCAGGCATCGCCCTTGACCGCTGCATCGTCGTGCCAGATCCAGGCGCCCGCACGACCGCGGTCGCCGACATGCTGAGCGGCACAGTCACTGCGCTTCTCACGAAGTTTCCCGCTGAGGTCCCACCGCACGACGCGGAACGCATCGCGGCGAGACTCCGCGAGCAGGGATCCACCCTCATTGTCATGGGTGATTGGCGTCGTACTGATGCTGAGATTCGGGTGACAGATTCACGCTGGATCGGGCTAGACACCGGTCGCGGTGCACTCCGCGACCGCGAATTGACCGTTCGCAGCAGCGATCATCGCGGCCCTCGCACGCACAAGCTCCGCTTCGCTGGGGGCCACCTGGCACCGCAGCAGTCACCCGTCCGTCTGGTGGCAACACGATGACCGACGCAGCAACCCCGCAGCGCATCATCGCGCTCTGGTTTCCCGATTGGCCCGTCTATGCGCACCTTGATGCGTTCGGCGTCGAGCTGACAGATCCGCTCCCACCGCTTGCCCTCGTGGCCAAGCGCATGATCGTCGCGTGCTCACCCGCAGCGCGCGCACGCGGTGTGCGGATCGGCCTGCGCGAGCAAGAAGCCCGCCTCCGGTGCCCCGATCTCGCGATCGAGCCGCTGCATCCCACGCTCGGCTCAGAACGCTTCGCGACGCTGCTCGCGGCATTCGCAGACCTCATTCCCCACATCGCAGAAGAGCGTCCCGGGCTCGCGGTCATGCAGGCCCGTGGGCCCGCTCGGTTCTACGGCAGCGAGCTCCAGGCCGCGCAGGAGCTTCGCACCCATGCGACAACACTCGGCTATGTCACGGCACGCATTGGCATTGCAGAAGGCAGGTTTGCCGCGGAGCAGACCGCCCGAGCCGACACACAGAATACGTTCCTCGAGGCGGCAGAAGACGGCATTCGCGTACTCTCCCCCGGCACCGCGAAGGCGTTTCTCGCTCCGCTCCCGGTAGACCTCGCAATCGCAGGGTCACCGCGCCTGAGCGATACGCTGCACGGGCTCGGCATTCATACGCTCGGCGCGTTTGCTGCGCTCCCAGAGCCCGCCGTGCGCGCCCGCTTCGGCCCAGGCGGCGTCACCGCCCACCGCCGTGCACAGGGCCTCGAACCGGCGAGCCAGGCCGCGATTCAGGCGTATGCAGCAGCCCAAACGTTCGAAGTCACGCAAGATTTCGAGACCCCCATCGACACTGCTGAACAGCTCGCATTCGCCTGCAGCGCACTCGCAAACACGTCCATTGACCAGCTTGCACAGGCGAACCTTGTCTGCACCGAGTTTCGCATCACCCTGATCGACGACATCGGGATGCTGCACGAGCGCGTCTGGGGGCACCCTCAGTACTTCTCCGCAGCCGACCTGTTGACGCGTATCCGATGGCAAAGCGAGCAGGTGCCCCGCGCGCCCGAACGCACCGGCTCTGGCATCGCTCGCATCATGGTGTTTCCCGTACGCACCGACGCGGCAGCAGCCCACGAACCAGGGCTCTGGAATACCGGCGCAGATGAGCGCGTGCATCATCAGTTCAGCCGCGTGCAGCAGCTCCTCGGCCCGAGCAGCATCGGCACGTTCTCGCTCACTGGCGGGCGCCTCGTCAGCGAACGCCAGTCGTTCACCCCGTGGGGCACCGTGCAAGCTGACGCGTCACGCAACAATGCCGCTGCCCCCTGGCCAGGCGCGCTCATCGAGCTTCATCCCTCACTTGTATTCGATCCGCCACGCCCCGCGCAACTCCTCGGAACGGATGGCACTCCCCTGTTCGTCACCCCCGATGATGTCCTGTCAGCAGACCCGGCCGAGTTCTCAACTGATCCTCAGCACAGCACTCAGGTCGCACACTGGTCGCTCCCCTGGCCGCTGCGCGAACGCTGGTGGGAAAGCCGACCCGTCAGGCATCGCCTGCAGGTCGAGCTTGCCGATGGCACCGCATGGCTCCTCATCACCTCCAATCAGTCATGGTTCGCCGAGGGGAAATACGACTGATGGCTGGTTGGCACAACCCAAAAATCACCTGGTCCGAGCTTGAGCGCAGGCTCTCCGGGCGCCCGGACGCGGGCGCCCAAGCGGCTGCAACGTCGTCGCCAGCCCCAACAACTGCCGCGCTCCCGGGATCCGCGCCCGTCTCGAAGCGCGATAGCTCCCACGTGCCGTATGCAGAATTGCATGCGCACTCCCACTACAGCTTCCTCGATGGTGCTTCATCGCCGCAGCAACTCATCCGCACCGCGGCCGAACTCGACCTCACTGGCATTGCCATCACCGACCACGACGGCATCTACGGCGCTGCCCGTTTTGCAGAAGAAGCGACCGCGTTTCCTGACGTACTCACCGTGTACGGGGCAGAGCTCAGCATCGGGCTCGATGCGCCCCAGCTCGGAGCCATCGATCCCGCCGGCACACACTTGCTCGCGCTCGCGCACGGCAAAGAGGGCTACCACCGGCTCGCAAGCGCCATCACCCACGCGCAACTGGCTGGTGGCGCGAAGGGACGACCGGTCTACGACCTCGAAGCGCTCGCCGAGACCGCCGGTGGCGAGTGGGCGATCCTCACGGGATGCCGCAAAGGCGCTGTGCAGCAGGCGCTCAATACTGCCTCGAATCGTTCCGACGGTGAAGATGCAGCCCGCGCAGAACTTGACCGACTCGTCGCGCTCTTCGGCCGCGATCAGGTACACGTTGAGCTAACGCATCACGGTCGCCCTGGCGATGATGCGCGGATCGACCAGCTCGCCGCCCTCGCAAAGCACGCCGGTCTCCCCACCCTGGCAACCGGCAACGTGCACTACGCAACCCTTGCCGAGACTCCGCTCGCTGAAGCGGTAGCCGCGGTTCGAGCACGCAGAAGCCTTGCGGAGATGGACCCGTATCTACCTGCGAACGGCTCTGCACGGCTTCGCAGCGGTGCTTGGATGCTGAACCGGTTTGCCCGACACGCAGACGCTGTGCTGCGCACTGTACCCCTCGCCCGCGAGCTCGCGTTTCCCCTCGCCAAAGCGAAGCCAAACCTGCCACGCATCGCACTTCCCGCTGGTCAGACACAGATGGGTTGGCTCCGCGAGCTCGTGTGGCGCGGCGCTGAACAACGGTACGGCCAGACACTCGACGCAGCGAAGCGCGCCCGCATCGAGCGCGAGCTCTCCGTCATCGAGGCGAAAGACTTCCCCGGCTACTTCCTCATCGTGCACGATATCGTCCAGCACGCGCGAGGCCTCGGCATCCTCTGCCAAGGGCGCGGCTCAGCGGCGAACTCAGCCGTTTGCTACGTCCTCGAAATCACCGCGGTCGATTCCATCTACTACGATCTCCCATTCGAACGTTTCCTCTCGAGCATGCGCGATGAAGAACCAGACATCGATGTCGATTTCGATTCGGAACGCCGTGAAGAGGTCATCCAGTATGTCTACGAGAAGTACGGCAGGCTCAACGCTGCGCAGGTCGCCAACGTCATCACCTACCGCCCGAAGGCAGCGGTGCGCGATGCTGCCCGCGCCCTTGGGTATAGCTCTGCCCAGCAGACTGCTTGGACAAAGCAGCTCGAACGCGGCGGCAACCTCACTGAGAACACCGCGCTGCCAGCGCCCGTCACCAAGCTCGCAGAAATGATGCTCACGGCACCACGCCACCTCGGCATCCACTCCGGCGGCATGGTACTCACCGACCGACCGGTCGGTGAGGTGTGCCCAATCGAGCATGCCCGCATGGAGCGCCGCACCGTCCTGCAGTGGGACAAAGACGACTGCGCGTCCATGGGCCTCGTGAAGTTCGACCTGCTGGGCCTCGGCATGCTGAGCGCGATCCGCAAATCATTCGACATGATCGCGGCAGGCACTGGCGAACGATGGAGCATCGAGACGATCCCTCGCGAAGAAAGCGGCGTCTACGACATGCTCTGTCGCGGCGACGCTGTCGGCATCTTCCAACTCGAAAGCCGCGCACAGCTCAATACGCTGCCGCGCCTCAAACCGCGCAAATTCACCGACCTCGTGATTGAGATCGCGCTCATCCGGCCGGGACCCGTGCAGGGCGGCTCCGTGCATCCGTACCTCCGCAGGCGTTCAGGTGCTGAGCCCATCACATACCCGCACCCAACACTTGAGCCAGTCCTCAAGCGCACGCTCGGCATCCCCCTGTTCCAAGAGCAGCTCATGCAAATGGCGATGGCAGTCGGAAACTTCACGGGCGAAGACGCAGACCAGCTTCGCCGTGCCATGGGTTCGAAGCGTGGACTCGAACGAATCGACAAGCTCAAATCAAAACTCTTCGCAGGCATGGCCGAACACGGCATCGTCGGCGATGAAGCGATTCGCATCTTCGAACAGATCGAGGCGTTCGCAAGCTTCGGATTCGCAGAGAGCCATTCGATTAGCTTCGCGCTACTCGTCTACGTGAGCGCGTGGCTCAAGTTGCACTACCCGGCAGCCTTCCTCGCAGGGCTTCTCCAGTCGCAGCCCATGGGCTTCTACTCGCCACGCAGCCTCGTCGAAGACTCCCGCAGGCACGGCGTTGAGGTGCTGCCACCCGATGTGCAGTTCTCCGACATCGAGTCAGTCATTGCGCCACGCGACGCCCCAGCGACACCAGGCACCCACCACGCGGCAACTGGCACGCACGCTTGTACCGTCTTCGAACAGCCGCCAGTTGGCCCGTTTGACGGCAGCGGGCCAGACCGGGGCGGCCAGCATCGCCGTGACAGCAACTTCCATGTGCGACTCGGCCTCACCGCGATCCGCGGCATTGAAGCGGCAACGGCAGAGCGCATCGTCACCGCACGCGCCCGCGAACCGTTCCTCGACATGGCCGACCTCGCCCGCAGGGCAGACCTCAGCAAAGATCAGCTCGAAGCGCTCGCGAGCGCTGGCGCGTGCAGTGGCATCGGCCTCGAACGACGCGAAGCGCTCTGGTCGGCAGGTCCGAGCGCAGAGAACCGCGAGCGATACTTGCCTGGCATCGCCACCTCGGTACAGCCCCCGCTGCTGCCGCTCCTCACACCGGGTGAGCAGTCGGCCCTCGACCTCTGGACCACAGGTGTAGTGACCGGCAATCACCCACTCAGTCTGCTGCGCGACCAGCTCGATGTCCGGCGCGTGGTGCGCTCCGATCGCACCACCGCGGTGCGGCCAGGCAGCATCGTCGAAGTCGCCGGCGTGGTGACCCACCGGCAACGCCCGAGCACGGCAGGCGGTGTCACCTTCCTCACCCTCGAAGATGAGAGCGGCACCGTCAACATCGTGGTCTGGCCAAAGATGTGGGAGCGCCACAGGCTCGTCGCGCGATCCGCGCCCGCACTCATCGTGCGGGGTCGCCTCGAACGGTCTCCAGAGGGGGTAGAAAACGTCGTAGCCGAAAGTTTCGAACCACTAGCAGCACCACCCGCCGTGCAGTCTCGAGATTTCCGATGATCATTAGCTAAGCTGACCGAGTGAACACCACAGCACGGTCCACCGCTTTCTTCACCGACCATTACGAACTCACGATGGTTGATGCGGCGCTTCGCAATGGCACCGCTCACCGCCAGAGCGTCTTTGAGCTGTTTGCGCGCCGCCTCTCCGGCGCCCGTCGATACGGCGTTGTTGCCGGCATCGGCCGTCTGCTCGAAGCGATCGAACAGTTCCGTTTTCATGACGCAGAGCTTGAGTTCCTTCGCCGCGAAAACATCGCCAGCGAAGAGACACTCAACTGGCTCGCCAACTACCGCTTCAGCGGCGACATCTGGGGGTATCCCGAGGGCGAAGTTTTCTTCCCTGGTTCGCCGCTGCTCACCGTCGAATCCACATTCGCAGAGGGCGTAGTACTTGAGACGCTTGCACTCTCGATCCTCAACGCTGACTCTGCAGTCGCAACCGCGGCATCACGCATGACCAACGCAGCACACGGCAAGCCGCTTGCTGAGATGGGTTCGCGCCGCACGGGCGAGTACAGCGCTGTCGCTGCAGCCCGTGCCGCATACATCGCAGGCTTCGGCGCCACCTCCAACCTTGAGGCTGGCCGCACATACGGCATCCCGACGATGGGAACCGCAGCACACAGCTTTACACTGCTCCACGACAGCGAGCGTGAGGCATTCGAAGCCCAGATTGCAGCGTTCGGAGTCGATACAACCTTGCTCGTCGACACCTACGACATCGAGCAGGGTGTCCGCACAGCAATCGAGGTTGCCGGCACCGGCCTTGGCGCCGTACGCATCGACTCCGGTGACCTCCCGGTGGTCGTCGCACGCGTCCGCAACCTGCTCGATAGCCTGGGCGCGACACGTACGAAGATCACGGTCACGAACGACCTCGACGAGCACACCGTCGCAGCGCTCGCGCACTCTCCGGTCGACGCATTCGGCGTCGGCACCTCCGTCGTCGTCGGTTCCGGCACCCCAACCATGGGTATGGTCTACAAGTTGGTTTCGCGTCAGGGAGACGACGGCGAATGGGTCTCAGTTGCGAAGAAGAGCGCAGACAAGGCAACCGTCGGCGGCCGCAAGTCTGTGCGCCGCACCTTTGACGCGAAAGGGCATGCAAACGCCGAGCTCATCTTTGCGAGCAGCGACCCTGCAGAGCAGCACGGCTCGCACGCGAGCGAAGATGCACGAGCATCGGGGGTCTCAGGCCGTGACGTGCTCGTACCGCTCATGCGCGACGGCGTCATTGCAGCTGGCCACACCGGCCAGGAAGGCATCGCGCTCGCGCGCGAGCGACACGTTGCGAGCGTCGCAGAGCTCCCGCTGGTGGCTATGAGCCTCACACGAGGAGACCCCGCCATCCCTACCGAATACCGGTAAAGCGCGGGGTCTCTGCGAGGGGGTGCGTTACTTGCGCATTCCCTCGTACACCTTCTTGCAGTCTGGGCACACCGGGAACTTCTCGGGATCACGCGAGGGCGTCCACTTCTTTCCGCAGAGCGCACGCACGGGCTTGCCAGTTACTGCCGATTCCAGGATTTTGTCCTTCGGAACGTAGTGCGAAAACCGCTCGTGATCGCCGTCTTCAATCTGCGAGTCCTCGAGCAGCTTCTCGAGTTCACGGTCGAGGACGTCGACCCCTCCTGCAGGCTCAGATTCACGTCGCGTAAAGATTCCCATAGCTGGCATTCTACCGCGCAAACCAAAAGCCGGCTGAGTCAATCCAAGACCCAGCCGGCTTTTGGTTTGCCGTACGCTCTGACGACGGCAACGTGAACTAGTCAAACATCTGCGTTGCCGCAATGAGTTCAGGGCCGCGGCGGTTGAACACCGCGCCACCGAGCAATACGCCGGCAACAAGCACAAGCAAGCCGAAGCCGAGACCTACGACGAGCGCGAGAATGTTCCAGCCGAGCTCAGGCACTGCAATTGCGTACCCCGACAGCAGCACCGGCACCAGTGACAGCACCGCAGCAATCACCATCGAGACCGTCTGCGCAGTGCCAGAGCCAGAGCCAGACCACTGCGGCTGTGCGAACGGGCTCTCGCCAGGACGGGTAGCCGGATACGGCATCAGGGCAGAGAAGACGCTCGAAACGCCACTCGCGACCCACAGCACGCCAAGGTTCATTCCAATCAGCGCAGGCAATACGCGCCAGTCACCAATGATCGTCGCGGTAATGCTCGATCCGATCACCGCGATGGGGACGCCAAACATGAGCACGGGAGCGAGCCTGCCCCAGCGATCCGCACGACCGTCAACACCGCTCGCGACGTGCTCCCAGATTGCGGTCGAGTCCATTGCAACGTCGTTGTGCAGTGACCAGCCAAAGAGGAGCATCAACACAGGCAACGGGATAACCGCGAGCACGCGAATATCTGCGCCAGCAACCCAGAACGCGAGGAGCATCACGATCGGTGCGATCGGGATTGCAAAGAGCGCTACGCGGTATCGCGGATCGCGCGCCCAGTAGGTCAGCTGACGTGCAGCGATTGCTGAGGCCGGGCGCGCTGCGAAGCGCTCGAACCAGCCGAGGCCACGTCGCGCACTCAGCACGTCGACCGGCGCTTCAAGCGAGACATGCGTCTTGGCAGCCACGAGGAACCACAGCGCACCAAGTACGAGCGTCGACCCGAACAAGACCGCGAGGTGCAGCAGCGCAGACATGGTCATGCCCGTTCCGAACATCGAGCTTGCGGTCAAGCCTGCGCCGAATGGGGTCCAGCCGAGCACGCGTGCAGCATCCTCAAGCATCTGCGCTTCTTCGGGACGGAACACCGTTGCGAACGCGAAAGCGATCACCGGGACAATCGCGACCAACAGGACAACGCCGATGAGTCGCACGGTGCCTTCGATCCGCGCACTCACCCAAAGCTTGGAAAGTCCAGCGGTCAGTCGCGCACTCACCAAAACGAACAGCGCCATGAGCACACCAGCGAGCGGTACGCCCCAGACAGGACCGACGGTCCACAGCGGGCGAGTGCTCAGCAGCGTCACCAGCCACACGAGGAAGGTAAAGAACGGCCAGGTCACGACGCCGGTGGCAAGCATCCCCCAAGCGATAGAACGCGCGCTGACCGGGTAAGACGTGAACTGACGCACGTCGAGCATGCGGCGCGAGTCAAAGAACGGCACGGCAAACGTAGCGATCAGCAGAATCGAACCGACAAGCACGTCGATCGTGTCGCGGACGACGATATCGTTCACAACAAGCAACGGCAGCAGCGCAAGCAGCACCGCAGCCGCGAAACCGAGGGCGAGGCGGATCGCCGCGCGAACGACGTGACCGCCAGAACCGCGGAAGATTCCGCCGAGCAGTGCTACTCGGAGTCGGAAGAGCCTTGCAGCCACTCGAGCCCCTTCTCCTCTTCGCGCTCGCCGGTAAGCGAGCGGAACCGCTCTTCCAGGCTCATGCCGTCGCGGACCTCATCAACGGTGCCCTGTGCGATAACTGCACCGTCAACGATGATTGCGACATGGTCACAGACGCGCTGGATCAGGTCCAGGCTGTGACTCGACATCACGACACTGCCGCCGCCGGCAACGTACTTCTCAAGAATCTCGGTGAGGTTCGCTGCCGAAACCGGGTCAATCGCTTCGAACGGCTCATCAAGCACGAGCACCTGCGGCGCGTGAATCATCGAGCACGCCAGCGCGATCTTTTTCTGCATGCCGGCCGAGTAATCGGACACGAGACGCGTAAGCGCCGAGTCAAGACCAAATGCGCGAGCGAGCTCAGCGCCGCGCTTTGCCACGTCAGCTTCGGGGACGCCGTGCAGCACACCGCAGTAATACAGCAGCTGGGCACCGGTCAGGCGATCGAACAGACGCAAGCGGTCGGGCAGCGTACCGATGAGACGTTTTGCAGCAGGCCCATCGGCCCATACGTCAACATCGCTGACCGTCACACGACCCGACGAGGGGCGCAGCAGGCCACTGATCATCGAGAGCGTCGTCGTCTTACCAGCACCGTTCGGGCCGACAAAGCCAGTGAACGAACCGGCGTGCACCTCAATTGAAACCTCACCCGCAGCGACGACCGAGCCGTACAGCTTGGTGAGCATCTCCGTGCGCAGCACAACCGGGTTCTGCGCGGCGATGCGGCCGCGCTCTCGGGCGCGAACAACTGAGGGAATCGGCACCTCGATGCGACCGGTGCGGGGCGCAGCGTGCGAGGTTGTTGCTTGAGCATCAGCTTCTTCTGGCGCCTTCGCGGTCACCTTCTCGGGCTCCGGCGCAGAGCGCTCAGGAGCCTCAGCCTGCGCTGCCGACGTGCGACTCGGTCGCACTCGCGGCGCAGGGGTCGAATTCACGTCGGAGTCGCTGGCGCCAGTGGGCGACACGTCTGGTTCAGACGCGCCATCGCTGGTCGCAGAAGAGGAATCGTGCTGCACGCTAATAATCTACCAAACGTTAATCGTCGCGACCGGTCGACTCACAGGAGTCGATGCCGTCACGTTACTTTTCAGTTTCGGACGAAGTTCCGAGCGCGGTTTCGGACACCGTGCCACCCTCGGCGCCCGACTGTGAGCCGTGCGCCGCAGCGTCAGCCGCATGATGCACAGCTGCCCGCTCCAAAAGCATGGCAATCGCCGCGTGGAATCGCCGGGTCGGCGCACCCTGCGTGGTGTCACCGAAGTATCGCTCAGACCAGACGCCGAGGCGCTCACGCGCGGTGTCATCGTTAATGACGCCGTCAAGCACGTCTGCAATCGATGAGGTCTGCGATGCATCAAGCCACTCGCACACGCTGAGGTAGCCGCCCTCGTCGACGGTTGCTTCCTCAGCGATCGGCCGGGTGACCATGAGCGGTTTGCCGGTTGCCAGACGGTCGTACACCATCGCCGAGATATCGCAGATCGCAACGTCAGGCACACGCAGCTGCCAGCCCAGAGCCGGAGCAGTGTCGTAGACGTGGTGAGCCGCAGGGTCGGCTTCGTTTGCCGCGGCGATCATCGCAATAATGCGCTTGTTCGCTGCACCAAAACTCTCGCTGACAACGCCACTGCGCGGGTGCGGGCGGTAGACCACGCGATGCTTGCCTGTTGCAAGGAGGCCACGCACGAGGTCTTCACCGTGCGATTCCACCGAGCCGTAGCTCGCAGCAGGGCGGTCACCTTCCCAGGTTGGCGAGTAAAGCACGACCGTGCGACCGTCTTCGGGGAAGGGCGGTTCGCCGTCGAAATAGTCAGCTTGTGGGCGACCAATTTCAATCGTGCGCGACTCGACGTCATAGTCCCACAGGGCGGCAGAGAGGCGGGCGCGTGCGGCCTGGCCAGCAACAAACGCATAGTCATACGTCTTGTATTGGTTGCTCGTCATGTACATCTTGTCGCTCTCACCGTGATTCACGAACACGTGCCAGCGTGAGCCGTAGCGCATCATCTGGAAGTTTCTCGTGTTCTGGTTCACGTAGAGGATGATGTCGAGCTGTTCCTGCTCGATAAAGCGTTCGATGTGCGTCACCTTGGGCACATGCACGACGTCGAGGCCACTTTCAGTGATGAGCTGACGCGCACCTGCAGTGTTGCGCGCGAGAACTACCACCGGCCAAGTCTTCGAGAGTTCGGCAAGCGGCGCGTACCACTGACGCATCTGGTAGATGTTCACGTCGCTGTCGGCGAAGTACACGCCGATGCGGTACTGACCTACGGGCAGCGGGCCACGCTCTTCAAGCAGCTTGCGCAACTCAAAGTGCGCCTTCCGTCCTTTGAGGACCCGCTTTGCGAGCTTGATTGCGCGCTTACTGTCTTTCGCCAACTGCATAAAGCAAGGATACCGGGCAGGTATGGGAAGATCGTGTTGTGAGCGCTGCCAATCCCCTCCCGGAGCTGCCCGAGCTTCCCGCTGTGAGCTACATCATGCCCGTCCTCAACGAGGAAGGCTTCCTTGAGGCCGCGGTCGAGACGATCCTCGCGCAGGACTATGACGGCGAAAAGGAGATCGTGCTTGCACTCGGGCCCTCTCGCGATGCCAGCAATGAGATTGCGGCGCGGATCGCAGGGCGTGATCCGCGAGTTGTCCTCGTCGACAACCCAGAACGGGATATTCCGGCCGGTCTCAACCACGCGATTCGCGCGAGTCGATTCCCCGTCGTCATTCGCGTGGATGCCCACTCGGAACTCACCCCTGACTACACTCGCGTCGCGATCGCTGCGCTGCGGGAAACCGGTGCCGCCAACGTCGGCGGCATCATGCGCGCGGCAGGGTCCACGCCCGTCCAGCGCGCAATTGCCCGCGGCTACAACAGCCCCTTCGGTCTCGGTGGCGGCGCCTACCACGGAGACGGTACCCCTGGCCCAGCAGAATCCGCGTACCTCGGCGTCTTCCGGCGTGACGTCCTTGAGCGTGTGGGCGGCTACGATCCCGCAATTCTGCGCGGTGAAGATTGGGAACTCAATCTTCGGATCCGCAACCTCGGCGAAACCATCTGGTTTGAACCCAAACTCGGCGTCACCTATTGGCCGCGAGCGAGCTTCGGCGCGCTCGCTCGCCAGTTCTTCGCAACCGGTAACTGGCGCGCTGTCCTCGTTCGCAAGTATGGCGGGGCAAACCCGTGGCGATTCTTCGCCCCGGGCACCCTCGTTATCGGTCTCGCGATCGGCCTCGTCACGCTGCTGCTGCAGGTGTGTGGCGTCATGCCATTTGCCTCAGCCTGGTCGATCTTGTGGGCACCGACCGCACTCTACGTGCTTGGCATCCTCTTTGCAGTGGCGCGGATCCCAGAACAGCGCGGGCTTCGCGACCGGTGGCTGACGGCCGTCACCCTCGTAACGATGCACACGTCTTGGGGCTCCGGATTCTTGCGCGGCATCGTGCTTGGCGGCGGCAAGGTCGTCGACCGGTCACGCATCTAGCGTTCACGGGAATCGGTGTTGCGCCGAGTGCGGATCGGCACGACACGCCTACTGACCCAGCAGGGACCCCGGACTAGCCGCGCAGACCGCGCACCACGAGCGAGTCAACCACGCGTTCCGCGGCACGGCCGTCGTCGAACGGCGTAAACTTCGTCCGCCATGCGTTCGCTCGTGCCGCGTACTCTCGGCGCCACGCTGCAGTTTCACCAGCTGTGCCAAGCTCGAGCGCGTGCGCCACAACCGAGGTACGCGAGTCCAAGATTGGACCGGGCGCCTCGCGTTCAAAGTCGAACGTGAAGCCACGCTCACTGTCGCGGTATGCCGCGAGGTCGGGGGCAAAGAACAGCATGGGCGTGCGCGAGACCGCAGCGTCGAACATGACGGACGAGTAGTCGGTCACGAGCAGGTCGCACGCAAGCAGCGCGTCGTTGATGTCGGGATGGCGAGACACGTCGATCACGTTGCCGAGACCCTGCGTCGCATAGCCGCCAAGATCGTGCGTACGGGTGTGCCCGCGAGCAATGACCGTCCAACCATCGCCAAGCTCCTGCGCGAGCTTCACCACGTCGAGATCGTCACTCGGACCTACCTGCCGCTCACGCCACGTCGGCGCGTACAACAGTACGCGTGCGTCATCGCTGAGACCGAGGCTCTTGCGGGCCGCACTGCGGACGATTGGATTGATCTCTGCGTTGCCGTCGCGATCCACCATGACGGCCTGCGCGAGCCTGTCATCGCGCGGATATCCCGTCTCAAGCATTTCGCCCTTGAAGGCATAGTTCTTGCGGAACTGTTCCGTCGAGTGGGGATTTTGGGAGATCATCAGCGACCAACGAGCGCTCTCACGGCGGATCGCGATCCGCGTCCGAAGAGACACATTGGGCCGGCCAAGCGCGAGGTGCTTGAGCATCGTGCCGTGCCAGGTCTGCAGGACAACCTGGTTCCGCTGGCGCTTGAAGCCGAAACGCAGCCAGTCATTGACCACCAGGAACGCTGCGCGCTTGCGAGCCGCGTGCCACTCATGACCACCGACGAGCACGGGCACTGCGCCTGCTGGCACCGCCTGCTCCTCACTCGTGACGCTCCAGTAGCGAGGCACGGTCGGCAGACGATCCGCGATTTCACGGTCAATCGCGAGCGGGTTACAGCTCACCTGACGGCCATAGAACGACTCAAAGAACACCGCGTTCGCTGGTACGAGTTCGGCAGCGGGAGTATCGAGCTGCGCGATTGCGTCGAGGACACGGTGCGCGGATCCGCCGGCCGGGAACGCATGGAACCGGTGCGCGAGCGCCTTCGCCTGGCGAACTGCTTCCCAGTGCTCGCGACTACCGGGCTCGAGCAGACGGCCGAGACGTGCTTGCACCTCAGCCCAGGTCGTGTCGATGCGGCCGGAGGTCGTGACGTGCAATGGCTCGTACAAGCCGCGGGTCGCTTCGTAATGCGCGAGGTCAGGCGCAAACCAGACAATCGGACGGTGCATGAGCGAAAAGTCCACCGCGATTGAGGAGTAATCAGTGACGAGCAGGTCGAATGCACCGAGCAGCGGCGTGATGTCCCGGGCGTGCTCGCTCGACAGCAGGTGCACTCGATCACCGATGAGATGCGCGTACTCTCCCTCGCCGAGCGGGTGCGAGCGAATCACGAGGTGCGCGTCTGACCGCTCGAGTTGCGCGATGAGTTCAGCTGCTTCTGCCACGGTCGGGATCGCAGCGTCGGTCTCGCCGTCACGCCAGGTGGGCGCGTACATAATGATCGTGTCTGCGTCGGTGACGGCGCCGCCGAGGAGCGCGCACACTGCCCGCTTCGCGTCGGCCGCTCGCACGGGGTCTGCAGCCTGCCGCGCGAGCTGGTCGTCACGCGCATCGCCGAGCACCTGGACTTTGCCCGGCGGTACTCGGAACGCAGAGCGCATACGCTGCGCCGATTCGACGGATCCGGCAACGAAGAGCGATACCTGCTGTGTGCCGCGCAGGTACATGCGGCGCAGGACCGCGCGGAGCGGTGCCGGGCCGCTGAACGTCATGGTGACGGGCGAATCGAGATGGATGCGCTTCAGCGGAGCACCGTGCCAGAGCTGCACGACGAGCGCGCGGAATGGCGCGTATCGGTTCACATCGCCAAGACCGTGAGTGACGATGAGGTGACGAGCGCGGAGCGTCGTCCAGAACCCACGCCACGAGTCGCGTTGCAGCGGGATGAACCCTTCGGCTGCGGCGAGCGCGGTCTCAGTTTCTGCCCGGTCGCCTGCCGCGATCGACCAGAAGATTTCGGCGTGCGGATCGCGAAGCTTGAGTGCTCGCGCTACCTCAAGCGCTCCTTCTCCGACGCCAATGCCACTGCCGAACACCCAGCGGTCACGCTTGCGTGGCACGAACCAGGCGAACAGCCAGCCGAACGCGTATGCGGGGATCGAGAGCAGCTTGGCAAGGTTGCCCGTGGCGAAATGGAACCGGCTCTTGCTCATTTCACCAACTGTAGGGCATCTCGCTGGGGTGAACATGCCTGTGCGGCGGAACCGATTCGGTTCCGCCGCACAGGGTATTCATCGTGTTGCTTTTGGTTACCACTCAAGGCTTCCGAGTGTGGCCTCAACCTGTCCTGCAACACCGCCGCGCAGGTAGTCGATGGTCACCTTCTCGTTAGCGCCGTGGGTGCGAACCAGGGCAGAGACGGTAACACCGTCTGCTGCGGGCACACCATCAACCGCGGTCACAACGTCGCCGACCTTCAGGCCAGCCTTGGCAGCGGCACCGCCACGGACAACCTCAGCGATGAGGCCGCCTGCGGCCTGTGCATCGACGTCGGTGTCTGCGCTTGCGTCGAGCACGCTTGCGCCGAGCAGGCCGTAGGTGGGCTTTTCGCCTGCGATGATCTCGTCGGCGACGCGAACTGCCGCGTTTGCGGGGATCGCGAAGCCGAGGCCAGCGCTTCCCGCGGTGCCCTCGCTCGCGCCAGGCGATGCGATCGCGACGTTGATGCCGATGAGCTCACCAGCACCGTTGAGCAGCGCGCCACCCGAGTTACCCGGGTTGATGGATGCGTCCGTCTGAATCACCGGAAGCGTCACCGAACCGGTGGGCTGCTGCTCCTGGCTCTGCGAGTCGAAGCGGAAGTCCCACGGCGAGTTCGAGCCGTTGTCGTCCTGCTGCGCGTTCGGGTCGCTCGGGACGAGCGGGCTGCCGACGGTGATGCCACGGTTGAGTGCGCTGACAACACCGCTGGTGACGGTGTTCGAGAGGCTCATCGGTGCACCAATTGCGACGGCGAGGTCACCAACATTGACCTTGCTCGAGTCTGCGACCTTAATCGGGGTGAGTCCTTCTGGATCAACCTTGAGCACAGCGATATCGGTGTACGGCGCAGTACCAACGAGCTTCGCATCGCGGACGCTGCCGTCGTGCAGCTTCACCTGAACGGTCGGATTGCTCGTCGCACCATCAAGCAGGGCGACGTGGGCATTCGTGATGATGTAGCCCTCATCGCCGTAGATCACGCCCGAGCCGGAACCCGAAGCACCATCGCCCGAGACCAGCACGGTGACGACGCTCGGGGTCGCGACGAGCGCGACCTGCGTCACATCAGTCGCGGTCGAGGCGTTGTTCAGCGTGACCGCGCTCTGGTTGACCGCGGTCGCAGGATGCGAGTTCGCAGACACAATCGCTGCGACGCCGCCGCCAACGATGCCACCGAGCAGCGCACCAATCGCGAGGCCAACGAGCAGGACGTTGCCCTTGCTCTTCTCAGCGGACTTCTTGGGTTCTGCATTCAGGCCGAAGCTTGCGCCGCCCTCGCCACCGGTGGGCGGAACTGGCGGAACCTGGCCATGGTCGTGGCCAGCAGCGGGCGCGAGCACCTCGGTGACCTGCTGGGTCGGGTGCGCGGGCGCAGCGGGCGCTACGTGTGCGCTCGGAGCTACAGGCGCAGGGTAAGCGACTGGAACTGCGGGCATAGCCGGAGCTGCTGGCGCTACCGGTGCCGACGGTGCGACGTGCCCAACCGTGGGCGCGGGCGTAGCAGGCGCAGCCGGTGCAACAGGAGCACCCTGTGCGGCAGGCGCCACAGGGGCGGCAGGCGCTACGGGGGCAGCTGGGGTCGCAGCCGCAGCAGTCTCAACAGGGAGAGTCGAATCCGGCGTCGTCGTCGGAGTCGGCTGTTCAGATTCTGGGGTATTCGCCATGAGCGGTGTCCTTCTTGGTCTGTGGTGTCTCTAGCTTCTCGTGATTTCCTATGTTTTTGACGAACGAAACCTGCGAGCCTGCTGCACATCAAATGCAAGATTCCTGGTTCGTTAACCAATCTTGCCTGCTGCGCTCTCAACACGCTGTGCACGCCTTGTGCGAATCATGTTTGTCAGCGCTACCGCAACAGCACCTCCCACCAGGCCAATACCGCAGACGAGCAGCAATTTCGCGTGCCCATTTCCGACGATAACCAAGGGCGTGCTGACCTTCGAATGCACAATCGTTCGTTCATTCTCTAGGCCACATTCACCCCGGTGCAGCAAGATTTCATCGCCTGTCTCGACATCTCGCGCGAGCAAAGTTTCTACCCAGTAGACAACACCGTCGCTCTGAGCAGTCACTGCTGGCGACCTGAACTGCGCTCCAGTCTCGTTCACGTGAACCGCGAATGTTGTCGCCACAGGCTGTGCCTCGCAGGAGGCAGCAGCAGCAGCCTCGGCTGCCGTCCAGGGCAGTTCATCTGAGCGTTCACGCCAATTCGCATCAAACTTGGGGTGTCCAACCTGTGGCTGCAAATAGGCGGTGAAGGTGAGCTCTGTTCGCATGCCTTCGGGGAGCGCCCCCTCCACCTTGGCAACATCATGCATCGATTCCCCTACGGTGACCTGTTGCACCGCTTCGGTTTCCACTCTGGGTTGCTCGATAATCGCAGACGCTTCTGGCGATCCCCACACATCACAGGTGTCGTCAATGAGCGGCTGAATCTCTTCCGGTTGATCCTCTCGGAGCACGCAGGACTGCACGGTCACTCCGCTTCGCACGTCACGCGGTACCAGCACCTCCGCTTCAGCGTGAGTTTCAGTGCCGGTACCGGCCTCCGCGGCTGACATCGGAAGCGAGTACGTTTCCCCCTCCGTCGTGTCCACTTCGGCTTCCCCTGCCGGCATGCGCGCTTCCCCACCCTCGACCCGCGTGAGCAGTCGCGCGAGTACCCGAGCGGATTCCGGAGCATGCGCCTGCGGCGAGACCCCTCGCTCAAACTCGTACATCGTTGAGCGCACCACGAGGGGAACCTTGACCTTGCCCGCGACGAGACACCCGTCGTCTTCGCACGCGAAGTCCCAGCGGGCGACCGTTGATCCGCCAATGGGCAATACCCGGTCACGTAGCTTCGTAAGCGGGACGGCGCGCATGGGTTGCACATGGGTTTCCTGGGGCTGCCCGAACTCGTCCGCAAACGCGTAGTCACCATGCAAGTGCCATGCCTCCGCCGGGCCGGTCTGCAGTTCGGGACCCTGATCCGCGCCCCGGATCCGCCACACCCAGGTATACAACCCCACCTCGCGCGCCGAGCCGGCTGGGGCGGTCGCAAGGTACTCCCCCGGGCCAGCGTCAGCGACAAGCCGCACCTGTGCCGCAACCGGCAGAGTTGCAAGGTCAAAATCGCCCGACTGGATTTGCGTGAGCGGACCATACAAGGTGCCTTCAGCCTCAAGCGCGCGAAACTTCCGTTCACCGTGCTCGACGTAGGTTGGCCAGTAGGAGCCAGCCTCGATCGCAAACGCCACTCGGTCTGTCGGCGCGTCAGAGGGAGAGAGACGCACGACATCGACCTGAGTGGAAAGCGTCGGCCTGAAGTCTGCGGGCGCAGGCACGATCCTGCCCCAACTTCCGCCTCGCGTCACCACTTCCTGCTGCGCAACGCCGAGTTGCTGCTGCGCAGCCGAGTCTCGCCCAGCGAAGACCGTGACCGCCGCGGGCCACCCGCGACGCGATACTTCCCAGCCCCCAGTCACATGCGGCCCGGTGGCGGCAGAGTCAGTCTTCCCGAGCGCCTGATCCCAGCGGATCGTGTGCGAACGGCCGTCCGTAATCGATATCGCTGTGCGATCAGGCGAATATTGCACACCAGGCTCAGGATCTCCGTTTGCGACGGCGCCACCGAGCTGAAGATGCTTCGTTCCCGCGGCCGCAACGAGCGTACCGGCTGTGCGGCTCTCCCCATCCCAGTGCATGGCGGGGGCCTGCACCTCGGCAATAGCTGGCGTTGGTTTCGCGTTGAACTTAGCCTCGCGCACCATTTGATCGGCAAGTGCGACCCAGGCTGCACCGCTCGCACGACGGTCGCGGATCACGTTCTCTTGCAGCCATGGATCACCCGCGCTTCGAATGATCCAGATTGCCAGTGAGACGGCAGCCGCACGTCCGTTTGGGTCGGCGACCGTGTGTAGCGGTACACCAAAGTTGTGCAGAATGTATGCCATCTGTCGGAGCCCTGCAAGGTCACTGTACGGCTCGACATAGTGCGCTTTCCCAGACGTCCAATACCCGCGCAATGTCGAGACATTGCTCGCCCCAGGGGCTTGCGGGTCAAGCGGTGTCTCAGCTCCAGGTTCGAGACAGTACACGGCGAGTTTGGTACCAGCCACCAAGTACGCCCCCATAAACCACTTCGAAGTCCAGATGCCGGGGCCGAAGCTCGCCGCTTGTACCGTTGTTGGCGACTGGCCCAGCGTCCAGCCGACCCCGCAGCTCAGCGCCAGCAGGACGACGAACACGCCCATCACCGCGCGCCGAACAGTGTTCGTTCTCGCTTTCACCCAGCTTCTCCACGACCCCTGGTCAATCTGTGGTCGATGTGATCTCGTACGCAAGGCAGCCTCCTTTCGACACCGCGACTTCTCCGCGATGCCAATGATTCTGCGGAACCATGCAAGCCAGACCTGAGTTACTCACATCCCCCGCCACGCCCGAACTCGGACTTTTTCCCACCTCGATTCGTCGGATGCAGATACGCCGTGTATTGTTTTACATGTGCCGCGGGATGGAGCAGTTCGGTAGCTCGCCGGGCTCATAACCCGGAGGTCGTAGGTTCAAATCCTGCTCCCGCAACTATGAGGAAGGCCCTGATCTAATACAGATCAGGGCCTTCCGGCTTTTGTGCGCCTGGATACTTTGCCGTTCCGGCAGCTACTTCTTCTCATAGAGCAGCGAGATCAGCACCTGTCCCGCATGGTGCGGCCACTCAACGAAGAGCTGATACGGCCAGCCACGGTCATCCGCCCAAGCGATTACCTCAAGCACGTTTTCCACCTCGGTCAGATGCCACTCATCGACTGCCGTCTCCGACAACCAGAAGTAGACTCGGTAATTCGGATTGTCATCCTCCGAGATTGCATTCCGCGGATCAATTGGATTCTGCTTCACACGAGAGCTCCTTGCCTTGTTCTGCCAACTATCGCAGCAAAGACCAAACCGCGAAAGGGGTCGCGCTGCTGGTCCACCGACACCACGCCCCACTCGCGCGAACGCACCGTGACGCGCCCAAGGCAACCACTCGTTTAGGTAATCATCGCGAACCCCCAGTACGCTAATAGATGTGCCGCGGGATGGAGCAGTTCGGTAGCTCGCCGGGCTCATAACCCGGAGGTCGTAGGTTCAAATCCTGCTCCCGCAACTATTGAGGAAGCCCCTGGTCAAGTGATCATCACTTGACCAGGGGCTTCCGCCTTTGTACAACGCGCCGCGAGCGCGGCGCTCGGAACACAACAGGTGGGTGTCGATCTGTATTCAGATCGACACCCACCTGTTGTATGTGAGCAACGCTGTCAGAGCCGGGCCCTCCCCCGAGTCACCTCACCGACACAGGGTGTTCCTGCCGAGATGACCCGTTGCAACGCGCTGAAACTGTCCTTTGCGGGGGAACGGGCCAGTTTCGCTGGGTTGGCGGTAACAGCGGGTGCGCGCCTTAGAACTTCGGCTGGTGCTGCGTGATGCAGTGGATGCCGCCGCCGTACGCGAAGATGTTGCGCGCGTCGACACCAACAATTTCGCGGCCGGGGTACGCCTTCGCAAGACCAGCCAGCGCAACCTCGTCGTTAGGGTCGTCGAAGGTGCAGGCGATGACCGCACCGTTGGTGACGAGATGGTTGACGTACGAGTAATCCGTCCAGCCCTCTTCGTCACGCACGCGCTCCGGCGCGGGAAGCTCGATGACGTTCCACGGCTTGCCGTCGATCGCTGTGGAGCCCTCGATGACGGCGTCGTACACGGCTCCGAGGTGGAAGTCGGGGTGCGCGGGATCGTGCTGACGGTGCACAAGAAGCGTGTGCTCGTCAGGCATGGTGGCAACGATGTCAATGTGACCGCGGGTGCCAAAGCGCTGCGAGTCACGGTAGAGGCCACGCGGGAACCAAATCGCTCGCTCGATGCCGAGTGTGCGGCGGAACTCTTCTTCAATCGCTTCGCGTGACCAACCCGGGTTGCGGAAACGGTCGAGCTGCACGGTATCGGTGAGCAGCACCGTGCCGCGGCCATCGACGTGGATGCCGCCGCCCTCGTTCACGAGCGCCGAGTCGACGAGTTCAGCTCCGGCAAGCTCAGCCACGAACTTGCCAATGTGCTGGTCGTTATCCCATACGGCCCACTCCTGCTGGCCCCAGCCGTTGAATTTCCAGTCCACCGCGCCAAGCTGACCCGCTGACCCCCGGACAAAGGTCGGTCCGATGTCGCGCATCCAGGCATCATCGAGCGGTGCCTCCACAAGCTCAATCGAAGCTGAGAGGAGTCGCTGCGCGTCAGCGCGATCCGCCGGGTCAACCACCATGGTCACCGGCACGAAATCAGCGGTTGCGTGCGCCACTGCGGTCCACGCCTCGCGGGCAATTGCGGTGTCGTCATCGGTCGTGCCGAACGATTCACCGCGCGGCGGGAACGCCATGAATACGCGCTCGTGCGGATCGGTCTCGCTAGGCATGTGCCACTGGGGTGAGTTCTGGGCCATGATGCTGGTCCTTTCAAATGGTGTTCGTAGTTAGGTGCGCGCGGCCGCAATGATCGCGGCGGCGCTCGTGCGCATCAAGCGCAGTGCAGTTTCGGTGTCGATCTGGCCTGACAGCCAGCGGCTGGACAGGCCCTCGACGAGGCTCGTGAGCAGGGTCGCAGTTTCGGCAAGCGCGGCCGCGGGGACACCTGCCTGGGCGAGCGGATCGGCGATCCGCCCCTCCCACGCAAGCGTCGTGCGGCCAAGGGCAGCCTGCAGTTCGGTTTCGAACACGGCGATGGCGCGGATCTCGTTCCACACCACCGAGTCCTCGCGTGTGCCGTCTGCATCTCCAAATTCGGCAACAAGCATTTCAATGACGGCTTCTGCTGGGGGCAACGTTGCATCGGCAACGGGACCGCGCTCGCGCACCGCCTCGTTCACCGAATCGATGGTGGCATTCAGCAGGCCGGCGCGATCATCGAAGTGGTAGTACACGAGGCCGAGCGAGACGCCCGCACGCTTCGCGACGTGCTGCACGCGCAGCCCGCGCACTCCGCTATCCGCGATCTCCTGTCTGGTTGCAGCAAGGATGCGGTCGCGAGCGTCATTTTCAGCCATGTGTATCTCCGTGTCTCGATCCGCGCCCATCACTCGGTGTGCGCAGGTACTCCGTCGTTGACTCCAGTCTCGGGCCAGATCCGAAGCGCAAGCAAGTACAACCCGCCGCCAACGAGCATCGAAAGCGGGAGACTGATGTCGATACCGCCAGCAATGTTCGCAAAGGGCGCCGCGTAGAGGTCATTTTGCACCGTGAGGATACCCGCGATCGAACCGATGATGAGCGGTACAACTGAGCGCAGGTTCCAGCCGTGGAAGAACCAGTAACGTTCGCCGGGTACGCCGAACCGCTGGAGTGCCACCGGGTCGTAGCGACCCTTGCGTGCCACGAGGAAGCCAACGCCGTTCATGACGACCCACGGTCCCGCGATCGAATTGAGCACGACGGTCATTGCCGTGATCGAAGAAATCGCATCGGTCGCGATCACGCCGAGGTACATGACAACAATGGCGATACCCGAGGTGATGAGTGTCGTCTGGGTGCGATTCAGGCGCGGGATGATCGACTCGAGGTCGAGCCCGCTCGCGTAGATATTGATGACTCCCTGGCCAAAGCCGCCCATGATCGCGAGCACCAGCAGCGGGATGAGGAACCAGGTGGGCGAGAACGCGACGAGGTCCGCAACGTACGAGGGCGACAGCGTCTCGAATGTGCTCGCGGTGAACGCACCAAACGCCGCCGTGGCAAAGAGCCCAGCAAAGATGCCAGCACTCGCTGCGAAGACGATCTGGCGATCAGTGAAGCGCTTCGGGTTGATGCGGCGAGTGTAGTCGCCGACGGAGGGCGCGTACGAGAGCGGCCCGCCAATTGAGATCGTGACGGCGAAGAGCCAGGTCGGCCAGAAGTCACCGAGTAGGTACTCCCCTGTGCTTCGTGTCGCGTCGAAGCCGGGCGCAAATGCAAACAGGCCGACGATGAGCAAGATTCCCGCGACTGGAATGATGAACTTCTGCAGTGCAACAATCGTGCCGTGGCCGTACAGCGCGATGAGGACGACCTCGATCGCGATGACCGCATAGCCAATAATGAACGCGGTGTCATTCTGCGGCGTCGCGAAGAGACGGTGTGCGCCGGCGACGAGCGCTTCGCCCGAGGTCCACACGGCAATTGCCGCGTAGGCGATCGCGAACAGCAGCGTGAGGAACGAGCCGAGCAGGCGACCGCGCATACCGAAGTGTGCACCGCTCGAGACAGGGTTGTTTGTTCCAGTGCGACTGCCGAGCAGGTTCATTGGCACCATGAGGATGAGGCCGATCGTCAGACCGACCGCGCTCGACGCGAGTGCCTGCCAAAAGTTCAGTCCGAAGGTGATCGGGAGCCATCCGAAGATGACAACCGAGAGCGCCAGGTTACCGCCGAGAAAGACTCGGAAGAGGTTGCCAGGCGTTGAGGTACGTTCAGCGGTCGGGACATAATCAACGCCCGCGCGCTCTACTCGACCAAATTGGTCGATCACTTGCGTGGCCGTGCCGGCCTCGCTGCCAGGCGTCAGTGCCTTGCCCATGTGTTCTCCTTTGAAAACGTCGTCGTTCAGCGATACAGTAACACTGACTGAATTTTCAGTCAAAACAGATTGACGATTTTTCTCAAGGGAGACAATGGTGATTCCCATCACTCCAACGACCTCAATTGCCGAGCTCACCGAGCACCTTCGCGCGGGCACCGTCACGGCAACTGAGCTGCTTGCCGCACACCTCGAACGCATTGCCGCACACCCAGAACTCAATGCGATCGTCGTCATGAACCCTGACGCCGAGGCAGAGGCAGCCGAATCGGATCGCCGATTCTCCCTCGGCGCTCCCCGCCCGCTCGAAGGCATTCCCTTCACGGTGAAAGACTCCTACATGGTGCAAGGCCTCACCGTCGCGTCCGGCTCCCCCGCCTTCGCTCATCTCGTTGCGCACTGGGACGCGTTCACCGTTGAACAGCTCCGAGGCGCAGGCGCTGTCCTCATTGGGAAGACCAACATGCCCCCGATGGCTGACGGCGGCATGCAGCGCGGTGTCTATGGCCGCGCAGAGAGCCCCTTCAACACTGACTACCTCGCTGCAGCATACGGTTCCGGATCGTCAAACGGATCAGCGGTTGCCGTTGCCGCTTCGCTCTGCCAGTTTGGCATGGGCGAAGAGACGGTGTCCTCTGGCCGCAGCCCCGCGTCGAACAACGGCATCGTTGCGTACACCCCCTCGCGCGGTGTGCTGTCACTGCGCGGAAACTGGCCGCTATTCCCCACCCGCGACGTCGTCGCTCCCCACACAAAGACCGTGGCCGACATGCTCGCAATTCTCAACGTGCTCGTACAGGAGGACCCGATCACCCGCGGTGATTTCTGGCGCGATCAGCAGGCGGTCACGCTTCCAGCCCCACGCGCACACGCCCCCGCTGATTACCGTGAGCTCGCGCAGCCTGGCGCCCTCGCTGGCAAGCGTTTCGCCGCCCCCAAGCGATTCCTTGGCAAGGACACAACGGTGCCGCTCGAAGTCCACCCAGATGTACTCGCGCTCTGGGAAGTCACTCGAAACACCCTCGAGGCAGCCGGAGCCACCGTCATCGAGACCGACTTCCCACTCGTTGACATCTACGAGGGCACGAGCATCGGCCACGATCGTACCGATGAATTCGCGGATCTTCCCGCAGGCTGGATGGCCCACGAATACACAACCTTAGTCACCGCGGCTTGGGACGGATTCCTACGAGCCAACGACGATCCACGCATCAATCGCCTTGCGCAGGTCGATCCGACCACCATCTTCCCGCTCCCCGAGGGCGCCTTGCCTGATCGCTACCCCGAGGTGCCTGACAACCTCAATCGGTACGATGAGATCCTCGAGATCGCGCACGCGCTCCCCGGTGCAACCGCGCCAGATGGCCCCGCACTCGCGGCATCGGCAACTCCCGGTTTCGCGGAGGCGCTGCCTCGCATCGAGGCGCTGCGGAAGGAACTCCTCGAGGACTGGCTCGTGCGCGAAGGCTTCGATGCCGTTGTCTTCCCCGCGAATGCAGACGTTGGCCCCGCGTCAGCTGACACGGACGAAGCTGCGGCCGATCTTGCCTGGCGCAATGGCACCCACTATTCGAATGGCAATCTCGTCATTCGCCATCTCGGGATCCCCACGGTGACCACTGCGATGGGCACGATGCATTCCACCGGCATGCCCGTCGGAGTGACCTTCGCGGGAGCTGCATACTCGGACGCTTCATTGCTGTCGTTCGCGTGGGATTTCGAGCGGGTGCGCGGATCGCGACCGATCCCAGTCGGGTTCTAGCCGTAACCGCTCAGCAAGACATGGTGTCCACTCAGCCTGGGCATACACAGAGGGAGGGCCCGGAGCATCTGCTCCGGGCCCTCCCTCTGTGTATGCGACGCGGCGACTACTCAGCAGCGATTGCGGCTTCAAGCGCCGCGCGCAGCTTCTCGTCTGCCTTGCCGTAGGCGGTCCAGTCACCCTTCTTCATTGCAGCATCGCGCTCGTCGATTGCCTGCTGCATCTGCTTCAGGATCTCCTTCGTGGTCTGCACGGTCGGCGTCTGCTCACCGTCGGTGCCGTCTTCAGCGCCAGCTTCGGAGTCGTCGGTGCCGCCGCCAGCGACATTGCTGTCACCGGCAGAGACGCCCGAGTTACCACCGAACAGCTCGTCAAGTGCGGCATCAAGCGTGTCTTCGAAGGCGATGTCATCACCGAACGAAACGAGCACCTTCTGGAGCAGCGGGAACTGCGTACCAGATGACGCCTCAATGTAGACAGGCTGGACGTACAGCAAGCCACCACCGACAGGCAGCGTCAGCAGGTTGCCACTGACGACCTGCGTGCCACCCTGACGCAGCAGGTTCAGCTCCGTCGACACCTTCGGGTCAGTGTTGAAGTTGTTCTGCATCTGACCAGGGCCAGCAATCGTGTTGCCCTTTGGCAGGGTCAGTAGCTTCAGCGTGCCGTAATCGTCTGAGATCACGCCGTCCTTCGAACCAGCGTTCGAGTTCGCGGCGAGATAGCCCGTGAGAATGTCGCGCGCGTTCTTACCGGTCGCATCAGGAACATACGTCGAGTAGATCGAGTAGTTCGGCTCTGCGTCCTTACCGGCAGACAGCGTGAGGTAGTACGGCGGCTGCGCCACTTCCTGGGTGCCGTCGGTCGTCTTCGATGCGACGGGATCGTTCGGCGTACGCCAAGCGTCTTCCTTCGAGTAGAACGCGCCAGCATCAGTGACGTGGTACTTGCTCAGTACCTCGCGCTGCACCTTGAACATGTCCGTCGGGTAACGGACGTGGCTGAGCAGGTCGCCGCTCATCTCCGATACCGGGGTGAAGGAGTCAGGGTAGATCGACTGCCAGGCCTTCAGGATGGGATCGGTTTCGTCCCAGGCATACAGCGTGACAGATCCGTCGTACGCGTCAACCGTCGCCTTGACCGAGTTTCGAATGTAGTTGAGGTTCTTCGGCAACGGCGAGGTACGCGCCGTGTCCGCATCGGCGATGAGCGAGTTCATATCGTTCATCTGCGAGTACGGGTAGTTTGCCGAAGTCGTGTAGCCGTCGATGATCCAGACGATGCGTCCGTCGACCACCGAAGCGTAGGGCGACTCGTCGAGCGTCAGGTACGGTGCAACCTTCTGCACGCGCTCGAGCGGGTTGCGGTCGTAGAGCACCTGCGAGCCCTCTGCAACATCACCCGACAGCAGCAGCTCGACGTCCTGGAACTTGAGCGCGTAGATCATCTTGGTGAGGACATTGCTCAGGACCGGGCCACCATCGCCCGAGAACGTCGTGAAGTTCGGGCGACTATCGTCAGCCTTCGTTTCTTCCGCGTCTGCGGCCTTCTCGACGTCATCGGTCTTCTCGCTCGGCTCACCCTTGGCCGACTCCTCAGCGGTGGACTCAACATCGGAGTCCGCGGGGTAATCGAGCTCGATCGCCTTCTTCCGTTCGCCACCCACGACCGAGTATTCAGGCGAGTTCATGCCGAAGTACACACGGGGCTCGAACTCGCCGAGACGACCCGTGCTGGGAATTCCGCTCTCGAGGAAGACGGGTTCGCCACCGGACGAACGCTGGTTACCGTAGGCCGCGACGAGGCCATAGCCGTGCGTGTATACGAGGGTGCGGTTGTACCAGCCGGTCTGCCCGGAGATATCAATGTCGCGAACCGCAGAGATGGTGTCTTCCACCTTGCCATCGAGCACGTAACGGTCGACGTTCAGGCTCTCGGGGAACTTGTAGTACTGCTTGCTCTGCTCGAGCTGCGAGAACGTACGAGCGATCTTCTCGGGGTCCATGATGCGAATGTTTGCCGTTGCGACGGCATCGTCGCGGAGTGCGCCTGGCTCAGCATCGGTTTCTGCGTCATAACGTTCGATCTTGACCTTGTCGAGACCGTATGCCGCACGTGTTGCTTCGATGTTGCGCTCGATGTACTCAGACTCGAGGCTCTTCTCATCGGGGGTGACGCGGAACTGCTGGATGGTCCAGGGGTAGCCAACGCCGACGACCAGTGCCGACACAACGAAGAGCGAGGTGCCGATTACGGGCAGACGCCACTTGCCGGTAAACGCGGTCACCAGGAAGAGGATTGCAACGATTGCCGCGATGCCAGCGAGAATCTGCTTGCCGGGAATCACGGCATTGGCTCCCGCGTACATCGCACCGGTGCCGATGGATGTGCTCTCGGTCAGCGTGCTGTACTGGCCGAGCCAGAGGCTGCCACCAAGGATCAGCAAGAAGAGGAAGATGAGGATGGCCGCCTGAATACGCGTCGCCTTCGAGACTCGGAACTCACGTGCCGAGATCGAGACGCCACCGTAGAGGAAGCTCGTTGCGACGCCTGCGATGAGGGAGATCAGTACCACTGCCGAGGCAAACGAGAGCACCGACTGCCACAGCGGCAGCGCAAACAGGTAGAACGAGATATCAAGGTTGAACTGGGGATCAGTGGTGCCCGTGGGCGAACTGTTCATCCAGAGCATGACCTTCTGCCAGCTCGACGCCGCAGCCGTGGCCGCAAACAGACCGATGACCGCTGGCAGACCCCACTTCACGACGCGGCGGATCGGCTCAAACGCCTCCTGATAGCGGTCGAGCTGTGCCGTCAAGCGCGCGTAGACGGGACGCTTACGGTATGCAATATCGATCGACAGGAACACCGGGATGGCCATTCCCAGGAAGCCGATCACAAACATCACCGCCGCCGCAATCCACTGGGTTGCAAATACCGGCAGGTAATCCACCTGGCGGAACCATAGAACTTCGGTGAATACCGCCGCTACAGCCAAAAAGGCAATCACGAGAGCCACCACGAGCACGACAGTAATCGCGAGTGGTGAAAACTTCCTCGTTTGGGCGGGTTCAGTAACAATCGGGTCGGTCACGTCTGCCATTACACGCTTTCTCGTCGCCGGTGTTCATTACACCGCGGGCAAGGTTTCTACCACCCTACCTGTCCGAGCTGGCGAGTTACCTGGCTTTACACAGTTCGAGTCCGGCTGGCTTCGTTCCGTTCTGATATTCCTGCACCACGCTGAGTGCCTCATCGAGCGTCCCGACCGGCGCGACGGTGAGACCTGACGGCACGTTTTCGGGGACCTGACCGCAGTTCTCGAGTGGCATGAGGAAGAGGTCGGTGCCTGCGCGATCCGCCGCCCACATCTTCTGCTTGAGGCCGCCAATCGCACCGACGGTGCCGTCCGCGCTCATGGTGCCGGTTCCGCTCACGTTGAGTCCGTCAAAGAGCTGTTCCTCAGTGAGCCGGTCAATTACGCCAAGTGCGAATACGAGACCGGCGCTCGGGCCGCCAATATCTTCGAGGTGGATCTTCACGGTGTCCGGAATGTCCGCGTACTGCGTAAGCGTCACACCGATGCGCGGCGCTTCAGCATCAGCTGGCTGTTCCGGGGTGATGGTGACGGTCCGCATCTTGCCGTCACGGCGGATGCCAATTTCGATGGGATTTCCCGCGCCGCGTTGTGTGAGCAACGCTCGGAACTCGTCGAGGCTCGTGATCGGTGCGCCGGCAGCGGTGACGAGCACGTCATCGGCTTGCAGCACCCCTTCCGAGGCTTCTCCCTTGGCTACATCGTGTACCCGAAGCTCGGCGGTGATCTCCTCGCCGAGGGCAGCGTACGCCGCGATGAGCGCGGTTGACTGCGAAGATTCCATCATTGCGGCGCTCAGCTCCTTGCGTTCGTCGCCGGTGATGTTGTCAGGGTAGACCTCCTCGATCGGCAACCGATCCTGGGTCTCATCGAAGAACGTTGGGATGATCTCGAAGAGGCTTGCGCTGCGCTCCGGGGTGCCAATGAGCGAGACGGTGAGGAGATTGAGCGTTCCAGGGGTATCGAAACCACCATCGTCTGTCGATTCAATGACATCAACTGCGCCAGTTTCAAGCTCAATCTCACCCAGCACGTTCACCACCGGACCCGGGCGTTCCACCGCGAATCCCGAGGGGATGAATCCGACGAGCATCAAGACCACAATCACCATCGTGGCAATCGTCGTCCCGCTCGGCTTCTTCCAAGACCGCTTTACCGCAGTGGTTTCCTGGTTCATTCCGCTCCTCGCAGTGTTCCGTTTCGGAAATAGCGTTGCCCCTGTGATCCGCGCTTCAGACCGGCTGTTCGCAGTCGGCGCAACGGAATCCCGGCGACGGAGGCCAATCTAGCAGGCGAAACCGAGCCTGTTGCCGTAGCGTTAATTCCATTCACTCTTGAAGGAGGATGCCATGGGAGCAGACGATTTCGACCGGTCTGGCTCGAACGACGACTTCGAGGAACTGCAGCGCATGCTGCGCGACATGCTGTCAGGTCAGGGAATGCCAGAGGGCGGCTTTGACCCGGAGAAATTCGCTGGCGCTGCTGGACTGCCTGGTGACCCTGCCGCGCTGAAGAAAATGTTTGAGACGCTCCGCGGCGCAATGAATAACAGCGCCGATGGCGTCGATTGGTCGCTCGCACGAAAGTCAGCGATCGAGGCTGCTGGTGGCACTCAGGCGGCGGATCCGGCACCGGCTGAGCGTGCATTCCCCGTCGCGTCGCTCTGGCTCGACGAGGTAACGACGCTCGGCACGACGCAGGACGCACCCCGCACCGTTTCGCGGATCGAGTGGGTACAGCAGACGATCGACACTTGGATCAGCCTGGCCGAGCCCGTCGCAGAGTCGATCTCTGATGCACTGCTTGGTGCGCTCGAAAGCCAGGTGCCAGAGGAAATGCGCGCAGGCATTTTGTCGCAGGCTGGCCCGATGCTGCGCAACGTCGGTGGCGCCCTCTTCGCGATGCAGCTTGGCTCCATCGTTGGCCGCATCTCTGGCGAGGTCGTCTCTGCTGGCGATGTCGGCATCCCGCTGTTCTCCGGCGCAGGTAAGGAAGGCGGTGCGCTGCTGCCCTCTGGCGTCGCTGCCTTCGCTGACGGTCTTGACCAGGATCTCGAGGCGGTCACGCTGTACCTCGCGGTGCGCGAGCTCGCGCACGCACGCCTCTTCCGCCACACCAAGTGGCTTCGCTTGAGCCTGCTCACGGCCATCACCGATTACGCCCGTGAGATCCGCATCGACACTGAGCGTATGGAAGAGCTCGCGCGCGACTTCGATCCGTCGCAGACCGAGGAATTCCAAGCGTTGCTCACAAGCGGCGCCCTCATCCCGCCGAAGACTCCTGAGCAGGAGGCAGCACACGCTCGCCTAGAGACCACGCTCGCGCTGATCGACGGCTGGGTTGACGTCGTCACTGAGCAGGCAACGAAGCGCCTCCCCGGCGCGAACGCGATTGCTGAAATGGTGCGTCGCCGACGTGCTGCAGGTGGTCCCGCCGAACGCGCATTCTCCGCTCTCGCTGGTTTGGAACTGCGCCCCCGCCGCATGCGTGAGGCTGCCGCGATGTGGCGTCTCGTGGAGGAGCACAGCGATGCTGCCATCCGTGACGGCCTCTGGTCACACCCTGATCTCTTGCCGACCGGGGACGAGGTTGACGATCCACAGGCGCTGCTTGTCCGCCTCGGTCTCACCGATGCTGAACCGGAGATTGACTCGTTCGACGCTGATCTTGCGCGTCTGCTGAGTGGCGATCTGCCGCCGCTCAAGCGTGACGAGGACGATTCCGACGGCGCTGCAGAGGGCAACGACCAGCCCAACGCGTAGTCGTTTCGCAGGGATACAGCGGGGTCCCGCCAGTTGTGGATAACAATTTGGCGGGACCCCGCTGCGTTCACAATGCCAACTATGACTCGAACGATGAACGTTGTCCCTGGCCCATTTTCTTCCCGCACCGCCCGCTCAGGCAGCGCCGCCCGTGCCGTCTGGAAGCTTGATGCTGTGCCGCTCTGCTGGGAATCTCCAGATGTGCTGCGCCTGGGTTTCGACCGGGTGACCGCGCGACTCGGTCCCCTGTCAGCCGCAGCGAAGCGCGTGATTGAGCTGCTCTGCGCAGGCATTTCAGATGCGCATGACCCGCACACCGCCGTGGCCGAGGCGATCCGCATGGCGGGTGCGAGAGATGACGGAGCCCGCAGTCTCGCTCCGGTGCTCCCCCGGTATCTCAGCAGGCACGTCCCGCCCGCACCAGCGCTCGATCGCGTCGGCACTCCTGCGTTGCGCACATTCATCGCAGACAACGGCCGCAACGTTGTTGGCCTGGCGCGGTCGCTCGATGCGTGCGGCGCATTCGCCTTTACGCGGATCACTTCCCGCCCCGACTTGGTGCTGCGGGTGATCCGCTATTTAGAACCCCTCGAGTGGACGCACCGATGGCTCCTCAGCGGCACACCGCATTTACTCATGCGGTACACCGATACCGCGATCCGCATCGGTCCGCTCGTCGCCTGCGAAGGGCGGCCGTGCCACACGTGCGAGGCGCTCGCGCTTGTCGACGATGATCCGCTCCTCCCGCGCTTAGCAGCGCAGCTCGTCGATACAACACCGGCCTCAGAGACCCAGGCGTTGACCCGTATCGCGATCGCGCACGCTGTGCCGTTCATTCAGGCGTGGCGCCATGGCGAAGAATGGGTACACCGGAGGCAGTTGGTACTCGAAGTGAACGGTGTCGGTACAGGCGGTGGGGACGAAGGTGAGCCAGAACAGGCGGCTGCGCGGGTGCGCGTCAGCGGGATGCAATGGGAGACCATCACCGCGCATCCCGAGTGCGGGTGCGCGGTTGCCGAACGTCAGGCGGCATGAGTGCCTAAATGCCTGCCTCCGCAATAAAGCGTGAGGGTGCAGCCCCTGACTGGCGCGAGCCAGAGAGGAAGAGCCGGTCTCGCGCTCGGGTGAGGGCGACGTAGCAGAGGCGGCGTTCCTCTTCGATCGCGGCGTCATCCTGCGCATAGTTGATTGGGAACATGCCCTCACTCAACCCGACCACGTGCACAAGTGACCATTCCAGGCCCTTAGCCGCGTGGACGGCAGACAGCGTGACCGCCTCTACCTTCGGCTCGTGCTGTGAGCGCTGACGCGCGACAAGCTCGTCAGCAAACTCGCGGATTGTCGTGCCAGCTGGCATCTCGTCAACGAGACCGAGCAGCGCGTTCAGGGCTTCCCAGCTCTCGCGCTCGGCAGCACCCTCGGGTGGCTGCGCGGTCCAGCCGCCAGCGCGCAACGCGTCACTGACGACTTGGAAGAGCGGCCGTGAGTCGCCAGTCTTGGCTTCACCACGCAGCAGGAGCACTGCGCGCTTCACATCTGCGCGATCGAAGAACCGCTGGCCGCCACGTACCTGCGACTGGGCGCCCTGCTTCGCGAGCGCTTCTTCGATTCGGACGAGCTGCGCATTCGTTCGCGCAAGGACGGCGATGTCTGAGGGCGCGGTGCCGGCGCGGATCGCGGCGGCCACCGAGGCTGCGACCGCCTGTGCTTCGTCCAGGTCGGTCGAGAACCATTCGAAGCCGGGTGCGAACACCTGCGCTTCAGTTGCTTCAAGCGTTTCGGTGCCGGCCGGCGTCTCTGGTGCGCCGCGCATGGGGCGCAGCTGCAGGGCGCCCGGGCGTTGCTTCATCAGTCGGTTCGCGGCGGCAACGATTGGAGCGGTCGAACGGTAGTTGCGTTCGAGCCTGAATTCGCGCGCATTGCGGAAGTCGCTGCCGAAGCCCAGCAGGTAGTCACTCGAAGCACCAGCGAACGAGTAAATGGTCTGGCTCGCATCACCGACGACGCAAAGGTCATTACGGTTGCCAAGCCACAGCTTGAGCAACTCATACTGCAGCGGCGAAACGTCTTGAAACTCGTCGACGGTGAAGAAGCGGTACTGCTCGCGCACCTGCATTGCGACGCGCGGCTCTACCTCGAGCATGCCAGAAAGCAGCACGAGCACGTCCTCGAAGTCGATCTGGCGACGCTCTTCAAGAATCTGGCCATACTTCGCGTGCATGTCGACGAGCGTCTCTGGGGTGAGGCCGTTCAGTGCCGGCCGCTCCCCGATCTTCGCCGCGTAGGTGTCGAGGTGGAGTCGCGATACCTTGCGCCACTCGATCTCGAACGCCACGTCACGCAGGGTGTCGGTGCTCAAACGCATGCCGAGTGACTCGGCTGCCTGAGCAAGCACGGGCACCTTGCCGTTGAGAATTTGAGGTGCATCGCCGCCAACCACTTGCGGCCAGAAAAAGCTCAACTGCGCGAGCGCAGCACCGTGGAACGTGCGCGCCTTGACACCATCAGCGCCGAGGTCGCGCAAGCGCCCCTGCAGCTCACCGGCAGCCTTCCGAGTGAAGGTGACAGCGAGCACGCGCTCCGGCGCATACACGCCGGTGCGCACGCCGTACGCAATGCGGTGCGTAATCGCACGCGTCTTACCAGTGCCGGCACCCGCGCGCACCGCAACGGGCCCAGAAAGTGTCTCAGCGATGGCTCGCTGATCAGGGTCGAGCCCGGCAAGCACCGCCTCAGCGCCCGAGACTGCGCGACTCACTCGTCGCCCTCTTCGAGCCACAGCTGTACGAGCCAACCCGCGATCGACAGCGCACCGGGCAGTTTGACGCCGACCGGCGGGTGACGAAGCTCGTCACGGGTGAACCAGCGCAGCTCAGAAATCTCTGCCGGATCCGCGACCAGATCGGTGGGTGACTGATCCGCCGCCAATTTCGCACGGAACCCCAGCATCAGCGAGCGCGGGAACGGCCACGGCTGCGAAGCGACATAGGTGATGTCGGTGACGCGTGCGCCGGCTTCCTCGCGCATTTCACGTTCGACGGCGTGCTCGGCGGTTTCGCCCGCATCGATGTATCCGGCGAGGAGCGAGAATCGCCCAGATTCCCAGAGCGCATTCGAGCCGAGCAGGAGCTTGTTGTCGTGTTCGACGATCACGATCACTGCTGGGTCCATGCGCGGAAACAGCTCTGCACCATTCGCGTCGCGACGCGACCAGCCACCGTCGGCGATGGTCGTGGGGGTGCCATCCTGGGGCGAGAAGCCGGCGGCGCGATGCCAGTTCAGCAGCGCGGCTGCGATCGTCACAATCTCACGCTCGGCCGCGGGCAGCTCGGTGCCGCGCGCGAAGGGATGCGCCCATTCGACGTCTGGGGCAATGGGCTCGGCCTGATCCGCGCCCGCCACAGCTGGCAGCTCGCGCGCGAAGATCGCGGCGCCAGCCATGCGACCGATGAAGACAACCTCTTCGGGCCGCTCACCGGTCGTTGGTTCGAGTACGAGGTGTGAGACATCAGCGGCCTCACGGCGCAGCGGAATCTGGCCTGCCCGCAGTTCAAGCATGCGTGCGGTCTCGCTCACCCACGCAGCGTCGAGCGCGGCGGGCTGGGTGCGGATCGCCGAATCGCGGTCAAGGTACCCCGCTCCGAGCGGGACTCCGCCCGTCTCATTCGTTTCGCGTGCGCTCATCGCATCCTCCCCAGATATTGCTCTCGCCACTCGTGCGCGTGGCGCGTGGAACCGACCGCCCTGGTTGCTTACCCTAAGGTCATGTCCAGCACCCCTCTCACCCTAGCCGCGCTCGCGACCTCCGCGGTACCGGATCTCGAGCCGCTTGCAGTGCGCCCGTACAATCCGTCAGGGCAGGACTTCCGTTCAGCGGTGCTCACCACCGCACACGAAGAACTTCTTGTCAGCGTGCCGCGGAACCACTCGGCCGAGGTCGCCCAGGCAGCGAGCCTGCTCGCGTTCTCGGCACTCACCGAGGGTGCACGGGCACAGCTCCCCTTCGCCGTCCCAGAAGGACGTGGAATGACGCGCACCGGCGAGTCACGCGCGGTGGTGTCAACTTTCCTCATTGGTGGGCGGATCGATCCCTCGGCACTCGCGGCGGATTCACTGCTCGTTGCCCCAATCGCAGCGGCAACCGCAGCAATCCATGCGCTCCCCCGCACGGTCGTGCAGCAGGGCGGTCTCCCCGTGCGCACCGCGAACGATTTGCGCCTGCTCGCTACCCGAATCGTGGATCGCGCTGACGCGACCCGTTTCCTTCCAGAGACAGTGCACCGGCGGTGGCTCGAGGTCATCGAGAACGCTGAGCTGTGGGACTTTACTCCGGTCGTGACGCATGGCTCACTCAATGCCGAGGCGCTGCTCGTCGAGGACGATGAGATTCTCGGCATGCTCGGTTGGTCGGAGTTTGGCATCGGCGACCCCGCCGCTGACCTCGCATGGCTGCACGGTGCCTCGCAGGGCACGTTCGGCGCTGTTCTTGACGCGTACCTGGGACTCGTCGATACCGGCAATGCTGACGCACTCACTGCACGGAGCCGTCTCTACCACGAGCTTGAGATCGCGAAGTGGCTGCTGCACGGTGTGGAGCATCACGACCGCGAAGTTGTTGATGACGCGGTGAGCATGCTCGACCGCTTTGTTGATGCGCTGAGCCTGCTCGCGCCCGCGACGGCGACGCGTGCTCCACTCAACGCGGAAGAGGCACTCGATCTCCTCGAGCAGACTCCCGAGGTCAACGATCACATGTCAGACACTGCAGCTTATGAAGCCCTCGACGAGGACCGCATGTTCAGCAACGACACCGACTTCATCGAGCCGCTCACGGCGGCTACAGCCTCAGCGACGACTGCGGCTACCGAGGAGACAGCGGCTGCTGAGGCCCCGGCGGCCGCAGAGCACGCTGACGAGCAGGTGACCGAGGCGTACGGCGACGACGATCTCGCGCACGCAGCGCAGCCACGTACCGCTGAGGCATCGCACGCCGACGGCGCCGACACCGGTAAGTCGGGTGGGTCAGCCGAGCTTGTCGACTCGTCAGACTTTGTGACCGATGTCATCTCAGACGACGATCTTCCTCCGCGGTCTCCGAGCGCTCCGCAGTCTGAGGGTCGCTAACCCGTTCAGCAGCCGCCAGCCAGATCTCTTCAAGTTCTGGCAGTGTGCGCACCTGGTCTCCTCGGAGTTCGACGCCCTCTGCGACGTAGAACAGCGATACGTCGATCCGCTCGGGTGACACGCCTGCCCACTGAGCGTAGGCGTGACGGTACAGGTCGAGCTGGAAGAAGCGTGTCTCGCGCTCTTTCGCTGTCTGCGGTGAACGGCCTGCCTTCCAGTCGATCACCTCGAAACGGGGCGCTTCTTCACCCTCGCGTGGCGGCAACTCGTACACGGCGTCGAGCTTGCAGACGAGGGTGCGGCCGGCAAAGGGCAGCGCCACCTGTTGTTCAACTGAGATCGGCTGCAGATCTGCCCAGCGTGACGCCTCGAACGATTCGATGAGCGGCTGCAGTTCAGCCTCTTCGACGAATGCGTCAAACCCTTCGGCGGCCGCATCAATTTCAGTGTCTGGTTCGAGATCGAACAGTGCGAGGCTCGTGCCGTGTGCGGTCGTCGCTCGGCGCTCCACCCACTCGTGGAACCGATTGCCGATGCGTGTGCGGCGGAACGGCCGCTGCGGGATCGGCCGCAGGCGGCTCCGCTCTGCAGCTTCGGGATCTTCGACGAACTCGTGGAAGGTCGACGCAGTAATTCGACCGGGCAGCGTTTTCACGACTGCAGCATCGTCGCCCTGGGCCGCTCGTTCGGCGAGCAGCAGGCGCACGGTGCTATCAATGTCGAGATCAGCCTCGTCTGGCTCCTCAGCGATGCGAGCGCTGAGCGTCGCAGCTGCCGCCAGCACCACATCAGCACGACGGCCGAGCGGATCGAGCGGCCACTGCATGGTGAGCTCTTGCGCTTCGCTCGGGTCTTCCTCATGTTCCGAGGATTCGGGGAGCCCAGTGATCACACCGTGTTCCTGCAGTTCGAGCATGAACAGCGAAGGTACACGGGCGCGTGATTGGCCACCCCAGAAGCTGCCGGTCAACAGCAACTTCTGTGCTGCGCGAGTGATGGCAACGTAACCGAGCCTGCGCTCCTCTTCTGCGAAGCGGCCTTTCGACTCGGTGACGTACTCTGCGATGCGTTCTTTGAGCTCTTTCTGGTTAGTCGCAATGCGCCAGTTGAGCTGTGGTCGCGCTGCGGCGTCGCCGCGTAGCTCGTCTGGCAGCTGCCCCTTCCTCAGCCAGCCAACGCCGCGGCGCGGGGTACTCGGGAATTCACCATCGACCATGCGTGGAATCGCCACGAGGTCCCATTCGAGTCCCTTCGAACCGTGAGCGGTGATGAGCTGAACGGTGCCAGGAGCTGGGGCAGACACGTGCTCTTCAATTTCATCGGCTTCGACCGCACGTTCAATCCATTCAAGCAGCGATGCGAGCGTTCCACGGCTGTCGACCGCCAGGTGACCTTCAACGAGATCAATGAAGACGTCAAGATTTGCGAGTGCAGCAGCGCCGCCAGCGTGGTCGCGCCCCTCATGGGCTTCGAGCTCGATGTCGAGTCGCAGCGCGTTCACTGTTGCCTGGATCAGCTCGATGACGTCGCCGCCAACGCGCTGGCGCAGGTTCGCGAGCATCCATCCGGCCTCGCGGAGTCGCTCAACACCGACGTCGCTGATGGTTTTGAGGGACGCGTGTTTCCGGCCACCGCGCATCGGGTCGCGGATCGCCGCGATCTGGTCGAGCGCATCGATGAGCGTGAAGTCGCGGTCAGGATCGGGCAGCACGCTGTCTGCCGCGATGTCTTCGGGTGAGAATTCCTGCTGGGTTTCGTCGCGTCGCGCGAACCAGCGCGCTGCATCTTTCAGGCCGGCGATATCTGCGACACCGAGACGGAAGCGCGGCCCGGCGAGCAGCCGAATAAGGTCGCCCCCGGCGTCGGCGTACCACACGCAACGCAGTGTGCTTACGACGTCGGTGATCTCTGGCGTGCTGAGCAACCCGCCGAGGCCGACGATGATGTTCGGCACACCAGCCGCGGTGAGGGCTGCCGAGAACGGTGCCATGTGGCGGCGATTACGGAAGACAACCGCCGCGGTCGGCAGCTCGTTCTTCTCACGAATGTGTGCCGCGCGCTCCGCTGCCATCCATGCGGCGAGCGCGTCTTGCTCCTCGTGCAGGGTCTCCGGGAATCGCCAGTCGACGACGCCGTCCTTCGCGCCGGGGCGTGGCGCGAGCTTCGGCACGTCAATCTCAGAGGCCGCCGCGAGCGGTGCCGCGATGACGTTGGCTGCGTCGAGCACGGTCACCGGGTTTCGCCAGCTCGTCGAGAGCGTGAGTGTTGCTGCGGACTGGGACTTCCCGGTGCCGCGCGCCGCGAAGTCAGCGTGGAATGATTGCAGGCCCTCAGCTGAGGCGCCGCGCCAACCGTAGATCGATTGGTGCGGATCGCCCACCGCCATGACGGGGACACCCGAGAAGATGCGCGAGAGCAGCCGGGTCTGACCGACTGAAGTATCTTGCACCTCGTCGAGCAGTACGACGCCGTAGCGGCGACGCAGCACGGCGCCCGCCTCGGGAACGAATTCGAGGGTGCGTGATGCCAGTGCGAGCTGATCGGAGAACTCAATGAGACCACGGCGCTGCTTTTCTTCTGCAAATGCCTCAGCGAGACGCGCAAGCAGCGGGGTGTCAGCCACGTTTGCGACCGCGTCACGCACAGGCGCGTAGTTTTTGCAGTCGGGGCCACCGACGGTGTCTTTCTCGTTGTACGGCAGGTCGAGCACCCGGGAGAACTCGGTGATGATTTGACGTGTCCGTTCGAACGACGTGAGGTTATCTGCGACCGCGTGATCGATGGCCATCGTGTGGCGGATCAGTTCGGGGGTACGCATGTCAGTCGTGAGGAGTTCACGGTCATGGCTCGCGAGGATGACCTCGCGAGCCACACGCCAGGCGGTGGCCTCATCAATGACCGTCGCGCCGGGGGCGATGCCCGCTGCCGCGCCGAACTCCTGCAGCACGCCGGACGCGAAGGCGTTGTAGGTGCTCACCTCTGGCAGGTCGAGTCCATCTTCGAGGAGGGTGACGAGCTCTGCCGCGCGTAACCTCTCTGGCTCAGTCAGGAGTCCCTGCTCGGCGTTGTCGACGAGGCGTTCAACAAAGGTGTGCAGACGACCTGAGATACGCTCGCGCAGCTCACCCGCGGCCTTCCGGGTAAACGTGAGGCCGAGAATACGGTCTGGGTCAATCGCACCATTCGCAACGAGCCAGACAACGCGGTTTGCCATCGTCTCGGTCTTGCCGCTGCCTGCACCGGCGATGACGAGTGCGGTGCCCTCGAGCTCGTGCTCGATGACGGCGCGCTGCTCATGCGTGGGGGTGAGCGGCGTTGCGCCAGGCTCGGTGAGCAACTCTGCGATGCGAGTGGCTGAGAACACTGGGGCGTTTTGCATGGGGACCTCGTTCATGCGTGGCTCACCGCCTGGATGATGTGGATTCGGCAGTTGCCGAACTGATGCGGATCGGTGCAATGGTGCTCGACGCGAGCGGTAAAGCTACCTGCGGCCATGGTGTCGCCTGCGGTCTCGATGCGCTCGAGCAGTGCGTCGCGCGTCTCTGCATCGAGCGGCGCCTGTACACGCTCGACGTACCCCTTGCCCTTCGCGGCGTTCGGGTGAACGTACAGCAGACGGGCACCTCCCGAGGTAATCTCCCCTGTCTCAGCGTGCTCGCTCGTTACGCCGTCGAAGGCGCCGTACTCGACACCGAGTTGGTACGCCTGCAGCTGCAGGTGCTGTTCCGTCGCGGGCTTGGAAGGCACCGTTGCTCCGGTTTTCAGGTCAAGCACGGTGATCTCCAGGCCGTCGGCTTTCACGAGTCCTTCAAGCCGGTCAGCCTTGCCGCGCAGGGTGACATCTCCTACCTGCACATGGAAGCCTGACTCACGACCGATGAGCTGGCGATCTGATGCGTCAAACTCGCGCAGGTACACGCCGAGCCCCTCGACCATGTGTTCGGCGGTCGCGAGCGTACGTGTCGATTCCCACTCAGCGTCGAAGGGCAGTTTGCGCCACTCGCGCCGAATGTCTGCCATGAGGGCTTCTGGGTCGGCAGTCACGGCGTTCTCAAAGGCGTGGTGTACGAGCGTGCCAAGGCTCGCCTGGATGTTGCCGGTACCACCGCCAAGCGCGCCGACGACCCAGTCGAGCGCACAGCCTTCAACCGATTCAAGCTGAGACGGACCAACCGCGATCTCCCGCTCACCGTTCTCGTTCGTAAAGAGGGAAGCTTCGGTACTCACCGGAAGTACGCCGTACCAGCTCTCGGGTGCCGCGCCAGCGACATCTGCCCGCGCGAGCTGCACGAGCGAGTCTCGAGCGGACGTGTCAGCTGGGTCAGTCGTGAGCCGGCGCCGCATGGCCGCGGTTGCCCCTCGTAAGGTGAGTCTGGAGCTCGGCAGCGGATCAACCGCGAAGTCATGGCCAAACCCGAAGAACGCGCTCGGATGCTGATCGGTGTCACTCACCGACACCACGAGCAGTTCTTGCTGCGCGCGCGAGCTCGCCTGGTGCAGAAGGCGAAGCTCGTCATGAATCGTGTCTTTGCGACTCGGTGGAACCGCTGGGCCGCCACGCAGCCAGCGTTCGAGCGCCACTGTGCCGAGAATCGATCCGCGCGAGCGAGTGTTCGGCCACGCACCGTCCTGCAGACCAACAATGGCCACGAGTGCGAACTCGCGGCCGACCGCACCCTGCGGCGTCGTCACCGTCACCGCTGATCGCTCACCACTACGAGCAAGCGAATCCTCGGGAACCGCGCTCTCTGCAAGCTCTGCAAGCAGTGCGTGGATCGGCTGCTCACTCACCTGCTCTTCATGTCGCTGCAGTGCGAAGAAGAGGCCAAGCACCGCGTCGAGCGAACGGTTCGCCTCATCTGCGCGAGCGCCGCGGCCACGCAATGCCTCCTCCTGCCAGGCTTCAGCCAGCCGTGTCCCCTGCCAGAGCGCCCAGAGCGTCTCACGCGGGGTGCCTTCAGCGGCGACGATGGTGTTCGCGGCGTCGGCGATCTTGCCGAGTCTACGCAGCGCACGCCCCTGCTTGCTGTCGATCGACGGCTCAACGCCTGGCACGAGGAAGGCCTCAAGGATGAGCTGCTCAGTCGCCACCGGATCGCGGTCTTCAGCGCGGGCCACGCGGCGCTCCTGCATCATGAGTGAACCACGCAGACGACGCACCGCGACAGGGTCGAGCCCGCCGATCGGGCCGCTCAGCAGCTGCAGCACACCTGACGCGTCAAGTGGCGCGATGCCGAGCGAGTGCTGCAGCAGACGGATGAGGTCGAGCACGATGCGGTGCTCGCGCAACACAATGCCGCCGGCAAGCGTGCCCGTTGGCACCTGATGCCCGGCGAGACCACGGGCGATGCGCGAAGCCTCGGAGCGCGATCGGCAGATCACCGCCATCTGCTCCCATTCAAGCGGGGTCTCACGGTCAAGGCCGAGCCGGTTCGCGCGCATGCGGTGTGCGATCATGCCAAGCTGTTCGGACGTCGACCCGGCACGCACGAACTCGATGCGTTCACCCTTGCTGCCCTGCTTCACCGTCGCCGCACGCTGCTGACCAGCACCTGCTGCGCCAATACGAGCAGCAAGGCTCTGGGTAAAGCCACGCAGCTGCGGGCCCCCGCGGTAGGCGTATTCGAGCGCCCAGGTCTGCTCAGGCTCAGCTCGCACGCCGCGGCGCCGCAACTCACCGCTGAGATCGGCCAGTACTCGCGACCGCTCGCCGTGGAAGGTTTCTGTGGTCACGTCAGGGTCACCGAACGCCCAAATACTCGCCCCTGCTGCAGCGCAAGCTGCGAGCAAGGCAAGCTGCCCCTCGCCGATCTCTTGGGCGTCGTCAACGAGCAGCAAGCGCGGCACCTTCACCGCACCCGCTCGCACGCTCGCTGCCGCAGCGCGCAGCAGCCCGCTCGCGCTGTACTCACCCGGGCGCTCAGCGTGCACGCGAGCTTCAACGGCCTCGACAATCAACAGCGCTTCGCACCAGCGGCTCAGCAGCTGGTCGTCTGGCGCGTCAGATTGTGCCGATGCCGCAGCGACACCACGCAGCGCGGTCACCCGCGCGAGTAGCTCGCGCACGTCTAGGTCAAAGTCATCGATTGCACGCCAGAACTCTCGGAGTTCGGCACGGAACGCCGGACTGCGAAGCACCTCAGCGGTCAGCCCCTCCACGTTGCCAAGCGATTCACCCGCGTCGTCTTCGTCGCCCGCACCCGCACCTGCACGCGCACGCAGTGCGACTTCAAGCTGCTCATCGATGAGTGCCGTAATCAATTCGTCTTGCACCGTACCGGTCAGGAGTCGCGGCTCGGCTTCCCCACCGCTCGCAGCCGCAGCGGCAAGCACACCGAACGCGAATGAGGTAAGCGTACGCACTGGCGTGCCACCGAGCGCGCGCCCAGCGCGGTCTTCAATGGCGCCACGCAGCGTAGTGGCAGGCCGCCGCCCGGAGGCAATCGCAAGGACGTCGCCCTCAGCCCAGCCTGGCAGGTCACAGGCACGCGCAAACATCTCAACGACGAGCGTGCTTTTGCCGCTGCCTGGCGCACCGAGCACCCGCGCATGCCTGCCAGGGTCACCAGCGAGCACCGCGCGTTGTGCGCCGTCAAATTCGATCATGCGTTCAGCCTAATGATGACCACTGACATTGCGTGGTGCGCTTGCGGCGAACGATCCACATTTCTGAGGCGCAGTGTCGGAGGTCAGGCATAGACTCAATTTGTACTTACTTCGTGACGTCGCGTCACAGCACTATGAGGAGGCTCCCTGTGGAGGTTCGTATCGGCATCAAGCACTCACCTCGCGAGCTCGCATTCGAGACCGAGGCAACTGCTGACGAGGTGCGCGCTGCGCTCACTCAGGCAGCTGAGGGCTTCGCATCGTTCGCAGATTCGAAGGGCAAGCAGATTATTGTCGCTGCCGATTCGGTCGCATTCATCGAGTTCGGTGGCGAGAACAGCCGCAAGGTCGGCTTCATCGGCTAACTCGCTTTCGGGCGGGTTGCCGCGCGGCAAACTTACTTCGCGTCAACCCGTTCGAGCAGTACCATCACCTCGGCATGCCCCGTGTGCGGGAACATGTCGAACAGGCGTGCGTTCACCGCTCGCAATGAGGGCATCCGCGCAAGATCCTGCGCGAGGCTCTTCGGGTTGCAACTCGAGTAGATGACCGAGCGCGTCGAAGACTGTTCCAGCCAGTCAGCAAGCTCCGGACCAATGCCGCGGCGCGGCGGGTTTACGATGACCAGCTCGGGCGCATCCTCGGGCGCGCTTTCGAGCGCAAACGCAGTCGCGTCACCCGCGCTGAATCGCACGGGTACGCCCGCATCCTGCGCGCTCCGTGTCGCTGAGCGGATCGCGGCCTCACTCACTTCGATGCCCACGGTGTCTCGGATCCCAGACGCATCGCCTGCGCCAGTTCCCGCGCAGAATAGTGCGAAGCCACCGACGCCGCAGTAGAGATCCCACAATGAAGCGGGGTGAAGCTCTGCAGTCCATTCCGCCGCCTGCGCGTACAGCGCCTGCGCTACGGGAGTGTTCGTCTGGAAGAAGCTCTGGGGCTGCAGGTGCAATGACACCGGCCCGAGATCCATTTCAAGCGAGTCACCGAGCAGCAGCTCTTCGCGCTCGCCCTCAAGCACAGCCTTGTGCTCCGGCAGCAGATTCACCGAGATCACCGTCGCCTGCGGGAGCAGTTCCCGCAGTTCTGACAGCTTCGCGCGGATCCGATCGAGCGCACCGCTCGATCGCACAACGAAACGCACCATCAACGCGCCTGACGGCGCCTCGGTGAGGTGCGCGTACTTCAGCTCGCCCTTGCGATTCGGCACGGAATACGGCGCGAGTCCGGTCGCGTTCAGGAACGCTGCAACGAGCGGAATCGCGCGTTGCAGACCTGGCTGGTGGATCAGGCACTCCGTGAGGTCAATGCCTCGTCCGTTGCCATCACGGCTGAGGTCAAGGATGCCGAGGGTCACTGCCCCAGCTTCCCCGCCGACAGCGAGCTTTGCACGGTTCCGGAACTCAGTAACCCCACCCGGCACTGGTGGCAGCCACGCATCCGCAGCGGGGCCGAACTCACCAAGTGTGTCGCGGCACGCGAGATCTTTCTCGCGCAGCTGCACCGCGTACGGCGTTTCGATGAGTGCACACGAGCGGCAAAGATCCGCTACAAAATATCGGCACTCGGGGATTTGCGTGTCGAGCGTCACAGTCACAATTACGCGGTGAGGCCGAGGCCGTCCATACGGCGAATGTGATCGGCAATGAGCTCCGTAAACACGGGCTCAACGGCGTCAGCATCGAACTCGCGGTTCGCACTGCGGGAAAGCACGGCACGCGCCATAAGCAGCGTGTCGCCAACGAGACGACGACCCCAGACAGCAAGCCAGCTGCCGAGCTTCGGATCCGCCTCCAACTCAGCCTGCAGCAGACGCTTGAGCTCATCACGGCCAGCGTGATCGCTCAACGTCGCGATTGCCTCGCGGCTGAACGGATCCTTGATGCCGCTCGCAAGCTCCGCGAAGAAGTCATCAAACAGGCCACCAACGAGATAGATCGACAGGACGTGCTGATGCCAATCGACCGCATCGATACGCGTGATGTAGTCCTCGATCATCGTCGAGTACGGCTGCATCACCACGTGCGGCGAGCGGCCGCGGCGGCGGATCTCCTCCGCAAATCGCTGGTGCTTCTGCAGCGTGGCGCCAGCGACGCCCGCAAGCACCTCTTTTGCCTGCAGCGTCGGAGCACCCGAAACACCGCGCGTCGCGGCCTCGTACATCTCGAGCTGCAGGTACGCCGTCAGACCGAGGAACTCAAGTACCTCGGGCGCAAACGCAGCGACTTCAACCTTTTCGGCACCAACAGACTCACCGCGAGAGCGTACTTTGCGCGATGAGGTCTGCTTCTTACCGATGCCACGAATCCAGTTGAACACGATAAATAGCCTACCTCGGGTTCTGTGCAGCTCTGGAATAGAATACGTACGAACTATTCATCGCCCCCGCTCACGGAAGCTGGGGCCGCTGCGCCGGAAGTATGCATGCGCAGCACCGCACACTTCGGAGGTCACACACAGTGACAACGTTCCTTGAACTTGGAATTGACCAGGACATGGTCGACGCACTGGCAAAGGAAGGCATCGTCGATGCGTTCCCGATTCAGGAGCAGACGATCCCCCTCGCTATTACCGGCCAGGACATCATCGGTCAGGCTAAGACCGGTACCGGCAAGACCTTTGGTTTCGGTTTGCCGCTGCTGCAGCGCATTGGCGAGAACCCCGAACCTGGCGTACAGGCACTCATCGTCGTGCCGACCCGTGAACTCGCTGTTCAGGTCTACGAAGACCTCGAACTCGCGTCGAGTGGCCGCGCGGCGACTGTCGTCCCCATCTACGGCGGCAAGGCGTACGAAGGCCAGATCGAACAGCTGAAGGCCGGCGCGCAGATCGTTGTCGGCACCCCCGGCCGTCTGCTCGACCTCTCGAACCAGCGCCTGCTCGATCTGTCGAAGGTTCGCGAGATGGTGCTTGACGAGGCCGACAAGATGCTCGATCTCGGCTTCCTCGCTGACATTGAGAAGCTCTTCTCGAAGACCCCAGAGAAGCGCCACACCATGCTCTTCTCGGCAACCATGCCCGGCACCATCGTGACCCTGGCACGTCGCTTCATGTCGAACCCAGTGCACATTCGCGCAACCGACCCCGACGAGGGCGCGGCGCAGGCGAACATCGAGCACATCATCTACCGCGCGCACTCGCTCGACAAGGACGAGGTCATCGGCCGCATCCTGCAGGCAGAGGGCCGCGGCAAGACCGTTATCTTCATGCGCACCAAGCGCGCGGCGGCAAAGCTGCAGGAGGAGCTCAACGACCGCGGCTTCAACGCAGCTTCGGTGCACGGCGACCTCAACCAGGATCAGCGTGAGCGCGCAATGGCGAGTTTCAAGTCGGGCAAGAAGGACATCCTCATTGCGACTGATGTCGCCGCTCGTGGCATCGACGTCGACGATGTGACCCACGTCATTAACCACACCGTGCCCGACGATGAGAAGACTTATCTGCACCGCGTTGGCCGCACCGGCCGTGCGGGCCGCGAGGGCATCGCAGTGACCTTCGTTGACTGGGACGACCTCCACAAGTGGGCACTCATCAACAAGGCGCTCGAGTTCGGTGTCGACGAGCCCGTCGAGACCTACTCGTCATCGCCGCACCTGTTCGCTGATCTGAACATCCCCGAGGGTTCGAAGGGCCGCCTGAAGGCGACCCCCGTCAAGGAGACCGCACCCCGCAACGGCTCACGCCGTTCGTCGGGCGACCGCGAGAAGAAGGACGGCCAGCGCGAGGGCGGCGAGCGTCGCAATCGCACCCGTACCCGCAGCTCGAACCCGCGCGGCGAGGGACGCCACGAGTCACACGGCGCAGGCCGTTCGGCACAGGACAAAGCTTTGGGCAATGCGTCGGCTGAGGCTGGCGTCGAGCAGGCTACTGGCGAGGCAGGCGAGGCTCCGCGTCGTCGTCGCCGTCGCCGTCGTGGTGGCGCGAACTCGGGCGGCGCAGAGGGCGGCTCGAACGCTGGTGCTGGTTCGGCTGAGGCTCCCGCACAGGACGCATAAGACCGATCAACCAACGAGCGCCTGGCAAATTCTCTTGAATCTGCCAGGCGCTCAATGCTTCAGCTCACATTTCAGCCGATTCTGAGCGTCAGTACTTGCTTCATTAAGAAAACTAGAGGTCAAGAAAATAATGTTGAGCGAGGACGCACTTTGCATTGAAAGAGAAAAGGCCTCCCGACGAGCTCTAATTGCGGTTGAGGTGCTCGTCACCTTGATTTACATATTTTTCTTACTTCACCAGTTTGACACTTGGTCCCCAGCGCAGGAATACACTGCGGCAGTAAACATGGCTGAACAGTCGAAGAATCTGGTTCCGTTAGATGACGCGATCTCGTCAGATGCAGGGCAAGTTATGCTCAACCAGTTCTGGGGATACGTCATTTCTTTTCTAGGGCTGCCTTTGCTCGCCGCCATTGCAGTTTGGATTCGTTACGAGTCGGTGTCTTTAGCCTCAAGATTTGTAATGTCGTTTGCAGGCCTCATCATTATTTTCTCGGTCGTAGCGATTGTGTCCACATTTCCGATCCAGTTCGCTTCGAGCCTCGAAGTCTTCTACTCGTCGAGCCCCCTGCTGGCTTTGCCGATGGCATTGGGGTTGATCGCCGCGTTCTCAAGGCTTGAGGCGGCGGAAAAGGTATTTTCGTTTGCGATCATTTCCTTGTTGTTGGGAGCAAACTACTATCTGATAGTCGTTTTGTTCAATCGTCAAACGGATCCCATTCTCTGGATAGTGATGACCACCCTTCTCACGCTCTTGATCCTTTTGACATCTTCGCTTGTAGTGTCACTACTGACGTGGGTTTTCTCCATAGTTCAGGCAAAGTTTGCACCCAGCCCGTCGGCCGCAGACCTGGGGGACTATCAGATCTAGCATTTCCTGAAATGCCAGAATTCTCGGCAATGTGTTCGCGCTTACCCGCTGCAATTCCCAGTTCAGACCATTCGATTGCGAAGAAGCTTGACCGAGCAGCAAACAATAATCGGAGTCGCGTAATCGCAATATTCCGTCTCTAAACGGCCAAAGTCTGTTTCCTGGTGGACCGCTTGGTCTGTAGTTGCGGCCAAGACAACGCAGTCATCTCGACAAAATGTGACCGTTTCGCGAGGTTGACCAAGGACAGAGTCCCGGCCGGCAAGGGCCAATCCCGTTCAGCGCACCCCTGACGCTCAACGGCACCCAACGCGCATCACGCACGGGCATCTGCCGGGGAAAGAACGGGCCGGCCTCGCGGCCGGGCGGCCTCATTCCCTCAACCAGAGCCAGATTGAGGCTGGGTGTCTCAGGTCACTGCACTTCACGGGGTCAGAGGCGCAGTCACCACGTCGAAACCGCCCCTTTCCCACGAGAACACTAGTTTCAGCGCGCAGAAAGGGGTCATCTCGGCAGAAACTACCCGTTTCGCGGGGTTGGGAGCCAATGGACCCGTTTCGCGGGACCCCAATGCTTAAGAACTCAGCGCAGCCTTGACGAGCGGCAACGTCCGCCCCATGAAGTGTGTGCCGAGGACAAGCTGTGACGACACTCGAATGACCCCTGGCGCAGTGGCAACGAGGTCAAGCACCCGCTGCAGGTCGTGCGTCGACCGGGCAACGATTGCGGCAAACAGATCCGCATCCCCAGTCGCGGTGTGCAATTCGAGCAGTTCTGGGATAGCTTCGAGGCCAACTGAGACCCGATCGTGGCCGATCCGCTGATCAATTTGGATCGAGCAGAAGCAGCGGATCGTGAAGCCGAGTGCGACAGGGTCGATGTGCGGCGCCATTGATTTAATGATGCCGGTTTTGCGTAACCGATCGAGCCTGCCCTGCGCAGTTGCGCGCGCAATTCCCAATCTGCGCGCACATTCGACTACCGAAATACCTGCTTCTTCGCTGGTGAGCGTAATGAGTCGCGCGTCGAGTGCATCAATTGCCACAAGGCCTCCTTGCCTAGACATTTTGCCCACCCTATCGCAGGTCACACCTATCTGTCAGTACATATTGCTACCCGAAAAATGAACCGATTGACGGAGGAATTCCCCGATCCCTAGAGTTGCGGCCGGAACACTCCATTCAGCGAAAGCGAGCCAACACATGACTCTTGAATTCCGTCCAGGCCTCGAACACGTCGCGGCCTACCGCGCGGGCAAGGCCGCCCCGATCTCGCCTTCTGGGCAGAGCTACAAGCTCTCCTCAAACGAAAACCCCTACCCGCCGCTCGAGTCAGTTCAGCGTCGAGTTGCCGCATGTTTGCCCGACGCCATCTACCGCTACCCGAGTATCGCCGCAGAGCCGGTGGTGAACGCACTCGCCGCACGCTTTGATGTTGCGGCAGATAACATCTCGCTCGGTGCAGGCTCCGTTGAAGTTGCCGCCCAGCTCATCCACGCGCTCACCGGCCCCGGCGACGAGGTCATGTACGCATGGCGCTCCTTTGAGGCGTACCCGATTCTCACGCGCGTTGCGGGTGCAGTCCCCGTTGAGGTTCCGCTCGACGCTGATGCGCGCCACGATCTGCCGGCAATGGCAGCTGCGATCACAGATCGCACACGCGTCATCTTCGTGTGCAACCCGAATAACCCGACCGGCACGGTCATCAGTCAGTCAGAGCTCGATGCGTTTCTCGCGATTGTCCCCCGCACGGTGCTCGTGGTGATCGACGAGGCGTACGTTCACTTCGATCACGACACTGATTCGCCAAGCGGCATCGCTGAGTTCAAGAAGCACCCAAACGTCGCAGTGCTACACACGTTCTCGAAGGCGTATGGGCTCGCCGGTCTGCGCATCGGCTACGCCATCGCCCCCACCGACGTCGCCGAGGCACTGCGCAAGGTATCGGTGCCGTTCGCAGTCACCGCACTCGCTCAGGAGGCCGCGGTCGCATCCCTCGAGGCCGAAGCAGAACTCGGGGCGCGGATCACCGACATCGTCACCTCACGCGAGCAGCTCACCGATGCCCTCCGTGCACTGGGTCTGCCACTCGTCGAGTCACAGGCAAACTTTGTGTGGCTGCCGCTCGGGACTGACAGCGCGCGCTTCAACGCGGCGCTCGAGGCCAACGGCATCTCGGCTCGCACGTTTGCTGGCGAGGGCATTCGCATTTCGATCGGCAACGCTGCCGAGAACGAAGCAGTCATCGCGGCACTTTCACAAGAGTTCACGAACGGAAGCGTGTCAGCCGCATAGCGACAGCTGCGCAGGTCTCAGTCCCTCACCCGCAATGTTTCTGCTCTCAGCAGCGTGTGACGATTCCCAGAGCACACCCCAAACCGCTGTACAAGTTGTATAGCCATCGCGGAACTTCAGCCGCCGAACAGCCACACATGTCTAGGAAACAAAGAACATGTTTACAGTGGCCCCGGCTCGTCGTTACGCTCAACCACCAAGGACGGCGTTGTCCCAGTACGTTTCAGTACGAGCGCCGTGTCGACCCTTTCTGACCATCCACAGTAAATGAGGACATCATGGCCAACCACAAGCTCCGCGGTAAGACCTTTGCCGCAGCAGGCGTAGCCCTTTCGGCTGCTCTTCTCCTGAGCGCATGCTCGTCGAACGCAGGCAATGACGCCGGCGCAGGCGACGAGCAGTCGTTCAAGGTAGGCATTAGCCAGTTCGTTCAGCACCCCGCGCTCGACTCCGCAAGTGAAGGCTTCAAGCAGGCCTTCTTCGACGCGGGCTACGTCGAAGGCGAGACCGTCACGTTCGACGAGCAGAACGCGAACGGTGAGGTACCAACCGCAACAACGATCTCGCAGACCTTCGCTACGTCAAACCTCGACCTTGCGATCGCGATCGCCACCCCTTCTGCGCAGGCACTCCTGCAGAACAACGCAGACATTCCGCTGCTCTTCGCAGCCGTCACCGATCCCGTTGCCACCGGCCTACTCGAAAGCAACGAGAAGCCTGGCGCAAACATGACCGGTGTCAGCGATATGAACCCGGTCGCCGATCAGATCGACCTCATCACCGAGATCAAGCCCGATACGAAGCGCATCGGCATCGTCTACGGCTCGGGCGAGGCAAACTCTGAGGTGCAGGTTGCACTTGCCAAGGAAGCGGCAAAGGAGCGCGGTCTCGAGATCGTTGCTACCTCTATCACCAACGCGTCTGAGCTGAAGCAGGCTGTTGAGGCCCTCAGCGACATCGACGCGATCTACACCCCGAGTGACAACCTCGTGGCATCGGGTCTTGGCTCGCTCATCTCCGTGGCTGAGGATCGCGGCATCCTCGTTGTCGGCGCAGACTCCACTCACGTTGAGGGCGGCGCAGTTGCCACCCTCGGTATCGACTACCTGAAGCTCGGTCACCAGGCCGGCGAGATGGCGCTTCGCATCCTCGAGGACGGCGCAGATCCCGCGACCATGCCCGTTGAGTCGCAGAAGGAGCTTTCGCTCGTCGTGAACCCTGAAGCTGCAAAGCGCCAGGGCGTCGAAATCCCGGCAGCTCTCCTCGAGCGCGCTGACAGCGTCATCGAGTAATCCTGTGATCGGTGCACTGGAAATTGGACTCCTCTACGGAGTCATGGCGCTCGGCGTCTACCTGACGTTCCGGGTGCTGAACTTCCCCGACCTCACGGTCGACGGCAGTTTCACCACTGGCGGCGCAGTAGCTGCGTCCATGATCGTGGCTGGCCAAAGCCCGCTGCTCGCGACCCTTGCGGGCGCTGCAGCGGGCGTGGTCGCCGGCATTGTGACGGGTCTGCTGCACACGAAGGGCCGCATTGACGGCCTCCTCGCTGGCATCCTCACGATGATCGCGCTCTGGTCTATCAACTTGCGCATCATGGGCAAGGCAAACGTACCGCTCCTCCGCGAAGAGACGATCATGTCGCCGCTTCGCGACAATGGCTGGATCGGCAAGACCTGGATCGCGGTCGTCATCTTCATCGTCGCGGTCTTCCTCGTGAAGCTCGCACTCGACTGGTTCCTCTCGACCGACCTCGGTCTCGCGATCCAGGCAACGGGTAACAACGAGCAGATGATCCGCTCGTTCGGTGTAAGCACCGACCGTATGAAGATCCTCACCCTTGCGCTCTCGAACGGCTTCGTCGCCCTGGCCGGCGCGATCATCGCGCAGTACCAGGGCTTCGCAGACATCAGCATGGGTATCGGCATCATCCTCATCGGTCTCGCATCGGTGATCCTCGGCCAGGCAGTGCTTGGCCAGCGCAACATCTTCATGGCAAGCCTTGCCGTGCTCGTTGGTTCGGTCCTGTACCGAATGATCATCTTCATCGCACTCTCGGCAGGTCTGAACCCGAACGATATGCGCGCAGTCACCGCTGTGCTCGTCGTGCTCGCGCTGCTGCTGCCGCGCTGGGGCTTCCTCAAGAAGATTCCGGCGTGGAGCAACCGTGGCAATACGAGGCCGAAGGACCAGGGGCCAGATCCGGTCATCTCAGCGACCACCGGCGTCAAGGTCCCCGTAGCGGGAGGGAAGTAAGCACATGTTGCACATCGACAAGATTTCGAAGACGTTCTTCCCCGGGACGATCAATGAGCGCAAGGCGCTCGTGGACGTCAGCCTCCGCCTGAGCCAGGGCGATTTCGTGACGGTGATCGGTTCAAACGGTGCGGGCAAGTCCACGCTACTGAACGCGGTTGCTGGTCGTTACCTCATCGACACTGGTTCGCTCACGATCGACGGCAAGCAGGTCGCGAAGCTCAAGGAGTACCAGCGCGCGAAGTATGTCGGTCGCGTCTTCCAGGATCCGATGGCAGGAACCGCTCCTGATCTCACGATCGAGCAGAACCTGTCCCTGGCACTCAAGCGCGGACAGTCCCGCGGCCTCGGTGCCGGACGCACCAAGGCTCGCCGCGAGCTATTCGTTGAGGAGCTGAAGTCGCTTGAGCTCGGCCTCGAGAACCGGCTCACTGCCAAGGTGGGTCTGTTGTCAGGCGGCCAACGTCAGGCGCTCTCGCTCCTCATGGCTGGCTTCACGCAGCCCCGCATCCTGCTCCTTGATGAGCACACTGCGGCGCTCGATCCACAGCGCGCGGCGCTCGTGACGAACCTCACCGAGCGCATTGTGGCGGCGGATCGCCTCACCACCCTCATGGTCACTCACAACATGGAGCAGGCGCTCCAGCTGGGTAACCGCCTCATCATGATGCACGAGGGTCGGATTGTGTTCCAGGCTTCCGAAGAGGAGAAGAAGCACCTTACGGTGCCGGCACTGCTTTCGGAGTTCGCGAAGATCAAGGGCGCAAGCTTCGACGATCGCGCGCTCCTGGCGTAGTTTCAACCACCCGCTCTACCCGCGCAGCCCTGAGCTGAGCACCTCAACCCCGCGGCAAGCACCTCAACCCCGCGAGAACGGCGCTTTCTCCCGAAAACCCGAGTTTCTACACGTAGAAACGGGTCATCTCGAGATGAATCGGGCCATCTCGCGGGGTTGACTGCGTGTAAGCCTCGGCCGCTGTAAACCGAGCTACCGAATCGCGCCGGACTTCCGCGCGGCAGCAACGGCAGCGGTTCGGGATGAGACTCCGAGCTTCGTATAGATGTGCGCGAGGTGCGTTTTCACCGTCGCTTCGGAAATGACGAGCTCAGTCGCGATCCGCGTATTTGATTTGCCCTGAGCCACCAGCGTCAGCACCTCTGCCTCACGCGCGCTCAGGCTCTCCTGCGGTGCGCGCAGCCGGGCGAGCAGCCGGCCGGCGATCGCAGGAGCAAGCGCACTCTCCCCCGCTGCGGCCGCGCGGATCGCGGCGACGAGTTCCTCTGGCGGAGCGTCCTTCAGCAGGTACCCACTCGCGCCAGCTTCGACCGCCCCGAGAATGTCGCCGTCGGTGTCGTAGTTGGTGAGCACGAGCACGGCTGGCGGATCGGCCAAGGCTCGAATCTCCCTGGTCGCATCGGCCCCGTTCACCGGTCCGCCCGCACCAGCTGCGCCGGCGCCCGCTGCGGCCGCACCAAACTGGAGGTCCATCAGCACGACGTCTGGCCGGAGCTCGGCTGCCGCCCGCACCGCATCAGCAGGAGTGGCAGCATCGCCGACGACTGTGAATTCTGGCTCACCCTCGAGAAGCGCGCGAATCCCCGCGCGCACCACGGGGTGATCATCTGCAAGCACGATACGCATAGCCATCACACAGCCTCTCTGGAAAGGGTCGCCGAAAGCACGGTACCGCGTCCTGGCGCCGATTCAATCTCCAGCGCGCCGCCGAGCTGCACGACACGCTCTTCGATGGCACGAATGCCGAAGGAGTCCCGCGAGGGATTGCGTGCCTGCATGATCTGCGGGTCAAACCCGCAGCCGTCATCAGTGATCGTCAACCGGACGCCGCCATCATCAGTTGTCGTGAGGGTAATGCTGGCGTGATCCGCGCCAGAGTGTTTGGCCACATTCGACATCGCCCCCTGCGCGATACGCAGGAGTGCCGTGCTGGCGTCCATGCTCAGCTCGCGGGACTCCACCTCGGGGTCGATGTCTACAGCGGCAAGTATTCCCGTGCGCCGGCTCTGATCGGCGGCAAGTCGTCGAAGCGCATCAGCGAGACCGTTCGACAGCGTCTCTGGCGTGAGCGCACGAATGATCTGGCGGGTATCGGCCAGGCTCTCCGCAGCGGTCTCGCGCGCGAGGCGCAGGTGTCCGAGTCCGGGTTCCGGCGTCGTGCGCTCGGCCGCGTGCAACAGCATCTGGATGCTCGACAGCCCCTGCGCAACTGTGTCATGGATGTCTCTGGCGAGCCGCGCGCGCTCCTCGAACGCTCCCTGCTCACGTTCGGTTGCCGCAAGCTGTTCGCGGGTGGCAAGGAGCTCCTGCACCAGCGCTTCTCGTTCATGCATCTCACGCGTGAGCCGCCGGTAGCCGTAGCCGATGAAGGTGGCGACGACGGCACCGACGATAGGTCCGATCACTCCGCCGAAGCTGAAGCCAAGGTGAAGGCCGAGCGCAAGCACGGCGATTCCCGTGGTCACAATGACGGCGATGAGTCCGCCCGGGGACGGCAACACGTGCAGGTACAGGAAGAAGAGCGGGAAGACGAGGTACGCCCCCTCAGGCGACAGCCAGACAAGCACGCTCCAGAGCAGCGTGAGGGCAGCCACCCAGGCAATCGATTGTGAGGTGCGAGTCGCGGGTGTCGGTATCCCGCGGAAGTGCCCGAATGCGGCACCGCCAACGTACACCGCAAGGAAGCCGACCGCGATGATGAGCACCGGGAGAAAATGCCCGGAGCCAGAGAGATAGCTCGTTACCACCGGCAAGATGAGCAGGCCAAGCAGCAGCACGTGCAGGCCGAGGCGGAGTCCGGCAAAGACCGGTGACAGGGTGGCGTGCTCGCGTGAGTGACTCATGACGCTTCCAGGCTACGCCGTTCCGCACGTCCCGTCATCATCCATTCGGATGACCCCGCATCAGCCGATTTGAGCGGTAAAAGACCGGGTGTGCGGCCGATGTTCAGGCCCCGAAATTTCGCGATTCTTGAATGGTGGCCGCGCACCAAGCGCGACCGGAAGGAGTTATCGTGTTCGTTGCTTGGAGAGACCTGCGGTTTGCGCGGGGTCGCTTCTTCCTCATCGGAACCGTGGTGGCACTCATCACGCTGCTCGTCGGCTTCCTTTCGGGGCTCACCGGCGGCTTGGCATCGCAGAACATCTCTGCGGTACTGCAGCTGCCAGGTGAGCGCGTGGTGCTGCAAAATCCCGGTGATGGCGCCCCAGACTACGCCACCTCATCCATCTCAAACGAGGCAGGCGAAGCCTGGATCGCGGCCGATGGCATCGAGACTGTCCTCCCCCTCGGCATCGCGCAGGCGCGCGCTGAAAACACGAGCGGATCGGCGACCGCTGCCGAGGGTACGGTCGGCGTCGCCCTGTTCGGAATGGCAGAAGCATCCGAGAAAGACGGCACCACCGGCTCAGTATTCGACCTCACCCCGGCAAAGACCGGCGAGGTTGGACTCTCGCAGGGCGCTGCCGATGAGCTCGGTGCGCAGGTGGGCGATACGCTCACGATCATCGGTTCCGAGTTCACCGTCGCAAAGATCGGCCCGGAGGCCTGGTACAGCCATACGCCGGTCGTCGCAATGGACCACGGCGATTGGGCGATGTCGAATGCGAAGCTCGGCGGTACGGGCGCGCCAACGGCGCTGCTGGTGTCGGGTGCTGACGGATCCGCGCCCGATTGGGACGGCATCGCCGCGGACACCGGCACGACCGTGAAGACCCCCATCATGTCCCTAGCGGCGCTCTCGACGTTCAAGTCAGAGATCGGCTCGCTCGGACTCATGATCGCGATGCTCTTCGGTATCTCTGCGCTCGTCGTCGGCGCATTCTTCAGCGTCTGGACGATGCAGCGGGCCGGCGATGTCGCGGTACTCAAGGCGCTCGGTGCTTCGAATTCTTCGCTCATCAAGGATGCGCTCGGCCAGGCCCTCGTCGTCCTCATCGCGGGTATCGGCATCGGCATCCTCGCGGTGACCGGCCTCGGTCTCCTCGCGGGTCAGGCTCTGCCGTTCCTGCTGAGTCCGCTCACCACCGTGCTCCCCGCGCTCATCATGGCCGTCCTCGGACTCGCGGGAGCCGCATTCGCACTCCGTACCGTCACCAAAGCCGATCCACTCGTAGCACTTGGGAGCCACCGATGATTGAACTGCAGAACGTCACCCTCACTTTCCCCGACGGCGACAGCCGCGTCACCGCGGTCGACAACGTCACCCTCACCGCGCCAGCAGGCAAGGTGACCGGCATCACCGGACCGTCTGGCTCAGGCAAGTCCTCGATCCTCGCGGTCGCATCGACGCTCATCCGACCCGACAGCGGCAGCGTCCTACTCAGTGGGGCGGATCATCCCACCGTCGACGCAGCCAAGCTCTCGCTCGAGGATGCAGCGGCGCTTCGTCGCGACCGCATCGGCATCGTGTTCCAACAGTCGAACCTGCTCCCATCCCTCACCGCACGCGAGCAGTTGCTCGTCATGGCGGAGCTCGGGGGCGCGGATCGTCGCACCAGGCGCACACAGATCGCTGGCCGTGTGGACGAGCTGCTCGGCGCAGTTGGTCTCGCTGAGCACGCAAACAAGCGACCACACCAGCTCTCGGGCGGCCAGCGCCAGCGCATCGCGATCGCCCGTGCGCTCGTACAGGAGCCAGATGCGCTCCTCGTCGATGAGCCGACGAGCGCGCTCGATCAGGAGCGCGGCGCCGAAATCATGCAGCTCATCGCCGACCTCACTCACGAGCGCGGCACCGCGACGCTGCTGGTCACGCACGACCTCGTGCACCGCGGCACGCTCGACGAGCTTGTCACCGTGATTGACGGTCGCATCGCGGCCGACAGCCTTGCGGGCAGCGCGGCGGCGTAGTTAGTGCGGCGTGGTTAACGCGGCGTGGCGGTCATCTTCCGGATGGCCGCCACAGTCGTTTCAGGGGTCGTGAAGTCGCCGAGCCGGTTCGGCTTGCCAGCGCCGTGGAAGTCGCTCGACCCCGTCGGGATCAGCCCGATGTCCGCCGAGCCGGTACGCAGTTCAGGGATCCACTCAGCCCGATTCTCTGGGTGATCGAGCTCGATGCCCCACAGGCCAGCCGCGGCGAGCGCCTCGAGATCGGCGAGCGGAATTGCTTCTGACTGGCGGTTTGCCGCTGGATGCGCAATGACGGGCACCCCGCCGGCCTCACGCACCAGGCGGATCGCCTCTGCCGTATCCATCGCAAGTGTGCCGATGTAATACGGCGAGCCGGGGTACAGCAGTTCGGCGAACACGGCACTACGGTCAATGAAATACCCTGCGCGCACGAGCGCGTCAGCGATGTGCGGGCGACCCACTGTTCGTGCGTCTTCGGAGCCGAGCACGTCTTCCCACGTGATCGCAAAGTCTTTCTTGATGAGGTCGACCATCTTGCTCGCGCGGGTCAGCCGTGCGCGGCGCACCACCGCGAGCGCGTCAAACAGCTCCTCGTCATCCGGTGAGATGCCGTATCCCAGTAGGTGCGGCGAGCGGCCAGCAAACTTCGTGGTGATCTCGATACCAGGAAGAAAATCGATGCCGTGCATCGCTGCCGCCTCGCGTGCTTCTTCCCAACCGTCGATCGTGTCGTGGTCGGTCAGGGCGAAGCCGCTGAGTCCGAGCGCGGCGACGTCTGCGGCGATCTCACTCGGCCGGGTCGTACCGTCCGAGAACACCGAGTGCGTGTGGAGGTCGAATCCTCGCTGCTTCTCGGTGCGTTCCATTCCGCCAGTCTATGGGCTTTCCCACGCTTTGGGGTCTCGGAGGCGGTTCCGGTGTTCAGGTGAGAAGATGGAGGCATGACCACGAGCGAGCAGGCTACCCACGAGGTAGAGATCGATAACACGAACCGCAGCACGACCCCGCAGAATGACGCGTTCGGCACGTATATTTCGCAGCACTGGGCGGATCGGGTTGACGAGCTGCCCGCAGCCCATCCCGCCGCCGGCTTCGCTGCAGCGCGTCGTGCTGCAGTCGCAGCACAGTTCGTAGGCAAGCGCCTCGTCATCGCCGCTGGCGCAATGAAGCAGCGTTCAAACGACACGTTCTACCAGTACCGCGCGCACTCGGCATTTGCGCACCTCACCGGTTGGGGTGCAGAGTCCGAGCCAGGTGCGATCCTCGTCATCGAAGACGGCGCCTCGACCCTGTACTTCCGCGAGCGCGCTGGTCGCGACAGCGACGAGTTCTTTGCAAACCCTGAGATCGGCGAATTCTGGATCGGCCCGCGCCCCTCACTCGCGCAGGTCTCGGCACTGCTTGACGTGCCAACAGCGCACCTCGCAGAGTTCCGTGCAGAGGTTGGCGACATCACACTTGACGACGCTGAGCTTGCGCGCGTCACCTCTGAGCTGCGTCTCGTGAAGGACGACTACGAACTCGCAGAGATGCAGGCCGCCGTCGATGCCACCGCGCAGGGATTCACTGAGGTCCTCGCTGCGCTGCCGAAGGCGAGCGCGCACCCCCGCGGCGAGCGCATCGTCGAGGGCGTGTTCAACCAGCGCGCGCGTCTCGACGGCAACACTGTCGGATACGAGACCATCGCCGCTTCGGGTCCGCACGCGTGCACGCTGCACTGGATCCGCAATGATGGCCCCGTGCGTGAGGGCGATCTGCTGCTCCTCGATGCTGGCATCGAGTTGGACAGCCTGTACACGGCAGACATCACCCGCACCGTGCCCGTCTCGGGCAAGTTCACTGAGGTGCAGCGCCGCGTCTATAACGCCGTGCTCGAGGCAGCAGACGCCGCACGTGCGATTGTGCGCCCCGGGATCCGCTTCCACGAAGTGCACGACGCAGCGATGACGGTGATCGAACGCCGCACCCGCGAGTGGGGCATGCTCCCCGAAGACGATGGCACCGCGTACTACCGTCGCTACATGGTGCACGGCACGAGCCACCACCTCGGCATGGACGTGCACGACTGCGCACAGGCGCGTCGTGAGATGTACATGGACGGCGTGCTCGAACCGGGCATGGTCTTCACGATCGAGCCGGGCCTGTACTTCCAGCCTGACGATCTCACGGTTCCCGCTGAGTACCGCGGCATCGGCGTGCGCATCGAGGACGACATTGTCGTGACCGAGAGCGGCTGCCTGAACCTCTCGGCAGGTATCCCCCGCACCGCTGACGCGGTGGAGGCGTGGATCGCGAGCGCACAGGTCTAAGCCTTACTTTTCACCTCAACCCCTCGAGACGGGGCCTTTCTCCCGAGATGACCACTTTCTTTCGCCAGAAAGTGCGTGTTTCGAGAGAATCGCCCTGTTTCGAGGGGTTGAGTCGTTGAACGGCCGTTTGGTATCGGGCCCACAAAGCCCGAGCAAAACTCCTCGAAACAGGCGGTTTCTGCCGAGATCAGCCCGGCGGTTTCAGAGGGTGAGTGCAACACCTGTCCATAACCAGGACAGGAAGCACTCACCCTCTCATGCGCCACTACCCACTCACCATTCGCGCCCACGCACTCACCCTTCTCATCAACGGGAAACCGAGTGACGAGGCCAGTAAGACCCTAGGCATTCCACGTTCCTCGGTCCTGCGATGGGCAAAACTTGCTGGTATGACCTTCAACACCGGGCGAGGACACGGACTCAACCAGCCTTCCTCGCTCGACACGTTTCCCATGTCCGGGCCTGGGCGAAGACTGACCACGATCGACCGAGCCCGTATCCAGGCAGGACTGGAACACGGGTTCTCGATCAGGCGTATCGCCCGCATGATCAATGCTTCCCCGTCAACCGTGTCAAGGGAGATACGTCGGGCAAGCCTGGCCGGGAGAACTGACACCCTGTATGACGCGACTCTCGCGCACCATTACGCGGGTCTGCGTCGAGCACGCCCGAAACCACGGAAACTCGACCAAGAGCCTATGCTCCGGCGTATCGTGGTGGAAGAGTTAAACGATCGGCTGTCTCCCCAACAAATCGCGGGCAGGCTCCGGAAAATGTTCCCCACGCACCCGGAGCTGTACGTGTCACACGAAACGATCTATCAAGCCTTGTACGTGCAAGGCAAAGGCGCACTCAGGCACGAACTCTCGGTCGAGAAAGCCATCAGGTCAGGACGCACGAGCCGGCTCCCGCGGTCCAAACTTCCCAAGCGTTCCAGCCGGCCCTGGCTCGAAGGAGCCAGGTTGAGTGACCGGCCAGCAGAAGCCGCGGATCGGGCAGTGCCAGGGCATTGGGAAGGCGACCTGGTTGTGGGTCCGGGGAACTCGGGTTTGGTGACGCTGGTGGAACGGGCATCCAGGTTCGCGTTGATCGCGAAGCTGCCAGGTAGCCGGGATTCAGAGACTGTGACGGGTGTGCTGCAGCGTCTCATGGAAGGACTCCCGCTGGCGTTGAAAGCGACTCTGACGTGGGACCAGGGTGCTGAAATGGCGAAGCATGCCCAGTTCACTGTCGCGTCAGGGGTGCCCGTGTTTTTCTGTGACCCGCACTCGCCTTGGCAGCGGGGCTCGAACGAGAACCTGAATGGTTTGATCCGGGACTATTACCCGAAGTCTACGAACTTCAACGAGATCAGCGAGGCTGAGATTCTGTTTATGCAGAACCAGCTCAATCGTCGCCCTCGGCAGACTTTGGAGTTTGCAACACCTGCTGAGACACTGAGTGAGTATCTCGCAGGTGTTGCACTCACCGTCTGAGACCGCC
>NZ_JACVMU010000013.1 GCF_014529985.1 Leucobacter sp. cx-42
AGGCTGAGATTCTGTTTATGCAGAACCAGCTCAATCGTCGCCCTCGGCAGACTTTGGAGTTTGCAACACCTGCTGAGACACTGAGTGAGTATCTCGCAGGTGTTGCACTCACCGTCTGAGACCGCCCTAGGAGTTTCGGCAGAAAGGGCCCTTTTCGTGGGGTTCGCGGGGTTCGCGGGCAACGGAGCCGGCCACGCCAAGCAAGAGAACTAGTCGAGCAGCAGCGCGGGCTCCTCAAGCACCGAAGCAACGTCTGCGACGAAGCGCGAGATCACGTCGCCGTCGACGACGCGGTGGTCGAAGGATCCGCCCACCATCGTCACCATGCGGGGACGAACCTCGCCGTCAACCACCCACGGCTTCTCGCGGATCGTGCCCATCGCCATGATCGCGACCTCGCCCGGGTTCAGGATCGGCGTACCGAAGTCCATCCCGAAGACACCGATGTTGGTGATCGTGATGGTGCCGTTCTGCATCTCGGCGGGCTTGGTGCGGCCATCACGCGCGGTGATCGTCAGCTGCTCGATCGCCTGCGCGAGTTCGATGAGGCTGAGCTCCTGCGCGTCCTTGATGTTGGGCACGATGAGTCCGCGCGGCGTCGCAGCCGCGATGCCAAGGTTCACGTAGTACCGGCGAATGATCTCGGTCTCGGTGAAGGTCGAGTTAATCTCGGGATTGCGGCGGATCGCCCACAGCATCGCCTTCGCAAAGATCAACAGGGGCGATACCTTCACACCGGCGAAGTCGGTCGACGTCTTCAGACGCTTCACGAATTCCATGGTGCGGGTCGCATCGACCTCGGTGAAGACGCTCACGTGAGGCGCCTCGTTCGAGCTGAGGGTCATCGCGTTCGCAATGTGCTTGCGCATGCCCTTGAGCGGGATGCGTTCCTCGCGCTGCGGCGATGCTTCAGGGGTCGACAGGTTACGGAAGACGCTCGCCTGCGACGCGTGACGCACGACGTCGTCGCGAAGGATCTCGCCAGCGATGCCCGAGCCTTCGACCTGAGTGAGGTCGACGCCGAGATCCTTCGCGAGCTTGCGGATCGGCGGCTTCGCGATCACGGGCATTGCCTCGGCGACGGGAATCGGCGGGGGAGTGAGCAGCGGCTCACCGCCACTGCGACGACGCGAACGCACGGTGCCGGCGTTGCCGTAGCCGACGAGGACGGATCCGCCCTCTTCTTCGTCCGCGGGCACCTCGGCAGCGGGCGCAGCCGCAGCAGCCTCGGCAGCGGGCGCGGTCTCGCACGCAGCACCCTCAGCACCATCAGCGCACTTCTCGACGGGAGCATCGACCGACGCCGCACCAGCGGCGGCCTCGTCAGCCCCGCCTGCAACGCGTACGCGCAGGATCGGCGCGCCAACGGGCACAGTCTCACCGACGGCAGCAAGCACCTCGGTCACGACGCCACTGAAGGGCGACGGCAGCTCGACCAGCGACTTCGCCGTCTCGATCTCGCAGATGACCTGGTTCAACTCGACAGTGTCACCCGGCGCTACGAGCCAGTTGACGATGTCAGCCTCGGTCAAACCCTCGCCAACGTCGGGGAGGGGGAAAGTCATTTCACTCATGAGGACTCCTCAAGCCTGATGTTCAGTCTCAGTATGTCGCACGATCCGCGTGGCGCGGGCCGGGCTTAGTAGTGCATGGTGCGGTCGACGGCCTCGAGGACCCGATCCGCATCAGGAAGGAACAGTCCCTCAAGACGAGCCGCAGGGTACGGCGTATCGAAGCCAGCGACCCGGAACACGGGAGCCTGCAGCGAATAGAACGCGTGCTCAGCAACGTACGCCGCGATCTCGCTACCAACGCTCGCGTTGCCCGAGGCCTCCTGCGCGACGACGAGGCGTCCCGTCTTGCGCACGGATTCGAGCAGCGGCTCGTAGTCGATGGGGGAGATGCTGCGCAGATCAACCACCTCGAGGCTGGTGCCTTCGGTCGCCGCGACCTCTGCTGCCTGGAGCAGGGTCGTCACCATTGCGCCGTAGCCAACGACGGTGCAATCGGTGCCGGTGCGCGCAACGCGGGCGGTGTGCAGGTCGGTTGCGGGCTGATCGAAGTCGACCTCGCCCTTCATCCAGTACTTCGCCTTGGGCTCGAAGAAGAGCACGGGATCCGGCGACTCAATCGCCTGCTGGATCATCCAGTACGCATCATTCGGCGTCGACGGAGCGACCACGCGCAGACCCGGAGTGTGCGCAAAATACGCCTCGGGGCTCTCAGAGTGATGCTCGATCGCGCCAATGTGTCCACCGTATGGGACGCGGATCACGATCGGCATCGACACCTTGCCGTCATGCCGATTGGTGAACTTTGCGAGCTGCGACACGATCTGGTTGAACGCCGGGAAGATGAATCCGTCGAACTGGATCTCAATGACCGGGCGGAAGCCGTGCATCGCAAGACCGATCGCGTTGCCGACGATGCCGGCCTCTGCGAGCGGGGTATCGAGCACGCGCGCCGAACCAAACTCAGCGTGCAGCTTGTCGGTGATGCGGAACACGCCACCGAGCGGGCCGATGTCTTCGCCCATCATGAGGACTCGGTCATCATTCTTCATCGCCGCGCGCAGACCCTCATTGATCGCACGGGCCATGGGCAGGGTCTGACGACCCGCGGTAATCTCTGCGTCGCTCATTTAGGCGCCTTCCTCAAACGATGCTTCGTAGCGCTCGAGCCATGCGCGCTGTTCTTCAATGCGCGGATGCTCAGCCGAGTACACGTTGGCAAACATGGAGTCAGCCTCGGGGGCCGGAGCGGTGAGAATCTGGTCGCGGATACGCTTCGCTTCGCGATCCGCCACTTCTGCGACCTGAGTAAAGAACTCGTCCTCGACGCCCTTCGAACGCAGGAAGATCTCCATGCGCTCGATGGGGTCGCGGTCGCGCCAGGACTCGAGTTCTTCGTTCTCGCGGTAGCGCGTGGGGTCGTCACTCGTCGTGTGCGCGCCGATGCGGTAGGTGAGGGCTTCGATGTAGCTCGGTCCGCCGCCTTCGCGCGCGAGGCGCATGAACCGGCGACCCACTGCGAACGCAGCGAGCGGATCGTTGCCATCAATCTGCACCGCGCGAATGCCAAAACCAAGCGCGCGACGGTACAGGGGAGTGCGCGTCTGGCGCGTCACCGGCACCGAGATTGCCCACTTGTTGTTCTGCACAACGAAGACCTGCGGGGTCTGGTAGCTCGCAGCGAAGACGAGCGCCTCGTTCGCGTCGCCCTGGCTCGAGGTGCCATCACCGTAGAAGACCATGGTTGCCTCGCCGGTCGGCTCCGCGGCCTCACCCGGGTCGAGCGTCATGGGGGCGGATCCGCCTGCGGCGAGCGCGTCACGCTTGGCGTTGAGCACCTGCCCGAGGGCGTATCCGGTCGCGTGCGGCGCCTGAGCGCCGAGCACGAGCGTGTACAGGTGGAAGTTCCCGTTCGCGGGATCGGTCACGTCCCAGCCGCCGTGCGAGAAGCCACGGAAGAGGAGTGCGAGTTCTGCGAGGTCTACGCCGCGGATGCGCGCGATCGCGTGCTCACGGTACGCGGGGAAGATGTGGTCCTGGGGCGCTGCCGCGTGCGCGAGGCCGACCTGGCAACCTTCCTGACCAACGCTCGGTACCCAGAGGGCGAGCTGGCCCTGGCGCTGCAGGTGCGTGCACTCCGTGTCGAACGCACGGGTCGCGACCATGTCGCTGTACCACTCCTTGAAGTCGTCGAGCGTTGCTGCCTCGAGTTCTTCTGCGTACTCGACGGCGGTGTCTGAGGGGGCGTAGTTGCCTGCTTCGTCGAGGAATCGGATGGGTTCCGGATCGCTCATATCGAAGCCAAGAGTGAGGTTTTGGCTCATAGCTCCCGAGTCTACTTAGCGTCCGTTCTCAGATCGTTATATGGGCGCGTCGTTTGCTGGGAGTTTGCGGGGGCGCGGATCGGAGGCGTGGTGTCGCTGCCCGATCCGCGCCCATGTTCTCTGGTCGGTTGTCAGCGCTCGATGCGAGGATGGTTCGCATGCGCATGATTCTTCGTATTGCCGTCAGCTCGTTCGCCCTCTGGCTCACGACCCTCATCGTGGGTGGCAGCGGTGACCACGGGTTCTGGGTGCGCGCCTATGAGCCCACCGAGCAGGCACACGTGGTGACCCTCGTGTTGGTCGCGCTCGCGTTCGGTCTCGTGAACGCGACGCTCGGCAAGATCGTGCGGTTTGTGTCGATCCCGCTGTACATCATCACCTTTGGTCTGTTCGCATTCATCGTGAACGGCATCATGGTCTCTGTGGTCGTGTGGCTGTCTGACCTGGCTGGATTCGGCCTTGAGGTGAGCGGCTTCTGGTGGGGCGTGCTTGGCGCGTTCGTGATGTCGCTGCTTGCGAGCCTCATGAACTCGATTCTCGGCACGAAGAAGAGCAAGAACCGTAAGTAAAGAGGAGTCCCCCTGTGTCAGCACCCGCTTCGGCTTCGGCCGCTTCGCCGTTCCACATCAGCTTCGTCTGCACCGGCAACATTTGCCGCTCACCCATGGGTGAGGTGATCTTCCGCGAGCTCGCCGAGCAGGCTGGCGTTGCTGAGCGCTTCGTCATCACCTCACGCGGCACGCACAATTACCACGTGGGCAATGGCGCTGATCCGCGCACCGTGGCATCGCTCGCCGAAGCCGGATACAACGGCAGCGCCCACCGCGCCGCTCAGCTGTCTGATGGCGACATCGCGTCGCACGACCTGCTGATTGCGCTCGATCGCGGCCACGAGGAGATCATGCGGGGGCGCGGAGCTGACCGCATTGAGCTGTTGACTGCGTACGATCCTGAGTCACCGGCGGATCCCGACGTGTTCGACCCCTACTACTCAGACGCGGCCGCCTTCGACGACGTCCGAGACCAGGTGGAACGCAGCTGCCGAGCGCTGCTCACAGCCCTCACCTCGTAGGAGTTTGGGGCACTTCCTGTGGGTAAGCGACCCCCAGGCTGGCGCCCCCGTGCGAACGTGAAAGAATAGAAGAACGATTTCGGTTCTCCCATACGGGTGAGCCACACGTCACGATCGCACGGAGATGCAATGACCAATCTTCCCCCGCAGCCCATCAGCCCCCTCGACGGCCGCTACCGCGCAGCCGTTACCGAGCTCGGCAACACTCTCTCGGAGGCGGGCCTGAACAAGGCACGCGTGCACGTTGAGGTTGAGTGGCTCGCCTACCTCACCTCGAACTCGCTCCTTGGCGGCAGCCCGATCGCTGACGACCAGCTCGCATCGCTCCGCGAGTGGGCTGCGAACTTCGGCCAGACCGAGATCGACAAGCTTGCTGGCATCGAGGCAGTCACCCACCACGACGTGAAGGCTGTCGAGTACCTCATCCGTGAGCGCCTCGAGGCACAGGGCCTCGCAGCGTTCGCTGAGCTCACCCACGTGTGCTGCACCAGCGAAGACATCAACAACCTGTCGTACGCACTCACCGTCAAGCACGCTGTTGCTGACGCATGGCGTCCGAAGTTCGTCGCGGTCATCGACGAGCTCGCTCGCCAGGCTGAGCTGTACCGCGAGCTCCCCATGATGAGCCGTACCCACGGTCAGCCCGCTACGCCGACCACCCTCGGCAAGGAGATCGCGGTCTTCGTCTACCGTCTCCGCCGCCAGCTCGAGCAGATCGACCGCATCGAGTACCTCGGCAAGTTCTCAGGCGCGACCGGCACCTTCGCTGCGCACCTCGCAGCAGACCCCGCAGCTGACTGGGAGAAGATCTCGCGCGAGTTCGTTGAGGGCCTCGGCCTCGACTGGAACCCGCTCACCACGCAGATCGAGTCGCACGACTGGCAGGCAGAGCTGTACACCCGTATGGCTCACGCAAACCGTATCCTGCACAACCTCGCGACCGACATCTGGAGCTACATCTCGATCGGTTACTTCCGCCAGACCCCCGTTGCTGGCGCAACCGGTTCGTCGACCATGCCCCACAAGGTCAACCCGATCCGCTTCGAGAACGCAGAGGCAAACCTCGAGCTCTCAAACGCACTGCTCGACTCGCTCGCAGCAACCCTCGTGACCAGCCGCTGGCAGCGCGACCTCACCGACTCGTCGGCACAGCGCAACATCGGTGTCGCATTCGGCCACTCGGTGCTCGCACTCGACAACATCCTCAAGGGCCTCGGCCAGATCGACGCAGCGCCTGAGGCACTCGCGTACGATCTCGATCACAACTGGGAGGTCCTCGGCGAGGCGATCCAGACCGTGATCCGCGCAGAGGTGACCGCTGGTCGCTCGTCTATCAAGGACCCGTACGCAGCACTCAAGGAGCTCACCCGCGGCCGCCGTATCGGCCAGGCAGAGCTCGTCGAGTTCGTTGAGGCTCTCGAAATCGGTGACGAGGCAAAGCAGCGCCTCCTGAAGCTCACCCCCGCTACCTACATCGGCAGCGCAACCGAGCTCCTCAAGTACCTCTAGGGGTTACTGCTCAGGTCTTCCTGATTCGCAGCTGATTGCTGAGACGGGGTGATTCAGGCCATGCTGAATGCATGACTGCATCACCCCGTTTCGCATTTTCCACCACTCGGCACCGATTTACCGCACGAGAGGTACGGGTGATCGCGGTCTATCGCCCCGTACCCACCATTGCGCGCCTCACCTTCACCGGCGATGACCTCGCAGACTTCACCGCGACCGGCCCCGGCGATCACGTGAAGGCATTCTTCCCGCACCCCGTCACCGGTGAGCTGCTGGCACCCAAGGCTGTTGGCCCCGGCGAGGATGGCATCATTCGTCCCGACGGCCAGACGTTCCCACGCGACTTCACGCCCCTCAACGTCCGTGAGACGGCCGATGGCGTCTGCTTCGACCTCGACTTCGTTCTTCATGAAAACCCCGGCCCTGCGTCCGCCTGGGCCGAAAAGGCGGTCATTGGCGACACCATCGTCGTCGCGGGCCCGCGTGGCTCGCGTGGCATCCCCGAGGGCATCGACAGCCTCGTGTGCATCGTCGACCCCACCGCGCTGCCCGCGGTCACTCGCTGGATCGCCGGACTCCCCAACGTCTCCGACATCGAGGTCGTCGCAGATGTCGACCCGGCAAGCATCGAGTGGGTCGAAGAGTACCTGCGCATCTCAACGGGCCGAGACATCCTCGTCCGTGAACCCCTCGGCGGACTCGCGCAGGCCATGCTCGACAGCGAAGTCGGCGCGGGTACGTACGTATTCGTCGCCGGCGAGGCAACGAGCCTGATTCCGGTGCGCCGCGCTATCCGTGACGAGATCGGGCTGCCCCGCGAGCAGTACACCGTGAGCGGCTACTGGCGTCGCGGCGAGGCCAACTTCGATCACCACGGCCCGCTCGACCCGAGCGAGCCCGAAGCAGGGGAGTAAGGGCGGAGGCGGGGCAGCCCGGCGTACGCGGCTAGTTGCCCCGCCGCCCTGGCTGCCTGGCTGCCTGGCTTCCTGGCGCCCCGCCTTACCCCTTCGAAACAGGCTGCTTCTCTCGAAAAGCACCTTTTCATGCGCATGAAGAGCCTCATCTCGAGAGAAACGAACTGTTTCGAGGGGTTGAGCGTTGCACAGGCCCCAGAAACGCAAAAAGCCCCGGGCAATCCCGGGGCTTTTTCCACAACTTGCGCTTAGTGTGCGTCGTCCGTGCTCGGCTTCTGCAGCACCTTGCGAGCCTCTTCGTCTTCTTCGCTGCGCTTGCCACCGAGGCCGAGCAGGGCAACACCCATGACCGAAACGATGAACGCAACAAGAGCGAAGATCAGGGCGAGGCGAATGTCGCGCGTCGCGAAGACAACAACGAGACCCGCGAAGACCGCGAGAACGCCCGAGAACACGAGCAGCTCTACGGGACGCATACGGTCCTTGCGCAGGGGCTCGTGCGACTGAGACTGCTTGGGATCATTCGACTTCGTCATGACTGCTTTCTTCGTTTCTTCGTAACTAGATTCCGTGGTGAGTACTGCGCGCGCAGTTACTCAGACTTCTGCGCGGCGCTGACGCCGTTGCGCTTCGAGTCAAAAGCTGCGATGCCGAGGAATACACCGGCAATGATGGTGTACGCGCCGAAGAAGCCGAGCACGGCGACGGCGTCGTTGCGTGCCAACAGCACGAGAATTGCGAGGAGCAGGCCTGCCGCACCGATCAGTGCGGGATCCTGGCGTGTACCGGGCTGCGTGACCATCGCGACGAACTCCAGGAGGCCGCTGATGAGTGCCCAAACTGCGACGATGATCGCGTAGCCAACGACCTCGCCGGTCATCGGGAGCACGACGGTCGCGACAAGTGAGACGAGGCCAAGCAGCAACGGCATCACCGAACGTGCCTCGTCCTTGCGCGCAAACCACTCAACGAGGTGCATGATGCCGATGATCGCGAGGCCACCCGCGGTGACAAGGAAATCAAAGTTGAAGTTCGAGTGCATGGTGGCCGAGAAGGTCACGATCATACCCACCGCGAACAGCACGATTGCGCGCGCAATGCGAACGCCTCGTGGGGCGAGTCGAGAGACAGATTCCTGAGCCGAACCCGTAGTCACGGTTTCGCGCTGTGCAGACACACTCATATCGACCCCTTTCATTGGCCCCCAGCGATTGTACTCGCTCTCCCTGTGCGCTGACAGTCAGCTGGGTGTGGCGCGCAGCACACAGAGCGGGCGCGGATCGTTGGGGTGCGATGCACGCTGCCCCGATCCGCGGCCCATACTCCCGAATTACATGCCCTGCGGCATATCGGCAAAGCGGGAGTAGTGGCCCTGGAAGGCCACGGTGACCGTGCCGGTGGGGCCGTTACGCTGCTTCGCGAGGATGAAGTCAGCCTCGCCAGCGCGCGGATGATCGCGGTCGCCAACGGCCTCGCGGTGGAGGAGGATGACCATATCGGCGTCCTGCTCGAGCGAGCCCGACTCACGAAGGTCACTGATCGCAGGCATCTTGTCGGCGCGCTGCTCCGACGCACGGTTCAGCTGCGACAGTGCGATGACTGGGACGTCAAGCTCCTTCGAGAGCAGCTTGAGCGCACGCGAGAATTCCGAGACCTCCTGCTGACGGCTTTCGCTCTTCTTACCGCTCGAGAGCAGCTGCAGGTAGTCAATAACGACCATCTTGAGGCCGTGCTGCTGCTTGAGTCGACGGCACTTGGCGCGGATCTCGACCAGCGTCATGTTTGCGCTGTCATCAATGAAGAGCGGCGCCTCAGCAATGCGTGCCTGGGTCGCTGCGAGCTTCTGGAAGTCGCGGTTATCGAGTGAGCCCTTACGCAGGGTCTGCATCGGAATCGTGGCCTCTGCCGCAAGCAGACGCATCGCGATCTCGGCGCGACCCATCTCGAGCGAGAAGAAGACGGTGCAGGCGTTCGCGTGCACCGAAGCGTTGCGGGCGACGTCGAGCGCGAGCGTCGACTTACCCATTGCAGGTCGTGCAGCGATGATGATCATCTGGCCGCCGGCAAAGCCGTTGGTCATGCCGTCGAGCTCAGCGAAGCCTGTCGGAACACCGAGCATGCCGTCGGGCATGCTGTTCGCCTTGTTGATCTCTTCGAGGGCGGCATCGACCGCGAGTGAGAGTGGAACGTAGTCCTCACCCTGCGCTTCGCCGGTCACACCGTAAATCTCGGACTGCGCAACGTTGACGAGATCGATAGCTTCGCCCTCGCCCGCGTAGCCCATCTGGACGATGCGTGTGCCTGCATCGACTAGGCGACGGAGCAAGGCCTTTTCGCCCACAATTTCTGCGTAGAAGCTCGCGTTGGCGGCCGTCGGCACGATCGCGGTGAGCTGGTGCAGATACTCTGCGCCTCCCGCACGCTGCAGATCGCCAGACTTGGTGAGCGCGTCGGTCACCGTGATGACGTCGGTCGGCTCGCCGCGCGAGTACAACGACAACACTGCCTCATAAATGACCTCGTGCTTGGGCACGTAGAAGTCATTGCCGCGCACGACACTCGTCACATCAGCAACGGCGTCCTTCGAGAGCAGCATGCCACCGAGCGCACTCTGCTCAGCGAGCAGGTCATACGGAGGGGTGCGCTCAAAATCACCGGCGCTACGCGGCTCCTCAGACGGGGCAGAAATACCCAGGTGTGCGATAGACACTCGTTCGCTCCTTGCAAGACCTCATTGGGACGGGTGGGTGGCGCGGATCAGCACTCCCGAAACGTCCATAATTGCGGAATTACCCAACAATACCTACCCCTCAAGTCTACCTGTGGATAACTGTGTGAATAATCTGCCGCGTTTCCACACAAGTTGTCCACATTTCTGGGGATAACTTGTGGATCGTTGTTGAATAAGTATTCTTATCTACGCTCTGACCTGGGTTTTTACATTTCCACAATGACAAACTTATTCAACATTCAGCCAGGACTTGAAGGAAGACACCTCGCGAAAAGTTGTGGACAAAGTCATCGAGATCGTATAGCTATCCAGCACACATTGAAGAAAATGCCAGCGAAGCGCAGTCGGACAGCAGAAAACTAGTGTTTACATAGCGTTCACAATATTTAACGCACGGTGTCTTGCGCGATGCGCATCCACATGTGCCGATTCCTGATGCCCGCGCTGCAGATAGTTCACTGCATGGAGGGTATTGCCGTATCCCTTGCGTTTGCTTCACCGCGCCCGCCAGGCACGCTCTCGCAGGAGACGACCCGTCCCGCGAGGTTGAGTAGCGAGTCTCCACACACGCAAAAGACCCCCGCTCACCGAAGTGAACGGGGGTCTTCTCGTAACCGAGATTAGCGCTGAGCGATAACCTGAACGGTGACCTTAGCGTCGACACCCTCGTGGAGGTGGATCGTTGCCTTGTACTCACCGGTGGTCTTGATCGCCGGAACGGTGATCTTACGCTTGTCAACCTCGCCGAGGCCCTGCTCAGCAACAGCTGCAGCCACCGAAGCGGGCTTTACTGCGCCGAAGAGACGACCCTCTGCACCAGCCTTAGCGAAGAGACGGATCTTGCCTGCCTCGAGCTTTGCCTTGAGTGCCTGAGCGTCCTCGACCGATGCGAGAGCACGTGCCTCGCGAGCTGCACGGAGCTGCTCAACCTGAGCCTCGCCACCGCGAGTCCAGTGAACGCCGTAGCCCTGAGGTACGAGGTAGTTGCGTGCGTAGCCGGTCTTAACCTCGACTACGTCGCCTGCGGAACCGAGGCCCTGGACCTCGTTCGTGAGAATTACCTTCGCCATGATGTGTTCTCCTTAGCGGCCCGAGCCGGCGTAGGGGAGGAGTGCCATCTCGCGGGCGTTCTTAACTGCCTTTGCGATGAGACGCTGCTCCTGGACGGAAACACCGGTGATACGGCGTGCGCGGATCTTGCCACGCTCAGAAACGAACTTGCGAAGCGTTGCGACGTCCTTGTAATCAATGACGCCGACGGTCTGCTTCTTCGCGGGTGCGACGGGCTTTGCGTTCTTGCCGCGACCCGGCTTGCGGCCTGCGCCGCTGGACTTACCTGCCATGATGGTCTCTTTTCGTACTGCGCCTCAGACCGAAGTCTGGGACAAAACTGTTTTAGAAGGGCTGCTCGTCGTCGAATCCGCCACCGAAGTCGGCGGGAGACGAGTTGCCCTGCTGGCCCGAGTTGGTCCAGGGGTTGTCCTGCGGAGCAGAAGGCTTGTTCCAGCCACTCTGTCCTGCAGGCTGACCGCCACCGAAACCGCCAACCTGGCCGCGGGACTGCCCACGGCTCACCTGTGCGGTTGCGAAGCGGAGCGACGGACCTACTTCTTCGACATCAAGGTCGAGAGAGGTGCGCTGCTGCCCCTGGTTATCGGTGTAGCTTCGCTGCGTCAGCCGGCCCTGAACAATCACGCGCATGCCCTTAGTGAGCGATGCGGCGATGTTATCGGCGTATTCGCCGAAGGCACGGCAGCCGAGCCAAAGCGGCTCGCCGTCCGACCAATCACCCGACTGGCGGTCACGCACGCGCGGAGTCGAGGCGATACGGAAGGTAACCCAAGACTTACCGGCCTGGCTTACGCGAGGCTCGGGATCGGCAACAAGGTTACCGACAACTGTGATCAGCGGCTCGCCGGCCATGAGCTACGCGCCCTGCTTCGCAGCAGCGCGTGCAGCCTTAGCTGCGTCGCGCTTTGCCTGTGCTGCACGCTGAGCCATGAGCTCGTCTGCGCGGAGCACCTTGGTGCGGAGGACTGCCTCGGAGAGACCAAGCTGACGATCGAGCTCGTCGGTAGCCTCAGGCGTAGCGGTGAAGTTCACAACTACGTAGATGCCTTCGGTGTGCTTCTGGATTTCGTATGCGAAACGGCGCTTGCCCCAGATGTCAACGTTCTCAACCGAGCCACCCGCATTGCGGATGACGCCGAGGAACTTGTCCATGCTGGGGGCCACAGTGCGCTCGTCGATACCGGGATCGAGGATCACCATGAGTTCGTACGGATGCATTACTGACCCACCTCCTTCGGACTTCACGGCCACAGGATTTCTGTGACAGGAGGGTGTTTGTGCATTGTGTCGTGCACTCCGAAGGATACGGGTGCACAGACAACTTGGAAAGCCTACCACTGATTGGCTCCGCTGTCAGGCCAGTCCACGGAGTTTTTCCACAGGCCCTCTTGCCGTTCACGCTGCGTCCTATTTCACATGGGACGATGGGTGCCATGCGCATCGCCCTCATTTCGCTCCACACGTCGCCCGGTGCAGTTCCCGGGAGCGGTGACGCTGGCGGAATGAACGTGGTCGTCGCCGAGGCTGCCCACGCCCTCGCACGGCAAGGTCACCTTGTTGAGGTGTTCACCCGCGCAACCTCCGATCTTCCCGCGGGGGAGCAGGCGCTCGACCCACAGCACCCAGCTGGCCCCCGTCTCATCTCACTCGCGGTAGGCCCACCTGACCTACGCAAGGAAGCGCTTCCGAACCTCGCCACCGAATTTGGGGCGCGGATCGCAGAGTTCGGTCCATTCGACGCGATTCACGGCCACTACTGGTTGAGTGGGGTTGCGGCAACGGCAGCCGCAGCGGCGCAGTCCCACACGACTGGACAGGTAACCACCCCCGTACTCACGCTCCACACGGTTGCCGCGCAGAAGAACGCACACCTGGCGCCAGGTGATCGCCCGGAACCTCAGGCCCGACTCGACGCCGAAGCGTTGCTCACAGCTGAGCAATTCGTCATCGCGGGAAGCCATAGCGAGCTCGCAGGCATTGTGGCCGGATACGGCACCCCTGCTGTGGGCAACGCAGTGATTCACCCTGGCGTTGATACCGATCTGTTCGCGCCACCACCTGCGGGCACAGATTCGGACGCCGCCGACTTCACGATTACCGTGCTCGGCCGGGTGCAACCACTCAAGGGGCAGCTCCTCGCGGTTGCGGCGATGGCAGAGCTGACCGAAGTTTATCCGGCACTCGCTAAGCGCACCGAGCTCGTCATTGCCGGGGAGCCAACTCCTGGTGCGGAGGACTACGCACAGTCGCTGCGCACACGTGCGACGGAGTCTGGGATCTCAGACCGCGTACGTTTCCTCCCCGCACAGTCACGAACAGCTGCCGCAGCGTTGCTCGCACGGAGCACCCTGGCGCTCGTCCCCTCACGGTCTGAGACCTTCGGGCTCGTGGCGCTTGAGGCTGCGGCCAGCGGGGTGCCGACCGTTGTGGGGGCGCACACGGGGCTCCTTGAGGCCGCGCCGGCAGGCGTGGCAGGCGTGCACGTTGCCGATCGGGATCCGCGCGCATGGGCTGAAGCGATCCGCGCCCTACTCAGGGACCCGGATCTTCGCGCGCAATATGCGATTCGCGGTCGCGCGCACGCCGAGGCGCACAATTGGGATGCGCACGCGACGAAACTCCTTCGCATCTATGAGTCGCTAATGCGTGACTTATGAACGATCCTCTGCCTAAGATGGGCGAAATTATCGTCACCCACGCGTTAGGCGGGCGTCATGCAGTTGGAGGATCAGCAAGCACGGCTGTCTGCCTATGAGCTCTGCGTGCTGTATGCAAAGGGCTCTCTCAGTCGCGACCAACTCATGGCAAACGCGCACCACTTCCAGCACGTGACCATTACGCAGGAAGCAGCGGGCAATGTCATCGCCCTTTCTGCGCCGGCTCCCTGGGAAGAGATTGCCAAGGCCGTGGACGACGGACTCCTCGACGACTACCTCTTCGACGCGATGTATACCGGCTGGCATCGCCTCGCTTTTGCGCACACATGGCCGGAGCTATTCGACTACCTTTCGCCTGAAGTGAGCAGGCTGATCGTACATCCGCTCGCGGCGACGCTGCGCGATAGCGGCCGGGTCACCAAGCCCGATGTGCAAGCGTTGCTCACACATTTGGCGAGCACGGATACCGAATAGCCCCGGTAGAGGCGCGGATCACGCCGCCCAGGACCTCAGGCCTCCAGCGGCCGCCATTCCCACTCACCAAAGCGCCACAACGCCGCAGAGATCCGTGAAATCGGGGCGGATCCGCCACAACTCAAGAGCAACCCCGCCGAAACGACCTCGTTCTCTCGAAACCACCCCTTTCAACGCGCAGAAACGATCGATCTCGGCAATAACTACCCGTTTCGAGGGGTTGGCCCCGCCCCGGCCAACAAAAAGAGAGGGAGCCCGGAACACTCCGGACTCCCTCTCAAGAAATCGTCAGCGCAAGCGCTGCTCGCGCACCGCGCAATTACGCCTCGAGGAATGCCTCGAGCTCTGCGCGTGCCTCATCGTCAGGCTTCTGCACAGCGGGCGACTTCATGAAGTACGCCGATGCCGACTCGACGGGGCCAGCGATGCCCTTGTCGAGTGCAACCTTTGCCGAGCGGATCGCGTCGATCATGGTGCCTGCCGAGTTGGGGGAGTCCCAGACCTCAAGCTTGTACTCGAGGCTCATGGGAACGTCGCCGAAGCCACGACCCTCAAGGCGCACGAACGCGAACTTGCGGTCCTCGAGCCACGGCACGTGGTCGCTCGGGCCGATGTGCACGTCTTCTGCGGGCAGGTCGACGTCGATGTTCGAGGTCACTGCCTGCGTCTTCGAGATCTTCTTCGACTCGAGGCGGTCACGCTCCAGCATGTTCATGAAGTCCATGTTGCCGCCGACGTTGAGCTGGTAGGTGTGGTCGAGCGCGATGCCGCGGCTCTCCATGAGGCGTGCCATCACGCGGTGCGTAATGGTTGCGCCGACCTGGCTCTTGATGTCGTCGCCGACGATGGGGAGACCCGCATCAACGAACTTCTGTGCCCACACGGGGTCAGACGCGACGAACACGGGCACTGCATTCACGAACGCGACGCCTGCCTCGAGCGCTGCCTGCGCGTAGAACTTCACTGCTTCTTCACTGCCGACGGGCAGGTAGCAAGCCAGTACCTCTGCACCCGAATCGCGCAGCACCTGTGCCACGTCGACGGGGGTTGCGGTCGACTCTTCGCTGACTGCACGGTAGTACTTACCGAAGCCGTCGAGCGTCGGGCCGCGCAGGACCTCAAGACCGAGGTTCGGCACGTCCGAGAACTTGATGGTGTTGTTGTGGCCGGCCCAGATCGCCTCTGACAGGTCCTTGCCAACCTTTGCAGCGTCAACTTCGAACGCTGCCACAAACTCGAGATCCGAGACGTGGTATCCACCAAGGCGAACGTGCATCAGGCCCGGAACCTGCTTGTCGTCAGCCGCACCGCGATAGTACTCGACGCCCTGCACCAACGAACTTACGCAGTTACCTACACCCGCGAGGGCTACCTTCACACTCATTGAACCATCCCTGTACATCTTCCCGGCATACGGCCGGGCTTTCCAACGAGTCAGTCTACGCCGACTCAAATTCATTGCCACCTGCCGAAGTACTTACGTTCCTCGGCAGGGCACTTACATACCGACGACGCGACGGAATCGCTCCGTTGCCCGGATCGGCTCCCGCTGTCCACCGACGTGCACGATCTCGTCACCCTCGACCACGAGCTGGGTCTGGTGAGCGCGAAGCGCTGCGGTCTTGCGGTCGAGCCACGCACTGACGTCGTAGCTTTCGATGGGGCGCGGATCCGCCCCCTCATCATCAGTCTCAGCCGCGGGCGCGGTCTCCACGACATCGTCCCCGACGATCTCCCAGAACGGCAGGCCGAGCGCGGCAGCGACCGCACGCGAGAGGCGGTGGGCGAGGACGTGGTCGGGGTGACCGTATCCGCCGCCGTTGTCGTAGCTCACGATCGCCTGCGCGCCAGCGGCGTGCGCGGCGGTGAGGAGGTCGTTGAGCGCCTCGACGGCAGGCACGGTCGTGAACGCGTCGGGTCCGGTTGCTGGCGACGGAATCGCACGGCGCTCGCCGGTATCGGGGTCAGCGTCAGACCACTCCATGCCGGAGTCTTCGTAGATTGTGGGCGCGAGGCCCTCGGCGCGTGCCGGCTCAACGCCGAGGAACACGTGGCGCTCAATGCCGAGCATGCCGAGTGCGGTCTTCAGCTCGTTCTGGCGTGCGATCGGCAGACCGTGCAGCTGGACGAGTGCCTGCAGCGGACCCTCAACCACCTCGCCCTGCTCACCACGGGTGCAGGTGACGAGCAGCGGCTCGCGGCCTGCTGCGGCGAGCGCCGCGAGCGTGCCGCCGGTCGTGATCGTCTCATCGTCGGGGTGTGCGTGCACGAACATGACGCGAACGCGGCCGCCGAACCATTCGGTGACGTCTGTCTCAGTCATTGCTTCCTCCAGCGGTGTTCTTTTTGTCGCGCGGGCCGCGGCCACGCGCAGCAGTCAGCTTTTCGGTGTCTTGTGCTGCCCACCAGGCGCGCAGCCGCTCGATCGCGTCGGCTTCTTCGAGGGGACCCTCGTCGAGGCGCAGGTCGAGCAGGAACTTGTAAGCCATACCCACGACCGGCCCTGGCGGCAGGTCGAGGATGCGCATGATTGCTTCGCCGTCGAGCGCGGGGCGCACGGCCGCGAGCTCTTCCTCTGCCGCGAGTTCATCGATGCGACGCTCGATGTCGTCGTAGGCGTGCTCGAGGCGCTCCGCCTTGCGGCGGTTGCGGGTCGTCACGTCAGAGCGGGTGATGATGTGCAGGCGCTGCAGTTCGTCACCGGCGTCTCGCACGTAGCGGCGCACTGCCGAGTCGGTCCACTGCTGGTCGCTGTAGCCGAAGAAGCGCAGGTGCAGCTCGACGAGCCGTGCGACACGCTTCACGGTGTCGTTGTCGAAGCGGAGCGCACGCAGGCGCTTGCGGGTGAGCTTCGCACCGACCATGTCGTGGTGGTGGAAGGTGACGCCACCGCGCTCAAACTTGCGGGTCGCTGGCTTGCCGATATCGTGCAGGAGCGCCGCGAGGCGCAGCACGAGGTCGGGGGAGGGCTCATGTGAGCGGCTCTTCTCGAGCGCGATTGCCTGGCGCAGTACGACGAGGCTGTGCTCGTAGACGTCTTTGTGGCGACCGTGGTCGTCCTGCGTGGTGAGCAGGTCGGTGAGCTCGGGCAGGAAGCGCTGCGCAAGGCCCGTATCAACGAGCAGGCGCAGGCCCGGCTCGGGGTCATCGGTGAGCAGCAGCTTAACGAGTTCGTCGCGCACGCGCTCTGCCGAGATGATGTCGAGGCGATCGGCGAAAACGACCATTGCTGCCTCGGTCTCAGCCTCGACCTCGAAGCCGAGCTGCGACGCGAAGCGGGCAGCACGCAGCATGCGCAGTGGATCATCAGTGAACGACACCTCGGGCGAACCGGGCGTCTTGATGCGACCCTCTGCGAGGTCTTCGAGACCGCCAGACACGTCGACGAGTTCCATCGACGGCAGCATGAGCGCGAGCGCGTTGATCGTGAAGTCACGGCGCACCAGGTCGCCCTGAATGTTGTCGCCGAACTCTACGACGGGCTTGCGCGAGTCTTCGCGGTACGTGTCGGCGCGGTACGTCGTGATCTCGACGTCCTCACCAGCCACCTTCGCGGCGATCGTGCCGAAGTCACGGCCGACATCCCAAATTTGCTTCGTCAGGCCCTCAAGGATCGCGCGGGTCTCATCAGGGCTCGCAGACGTTGTAAAGTCAAGGTCGTGCACCGGACGCCCGAGCAGGGCGTCACGCACCGGACCGCCCACAAGCGCAAGCTCATGACCGGCCTCATCGAAGGCGGTTGCAAGAATCGACACGGGCGGGAGCGACGCGCGCTCACGCATTGCGGCCATTGAATCAGCGAAGGATGTCACCCACTAAGGGTACTCGGTGCTCCTATCTCTAAACTGTCGGTATGGGACTTTCTCGCGGAGGCCGCCACTGTGCGCGCATGATCGGTGGGCTCACTGTGGCCGCGCTCACCATTGTGGGCGTTGGCGCACTTACTGCGCCTGCCCCCAGTGCCTACGCGGCTCCGACGGTCATTTCGACCGTTGATTCCACGGTAGATGAGACCACTGACATTGCACCCGTCACGCTGTTTGTCGCGCCGGCTCAGGCGCTGATCCGCCCAGGAAACGACCCAATTCTGGTCGAAGTCACCCTGCGCAACGCGGGTGAAGACGCGATCGAAGCAGGCACCATCGATCTCGCGCTCGGTGCACGGATCGCGGCCGCGGACAGCACCGCCGCACCCGCCTTCGATGACGCCGCGAAGGTGCTCGTGAGCCAGGCCATGCGCGAGACCCCCGCTGACAGCGATCAGTCGATCACGATCGAGATTCCGCGCGATCTCTGGCCGCTCGCAGCTACCGAGCAGCCGGGCGTCTTCGCGCTCCAGGCCGCATTCACGCCAGAGCCAGGAGAACGTTTCACCGCATCGGCGACGGCTGACGAGGGTGCTCCCGGCCCGCTCGCGGTCGCAACCAGCCCGGTCATTTGGCGCGGAATCAACACCGGCGAAACCGTCAAACTCAGCACGGTTGTTCCGCTCGTTCTGCCAGACGTCGTGCAGTCGACGCCGACCCCGCGCCAGCTCACCCGCGCCATCCCCGAGCTTGAGGCTGCGTACAACTACGCACTCAAACAACAGGCGACGCTCGCGATCGATCCGCGCATTATCGTCGCCATTCGCGGCTACGGCCTCGATGCGCCAGAGCCCGCGCGCACGTTCCTTGCCACGCTCGAAGCTTCCCCGCTACAGAGCTTCCTGCTGCAGTATGCGGACGCGGATCCGGCAGCCCAAGCTGCCCTCGACGCCGACGCGCTGCTCGCGCCGACCTCCTTCGACTTCCTCACGCGTCTTGGCACGTTCGAGGCTCCTGAGTCGGCGGCGGATCCCGCAGCCCCAGCTACCCCGGGCACACCGGCTGAACCAGCCGCACCAGCTGAGCCGACCGCCCCCAGTGCGGAAACACCAGAGCCTGCGGAAACCGAACCCGCCGACCCGACCTCGCTCGAGGCACTGTTGGCCTGGCCACAGGGCATTCCGGCCGCTTGGCCAGCAGAAGGGGCCGTCGATTCTGCCACCCTCAACCTGCTGCGCGAGTCAGCGCTGCCGACCACGGTGCTCGACTCGAGCAACGTCGAGGGCGCAACCTCGCCGCGCGTCACCCTGCGCGCCGCGGGTTCCGGGGTATCGGAGGCATATGTCTCAGACACCGACCTTGCAGCAGGCGCTGCCCTCGCTGTGGAGGGAGCAACTCCGGCAGAACGGGCGCTCGGCACGGCCCAGTTCCAGGCGAAGCTGACCGCGCTTGCAGCGGCCAAGCCGACCGGTGTCATGTTCGCCGTCGACCGCGGAATGATCGCGGCAGGCACCTCCCCTTGGGAACAGCTCACGTCACTCACCAGCGAATCATGGCTCACACCGACACCGCTCACGGCGCAGGCAGAGGGACGAGCGACGCTCACCCGCGTCACCCCGAATCCAGCTGACGCCGATCCCGCCCGTCTCGAAGCACTCGCCCTCGCAGAGGAACGTGAGCCAGAAGTCACCGCGATCCGCGCCCTGTACGTGCATCCCGACTACGTCACCGGGTATCAGCGCGCACGCATGCTCGACCTGTTTGCAACACATCTGGCAAACCCAGACAGCGATTTCGAGGCAGTTGCAGAGGCCTACGCCGAGCGAGACGCCGAGATTGAGCGCGGTGTACGGATCATCGACACCCGTCACACCCAGCTCGTCGGCAGCTCAACGCGCGTGCCAATCCAGGTGCAAAACTTGCTGCCGTTCAATGCGAACGTGCGCATCGAAGTGCGCCCGACTTCGGCCGTACTCGCGGTCGGCCAAGAGACGTTCCAGGACGTCCTGATCGAGGCAAAGTCGACCCAGACCATCCTCGTGCCAGTGAAGAGTCGTGTCTCGAACGGCGAATCATCGCTCGTCGTCACCCTTCAGGACGCCGCAGGCGAGGTCACAGCGCACAGCGGTGAGATCGAGATCTCCGTCACTGCCACCATCGAGAGCATCGCCCTCATCACACTCGGCGCCGGCGCCGTCCTGCTCGTTGGGTTCGGCATCTTCCGCAGTATCCGCGGCCGCCAGAAGGCGAAGACGGAAGCAGCTCTGGCCGCAGAAACCGAATCACCCACAGCGTAATCAGCTGACGTACGGAATACCGCGACTCTAGGATGGGTTATACCCAGTGATCGCGGTTCAAGCGACGTCCCGCACAAGGAGAAACATGCACGAGATCATCATCATCGGCTCCGGCCCCGCAGGCTTCACCGCGGGCATCTACGCAGCACGCGCAGGTCTGAAGCCCCTCCTGTTCGCAAGCTCGGTCACACTCGGCGGCGAGCTCATGAACACCACCGAGGTTGAGAACTTCCCCGGCTTCCCCGAGGGCATCCAGGGTCCCGAGCTCATGCAGCACATGCAGGACCAGGCGGAAAAGTTCGGCACCGAGGTCGTCTACGACGACGTAACCTCGGTCGAGCTCGATGGCGACGTCAAGCGCGTCACCTCAAGCGACGGCAAGGTCCACGAGGCAAAGACGGTCATCTTCGCGACCGGCTCGGCCTACCGCAAGCTCGGCGTCCCAGGTGAAGACACCCTCACCGGCCACGGCGTCTCGTCGTGCGCGACCTGCGACGGCTTCTTCTTCCGTGACCAGACCATCGCTGTTGTTGGCGGCGGCGACTCGGCAATGGAGGAGGCGACCTTCCTCACGCGCTTCGCATCGAAGGTCTACCTGATCCACCGCCGCGACGAGCTCAAGGCATCGAAGATCATGCAGCAGCGCGCCTTCGACAACGAGAAGATCGAGTTCATCTGGAACACCGAGATCAAGGAGCTCCACGGCTCGTCAGGGCTCACCGGCGTGACCCTGCGCAACACCGTTGACGGCACCGAGAGCGAACTCGACGTCACCGGCGTCTTCGTGGCAATCGGCAACGACCCGCGTACCCACCTCGTACACAACCAGCTCGAGCTCACCGAAGAGGGCACCATTGCGGTCGATGGCCGCAGCTCGCGCACCTCGATCCCCGGCGTCTTTGCAGCAGGCGATGTCATCGATCCGAGCTACCGCCAGGCGATCACCGCAGCAGCATCGGGCACCGTCGCTGCGCTCGACGCAGAGCACTACCTCGCAGCGCTCGCAGACAAGTAATTTTTAGGAGAGCATCATGACTGAACCCATCAACGTAGACGAGCAGAGCTTCGAGCGCGTCGTTCTGCAGAGCCCGATCCCCGTGCTCGTGGACTTCTGGGCAGCTTGGTGCGGCCCCTGCCGCGCCGTAGCTCCCGTGCTCGCAGAGATCGCAGCAGAGCAGGGCGACAAGATTCGCATCGTCAAGCTCAACGTCGATGAGAACCCGAACCTTGCAGCGCAGTACCGCATCACCTCGATCCCGGCGATGAAGGTCTTCAAGGACGGCGAAGAGATCCGCGAAATCATCGGCGCAATGCCGAAGAAGGCGATCCTCGACAACCTCGAGGGTGTCATCTAAGACATCCCGCAGGATTCCCTGCAACGCAAGAGGGCGGACACCGTGTGGTGTCCGCCCTCTTGCTGTTTTGTGGCCTGGCTGGCTTTGCGCGCGTGCGCGGCCAAGCCGTGACGCGGTAAGTTACGCGCCGAAGCCGGGATCGCCGAGCTCGTGCAAGATCCGCTTGAGATCTGCGACGGTCGCGAAATCGATAATGATCTGGCCCTTCTTCGCACCCAGCTTCAACGCAACGCGGGTATCGAAGCGATCGCCGAGTCGCTCAGAGATCTCGCCCAGCTGTGCCTGCACGCCACCTGCGCGCGGCTTCGGAGTCTTCTTCTTCGGCGCCTCGCTCGCAACTGCCTCAGCCGCGCGAACCGAGAGGCCCTCATTGACGATCTTGTCCGAGAGCTTGAGCATCGCGTCAGCATCGCCGTCGAGCGACAGGATCGCACGCGCGTGACCAGCGGTGAGCACGCCAGCCGCAACACGCGACTGCACCTGCTCAGGCAGCTTCAGAAGGCGAATCGTGTTCGAGATCTGCGGGCGCGAGCGGCCAATGCGCTCGGCAAGCTGCTCCTGCGTAATGCCGAAGTCAGCGAGGAGCTGCTGGTACGCCGACGCCTCTTCCAGCGGGTTCAGCTGCGCACGGTGCAGGTTCTCGAGGAGCGCATCGCGCAGCATGTGCTCGTCAGCGGTCGAACGAACAATCGCGGGGATCGTGTCCTTGCCAGCACGCTTCGAGGCACGGAAACGACGCTCACCCATGATGAGCTCGTAGCGCGGCTCATCGCCAGCGACCGCGCCCTCAATCTCGCGCACAACCACCGGCTGGAAAACGCCGAATTCGCGGATCGAGTGGGTCAGCTCAGTGAGCGCCTCCTCGTCGAACTCGGTACGCGGCTGCACCCGGTTGGGAACGATCTCACTGAGGTTCAGACGACGCAGCTGCGCACCGGGCACCTCGCGAAGGTTCGCGTCGGGCTCCTCGGTGGCTACTGCCATGTCCTGCTCAGCCTTCGTGGTGTCGGTCGTGACGTCAGCCTTCGCAGCAGCGGCATCATCTGCAGCCGGGAAGAACACGTCAACGGGGCGCTCGCCAGAGCTGGGCTGGGGGATGAGCGCGCCAATGCCACGGCCGAGGCCAGTTCGCTTCTTTGCTGCCACAGTTACGCTCCTTCAGTCTTCGAGCCACGGCCATTGAAAGCCTGCTGCTCTGCGATTTCTACAGCAGCCTCGAGGTAGGCGAGAGCGCCGATCGATCCGCCATCATATGCATGGACTGTCTGCCCGTAGCTCGGTGCCTCAGAAATGCGCACCGAGCGGGGAACGACCGCCGACAGGACCTCGTTCGGGAAGTGCGTGCGCACCTCGCCGGCGACCTCCTGCGAGAGGTTCGTACGCGAGTCGTACATAGTCAGCAGGATCGTCGACACCTTCAGCGTCGGGTTCAAGTGCTTCTGAATGAGCTGGATGTTGCCGAGCAACTGGCTCAAGCCCTCGAGCGCGTAGTACTCGCACTGGATGGGGATGAGGACCTCGTTCGCCGCAACGAATGCGTTGACCGTCAGCAGGCCGAGCGAGGGCGGGCAATCAATAAAGACATAGTGGATCTCACGATCCGTCGTGGTGAGGAAGTCCTCAACCGCGGTGCGCAGACGCTGCTCACGCGCAACGAGTGAGACGAGCTCAATCTCGGCGCCAGCGAGGTTAATCGTCGAGGGCACACAGATGAGGTTCTCGTGGTCGGTGCTGGGCTGGACCGCGTCAGCGATCTCTGCGTTTCCCAGCAGCACGTCGTACACGCTCGTCACCTCGGGACGGTGCATGACGCCAAGCGCGGTCGATGCGTTTCCCTGCGGATCGAGGTCAATCACGAGCACATTTGCGCCGCGACGAGCGAGCGCAGACGCCAGGTTGACGGTCGTCGTTGTCTTACCAACGCCGCCCTTCTGGTTCGACACCGTGATGATGCGAGTCTTCTTTGGGAGCGGCGAGGTGATCTCCGCAAGACGGCGACGGCGACGAACCTTATCTACGATGTGGTCACCAACCACCGATTTCTCAGCCATGGAAATCTACCCTAGCCCGAAATACGCGAGTCGTTTCGGCCAATTGTCCTTCACCAAGGATTTCGACCTTCGGCTCACGGACCTTGAACTTCTTCATGATCTTCGCTGCGGCGTCCATCTCTTCCGAAATAGCAGCGCCCTTGAGGAAGAGCATCTCGCCGCCAGCCTTCACCAGGGGAGCGGTGAGGGGGACGAGCTTACGAAGTGCGGTGACTGCGCGAGCAGTGACCTGGTCAACTTCGAAAGCGTCGTGGAATTCTTCAGCGCGGCCGCGCTTAACCTGAACGTTCTCGAGTCCGAGGAGTTCGACCTGTTCGTTCAACCATGCGCAACGTCGCTCCATGGGCTCAATCAGGAAGAACTCAACGTCCGGGCGAACGATCGCAAGCACTAGGCCAGGCATGCCGCCTCCGGTGCCGATGTCGCCGACTCGGCCACCTGCCTGCAGCAGCGGGGCCAGAATCGCCGAGTTGAGAATGTGACGAGTCCAGAGGCGGGGGAGCTCTAGCGGTCCAATAAGGCCGAGAGTCTCCCCGCGCTCTGCGAGATCCGCCGTGAATGCGCGAAGCTTATCGATCTGGTCGCCCGCGATTTGGGCGGCGGCAGCCGGTTCGGGTTCGATGGTTGCCACTGAGGGGCTGTCAGGTGCGTTAGCGTCGCGTTCCACGTGAAACTCTCTGGTTCGTTAGGCGGGTCGAATAACGAGGCGACGGCCGCGGCCCTCGCCGATCGATTCCGAGACGTAGCCGCGTTCTGCGACCTCGTCGTGAACGAGCTTGCGCTCGTATGAAGACATCGCTTCGAGGGCGACCTCGTCCTTGCCAGCAGCAATCTGAGCGATCGCGGCGTCGACGAGCGACGTCAGCTGCTGTGCACGGGCATCGCGCGATCCGCCGATATCGACGATCAGGCGAGTGAAGCGACCGGTCTTGGCCTGCACCGCAAGGCGGGTCAGATCCTGCAGTGCCTGCACTGCGTCCGGGTGAGCGAGCGCGTCGAGGCCAGTGTCGCCACCGGTCACCGAAACGTATGCACGCTGGTTACGCACCTCGATATCAAGGTCACCGTCGAGATCTGCGATGTCAAGCAGTCCCTCGAGGTAATCTGCGGCGAGATCGCCGTCAGCCTCAAGTGCCTCGAGCGAGAGCTCTTCGGGCTGCTCGATTGGAGTTTCGTTCGTCACCGTACGCCTACTTACTTCTTCTTCTTCGCGCGCTTCGAGCTCACCGGCTGCTGACGCTGGCCCTGGCTGATCTCGGGGTTCTCGATCTTGTCGAGCTCTGCACGCTCCTCATCAGTGAGCTTGCCCTTCGCCTTGAGGCGAGCCTGGCGTGCGCGCCATGCGTCACTGCCCGGGGTCGGCATCTTGTTGATGACGATCGCCTGCTGACCCATGGTCCAGATGTTCGACGTGAACCAGTAAATGTTCAGTGCGAGCGGGAAGGTAACACCCGAGAAGAGGAACGCGAACGGAATGATGTAGAGGAACATCTTCTGCTGGCGGTACATCGGCGAGTTCTTCGTCTCGTCAGAAACGTTCTTCGACATGATCTGCAGCTGGGTGAAGAACTGCGAAGCGATCATGAGGATCACGATCGCGCCGAGAAGAACAACAACAACCCAGTTCTGAGCTTCCCAGCCCTGAGTGAAGGTCATCTTCAGCGGAGCGCCGAAGAGCGTTGCACTATTGAAGCTGTCAGTCAGCTCCTGCGTCATTGCGCCGATGCCGGCCTGGCCCTTGCCGTCACCCGCGCCGGAGCCCATCGCACCCGATGCCTGACGCAGCACGTAGAACAGCGAGAAGAAGATCGGCATCTGGATCAGGATCGGCAGGCACGAAGCGAACGGGTTCGTACCGTGCTTCTTGTAGAGCGCCATCGTCTCGCGGCTCATGGCCTCGCGCGAGTACTGGTCCTTCTTGCCCTTGTACTTCGCCTGGATCTTCTTCATCTCAGGCGCAAGATCCATCATGCGACGCTGCGACTTGATCTGGCGAACCGTCACGGGCACGAGTGCCGCACGCACGACGATGACGAGACCGATGATCGAAAGGACCCAGGTCAGACCCGAATCAGCATCCATGCCAATGAAGGTGAATGCGCGGTGCCAGACCGCCAGCACAAGCTCAACGAGCCACCGGAGTGGCCACAGAATTGTCTCGAAGAATTGCACCTGATCAGGCCTTTCGGTCAAGCGGGCGGACGTATCCGCTGGAATTAAGTTCAGTTGTTACGCGGCGGGGCGGTCGGACATCATCGATGCCTCCCGAGCTCCAGGGATTACACCTGAGCAGGCGCCACAGCGTCAACGCGACTCCGGTGACGAAACCGCGCTGTTGGTATGCCTCTACAGAGTACCGGGAACATGACGGGTAATACCTGCAGACATCTCCATAGAGGGGGGATATCGCGAGTCGGTAGAGCTTCATGATCGCGATCGCGATGTTGCGGGGGAGCAACCACAGCTCCATCACGATCCGCCGAATCATCGTCGTTCGCCTCGGGCCCGCGGCTCCATCGCCTTCGCCACACCGCGCCGAAGCTCAGCTTCGAGGTCGACGAAGGACGCATCCGCGCACGCTGGAAGTGCGCGGAACACGATGTCCACGTTCACAAGGCCTTCATGAATGAGGCGCTCTGAAATGGTCTTCATGCGCCGACGCAGGAGATTCCTGGTGACGGAATTGCCCACCGCTTTCGAAACGATGTAGCCGAACCTCGCAGGAGATGATTCCTGGGGAACTGATTCAGCCCCCCGAGAATGAGAAACCGCGTGGGTGATGCAAAAAGCACCTCCCACGCGGCGTCCAGACCTGACGGTCTGGCGGTAATCATCTCCCCGAGTAATGCGGTGTTGCCGTGACGGCATGACGCACCCCGGTTTCGAGAATTACGCGCTGAGCTTCGTGCGGCCCTTGCCGCGGCGTGCCGCGAGGATTGCGCGGCCTGCGCGGGTGCGCATGCGTGCGCGGAAACCGTGGTTCTTTGCGCGGCGGCGGTTATTGGGCTGGAACGTACGCTTGGTCATAATGCAGACTCCGTGACTTTTGGAACAGATCCCCTTGCGCTCCAGGCGAAGAGGAAGTCGGACGCTAGGCACTCAGCATTCGTTCTGACGTTTGCTTACGCAGCACGTCAGGCGAGCGGGCGCCCATACAAGGTATTGAGTTTACGCGGGAATTGAACGTGCGTCAATGTGAGCCACCTTGGAGACACTCTCAGGTAAACCCGCCTTTGTGGACTTGCCTGTGGACAAATCTGTGGGTAACGTGGAAAAAGCGGCACTTTGCCGCATATCCGCGCGATTTTTTGAGTTATTCACATATAGCTCGATGCTTGGGTATAACTTTTGTCCACAGATTTCTAGAGGTGTGCATTGAACGACGCGGAACTCAGCGAAATCTGGGAGGAAGTCACTCGAATTGTGATGTCGAATCCCGCAGTGGGGCCGGCAGTTGGCGCTCAGCTTGCTCTCGCTTTCCCGCGAGGACTGGCTGCAGGCACGTTGTATCTTGCGGTTCAGCTTGAGTTCACCCTGAAGCTTCTGGAGAACCGACTTCGCCCCGCGATCATGGAGGCACTCGCTGAAGTGCCCGGCGCAGAACCGATTCAGAGCTTCATCGTCATTGTCGACGCAGATGCTCAGCCTGTTCTCGAGCCAGAATCGTTTGAGGAGAAGACTTTTGACGTTTCCCGGCCCACTTCGGGCTCTGGAAGCGATATTTCCGAGTTTTCGTCCTCCAGAAACGATTCTGCGCGTCCCGTGGAGCCGAGTCGCCCAGTGGAAACTCCTTCCGTTCGCGCACAATCGCGCTCACAGGTGGAGCCACCACGACTCAACGAGAAGTATCGCTTCGATAGTTTCGTTATTGGTCAGTCAAACCGGTTTGCTCACGCTGCGGCCGTTGCTGTCGCAGAAGCGCCGGCCCGTGCCTACAACCCGTTGTTCATTTATGGTGACTCAGGTTTGGGCAAGACTCACCTGCTTCACGCAATTGGCCACTACGCGATCGAGCTCTTCCCCGATATTCAGGTGAAGTACGTGAGCTCGGAAGATTTCACGAACGATTTCATTAACTCGATCGCGAATAACCAAGGATCGGCGTTCCACGCTCGATACCGCAGCGTCGATGTGCTCCTCATTGACGACATCCAGTTCTTGGCCGACAAGGTTGAAACGCAGGAAGCGTTCTTCCACACATTCAACACCCTGCATGATCACAACAAGCAGGTCGTCATCACGAGTGATGTGCAGCCGAAGCAGCTTCGCGGTTTTGAAGAGCGCATGCTTTCACGTTTTGAGTGGGGTCTTCTCACCGATATTCAGGTTCCCGACCTCGAAACTCGAATCGCGATTCTTCGTAAGAAGGCACAGCGCGAACGCCTTGAGGTAGATGACAACATCCTCGAATTCATCGCGAGTAAGTTCTCGTCAAACATTCGCGAGCTCGAAGGCACGCTGATCCGCGTGACGGCATACGCGAGCCTGAACCAGCAGCGAATTGACATGGCGCTGGTGCACACCGTCCTCAAAGATCTCATCACTCTCGATGCTGACAACGAAGTTCAACCGTCATCGATCATTAGCCAAACCGCTGACTACTTCGATCTCGCCGTTGATGATCTCTATGGACCATCGCGCGCACAGCAAATTGCGCTTGCGCGACAGATCGCAATGTACCTCTGCCGAGAACTGACGCCTCTTTCACTTCCGAAAATCGGTCAGCTTTTTGGCGGGCGTGATCACACCACGGTGATGTACGCCCACAAGAAAATTACGCAGCTGATTGCCGAGCGCCGCTCCGTGTACAACCAGGTCACGGAACTCACCACTCGCATCAAGCAAAGCGCCTCGTAACACCGCGTTCACCCGGGGTTTTTACAAAAGATTTGTCATTCTCAACATGGTGCCTGTGGATAACTGTGGACAAGTTCACAAAAATTGTGCACTCAGGCCGGTTGCTTGTGAATTGCGTGGTTTTTGTAAGTTTCGCGGAATCACAAGGATGTGGAGGTATTCAAGATCCTTCAACAGGTGACATTCGTGTAGTTCCCTTGTAATTATTAGCTTCGGCGAAGTTATCCACAGTATCCACAGGGCCTATTACGATTACAGATTCTTGTTAACTTTCATGGGCACTCCATCACTCTTTACCGACGGCGAAGTGCTCGACACGAATGCCAAGAATCTTGGAATGTGCAAAGATATGTGAGTCTGGGCACAAGCCCTCACTCTCAGCTTCGAAAGGGATGCAATATGCGTTTTACGGTCCATCGGGATGTATTCAGCGATGCCGTTTCGTTTGCAGCGAAGCTTTTGCCTCAGCGACCAACTCAGCCATTGTTGAGCGGTGTGCTTCTCGAGGCTGAGAATCAGTCACTGACGATTTCGTCTTTTGACTATGAGGTCTCCTCACGCACGGAAATCGCTGCAGAGGTAAGCACCGCTGGACGTGCGTTGGTTTCAGGACGCCTTCTTGGCGAAATTGCGAACCGTTTGCCCCACTCTGATGTTGAAATCTCTCTCGTGGAGAGCCGCGTTGAGGTTCGATGTGGATCCTCATCCTTCAGCCTGCCCGCGATGCCAGTTGAGGAGTATCCGCAGGTTCCTGTTGTGGACACTGTTTCAGGTGTCGTTCCCGCAGATGAATTTGCGAAGGCAATTTCTCAGGTCGCACTTGCTGCGTCAAAGGATGATGTCACTCCGGTAATCACCGGTGTACTTTTCGACATCGCAGAAAACGTACTGACCCTGACTGCTACCGACCGTTACCGTGTGGCTACCCGCGGCATCGATTGGGAGCAGCAGTCTGAGAACGTTCCTTCTCAGGCACTGGTGCCGGCGAAGATCGTCACCGAGGTCGGAAAGACCTTCTCGAATGAGGGTCAGGTTCGACTTTCCATCATCAAGGATGGTGAGCGTGAGCTCATCGCCTTCAGCGGTGGCAACAAGACGGTAACCTCGCTTCTCATCAAGGGCAATTACCCGCCCGTTGGCCGCCTTTTCCCTGATCAGGTGACGAATTACGCGGTTATGAGCACGAGCGAACTGATCGAGGCTGTAGGCCGCGTCGGGCTTGTTCTCGAGCGCGAGGCGGCGCTCCGTTTCTCCTTCAGCGAAGGAACTGTGGTGCTCGAGGCTGCGGGTACGGAGTCGGCTCAGGCTCAGGAAACCGTTGATGCACATCTCGTTGGTGACGACATGATCGTTTCGCTCAAGCCGCAGTTCTTGCTCGATGGCTTGCGTTCGACTCATGCAGAGTTTGCCCGCATTGGCTTCACTCGTACCGACAATCCGGGAAAGCCGGGGCCCGTGCTCATCACGAGCCAGCGCAGCAAGGACGAGGCTGATGATGAGAGCTTCCGCTACCTGCTGCAGCCTAACCTGCTGCTCCGATAAGAGGCAGCGTTGCGCGTCGCGCACCTTTCTCTGAAGGATTTTCGGAACTACGTTTCTGCGGAACTCCCGCTCAAACCGGGACCGAACCTGCTCTTCGGTAAGAATGGACAGGGCAAGACCAACCTTGTTGAGGCAATCGGGTTCTTCTCGACGCTTCGATCACACCGTGTGAGCACGGATGCCGCGATGGTACGCGGAGATGCACCGGCAGCAATTGCACGCATGAAGGTCGCAGCGGGGGATCGCGACGTCATTCTCGAGGCTCAGATCAACCGCGTTGGCGCTAATCGTGCGCAGTTGAACGGAAATCCTGTTCGCGCACGTGAGCTCACTCGCTGGTTCTCCTCAGTTCTGTTCGCACCGGAGGATCTTACGATCGTTCGTGGTGAACCATCCGTACGTCGTCGCTTCATGGATGATGCACTCGCGGCACGCCTTCCGGTTGCCGGCGGAGCTCTGAATGACTACGAGAAGATCGTCAAACAGCGCACTGCGCTACTTAAGTCGGCGCGCACACAGCCACGGTCGGCTATTGAGTCGACTCTCTCCGTTTGGGATGAGCAGCTCGTTGAGCACGGTGTGCGAATCATGTTGGCACGTCGTGATTTAATCACCGACCTCGAAACACCCATGCGCGACGCCTACACTTCACTTGTCGGGGCGGACCATTCACCCACGATGCGTGTCTTCGAATCAGTTGCTGACGTACTCGAGGGATCAAGTTCGCATCGTGTTTCACGTGAAACAGGGGTCCGCACTTCGCACGCTTCTCGGACAATAGAGGAGTCATTGGTTTCACGTGAAACGCTCACTGAGCAGTTCCACGAGGCAATTCAACTGGTACGACAGCGCGAGTTTGATCGTGGAGTGACTCTGGTTGGACCCCATCGCGATGACATTCTGCTTTCGCTTAATTCGTTGCCAGTAAAGGGATACGCGAGCCATGGTGAGTCGTGGTCATTCGCGCTCGCTCTCAAGGTAGGACTCGCTAATGTCCTTCGCGCAGAGTCTTCTGCCGGCGATCCCGTGATTCTGCTCGATGACGTCTTTGCTGAGTTGGATGCTGGGCGTCGTGAGCGCCTGATGCATGCGGTGAGTGATTTTGAGCAGGTTATTGTCACCTCCGCTGTCCGTGAAGATATCCCCGCAGGGCTGGACTGGCACGAAGTACAGGTCATCGCCGGCGAGCTTGTAGAGGAAGCTTAGGGATGGTGGCGCCAGGTAGTCCAGGCTTCTCTGCCGACGCATACCTGCGTGCGAAGTCGGTATGGAAGGGGCGTCCTATGCGACGCCGTCGTCTTGCCGCCCAAGATGGCGAAGGGATCACTCGTCCCTTCGCCAAGGGACGGGACCCGCGCGCGCTCGGCGACCTTCTCGATGTCGTCGCGCAAGACATGGGATGGCGTGGTGAGCTTGATCAGGCTCGCCTGGTGTCCGAGTGGCCTGCATTCGCGGGGGAGTCCACCGCCGCACACACGACCGTGGTCGGCATCGAGAATGGCATCCTCCAGGTGCAGTGCGATTCGACGACCTGGGCGACTGAGCTCCGACGGTTGCGTGCTGAACTCGTTACCCGAATTCTGATTGACTATCCAGATTCCGAGATTCGCGATATCAAGTTCATGGCTCCGGGGGCTCCAACCTGGCGGCATGGTCGACGAGTTGTGCCTGGTAGAGGCCCCCGAGACACCTACGGATAGTTTTCTCAGATCGATTCTGCGGTTTCGACTGGATCTGGAGTCCATCTTGGCTCATTCTCCCATGGAGCGCATCTGGGTTAACTCGTTTCACGTGAAACACCGGCGGTTCGCTCATCAGACGTTTACCCCATCTAGCTTAAGAAAACCAGAAACCGTGTTTTCTTAGATGGGCAGCTAGGGCCGTTCTGGTGGACAGGCTTCTTCGGAAACTGAAATTATGACGGAGCCGTGCCGCAAAACATGTCTCAGAACGCACGCAAATGGCCGTATTTCGCCTCAAAAAGGGTAGACTTGGGTACTGAAGTGTGCCGCGACAATTCTGTCGCCTGGCGATCCACAGAGAGTGTGTAACGCAACATGAGTTCAGAGCAGCAAACCCAAGAGTACGGTGCGGATAACATCCAAGTGCTCGAGGGTCTCGAAGCAGTTCGCAAGCGCCCCGGTATGTACATCGGCTCGACCGGTCCCCGTGGCCTGCACCACCTGGTGTACGAGATCGTAGATAACTCTGTCGATGAGGCGCTCGCGGGATACTGCGACACCATCTCAGTCACCATTCTGGAAGACGGTGGTGTTCGAGTAATCGATAATGGCCGCGGTATTCCAGTTGATGAGCACCCCACCGAAGGCCGCTCGACCGTCGAGGTGGTCCTCACAGTTCTTCACGCGGGTGGCAAGTTCGGCGGTGGCGGCTACGCAGTGTCGGGTGGCCTCCATGGCGTTGGCTCCTCGGTGGTAAACGCGCTTTCGACTCGTTTTGATGTCGCCGTAAAGCGTCAGGGTTTCACGTGGAACATGTCGTTCACGAACAGTGTCCCGGACGCACCGCTCGCGCAGGGTGAAGCTACCGACGCTACAGGTACCACCATTACGTTCTGGCCGAGCGCTGAGATCTTCGAGACGATTGAGTTCGACTACGACACTCTTCGCACTCGCTTCCAGCAGATGGCGTTCCTGAACAAGGGCTTGCGCATTGAGCTCACGGATCTTCGCCCGCAGGAGCCAGTGGAGAACGCAGACGGCGAGCTCGTAGCACCCGCTCCGCAGCATGACAGCTTCATGTACGAGCGTGGCATTGAGGACTACGTCCGACACCTCAACGCTTCGAAGCGTGCAGAGGTCGTTCACGACGACATCATCTCGTTCGAATCAGAAGACACTGAACGAAAGATCTCGGCAGAGATCTCGATGCAGTGGACTACATCGTACTCAGAGAGCGTGTACACCTACGCGAACACCATCAATACGCATGAGGGTGGTACTCACGAGGAAGGTTTCCGTGCGGCACTCACCACATTGGTGAACAAGTACGCGCGTGAGAAGAATATCCTCCGAGAGAAGGACGACAATCTTTCTGGCGATGACGTTCGTGAGGGTTTGACTGCGGTTATCTCGGTCAAGCTGGGGGAGCCTCAGTTCGAAGGCCAGACAAAGACCAAGCTCGGTAACACCGAAGCAAAGGCGTACGTCCAGAAGGTCGTCTCGACCGAGTTGGGCGACTGGCTCGAGCGCAACCCCGGCCCCGCGAAGGACATTATCCGTAAGGCTATCCAGGCTGCGACTGCTCGTCTCGCTGCGCGTAAGGCGCGCGAGACTGCCCGCCGCAAGGGCCTCCTCGAGTCGGGCGGCATGCCCGGCAAACTTTCGGACTGCACGAGCAAGGATCCCGTCGTTTCCGAAATCTTCATTGTGGAGGGCGACTCGGCAGGTGGCTCGGCAAAGACCGGACGTAACCCCGAGACCCAGGCAATTCTGCCCCTTCGCGGCAAGATTCTGAACGTTGAGAAGGCACGCCTTGATCGCGCACTCAACAATGCAGAGGTTCAGGCAATGATCACCGCGTTCGGCGCGGGCATTGGCGAAGACTTCGACGCAGAGAAGGCGCGCTACCACAAGATCGTCCTCATGGCCGATGCTGATGTCGATGGTCAGCACATCACTACGCTGCTGCTGACGCTGCTCTTCCGCTACATGCGTCCGCTGATTGATATGGGCTACGTGTACCTCGCTCAGCCGCCGCTGTACCGCATCAAGTGGACCAACGCGGATCACGAGTATGTCTTCAGTGATGAAGCGCGTGACGCGGCCCTCGCGGCCGGCGCCGCTTCGGGCAAGCGCCTCCAGAAGGAGAGCGGCGTGCAGCGCTACAAGGGTCTTGGTGAGATGAACTACGAAGAGCTCTGGGAGACCACGATGAACCCCGAGACGCGTACGCTCCTCCAGGTCACTATGGATGACGCCGCCGTCGCTGACGAGGTATTTGCAACGCTGATGGGCGAGGACGTGGAAGCACGTCGTGGCTTCATTCAGCAGAACGCGAAGGATGTGCGTTTCCTTGACATCTAACAATGAGACCCCGGAGGTCGAGAGCGTGAGCACTGAGCACACCGGCACCGATGCACCCAAGGGACGCATCGAGCAGATCGAGCTGAAGACCGAGATGCAGCGTTCGTACCTCGATTACGCAATGAGCGTGATCGTCGGTCGTGCGCTTCCTGACGTTCGTGACGGCTTGAAGCCCGTTCACCGTCGTGTGATCTACACGATGTACGACGGTGGCTACCGACCGGACAAGGCATTCTCGAAGTGCACCCGTGTAATCGGTGACGTCATGGGTCAGTTCCACCCGCACGGTGACTCGGCGGTGTACGACTCCCTGGTTCGCCTCGTGCAGCCATGGGCAATGCGGTACCCGCTTGCGCTTGGTCAGGGTAACTTCGGTTCGCCGGGTAACGACGGCGCTGCTGCACACCGTTACACCGAGACCAAGATGTCCCAGCTCGCCATGGAGATGGTGCGCGATATTGATGAAGACACCGTCGATTTCCAGGACAACTACGATGGTCGTACCCAGGAGCCCACGGTTCTGACGGCGCGATTCCCGAACCTGCTGGTGAACGGCTCGGTGGGTATCGCGGTCGGCATGGCGACGAACATTCCGCCGCACAACCTCCGTGAGGTTGCAAGCGCTGCGAAGTGGCACCTTGAGAACCCCGACGCTTCTAAGGAAGAGCTTCTCGAAGCCCTCATGGAGCGCGTATCGGGTCCCGATTTCCCGACGGGTGCGCGCATCCTCGGTACCCGCGGTATCCGCGATGCGTACACGACGGGACGCGGATCGATCACCATGCGTGCGGTTGTGGAGATCGAAGAGATCCACGGTCGTACCTGCCTCGTAGTTACCGAGCTCCCGTACCAGGTGAACCCGGATAACCTCGCGATCAAGATTGCCGACCTCGTGAAGGAAGGTAAGATCCAGGGCATCGCGGATATTCGCGATGAGACCAGTGGTCGTACCGGTCAGCGCCTCGTCATCGTGCTCAAGCGCGATGCGATCGCAAAGGTAGTACTGAATAACCTGTACAAGCACACGCAGCTGCAGGAGAACTTCGGCGCGAACATGCTTGCCATCGTCGACGGTGTGCCCCGCACGCTGCCGCTCGACGGTTTCATTACCTACTGGGTACGTCACCAGGTCGAGGTCATCGTCCGCCGTACCGAGTACCGCCTGAAGAAGGCTGAGGCTGAGGCACACATTCAGCGTGGCTACCTCAAGGCGCTCGATGCGCTTGACGAGGTCATCGCACTGATCCGCCGATCGCCGACGGTCGACGAGGCTCGTGAGGGCCTCATGGCACTCCTCGACGTCGATCAGATTCAGGCTGACGCAATTCTTGCCCTCCAGCTGCGTCGACTTGCAGCGCTGGAGCGCCAGAAGATCCTTGATCTCGCGGCAAAGCTCGAAGCACTCATTAAGGACTACGAGGGCATCCTCGCTTCGCCTGAAGAGCAGCGCTCGATCATCGCTGAGGAGCTTGACGAGGTCGTGCAGAAGTTCGGCGACGATCGCCGCACCACGATTCTTCACGGCTACGACGGCGACATGTCGATGGAAGACCTCATTCCCGAAGAGGAAATGGTTGTCACCGTTACTCGCGGCGGCTACGTGAAGCGTACGCGCATCGACAACTACCGTTCGCAGCACCGCGGCGGCAAGGGTGTCAAGGGCGCGCAGCTGCGTGCTGACGACATCGTTGAGCACTTCTTCGTGACCACGACGCATCATTGGCTGTTGTTCTTCACGAACACCGGCCGTGTGTATCGTGCGAAGGCGTACGAGCTCGCTGAGGGTGGTCGTGACGCGAAGGGCCAACACCTTGCAAATCTGCTCGCGCTTGCGCCTGATGAGACGGTGACGCAGATTCTCGACCTCCGTGACTACTCGGATGCCGGCTACCTGCTGCTTGCAACCCGTAACGGTCTGGTAAAGAAGACGGCGCTTGCTGAGTACGACACAAACCGTACCGGCGGCATTATCGCGATCAAGCTCCGCGAGGGTGACGAGCTCATTTCTGCGTTGGTTGCAGAGGCTGATGATGACATTCTGATGATTTCGAAGCACGGAATGTCGATCCGCTTCACGGCGAGCGATGATGCGCTCCGTCCGATGGGTCGCTCGACCAGCGGTGTTCGCGGTATGAACTTCCGTGAGGGAGATTCGCTGCTTGCGGCCTCGCGTTTGACCGATGATCAGGGATTTGTCTTTGTTGTCACCGAGGGCGGCTACGCAAAGCGCACCGCTGCAGACGAGTACCGAGTCCAGCAGCGCGGCGGTTACGGCATCAAGGTTGCAAAGCTTGATGAGGAACGCGGCGATCTTGTCGGCGGCTTCATCGTCGGGGAGGACGACGAGGTTCTTGTCGTCCTCGCAAGTGGCAAGGTTGTTCGTTCAAACGTGAACGAGGTCCCTGCCAAGGGCCGTAACACCATGGGCGTCGTGTTTGCACGGTTCCCAGAGCAGGATCGTATTATTGGGATCGCGCGGAATTCGGAGCGCGGTCTCGATGAGGGCACCTCTGAAGATTCTGAATCTGAGACCCCAGAGAACAAGGAAAACGTGAATGAGTAATACAGTCGCAGACAAGCTCGCGAACAAGAGCCGTAAGAAGGCGCCGACCAAGCAGGTCCGCCTGAAGCTCGTTTACGTCGACTTCTGGTCGGCCGTGAAGTTCTCGTTCCTCGTGTCGGTGTGCCTCGCGGTAGTGAGCATCGTCGCGACGATCCTTGTGTACTTCGTGCTCGTCCAGACTGGTGTGCTTGACCAGATCAACCAGCTCTTCATGGACATCACCGGTGGCGAGTACAGCTTGCTGAACATCCTTGGCTTTGCCCAGGTCTTCGGCTTCTCGGTGATCGTCGGCGTATTGAACGTCGTCGTCGGTACCGTACTCGGTGCGATCGCTGCGCTGCTCTACAACCTCATTGTGCGGGTTGTTGGCGGCTTCCAGCTCGGTTTCACCAGCAACTAAGACACGCCGAACAGGCGGCGTCGATTTTGCCGGCCAAGGATTGACCGTATAAAGTTAACTCTTGGTTGCGGGGCTATAGCTCAGGTGGTTAGAGCGCTTCACTGATAATGAAGAGGTCCCAGGTTCAAGTCCTGGTAGCCCCACCAAAACCGAAAGGCAGTTGAGAAATCAACTGCCTTTCGTCATTTCTGCGTGTGTTTCACGGCGGCGGATCCTCCAGCCCATTCCGGCTCATGTCCCTTCGAGAACCCCGCGCCTTCTCGAGTAACGGCGAGCTGTCGCATGTGCCTCTCTCAGCGGCTTTCTTTCGACTCGGCGCCCAGCTCTGGCCGCTCACCGTTTGGGCGCTCTCGTGGCCATTTCGCGCGGCTGAGCGCCATGCCTTGCGATCCGCGTCCCCAAATCGGGAAATTACACCAGAGATGAACGTATGACTAGGGAAACAACGCCTTGTACATAAACGCGCTTGTGTGAACTTCATAGCTTTACCAAACTGAATTCCAAGGTCACGATGAGGTGTACTTACCGAATAAGGGGAACGCATGAAGAAGGTTCTGATTGGCACTCTTGCGGTTTTACTCGCGGTCTCATTCCCGGTAGTGAACGGGGATGCGGCCGAAGCCGCAAACTTCGTAGGATGCAAGATCAAGACGCGGACTGTGCTCTGGAAAGACGCCACTACAGACGCCGCCTATCGCTCTGCTGCATCGAGCGCCGTGAGCGCATGGAATTCCAGCACAAAGGTCACCTTCAAGAAGGTGACCACGGGGGCACAGCTCACCGTTGCGAATGGCAACTTTGGGACAACCGGGTTCGACGGAATCATGAAGTCCGGAACCTCGCTCAAAGCGCCCGGCTGCAAGAACGGTGCCTGGACCTCCACCGCATTCGCGTGGCTCAATACGAAGTACACCAATAGCTATCCGGCAGCGGCGAAGAAGTCGGTGTTCACGCATGAAATTGGTCATGCGCTCGGCCTCGCCCACAAGGACACTGGAACCTGCTCCAAGCTCGCGGTTATGCACCGCTCGAGCCAGGTGCGGTATGCACAGTGCAAGATTTCAACTCCGCGGGCGGATGACATCGCCGGCATCAACAAGATTTACTAGGGGAGCGGTACATGTTTGCAAGCAAGTTCGCAGCAGTGGGTGCTGCGGCGCTTGTCCTCACAGGACTCGTCGGTTGTGCGTCTTCGGGGGCGAGCGCGAGTACGGTCGCTGGCAGCGTTGAAGCGCCAGTGGAGAGCTATGAAGTCAGTCGAATCATGACGTATGACACCATCGCGGATCTCGCCGCAGGGAGCGATCTGATCGTTGTCGCAGATATCAGCGAAGAGTTCACCGAAACCGAACTGGATGGTCTCCCGTTCACTGACCGTGTGGTGCATCCGAGTGAAGTGCTGAAAGGTTCTGCAACGGACCAGGTGACGGTGATGAGCGTAGGAACGCAGCATGCCGAGGGTGCGCTTCAGCCCGGGAAGAAAGATCTCCTCTTCCTGACCGAGTACGAGTTTGAGCCAGGAGTCGCCACTGGAAAGTACGCTGTCACCGGTGTCTATGCCGGCGTCTACGAGCAGACCCGGGGGAGTGAATTCATCAAGCTTGATCCTGAGTCACCCGAGCTGCCCGATGTGGTGCTACTCGAAGACGTCATTGCCGCGATCGCTGACAACTAGCCGGTCAGAAACGCGGTGAATCAACGCAGTCACCGAGGTGTGGGCGGCGCATGAACGCCGTCCACACCGTTGGCGGATCGAGCCGCCCGGGTCCTGTTGCACACGGCCGTGAGACCGTGCGGGGACTTTGCGCGGGCCTCGTGAGAAGCCCTCGCTCGCCTCTCGGCGTGTCGCGATTTTGCACTGAGGGCTGGGAAGGCGCTATAGTTTCTTGAGTCGGAACGGGTTCCTCCCGGTCAGATAACGGGTCCTTAGCTCAATTGGTAGAGCGCCTGCTTTGCAAGCAGGAGGTCGCGAGTTCGATTCTCGCAGGATCCACGGTAGAACCCCACCTCATAGAGGTGGGGTTCTTTTGTTGTGTCTGGGGAGCTGGGACCTGGTGACGCTCACGCTCACGCTCACGAGAGATCCGCGAAACGCCCATGAGTTAGCGCCCGATTTTTACTCCCCGAAATTCTGGGATATAGTTAATGAGTTCGCACGGGGAAGATCCGAGCAGACAACGGGTCCTTAGCTCAATTGGTAGAGCGCCTGCTTTGCAAGCAGGAGGTCGCGAGTTCGATTCTCGCAGGATCCACCACTAACCCCGCCTCAGTGAGGCGGGGTTCTTTGTTTGTGGCTGGGACTGGGTGCTCAGTTGTGCGCGTTGATACTCATGACATCGAGTGCCCGAGCAACCAGATCACGATCGGCTGCACCGAGCCCCTGCACGGGGAGCGGAAGGCACGACGGCTCCGCGTAGCCCAACAGCTCTGCAACGGCTGCTATCGGGCGGAGGCTACCGCCAAGCTCGGTGAATAGATCCAACAGCGGCGCGAGCTGGCTCGTCACAGTGCGCAGACGATCCGCGCTCTGTGGGTCGCCAGCGCGTACGCTCTGAGCTGCGCGGGTCAGGGCGAGAGCTTGGTCGGGGAGCGTTCCACCGAGCACGGAGTACCACGCGTCACAGCCGGCCACCAGCCCGGTCGCTGCACTCTGGTCGCCTGAGACACCGATGGTGACGTGGGGCGGTATGACTGCGCGGATCCGGGAAACGTGTGCTTCGGCCTCAGCCGGATCGCCGGGCACCCCGGGAATCTTGATCGAAGCAATGCCAGGAAGCGCTGCGATGCGTGCGTACAGGTCGAGATCGAAGGTGAAATGAGTCGTGCGTGGGTTGTCGTAGACGATGACGGGAAGCGATGAGCGCTCGGTTGCCGCACGGAACACATCAAACACCTCATCGTGGGTGAGCGGCTGGTAACTCACAGGTGCAACGAGCACGGCCGCGGCGCCAGCACGCTCGGCGACGGAAACGTTCTCAAGCATGTGGCTTGTGCGCAACGCTCCAACGCCGATGAACACAGGCACATCTCCAGCGTTGTCCACAGCAAGTTTGGTGACGCTGGCACGTTCTTCTTGGGTGAGATAGGCATAGGATCCGGTAGATCCCAGCGCGGTGATCGAGTCAACGCTGGCGGCGACAAGGCGCTGCATGATGGCCGCGAATGCGGCTTCGTCGACGCGATCCGCGCTCATTGGGGTGAGCGGGAAGGCACTCAGGCCGGTGAAAAGAGACACCGCGGACCCTAGACGCTAGCGGGAATGTGCTCGAGACCGAGCGCAGGGTTGCCATAGACCGCCTGGACCTCGGAGATCACCACGCGGTATTCGCCAAGCCACTCGCCGTAGCGTGCCTTCGCGAGCTGATGGGTGTCCATGGATACTAGCGCACGCAGCGCCTCCATGCTCGACCAGTAGTACACCTCTGCGTGCAGGCCGGTGTCCTCGTTGTGCCACGCTTCTTCGCCGAGGAACCCCGGAATCTCACGTGCGCGCTGCGCAATCTCGCTATCGATGCGGTGGAACTCGTCAGTGAGATTGCCGACCTCGAAGATGAAGGTGGAGCTGAATGTTGGCTTCGTTGTCATGCCCTGATTCTCGCAGGAGAGTGCGCGAGTGCGCGAGGGGGGTGGTGGGGCGTGGCGCGGATCCGCATCCAGCCCCACCACAGCGCTATGCGCGGCCTCGGCGAGCGAGGAAGACGGCGCCTGCCCCGATGATGGTGAGAAGGCCAGCTGCCCCGGCAACCAGGGTCAAACCTGCGCCGCCAGTATGGGCGAGGTTACTGGCACCGGTGGTGTGCCCACCGTTTCCTGGGTTGCCCGGAGTCGGCTTTGGCTCCGGGTCAGGCTTTGGCTCCGGGTCTGGCTTTGGCTCCGGGTCTGGCCCCGGAGTGGCCTTTTCGACCGTCACGTCAACGGTCTGCGTTGCACTGCCGAACACATCAGTAACGGTCGCGACGACCGTGTAGTTGCCAGCTTCTGTCGGAGTGCCACTCAAAAGCTTGGAGTTCGCATTGAAGGTGACCCCTGCTGGCAGGCCGTCCATCGACCAGGTTTGCTTGCCCTGTGCGTTCGCACTGAGTGTGATCGGGGCGATCGGTTCGCCAACACGCATGGTGTTCTGTGGGGCTTGTGAGGTGATCACCGGGGCGGGACCGGTGATTGAAACAGGCTCAGATGCGCCAGACACATTCCAAAAGTCGTCGACGTACGCGAGACGGTACTGCAGTGCGACGCTCTCTTCGGTTGCTTCTACATCGAGCGTGGTGGAGTGCTCATCGAGATCGGTCCAGGCGGTGCCGTCGGGGGAGGACTGCCAAGTGATGTTGCTGGCTGCGTCTGGTTTCACCCCGTCGAGCGTCACCGCGAACCGGGCTGAGTCGCCGAGTCGAGTGACCGCGGCATTCAATGGCTGTGTGGTGATTGCAGGTGGCAAGAGCACGGTGATGCTGTTGTCGGTGTCGGGTGCTGATCCGCCACCGTTGCTCACAACGATTTCGCCGATGTCGGTGCAGCTTTCTGGGAATGCGGCCTCGTCGGCGCACGTAGCGCGCTGATCCATGTAGATGGGGACACCGTCGGTGTCGCGGAAGCTGTCTGATCGCCGATCCTCGGTGCCAGCGACCTCATTGCCAAAGATTGCAGGGGCGACAAGATCGTATTCGGTCGTGAGACCCCAGGCGCGATCTTCGCGTGCGCTACCTTCTGACGGATCGTTGCGTGGATCCACAATGAAGTCATTCATGTACCGCGCGATGGCTACCGAGCCGGTGAGCTCGCCTGAATTCGGATCGTAGCGCTCCACATACCAGGAATAGCCGGTAGAAAAGAGTGATCCGGTCTTGAGGTCTGAGCGAATCCGATCGAACTGCCAGGTAGCAAAGTTAGTGTTGGGGCCGTTCTCAATAGCAAGCGTCGCCGCGTTGAGAACAGTGATGCTCGCGCCATCAAACGCACGTCCACCTGAGCCGACAATGACGGAGTTTCCATCGGCGCTCAACGTGATTGATCCAGTACGGTCGACCCCGATGCTCTGCGATGCGGTGATCGTGCCGGTCGAGAGATCTAGCTTTCTGACAGTTCCGTACACATCGGCCATGTAATAGCTTTGGCCATCTGTGCTGATGGTGTCACGGTACGAACTCGACGAAGGAACTGGCAGGGGCGCCCCGACTAGCTCGTTCGTCAGGGTGTTGAGCGTGAACACGTGCGTGCCACCAACGGAGAACGCGAGTACGTCAGCATCGCGCGCCGCAGACAGTGGTGAAATCTGCCCGGGAACGTCGAACCGGATCGTCTTGACGTGTTTGCGTGATTCCAGATCAAAGACATACAGATCACGGAAGCTGTTCGCTGGGGTGTCTGTAGACGCGCGAGATGTTGCGTAGGCGTATGTGCCGGTGCGGCTGAGCGTGAGAGACCACGGTTGCGCATTCTCAAGTTCGGTGCTCGTGGCAAGTGCCGGGTCTCGCATGACGGGAATGCGGATCGAAAGCGCATCACTCACAGCAGCCTGTTCCCCACCAAGAATGCGCGGGTCTTCGACATTCATATCTGGACTCGGAGGAGAGGGATCTGCCGGCGCAACTTCTAATACTTCCGCGGCATTGGCTGGTGCGAGGGTTACTCCGAGCAACACGGTGCCGATGACGGCTCCAATGCTCAGTCCTGTGCGCATCTTCATGTCTGGTTCACTCCATCGTGGAAAGATCGACCACGCACTCGCTTGACGGAGACGTAGCTATATGACGGATCTTACTGGCGTGCGTCGCTAGAAAACAGCGTCAGTATGGGCGCGGATCAGCTTCACTGTTTCACGGGAAACATCGTAGGCCGGCCCAGGATGGTGTGGCGTAACCCTGGGTTTTCGTGGAAGAAGTGCACTTCGCAGTGGGCGGTTCGTGCCGAAAGATGGCAAAAGGTAGGGAAACCCAGAAAGCATCTCTCCGGGTATCGGGCTACTCCCGCATGCAGTCGCACCGTAATTTAGAGGTATGAACACACACACCTCGAGCCGGCAGAAGCCGCCGCTGAGTATCGGGCTGACGATTTTGCACCTGCTGGCGTACGGCGTCATTGGGTTTGGGCTCGTGGTTGGGGGAGCGAGCTACATCGCGATTTCGATCGGGCTCATCCCACTCGCGGGCATCGGCCTGGTCATGCTCGTTGGTGCTGTGTACGCGTTGTTCGGCATCGGCTGGTTTGAAACTCGTCGTGTCTCAGAGCTCTACGACCTTGGCATTCCCGACCTGCGCTTCACCCGCCGCGAGACTCCGACGTTTGGCGGGTGGCTGAAGGCAGTGCTGCGGCAGTCGGTTGATGCACGCATGTGGCGCGCGCTCGCGAACTCGCTCCTGACCATTGCGCTGGGTTTCGTGCTCCTCGTGATCTTGCAGTGGGTTTTCCAAACGTCGTTTGATGCGGTGCAGTCCCTCATTTGGGGTAACTCTGCGGCATCTTCGGGAGTGCGAATGGGAATCGCGGTTGCGGGCTTCTTTTTCTGGCTGGGCAGCCTGTACGGCGCAGCCATGCTGCACCGACTGCTCTCGATCGCGCTCATCGGTTCGGCCGTGCGAGAAGCAGAGCTCGAAGAGCGAGCTGCGGCATCGCAAGAACAGCGCAAAGGCGCGGTACGCGCAGCAGATCTTGAGCGCACCCGAGTCGAACGCGACCTACATGATGGCGTACAACCTCGACTCGTCTCAACTGCGATGACCCTTGGGCTCGCAAAAGAGATGATCGACACTGATCCTGAAACAGCAAAGACGCTCGTCGCTGAGGCCCACACCTCAACGAAGGCTGCGATCACTGAGCTGCGTCAGCTCGCCCGAGGCATTTATGCTTCCGTTCTCGATGACCGTGGTCTCGACGCAGCGCTCTCCGCGCTCGCCGCACGGTCACACATCCCAGTAACTCTCGATGTGCAGCTCACCGGTCGGTGTAGCCGTACAGCTGAGGCAGCCGTCTACTTCGTGATTGCAGAGTCGCTGACCAACGCGGCTAAGCACTCGCGTGCGAGTGAATGTCGAGTCATAGTGCGCCTCCGAGATGATGGCACACTCTGGGCGCGAATCGAAGACAATGGCATCGGTGGCGCCACCGTAGTACCGGGTGGTGGCCTAGACGGTGTACAGAACCGCGTGCTTGCAGCGGGCGGCACGAGTACCCTTGCTAGCCCTAAGGGCGGCCCAACTACTCTGGAGGTGAGCGTGCCATGCGCATCGTAATGTGTGAAGACTCTGTATTGCTGCGCGAGGGGCTTGTGCGTCTCCTCGAACACGGTGGACACGAGGTTGTAGCAGCCTTGCCCGACACCACGGGCCTCATGGAAAAGGTGGCAGAAGCCAACCCCGACCTGTGTATCTTTGACGTTCGGCTCCCGCCAACCTTTACTGATGAAGGAATCCGCGCGGCTCTCGAGCTACGCCAAACGCGACCAGAGCTGCCGCTCCTCGTCCTCTCACAATATGTGGAGGAGCGATACGCGAGCGAGCTCATCGGAGCAGGTCCGAGCGGCGTGCAAACTGGTGCGTTCGGTTATCTCTTGAAAGACCGCGTTGCAGACGTCGGTGACTTCATCGCAGCAATTGAACGGATCAGTGAAGGTGCGACGGTACTCGACCCTGAGGTCGTAGCTCAGCTCCTCGCCCGCCGTGCCAAAGACGAGCGCATGCAGCAGCTCACCCCGCGTGAGCGTTCAGTCTTGGCAGCGCTCGCCGAAGGGCGCTCGAATCAGCTGATCGCTGAGCTCCTCTTCATCTCTGAGGCGAGCGTCGAAAAGAACATCACCGCGATCTTCCAGAAGCTCGGGCTTGAGGCCGAAGACGGAAACCGTCGAGTGCTCGCCGCGATCGCGCATATTGAGAGCGCGGGCGGGCCCGCTCACACGAATCGACCGCAGAACGGAATGGGCGCATGACCGACCAACAGAATTTCACAGGGCAGCAACAGCAACCGCAGCAGTTGCCGCAATCGATGCAACAGCCGCACCCACCAACGCAGATGCCGCAGCAGCCGGCCTCCGCCCAGCGTCCAAAGCGGCGCCGCGGTGTAGCAATTGGCGTCGGTATTGCTGGCGGTGTCGTGGCGCTTGGAATGCTTAGCGCTGCTGGCATCTGGCTTGCGAGTCTCGCCTATGAAGCGACTGCTGCGAGCGAGTCACGAGCGGCCACTTCACAGGGCTTTGCGAACGACGGAAAGGTCCACCCGCAGCAACACGGAGAACGCAGTTGGACGATCGATCTTGATCTCACGAACGTGCGCGCGATTGAAGTGAACGCGGCAGCGTCTGCAATGACCGTTCAGTTCACTGACATCGAAGTCCCGACGCTGAGTATCGAAGGGAACTTTGGCTACCAATGGTCCGCGTACAACGACGAGGGCACACTACAAATCGAGCGCACTGGCAACGCGAATCCGATGCAGATGAACGACAACGAACAAGCAACTCTTCTACTTCCTGTCGAATACGACGGGAAGCTCAGTGCCGAAATCAACGTTGGCGCGGGGGACCTATCGCTCGCGGGTGACTTCGTAATGCTCGACATAAACGTTGAGGCTGGCCGTGTTGACTACACAGGAACCGCGACCGCAGTGGAGCTCGAAGTAGGCGTGGGCGATGCAACGCTCAAGGTCACCGAGGCACGCACTATCGATGCCTCGGTAGGTATGGGGCAGGCCACCATCACGGCCGAAGGAAAACAGCCTGCGAGTGTCACAGTCGATGTCGAGCTCGGTAGTGCCGATGTGACATTGCCGGCTGGCGGTTATCGAGTGAGTACTCAGTCTGAGATGGGCAGCATTACCAACCTCCTCACACACGATCCGAAATCTCCAAACGTGGTTGATGTCAGCGCTGAAATGGGAGAGCTCACACTTCGCTAGGAAAGACTCTGCACCACAGCTAGTCTGAACCCATGACTGTAGAGTGGCGCCCTGATGTGCTCGGTGAAGGCTTCGAGTGCACCGATATCGACCTGGGAGAAGACACCGAAGGTCCCCTCGTTGCTACTCTGGTGCGATCCCTGCCTGCAGAGCGGAGCTTGTGGCAGCGGCTGCTGCGATCCGCGCCCCCAGAAAAGCCAGACCTCTCCAACGTCGACGTGCTGTACGTCCACGGCTGGTCTGACTACTTTTTCCAAACTCCGCTCGCGCAATACTGGACCGCTCGCGGCGCCCGTTTCTACGCACTCGACCTGCGAAAGTACGGGCGCAGCTTGCGGCCAGGGCAGACCCCGGGATACATCGAATCGCTCGATGAATACGACGCCGAGATCGCGCGAGCGGTTGCGATCATCGGGGGAGAAGGCAGCGCGAGCGGCGCGAACCACGGCAGTACCGGCCGCGAGCTCGTCCTCCTCGGCCACTCGACGGGCGGGCTTGTGCTCAGCCTCTGGGCGGCAAACAACCCTGGGGTGGCAAGCGCGCTCATACTGAACAGTCCCTGGCTTGAATTCCAACTCTCTTCCGTTGCGCGCAAGCTCATGATGCCCATTATGAATATGAGTGCGTGGATCGCTCCTCGCGAGGCGAGTCCGCAGTTCGACTTCGGGTATTACAGCCGTGCGCAGCGTGAGGTCGGCCCCACTGAAGTGCTCGACCGGCTCAACCACGAGTGGCGGCCAGACAAGTCTCACGCGGTCTACAGCGGTTGGCTCCGTGCCGTGCTTACTGGACACGAGCGTGTTGAGAAGGGGCTACACCTCACGATCCCGGTCTGCGTGATCATGTCTGACCACGACGAAGCACCCTTGCGGTGGAGCGACGCGCTCACGACCGCTGACACGGTGCTGTCGGTGAAGGCGGTCGCGTCAGCGGCGACGAGGCTAGGACGCTCAGTCACGATCGAACGCATCCCGAACGCGCTGCACGACGTGTTCCTGTCGCGAAAAGATGCCCGCACGGAAGCATACGCGCGGTTAAACTCCTGGGTCACAGGGTGGCGAGCAAGCTAAGCTCATACGTATGGATCTACGAGTTGCTGCATACGCAGTCATTGAGCGGCGCGGCAAGATCCTGTTGACGCATTGGCGTCGTGGGCACCTGCACGGCTGGACGTTGCCAGGCGGCGGGCTAGAAGACGGAGAAGATCCGCGCGACGCCGTTGTGCGCGAAATCTTCGAGGAGACCGGTCTGACCGCGAAGGCAGGTCGTCTGCTTGGTGTCGACTCTCGCGTAATGGTGCGCGAAGACGTTGAAGACGGACAGACTCCCGAGTTGCACACCATCCGCATCGTGTACCGTGCGTCTGTTCAAGACGGCCCGCTCGTACACGAAATTGACGGTTCCTCCGACGAGGCACGTTGGGTTCCGATCCGCGAAATCAAGTCACTCAAGACACTTTCGCTCGTGCGAACCGGTATGCGGATGGCTGGCATTCAGAACCGTCCCGTTGCTGCACGCAACCCGCGCCGAAAGCGCGCAGGCAAGCGCGGTGGGAAGAACGGCGGCCAGGGCAACCAAGGGGGCCAAGGTCATGGCTCAGGCTCGGGCGGTGACTCGGGTTCACCGAGCGCATAGCCCTCGCGGGTGCGGGTGAACCCCGCGAGAAGACCCCTTTCTCTCGAGATCGACCCTTTCTGCGCGTAGAAACTCTCGATCTCGGCAACAAGTGCCCGTTTCGCGGGTTTGGCGGATCGCGCAGGCCGCGCCGGGCCACCGCGCCGGGCCGCAAGAACACACAGCAAAGGCGGCCAGGGAAACCCCTGACCGCCTCGCGGAATCACACGAAGAGATTAACCCTCTGCGCTGACCCAAAGATCTTCGTCGGTGCTGAACGCGCGAGTGAGCAGCACGCCAACAGCGGTTGCAGCTGCGACGCCGAGCGAGATTGCGATCCACTTGCCAGCGCCCGAGCGCTTCTTCGCGGGTGCGATGTAGCCGGTGCGCTCGCCGAAGCGGCGAACCTGCTTGGCAGCGTTCTGGTTCTCGAAGCGATCGAGGGTACGAATGGTGCCCTGCAGTGCGTTGGTGACCATGGGAGCGGTCGCGATGCGTACCTGCTCTGCGGTGCGGCGCGCGTTCTCGATGCCAGTCTCAACGCCGGGACGGACGCGGTTCCACGTCTTCTCGACGCGGGGAGCGAGGTGCTCGTCACTGAGGTGACGGGCCTGGCGACCTGCGTGGTTCAGAACCTCGCCGGCCTGGCCGAGCACGACGCGCTGCTGGTCGAGCAGCTCCTGTGCTTCAGCGCGCAGACGGCGGAGCTCGCGGCGGCGTTTACGTGAGAGCTTCATTCGACTCCTCCTCCAGTCCGCGTGGTCGGCGCCATGCGGAACACTTCAGTTGCTCCAACGCTACACCGAATCTGCCTGCGCGTCCTGGTATTTCCTGCAGTTTCTCATCTCGCTTTCCGAGTGAACTCAACGCATCTGCCCGGTTGTACTCAGAGCACCTCCCCGTAGACTGAGTACATGACCATTCATACTTCTGTTGCGACCATTCACACCAACCACGGTGACATCGTGATCAACCTCTTTGGCGACCACGCACCGAAGACCGTGAAGAACTTCGAAGACCTTGCAAACAAGGGCTTCTACGACGGTGTGATCTTCCACCGCATCATCAAGGACTTCATGATCCAGGGCGGCGACCCCACCGGCACCGGTACCGGCGGCCCCGGCTACAACTTCGACGATGAGATCCACCCCGAGCTCTCGTTCGACCGCAAGTACCAGCTCGCTATGGCGAACGCTGGCAAGCGCCCCGACATGACCGGCCGCCTCTCGGGCACCAACGGCTCGCAGTTCTTCATCACCACCACCGAGCCCGCATGGCTCACTGGCAAGCACACCATCTTCGGTGAGCTCGCTGACGATGCTTCGAAGGCTGTCGTTGACGCAATTGAGTCGGTTGCTACCGGCGCAATGGATCGCCCCGTTGAGGACGTCGTCATCACCGGTGTTGAGATCGCTGCGGTCTAATTCCGTTGTCAACTAACGGCTCTGGCCCCGTATTCGGCGAACGCGCTGAGTACGGGGCCAATGACGTGTGTTACCGCCATAAGACGCGGCCCAGCTTCACGCTGTGTCAGCGCTGCGGTCGGACGGTGTGCGGTGAATGCCAGGTAACGTCCGCGGTGGGCCTGCTGTGCCCTGACTGCGTGCGTGAGGCAACACCCAGTGGTGCGAAGCGTGCTGGCCGCGCGACCCGAGTGCTCGGGCGTCGCATCAGCATGATGGAAACTCCGGTCACGATGGCGATCATCGCGATCTGCGCTGTGGTCTTCGTCTTGCAGCTCATCACCCACTACTTTGCTTCTGACCTGGTGACGACGGCGCTGTGGTATGCCCCGCTGTACTCACGCCCCGAGGTCTTTGAACCCTGGCGCATGCTGACAGTGATGTTCACGCATTCGACCGGGTTCTGGCTCCACATTGTGATGAACATGTACGCACTGTGGGTCTTCGGTCGCGAGATTGAGCGGCGGATCGGCCGTACGGCCTTCGCCGCACTCTACGTCTTCTCCGGTATCGGTGGATCGCTCGGCGTCATGTTCTGGGCCTACGTTCAGCCGTCGGCGCAGTTGGTTCCCACGGTGGGCGCTTCTGGCGCGATCTTCGGTGTCCTTGGCGCGATGTTCGTTGCGATGAAGGCGATGCAGGTCGACACGAAGTCGCTGGTTGTGCTGCTCGCGATCAATATCGGTATTGGCTTCTTGCCCGGTGTCAGTATCGCGTGGCAGGCACACCTCGGTGGCTTCCTGATTGGTGCGCTCACGATGTTCATCCTCGTGCGCACGCAGGGACCACGCAAGCGTGGGGCGCGGATCACCTTCCTCACCCTCGAAGCTGCACTCCTGATTGCCCTGAGCTTTGCGTACTTTGTGGTTTCGCCAAGCTTGGTGCTCAACTAACGCGGCAGCATAGATCCGCCATACAACACTGAAGGCCCCCGGCATTGCGCCGGGGGCCTTCAGTTATCCACAGGTTTCTCCCCAGTCTGGGGAGAAACTACATGGGTGTAATTCTTGTGGTTACTTCCACCAGGGAGTCATGAGGAAGCCGATCAGCACGAAGCCGAAACCGACGAAGATGTTGCCGTTCCCGAGTGCAGGAATAGGGAAGCCGACGGTTGAGCTCGTGACGTAGTACGTCACGATCCAGAGGAGTCCGATCAACATGAAACCGAACATGACGGGCTTGAACCATACGGGGTTCGGAGCCTCACTGCGTGCAGCACGGCGCGCTTCAGCGCTAGCGACCTCTGCCTTGCCGTTCTTCTGCACTTGCTTTCCTGATGCAACCATGTCCCTGAGTCTACAGCGAGAGTCCGGAAAAATTCGATGGGTCACCCGTAAGATAAGGGACTATGAATAGGGTCGCACCTGGAAAGGCTCGGCGTCGTCGCCTGAGCCCCCTCACGGTGATCGGTGAACTGTTGCTGGTCGCGGGCATCGCTGTGCTCGGATTCATCGTCTGGCAGCCCTGGTACGTGAATCTCACGGTTGGCGCGAAGCAGACCACGTTGACGGCTGAAGATTCCGCGAAGTGGGAAGAGGACTTCGTTCACGACCCGAGCATCGAGGGCGTTCCCGCTGTTGCTCGTCCCGCTGAGGGTGAAGTGTTCGGGGTCCTGCATGTCCCGGCATTCGGTAAGACCTATACGAACCGTGTGGCAGAGGGAACGAACCGCGATCTCGTGCTCGACCTCGATGAAAAGGGTATCGGCCGCTACACCGATACTTCGATGCCGGGTGAACCGGGCAACACCGCCTGGGCCGCTCACCGTTCTGGCAGTCACACGCAGCCGTTCCGCGAGATCATGAATTTGCGGATCGGTGATCCGCTATTCCTGGAGACTCAGCAGGGCTGGTACACCTACCGCTTCCGGTCGGCAGAGTATGTCGACCCGAGTGAGGTAGACGTGTTGAACCCGTTCCCGCGCTTGGAAGGGCCAGCGGGTGACGACCAGATTCTGACGCTCACGAGCTGCCACCCGAAGCACTGGGGTGCTTACGAGCGTGTGATTGCGTATTCCGTGCTTGAAGACTTCCAGCCGCGCAACGAAGGCCCGCCGGCCGAGCTGCTCGAGCTGAACCCTGAGTTGAAAGGTTAAGGCCGCGATATGTTCTCCATTCTTTGGCGCTTCTTCCCCGGACCTGCCTGGCTGCGCGTGATCATCCTGCTCCTCGCGGCAGCTGTGCTCGTGTACGCGCTCATCTTCTACATTTACCCGTGGGTAGCGACCCTGCTGCCCGAACCCGAAGTCACTGTCGAATAACCCAGAGGTATCCTGATGACCCGAATCCTTGTGATCGATAACTACGACAGCTTCGTCTACACGATTAACGGCTACCTGCAGCAGCTGGGCGCCGAGACCCACGTGATTCGCAATGATGACGTGACGGTCGGCGAGCTCGAAGAGCTCGTGCGCGGCTTCGATGGTGTGCTCGTCTCGCCTGGCCCCGGCACTCCCGCTGAGGCAGGCGTCTCCATTCCCATGGTGAATCTCGCGGTCCGCGAGGGCATCCCGCTGCTCGGCGTCTGCCTGGGCCACCAGGCCATCGCAGAGGCGCTCGGCGGCGTCGTCACGCACGCTGAACAGCTCATGCACGGCAAGGTTTCGCGCGTGCAGCACACGGGCGACGAGTTCTTCGAGCACGTCGCTCCTGAGTTTGCGGCCACCCGGTACCACTCGCTCGCGATCGTGCGCAGCACCGTGCCCGAGTCGCTCGCGATCACCGCTGAGACCGCCGATGGTGTGGTCATGGCAGTGCGTCACCGCGATCGCCCGATCTTCGGCGTGCAGTACCACCCTGAGTCGGTGCTCACCGAGGGCGGCTACCAGCAGCTCGGCAACTGGCTCCGCATCGCGGGGCTCACGAACGCTGCGGAGACGGCGCGTGCGCTGTCGCCGCTGATCCGCTCGTAGATTTTCGCCTCAGGCCCCCAGACCCTCAGGTCCAACCCCTCGAAACAGGCCCGTTCTGTCGAGATCGCCCCTTTCACCCGTATGAAAGGCCGCTCCTCGGGAGAATCGCCTTGTTTTGAGGGGTTTACTGCGTCTGGGCCCGCCCCGCTCACTCACGTTCACTCTCGTTCACCGCGGGGCAACCCTCGGGCGATCAGCGGTTTACTCGCATGAGGTGGGATGGACATGGCCGGCAGCAGCCGGTGCAAGATGTGCATCCGACCAAAGGAATGATGATGATCTCTGCCCGTGCTCCGCGGGTGAGGCGAGGTGTGACGCTGGTCACCCTCGCCGCGCTTGTTGGTGGCGGCCTCGCGCTGCCCGTCGCAAGCTCCGCTTTCGCCGCACCAATTGCTGCCGCGACGACGCCCGAACTCCCGACTGCTCCGCTCGTGACCACGGGAACTGAGTGGCATTACCTCGATACCGCGGTTGATCCCTCGGCAGGGGGCGCGGATCGCAACAGCTGGACCGCCCCAGACTTCGCAGATGATGCTTGGGCCGTGGCGCCGGGCGCATTCGGTGTGAAGGGCAACAAGCTTGCCGCTGTCGGGCCGTACACCCCGAAGACCAAGCTGCAGCACTACATCAATGACACCGCGGCGCCGACGGTGCCGACCTACTTCTTCCGGACGAGCTTCGAGCTCGCTGAGGGTGCTGCGGCGCAGATCGGCGCCGTGAAGTCAGAGGTCATCTACGACGACGCACTGCGCGTGTATGTCAACGGTGAGAAGGTGGCGGGCTTTGTTGACGAGCGCGTTGACGATGCGAACCCGTCGAACCTGCAGTACGCGGGAAACTCCGCTGGTGACCCAGCGAAGAGCACGTTCGCCATTGATCCGGCGCTGTTGCATGACGGCACGAACACGATCGCGGTCGCCCTGTACCAGGACCGCGAGTCGTCGTCCGACGCCTACTTCGACATGACGAGCCTCACGCTTCAGCCGAAGAACGAAGACGGCTCGGTTGACCCGGTGGCGGCGGCACCGTCGCGTGTGATCCTCACCCCGACCGAGACTCCCACCACCTCACAGTCGTTCTCGTGGATGGCTGGTGACGCAGGTCACACGATCGGCCAGGTAGAGATTGGTGCGGTTGGCGATGCGGCAGCGGGATCCGCCCCCGCATCGACCCGCGTGATCGACGCGTACGAAGCTGGCAAGGTCAACGGCAACCTCAACCCGCACTTCTCGGCGACGGTTGCAGACCTCGAGCCCGCAACTGACTACCGCTACCGTGTCGGCCTGCCCGGCGCGTGGAGCGAGTGGTTTGATTTCACGACCGCTGACCCGAGCGACACCGACTTCCAGTTCGTGTACTACGGTGACGCGCAGATCGGCCTCGACACGACCTGGCCCTCGGTCGTGCAGCAGGCCGAGGCGAAGGCGACCGATTCGATCGGTTCGGTGCACGCTGGCGATCTCATCAACACCGGCAGCAATGATGTCGAGTGGCAGAACTGGTTCAAGGGCATGGAGCGCTCAGCAACGAGCACGAACGTCATGGCCGCGCCTGGCAACCACGAATACTCGGGCGACAAGCTGCTCCAGTCGTGGAAGGCACACTTCGAATACCCGCTGAACCAGCCAGGAACCGAGACCATCGGTGACCTCGCGGCGCTCGCACAGGGCGACACCGACGCGGCGAAGCAGTACGCGGCGTACTTCGAGCGCTGGGCAGAGTTCGCGGCAGAGACCGTGTACTTCACGGACTACCAGGGCGTACGCTTCATCACGCTCAACGCGACTCGCGACACCACCTTCCTGAAGCCTGATAACCTCCCCGCGTGCACCGGCACCGAGTGCCCGAGCGGCAAGGTGCAGGAGCTCTGGACCGAGTACCAGGCGGCATGGCTCGACTACGTGCTCAAGAACAGCGCATCGAAGTGGAACGTCGTCACCTTCCACCAGCCGGTCTACTCGACCTCGTCGGGACGTGACGAAGCGGTCCTGCGCAAGCACTGGGTTCCCGTTTTCGAAGAGAACAACATTGATCTCGTGCTCATGGGGCACGACCACACCTACGGCCGCGGATACAACACCGCCGACCTCACCGACACCTCCGGCCTTACGACCGGTCCCGTCTACGCTGTTTCGAACTCGGGCGCGAAGCACTACGACCTCGAGACCGAAGAGAAGAACGTGTGGACGAACAATGGTGCGATTCAGCGGATCCGCGCCCAGGACGTCACGACCTACCAGGTCATCGACGTCACCGAGGATCAGCTGACCTACCGCTCGTACGTCGCTGAGCGCCCCGCGAGCGCACAGAGCTTCACGCTCACCGACGCGAGTGGCGAGCGCCCGGTCTACACCGAGAAGGCAGTGCCGCAGGTCGGCGAGCTCTTCGACGAGTTCACCGTCACCAAGTACGCGACCGACACCAAGTGGGTCACTGAGCCCGGCGTTGATGCACCGGCGGGACCTGAGCTGACGCTCGGCGCAACCGAGGTCCAGCAGGGCGCGGATCTCACCATCGCAGGTACGGGCTTCACCCCCGAGAGTGAGCTGAAGGTAGAACTTCACTCTGACCCGGTCGAGCTCGGCACCGCAACCGTTGACGCCGATGGCGCGTTCTCGACGACCGTCACCATCCCGGCGGACGCCGCGACCGATACCCCGCACGAACTCGTCGTCGTGCTCCCGAACGGTAAGTCGGTCTCGACACCGCTCACCGTGACCGCAGCTGCGCCCGTCGAGCCCGGTGGCGGGACTGACGGCGGCACCGATGGTGGTGCTGACGGCGGATCGGGTTCGACTGACGGTTCCGGTTCCGGCTCCGCAGGTGGTTCGGGTTCCGGCTCGGGCTCGAACGGAACCGCGACTAACGGCGCCCCTGGCCTCGCCAATACCGGTGCAGCTGGTCTGCTCCCGCTCGGCGTTGCCGGTGCGCTGCTGCTGGCAGCTGGTGTGGCGGTCGTGATCCGCCGACGTCAGCGGGCGAGCGCGTAGCGACTCGCTCCCGGAAGTCATCGGCCCCAGCTGCGTATTCCACGCGGTTGGGGCCGATGGCTTTGCAACACCGGCTCACGCGCGGTGCAGCGGAGTGAGCGCCACATCTTGTCACCCGGGTGACGGGCAGCTTGCAACCTGCCGAGAACGCCCCGTTCCATCGAAAAGGCCCCGTTCTTGCGGATGAAACTGGTCATCTCGCAGGAACGGGGCCTATTCGTGCGGTCGGCCGTTCGGCCTGGTCGGCGAGATTAGCCGGTGCAGTAGGTGAGCTCCAGCGCCGAGCCCTGGGGCTGGCGGCCGATGAGCGACTGCTCCATGATTGGGAGGCTCTCGCCAACCTCACAGCCGGTATCGGCAGTGGAGAGCGGGCGCAGCTGCAGCTTCACGTTGAGCGACGAGGTGAGCGAGCGCGCAACCTCGAGCGACTGGCCGGTGAGGTCGGGAATCTCGACGAGGCCGCTCGACACCGTAATGTCGACGGTCGAGCCCGAGCGCAGCTCAGTCTTGGGTTCAGGGACGACCTCGAGCACGCGGTTGGCCGGCAGCGGATCATCACTCTGGTTGATCTCACCCACGCGCAAGCCGAGCTCCTGGAGCTTCTTCGTGTACGCGTCGAGCGTCGCATTGCCGACCTCTGGCACCGCCGCTGACTCAGGGCCGAGCGAGATGACCACGCCAACCTCGGCGCCCTGCGACAGGGTGGTACCCGCCTCGGGGTCGGTCGAAATGACGTAGCCGCCAGGGATCGACTCGCTGTTCTCCTCAGAGATCAGCGGGATCAAGTTCTGCTTCCCGAGCGCATCGATAGCTTCGGCGCGCGTGTAGTTCGTGAGATCCGGCACGCGGGGCGCCGTCTCAATGTTCGGCGACGGCAGCGTCACCAGCCAGAAGATCACGGCCACCACGATCGCGGCGACCGTCAAGATTGCGGCCCAGGTCCACATGACTGGCGGGCGACTCTGCGAACGCGATCCGCCGCTTTCAGCGAGCTGACGCAGTGCAAGATCGGAGTCAGAAACCTCGTCACCACTCGTGAACAGCATGCTGCTGTCGGTGTCGGGCTGAGGCAGATCTGGCATCTGGCCGATCGATGCCTCGCGCAGCGCAGTACGGAACTCAGCTGCGGTCTGGAACCGGCGAGTGCGGTCCTTCACCAGACCGTGCAGCACGACCGCGTCGAGCTCTGCGGTGACTTCCGGGTTGCGCGTGCTCGGCGCTTTCGGGCGCTCGCTCACGTGCTGGTACGCCACAGACACCGCTGACTCGCCAACGAACGGCACGTTGCCCGTGAGGAGTTCGTAGAGCAAGACCGCAGTGGAGTACAGATCGGTGCGCGGATCGATCGGCTCGCCCTTCGCCTGCTCCGGCGAGAAGTATGCGGCGGTGCCGAGAATGGCGGTGGTCTGCTGCAGCGTGGAAGACGTGTCTGAGACTGCGCGGCTGATGCCGAAGTCCATGACCTTGACCTGGCCGGTCTTGGTGATCATGACGTTTGCGGGCTTGATGTCGCGGTGGACGATGCCTGCGCGGTGCGAGTACTCGAGCGCGGTGAGGACAGACTCAGTGACGCGAGCTGCCTCCTGCAGCGACAGCGGTTGATCCTGCACGAGCTGGCGAAGGTTGGTTCCCTCGACGTACTCCATGACGATAAACGGAAGACGCTTTGCGCCATCTGCAGTCTGGATGAGGTCGTCGCCCGCATCAAAGACACGAACGATGGTCGGGTGCGCCATGCGGGCAGCCGACTGGGCCTCCTGGCGGAAGCGCGAGCGGAACTGGTCGTCGTGAGCCAGCTCTGCCTTCATTACCTTGATGGCAACTTGACGCCCGAGCTTGGTGTCTGTCCCGCGGTAGACCGTAGCCATACCGCCTTGGCCGATGAACTCGCCAAGCGCATAACGCCCTGCGAGGATACGCTGTTCACCAACGCCTGCGGCCTCGGACATGCACACCCCTTCCGTAGAGACAAACTACCTTCCAGTCTACGTGGCTGACCTGAGCGCCACGACGGTCATGCATAACGATTGCAGTACGTGGATGAGATGTTCTACAGGCCTACAGATGTCGTCGAAATGACGAACAAATGGCAGCGCCTCCGTGCGTCGGCCAGATACAAAAAGCGAGGGCACCCAAATCGGATGCCCTCGCTTTTCATCATTGGAAGAGATGCGGAACTTAGTTGTCCTTGTTCTCGCTTGCGTCGCCACCATCGGTGGGCGGGGTGACAGGCTCGGTCACCGTAATGGTGAGTGCACCAGATGCGTCAGAAGTACGCTCCTGCGCACCCGAGCAGGTGAGCTTGTACGAGATGTTTACCGAGCCGGCGCTCATCGCCATGAACGTTGCGCCGCTCGCTGACGGGGTGTTCTGCAACGAAACGATGCCCTGCGGATCAGACAAGATCTCGTACTGGGGGTTGCCGAGGCCCGAGGGGCAGCTCGAGTCGAAGCCGGTGACGGTGAAGGTGCTGCCGACGGCAACTGACGACACATCGCTCTTCGGAGTCGACGGGGTGCCGAGCTGCGGGAAGCCGGTGTTCACAGCCAGGGTGATCGTCTGGTCGAATGCAACCGTGCCCGAGGGGTTGATGCCCGAAACGAGACCAACCTGTGCATCGGGAACGGGGCCAACCTCAGTCTTGCTGACGTTCTGGAATCCCAGACCGTTCAGGTAGCCAACTGCCTCGTCGTACGTCTTACCAACAACCTGGCTCTCGTCGATCGTCGCGGTGGTGGGCTCTTCAGGCTCAACAACGGTCGGCTTGGTCGGCTTTGGCTTGGTGGTCTCGGTCGTCGTGCCCTTATCGTTCTGCGCAGCAGAGACGAGTGCGTAGACGGTGCCGCCACCGATGAGCAGGAGCAGCGCGAGGAGCGAGATGAGCGGCCAGGTCCAGCGGCTCTTCTTTTTCTTCGGCTTCTCGTCGCCCTCGATGTCGGTGCCTTCGATGTCGCCCTCAGCCGACTCGGGAAGCACGCCAGTCTGCGGCATCATCGTGGTCGCAGCGTCGTCCATCTGCGGCATGACGGTGGTCGCAGCGCTCGTATCGGGTGCGCCGAGCACCTGCGGGACGTAGCTCGCAGCGAGCTGTACGTCGCCGCGGTGCAGCGCTGCCGCTGCCGAAGCCAGCTTTGCAGCGGTCTCGGGACGGCCGTCTGCATCCTTATCGAGGCACGCGTACACCAGGTTACGGACTGCCTCAGGGATGTCATCGGGCAGTGCGGGCGGCTCGTCATTGATCTGAGCCATCGCGATTGCGACCTGCGATTCGCCCGTGAAGGGACGCTTACCTGCGAGGCACTCGTATGCGACGATGCCGAGCGAGTAAATGTCGGTCGCTGCGGTTGCCGAGTGGCCGCTTGCCTGCTCAGGTGCGAGGTACTGAACGGTACCCATGACCTGGCCGGTCGCGGTGAGAGGCACCTGGTCGGCGATGCGTGCGATTCCGAAGTCGGTGATCTTGACGCGGCCCTCAGGGGTGATGAGCAGGTTACCCGGCTTCACATCGCGGTGCACGAGGCCCGCGTCGTGAGCCGCCTGCAGCGACGTTGCGGTCTGCGCGACGATACCGAGTACACGGTTCGAAGGCAGCCGGCCTTCGCGCTCAATAATCGTTGAGAGCGGTTCACCGGGAACCAGCTCCATAACGATGTACGCCGAGCCCTGTTCTTCGCCGTAGTCAAAGACATTCGCGATTCCCTCGTGGTTCACGAGCGCAGCGTGACGTGCCTCGGCACGGAAACGCTCGAGGAACCCGGGGTCCCCCATGTACTCGTCCTTGAGGATCTTAATCGCGACGGTACGACCGATGATGTTGTCGGTCGCCCGCCAAACCTCGCCCATGCCGCCAACGGCGACCCGTGAGCTCAGCTCATAGCGACCGCCGAACGTGATCCCTTCTGCTGGCCTCATTCGCTCAACACCGCTTCCATTACTCGTTTTCCAATGATTGTTGTGGTCTCTGACGACATTGCGTCGTAATTGAATGCAGCTCCGCCGCCGTCGGCGACCACTACAGCTACGGCAACCTTCGGGTCATCTACCGGCGCGAAGCCGGTGTACCAGAGCGTGTACGGACGAACCGTTCCGTCTTCGTCGTTGCCCATTTCGGCAGTACCCGTTTTGCCAGCTACGCGAACCCCGTCAATGCCGGAGGAGTTCGCGTATCCGTCTGCCGAAGAAACTCCAAGCTCCATCATTGCAGCGATCTCATTCGCCGTCTGGGATGAGATAGGCGTGGAGTACTCTTTCTCGCTAAATGACTGCTCGACCTTGAGGTCGGGCGAAATCACCGATTCGACGAGCTGCGGGTACATCACCGTGCCGTTGTTTGCGATGCCCGCCGAGACCATTGCGATCTGGAGGGGCGTCGCACGAACGTCGAACTGGCCGATTGAAGAGAGCGCTGCCTGCGCCGCGTCTTCAGGCTTGGGTGCCTGACTTGCCGTGGTGCTGAACGGAATTTCGAGCTCGTCACCGAAACCGTACGCGGTTGCCATCTCAGGAATCGCGTTGAGATCCATACCCGCTGCGAGCTGCGCGAATGGCAGGTTGCATGAGATGCGGATCGCTTCGGTCAGGGTCGTCTTATCGCCGGGGCCACACGCTGCGTTCGTGGTGTTCTTCATCTGGAACGTTGAACCGGGCAGCGTGTACGCGGAGGGGTTCGGCAGCGGCGTGGTCGGCGTTGCCTTGCCCGCTTCGAGGATTGCCGAGGCAGAGACGAGCTTGTACACCGACCCGGGAGGGTACAGATCACCAGCGACCGCGCGGTTCGCGAGGGGCTGGGCCGGATCGTCTTCAAGTGCCTGGTAGTTCTCGATGATCTGCGCGTCGCTGTTCGATGAGAGCAGGTTCGGGTCGTACGTCGGCGTCGATGCGAGCGCGAGGATCTTGCCGGTAGCCGGTTCGATTGCCACAACCGCGCCGACGAAGTCGCTCTCCATGAGGCCTTCGTATGCTGCACGCTGAGCTGCGGGGTTGATCGTTGTCTCAACCGAGCTGCCCTGCGGAGCAACGCCGTTGAGGGTGTTCAACAGGCGGCTGAAGAACTGCGCATCACCGGTGCCCGAGAGCTCCTTGTTCATCGCAGACTCGAGGCCAGACATGCCCTGCAGATGCGAGTAGTAGCCGGTGATGGGAGCGTAGAGCTCGCCCTCCGAGTACTGACGTGTGTAGTGGTAGGAGTCATCGGTCGGGACGGAGAACGCGATGGGTTCGCCGTCGACGAGAATCGAGCCGCGCTCGACCTTGTAGCTGTTCTTCAGCGTGCGCGAATTGAGCTCATTTGCACGGAGCTCGTCTGCGTCCACGAACTGAATCATGGTGACGGCAAAGAACAGCACCAGGAACATCAGGAAGATGGTCCTGGTCAGAAACTTCAGCGGCTTGTTCATGACCGAATCACCAACTTCGGTTTGTTTCTGATCGAGTTCGATAGGAGTACGAGCATTGCGACGATGAGCCAGTTCGAGACCAGGGATGATCCGCCAGCCGCGAGGAACGGAGCAGTCAGGCCCGTCAGCGGGATAACGCGCGTGACGCCACCGACAACGATGAAGACCTGGAACGCGATCGAGAACGACAGGCCAGTCGCGAGGAGCTTGCCGAAGTCGTCCTGACCAGCGAAGCCAATGCGGAGGCCACGGCCAACGAGCAACAGGTATGCGGCGAGGATGACGAACAGGCCGACGAGGCCGAGCTCCTCACCGAGCGACGGGATGATGTAGTCGCTGTCAGCGAGCGGGGTGTCCTGCGGGAAGCCCTGACCGAGGCCAGTACCTGTGAGGCCACCGTTGGCCATGCCAAACAGGCCCTGCAACATCTGGAAGCTTGCGTTGTACGGGTCGGCGAACGGGTCAAGCCAGTTCGCGAAGCGCACGTTCACGTACTCGAGGGTCTGGCTCGCGACGATGCCGCCGACGAGGAACAGGCCAACGCCGAGGATGATCCAGCCGATACGGCCGGTCGCAACGTACAGCATCGACAGGAACAGGCCGAAGTAGAGCAGTGAGGTGCCGAGGTCACGCTGGAACACGAGCACACACATTGCCACGAGCCAGAAGGCAAGCAACGGGCCGAGATCGCGGCCACGCGGGAAGCGGATGCCAGCGAACTTCTTGCCCACCATCGAAAGCGCATCGCGGTTCCGCACGAGGTAGCCCGCGAAGAAGATCGCGAGGAGGATCTTGGCGATCTCACCGGGCTGGAACGAGAAGCCGCCAATCATGATCCACACGCGTGCGCCGTACATTTCACGGCCGATACCGGGCAGCATTGGCAGCAAGAGCAAGACGAGTGCACCGAGACCGCTGAGGTACGTGAAACGGAACAGCAGCATGTGGTTCTTGATGATGAGCAAGAGCACGATGCAGGCTGCGATAGCGATCGACGACCACACGAGCTGGCGCACAGCACCCGAACCCCAGCCTGAGAGATCTTCTGCGAGATCAAGGCGGTAGATCATGGCGATGCCAACGGTGTTCAGGAACGCTGCGATCGGCAGAATGAGCGGATCGGCGTCGGGGGCGACCTTGCGCACCACCAGGTGCAGTGCGGTCACGAGCACGACAAACAGGATGCCAGGGGCAAGCAGGTTCGTCTCGACTTTGCCGTGGACCGTGAGGTCGATAATCAGGACCGCAGAGATGCCAACGATCAGCGAGAAGACGAGCAGTGCAAGCTCCATGCTGCGAAGCAGTCGCGGGGCGCGGATCGCAGTAATGCGCTGCAGAATGTTTTCGCTCGTGCGGTTCTGCTCGAACGTGCGCGGCTGGGCCGCCTGCTGGTCATTCATTACTCGTCACCTCCCAGTCTCAGCACAATATCGCGAGCCTCTGACAACGAGCCTGCGGAGAGGCTGCGCTGGATCTGGCGGCGCTCCATTCCGTCGAGTGCGTCGAGCGGGATGCCGGTTTCTTCTGCCACGGAGTACAGCGAGAACGACCCGAGGGTCTGCTGTACGCCCTGGTAGATGATGACCGATTCACCGTCGGTGCCAACGAAGTAGCGTGACTGCGTCCACTGGTAGCTGAAGAGGAGCGCGCCACCGATTGCCACGAGCACGGCCACGACACCGAGCAACCACATGACGCGGCGACGAGTGTTGCGACGCTTCGTTTCAGCGAGTAGCTCGGAGAGATACTCGTCGACGCGGGGCTCAAAGTGCGACTCTTCGACGACAGGAACGCGACGAACGCGGCGACGGCTGAGCAGACGCATGCGTGCGGTCGTGATTTCACCATCGCGCAAGACGGGCGCATTGGCGGCGGATCCGACAAAGCGAGGGTTGGGCTCCTCGTGTGGAATCTCTTCTTCGACGGTCTCCACCAGCACAACGGTGACGTTGTCGGGAGCGCCGTGCGCGAGGCTCTTGTCGATGAGCGCATCTACCGCGCCCTGCAGCGTGTGGCTGCGGCGCAGGATCTTCTCAATGTCGGGGTCCTCGACGTAGCCGCAGAGACCATCCGAGCACAGGAGCCAGACGTCACCGGGCTGCGTGTCGAGCACCGAGACATCGATCTCGGGAGCTGACTCGACATCGCCGAGCACGCGCATGAGTACCGACCGGCGAGGGTGGAACTTGGCTTCCTCTTCGGTGATCCGCCCACTATCGACCAAACGCTGGACGAAGGTGTGATCCTTCGTGATCTGCTCAAGCTTGTCGTCGCGCAGACGGTACAGGCGTGAATCGCCAATGTGCGCGAGGGCGAGCTGCTTGCCGACCGTCAGGAAACCACAGAACGTGGTGCCGAGGCCAGCGAGCTCCGGGTGCTCCTTGACGGTGCCGCGCAGCTTCTTGTTTGCGTCGAGCAGTGCGTTGCGCAGTGTGAGGCCGGCCATTTCTGACGAGCTCTCTGGGCGCAGATCTTGGTTCGCGATTTCCTTCGCAACCAGTGCCGAAGCGACGTCGCCACCGGCGTGACCGCCCATGCCGTCCGCAACGAGGTAGAGGTAGTCGCCCGCAAAACCAGAGTCCTGGTTGTTGGAGCGCACCATGCCAACGTGTGACCCGATGGCACTCTTGTAGCCGTAGCTCACGTTACGGCCTCAACTCAAAGGTCGTCGTACCGATCGTGACCGGGGTGAACGGGGGCACAGGAACCGTGCCGCGCACGCGCACACCGTCGAGCTTGGTGCCGTTCGTGGAGTCCAGGTCAGTGAGTCGCCACTCGTTGCCGGTCTTTGCGAGGCTCGCGTGACGGGTCGAGGTGTACTCGTCGACGATGACGAGAGTCGAATCGGAGCTGCGTCCGATCGTGAAAACTGCGACGTCGAGGGGGATCGACGTGCCGGCTGCAACGCCGGAGGTGATGACGAGCTGCGTCGCTGCAGCGGTCTGTGGGGCCTCATTGGCCGAAGGAAATGCGTCCGTGATGGGATCGAACGCGGGTGCCTGCGCGGGATTCGGGCGCGAAACCGGGGCTGCGGCCGCAACGGGTGCGGGAGCCGGGGTTGGTGCCGGTGCCGGTGCCGGTGCCGCCGGGCGAACCAGAGGAGCGGGGGAGCCGCTCGAATCGTTCTGCTTCATGCGGCGAACTGGCGTACCAAACAGGTCACTGCGCAGTGCGTAGACGATTGAGAAAATAAAGAACCACAGCAGCAGGAGAAACCCGATGCGTAGGACGAGTAGCGCGAGTTCGCTCACTGATCCCTCCAGAAGTCACTGGCCGCGCTTCCAGGTTGCGCGTTAGCCCGACCGGGCACCATTTGGAAGCGTAGCGCAGTCTGGCCAATTGTGATCGTCGTACCCGCCTGCAGTTTCGCTTCGCGGAATCGCTGGCCGTCGATCTTCGAGCCATTCGTCGATCCAAGATCGCGTGCAAGACCCTGGGTGCCGTCCCAGATGATCTCCAGATGACGGCGCGATGCCGCATTGTCTGTGATGCGGATCTCACAGTCACTGCCACGGCCAACCACCGTTGTACCGCGGTGAAGTTCATGGCGGACGCCGTTCACGTCCATTGCTGCAACCCAGTCGATGGTGCCGGTCACGCGCTTCGCGTCGATCTCAACGACGCCCGCGGTGACCGAGTCATCGGCGCGGATCTCAACATCTGGATCGCCAAGCAGCTGGTAGTTCTGACGCTGCGCATGCGACACAACGACCTCACGAAGCTCGGTCTCCAAGGTGTCACCCAGGTTCAGGAGGCGCTGAGCGTCCTGTTCCGACACGCGGACGACGAAACGATTCGGAGCAAGTGTGCGGTCACGATCGATGATCACGGCACCGATATCGAGCTCCCGCTTCAGTGCCGAAGCAACCTCTACTGGCTGCACTCCAGAGCGGAAAGTCCGCGCAAATGCGCCATTTACGGCGCGCTCGAGCGAGCGTTCGACGTTGTCGAGAAAGCCCATTGCTCTGCCTTTCCGTTTGGGAGTCGATGCAGGTGCACCCGGTTCCTATTGGGTCACAAGCTTACCCGCTTTGGTGTCAGGGGCACTCAGCTGATACAGTAATCAAGTTGCCCGAGCAGGGCGGAGATCGGATCCTGGTGGTCAGATATCCGAACAGCTCGAAGACACTCGCGCGAGTGGCGGAATGGCAGACGCGCTGGCTTCAGGTGCCAGTGCCCGCAAGGGCGTGGGGGTTCAAGTCCCCCCTCGCGCACAGATGAGAAGGACCGGATCAGTGATCCGGTCCTTCTTTTGTTTTGTGGTCCGCTTCGCGGGCGTCCCGCGCTCTTCGCGCCCAACCCCGCGAGGCGTGCCTCGCTTCGTGCCCAACCCCGCGAGATCGACCCTTTCTGCCGAAACAGCCCCTTTCATACGCAAGAATCGGCCAGTTTCGGCAGAAACACCCCGTTTCGAGGGTCTGACGTGCTGCGCGCACCCCGTCGCGGCCCTGGTCTATGAATAAGGCCGCCCGGCCCTGTGGGCCGGCCCGTTCTTTCCTGGGCATGACCTGACTCAGAGAAGGCGTAAGTAAGAGGGTCGCGGCTCTAGAAGTCCACGGCAGCCATGAGTGTCTTGCGGATTTCGCTCGGCGGCCCGGTCAGGTCTACCTGTGTGATGCGCATGGGGTAGGGGTCGATCGTGAAATCGAGGTCGGGACCTGAGCTTTCCCGTACCTGTGCGCCGAGTAGCACTGCACGAGTGCTGCCCTCGAAATCGCGAGCAAATATCGACGCGTAGCTGTAGATCTGACGCATGTAACTTGGGGAAACCATCGTCTTGTTGTGATGCTCCGTGAACACTGGCGCAAACTTGCACTCGATGACGACTTGCTCTGCTCGGGCCCTACTGCGCAGCACGATGTCTGCGTTGAGTGTTGGTAGAAAACGTGATGTTTCGTTGTCGGAAGCGTCTGGAAGCCAAGAACGACGCTCGCCATTGACTGTGTAACCCTCGTCTGTGAAATGGCACCTGTAGAACCCGAGCATCGCTTTTTCAAAGAGTTGACGCAACTTGGCCTCGTCTCGCGCGATACGCGGCAGTTCGATCGAACCATCCGTGTGCTCTGGTGCATGCATATCTCGGGTGAGGCGAGCGAGCTGAAGCAGCTTACGATCAGAGGAATCGAAGTGGCTGAACTGTTCTCGAGCAAGAAAGGATGGATCCGGATCGACCGGCGAGACGCCATTCTGTTCGAGCTTTCTGGCAGCAGAAACGCACTGCGCACGAACCTCTTGCGAGGTGACGCGGTGCGATGCCTGTTTCAGGGTGACGAGCAGGTAGCGATACCTCGGCCGGTTTAGCGTTTGCTCCGTGAAGTGGCACTGCACGCGTCCCGAATCCATGAGCCTGCGCGATGCCGTCTGCAAATGATCAATGCGACCGCGTACTCGTGTGAGAGGCTTTGACTGGTTGCGGTAGCCAGGAAAGAGCGCAGTGCGTACCCTCGCTTCAACCTGAGTCGCCAGAACGCTCGCGATCGCGTCGAGCAAATCGTTGTCACGTTCACCACCGAGCAGGCGTTCCTTTTCCTGGAGGGTGAGCTTCTCCACGAAGCTTGAGGCATACAGCAGTAAGAACCACACACTGCGCACGTCGATGCGCGTGCGGCCCGCACCAGCTTCAAACACTCAGAGCTCCTTAAGCAGAGCGTTCACCGCATCATCTGCGCGTTGGGCGTTGTCATACCAATACTCAGCGAGTTGTGGCTCGATAGAGGAACGGACGACAGACCGGAACCAATCGATCAGATCGGTCGCCTCATTACCCGGTGTGAAGTACGCGTGACCCATGCGAAAAGCTTTGCCGAGCGAAGGGTCTTCGGCGATCTGAGCGTTGAGGGTCTCGATGCGACGTCCGAGCTCATCGATCAGCGCTGGCTTTTCGCCGCGGAACTGGCGGGTGAGGTGAGCTTTCCAAGCCTCGCCGAGGCTTGGCTCGACCTCGAAGAACGCGAAGCGTCGACGCAACGCGAAGTCGACGAGCGCGAGCGACCGATCCGCCGTATTCATCGTGCCGACGACGTAGAGATTCTCGGGAAGATGGAACGCAGCCTCATCGGTGTGCATGTAGGTCAGTTCGAGTGCATCTTGCTTGCTGCGCTTCGTGTTCTCAAGCAGCGTGAGCATCTCGCCGAGCGCCTGTGCCGGGTTACCTCGGTTGAATTCCTCGATGATCAAAACATGAGGAATATCGGGGTTTTTGCGAGCCAGCTCGGCATGCTGAATCAGCGGGCCGTCAACGAGCGTGAGCTTGCCGTCAGCTCCCGGTCGCCATCCTCGTACGAAGTCCTCGTATGAGGTGCCCGGGTGGAACTGCACCGACCTCACAGCCTCTGGCAGTTTTTGCCCGATGAGTGCGTATGCGAGACGCTTGGCGAGCCAGGTTTTGCCGGTTCCTGGTGCGCCCTGCAAAACAATGTTTCGTGTCTCCTGCCAGCGGCCGACAATGTTTTGCAGCTGTGCCGCACCATGGAATGCTCCGTCGTTGACGATGCTCTCGACCGTGTAGATCGTGTCTGCGACTGGTTCTGGATCCGGATCGGGATCGACCTGCTGCTCCATCCAGTATTCGCTGAGAGGTGGGGAGTAGAACTGAGGGGTTTCGCCCGACTCTGGTGAGAACAGAGCACGCAACTCGGCGAGGTCTACATCAACGTCGTCTGATGGCGAGGTTCCGGTTACCTTAGGGAAGAACGCGTCGACGATCTTCTGCTTATGATCTTGGGACACGATAGGGAAGAAATACTCGGGGTGGCCGAGGTAAGTGAGAGAGCCCCGCAATGATGCCTCGCGTGTTCCTGGGCAGTTGGATATCAGGGTTCGCCATTCGAGGGGCTCCGCGTATGCCAGGGCAACCTCTTCCTCAGGGAGCGTCTTCATATAAAGGAAAAGCTCGATCATGAGAGCTAGCTGGTGGAATCGCCTCAGGCTAAATGCCATGCCGCCGCCGAAAACAGGCGACTCGAAGGCTTCGCGCACGTATCTAGGGATCTCGTAACTATCAACCGCGTCTTTAAGAATGCGATCAATGTTCTCCATCTTGGTGCTCGACTTGTACTGAGCAATCGGCAGCATCTGCAGGATGAATATCTCGGCGAACAGTAGGCGCGCGCCATCATCGACACCGTGTAGCTGCTTCTCGATCTTTTCAAAGAACGATGCACCAGACACATCTGGCGCGCGTACGCACTTCTCTAGGAGCGTTTCAAGATTCTCGGTGGTCCACACGTCGTGGTCGGTGAGTATCGAACCACCGTCGCGGGCGATGGCAAAGATCCGCTTCGCCGCGATGCGAACCGGCTCTTCGTGTTCGATGACCTCGACGTCTTCGATAGACAGCGTGGCAGGAACCCTTTGCGACTCTGAACTCATGCCCTGACGATATCTGACTCGTTGCCCAACAATGCCGAACTACGCCGATCGTCATGAAACCCCAGCTCACCTATATCGATGGCGATTGCCGGCATCGGTGCTGATGTGCACGAACTCGCAATGCTTTCGGCAGAAACGGCCAACCTCGAGGGGCTGACTCGTCTCACCCCTGCGGGTCAATCAGCACCTTCCCTGTGGGCAGCGCTGAACCACAAGAACCCAAGAACTCCTCCAACTCACTCAACCCAACGCGGTGGGTGACTTCGGTCAGCAGCCGCCCGTGGCGCTGATGCTCGAACACTGGCGCGAGCAGCTCGGGCAGCGACGCCCGCGGCACCGAGTGGACTGTGTCTCGCAGCCGGAACATCTCGATGCGCCCCGGGCGATCGGCCGCGAAGCACCAGTCGGGGATAGGGGTGCCCGACAGCAGCCCGAAGTGCACGAGCACACTCCCGCGCCCAAGCGCGGCCGCCATCAGCGCGCCCACCTCGCCACCGACGCAGTCGAGCCCAAGATCCACACCGCGCGGTCCGACGAGTTCCTCGAGCTGCGTTGTCCACAGCGGATCCCGGGTCTCGAGCACCGCCTGCCACTGCGATGGCTCAGCGACAGCACGCCCGCCGAGGCTGCGCACGAGACCAATCGGCCGGATCCCGCGCTCATTGAGCAGCTCGGCCAGGTGCCCGCCAATCGCGGAGTTCGCCGCACTCACCACGACCGTGCGCGATGCGGGGGAGCAGTAGCGATCCACCATTAATAGGGCAGTGAGCGGATTCACATACGAGAAACAAGCCACCTCGGTGGGAATGTCATCGGGGACTGGGACGCACCACTCAGCTTCGAGCTGCTTCACCTGCTGCCAGTTTTCGGCGGTGCCGAGCGGGAGGATCCGCCGCCCGAGCAACGACTCAGACACTCCCGCGCCAATCGCCTCGATGCGGCCGAGACCCTCGAAGCCCGGCACGAGTGGGAATTTCGTGCGTGACGCGTACGCTCCAGACACCGTCACGGCGTCAGACGGATTGATCGTCGCGGCGAGCATGCGGACCTGCACCATGCCCGGTCCGGGCGGCGGGAGATCGGGCAGTTGGCGGATCGCGACAACCTCGGCGAGAGGCCCGGGCCGTGAGGCAACTGCGGCGAGGTTCATGTAGCTCCCTTATACATATGAGCTGCTCAAGCTCGACGGCACTCTTCGCGGTTCCAGGGTATCGAGTGCCTCAGGCACGCAACGCATGTGCCGAGAGCGCCCACCACAAAGTTATCCACCAAAAATTACCCTGTGGATAACTCTGTGCACAAAGTTGTGAGGGGGTGTGTAGAAGTCCGTGGTTTCTGTGTACAGAAACTGCAAGATTCCGCGCTTGCGAACATATGTTCGATAGTTACACACGTGTAATTACACGTTGTGAACAGTGTGAGTAACTATGTGGATAACTTGGGGATAGGGTGTGGCAATTCTGGGGATAACTATCCCAAGGTGTGCAAAATTCCTCAGACATTGGCCAAAAATCAGCGTTCGCTCGCTTCGCGAGAAATCACGTGAAAACCTGGGCATAAGTGCAGGTGAAGAGGGAAACACAAAGAGACCAGCACGGAACTGGCGCATCAATACAGAGGATGACGGCTAGGGCTGGGTAGTTCAGGGGGGGGGGGATGGAGTGAACCCAGCCGCGGGAGTTTGAGAAGGGGGGGCGCTCCCGCGCCGTATCGCTACGGCCTAGCAAGTCATCTGCGCCGACATCGTGCTGATCTCGGTGTAAACGACATTAATCAGGAGGATCCCCATGAGCGCACGGAAAAGTCAAAAGCAGGTACAAACCTTGCGCAGGTTCCGTGCTCATGGTCATGATGTCAGTGTTATCGGTGCGGCCCTCAGTGGAAAGTCAATGCCAAGATCCGAACGGCACAGCTTGGGAGGCACGGCAATGAAGCGCGGTGAGATGTACCTGAACGCGATTGACATTCTGCAGGGCGGGCGCAGTGTCGAGCTCATCGGTGAGCACGGCAACGGCCGATCGCAACTGCTGCGCAAGATCCGCGACCACTTTGACACGCTCGGTTGGCGCACGCTTGAGGTGGCAGGCATCGCCTCGTTTGCGCGGGTCTCGCTCGGGGCGTTGAGTATTGCTGGTTTTGGCGGATCCGCCGATGCGAAAGCCGCCGATAATCGGACTCCGCCCATGCTTACCGCCTTCGACGCGCTCAGTGCGCGGGTGGTGCCTGGCCGAACGATCTTCGTGATCGACGATGCCGACAGCCTGGACGAGGCATCCTGGGGAGTGGTGAGTGCGGTAAGCGCAAAGCTTGCCGTCCCCTTCGTGGCGACCCGCGTGCGAAACGGCATCCGGCACAACGGTCCGCTCGTTACGAATGGCTTCGCGACGGTGTACTCCTTGGATCTCTCACCCATGTCGTATGCCGAGCTTGAGGAGACCCTCGGCCAGAACTTTGGCTTGCGTTTCGACGAACCCACGATGAGTCGAGTGTTCGCCATGTCTGGCGGAAACATCGGCTTGGCATCGTCGGTGATTGACGCCGGTCAGCGGTCGGGGCAGCTCACGGTGACCGACGGGCTCGCGCACGCAAACGGCTCCTTGTGGTCGCCGGCGCTGCGCGCGGTCGTGCAGTCGATACTGCACTGCCTGACTGACGAGGAGCTTGCTGCGCTCAAAGCGATCGCGATGCTCGGCGCGACCGAGGTGTCGAGTGTGGCGCGGGTGGTTCCGCGGGAACAGCTGGTGGCACTCGAGGAGCGTGCTTTCATCTCAATTGTGGAGGTGTACGAGCGTCAGCTCGTGACGCTGAATCCGCCGATCATTGAGGACTACTTCCGTCACGGAGCAAGCAGTGCGCAGCAGGAGCTGCTGCTCGAACAGCTGGGGGCGGATCCCGACCCGACGCCACCGTTGCTCACACGAGCGCGGCAGACTCAGGAGCGGGCGGCGTATCTGCGGCTCGTGCAGGAGCGGACCGCGATCCGCACCCTGCGCGCGCGGGAACAGTGGGCGCTGCACCCAACGCTCACGAATGCGTCGAGGCTGCTCCTGGTGATGCAGACGGATCCGGGGTGCTCACAGGAAGAAACCGAAGCGGTCATCTCAGAGGCTGCTGCGCTCAGCGGATCCAACCAGGAGCGGGCCGATTGGGCGCTCGCTCACTCCGCGCACGTCGCCTACGATCTTGGCGACTTCGTCGGGGCGATCGAACTGTTGCGCGCCGAAGCGGCACGCAACGAGACCAAACGAATCCGTCTGGAGGCCCAGACAGTCCTGTTAGCAACGTGCTTCCTCACCGTGCCTGAGGAGGAACCCTTCGCTGACGTCGATCGTCTCGCGCTCAGCCAGCACACCAATGACATGGTGACGCTCGCACGGGCACTGTGGTTCCTCGTGCGCGGTGACGCTGGCTTGGCGCACAAGGAGCTGGGTTTGCATTCCGCGCAGCAGGGGACGGATCCGCGTTTTGACGCCGTACAGATTTACACCGCGCTTGCGCTGGGGGAGCGGGAACGCGCGCTCGCCGCAGCAAATGTCGGGCTCGAGAATGCGCAGAGTGAGCTGGACTCGCGCAGGATCCGGATGTATTCGTTCCTGCGCGCGACAGCGTTGCTCACCATGCGCCGGTACGACGAGGCAGAGCAAACGGTCGCCGATGCGGTCGGCTTTGGCCTGCTCGCGGGGGAGAACCCACTGAGCCGACTCGGTCTGACGATCTTGAGCGCCTACTTCGCCAACCGGCGCGGCCACACCGCGCTCGCTCGCGACCTCCAAGCGGACCTCGTGGGCGGTCACTCAGCCGATGGGGCGCTGCCGTTGTTGCATCGTGCATTCCTTGAGGTGCGACTTACCGCCGACGACGATCTCGCGGACGCGGCTCGTGTTGCACGTGAAACAGGCGACGAGATGTGGGAACGTGGCGCGTACTTCATGGCCGCGTGGACCTACATCGATGGCATGCGATTCATGCCCGATCGCGCGTCATGGGAGCACGCAAGGGAGCGGATCGCGCAGGTCAACAGCCCCTCCATTCAGGCCTCTGCGCAGTTCGTGGACGCACTCGTCACAACCGACGTGAGTGCGGTGACAGAGGAGCTCGCGCGCCTCGAGCAAGAGGGGGATCCAGCCTCGACGAAGCGATTCGTGGAGAGCGTGCTTGGTGTGCTCCGAGCTGGGGGCCATGATGCAGACGCCGAACTCATCAGGGTGCTCCAGACGCGGGCTGGCGAGTTTGCAGGGGTGCTCGCGCCGCAGGCGAGCGGGACCGGGAGCAAGCTCAGCACGCGCGAACGCGAGGTCGCAGAACTGGTTGCGGCGGGGCTCTCGAACCCGCGCATCGCTGAAGCGTTGGTGGTCTCGATCCGCACCGTTGAATCGCACGTCACCAGGCTCATGAAGAAGCTCGGGGCGACCCGCAGGCAGGACATTCGCGAGCATTTGCTCGCCGCCGACGCCGGACAATAGCCGCCAGCCACCCGCACGAACCTTGCACGAACCCGGCACGCACCCCGTGCCTCACTCACCCGTGACGCGCGTTGGCGCTCACGCGGAGGAAGCATGCAGAGCCACACCGTAGGCTAGTTACCGTGCCACGTCTATTTCGCGTTCTTGCCCCGGCCGTGCTGTTCGCAGTGGCCATCGCCGCAACCTTCATTGGGCTTGCAATCGGTGGAGCTGCTGACCCGCGGGCGCTTGTCGACCCCGGATCCTTCGTGCGATACGGCTCGCCGATCGCGCGCACGGTACTGAACCTCGCACTTTCGGGCGTGCTTGGCGCGACCCTGATGGCGGTGTGGGCGTTCGCGACGGATCGCGCCGAGTACCGCATTGCGATGGATGTCGCGGCGGCTTCGGCAGCGTTGTCCACAGTGGCATCGGGCGCGGTAATCCTGTTCTCGTACCTTGACTTTGGTGGCCTCGAGTTCTCGGCTGGCCCGCTCTTCAGCGCCGGCCTCGCACAGTTCCTGACCGAGGTTGAGCTTGGCCAGCTGTGGCTGTTCTCACTGATTCTTTCTGCGGTGACGACGGTTGCTGCGTTTGCGTTCCGCGGCCGTCGCAGCACGCTGCTTGTGCTCGTTCTTGCGCTCGTGGCCTTCGTGCCGATCGCGTCGCAGGGTCACGCGGCTGGCGCATCCGGCCACATGCAGGCAGTGAACGCGCTGCTGGTGCACGTCATTGGCGCAGCGGCGTGGATCGGCGGCCTCGCCGTCCTCGTCTTCGTCTCGCGCTCGGTCGACCGTGAACGTCTCTCTACCCTCACCGCGCGTTACTCACCGATCGCGCTCCTTGCATTCGTAGGCGTCGCGGCCTCGGGTGTCGTTGCTGCGATGCAGCGCCTTGGCTCATTCGACGCGCTGTTCAACACCGGTTACGGCCAGCTCATTATCGGCAAGACCGTCACGCTCCTGGTGCTGGGTGTGTTCGGCGCGCTCCAGCGTCAGCGGATGATTCCGCGGATCGGCACCTCCGAAAAGGGCCGCCGCATCTTCGCCTGGCTCGTCGTGAGTGAGCTTGCGGTAATGGGCATCGTGAGTGGTTTCGCTGGCTCCCTCGGCCGCACTGCGACTCCGGTCAATCTCGATCCGGCGCGTGACCAGGGCGGCAAGATTTCGCCAGCTGAGTGGCTCACGGGTGACCCGCTGCCGCCCGAGCTCGGCTTCCAGCAGTACTTCACGGAGTGGAAGTTCGACATTGCTTGGACGCTGGTCTGCGTCTTCGGCGCTGCCTTCTATCTCGCTGCCGTGATCCGCCTCCGTCGCCGTGGTGACAAGTGGCCGATCGGTCGCACGATCGCGTGGCTCGCTGGTCTGGTCTTCCTGTTCTATGCGACCAACGGCGCATTGAACGCATACGAGGCGTACCTCTTCAGCACCCACATGCTCATGCACATGCTGCTGACGATGCTGATCCCGCTCGTGCTGGTGTTGGGTGCGCCCGTCACGCTTGCGCTGCGTGCGATCCCGAAGCGTACCGATGGCTCGTGGGGTGGCCGTGAGTGGATCATGTGGATGGTTCAGACTCCCTACTCGAAGTTCATCACTCATCCGATCGTCGCCGCTGTGGTCTTCGTTGGCTCGCTGTGGATCTTCTACTTCACCCCCATGATGCGTTGGTCCATGGAGGCGCACCTGGGTCACCAGTGGATGATCATCCACTTCCTGATCTCCGGTTATCTCTTCAGCCTCACGATGGTGGGCACTGACCCGATTCCGTATCGTTTCCCGTACCCGCTGCGCCTGGTCGTGCTGTTCGCGACGATGGCTTCGCACGCCTTCTTCGGCGTGACGCTCATGACGGGTGACAACCTCCTCGGCGCCGACTGGTTCGGGGCGATGGGTCGCGAATGGGGCGGTACCCCGATGGAAGACCAGGCGCTCGGTGGTGGCATTGCCTGGGGCATCGGTGAGCTGCCGACCCTCGCGCTTGCGCTCGTGGTTGCCGTGCAGTGGTCGCGCAACGACCGCAAGGAGCAGAAGCGCCGAGACCGGGCGGCGGATCGCCTGGGCGACGTCGACCTCGAAGCCTACAATGCGATGCTGGCCGAGCAGGCGGCGCGTGATGCGCGGGCGGCGAAGCGCGCGCAGCGTTAATCGCGTCAGTCTAGCTGCCTGCAATGGGCCAGCGATGAAAATGTGACATGAGTCCGTACGGAAGCCAACAGGGCGGCCGTACGGACTCATTTGTCTCGCCGTAGAGATACATTCCGGACTCGATACGAGTGCAATACAACCCCCAAGCAAACGCCTTGAGTCCTGATGAGAGGACAAAAATGGGTAGGGCATCTTCCCTGAGAAATCAAGATTGACGTGAGCGGCAACTCGGGTTGAGCATTGATGTCACAGGGCATGTAGCGCGGTGCTGTGCTGCATGCCACGACATCGATATTGGGCGTACGCCCCGAGGAGGAACCATGGGTTCAATGCAGGGCAAGAGCGGTCTGGTAACTGCGAGTGGTGCGGGCATCGGCCGCGCGGCGGCGCTCGCGTTCGCGCGTGAGGGCGCAAATGTTCTCGTCAGTGACATCAGCGAGGCAATGGCTGCTGAGACCGTTGAGCTGATCCGCGCCGCCGGTGGTACCGCTGAGTACCTCGTTGCCGACGCTTCGAAGGAAGAAGCTGCAGAGCAGCTCGTTTCACGTGTCGTTGAGCTCTGGGGCTCGCTCGACTTTGCGCACAACAACGCTGGCATCGGTGCGCCGAACGCTCCCTTCACTGAGCAGGAGGGCCCGGTCTGGGAGCGCATGTTCAACCTGAACGTGTTCGGCACCATGTACTTCATGAAGCACGAGCTGCGTCAGATGCAGAAGCAGGGTCACGGTGCGATCGTGAACACCGCTTCGCTCGCGGGCAAGTCGGGCAACCCCGGCCTCTCGGCGTACACCGCGACCAAGTGGTCGGTTATTGGCATGACGAAGGTCGCGGCAGCTGAGAACGCCGCGGCTGGCATCCGTGTCAACGCGTTCTGCCCCGGCGGCACCATGACTGCCGCGCTCGCTGGCTGGAAGGAAAGCTCGCCCGAGGGGTTCCAGGCAGTGGCGGATCGCATCCCCATGAAGCGTATGGCGGAGCCCACTGAGCAGGCTGAGGCAGCTGTCTTCCTGTGCTCGGACGCGGCTTCGTACATCACCGGTGTCGCCCTTGGCGTCGACGGCGGCGACGGCATTCTCGGTCACAACTAAGCGGATCCGCCGCTCACGCACCGAGTGACTCCCACGCTGAAATAACCGGCGCGCATGAAGGAACGGCTGAGGCTCCTGCACCAATCGGTCCAGGAGCCTCAACTATAGGGGGCTAGTTACCCGGCGCCCCTGCGACCGTGCCAGTGACGTCGGCGCGGTGGAAGTTCATGTGTGAGCGCGATGCGGTCGGGCCGCGCTGGCCGCGGTAGCGCGAGAAGGTCGCACCCGAGCCGTAGGGTCGCTCAGCGGGGGATGACAGCTGGAAGAAGCACAGCTGGCCAATCTTCATGCCGGGCCAGAGGCGGATCGGCAGGGTTGCGACGTTCGACAGCTCGAGGGTGATGTGGCCTTCGAAGCCGGGGTCGATGAAGCCAGCGGTCGAGTGGGTGAGCAGGCCGAGACGGCCGAGTGAGCTCTTGCCCTCGAGGCGTGCAGCGATGTTGTCGGGCAGGCTGACCTGTTCGTAGGTCGAGCCGAGCACGAACTCGCCGGGGTGCAGGATGAAGCCTTCTTCAGGGTCGACCTCGATGAGTCGGGTGAGCTCTGGCTGATCTTCCGAGGGGTCGATGACCGCGTACTTGTGGTTATCGAAGAGGCGGAAGTAGCGGTCGAGGCGCACGTCAACGCTCGAGGGCTGCACCATTTCGGGTTCGCTCGGGCTGAGCCCAATGCGTCCGGAGGCGAGTTCGGCGTTAATGTCACGATCTGAGAGCAGCACAGGTCAATCCTACGTTGGAATCTCTTCAGTAATGGCAAAGAGGAGCTCTGCAATCCGATCGCCGAGTTCGCTGAGTCCCTCGGGGGCGTCATAGCCGCCGATTGCTGAGATGCGGAACGAGCGTTCGTAGACCGACCCAAGCACGATCATTGCGTTCTCGCTTGGCAGTGAGAAGCGTCGGCCAGCAACGTGCAGAATCTCGTCAACGAGGTCGGCGAGCTCGGCGCGGAACTTGCTCACGAAGTCAGTGAAGTGGAGAGATTCGCTCGGTTCGCGCATTGCGAGGAGTAAAAATTCGGTCTCAAGTGCGAACCACTTTGCCTCATCACCGGTTTCGAAGAAGAAATCTGCGACGTAGGCGGCCGCTTCTTCGGTGCTGATGGGGCACGCTTGCTCGGCAAGATGTGGCATGAGTTCGGTGGTGCGAATGCGCAGATCTGCTGCGCGCTGCGCGTATGCGCGGTTGAAGAGTTCGACGAACAATTCTTCTTTGCTCGAGAAGTTTGAGTAGAACGCACCGCGCGTAAAACCGGCGCGACTCGTAATGAGTTCAACGGATGCGGCCTGGAACCCGGTCTCGGTGAACACCTCGAACGCGGCATCGAGCAGGCGTGCGCGCGTCTCCTGTCGGCGTGCGCTTGGCACAGCTTCGGTGAGGTGTGTGGTGTCGGGTATCTCGGAGAGCATTTGCACCATTCTCCCATCTCTTCCGCACTCGGAGGTTCCTGAGAATAGTCGGATACACCAGTGTATCGAAACGGATACACTTATGTATCGAATAGTCGATGCACAACTGTATCGGCCGTACCGAAAGGTCAGAATGTCGACAGCTCTCTACGCGCTTGGCCGCTGGGCCAGCCGGTACAAAGCGCTCGTGCTTGCCATCTGGATCGCCCTCCTGCTCCTCTTGGGTGCGGGTGCCGCGGTCTTCGGCAAGGGCGCCAATGGACCGATTGCGATTCCAGGCACCGAGTCGCAGGACGCGATCACGTCGCTGAGCCACACCTTCCCCGAAGTCAGTGGCACGAGCGCGACGATCATCGTGGTCGCGCCAGAGGGCAAGTCGGTCGAAGATGAGCCGTACCGCGACGTGATCGTCGACGCGACGGCTGAGCTTGAATCGATCCGCGATGTCAGCGGCGTGCAAACGCCGTTCTCTGAGCTGATGAGTAGCGGCCTGTCTGACGATGGCCAGGCAGCGTTGCTCACAGTGCAGATCGAGGCAGATATGTCGACGGTCGCTGATGAAACGGTGGCCGGCATCGAACAGGTGACGGAAGATATCCGTGAGGCGTTGCCCAAGGGAGCCGAGGTCTCGTACGGCGGTGAGATCTTCTCAGCCGCGGTGCCAGGCGTTACCGCCTCAGAAGCAGTCGGCGTCGTCATCGCGTTCATCGTGCTGATCCTCACACTTGGCTCGCTCATCGCGGCCGGCATGCCGCTCATCATTGCGATGCTCGGCGTCGGTATTTCGGTCGCTGGCGTGTTCTTCGTCACCGCATTCGTCGAACTCACCTCGACCACCCCGATGCTCGCGCTCATGCTCGGTCTCGCCGTCGGTATCGACTACACGCTATTCATTGTCAGTAGACACCAGGAGCAGTTGCGCGCTGGCCTTCCCGTCGGGGAATCGATTGCGCGCGCGACGGCCACCTCTGGCTCTGCCGTTGTATTCGCTGGCCTCACCGTCATCATCGCGCTTGTCGGCCTGTCGGTCGCTGGCATTCCGTTCCTCACCGCGCTCGGTGTCGCAGCTGCGGTTGCTGTGGCGATTGCCGTCGCGATCTCGGTGACGCTCACACCCGCGATCCTCGCGATGGCGGGGACGAAGATCCTCCCCAAGAAGCAGCGCAAGGCGCTCGCTGAGGCCGGCCCCGCTGGCCCGCCCGAGCCGAAGCTGACCCGCGCCGATCGCTTCTTCGCTGGCTGGGTGCGCGGCGCTACGCGGCGCCCGATCCTGACGATCGTGGCCGTGCTTGCGGTGCTGGGTGTTGCGACGATTCCGGCGGCGGATCTGCGCCTCGCGCTCCCCACCGCTACGTCGCTCGAAGCTGACGATCCCGCTCGCGTGACCTACGAGCTGACGGGCGAGCACTTCGGTGATGGCAGCAACGGTCCACTGTTGCTCACAGGCTCGATCATCACGAGCACCGATCCGCTCGGGCTCATGGATGACATCAAGGAAGAGCTGCTCGCGATGCCTGGCGTCGCAGACGTGCCGCTCGCGACCCCGAACCAGGGCGCAGACACCGCGATCATCCAGATCGTTCCCGAGGAAGGCCCGCACGCAGAGAGCACGACGCAGCTCGTGCACGACCTGCGTGACAAGCACGACGACTGGGTCGAGAAGTATGACGTGAGCTTCGCGGTGACGGGCTTCACCGCCGTCGCGATCGATGTTTCTGAGAAGCTCATGCTCGCGCTGCTGCCGTTCGGCATCCTCGTGGTTGGCCTCTCACTCGTGCTGCTCGCAATGGTGTTCCGCTCGGTGTGGGTGCCGATCAAGGCGACCCTCGGCTTCGTACTGTCGGTCGGCGCGAGCTTCGGTGCGGTTGTGGCGGTGTTCCAGTGGGGTTGGTTCGCTGACCTGCTCAATGTCCCGTCCACCGGCCCGGTCCTCAGCTTCATGCCGATCATCCTCATGGGCGTGCTGTTCGGTCTCGCGATGGATTACGAGGTGTTCCTCGTCGCCCGTATCCGTGAGGAGTACGTGCACGGTGCCGATGCGCAGTCTGCCATCAAGCGCGGATTCGCCGGCAGCGCCAAGGTCGTCACGGCCGCCGCACTCATCATGTTTGCGGTCTTTGCGGCCTTCGTGCCCGAGGGCGATCCGTCGATCAAGGTCATTGCGCTCGGCCTCGCGGTCGGCGTCGCGGTCGATGCGTTCGTCGTGCGCATGACGCTCGTTCCCGCGGTGCTTGCGTTGCTCGGCGATCGTGCGTGGCGCATGCCGAAGTGGCTCGCGAAGGTGCTGCCCTCGTTCGATGTCGAGGGTGAGGGCCTTGCTCGCGAGATCAAGCACGAGGCGTGGCCGGATGACCAGCCTGACGCCGCAATCGCAGCTGAAGATCTCCGTCTCGAGGGTGGGTCGCGGATCGATCACCTGCGCGTCGCCCCCGGGCAAGCACTCGTGCTCTCACCGGCCGATCCGAACGCGCTTGCGCTCGCCGAAGCGTGCACGGGTCGTCGCGCGGTGCGCTTCGGCACGCTCAAGGTTGACGGTCTGCTCATGCCGGAACGTGCAAGCTCGCTGCGGACCCGATCCGCCTGGGCAACACAGGGAACGGTGCGCGCCGCGCTCAGCGACCGCCCGACGGTGCTCGTGCTCGACCTCAGCGACTCCGCGGTCGTCGGGCTCTCGCTCGACGAGCAGCGCGACCTGCGATCCGCGCTTGGCGCCGGTCTCATCGACGCCAATGCGGGAAGCGCCCCGATCTTCATCGTGATCGGTTCTGCCGAAGACGCGGCGCAAGCGTTGCCCACAGGCACCGAAATTGTTTTTCTGACCCAGTCCACTGAGGGAGTCACCCGATGACCAGCACGCAGAACACCACCAGTGCGACGCTGCCACGACTGCGCGGGCGCAAGCCGGTGAACGCGACCACGATCCTCGGACTGGTGCTCGTGCCGTTCGTGATCGCCGGTCTCTTCATCTGGGGTCTCTGGAACCCCACCGAGCGACTGCAGGATGTCACTGCGGCGGTCGTGAACCTTGACGAGCCCGTTGAGCTCGACGGCCAGCTTGTGCCGCTCGGCCGAGTGCTCGCTGGCGAACTCATCGGCGGCCCGAAGCAGGCGAGTGAGCAGGCGAACTTCACCTGGATCCTCACTGACGAAGCAGAAGCCGAAGCCGGCCTGAAGGACGGCAAGTACGCCACGATCGTGACGATCCCCGAGACGTTCTCTGCCGCGGCAACCTCGATGTCTGGGGACGCAGACGAGGTACGTCAGGCGCGGATCGACATCACCGAAAGCGACCGCGGTCGCCTCATCGACACAGCGCTCTCGGGCATCGTGACGCAGACGGCAACGCGCGTGCTCAACGAGCAGCTCGGTACGCAGTCGGTGAGCGCGCTCTTCGGCGGCATGACCGAACTCAACAAGGGCATCGGCGGTGCAGCAGACGGCGCAAAGAAGCTTGCAGACGGCAACACCCAGCTCGCCACGGGCGTGAAGGGCGTCGCTGACGGTACGACCGAGCTGGCCGCTGGCACGACCGAGCTCGCAAGCGGTGCTGGTGAGCTCGCTGACGGCACCGCGCAGCTCGCGACCGGTGCGACCGGCCTCGCGCAGGGCATGCGGACGTTCACCTCTGGCGATGGCACCGCGGCGAACCCCGGCCTGAACGGGTACGCGGCTGGGGTGCAGACACTGGTGAGAGGCAACGGCGGGGACAACCCCGGCATGGTGACCTACCTCAACGGCGTGAATGACTACGCAACCGGTGTGGGCGACACCTTGACCGCCGTCCGAGATCCGCTGGCACAACTGTTTGCAGGTCTCGAGGGCAACGTAGAAACGCTTCGTGCGACGCTGAACGCAATTAACGCTGGCTTGATTCCGCTGCCTCCTGAGGTGGACAAGGATCAGCTGGTCGCTGCCTTGAGCGCGGCGATCACAGCAATTGAGGACGGGAGCCTCGACAAGGCACTCGGGGGCATCGATAGCTTGACCGAGGGCAGCTATTTGGTTGCCGGTGGCGCGCAGCAGTACGCGGGCGCACTCCCCGGTATTGCAGACGGCGCCTCCGCGCTCGCCGCAGGCTCAGAGCAGCTCACGCAGGGCGCTGAGCAGCTCTCGGCCGGCGTCGGCGGACTCTCCGAAGGCGCCTCCGCCCTCGCCTCCGGCACGAACGAACTCGCGTCTGGCACGAATGAGCTCGCGACCGGTGTGACCAAGCTCGCTGAGGGCAGTGACGCTTCTGCGAAGGGCACTCGTGAGCTTGCGAGCGGCCTGCGCGAGGCAGCTGACGGCATCCCGAACTACACGGACGACCAGGCCGAGAACCTCGCGAAGACCGCCGTGACCCCGGTGAAGGCCGAGGGTGGCAGCGATGAGATCTTCTCTGGCGCTGGCCTGCCGTTCTTCGCTGGCATCGCGCTCTGGGCCGGTGCGCTCGCAAGCTTCCTCGTGCTGGCACCGCTGTGGAGCCGCACGCGCGACGCAGCTCGCGGAATCGGCTGGATCACCCTCCGATCCGCCGGTCCGGCAGCCGCAATCGGTGCCGCACAGGGCGTTATCGCCGGCATCGTGCTCCCGGCCGCGCTGCAGTACGACTTCGCGCAGGGCGCGGCGTTCTTCTGCCTCGCCGTGCTGGCTGGCGTCGCGTTCGCGCTCATCGTGCAGGGCCTCTCGGCACTGCTCGGCGGATTCGGTCGCTTCCTCGCCTTCGCGCTCCTCGTCGTCGGATTCGTCGTCGGCATCGTCTCGACTGTCCCGGCCGGCCTCGCAGCCGTTGGTGACGCGAGCCCGATCGGCGCAGCGTTCAGCGGGTTCCAGGCCGTCGCCGCAGGCACCGGGGGAGCGGGCCTCGCCGCCTTCCTCCTTGTCGTGTGGGGCCTCGGCGGGCTCGTGCTCACCGCCTTCGGAGTCATGCGCGCACGCGCAGCACACAAGAAGTAGGGCAGACAGCACAAGGGGCGCGGATCACCAACACCTGGTGATCCGCGCCCCTGTTCGTGTGTGCGGGTGTGAGCCGCTTACGCCAGTGCGCCAGCTCCTGCCGCAGCCTCGGCGTGCGCCGCGCAGCCGACGCCAGCGTGCTCGTCGCAGATGACGAAGCGGGTCTTGCAGCTTGCCAGCGTGCAATCGGAGACGCGGTTCGAGGGCGCCTCGCAGACGCGGCAGCGGCCGATGACCTCAGCGCCAGGCGCGAAGTCCATGACCTCGCGGCCGTCGAAGACCGCGAGCGAGCCTTCCCACAGGCCGTCGTTGCCGAATGCCTCACCGTACTTCACGATGCCACCGTCGATTTGGTAGACCTCGCTGAAACCGCGGTTCTTCATCGCAACCGAGAGGATCTCGCAGCGAATGCCGCCGGTGCAGTAGGTGACGACCGGACGATCCTTGATGTGATCGAAGTCGCCGCTCTCGATCTGCTGAATGAAGTCGTGGGTCGTGCGCACGTCAGGGACGATCGCGCCCTTGAACTTGCCGACCTCGGCCTCCCACGCGTTACGGCCGTCGAAGAACACGACGTCATCGCCGCGCTCGGCAACGAGCTCGTTCACGCCAGCGGGGGAGAGGTGCTCGCCGCCGCCAACAACGCCAGCCGCGTCAACGACGGTCTCTTCGGGAATGCCGAATGCCACGAGCTCGTCACGTGCCTTCACACTGAGCTTCGGGAAATCTACGATGCGGCGCCACGGTGCACGGCGGTCCTTGCCGTGCAGCATCTCGGGCTCTGCCGGCTCGAAGCCAGTGCCCTCGCTCCACTTCACCTCGAGGCCGTTGAACGGCCCGAACTCGCGTGTACGGCGAATGTACTGCTTGCACGCATCAAGCTCGCCACCGACGGTGCCGTTGATGCCGTGCTTCGAAATAATGATGCGGCCGCGCAGGCCGAGCGACCGACACAGCTCCGTCTGCCACAGACGGACAGCTTCGGGGTCGGCGATGGGGGCAAATGCGTAATACAGCAGAATCTTGGGCTCGCTCACGGTACCCATGGTAAACCGCACGGCTGACAACCGTGTCGGGGGCGCGGATCCGCCTCACATTCCCAGTCACGATTCCGCGCGAATCCAATTTGTGAATCGCCCGGGATTGCCGTAAAGTAGGCCACTGGCCGTTTGCAGTTCCAGTAAACGGACCGTGGAACCTGGCAACGTGCGCGAGTGCAGTTCGGGTTCTGCAGACAAGCAATCTTGGGTGAGACCGTCCGGTCTCACGGTAGAGAGGAAATCATCATGGCAGCAGTGTGCCAGGTGACCGGCGCCGTTCCCGGCTTTGGTCACAACATTTCGCACTCGCACCGTCGCACCAAGCGTCGGTTCGATCCGAACATCCAGAAGAAGACCTACTTCGTGCCTTCGCTCGGCCGCAAGGTGACCCTGACCCTCTCGGTCAAGGGCATCAAGGTGATCGACGCTCGTGGCATCGAGGCAGTTGTTGCTGATCTGAAGAAGCGTGGGGTGAAGTTCTAATGGCTAAGGACAAGGACGTACGTCCGATCATCAAGCTCCGTTCGACGGCAGGCACTGGTTTCACTTACGTGACCAAGAAGAACCGTCGTAACACCCCTGACCGCCTCGTGCTCAAGAAGTACGATCCGGTTATCCGTAAGCACGTTGAATTCCGAGAGGAGCGCTAAACATGGCTAAGAAGAGCATGATTGCAAAGAACAAGCAGCGTCAGGCTATCGTTGAGCGCTACGCTGCAAAGCGTCTCGAGCTCAAGGCTGCCCTCATCGATCCCAACGGCACCGATGAGAGCCGTGAGGCTGCTCGCGTAGGCCTGCAGAAGCTTCCCCGTAACGCTTCGCCGGTACGCGTTCGCAACCGCGACGTCATCGACGGCCGCCCCCGTGGCGTTCTGTCGAAGTACGGCATCAGCCGTGTTCGCTTCCGCGATATGGCTCACCGCGGTGAGCTTCCGGGTATCACCAAGTCGTCTTGGTAATTCCCTAGCTTTACGCTGAAAAGGTGGGTGTGGTCCTTCGGGGCCGCACCCACCTTTTGTTTTCCGGCCGAGCGCTTGCCCCGGGCGGCCGGGTCAGCCCGCGCCGACCGCGCCGACCCGGCCGGTCCAGCCAACCCCGCGAAACCGGGGCTTTCTGCCGAAAAGGGGTCTTTCATGCGCATGAAAGGGGTGATTTCGGCAGAAAGTGCCTGTTTCGAGGAGGTCGCGGCGTGGGTCGAGCAGCCGGGCACGGGACCGGCGTTTGACCAGCTATTTACTCGCATCTGAGTGTTTTCGAACGCTGTCGGCGAAAAATCGACGAAAAAACGCCTGGAAAGAGGAAAAATTCTTATCGAAACCCGCGAAATCACGCCAAACTGAGGTAGATTCGTACGCGATCACATGATCGGACCCTTCGCGATTCTCGGCGAAGAGGTCTCTTTAACCTCAAACAGTGGCCAACTCTTCGGGTTAGGCCCTGGAAGGACACAACATGGCACTCAACAAGACCGAGCTCGTCGCAAAGATCGCTGCTGAGACTGGCCAGAGCCAGGCTGCAGTTTCGAGCGTCCTCGATGGCCTCTTCTCGGCTGTCTCGGAGACCGTCGCTGCAGGCGAGAAGGTTTCGATCCCCGGTTGGATTTCGTTCGAGACTGCGACCACCGCTGCTCGCACCGGACGTAACCCCCGCACCGGCGAGACCATCGAGATCCCCGCTGGCAAGCGCGTCAAGGTTTCGGTTGGCTCGAAGCTCAAGGCTGCTGTGAAGTAATTTCACTTGCTTGTGAGAAGGCCCCCTCGCCGTTCGCGGTGCGGGGGCCTTCTCTATTTGTGTGCAGCGCAGCCAAATTCATGCCCCACCTTCCAGCAATCGCGCGTACTATTGCTCGGTGACTTTGGATTCCCGCGGTAACGCAATACGCCCATGGCCAGCACTCTGGTCGCTCGTTCTCGGCTTCTTCATGATCTTGGTAGACACCACGATCGTGTCGGTCGCGAACCCGACGATCATGGCTGGTCTCGAGACAACAATGACGCTCACCCTGTGGGCGACGAGTGCGTACCTGCTCGCGTACGCGGTGCCGCTGCTTATTACTGGCCGCCTCGGCGACCGCTTCGGCCCGCGCCGCGTCTATCTCATTGGCCTGACGCTCTTCACGCTCGCATCGCTTGCGTGCGGTCTCGCGCCCTCGATCGAGCTCCTGATCATCGCTCGTGTTTTCCAGGGCCTCGGTGCAGCGCTCATGACACCTCAGACGATGGCGGTCATCACCCGCATCTTCGCGCCGCGTGAGCGCGGTGCAGCAATGGCGGTCTGGGGCATCACTGCTGGCGTTGCGACGCTCGTCGGCCCGATCCTCGGTGGCTTCCTGCTCGATGCTGCGGGTTGGGAGTGGATCTTCTTCATCAACGTCCCCGTTGGTGTGATCGCGTTCTATCTCGCGATGCGCAACGTGCCGGTGCTTGAGAAGCACCAGCGCCGCTTTGACTGGCTGGGTGTGGTGCTGAGTGCGGTTGGCCTCTTCCTGGTCGTCTTCGGCGTGCAGGAGGGTGAGTCCTTCGACTGGGGCCAGATCTGGGGTCCGATCTCTGTCTGGGGCGTCATCATCGCCGGGGTTGTGGTGCTTGCGATCTTCGTCTGGTGGCAGAAGGTGCAGAAGGGGGAGCCGCTGCTTCCGCTTGAGCTGTTCCGCGACCGCAACTTCTCGGTCGGCTCGCTCGCGATCACCACCGTCGGCTTCACCGTGACCGGTATGAGTTTGCCGCTGATGTTCTACTACCAGCTCGTCCGCGGACTCACCCCTACCCAGTCGGCCCTCATGCTTGTGCCGATGGCCGTGCTGTCTGCTGCGCTGGCAAAGCCCGTCGGCAGCTACATTGACAACCATGATCCGCGCCGCCTCGCACCGATTGCGCTGCTGCTCGTTGCGGTCGGCCTCGGCCTCTACATGCTCTGGCTCACCCCGGATGCGTCCATCTGGCTCCTCCTCGTCCCAAGCGCCGTGCTCGGCCTCGCGAACGCGATCATGTGGGGTCCGCTCGCGGCCATCACGACGTTCAGCCTGAAGCCGCAGCTCGCCGGCGCCGGATCGGGCGTCTACAACACCACCCGCCAGATCGGTGCGGTGCTTGGCTCGGCCGCAATGGCGGTACTGATGTCCTCGCGCCTCGCTGCGCACCTCGGTGCAGACGCGGCCGCCAGCGGAACCGGCGCGCACGTCGAAGCGCTTCCCGAGATCGCGCGCGAGGGCTTCGCCCGCGCCATGGCAGAGTCGATGATTCTTCCCGCGGTCGTCATCCTCGTTGGCGCGGTGGTCACGCTCGCGTTCAAGCCGCGTCCGACGAAGACCGGTCCGATCCCGACCACTGCCGACTGACCCGATGACGGCAGGCCTCAAACATGAAAACATGGTGGGGTGAGTAAGCAACAGAGGCCAACGCGCCAGCAGGCAGGGGTCGCCAGCGATACCCTCAGCACCGCCGGGTTGGTTATCGCCCTGGGCACGTTCTTCGCGACCGTCCCCCTCGCAACACACGACGATGACGTAGGAACAGCTTGGTGGTTGATCGCACTAGCGATCGGCTCCTCGCTGCTCCTCACTGGAGTCGTCGTGAGGATGTTCCGACGAAGCGGTAATCTCTTTCGCCTGCTGGCGTTGCTCCTCATCGTGGCAGTGGTGTGTGCGCTCGGAATCTACACCGTAGCTACTGAGCTCCCAGGCCAGTTCTCTGGGATCGAAACGCGCATCGACGCGCTGTACTTCACCCTCACCACAATGACCACGACAGGCTACGGCGACATCCATGCTGTGGGGCAGCTTGCCCGTGTCATCGTGTCATGTATTTTCTTCTTTGACCTGCTCTTTGTCGGACTTGTGGGTGTCGAACTCTCGCGCATCGCACAACGTCAGCACGAGGGTTCGGAGCCACAAGTGGCGGAACCGGCGGATCAGGAGGCACCGAGTGCCACCCCTGAATCGCCCGAACCGCATGTGTCGAGTGAATCGCTTTCGGCGCGTGACACATTTGCTGCAAGTGACTTGGCGGTGAAGAAGTCCGACCCTGCCGATACACATGCGGAAGCACCGGTGCCGACGTCTGAAATCACGCCGGAACCAGTGAGTGGCCAGCCGACTGTGCAGACCAAACCTGACGGGATTGCAGAATGACCGCTGCAACACCGCAGCCGAAGCCCACGGTCTGGACACGACTTCGGGCGCGGGTTCGTCCCGTCGTGACAGCCGTCGGTATGGGCGGATTTGCTGGGCTGATTACGATCCTCACCTTCCAGGGAATGATGTGGCTACAGCACGTCATCTGGGGTACTGCTCCCGTTGGGCCGCTGCGGATCGTGCTCACGATCTTGGCGGGTGGTGCGTTGCTGCTGGTGCTCGCACGATTTTCGCCCACAGAGACTGTTGATGAGCTGATCCGCGATACTCGTCATCCGTGGTTGCAATCGCGCCGAACCATCACTGTGACCGCATTGGTTGCGATCGTTTCGGTCGCGTTCGGTGGCGCGATCGGTCCAGAGGCCGGACTGCTTGCTGTGGTTGCGCAGTGCTCCTCGATCGTCTCCCGTCTGATTGCACGCGACGAAGCGCAGGTGAGGGCGATCTCAGAAGCGAGCGCCGCAGGATCGTTGGGCGGCCTCTACGGTTCGCCTCCAGCGGCAGCAGCATTGGAAGGAGATCTGCTCACACCGAGCAAACTTTCCGCGTTTATCGCGGGCGTATCGGGCTTCTTCGTCTTCATTTTTGTTGCGCGTAACGTCTTTGGTGGCGAGGGCGTCACGCGTGTTCCTTTGCCGGAGGCAACAGACGGTGTGGGATGGCTCATCCTGGTGCCGGTATTGGTGGGTGCAGTATTCGGTGCCGCTTTCCGGGTTCTCCACAGCAGGTTGGAAGCGTTCACATCGGCTGTGCGCCGCCCATGGCTCCTGACGGTTGTCGGAACACTGCTATTTGCTGGGCTCGCCGCGCTGCTGCCACTGGTGCGCTTCTCTGGACATCACGACCTTGGCGTGGTGAACGAACTGTTCGCCGAAGGTGAGGGCGGTTTCCTCTGGGTGATTGCGCTCGCCAAACTCGCTGCCTTGCTCATCTGCTTGGGCGCTGGCTGGCGCGGCGGAGAGATCTTCCCGCTGATCTTCATTGGCGCTGCTGCTGGTGCGGCCTGCGCTGTGCTGTTGCCCGAGGCGGATCCGGCTGCTGCAGTGCTTGCAGCCATGGCCGCCACGGTGACGGTTGGCTGGCGTAAGCCACTTGCGGCATTCCTGCTGCTCATTCTTGTGGTTGAAAATGTCACAGTGCTACCGCTACTTGCTGGCGTTGGCGGCGGCTTGATCGTTGACCGACTGTTCTTTAACTCGGCAACATCGACAGAGCCAGAAGCTGACATGGTTGCGGCTCAGTAACAGGCTGAAAAGGCGGATCCGCCGAGGTGGCACAACCCAGCTCAGAGGTACAGCTTGTCTGGGTGGGCAGTGGATGCGCCCGCGAATGCTGTATTCGCCAGGATGTAGCGACGCAGGCATAGTCAGACCTGCGTCGCTATGGTGGCAGGAGTAACACGAGCCTCGCGCTCACAGTCTTGAAAGGTGAAAACATGATCGTTGCGTTCTCCGTAGCACCAAGCGGTGGGCCAGCAGGCCTCGCTGACGGGTCGGTATCGCCGGCAGTTGCACAGGCAGTGCGCGTGGTGCGTGATTCAGGGCTGCCGCACCGCACCTCTTCCATGTTTACGGAGATTGAGGGTACCTGGGATGAGTGCTTCGACGTTGTGAAGCGTGCAACCGAGGCAGTGATGCCATTTGGTGCGCGAGTCTCGCTGGTGATCAAGGCAGACATCCGCCCCGGGTTTGAGGGCGAACTCGACGGAAAGCTTGAACGTCTCGAACGCGCGATTGACGAAGGGTGAGTGCGTGAGGCGGAACACGCCCGTGTTTTGGTCTCGGTTTGCGTCTGAGTGGGGATCGGCGTAATGTAATCCCTTGTCGCCGCAACGCAGCCGGGCAGCATCGCTGGCCTGGTTGATTCGCTTGCGGTTAACCGAAATCTACGGGTTTTGGTTGTTGGACTGCTTTTCGGAGGGCCATTGGTTTGGTCGGTACGGGGAGTGTCTGGTCCTTGAGAACTCAATAGTGTGCACTTGATTGTCAAATGCCAATTTTTATCCCCGGCATGAATCGTTTGGTTTGTGTTGGAGATTCCTTTTTTGGATGAATAATTCAGTGACAAATTTTTTGTCAGTGTTTCTATTTGTCAGGTCAAACTCGCATCTTGTCTGCCTTATTCCGGTGGATGGGTGCTTTTTG